>NZ_JBHLEV010000003.1:0-462500 GCF_042263385.1 Bradyrhizobium tunisiense
CCGCGTCCAGGACGTGTTCATGCCCGAGCGCGTCACCCGCGTGCCCTTGTCCTCGCGCGAGATCGCAGGCGTCCTCAATCTGCGCGGCCGCATCGTCACCGTGGTCGACATGCGCGCCCGGCTCGGCCTGCCGCAGCCCGAGGACGGCAAGGTGCCGATGGCGGTCGGCGTCGATCTGCGCGGCGAATCCTACGGCCTGCTCATCGACCAGATCGGCGAGGTGCTGCGCCTGCCCGAGACCGGCATGGAAGAGAACCCCGTCAACCTCGATCCCCGCATGGCCAAGCTCGCCGGCGGCGTCCACCGCCTCGACGGACAGCTCATGGTCGTCCTCGACGTCGATCGCGTCCTCGAGCTTGAAACCAAAGTGCAAATGGCCGCGTGAGCCAACGAAAAAACGTCGAAGCCGGAGAACCAAAATGAAGACATGTTTGGTGGTCGATGATTCCAGCGTCGTGCGCAAGATCGCGCGCCGGATCCTGGAAGGCCTGGAGTTCCAAGTCACCGAGGCCGAGGACGGCTCGAAGGCGCTCGAAATCTGCCAGCGGCAGCTGCCCGATGCGGTGCTGCTCGACTGGAACATGCCCGTGATGGACGGCTTCGAGTTCATGGGCCACATGCGCCGCCTGCCCGGCGGCGACCAGCCCAAGGTCGTGTTCTGCACCACCGAGAACAACGTGGCTCATATCGCCCAGGCGCTCAGCGGCGGCGCCAACGAGTACATCATGAAGCCCTTCGACAAAGACATCATCGCCGACAAATTCGCAGAGGTTGGTTTGATCCCGGTCGGACAAGCCATGGTCTGAGTGTGTCTGGCCGAAGTGCTTTGGCCAGAGTGTTCCAGTACAGCTTCGAAGAGGCCATCCGTGACCCCGACCGAGTATGAGTATCTGCGCAAGTTCCTGAAGGACAATTCCGGGCTCGACCTGTCCGCAGACAAGCAATATCTGATCGAAAGCCGCCTGCTGCCGCTCGCCCGCAAGGCCGGCCTCTCCGGTATCGCCGAACTGGTGCAGAAGCTGCAAGGCGGCTCGCGTACGCTGATCACCGACGTGGTCGAAGCCATGACCACCAACGAGACCTTCTTCTTCCGCGACAAGGTCCCGTTCGATCATTTCCGCGACACCATCATGCCCGAAATCATCAAGGCGCGCGCGGCGCGCCGGAGTGTGCGCATCTGGTGCGCCGCGGGCTCGACCGGGCAGGAGCCCTATTCGCTGGCGATGAGCCTGAAGGAGATGGGGGCGGCGCTGACCGGCTGGCGCGTCGAGATCATCGCCACCGATCTGTCGCAGGAGGTGCTGGAGAAGGCCAAGGCCGGCATCTACAGCCAGTTCGAGGTGCAGCGCGGCCTGCCGATCCAGATGCTGATGAAATATTTCAAGCAAACCGGCGAGACCTGGCAGATCAATCCCGAGTTGCGGGCGATGATCCAGCATCGACAGCTCAACCTGCTGCACGATTTCGCCCAGCTCGGCACCTTCGACGTCATCTTCTGCCGAAACGTGCTGATCTATTTCGACCAGGACACCAAGATCAACATCTTCAACCGGCTGGCGCGCCAGATCGAGCCCGACGGCTTCCTGGTGCTGGGCGCGGCCGAAACCGTGGTCGGTCTGACCGATACGTTCCGCCCGATTCCGGAGCGGCGCGGCCTCTACAAACCGAACGATCCGCGTGCGGCGGCCGCCAAGCCGGCTCTCGCCGGCGCAGCAGCACCGCGCATGGCGGTCATGGCAGGACGCTAGACATGGCCGAGGATGGCAAGGGCACGGAGCGCGTGACTTTCAGTCGCGGCTATGACGTCTGCATCATGGCCATCGACGGCACCTGGCGCCGCGACTGCAAGCTCAACGCGATCTCCGACACCGACGCCATCCTGACGGTGGAAGGCTCGATCCAGGGCTTGAACCTGAAAGAGTTCTTTCTGCTGCTGTCGTCCACGGGCCTCGCCTATCGCCGCTGCGAGCTGGTCCGCGTCAACGGCGCCGAAATGGATATCCAGTTCCTGCGCGGCAAGAACAGGAAGAAGCGCGGCGCGGCCGGCGGCCGTGACGAAGCGGCCTGATCGGCGGGCCAGCGGCCGCGCCGTTCGCATGTTGCTTTAGATTTGCTGAAACATCCCAGCGAATTTGCCTTGGCCGCTTTACGTCGCTGAAGCGCGAACCGTGTATCCATTGACGGTCTCAATCTCAGGATACGGCAATGCCCAGAAGTTCTCTTTCCCCCGTCCCTTCAAACCTGCCCGACAGCACCGAGCGGCGTGCGCTTCAGCTCCTGGTGGTCGATGACGACGCCACGCAGCGCAGCCTGATCACGGTCGCCGCCAAGCAGGCCGGCCACGAAGTCACCGTGGCGCCGTCGGTGGCGGACGCGATCGAGAAGCTTCGTGGCGCCCGCTTCGATTGCGTGACGCTCGATCTCGTGCTGGAGGATGGCGACGGCATCGACGTGCTGCGCGAGATGGCGGCGGCGAAGTTCGGCGGCGCCGTGATCGTCATCAGCGGCATGGACGGCAAGCGCCGCAGCGCCGCCCGCAGCTTCGCCCGGTCCGTCGGGATCGAGCTCCAGAGCCTGCCGAAGCCGCTCGACCTCGCGGCCTTGCGCATCAGCCTCGCCAATCTCGGCAAGACCGCGATGGGTCTTCCGGCGATGCACACCTGGGGCGGTGTTGCCACCGATGCAATCGTGGAACGCCACCGCGCCTAGGCCGCGGAACTGCCCTGCGATGGGAATGCTGCGGCTGGGCCGCGCCGGTCGCGCTCCATGCCGGGGCTGCCGAAGTCCGACAGACATTGCAGGGCCTGGCCGAGGTCCGCCCGGCAGGCGTTGAGGGCGGCGCTCGCCGTCGCATAGCGCGGCGTGACGTCGTCGAGCACGAAAAAGTCGGCGGAACCGGCCGGATCGCCTGCTTCCAACAAGCCGGTTTCCATCATGGCTGCGTCGATCAGGCGCATGCTGCTCTCGATCCGAGTGATCAGAGCGCGAAGATCGGCGGCGATCAACTGACGGCTGTCGTTTTCAGGCATCGCGTCGAGCGGGGGATGCGAGCGAAATTAGCATGGATATTCTCCGTACCCCGCAATTAGGCACCCTGCCGCTACTTGTGCGTTAAGTGCATGTCCCGTACAAATACGGGTGGGCCGAATCCGCGCCGAACGCCATAAACGGTTGGCGCGGACGCGAGTCCTTCATGCCAACCGGATGTGGCACATGGCCGAACAAAGCTCTCGCGGTGAAATCTTCGTGGTCGACGACGACCCTGCCGTTCGCGACACTCTGTCGATGGTGTTGAAGGCGGCGGGCTATGAGGTGATCTGTTTCGCGGACGGCGCAGCGCTGCTCTCCGTCGCCCGAAACCGCACACCGGCTGCGATCCTGCTCGACGTGAACATCCCCGGAAAGTCGGGCCTCGACATTCTGAAGGAGCTGCACGGCGAGGACTATCCGGCACCGATCTTCATGATCTCCGGACAGGGCGACATCGCGATGGCGGTGGGCGCGATCAAGAGCGGCGCGCTCGACTTCATCGAGAAGCCGTTCCGGGGCAGCGAGATCGTCGGCCGGCTCGACGAGGCGATCGGTGCCTATGCGCGCAGGCAGGCGGAGAACGCCTCGCCGAAATTCGGCTCGCTGCATTTCCCCGGACGCGAGCCGCTGACGCGCAGGGAGCGCGAGGTGCTCGAGCAGTTCGCCTCCGGTGCGTCCAACAAGGAGGCCGGCCGCACGCTCGGCATTAGCCCGCGCACCATCGAGGATCACCGCGCCAACATCATGAAGAAGCTCGGCGCGCGCAACGCCGCCGATCTGATCCGCATCGTGATGACCGCGGCGCAACGCGCGTCGTAGGGCGACTGGCTCTCCTCTCGCGCCCCGGACGCAGCGTGTCACGCAGTGATGCGCTGCAGAGCCGGGGCCCAGCTTTCCAATCTCTCCGCCGACAGTTCTGGGTCCCGGCTCTGCGTCGCAGCACTTGCGGCGCTGCGCCTTGTCCGGGACACGAGAGCGCAATCACGCGCTCAGCGCTTTGCGGATGATCCGCGCGAGATCCGACTTGCGATAGGGCTTCGCCAGCAGCATCACGCCGGAATCCAGCCGGCCGTGATGGATGATCGCGTTCTCGGTATAGCCTGATGTGTAGACCACCCTGAGATCGGGGCGCGTCTTCAGGAGCTCGTCGGCGAGCTGCCGTCCGTTCATCTTGCCGGGCATGATGACGTCGGTGAACAGAAGGTCGAACGGCTTTCCTGCCGCGACGATCGCGAGCGCCTCCGCGGCGTTGGCGGCCTGCAGGGTGACGTAACCCAGTGAATGCAGCTGCGCCAGCACATAGTCGCGCACCAGCCTGTCATCCTCGACCACCAGGATCGTCTCGTGTCCGCCTTCGATCGTCGCCGGCGTCACGCCTTCACCGGCCGCCGTCGGCGTCTTGCCGGGCGGCAGGTACATCTTGATCGTGGTGCCGTGGCCTTCCTCGCTGTAGATCTTGATGTGTCCGGCGGACTGCTTGATGAAGCCGTAGACCATCGAGAGCCCCAGACCGGTGCCCTTGCCCGGTCCCTTCGAGGTGAAGAAGGGGTCGAACACCCTGGGCAGCATGTTTGCGGGAATTCCGGTACCCGTGTCGCTCACGGCGATCAGTACGTAATGGCCGGGCCGGACGTCGTTGACGCTGGCATAGACCTCGTCGAGATAGGCGGCGCCGGTTTCCACGATCAGCTTGCCGCCATCGGGCATGGCGTCGCGGGCGTTGAGCGCGAGGTTGAGGATCGCGGTGGTGAGCTGGTTGGGGTCGACGATCGCGACGCAAATCTCGTCCTCGAACACCGAATCGATCTGGATCTGCTCGCCCAGCGTCGGCCGCAACAGTTTCGCGGTGTCGACGACCAGCGTGTTGATATCGACCTCGCGCGGCTGGAGCGGCTGCTTGCGCGCGAAAGCGAGCAAATGCTGGGTCAGGTCGGCGCCGCGCGCGGCGGCCTCGTCGATCATCTTGGTGATGGCCGCAAGCTGCGGCTCCTGCTCGACCGCCTCCGCGAGGATCTCGATCGTCCCGGTGATGACGGTGAGGATGTTGTTGAAATCGTGCGCCACGCCGCCGGTGAGCTGGCCGACCGCCTCCATCTTCTCGGCATGGCGGATGCGCTCCTCGGCGGCGATCTTGTCGGTGAGATCGCGGTAGAAGACGTTGAACAGCACGCCTTCGCGGCGCTTCAGCGCGGTGACGCTCAGCTCGGCCTTGAATTCCTTGCCGTCGCGGCGGCGGCACATCAGCTCGCGGCGGCGATTCAGTGATCTGCCGTCCTCGTTCTCCAGGAACTGCTTCAGGCCCGCCCTGACCCTCTCGCGTTCGCTCTCGGCGACGATGAGGTCGATCGTGCTCTTGCCCAGCACCTCGTCGCGGTGCCAGCCGAAGAGCTGTTCGGCCTGCGAGTTCCAGTTCAGGATGCTGCTGGTCTCGTCGGTCTGGATGAAGGCGTCGAGCGAGGTCTCGACGATGTTGCGGGCGAGCCGCTCGCTCTCGCGCAGCGATTCCTGCGCGAGCCGCGCCTCCGTCATGTCGCGCCCGACGAAGAAGAAGCGATGCGCCTGCTCGGACCAGCTGCCCATCCACGACAGCCAGACCGCGTGCCCGTCCTTGTGGAAGCAGCGCGTGTCGCCGACCTTGACGCGCTCGCCGCGGCGCAGTCCGCGCATGTCCTCGCGGGACTGCTCCAGATGTTCGTGATGAATGAAGTCGGCGCCGCTGCGGCCAATCATCTCGTCCGGCCGGTAGCCGAGAATGGTCTCGCTGCTCGGGCTGATCTGCGCGACATGACCCCGCGCATCCATGATCATGATGAGATCCTGCGAGGTGTCGAAGATCTGCCGGCGCTCTTCGAGCTGATGCTGGAGCTGCCGCTCGGCCCGCCGTGCCTCGGTGAGGCTGTGCGCGGTACCGGAGACGCCGACGATCTCGCCCGAAGACCCCCTGATCGGCGACAGGCTGAGCGAAATCTCGACCGGCGTGCCGTCCTTGCGCAGGCGCACCGTCTCGAATCGTTCGATCGGCTCTCCCCGCGCGATCCGTGCCAGATAGTCCTTGCCATGGTCGCGGCGGTCGGGCGGGACGATGATCGAGGTGGGTTTCCCGATCGCTTCGTTCGCCGAATAGCCATAGAGGCGTTCGGCCGCAGGATTCCAGCCCGTGATGATGGCGTCGAGCGATTGCATCACGATCGCGTCGTCGGATGATTCGACGGCGGCGCTGAACAAATGCTCGCGCGCCGCATGATGGCTTCGCGCGGCCTCGGTGCGGCGATGCTCCTCGATTTCGCGTTCGAGCGCGGCCGTTTTCGCCCGGGTCTCTTCGACCATCCGGGCGAAAGCCCGCGCCAGCACGCCCGTTTCGCCGCCGGCATCGACGGGAATGTCCGCCGGTTTTCCGCGGCCGATCGCCTCGACGGCCGCGGTCAGGCGGCCGATCGGGCGCGTCAACGAGCGCGCGAGCAGCACCGCGAGCGAAGCCGCGGCGAGGACGGCAAGCACGCCGACCAGCAAGGACGTCTTTTGAATGGCGGCCGGCACTCTGCCGAAGACGGACGGGGGAACGGTCACGATGATCGCGATCCATTCCTTGCTTGCCAGCAGTGCCGGCGCGATCGCCACGCCGCTCGGCCCGCCCGATCCGTCGGTCATCAGCCGCGTGGACACGTCCGAGGTGCCGACCAGGGCTGAGAAGAATGGAAAATCATCGCGCCAGTTGGTGGGGTTGCCCCGCAGTGAACCGAATTCGCGCGCGCGATCGGGATGAACGAGATAGTCGCCGCGCGAATTCACGACGTAAATCTCCCCGCCCGAGTTCGCCGTCGCGCGGACGTGGTCGAGCGCCGGACGCATGTCGATATTGGCGATGATGATACCGAACGGCTTGCCATCCGGCGTGAACAGTGGCGTCGCGACCCGCAGCGTCGGACCGTGCGAGGCCGTGGTGCCGCCCTGGCGGGTCGCGAGATCGACGGGCGAGACGTAAATCTCGCCCGGCGCCAGCCCTATCGTGTCCTGAAAGTAGGTTCGTTCGCCCTTGCGCTCCAGTTCGCTGTCGGGGACGATCCGTGCCGTTCCGTTCGGGCCGGAGCGGTCGACGCGGACCAGCTCGCGCTGGTCGTCGTCGAGGCCGATGATCCGGAACTGCCCGTAGATGGGCTTGGCCTCGATCTCGGCCGCGAGCCGCGTGGCGATGCGCTCGCGCCAGGTTTGCTCAGAGACGCCGTCTGAAGGGTCGATTCCTCCGCCGAGGTGAGCGCGGATCAGGCCATTGATGGCCGCGGCGGAGCGATAGCCGATCAGATCGCCGCGAGCTCCGGCAACATAGGATTCCAGATTGGTCGCGAGCAGGCGTGACTGGGCTTCGACCCGCTCCAGCACGCGCGGAATGACCGCCTCCGTGGTGTTGCGAAAGCCCAGCCAGCCGACCGCGGCCACGGTGACCGCCACCAGCAAGATCATTGCGATGGCCAGCCGCGTGGCGAGCGTCATGCGGATCCTCGCAGGACTTCCCGGGCGATCACGGCCGATCAGGCCTGAAGCGGAGGCGCCCTCGTTATCGGTGGCCGGAGCTGACATCGGACCCCTCCGGCTCGCCCGCCTTCAGGCAGCCGTCGACCGCGGCGAGCAGTGCTCCGGGTCTGAACGGCTTTTGCAGGCTTGCCACGGCGCCCAGCTTGGTCGCCATCTTCAGGAAGTCCGGCTCTGCATAGGCGTCCGGCGTGATCGAGCGGCCGGAAATGACGATGATCGGAATGGCCGGAACCAGCGCCCGGATGTGCCGCATCGTCTCCAGCCCGTCCATGCCAGGCATGAAGATGTCGAGAAACAGCAGGTCGAACCGGCCCGCCTCGAACAGCGCAAGTCCCTTGCGGCCATCGCCGGCGACGGTGACGTGATGACCGGCCCTCTCCAGGAGCAGCCGGATCGTGAGTTGAACGGCCGGGTCGTCATCCACGATCAGGATGTTGGCCACGTCTGAATTCCTCCGGGCCGGATGGGAGATTCCCTGCGACCCAAATCAAACCATCAAAGATGAAATTGTTGCTCGGATTCCGCTCAGCCTGCAAGCACTTCGCGAATGGCGTGCGGCGGTCCGGCGCCGGCCTCGGCATGGTGCCGTCATTATGCATGGTTCCGTGCACATGAGGCTGAACTATTTTTCTCGCCGTAGTTGCACGGATGCCGAACTTCACCGCAGGTTAAACGGCGGCGGACAGAATCGGAACCAGTTTCAGAAGGCAATTGTCACGGATCGCATTGGCCCCGTCCGGGGTACCCGGCGAGCCCCGCCGGTCAGACGAATTCAGTACGAGAGACCCATGTTCAAATCGATGGCGAGCACCGGAATTCGCACCCGGTTGCTCGGCGGTTTCGCGCTCATCTGCCTCCTGCTCGCGGCAACCGTGATCTACACCGTCACCGCGGTCTCGGACATCACCTCGCGCATCAGGACCGTTACAGACCAGCGGGCGCCGGTCGCGATTGCAAGCACCGAGCTCGTCGGCAATCTCTATTCCACGCTCTCGACGCTGCGAGGCTACCTCTTGACCGGCGACCCGCAGGGCAAGCGCGACCGCGCCGCGGTCTGGGCCGAGCTCGATCGCACCGTGGCTGCGGTCGACCGCATGGCGGAAGGATTCTCCAGCCCGGAAAACAAGGCCAATTGGCGCGAGGCGAGGGCACTGATTGCGGAATTCCGCCAGGCCCAGGACAAGGCCGAGCTGGCCGCCTTCACCCCGTCGGCCTATCCGGCGAGCGAGCTCTTGACGAAAGAGGCCGCGCCGCTGATCGCGACGATGTTCGCCGAAATCACCGCGATGATCGACGAGGAGCAGACGCTCGAGGCGACGCCGCAGCGCAAGCACCTGCTCAAGACCTTCGCCGACGTCCGCGGCAACCTTGCCGCAGCGGGATCGCAACTGCGGCTCTACGTGGCCTCCGGCGAAGCCGCCGACCGTGACAAATTCGAGAAGCCGCTCGCGACTTTCAAGGCCGCGCTCGCCGCCGTGGGCACGCAGGAAGCGCTGCTGACGTCCACCCAGAGAACCGCCTATCAGGCCATCGCCAAGGCAAATGGAACCTTCGCGGCGTCGCCGGGCAAGATCTTCGCGATCCGCCAGACGCCGCAATGGAACATGCCTGTCTTCATCCTGTCCACCGAGGCGGCCCCCCGTGCGGCTCGCATCCTCGACCTGCTCGACGGCCGGAAGGACGCGGAGGGCAAGCGTGCCGGCGGCCTCAAGAGCGACCAGCAGTCGAAGCTCGCCGAGGACGCCCGCCGCATGGCCGTCGAGGCCGAGAGGCTGCTGCAGCTGCAATGGATCCTGCTCGCCGCGGGGCTCGTGCTCGGCACCGCGATTGCGATCCTGGTCGCGCGATCCATCACGTTTCCGATCGTCGAGCTGGTGAACGATTCCGCGCTGCTGTCCGGGGGCGACACCAGTGTCGCATTCAGGACGGCGGAACGGGGTGACGAGATCGGAACCGTCTCGAAGGCGGTGGCGAAATTCCGTGACAATGTGATCGCTCAGCAGCAGGCCGCTGCGGGCCTTGCGCGCGAAGCGGAGGTGCGCGAGGCGTCCAATCGCAACATGGAGAGCGCCGTCGAGGAGTTTCGCGTAACCTCGCGCGACCTGCTCACGCTGGTCGGCGAGAATGCGGGCACCATGCGGCAGACCGCGGAGAGTCTGGGCGGCATCGCGCATCATGCGACGAACCAGGCCGCGTCCGCAGCAGCCGCCTCCGAGCAGACCGCGGTCAATGTCCAGACTGTCGCTGCCGCGGCGGAGCAGCTTGCGAGCTCCATCGTCGAGATTGGCCGGCAGATCGAATTGTCGAACAAGACGGTGCGATCGGCGGGCGAGGTGACCGCGCGCTCTGAGGCCGAGATCGAAGGCCTCGCGCACGCCGCCCAGAGCATCAGCTCGGTGGTCGATCTGATCCAGGCGATCGCGGCCCAGACCAATCTGTTGGCGCTCAACGCCACCATCGAGGCCGCCCGCGCCGGCGAGGCCGGCCGCGGCTTTGCGGTGGTGGCCTCGGAGGTCAAGGCGCTGGCCGACCAGACCCGCAACGCGACGCAGGACATCGCCCGGCACATCACCGCGATCCAGAACTCGACCGGTAGCGCCGTCGCTTCCGTCAAGGAGGTCGCGGACGCCATGCGCGGGATCGACGAGGTGACCGCGGCGATTGCCAGCGCCGTCGAGCAGCAGGGCGCGGCGACGCGGGAGATTTCGCAGAACGTCCAGATGGCGGCCTCGGGAACACAGACGCTCGCCACCAGCATCGGCACCGTCTCCGGCGCAATCGCGGAAACCAACCGTTCGGCCGACGACGTGAGGGGGGCGGCGAACCAGGTTTCGGGAGCGGCCGAGCGTCTCGCCGCCGAGGTCCAGACCTTCTTCGTCAAGCTGCGCGGCGGCCCGATGGACCGCCGCAAGGGCGGCGTTCCCGACTATCGCGGGCCGGAGCGGCGAAGCTGCCGGAACGCTGCCTAGCTAATCTGTCAGGTACTCGGGATAGTTGCTTCGGATATTGTCCAGCTCGCTCAGCGTTCCCGACAGATGCTTGCGCAGATGCTGTTGCGCGGCCTCGGGGTCTTTGGCCTCGATCGCACGCGTGATCAGCTTGTGGTGGCGCACGATGTTCTGGGCCTTGCCGGGCGAGGGCAGGTGCAGCCGTCGCAAGCGATCGCTGTGTCCGCTCCGGCTGCGCACCAGCGCCCACAGATCCTGCTTGCCTGCGGCTATGTAGAGCTGGGCGTGAAAATCGTTGTCGCCGGCCATGAAAGCCTCGAAGTCACCGGCCCTGGCAAATTGCTGTTGCAATGCGATGGCGCGATCCAGGCGCACGATCAGAGACGTGTCGGCACCGGTTGCGAGCAGGCGGACGATCTCCAGCTCCAGCGCCTGACGCAGGAAATGCGCCTGTTGGGCGCGATCGACGTCGATCCGGCTGACCACGGTCGCATGCTGCGGAAACACGTCGACCAGCCCTTCTTCCTCGAGCCGCATCAGCGCATCGCGCACCGGTGTCGAGCTGACGCCGAACTGGCCGGCAAGCTCGGCGCGTGACAGTGGGGCGCCGGGCGGCAGCTCCAGGGCAACGATTGCATTGCGCAGCCGCTCGAACACCTGCGGCGCGGCCTGACGGCCGCGATCGAGCCGGGCGGCCTGTCGTGGTGCCGCGCGCGGCGCGGGGTGGGGCGATTCCATCGCGGGTCCTGCGGGCTTGCCTTTGATGCACTAATATATTAGTGCATCACCAGCGTCAACGCAGCTCGACGATGACCGGAGGAAACCCACAGCCATGATCAACCATCTTCGCAGCAGGCTTGCGGCGGGCATCCTGATCGCAGCAACCGCCCTGTCGGCATCCGCCGCACACGCTCAGCAGAAATCCGAGATCGCGCTGTCGCGACAGCCCGGCATTTTCTACATGCCGAGCCACATCATGGAGAAGCTGAAGCTGATCGAGAAGCACGCAGCTTCCCTCGGCGTCCCGGACGTCACCACCAAATGGATCACCTTCTCCGGCGGCGGGGCGCAGACCGATGCCCTGCTCGCGGGCGGCGTCGACATCCTCAACACTGGCACCGGCAACCTGCTGCTGCTGTGGGACCGCACCCGCGGCGGGGTGAAGGGCATCGTTGCGACCTCGGCGCAGCCGATGACGCTGATCAGCCGCGACGCCAACATCAAGTCGATCAGGGATTTCGGCCCCTCCGACAAGATCGCGGTGCCGACCGTGAAGGTCTCGACCCAGGCGATCGTGCTCCAGATCGCGGCCGCCGAGGCGTTCGGCGCCGACCAATGGTCGAAGCTCGATGCCAACACCGTTCAGCTCGGGCACCCGGATGCCTATGCCGCGCTGTCCAACCCCAAGCACGAGGTGCACAACCACTTCGCGATCCCGCCCTTCAGCTTCCTGGAGCTGAAGAACGTGCCGGGCGCGCATATCGTGCTGTCATCCCCGGACGTGATGGGCGGGCCGCTCAGCCAGGCCCAGTTCTTCACCACGACCAAATTTGCCGACGCCAATCCGAAGATCGTCCAGGCCGTGCGCGACGCCACCAAGGAAGCGCAGGACCTGATCCGCCGCGACACCAGGCAGGCGGTCGAGATCTACAAGGAGATCACCGGCGACAAGACCTCCGTGGAAGAGTTGCTCGAACTCCTGAAGGAGCCCGGCATGATGGAGTGGAATCTCGAGCCGCAGGGCACGATGAAGTTCGCCGCCCATCTCTTCAAGACCGGCACCCTGAAGACCCAGCCCAAGGCGTGGACGGAATATTATCTCCCCGTCGCGCACGACCTGAAGGGCAACTGATGGCGCTGCTCGACGTCAGTGGCGTGACGCTGCGCTACAAGACCTCCAGCGCCGTCGTCACCGCCACGGAGAGGGTGAGCTTTACGGTCGACAGGTCCGACCGCTTCGTGCTGCTCGGCCCCTCCGGCTGCGGCAAGTCCACGCTGCTCAAGGCCGTCGGCGGCTATATGAGCCCGAGCGAAGGCCGCATGACCATCAACGATCGCGAGATCCACGGTCCCGGCGCCGATCGCATGATGATCTTCCAGGAGTTCGACCAGCTCCTGCCCTGGAAGAGCGTGCTCGGCAACGTGATGTTCCCGCTGCTCACCGCGCGAAAGCTCTCGCGCAAGGACGCGGAAGCGAAGGCGCGGGCCTATATCGAGAAGGTCGGGCTCACCCGTGTGGTCGACGCCTATCCGCACACGCTGTCGGGCGGCATGAAGCAGCGCGTTGCGATCGCACGCGGCATGGCGATGGAGCCTGACATCCTCTTGATGGACGAGCCGTTCGCCGCGCTCGACGCGCTGACGCGACGAACCTGCCAGGACGAGCTGCTCCAGCTCTGGAGCGAGACCAAATTCACGGTGTTGTTCGTGACCCATTCGATCGCGGAAGCGATCCGCATCGGCAACCGCATTCTGCTGCTGTCGCCGCACCCCGGCCGCGTCAAGGCCGAGGTGGTCGGCGTCGACAAGGTCGGAAGCGAAGACGGCAGCGCAGGCCGGCTCGAGAAGGAGATCCACGATCTCCTGTTCGCGCAAGAAGCGACCGCGCATTGAGGAGCCTCTGATGGGCGAAGCCAAGATATTGCTGCGGGCCGAGCCGGCCGCTGCCGGTGCGGGCGAGGTCGAGCGCAAGCTGAGCGTGCCTGAATTGCTCTGGAACGACGGCTTCGTCCGCAAGTCCGTCATCATTCTGTTCCTGGCGGCGGTCTGGGAGGCGTACGGCGTCGTCCTCGACAATCCGCTGCTGTTCCCGACGCTGCACGACACGGCGATCACGCTGTTCGATCGCGTCAAGGACGGCACCATCCCGATGCGCGCCTGGGCGTCGCTGAAAGTGTTGTTCATGGGCTATTCGGCCGGCATCGTGCTGGCCGCGATCTTCACCATTCTCGCCATCTCCACCCGCATCGGCACCGATTTCCTCGAGACGGTGACGGCGATGTTCAACCCGCTGCCGGCGATCGCGCTGTTGCCGCTGGCGCTGATCTGGTTCGGCCTCGGCAACGGCAGTCTCGTTTTCGTGCTGATCCATTCGGTGTTGTGGCCGGTGGCGCTCAACACCCATTCCGGCTTCAAGAGCGTCTCCAACACGCTGCGCATGGTCGGGCGCAATTACGGCCTGCGCGGCTTGCCCTATGTCGCCAAGATCCTCATCCCGGCCGCCTTCGGATCGATCCTGACGGGGCTGAAAATCGGCTGGGCCTTTGCCTGGCGTACGCTGATCGCGGCCGAGCTGGTGTTCGGCGTGTCCTCGGGTCAGGGCGGGCTCGGCTGGTTCATTTTCGAGAACCGCAACCTGCTCGACATACCTGCGGTCTTTGCAGGCCTCTTGACGGTGATCATCATCGGGCTCTTTGTCGAGAACCTGATCTTCCGCGCCATCGAGCGGAACACCGTGCAGAAATGGGGCACCCAATCATGACCAAGAAGAAAGTAACGCCCGACCAGCTCCGCAGCGCGCGCTGGTTCGCGCCCGACGATCTGCGCTCGTTCGGCCATCGTTCCCGCACCATGCAGATGGGCTACGCGCCGGAGGAGTGGAAGGACCGCCCGATCATTGCGATCCTCAACACCTGGTCGGATGCGCAGCCCTGCCACATGCATTTCAAGTCACGTGTGGACGACGTCAAGCGCGGCATCCTGATGGCCGGCGGCCTGCCGATCGAGCTACCGGCGTTGTCACTGTCGGAATCGCTGCTCAAGCCGACGACGATGCTCTACCGCAATCTGCTGGCGATGGATGCCGAGGAGCTCTTGCGCAGCCATCCCGTCGACGGCGTGGTGCTGATGGGCGGCTGCGACAAGACCACGCCGGCGCTGCTGCTGGGCGCGACCTCGATGAACATCCCGGCGATCTATCTGCCGGCAGGCCCCATGCTGCGCGGCAACTGGAAGGGCAAGACGCTCGGCTCGGGCTCGGACGGCTGGAAATACTGGGACGAGCGCCGCGCCGGAAAGATCTCCGACAAGGACTGGCTCGACATCGAAGCCGGCATCGCCCGCAGCTACGGCACCTGCATGACCATGGGCACTGCCTCGACCATGACCGCGATTGCGGAAGCGATCGGCATGACACTGCCCGGCGCCTCCTCGATTCCCGCCGCCGACGCCAACCACATCCGCATGGCCAGCGAATGCGGCCGCCGCATCGTGGAGATGGTGTGGGAGGATCTGACGCCGACGACGATCCAGACCCGGAAGGCCTTCGAGAACGCCATTGCGGTCGCGATGGCGATGGGCTGCTCGACCAACGCGATCATCCATTTGATCGCGCAGGCCCGCCGCGCCGGCCAGGACATCGGGCTCGACGATTTCGAGATCGCGAGCCGCAAGGTGCCCGTGATCGCCAACGTGCGGCCGAGCGGCGATGCCTATCTGATGGAGGATTTCTTCTATGCCGGCGGCCTGCCGGCGCTGATGGGCCAGATCAAGCCGCATCTGCATCTCGACTGCATCACGGTGACCGGCAAGACGCTGGGCGAGAACATCGAGGGCGCGCAGGTCCACAATGCCGACGTCATTCGCGGCATCGACAACCCCATCTACAAGGAAGGCGCGCTCGCCGTGCTCAAGGGCAACCTCGCGCCCGACGGCTGCGTCATCAAGCCGAGCGCTTGCGCGCCGCGCTTCCTCAAGCACACCGGTCCCGCGCTGGTGTTCGACGATTATCCGTCGATGAAGAAGGCGGTCGACGATCCCGACCTCGACGTCACCGAGGATCACATTCTCATCTTGCGCAATGCCGGGCCGCAAGGCGGGCCGGGCATGCCGGAATGGGGCATGCTGCCGATCCCGACAAAGCTCGTGAAGCAGGGCGTGCGCGACATGGTGCGCATCTCGGACGCGCGCATGAGCGGCACCAGCTATGGCGCCTGCATCCTGCACGTCTCGCCGGAATCCTACATCGGCGGCCCGTTGGCGCTGGTGCAGAACGGCGACCGCATCACGCTCGACGTCGAAGCGCGCACCATCAATCTCGACGTGAGCGAGGTCGAGCTCGCCAAGCGTCGCGCCGCCTGGAAGCAGCCCGAGCGCCGCTTCGAGCGCGGCTATGGCTGGATGTTCACCAAGCACATCAAGCAGGCCAATGACGGCTGCGACTTCGACTTCCTCGAGACCGATTTCGGCGCGCCGATCGGCGAGCCGTCGATTTACTAGCCACCTGTCATTCCGGGGCATCGCGAAGCGATGAGCCCGGAATCCATCGGGCCGCATTCTGTGTCGATCGATGGATTCCGGGCTCGCGCCAAGCGGCGCGCCCCCGGAATGACGACAGAGAGAGCCCACGATGACAAAACTCAGCGAAGCCACCCGCACCAAACTCAAATCCGTCTCCACCGCCACGGTGGCCACCGCGCTCTTCAAGCGCGGCCTGCGCGTCCAGATGATCCAGGATGTGCATCCCGTCGGTCCCGACCAGCCGACCATGGTCGGCGAGGCCTTCACGCTGCGCTACATGCCGGCGCGTGAGGATCTCAACACCATCGACGTGTTCAAGGACCGCTCGCATCCGCAGCGCAAGGTGGTCGAGGATTGCCCGCCGGGCGCCGTGCTGGTGATGGACAGCCGCAAGGACGCGCGCGCGGCCTCGGCCGGTGCGATCCTGGTGACGCGGCTGATGAAGCGCGGCGTCGCCGGCGTCGTCACCGACGGCGGCTTTCGCGATTCCGCCGAGATCGCCAGGCTCGGCATCCCCGCCTATCATCATCGTCCCAGCGCACCGACCAATCTCACGCTCCACCAGGCGATCGAGATCAACGTGCCGATCGGCTGCGGCGATGCGCCGGTGTTTCCCGGCGACGTCATCCTCGGCGATGCCGACGGCGTCATCGTGATCCCCGCGCATCTCGCCGACGAGATCGCCAACGAAACCTTCGAGATGACCGCGTTCGAGGATTTCGTCACGGAAGAAGTCGGCAAGGGCCGCGGCATCTTCGGTCTCTATCCCGCGACCGATCCGCAGACGCTGACCGACTTTGCCGAATGGCGGAAGAAGAACGGCCGCTAAGGCCAAGAGCAGATCGATCAAGACACAGGCCGGCCATCAAGTGCCGGCCTTTTATCGAGCAGGGAGGATTTTCATGAACTTCACGCGACGCAACCTCATGGCTGGTGCCGGCGCGGCAATGGCATCGACGCTTCTCGCCCGCGCCGCCGGCGCGCAATCGTTCCCGTTCACGCCGAACCAGCGCTATCCCGATCCCGCCGTCCAGATCCTCGATCCCAGTTTCACAAAGTACCGGATCTATTCCTCGAGCCTCGAGCAGGTCGCGACCGGCTTCCGCTGGGCCGAAGGCCCGGCCTATTTCCCCGAGGGCGGCTATCTCCTGTTCTCCGACATCCCCAACAACCGGATCATGAAGTTCGACGAGAAGACCGGGCAGACCAGCGTGTTCCGCGCCAACGCCAATTACGCCAACGGCAATGCCAGGGATCGCCAGGGCCGTCTCGTCACCTGCGAGCACTCCGTCACCCGTCGCATCACCCGCACCGAGAAGGACGGCAAGATCACCGTGCTCGCCGACAAGTTCGAGGGCAAGCGGCTGAACGCGCCGAACGACATCGTGGTGAAGTCCGACGACAGCATCTGGTTCACCGATCCGCTGTTCGGCATCAATGGCGAGTGGGAAGGCAAGAAGGAGAAGGCCGAGCAGGCCACCACCAACGTCTATCGCCTTGCCAAGGACGGCAAGATCAGCGCGGTCCTCACCGACCTCGTCAATCCCAATGGCCTTGCCTTCTCGCCCGACGAGAAGAAGCTCTATGTCGTCGAGTGGAAGGGCACGCCCAACCGCAGCATCTGGAGCTACAACATCGGAGACGACGGCTCGCTCAGCGGCAAGACCAAGCTGATCGACGCCGCCGACCAGGGCTCGCTCGACGGCTTTCGCGTTGATCGCGATGGCAATATCTGGTGCGGCTGGGGCTCCAACGGCGCGCTGCAATCCGAGCCCAGCGATGTCGGCGGCCGCAAGGTGTTCCAGCTCAAGGCCAGGCCCGAGGAACTCGACGGCGTCATGGTGTTCAATCCGGAAGGCAAGCCGCTCGCCTTCATCAAGCTGCCGGAACGCTGCGCCAATCTCTGCTTCGGCGGCCCCAAGAACAACCGGCTCTACATGGCCAGCAGCCACTCGGTGTATGCGCTGTACGTGGAGGCGCACGGGGCGGTGTGAGGTCGTCGCGCGCCCCACATGCGATGTCATCCCGGACAAGCGGAGCGCTGATCCGGGATCCATAACCACAAGCGTTCGCCGGTACTAAAACCTACACGTCACCGACACATCACGCGGTATGGGTCCCTGCGTTCGCAGGGACGACACCGGAAGGTGTTGCTACAGCGGCGGCTATCGCTACACCCCCGCCTCCGCCATTCCCGCCGCCCACAGCGCGAACGCATAGACGATCGCGACTTCGTCGAGCCGGTCGAACCGGCCCGAGGCGCCGCCGTGGCCGGCGCCCATGTTGGTGCGGAGGAGAACCGGGCCGCCGCCGCTCATGGTCGCGCGCAGGCGGGCGATCCATTTGGCGGGCTCCCAATAGGTGACGCGTGGATCGGTCAAGCCGCCCATCGCCAGGATCGCCGGATAGTCCTTCGCGGCGACATTGTCGTAGGGCGAGTAGGACAGGATCGTTCGAAAATCCTTCTCGCTCTCGATCGGGTTGCCCCATTCCGGCCATTCCGGCGGCGTCAGCGGCAGCGTGTCGTCGAGCATGGTGTTGAGCACGTCGACGAAGGGAACCTCGGCGACGATGCCGGCGAACAATTCGCCGGCGCGGTTGGCGACCGCGCCCATCAGCATGCCGCCGGCCGAGCCGCCATGGCCGACGATGCGCCTGGCGCTGGTATATTTCGCGTTGATCAGCGCGCGGGCGCTGGCTGAGAAATCGTCGAACGAATTCGTCTTCTTCTCGCGCTTGCCGTCGAGATACCAGCCCCAGCCCTTGTCGGCACCGCCGCGGATATGGGCGATGGCGTAGACGAAGCCGCGATCGACCAGCGACAGGCGGTTGGCGCTGAACGAAGCCGGCATCGCCATGCCGTAGGAGCCGTAGCCGTAGAGCAGCAGCGGCGCCGAGCCGTCGAGTTTCAGCCCGCGGCGATGGAGGATCGACACCGGCACCTCGGCGCCGTCATGCGCCCTCGCCATGATGCGTGTGGTGACGTAGTCGGCCGCATCGTGCCCGGACGGGATCTCCTGGCGCTTGCGCAAGGTGCGCGTGCGCTTGACCATGTCGTAGTCGTAGACTTCCGACGGTGTCGTCATCGACGAATAGGAAAAGCGCAGATTCGTCGTCTCGAATTCGTAGGAGCCCATCGTGTCCAGTGAATAGGCGGCCTCGTCGAAGGCGATGGCGTGCTCGTCCTTCGTCGCGAGGTCGCGGATCACGATCGACGGCAGCGCATTGGCGCGCTCCAGCCGCACCAGATGGCCGGCATAGAGATCGAGGTCGATGATGTAGATGCCGGGACGATACGGGATCAAGTCGCGCCAGTTCTTGCGCTCCGGCGAAGAAAGGGGCGCGGTGACGATCTTGAAGTCGATGGCATCATCGGCATTGGTGAGGATGAAGAGCTCGTCGCCACGGTCGGCCAGCGAATATTGCACGCCTTCCTCGCGCGCCGCGACCAGCCGCGGCGGCGCTTCGGGATTTGCGAGATCGATCAGCCGCTGCTCGCTCGTCTCGTGATCGCCGCCCGCGATCACGCAGAAGCGGCCGCTCGTGCTCTCGTGCAGATGGGTGAACCAGCCGGAATCCTGCTCCTCGTAGATGAGCGAATCGTCGGCCTGCCTGGTGCCGAGCCTGTGCCGCCACACCTGCATCGGGCGGTGGTTGTCGTCGAGCTTTACATAGAAGAAGCTCTTGCAATCCGCGGCCCAGACCATGCCGCCGTCGGTCTCCTCGACGAGATCGTCGAAGTCCTTGCCCGTGGCCCAATCGCGGACGCGGATCGAAAAATACTCGGAGCCCTTGGTATCGGCGCTCCAGGCCTGCAGCTTGTGATCGTGCGAGTGACGGCTGCCGCCGAACTTGAAATATTTGTGGTCTTTTGCGAGCGCGTCGCCGTCGAGCACGATATCGCCGTCGCCGCCCTCGCGCGGCATGCGGCCGAACAGCTCGTGCTGCCCGCCCTCGCGAAACCTGCGGAAATAGGCGAAGGGGCCGTCGGGCGAGGGGACGCTGGAATCGTCCTCCTTGATCCGCCCGCGCATCTCCCGCACCAGCGTCTTCTGCAGGCTGGCGGTATGGCCGAGCAGGCTTTCGGTGTAGACGTTCTCTTCATCCAGATATTTGCGGATGTCGGGATCGAGCACCGCAGGGTCGCGCAGCACCTCCTGCCATTTCGCGTCCTTCAGCCAGGCATAGTCGTCGGTCACGGCGATGCCATGCCGCGTGAAGGAATGCGGCCGGCGCGGGGCGACGGGGGGCTGGGAAGGTGTTTTGGCTTGGGTCACTCGATCCTCATTCGACGGCGTGATCGCCCTTATATCGTCCTGATTCCGCGAATTGCCAGCGCGCCCCGCGCCAGCCGCCGGGTTGTTGACCGGCCCCTTGTATGCTTTACGGACCATATTCCCGCCGCCGGTCCAGCCTGATGCTATTCAACTCCTACCCGTTCATCCTGCTGTTCCTGCCGGCCGTGCTGGCCGGCTATTTCTGGCTCGGGCGGCGCAGCAATCTGACGCCGGTGGTCTGGCTCGCGCTGGCCTCGCTCGCCTTCTACGCCATCGGCAGCTGGCAATTCCTGCCCCTGCTGCTGATCTCGATCGCCTTCAACTTCGGGGTCGGCCATCTCCTCATCGTGGCCGAGCTCGCCCCCATGCGGCGAAAAGCGGCGCTCGCTTTTGGCGTCACCGGCGACCTCCTCGTCCTCGGGATATTCAAATATGCCGGCTTCGTGACCGAGAACGTCAATGCGCTGGCCGGCACGCATCTCGCGGTCCAAATCCTGTTGCCGGTCGGCGTCTCCTTCTACACCTTCACGCAGATCGCGTTTCTGGTGGACGCGTATCGCGGCCAGGTCGCAGCCTACGCGCTGCCGCATTACGCGCTGTTCGTGACCTACTTTCCGCATCTGATCGCAGGCCCCATCCTCCACCACAAGGACATGATCCCGCAATTCGAGCGGGAGGAAACGAAGCGCCCGGACGCCCATCTCATTCTGTGCGGCGTCATCATCTTCGCCATCGGCCTGTTCAAGAAGACCTGCCTCGCCGACGGCATCCAGCCGCTGGTCGCGCTTGCCTTCGAGGCGCGCTCGCCGAGCTTCGACCAGGCCTGGCTGGGTGCGCTCGCCTACACGTTCCAGCTCTATTTCGACTTCTCCGGCTATTCCGACATGGCGATCGGCATCTCGCTGATGTTCGGCATCTTCCTGCCCGTGAACTTCAACTCGCCCTACAAGGCGACAAACATCGTCGAGTTCTGGCGGCGCTGGCACATGACGCTGTCGCAATTCCTGCGCGACTATCTCTACATCCCGCTCGGGGGCAACAGGCGCGGCCGCGTGCTGCGCTACGTCAACCTGATGATCACGATGCTGCTCGGCGGGCTCTGGCATGGCGCGGCCTGGACTTTCGTCATTTGGGGCGCGCTGCACGGCGCCTATCTCTGCATCAATCACGCCTTCAACGCGCTGGTGCCTGCGATTCCATCTGGTCTTGCGCGCCCGGCCCGCATCGCCGGAGCAGCGCTGACGTTCCTGGCCGTCGTCGTCGCCTGGGTGTTCTTCCGCGCCGAGAGCGTCACCTGGGCGCTGCGCGTGCTCCAGGCCATGGCCGATCCCTCGCATATCGTGTTCGGCCGCGAGGAGATCGCGGCGCTGGTGCTGGTCTCCATCTACGCGGCTCTGGTGTGGCTGGCGCCGAACACGCAAGCGCTCATGGGATATGATCACGGCAATCGCAGGGTCGGCGAGGCGTTGCGGGCGGGGCGCATGCGGCCGCTGGTCCTCTACGCGGCATCGCTGGTGCTCGCATTCGGCCTGCTCGGCATCCAGAGCCACAGCGAATTCATCTACTTCCGGTTCTGATGCAGGGCTCGTTCACACAGTTGAGACGCCTTCTGCTCGCCAGCGCCGCTTGCGTGCTGGGCGCGGCCCTGCTCACCTACGTCGTCGATCCCCTGCAATTGTTTCGCCCCTCGCGTTCCGCCTTCTATTCCGAGGACACGCGCGTGCAGAATGCCGGGCTGATCCGCAGCCAGTCGTTCGACACCGCGTTCATGGGCACCTCGCTCGCGATCCATTTCCGCCAGAGCGACATCGATCGCGCGCTTGGTGTGCACTCGCTCAAGCTGGCGATGACCGGCTCGAATTCGCGCCAGCAGGGTTTTGTGCTGGAGCAGGCCATCGACCGCGGCGCAAAGCGGGTGATCTGGGCGATGGACGATTTCAGCTTTGCCGATGCCGCCGACATCGAGGCCGATCCCTATCTGTCCGTCGATCTCTATCGGGGGACAGCGAAGGGGATCGCGTCCTATCTGTTCAGCGCGGCGATGGCGAAGGAATCCCTGTTCGCGTTGCTGCGCTCCGTCCCGCCGCTGCAAGGGCCGCTGACGCGCGTGGCGCCTTATCTCCCCGTCAAGTTTGCGCTGTCCGATGTCGACGACATCTATGCGCTGCCTGGGGATTTCGACGTTACCGGCGGCTACAACGCCAAGCGGACGCTCGCCGCCTTCACCTACATCACCGCTCCCACGCGCAGCCGATTTCTCGGCGAAGGCTATGATTACGAGGCCATGGTGCGGCATTTCGAGCGCGATGCCGTCGGCCTGATCACGCGCCATCCGGACGTGACCTTCGACATCTACTTCCCGCCCTATTCGATCCTGCAATTCGTCGCGATGCGCGACGCATCACCCGAGACGCTGAAGATCGTCACCGGCCTCACGGCACGCATTGCGCAGCGACTGACGCAGCTTCCCAACGTGCGCCTGCATGACTTCCGCGCGATCAAGGAGGTGACGCATAATCTCGATAATTACGGCGACGTCATCCACCACTCGCCGGTGATCGATGCGATGGTGCTGCGGTGGCTGGCGAGCGGGGAATACCGGGTCGATCCGAAGGCGCCGACCGCACCCCTGGATGAGTTGAAGGCGCAGGTGGAGGCGTATCGCGTGCCACAACCCTAGCCAAACACGCCGCCGTCATCCCGGACAAGCGCGCCTCAAGCGCGCGCAGATCCGGGATCCATAACCACAGGGAGGAGTTTGGCGAAGATCCGAAGTTAAGAGTCTTCTGTACTCGCGCTGTGCCTTATCGACAGATCACGCGGTATGGGTCCCGGATCTGCGCTCCACGCCGACAACGCTGCGCGTTGCCCGCGCTCCGCTTGTCCGGGACGACAGCGGTGTTCGTAGTGGCGTCTTAGTTACGCTGCCACCTCGTCCCCGAGATACGCCACGGCTGCTTCCAGCCCGCCCTTGCCGTGCGGGATCTTCAGCGCATTCAATCCCACCTCGATCACCCCGAGCGTGCCGAGCAGCATCGGCGCATTGACGTGGCCCATATGGGCGATGCGGAACGCCTGTCCCGAGAGGTCGCCGATGCCGGTGCCGAGCACGACGCCGCACTTGTCCTTGCAATAGCGTTGCAGCACCGCGGGGTCGTGGCCGTTGCTCATGGTCACCGTGGTCACGGTGTTGGAGCGCTCGCTGGCTTCCGCGACGTTGAAGCCGAGCACCTGGCCTTCCGACCATGCGGCAACGGCGCGGCGCGTGGCTTCGCCGAGCAGGCTGTGGCGGCGGAAGGCGTTCTCCAGGCCTTCCTCGTGCAGCATGTCGATCGCCTGGCGCAGCGCGAACAACAGATGCACCGGCGCGGTGCCGGCATATTTGCGATAATTCTCGGTGCCCTCGCGTTCGCTCCAGCTCCAATAGGGCGTCGACATGTTGGCCTTCTTCTGCGCCTCGAGCGCGCGCGCATTGGCGGCAACGAAGCCGAGGCCCGGGGGCGTCATCAGGCCCTTCTGCGAGCCGGACATCGCGACGTCGATGCCCCATTTGTCCATCTCGAACGGCATGCAGCCGAGCGAGGCCACGGTGTCGACCATGTACAGCGCGGGATGGCCGGCCGCCTTGATCGCCTTGCCGATCGCCTCGATGTCGTTCTGCACGCCCGAGGCGGTGTCGACCTGGACGACGACGACGGCCTTGATGGTGTGCTCCTTGTCGCGGCGCAGGCGCTCCTCGACTTCGTGCGGCCGCACCGCGCGGCGCCAGTCGCCCTTGAGCACCTCGACCTCTGCGCCCATCAGCGCTGCCGCATTGCCCCAGCCGATCGCGAACCGGCCGCTCTCCAGCACCAGCACCTTGTCGCCGCGCGACAGCACGTTGCTGAGCGCCGCTTCCCAGGCGCCGTGGCCGTTGGCAATGTAGATGTAGGATTTGCCCTTGGTGGCAAACAGCTTCGAGATGTCACCGAGCAGGCTTTCGGTCAGATCGAGCATCTGCTTGGAATAGATGTCGATCGCCGGACGGTGCATCGCCCGCAGCACCTCGTCGGGCATGTTGGTGGGCCCGGGGATGGCCAGAAATTCCCGGCCCGCGCGAACGGTCATTGCTGTCAGTCCTTGTGTCGTGGAGACGGTCGAAGGTTGATGATCTGTGTTTCTACGCGTTGGAGGCGCTCAGGAAAAGCACGGAAAACGCAGGTCAGGGTTATCGTTTGGTCTCACGGCAGCCGGCGGCTTCCGCCTCCTCGACCGAGCAGAACCAGCGGGTGCCCTTGCTGATCTTCATCTTGATCTGGGTGTACCAGCGGCTGGTCGGCTGGTGGAAGATGCACTCGCCGGCGCTGTTGACGTTGCCTTTGATGGTGCAATCCGGGGAGGGCGCGACCGGCCCCGAGGCCGAGGCGAGCAGCACCTTGTGCGCCCCCTCGGGTGGCTTGGTCGCGCCGAGGATGACGGTCTTCTTGTTGCGGACGCGCCAGTCCCAGGGCGCGATGAAGGCGCCCTGCCACATCCCGGCTTTTGCCTCGCGCGCCGCTTTCTCGTCTGCATCGTAGTCGTGGGACATGCGGGTGTAGGCCAGTGCCCAACCGCTGCGCACCAGCCATTTCTGGATGTCCTCGCCACCGACCTCGCAGCGCGCCACGGTGCGGCCGCGCCGGTCGATTGATCGCGCGTGGCAGGCCCAGCTCTTGCCGTCCGTGTATTTGGCGAGCTCGTCGCGCGCCGCGACGCCGCAGGTCCAGCGCTCGGTCTTGGTGTTGAGGCAGAGCTGGTCGATTGCGGGCGCGTCGATGCCGCCGAGCCGGATGCGCGTGTTGCCGATCACCACGGCATCGCCAGCGCGGACTTTTGCAATGCCGGTGATGTCGGCGGCCGCAGCCAGCGAGGGCAGGGCGAGCCAAGATGAGCCGAGCAGAGACAGCGCAATCAGGAATTTTCGCAACATGCCGGTCCGCGTGGGATGAAAATCTCGATAGACCGCGCAATTGTGGTCGGCTTTTGTCCGCCCGGCCAGCGCCTGCCTGACGGATGAGCTTTCAACTTCCCGTCATTGCCGGGCGAGTGGCGAATAGGGAGTACCGCATAGGGCGCCGCGCACCATTCGCCATTCGCTACTCGCCATTCACCATTCGCCTCCGCGCCACCGCCAGGCCCATCAGCACGAATGCCGACGTCACCTCCGGCCCGCCCACCAGGATCCGCGTGGGCGTCTTCATCTTGTTCCACTCATAGGCGCGGAACGGGCCGCGGCGGCCGCCTTCGCCGAGGTTTGCGACGATCACGTTCAGCGCCGGTGCGAAGGCGCGCGGGTCGGCGCCGAGATGGCCGAGCGCGATCAGCGCCAGCGCCGCGTCGAACACGTTCATCTCAGCGGCCATCAGCTCGTCCTTGACGTAGGACAGCACGCGATGGCGGATGAAGTCGAAATCGCCGGCGGGATCGATCGCGGCCTGCGCCGCCAGCGGCAACGTCAGGAAGGCCGCATAGCATCGGCCGAAATAGGCGCTGTAGAGCTCCGGCAGGTAATAGATGTGCGAGCGCGGATTGGCGAAGGCGCCGCTCGCGGCCAGCCGCTTCTGGAAACCGATGATGCGATGCACCGTCGCGAGCCGCGACGGTGTCTCCAACACTTTCCAGCGTGCCAGATTGCGAAAGCTCACCTCGAGAATGTCGAGATTGAGCGTCGGATCGAGATCGTTGCCGTAGGGACGCTCGCCCTTGAGGTTGTCGATCCAGGTCGCGACCCCGCCCTCATAGTCGATATTGTCGTTCAGCGGCACGGTCACGCGCGGTTCGTTGACGCCGGCGTGCACCTGATAGCCGGAATAGAAGTCGAGCAGCGGCTGGTCGATGATCGCGTCGAGGCAGCCGGCCTGCGTCGCTGCCGAGATCGAGCACGCCGTGGTGTCGCAGTCCGGCACGTAAATGCCGAAGCCGAGGTCCTGCTTGATCTGCGCGAAGTATCGCGAGAAGCGCGGATGCGGCGCCGGCGCCAGCGCGGTGATGACGTTGAAGCGCGTCCCGTCGATGCCCTCGACCTCCTCGCGGCTGATGTTGACGCAAAAGTCCACCATGTCGGCGATGGCGCGCTCGGCCGCGATCTTGTCGGACGCCGAGGCGAGCCCGGTCTCGCCATAGTTCAGCAGCGCCTCGATGAAGAACGCGTCGTAATAGGCCGAGCGGTGCCGGATCTGCACCGGCTCCCACATCGGCTCGGCGACCCCTCGCCAGGGCGGATTGACCACGGCCCCGGCCGGCGATCGCGCGATGAAGACGCGGGCGAGGTTGAACAGCAGCGAGGAATTCTTGTAGCCGCGGGCGTTGAGGCCCGTGAGCGCCATGATCAGCTCGCGGCCGCGAAAATCCGGATCGCCGATCAGGTTGAAGGCGGCATAGGTCGGCAGGAAGCCGTTCCGGCGGTAGGAGCCGAGCAGATGCTGCGCGCAATCGCGGATCACGCCGTCGATCTGCGCTTGCGGCGGCGCCGAGCCCGTGAACATCGCCGGCGGCGGCTTCGGATGGTCGAGCGCGATGCTGTCGACGAGGTCGGCGACCGGCTGGCCGACCGCCGCCCAGTCGGGCTCGGCCTCGTCGCGGGCGCGAACCAGCGCCTCGCGCAGCGCCGTCAGCCTGGCCTCGTCGCGCAGCTCGGGCAGCCCGGCCCGCCGCAGCAGCACCCGCAGCGCGGGATTGCCGAGCGCAGTCTTGTAGAATTTGGCCAGATGCGGATCGCCGCCGGCTGTCGCCGATAATACGGGATCGCAGACGTCGTAAAGCGAGGGGCCGTCCTTCGGCGCCAGCAGCGCCCGGCAGGCGGCGCCGGCGAAATAATGAAAGTTCATGAAGTACCTGGTCGCGGGACTCTGGCGGGGGTTGGCCGGGGGCCGGCCATCGCGCTCCCAACCACGCGCCACCCCCTGCAAGTCGTTGAAAAGGCTACCCGGATTCGCAGGAAATACAAATGTGATGAAAGTCACGGAAAAACGCGGCACGAAGGCTGCATGATCGGACCCCGAAAGGGCCCGCAGGAGCACAAAATGCACAAAACTGGGCGAGTGAATTAACGAGCAACATCAGTAACTTAGATCAAATTTTGGGAATCTGTTGCCGGGCGCACTATATCCGGTTAAAGGTTTGTTTGGTGCGGCGCCGCAAATTGCGCGCAATTCGGGGGCACATCCCCGGCCAATCCCTCAAACCTAAAGACGCTATCGCGCTACTCAAACAGTGTGCGCGCGCTTGGCTGGTCTTTGGCACAGGAAACGAACCGAGATGAATGTAAAGCAGCTCGACCTTTCCAGACGCACGATCGCGCTGGCCGCGGCCCTCATCGGCACGGTCTCGCTGGTGATCGGCGCCCATGCTGCTCTCAACATGCGCGCGATCGACGCCGCCAAGGCGGTCTCGACCGACCAGGTCACGGGTTCGATCGCCCAGACCTCCCGCCTCGCGCTCGTCATCGGCAACGGACACTATCCTGACGCCAGTGCGCCGCTGACGCAGTCGATCAACGACGCTCGCGCGCTGTCCTCTTCCCTGCGCAAGGACGGCTTTGACGTCGACATGGTGGAAGACGCGACCCGGGACGACATGGTCCGCGCCGTCAACCGCCTGAAGTCGCGGATCAAGCGCGATACCGTCGTCATGCTGTTTTTCGGCGGCTACGGCGTGCAGGCCGGCCGCCAGAGCTACATGCTGCCGGTCGATGCCGTGATCTGGAAGGAAAGCGACGTCCGCCGCCAGGGCGTCTCGATCGACGGCGTGCTCGACATGATGAAGGAGCAGGGCGCCAAGGCCAAGCTCGCCGTCGTCGACGCTTCCCGCCGCAATCCCTATGAGCGCCGCTTCCGCTCCTACAGCCACGGCCTCGCGCCGATCAGCGCGTCCGACAATGCCCTGATCCTGACCTCGGCCTCGCCCGGCAAGGTCGTCGACGACGGCAAGGGCGAGCACAGCGTGCTGGTCAGCGAGTTCCTCAACAACCTCAACGCACGGGGCAGCGCCGAGAGCGTCTTCAACAAGACCCGCCTCGCCATCTCCCGCGCCAGCGAAGGCGACCAGGTCCCGACGGTCTCCTCCTCGCTGCTCGAAGACGTCCAATTCGGCGAAGCCGGCGGCTAGCCGCAGTTTGTAGGGTGGGCAAAGGCGCAACGCGCCGTGCCCACCATCTTTCCAAAATCGCTGACAGAATTGGTGGGCGCGCTTCGCTTTGCCCACCTACGATATGCGTGTGTAACGCACATCTGTCTCTCCATCGTCATTGCGAGCGCAGCGAAGCAATCCAGAATCTTTCCGCGGAGGGACTCTGGATTGCTTCGCTGCACTCGCAATGACGATCGCGGCTGCTACTTCGCTGCTTCCGCGGCCATCACCGGTCGCACCGGATCGCCTTCGCGCAAGAGCGCGCCGGCGCGGGCGACGACGACATCGCCCTCGTTGAGGCCGTCGCGGACCTCGATATTGCCGCCGGACATCAAGCCGACCTCGACACGCTTGGTCTCGACGCGGTTGCGGCGGATCACCTGCACCACGGTGCCGGCGGAGGAATATTGCACGGCCGTCAGGGGCACCGCGACGTTGCAGCTCTGCCCGGACTTGATCAGCGCACGCCCGCTCGCCTTCAGCAGCAGCCGCTTCTGCGAGGAGATGCCGATATAGACCATGCCCTGCTGGATGTTCGGCTCGACGGTCGGGCCGATGCGGCGCACCTTGCCGTCGATGTCGCCGGCGCCGGAGATCCGCACCGTCGCCGGCTGATTGACGGCGAGCTTGCGCAAATCGGTCGTCGCAACCAGGCCGACGAGATCGTATTCGCTGCGTGCCACGATCGTGAACAGCGCCTCGCCCTTGGCCGAGGCGAAATTGCCGATCTGGGCCGTCGACGCCGCGATCACGCCCGCCACGGGCGCGGTGACCTGCAGCGTGCCGCCCTCGGGGAGCGCCAGCCGCGCCAGCACCTGGCCGGCGGTGGTGGTGTCGCCGGCTTCCGCCAGCACGTCCGTGACCTTCAGGCCCGGGCGTTCGGGCCGCACCGAGGTTTCCTCCCGCGCGATGATCGTGCCGGTGGCCTCGACGATGTCGGAGAAGCAGGATTTCGCGACTTTCAGCACCGTGACGGCCGGCCCCTTGGGTGCGTCGTCATCGGCAGCTCTGGCCGGATATTGACCGAGGACGAGCGCGCCGGCGACGGCTGCGGGGCACAGGGTTCGGACAACGGCACGGGGCAAATGACGCATCGGAAATTCCACGGGGTTCAAGCCCTTCGATCGATAGCAGATGGCAACGGGCCGGACTATGGTCGCGTTGCCCATGTCAGGATGCCACGCCGGCGCGCGCCGCCGTGGCAGGTCATTGATGAGTCGCGGGATTGGAGATCAGGTTCGCCGCCCTCCGGGGTCGGGCGGCCTGATTGCGGCTTTCCATGGGGTGTGGACCCTCACGGCTGAGGTCGCCGCAATGGCGGGCCCCTCAGCCGCGGCGCTCGCCCAGCAGCCGCCCGCTGGCCCGGTCGATCAAATGCAGCCGCGTGCAGGCCGGGCAGGACACCGACTCATGCGTGCGGTCGGTCGGCTCGTTGGCGAGCCGATGCTGCACGTTCAGGCCGGTCTGCGGGCATTTGAAGACGATCTGGCGGTCCATGGCCGATCATATGAAGACAAGGCGCGCCTGCGAAAATTACGGATGTTTACGTAGGTCGGCCTGGCCCCCTCAGCCTGGCCCCCTCACGGCAGATTCACGAACTCCACCCAGTTCGGTTTCTTGCCGGTGGGGTAGGATTTCAGCCTGGCCAGCGCGCCGCTGCTCGGGTCGATCGCATAGACCGTCATGCTGTCGGAGAGCTCGCCGACCGCGGCGAGGTAGCGGCCGGAGGGATCGATATTGAAGCCGCGCGGCTGCCTCTCGGTCGGGACACTGCCGATCGTGGTCAACTTGCCGCTTGATCCGTCCACCCTGTAGGCGGTGAGCGTGCTGGTGGTGCGCTCGGAGGCGTAGAGGAAGCGGCCGTCCGGGGTGATGTGGATGTCGGCAGCCCAGGGCTTTCCTGAAAACCCTTCCGGCAGCACGGTGGTGCGCTGGATCTCGTCCCAGGCGCCGCTCCTCGCCTCATAGGTGAAGGCTGCGAGGTCGCCGTTCAGCTCGTGGAGGAGATAGACGAACTTGCCGCCCGGGTGAAACACGAAGTGCCGCGGCCCCGATTTTTCCGGCACCTTGTGGACCGGCGGATCGCTCGGCGTCAGCGTGCCGGCCGCGGCATCGAACGCGAAGCTCAGCACCTGGTCGGAGCCCAGATTGGTCGCGAACGCGAAGCGGTTGTCGGGCGAGGGCAGGAACGCGTGCGCATTTAGCCCGGTCGGAATCACCTGCTTCGGCTCGCCGGCGACGCCGTTGGCGCCAAGCGGATTCAGCGCAACCTTGTTGCCGCCATAGGACGCGCTGAACAGGAACTTGCCGCTGTGGTCGACGGCGATATTGGCCATGCTGTCGGCGAGCGGCGCGTTGCCGAGCTGGCTGAGCTCGCCCGTCTTGGGATCGATCGCAAAGCTCACGGCGAGGTAGGGCTGCGAGCGAACGCCGGCAATCAGCACGCGGTGGTCGGGCGTGATCGCGAGGGGTGTCGAGGATCCGGGCTTCTCGATACCCTTGAAGGCGGCCGTCTGCACGGGCGTCATCTCGCCGCTCGCGGTCATCTTGAACACGCTGATGTCGTTGCTGTCGGCGTTGCCGACATAGGCGAAGGTCTCGGCCATGCCGGCTTGGACTCCAGAAATGAGGGTGAGGGCTGCGAACAGGGTGGTGGCGATCGCAGCGCGTGGCGCCTTGGACGCGATGCGTCGGGTCGGTCTCGACATGGTCTCCTCCTGAAGGCCGGGTCGCTTCATTGTCGTTTTGCCGGCGAGGATAGCGGGCGGCGCGCGCCCGCACCAAATTCCAGTTGGGATCGATCGATGCTGAAATTGTATCGGTCGCCGCAGAGGGCTACCGCGCCGAAGCTGTCCGGGAGGGCAGATTCGGGCTGGACGCAGGAGCGGGCGGTCCGAGCACGGTCCAGACGGCAACCGCAATCAGGGCGGATGTGAGGATGGTCCAGGCGATGAGCCGCTGCCGCATCAGGCCGAATCCGTCGGTGTCATTGATGTCCAGGCCGTCCAGGATCATGCACTTCAAACCGCGGCAATCCTGTGAACTCGTTCACAGCCGAAAACCGCCGGTGCAATGCGAAACCAACGCCGCGCCAGCGCATTGAACCGGCATGCCCCAGGAAAACGATCTCGAAGGCAAGCCCGACATGGGCGGCAAGCATGGCGGTCAGAAAGGCCAGCCCAAGCCGCCGCCGCGCCCGCAGGAGGGCGAGCGCGACGCCGACGTCGTGGCAAAGCGCCACACCAGTCAAACCGATCCCGCCTCGCCGCCGACCAAACCAAAGTAGCGATGTATTCGCACCGGGAACGGCGGCTTCGCCTTGCCGTTACCCTGATCCGCGGGCGGACGAATCGAACGGAGGCTGGCACGTGTTTTGGATCTGTTGGAACACCGCCTGGTCGCTCATCATCAGCGGCATCATGTTCGCCACCATCGTCAGCCACCCCGACTCCGAGATCGCCGAAGTGCGTGCCGCCAAACGTTTGATGTAGTTCGTGGCGTGCCGGAAAGCGCGATGAGATCGGGGTGATTTCATCGCGCTTTGGGAGTCCGGATCATGCTCTCGTGCGAGCCGGACCCGTCCTGCCGTCAATAGTCCCAGAACACCGGGATCCAACGGAAGGCATCACCGTCTATTGCGACGTGCCCGATCGAGGGGAAGGGCATGTGGGTGGCCACCAGCAGCTCGCGGCTCGCGGCCAGCTCCCGCAGCAGACGGACGCGAACGCGCGCGGCCTCTTCGGGATCGTGCTCGAAGCCGTTGTGCCAATCGGGGTGATCGAATCCGACAGTGAACACGGCATCACCGGCGAATGTCAGCCGATCGCCGCCCGATGCCAGCCGGACCACGCTGTGCCCTGGGGTGTGGCCGCCGGTGCGCGTGACCACCACGCCCGGCGCCACCTCATGCTCCTCCTCGAAGGTGCGCAGCTGGTTGTGGTACTCCTTTGCAAACCGCTCGGCGGTCGCCCGCAATGCGTCCGGGAATCCGGGCGGCATCGAGACATGGGTGAAATCGGGGTTCTCCCAGAACTTGACCTCGGCAGCGGCGACGTGGATCCGCAGGTCCGGGCGCAGCCGCTCCTTCACCTCGTCGACGAGCAGCCCGCCGATGTGGTCCATGTGCATGTGCGTCAGCACCACGTCGGTGACGGATCCCAGATCGATGCCGGCGGCTTCCAGTCGCTTGCTCAACTGCCCGGCCCGCGGCAAGTGCAGATCCGGATCGGACCCCAGCCCGGCGTCGACGAGGATGGTCTGGCCGCCGCTCCGCACCACGACCACGTTCAGCGCCCAGTCGAACGCGTCCGGCGGCAGGAACATGTCCTTCAGCCAGGCCGCGCGGACGGCCGGGTCGGCGTTGTGGGCCAGCATCGCGCCCGGCAGCATCAGCACGCCGTCGCTGATCACCATCACGTCGATCTCGCCGATCTTCAGTGCATAGCGCGACGGGACCAGTTCTTCGGGGCGCGATGTCGCGGGATATGAAGGGTTGTGCAGGTTCATGTTGGTCTCCTGTTTCATGAGAAGGCTCCCGGCTGGCTTGATCGGCAGACCGCGCAGCCGGGACGCGCGGCCGTCATGGCTTGAGACGTCTAGAGAGCGGTGACGCGCTCGGGATCGGCGGAAGCGAGAGCGGCGGCGCGCTCCGCCTTTGGCGGATAGATCCAGACCGTGTTGATCTCCCGCTTGGTCTTCTTGGCGACGTCGCCGACCATCTCGACCTTCCGCTCCCAGCCGCGCGTGAACAGCGCGCCGGCGTCGCCGAGGTCGAGGCAGGTGACGTAGGCCTTCTGGTGATAGGGCCGGGTCGCAAGGCCGAGCAGCTCGGCCGCGGCATTGTTGCCGGCGAAGGCGCCCATGCGCGTGGCGTGCTGGCACGACATCAGCGCGTAATTTCCCTCGTCGTCGCAGGCCGCGCGTGCCGCATCGCCGGCCGCGAAGACACCCTGAACGCCTGTCACCTGCAGGCGGCGATCGACCAGCAACCGGCCGAAGCTGTCGCGCTCGGCGGGAATCTGCGCGGTCAAAGGTGCCGCACGAATGCCCGCCGCCCAGATCACGGTCTCGGTCTCGATGCGTTCGCCGCTCGACAGCGTGACGCCGGATTGGTCGAGCGATGCGACCCCGGCACGGAGGCGGGTTTCCACACCGAGCTTGCGAAGCGCGTCCTCGATGACGGGGCGGGGACCCGCGCCCATGTCGGGCGCGATCGCATTGTTGCGATCGACGATGATGACGCGGCTCTTCGCGTTGGTGCCGAGGATGTCGCGAAGCCGCGCCGGCATTTCGGTGGCAGCCTCGATGCCGGTGAAGCCGCCGCCGGCGACGACGACCGTGTCGCGCCCGACCGTGGCCGGCCGCTTGGCGAGACCATGCAGGTGCTTGTCGAGTGCGACGGCATCGTCGAGCGAATCGACGCTGAAGCCATGCTCGGCAAGCCCCGGAATGTTCGGACGGAACAGCCGGCTGCCGGTGGTCACGACGAGACGGTCGTAGGAGAGCGTCTTCTTCGTCCCCTTTGCCGTCGCGATCTTCACCATGCAGGATTTGGTGTCGACCGCCTCGGCGGTGCCTTGCACATAGGTGACGTCGATGGCCTCGAGCACGTCGAGCAGGGGCGCGGTCAGGGTTTCCGGCTTCGGTTCATAGAGCCGCGGGCGGACCACGAGCGTAGGCTCGGGCGCAACCAGCGCGATCTCCAGCTGGTCTGGCGAGACGCCCTGTATCTCGCGCAGGCGGGCTGCGGAAAGGGCGGCGTACATGCCGGCGAAGCCGGCGCCGATGATCACTAATCGCATGGGTTTGCTCCTTGGTTGGCAGTGTCGAAAGTCCGCGCGCAACCGTCGCTGCTCCCTCGCGGGCAGCGTCCGGTGACGGCACGAAGAGATGTGAAGAGATGAAGTGAACCGCTGCGTCTAAGGCGCCATGCAGCGGGACAGTGGCGAGCGCGCCGGCCAGGCCTGGCGAAACACGACCGGCCTCAGGCCCCAGTCCTGATAAGGCAGGCCGGAGTCGTCCCGGTTCATGATGAATACCAGCGGATGCATCGCGTGCACATCGTGCGCCGGAAGCTCCACCTCCTCGCCCGTCGCCGACGTGAAGCGGACGGCCAGCGAGAGTCCGTACAAGGTTGCGGTGGCAAGGCTTCGGTGGCGCGAGGCGATCACGCGCCGGCTGATGAAATCTTTCCAGGTCATCATCGGTCTCCGTCGATTGGTCTGGACATGATGATGATCTACCGGATCGGGCCTGCCGCTGCGCCAGAGCACTTGCCGTGATTGCAGCGCGATTGCTGCTAACGCTGGCGCCTGCGCCAGTCGCTCGGGCTCTCGCCGGTCAGCTTGCGGAACGCCGCCGCGAACGCCGTCTGCGAGGCATAGCCGAGCGCGGCCGCGATCGCGGCGACCGTCTCGTCGCCCTCGCGCAGCATCTTCATGGCCTGCTCGAGCCGGTGCTGGCGCAGCCAGGCATGCGGAGACAGGCCGGTGCTTTCCTTGAACGCACGGCAGAAGTGAAAGCGCGACAGGCCCGCATCGGATGCCAGCGCATCCAGCGAGACGTCCGCGTCGCTGTCCGACCGCAAGCGTTCGATCGCACGGAACAGGATCTTCGGCGATAAGCCGCCCACGGTCGGCTCGAAACTGGTTGGCGAGCCGGTATGCGCGGCCAGAAGGCGCGTGGCCAGAAGATCCGTCAGCTGATGCCGGAACAGGGTGTCCAGGGCTCCATTGCCTTGCAACGTGTCTGCCGCGCTCAGGATCAGTCGTGAGGTGATGGGGTCGGGATGTGCGGTTCGCTCCAGCAGGTCGGCCGGTCCGACCTGAGCCTCGTCGGCAACGCGCTTCAGGATTGCGTCGGGAAGATACAGCTGAACCACGTCGACGGGCTTTGGAATATCCCACCTGGAGCTCGATCCTTCCGGGATGATGATCAGGACTCCCGGCCGAAACGTGCCGATCGCGACCGATCGTCCCGACCGCCGCTCCATGCGCTGCATCATGCCGTTATACGCCATGATCACGTGGTGGCTCATGGGCTCGACGACGTCGTGCAGCGGATCATGTCGCCAGTGCGCGAGGCCGGCACCGGAGGCGTCCAGCGCCATGCGAAACGGCTCGGTCCTGAGCACGCGCGCCATCTCCGCACCGGCGGCGCGCCGTTCGGAATGCGAGCTGTCGTCCGGCTGCGCACGAGGTGCGGGGGGGGCGCCCTGCTGCGAGACATCGCGCATGGGAGCAGTGTTTCCGGTCATGGCATGGCTCCTTTCGGATCGCGTCAGGATTCCGATCAGTCGCCCGTATTTGTACGGACCGGCGGCGTTCTATTCCCTGCGAGGGAGGGCGTATTGCCTGAAGCGGTCGTGTTTTGTCTGATCCTGCTCCAAGCGGCGCTTTCGCAAATGCGCCGGTCTCATCCCATCGACCGTCTTGCTGCCGCAGCCAAATCGGCGCACCCTGCCGCCCCGGTTGATTTGCCTGCAAGGTTCTTTTCGATGATGACCGCATCCAAGGCCTTCATTGCTTTCTGCCTGCTCGCGCTGGTCGGCACGGTGCTGGTGATCGGCCCGGCGGAGCTGCGCCGTCTGCTCCCGGACGGGACAAAGACCACAATCGCCGCCAGGCCGGAGACCAAGGTCGAAGCCAAGGCCGAAGCCAAGTCCGAAGCCAAGGCCGAAGCAAAGGCCGAAGCAAAGGCCGAGCTCAAGCCGGAGCCGAAACCGGAAGCGCCGAAGCCGGACCAGCCGAAGCTTGCCGCCGCCGCGCCGCCCGCGCCTGCAGCAGTGGCGGCCCCGGCGCCCGAGCCGAAGACCGGCGCGCTGGTCGAGATTCAGAAGCAGGTCGCGGCGCTGCCCGATCTCGCGCCGGTCAAGCCGCCGCCGGCGGTCGCCGACACCGGCCCCCGTTTCGACGTCGCCCGGGTCGACGATCGCGGCGAGGCCGCGGTGATTGCCGGCGTGGCCGCGCCGGGTGCAAAGGTCGAGCTGCTGCGCGACGGCAAGCCACTCGACACAGCGGTGGCCGACGCCTCGGGCCAGTTCGTGATGACCCCGCCGCAGCTTCCCCCCGGTTCCTATGAATTGACGCTCCGGGCCAGGGCGCCGGATGGCACGGTCACGCAGTCCGGCCGCACCATGCCGGTCACCATCGCCGAAGCGGCGCCGCCGCCCGCGCGTCCGGGACCGGTCGCGAGGCAAGAGTCGAAGCAAGCCGAGAAGGTGGATGACAAGGCGGATGTCGTGGCGGCGCTGCCGTCGGGCGCGCCGCATCTTGCCTCTGCTCCCGACAGGGCTGCTTCCCGGCCGAAATTGACCGGCGCGCCGAAACCCAAGGTCATGGCGCGGGCGCCCGCGGCGACGACGGTGGCATCGGCCTCGCCGGCGGACGCGCTGCAGGCCGCGCCATTGGAGGCAGGCGGCAGCCGGGTGATCTCCCGCGGCGACAGCCTGTGGGCGCTCAGCCGGCTCGCCTATGGCGACGGCGCCCGCTACGCCGTCATCTTCAACGCCAACCGCGGCAAGATCCACAACCCCAATCTGATCTATCCCGGCCAGACCTTTGTGATGCCGCAGAAGCCGGAGTGAGGGGTCTTTCTTCCCGTCTTCCCGCGAGCGCAGGACTGTCGCTTACGATTTTGCCTGTGGCCATCCTTCGAGACGCCCGCCTTTGGCGGGCCCTCAGGATGAGGACCGGGGTGCGCGGCACGTTTCAACGGCCCGGTGCCAGTTAGCCTCACCCTGAGGGACCGCGAAGCGGTCGTCTTGAAGGGCGAGGCGTGCGCTCAGGCCGCCGCCGGGCGCCCGGTGAAGCCAGTCTCCCGCGACGCTTTGCCCTGTGTCTCTGCGGAACAATCGGTTCCCTCGCGAGTCATGTCGATGCGGCGCAGTGCGCCGCTGGCGCGGGGAGGAGGCCGAATTGGTCAGGTCAGCGGTCGTGTCGGGACGCATGCGACTGGCGCTCGCCGGCGCGGCGCTCCTGATTGCGTCAGTGCTGGTGCCTGAGAGAGCCGAGGCGCAGTTTGGACTGCGCGGCGGTCCGCTTGGCGTTGCGCGTTTCGCCGTCGGCCACGTGATCGGCATGTCGCGGCTGCGCCATTCCCGCATGGCGGTGCGGGGCGGTCGATACCGCTCCGCTGCATTGAGATCGCAAGATCCGCGCGGCGCCGAGCGCGGTCAGGCCGCGAACCCCTACGTGATGCGCGCGGCGCTCACGGCGCAGGCTGCGCTGGCGGGCTGGCAGGGCGGCCGCCGGGCGCAAGGGTGGTGGCGCCATCCCGATGGCAGCTATGGCTGGGTCGGCCCGGTGTTCTGGCCGTTCGCGCATGACGACCTCACCAATGCCGTCGTCCTCGGCGATGCGACCAGTCTCTCGCTCTATGGCTATGGCGACATCTATGCCGCGATCTTCGCGCCCTATGCGGCGACCGAACTCGCGGCCTACACCGCGCCGCAAGGCCGGCGTGGACGACGCGTCCCCACCGCGGAGATCCTGTGCGAGGCCAGCGACAGCGGCGGTCTGCCGGTCGAGCGCATCGCTGCTGCCGTGACGCCGAACGAATTGCAGCGCACCGCGCTCGACGAGCTCGCATCCGCCTGGATCAATGCGCGCGACACCATCCGCGCGGCGTGCCCGGCGCAGGCCCCCGCCAATGCGGCGGAGCGCCTCGGCCTGATGCGCGAACGTGTCGAGGCCATGATCAAGGCCATCGACGCGGTCGCGCCGCCGCTGGCGAAGTTCACGGGTCTGCTTGATGACGATCAGAAGGCCCGGCTCAATTCTCTCGGCAACGAGCGCCGCGCCGCGCTCGCCTCGATGCAGCGCAGGGAAACGAACAAGGATACGAACAAGGATACGAACAAGGATGCGCAGGCGGCCGCCGCCTGCGATGCCGACAGCGATCCCCGCTATGACGAAAAGCTGCAGCGTCAGTACGAACAGCTCGTGCAGCAGCAATGGCCTGCGGGCGACATCGCCTCGACGCTCCGCCTCGACGAGACCGCCCGCGCCCGCTTCGAGGTGCTGCAGGACACCGCCCTGCGCACCATGCAGACGCTCAGCGCCTGCCCGTCACAGCCCGCCGCGACGCCCCAGGCCCGCCTCACCGCCGCCAAGGCGCGGCTGGAGACGATGCTGCAGGCGGTGAACGGCGTCGCCGATGCGCTGGACGATTTCGAGGCTGATCTGAGCGACGAGCAGAAGGCGACCTTCGAGGCGATCGGGCCGAAGCGCGGGGCGTGATCACCCGCACGCCCAGTCGAACTTCATGTCCTTGAAGTCGAGCTGCGCGTTGCCGGTGCCGAAATTGGTGCCGCCGAAATATTCCTCGAACTCGACGTGGGCCGGCATTGGGATCGGTCGCGCGCGGCATCAAGGCGATTCCGCGGTTCTCCGCCAGATCGGCGCGCGGAGGGCCCGCGAACATCTTCTGCGCAAAAGACGGCGCGGCCTCGTAGAAGGCGCTGGCGCCGCCGACCAGAAGTCCGGGCTGTTGCCGAAGACGCGGGCGAGAATCAGCGGCGAGCGCCAGAGACGTCTGCAGGACAGGACGAGTTCGGCCGCAAAGGTCGATGATGTCACCCTGCCAGGTGTTTCGCCCGTCAGGTCAAAGAAGCTTGTCGGGCCCGGCTTTGGCCCTTGTCCTAACCCATTGATCCGGCTCACGACGTCTACTGTGCATGGGGTTGTTTCGCCGTTTTTTGAGTCTCCTCGCAAAAATCCGTCTTCGCCTAATCAAAAATTCGCTTTACCAGAACCGCGACACACCCTATGCTCCCTCTCAACTCATCCCATGGTAAGGGACGGATCGCGATCGTCAGGGTTCGTGGGGTGAGGGGCGGTGGACGCGGGCGGCGTTGGCGCCAGATGCGGTCGCAGGGCGGGGTGTCCCCGTGAGCGATCAGCGGGCGCGTGTACGACGATGTCGAACGCGTACGGCAAAATCGTGTGGTCGTGACGCCCGATATTCCGGCGTCAAGTCTTGCAGTGGTGCGATCGTCCGACCGGACGGCGCATCCGATGACAGCTGCAAGGCGACGGTGGCAACGGGAAATCGTCTCACCGGCGAGAGCGCGACATAAGCCGTTTCAACCATCGCGCAGGGAAGGCCGGGCATTCGGCCACACCTGTTTCTCCCCTGTGAGCGTCTATCACGCACTCACGCACGGGGGTCTTGCGGGTGCCAGCCGGTGCCCGGTCTTCCCTGCGCCCTTCCATTTCGAAGGGTGTCGAAACCTACGCAAAACCCGGGCGCAAGCGCCGCGGGATCGCGAATTGCTGTCCGTGAGCGATAACGAGCAACGCCTCGCCATGCGAGGCAGGCTAGGAAGTCAGCCCCGCATCCGCACCGCGGCGGCATCCACCACGTTTGTCGCCTCCTCGCGCCAGTTCAAAATCTCCATCGCCAGCACGGGATGGTTAAAGCCCTTGAGCTGGAGATCGTCGAGGGCGCGGGCTTCGACGAAAGGCTCGACGATGCCGTAGACGCGGCGGCTGACCACGATCTGGTTGGGCTTGGCCTCGCCGCAGAGGCGCGAGGCGAGGTTGGTGACGCTGCCGATCGCGGCATATTCCAGCCGCTGCTCGAAGCCGACCTGGCCGAGCGTGGCGTAGCCGACCGCAATGCCGATGCCGAAGCCGAGGCTGTGCCCGCGGTTGCGCCAGCGCTCGGTCAAGGGGCCGATCGTCTCGCGCATCTCCACCGCCATCTTCACCGCGCGCTGGGTGTGGTCCTCGAACTGGATCGGCGCGTTGAACAGGATCATCACGCCGTCGCCGGCATATTTGTCGAGCGTGCCCTCATATTTGAAGATCAGCTTGCCGAGCGCGGCGTGATATTCGCGCAGCACGTTCATCGCCTCTTCCGGCTCGGTCGCTTCCGTGAACGCGGTGAAGCCGCGCAGATCGCAGAACACCACCGTCACCTCGCGGCGCTGGCTGGTGAGCAACCCTTCCGGGCTGTCGGACGAGGCGATCAGCTGCGCCACCTGCGGCGCCAGGAAGCGTTCGAGCTTGCGGATGCGCTCGATCTCGCCGAGCTGGGTCTTGACGCGTTCCTCCAGCGACTTGTTCCAGTCCTTGAGCTGCTCGGTCTGCTGCTTGAGCTTGTCGGCCTGGGCGCGCACGGTCTCGCTCGCCGCCTCCAGCTCGCGGCCCTTGTGATCGACCTCCGTGAACAGGCGCGCATTGCGCATCGCCAGCACCGCCTGGTTGGCGAAGGTGCGCATCAGGCCGATGACGCTGCTTGCGAACTCGCCACCGGCGCGGCGCAGCACCACCAGCGAGCCGAGCGTGCCCTGCTGGTCGACCAGCGGCACGACCAGCACGGAGCGGAAGCCGGCGGCAATGGCGGCCTCGCGTAGCGGCTGCTCGGCGGCATGATCGAGATCGGCAAGCGCGATCGGCTCGCCGCTCCCGGCGGCATCGCTCAGGATGTTCTCGCCTTCGTCGATGGTGACATGGGCGCCGTCGGCGGATTTGTCGATGCCTTCAGCCTCGACCAGGTTGAAGCGGCGCCGCTCGGCATCGAAGCCGTAGATCAGCACCGCGTCGGCATGGGTGATCTCGATCGCGCGCGCGGCGATGGTCGGCAGCACGGCGTCGAGATCGAGCGAGGAGGCGAGCGCGCGGCCGACCTCCTCCAGCACCTTCAGCTCGTTGATCGATTGCGCGAGATCGCGCGTGCGCTCCTCGACCTTGGTCTCCAGGTTCGAATAGGTCTCCTGGATCTGCCCGGCCATGCGGTTGAACTGGCTGGCGAGGTCTTCCAGCTCGTCGGAGGTGCGCACTTCGATGCGGTGGCTGAAATCACCCTCGCCGAGCTTGTGCGCGCCGTCGCGCAGCGCCGTGATCGGAATGATCATGCGGCGGGCGAGCAGCGTGCCGGCGAGAATCGCGACCATCAGGCCCATCCCGATCAGCAGCGCGATGCGCACCAGCTGGTCGCGGATCGGCATCAGGGCCTGCGTGGTCGGCTGCTCGAACAGCACGCTCCAGCCGAGCTTCGGCACGGTGCTGGCCGCGCTCATCACGGCATGGCCGTTGAAGTCGGTGCCCGAACTGTCGCCCTCGTGGCCGGGCGCGATCGCGGCCGCAACCTGCGGCAGCTTCGACAGGTCCTTGCCGACATCGGGCCCTTTCGACGACGTCGCCAGCACGCGGCCGCGCGGATCGACCACATAGGCGAAGGCCGCCTTGCCGACTTGCGCGTCCGACAGCAAGTCGGAGAGGAAGCTGAGATCGATCTCGGCCACGGTGACGCCGGCATTGAATCCGGAATGCGCCACCGAGATCGACATCATCGGCGTCCGGTCGGCGAACCAGGCCGGCGCATAGCTGACGCCGCGGGCGACGGTCTCGGTGAAGCGCATGTCGCGGGAGAGGTCGGCATTGCTGCCGGTCGTGGTCGACTGGCGGGAGACGCGCAGCACCTCGCGGCCCTCGCCATTGAGCTGGAACAGCTGGTTGACGTCGGAGACCTGGTGCAGCAGCGATGCGTAGTCGGCGCGGCGCTTCTCGAGGGTGTCCTGGCTCGCCCGCGTCACCCAGCTGATCTGGCGATCGAGCTCCGAGATCGACTGCTCGATCCGCCGGGCCGCGGCTTGCGCCTTGTCCTCCAGGCCATCGGTGAGCTGCGTCCTGGTGGCGCGATAGGAGATCCAGGTCTCCATCGCGCCGTTGACGGCGAGGACGAACACGACGAGGCCGACGAGGGAGACGACGTATTTGGCGAACAGGCCCTCGCGCAGAAACCGTCTCTTGTCGTTCGCTCCTGCCATCCCGATCCTCTCGCGCCGCCATCGACGCTGGCGCTGTGGGCCGCAGGCCCTTCGGGGCGGTTCTATCACAATTTGGGCCAAAGGACCGCCGCGGGCCGCGTGACCGGCCGGCGTGGTTACTCCCTGTGGACGCCATGGTCGGGTGGAAGAGGTGAATTGCCCGCGGCCTCATCCGCTCGGAGGAAGCCGGGCGCGGGAAGGGCCGATGGTCAGGGATTGCCGTGGAATTGAGCCCGCCAGTCCGGCCATTACCGGTTGAAGAGCTGCCGCAGCACGTCGTTCATTGGCTGACTGTCCTGCTGCGCGACCGGCGGGTCTTCCAAGGCTGGAGCCGCGGGCGAGGCCTGCGGCGCCGGTGTCGTAGGCGTTCCCGGCAGGCTGCGGTTGCGGCCGCTGCCTGGCGCGGCGCCGGTGCTGCTTCCCGCGCCACTGGAAAGCCCCTGCTGGATCAAATTGCCGATCGCCTCTCCCAGCGGACCGCCGAGCGGATTGTTCTGGCCCGGCTGCTGGGTTTGCGGATTGGCATTGCCGCCGGGCGGCGTCGTGCCGCCGAGGCCAAGGCTGCCCAGAATGTTGTCGAGCCCGGCGCCGTCAGGGCCGAACAGGCCCTTGCCCATCTCGCGCAGCTTGGCATAGGCGGCATCCGGATTGTCCAGCATGCCGGCCATATCAGGGTAGATCCGCGGCTGCGACCAGCTGCCCTGGATCATCACGGGAATGCCAAAGCCGACCGGCTCATTGGCGCGGCCCTGACCTTCCGTCGTCATCACCAGCTTCGGCTCGACGCGAAAGCCCATCATCTTGGTGTCGAGCGCGATGGTGCCGGCGCCGGTGACGCGCACCAGCGGTCCGATCAGATTGAGATCGGTCGTCACGGCCTGCCCCTTGTCGATGCGGAACGAGGCCGAGAGCTGCGACAAATCCGTGCTCTGCTCCTGACCGGGACTCTGGTTGTCCTGCCAGCCGGACAGCGTGCCCGATGTCAGCGAGCGGATCATCTGCGCGACGTTGATGCCGCGGATGGCGCCGTCCTGGAAATTGACGAAGGCGGTGCCCTGCATGTTCGCCATCAGCGCGCGCTGGCTGGTGCCGGCGCTGCGCAGAGCGAGCTTGGCCTGCAGCTTGCCGTCGATGCGGTCGAATTCGGCAAGGCCCTGGAGCAGCGGCAGCGCGCGCACGCCGACGAGGTCGGAATGCATGGCAAAGCTCGGCGCGCCGGTGGTTGCGTCCAGGATCACCTCGCCCGAGACCTGGCCGCCATAGGCGCCGAGATTGGCGGTGCCGGCCTTCAATACGCCGCCGGCGAGCTTGCCATCGAGCGCCAGCGGCGCGATGCGGGCATCGCCGATCACGGCCTCGTTCGCCGAGATTCTCACCTGCGCGTCGACGTAATTGAGCCCGGAGACGTCGATCGGCGCATTGCTCCAGGGTTGCCCTGGCGCGCCCTGCGGCGATTTCGCCAGCGGAATCGCCAGACGCTGGAAGTCGAGGTCGACCTTGACCAGGGGCTTGCTCGCAATGTCGACCGAAGCCCAGCCGTTGAAGGTGCCGTCGCCGAGCCTGCCGTTCACGCCGTTGATCATCACGAGATCGCCGTTCAGCCGCACCTCGGCATGACCGGCGAGTTGAGACTTCAGCACGCTGGGCATGTCGATGGCGAAATCCACCGGAATCGTCGGCCGGTCGCCTGGCGCCGCCGGCGAGGTCGCCTTGATGTCGAACTTGGTCGGGTGGTCGCCGACGCGCGCGGTGCCGGCGATGTTGACCTTGCGGTCGCGGCCGACGGTCGCGTCGGCGTTGATGGCACTGATGCGGCCCTCGACACGATCGCGTACGCGCGAGAACGCGACTTCGCCGTCGGTGATCTTGACGCGGTCGATGGACGCGCCGCCGACATCGAGCGCGGGCGGCTTCGACGAGGTGCCCGCATTCGGCAGGCGCTCACGCAGCAGCGGCTGGTAGAGCACGGGATGGGTGACGACGAGCTCGCTGATCTCAGGGCGGCCCGCCCACACGCTGGAGAGCGACATGTCGGCCTGCACGCTGTCGACCGTCAGGCGCGTGATGCCGCTGCGATCCCGGGGGTCGGCAAGCGTGAGGTCGTTCAGCGTGACGTTCAGCGTCGGCCACAGGCTGATCTTCGTGGTGCCGTCGATCGACAGGCGATAGCCGGTTGCACTCTCGACGCGTGCGGCGATCCTCGAGGTCAGGAAGCCCGAGGGGATCCCGACCACCAGCAGGAGTGCGATCACGACGATGACGGCGGCCAGAGCCGCGCCGGCGAACTTCAATGCTCTCATCTCGACTTTCCAGCGACGGACAATCGGGCGTTGAATCCCGCAGATGACCGTCCTTTGCGCCTGAGTTTATCCCCGGACGGGAAGCGGCTCCAAGCGCGTAAAAATAGTCAGGGGGTGCTGCAAAGTTATGTGACTTATGACACACTTCCCCGGCGCGGTTTTACGCGATCCTGACGTTGATGGTTTCAAGCGATTCCCAAGAAAAGCTGTCCAGGACGCTCACAAGGATATTGAAATGAGCAAGCAGGCCGAATTTGCGGTCATTCTGAAGATGAACGCGATGTTCGCGGATCTCGGTACAGACGAGATCCAGCGGCTGTCCAACCTCTGTCATACCCAGCATCTGGGGAACGGCGAGGTGCTGTTCCAGAAGGGCGATCCCGGGGACGCGCTGTTCGGCGTGCGCCGCGGCCAGGTCCGGATCGAGACCGGCGCCTCCGACGGCAGCCGGCTGACGCTCAATTTCATGGGGCCGGGCGACCTGTTCGGCGAAGTCGCGGTGCTGGACGGCCAGAATCGCACTGCGGATGCGACCGCCGGCGAGGCCAGCGAATTGTTCGTGCTGCGTCGCGAAGATTTTCTCGCCTTTCTCGAACGCGAGCCGAAGGTCGCGATCAAGATCATCGCATTGCTGTGCCAGCGCATCCGCTGGCAGAGCGAGCGGATGGAAGAATCCATGCTGCAGCCGCTGCCGGTGCGCCTGGCGCGGCGGCTCTGCGCGCTCGCCGCCGATTTCGGCTCCGAGGTGCACATCTCGCAGGAGCAGCTCGGCGTCTTCGTCGGGGCCGCCCGCGAGAGCGTCAACCGTCAGCTCCAGGCCTGGCGCAAGGAAGCGATCCTGGATCTCCAGCGCGGCCGGATATTGCTGCGAAACATGACCAAGCTGACGGCGATCGCGCGGAACGAGTAGGGACTCAACCGATCGGGGCCAGGATCAGCTTCGGAAGCGTGAACGGAATCATGCCCCCTCGAATGCAGGGCTTGCCGGTGCAGACCGTAGGGTCGATCGTTATCCGCCCGAAAGTCATGTAGGTAACAGAGCGCCTGGGGGCGTCCTTCGCCAGTGCGTCCTCCGGCTGCCCTGCCTCGGCAATCTCATTCCGCGGCGCGATGTGCGACGTTCTTCGATTCCGGCGTCGCCGCGTGATGACCGTCCGCCTCGGCGTCCTCGCTGTTCACGATCAACCGTTTGGCGAAGCGCCAGATCAGCGCGCCGAAATCGTCCATCACCATGAACATCGCGGGCACGAACACCAGCGACAGGATGGTCGAGAAGATCAGGCCGCCGATCACCGCGAGCGCCATCGGCGAACGGAATTCGCCGCCGGCACCGACCGCGAGCGCGCTTGGAATCATGCCCGCGGCCATAGCGATCGTGGTCATCACGATCGGGCGGGCGCGCTTCATGCCGGCGTCGATCATGGCTTCCTCGCGCGGCTTGCCGGCCTTGATGGCCTCGATGGCGAACTCCACCAGCATGATCGCGTTCTTGGTGACGATGCCCATCAGCATCAAGATGCCGATCCACACCGGCGTGGTGAGCTGCTTGCCGGTGAGGAGCAGGGCCGCGATCGCGCCGCCGATCGAGAGCGGCAGCGAGAACAGGATCGTGATCGGCTGCAGGAAGGTGCCGAACAGCAGCACCAGCACCGCGTAGACCATCATCAGGCCCGCCGTGATCGCGGTGGCGAACCCGTCGGACAGTTCGTTCAGGCTCTCGGCATCGCCGGAGGGGGAGACCTTCACGCCTTTCGGCAGGCTCTTCATCACCGGCAGGTCGTAGATCTTCTTGGTGGCGTCGCCGAGCGCGGCGGAACCGACGAGGTCGGCGGCAACGGTCGCCTGCCGTTCGCGATCGTAGCGGTTGATGCTGGTCGGACCCTGGTCGAGCTTGACGTCGGCGATGACGGAGAGGGGCACGCCGCCCTTTTCGCCGCGCTCGCCGAGGGGCACGCGCAACTGTTCCAGCGTCTTCAGATCGCCGCGTGCGGCATCTTCGAGCTGCACGCGGATCGGCACCAGCCGGTCGCCGACGTCGAACTTGGCGAGCGCGGGCCCGACGTCGCCGATGGTGGCGACGCGGATGGTCTGCGAGAGGCTTTCGGTCGAGACGCCGAGCCGTGCGGCGAGATCGGCGCGCGGTTGCACGCGCAGCTCGGGCCGCTCCAGCGTGGTTTCCGAGATCACGTTGGAGATGGTCGGAATCCGCTTCATCTGCGTCGCGAGCTCGCTGGCGACGTTGTTGACGATGTTGGCGTCCGCGCCGGTCACGACCAGCGAGATGGCGCGCAGGCCGTTCTCGTCGAGGAACCAGAAGCGGATGTCTGGAATGTTCTCCAGCTCCTGGCTGATCGAAAATTCGAGCTCGCGCTGGGTGATGTCGCGGCTGTCCTTGGGCGTGTAGTTGATGATCAAGGCGGCGCGCCGGACTTCCTGGGTCCCCGGCGGAACGCGCCCGCCATCGACGAATATGCTCCTCACCTCGGGCCGCTTGCGCAGGCGCGCGACGATGTCTTCGGTGACCTTTTCGGTGTAGGCGAGCTGGGTGCCCGGCGGCAGTTCGAGGGCAACCAGCGAGCGCGAGCTGTCCTGCGCGGGCAGGAAACCCTGCGGCAGCAGCGTGATGCTCCAGATCGAGGCGGCGAAGACGCCGAAGCCGACCAGCACCGTGATGAAATAGTGCTTCACCGACCAGGCCACGATCCGATGATAGGACCGCAAGATGCGCCCCGGCGGCGGCTCTTCGTGATGGCCGGGCTTGAGGAAATAGGCGGCGAGCACCGGCGTGACGAAGCGCGCCGCGAGCAGCGAGAAGAACACCTGCACCGAGACGGTGATGCCGAACTGCTTGAAGAACTGTCCGGCGATGCCCGACATGAAGCTTGCGGGTGCGAAGATCGCGATGATCGTCAGCGAGATCGCGATCACCGCGAGGCCGATCTCGTCGGCAGCTTCCAGGGCGGCACGATAGGGCGACTTGCCCATGTTCATGTGCCTGACGATGTTCTCGATCTCGACGATGGCGTCGTCGACCAGAATGCCCGTCGACAGCGTGATGGCGAGGAAGCTGACGAGGTTCAGCGAGAAGCCGAGGAGGTCCATCGCCCAGAACGCCGGGAAAATCGACAATGGCAGCGAGATCGCGGCGATGATGGTGGCGCGCAGGTCGCGCAGGAACAACAGCACGATGACCACGGCGAGGATGGCGCCTTCGAACAGGGTCGAGATCGCCGCGTGGTAATTGCCGTTGGTATATTCGACCGAGGTGTCGATCACCTTCAGATCGACGTCGGGATAGGTGACCTTGAGCGCGTCGATGCGCTTCTGCACGGCCTCGGCCACCTTCACGTCGCTGGCGCCCTTGGAGCGCTTGATGCCGAGCGCGACGATCGGCTCGCCGTTGAAGCGGGCGAAGGTGCGGCGGTCGGCAATGGTGTCGGTGACGGTGCCGAGATCGTCGAGCCGGACTTCGCCGCCGCCGAACAGCGGGATCATGGTGCCGGCGAGGTCGCTCAGCGTTTTGGCGCCCGCGAGCGTGCGGATCGCCTGGTCATTCTTGCCGATCTCGGCGCGACCGCCGGCGACGTCGACATTGGTGCCGCGCAGGCTCTGGCTGACATTGACCGCGGTCAGCCCCATCGCCTGCAGGCGGTCGGGATCGAGCGAAACCAGGATCTCGCGCTCGACACCGCCGATGCGCTCGACCTGGGCCACGCCGCGCACACCTTGCAGCGCGCGCTTGACCACGTCGTCGACGAAATAGGAGAGCTGCTCCGGCGTCTTGCCGGGCGATATCGCGGCATAGGTGACGATCGGCAGGCCGATGACGTCGACGCGCTGGATCAGCGGCTCGGTGACGTTCTGCGGCAGGTTCGACCGCACGCGCGTCACGGCATCCTTGACGTCGTTGAGCGCGCGGTCGGTGTTGGTCTCAAGTGCGAACTGGATGGTCGTCACCGACAGGCCGTCGGTGATCTGCGAGGTGATGTGGCGCACGCCCTCGACGCCGGAGACCGCGTCTTCGACGGTCTTGGTCACCTGGGATTCGAGCTCGGCGGGTGCCGCGCCGAACTGCGACACCGCGACCGAAATCACGGGAATGTCGGCCGAAGGCAGCCGCGTCACCGCGAGCTTGGTGAAAGACACCCAGCCGAGAATCAGGAGGATGATCGAGAAGACCACCGACGGCAGCGGATTGCGGATCGACCATGCCGAGATATTGAGTGCCATCAGCGTACCCGCGTGCGATCGAGTTCATCGGCGAACATGGTCTTGATCTGGTCGCCATCATGGAGCGAAGAGCCGGCGTCGGCCACGACGATTTCGCCGACGTTGAGGCCTTCCAGGATTTCCGTCGCGCTGTCGGACGACAGTCCGACCCGCACCTTGCGCGTCTCGATGGTGTTGCCTTTGACGACCTGAATGGTGAGATGGTCGATCGCGGTCTTGGGGATCGAGACGCCGCAGCTTCGCTTGGCGTCGATCGAGGCGCGGGCGAACACGCCGACCTTCAGCGAGGGATTGTTGGTGACGCTGATGCGGACGCGGCCGAGCTGCGTGGCACGGTCGATCTCGGGCGCAACCAGCCGGACCCGGCCGATCAAATCAGGCGCGTCGTCGCGGCTGATGCGCACGGTTGCGCCGGCATTGAGCTTGGTCATGTGCACCGCCGGGACCTGGGCATCGAGCTCGATCTCGTTGTTGACGGCGATGCGGAACATCGGGCCGGCCTGCGGCGATGCGGGCGCGCCGACGATCGTGCGGACTTCGGTGACGAGGCCCGCGGCAGGTGCCTTCAGCGAGACCGGGCCTTGCGGGCCGGGTCGCTGCGGCTGGCCCGGGATCTGCGGCGGCGGGGTGAGGCGCGCCAGCTCCTGGTTGTCGGCGACGACGGCGCCCTCGGCGACCAGCAGGTCGGTGACCCGGGATCCCTCCTGATCGGCGATGACCACGGCCTCGCGGCGCGGCACGAAGAAGCCGGTCACCCGCACCAGGTCGGAGAAGCAGGCATTGGTCGACTTCGTCACGATGACGAGTGCCTCGCTCTGCGTCTCCTTCGGCTCGGGGCGCTTGCGGTGCTCGAACAGATAATAGCCGATGCCGACCGCGACGACGAACACCACGGTGCCGGCAGGCTTGAGATATTCGGTGAACTTCATCGCCGGATCATCCTGGCCTGGCTCACGGCCATCCGCGCGAGGCCCATCGAGAGCGTTTCCCTGAAATGAAGCGGCGTCCCGCACGGCTGCGGGACGCGCTTTGGAAGCGAGACTTTACACCACATCACGACTCGTCACTGCAAAGGATTGCGTCGTGCTTATTTCGATGCGGTGGTCTTGTTTTCCATATTGACGACCTGCACGCGGCGGTTGGCCTCCGCCAGCGGCTGGCCCGGATCCTTCAGCTTGCTCTTGCCATAGCCGACGGTGACGAGGTCGGTCGCGGAGATGCTGTACTTCTCGACGAGATAGCGCTTGATCGAATCCGCGCGGCGCTCCGACAGATCCTGGTTGTAGGCCTCGCCGCCGGCGGCGTCGGTATGACCGGCGACCACGAAGGTCGAGCCCTTCAGGTCGGGACTGGTCAGCGCGCGGCCGAGCGCCTGCACCGAGGGCATCGACTTGGCGCTGATATTGGCGGAGTTGTAGTCGAAGGTGATCTCGAGGTCGATGTTCGGCTTGTCCTTGGCGGCCAAGGCGATTTCCTCGCGCTCGGTCGACGACAGCGAGCGTGTCGAGCGGCCGCGCACCGACTGGATCAGCTTGGTCTCGGTCGCGCTCGGCGCGGGCTCGGTCTGCGGGCCAATGGAGAGCCCACGGGTCAGAGGCTTTTTCGCCGGCGGGGCGAGCGCACGGAGGATCTCGTCCTCGGTGACGTTCTTGCTGTTGCTTTCTTCGCCCGCGAAGGCTGACGAGGCCGGCAGCGACAGAGCCACGCCGATGGTGATGATGGACAGGATCGCGGTCAGTCCCTTTGCAGCCAGTCTCATAGCCAGTCCCTCCTGCAGCCAGCTCGCGTGCTTCCAAATTCGAGCAACAGGCCCCGGAAAAAGACCTGTTGCGGCATCCGCCCATTGGTCTTCCCCGGGCTGTTCAAGGTTCGAGGCCTCGACCGCCTCGAGCCAAAAAAATACTAGCGCACTCCGTAGCTTGCGAACTCCTGAACGATGTTCGGATCCATCGCCTTGGCATTGGCGATATCGAGCGCCCCTTCCTGGGCGGAGCCGTTGCGCTGCTTGGCGAGGCCCCGTCCATAGAGCGAGGAGGTCAGGCGCGGATTGATCTTCAGGGCCGCATCGAAATCGGCGATGGCATTCTTGACCGCGCCGGATTTCAGGTTGACGAGCCCCCGGCTATCCAGCGCATCGACGAAGTTGGGCCGCAGCCGCAGCGCCTCGTTGCAATCCTTCAGCGCGCCCTGCAGGTCGCCGACGACGGTGCGAGTCCAGCAGCGGTTGTTCAGCGCCTCGACATCCTTGGTGTTGATCCGGAGCGTGTCGTCAAAATCCTTGATGGCGAGGTTGTAGGCGCCCTTGCTGGCATAGACCTGGCCGCGCCGGTACAGCGCGTTCACGTCGTCCGGATTGGCGGCAATCTTGGAGGTCAGGCTCTTGATCGTGGGATCGTCGGCCAGGGTGGCGGCACTCGGCCCGCTGTCCGTGCTCGGGGCCGGATCAATCGGTTTCACAGGCAGTGGCGGTGGCGGCGGCGGCAGGGCCGCCTCGACCTGAGGCTTCGGCGTGGGAGCCGGCGCGGGCGCAGGGGGAGGAGCTGGCGCGGGTGCCGCAGCGGTGTCTGCCGGCTTCGGCGGCGGAGGTGGGGTCGGCGGCGCGGGCGGCGGAGGATTGTTGGCGACGACCGGCGGCGCGGGAGGCGCAGGCGGCGTGGCCGGTGCGGGACGCGATCCGCCGCCTCCCGGGCTGAACGAGAAATCTTCGGCCAATGAAGAGGATATCCACGGCACCTGCTCGCCGCGCGAGGCGCGGGTGACGCCCATCTTGGTGCGGTTCAGCGTCTCCTCGGCCATCAGGTCGGGGACACGGATTTCCTTCAGGAGCTCCTGGACGAACAGGCTGCGGTCGCCGCCGGCGTCCGAGACCACCGAGGCCAGCGCGGCCGAATACATCACCAGCGTGCCGTTCGGCGCGATGACCGGGGTCAGGCCGGCCGAGAAGCTGCGGAACCGCCGCTCGAACGGGTTCCGCCTGGAGGCGTCGATCAGCGCGATCTTCACGCCGGCACCGCGGGTGTTGAGCTCGCCGAGAACGGTCTCGAGGCTGAAACCGTCGCGGCGCACGTCGGATTCCGTCCAGATCTGCGCATCGACCGGTAGCATGTAGCTCTGGCGCGCCGACTGGATACCGAAGCCGCTGAAGAACACCAGCGCCACCGATCCCGGCTTGATCTTGCCGTAGAGCTTGTCGAAGGCGCGGCGCATGCCGTCGCCAGTCAGATTCTCCCCGATCTCGACCGCAAAGCCGTCGCGCTTGAGCTCGTCGGCCACGTCGCGCGCATCGTTGATCGGTTCCTTCAGCGGGGCATCCGCATCGGGATATTTGGCGTTGCCGATGACCAGCGCAAAACGATCCCCGGCCGCAAGCGATGGGGCAGTCGGGACGAGTGAGATGAGCAAGGGCAGAAGAAAAAAGAAGCGAATTTTCATAATCAGCGCGGTCCAGCCAAAAAGGCGCCGTTCCCAGCTTGCGCCGCGGCGACCTTAACTTACGCTTCCTGCATTATCAAACCGGGGACGGGGGGCGTCAACCGCTTGGAGATTCGGCGTTATCGCGACGATCGACCGCAACGTCCGGGCGAGTCGCAAGGGCAGTATGCGGGCTGTCATGGTTGTGCTCGACGGCATCCGGCTCGATCTTTACCGGCGGGACGTTAGGGCCTTCATGGCGACGAAAATGTGATGGATCGCACATTGATGGCCTGCTCGTCGCGCCGCGAGGCGTTTGACCTTTGCAGCGGACAATGGCTTGCTGCGCAGGATCGTCCTGGAAGACCCACTCAGAAAAGCAAGCAAAAACCCATGGGAAACACCTACGAGATTTACGCCCTGCGCTATGCGACGATGTCGCCGCGCACCCCCAGCATGAACTTTCTTCAGCCCGATCCACATGACAGCGCGGCGCAGGACCTCGACTATTTCGTCTGGCTGATCCGGGGGCACGGCCGCGACATCCTGGTCGACACCGGCTTCAATGCGGAGGAGGCGAGCGCGCGGGCGCGCAAGCTGACGCTCAATCCGGTCGATGCGCTGGAGCGCTTTGGCGTTGCGGCGTCGAGCATTCGCGACATCATCGTGACGCATCTGCACTACGATCATGCCGGCAATCTCGACCGTTTCCCGAAGGCGCGTTTTCATTTGCAGGAGCGCGAGATGGCCTATGCGACCGGCCGCTGCATGTGCAACGGCCTGCTGCGCCATCCGTTCTCGGTCGAGCACGTCACGCAGATGGTGCGCCACGTCTATGGCGAGCGTGTCAATTTCTATTCGGGCGACGGCGAGGTCGCGCCCGGCGTCACCGTGCATCGCGTCGGCGGCCATTCCGACGGCTTGCAGGTGGTCAAGGTCGAAACCGCGCGCGGGCCGGTGGTGCTGGCATCCGATGCCGCGCATTACTACGCCAATCTTCAGCGCAGGAGCCCGTTCCCGATCGTCTACAATGTCGGCGACATGGCGGTGGGCTGGGAGACGATCGAGCGCCTCGCCGGCCACCCCGATCGATTCATCCCCGGCCACGATCCGATCGTGACGGAGATCTATCCGCGCGCCAGCGACAAGGTCGATGCCTGGGCGCTGCATCTGCCGCCGTCGCGGTCGTTTGCGACATAGGAATGACGGAAGAAGCTAATACGCCTGCTTCGCGTCGGCCTCTTCGCTGGTCTGGATCAGGTCGAGGCTCTGCTCGATCTTGCCGAGCAGCACTGAGAGCTGCTTGCGCTCCTGTGCGGAGAGGCAGGCGAGGATCTCGTCTTCCCGCCGCAGCAATTGCGGGAACAGCTCCTCGTAGAGCACGCGGCCCTTCTTGGTCAGTTGCAGGCGAAATTCGCGGCGGTCGGCTTCGTTCTCGACCCGCTCGATCAGGTCCTCGTGGAGCAGCGTGGTCACCGCGCGGCTGATGGTCGATTTGTGCGTGCGGGTGCATTGCGCGATGTACTGCGCGCTGCAGGCATCAACGCGGAACCCGAGCGTGGCGATCACGCGCCAGGCCGGAATGTCGAGACCGTGCCGTTCCTGATATTCGACCGAGAGCGCGGAACTGACTTCGGCCGCGAGCCGGTTGAGGCGGAACGGGACGAACTTGAAGAGGTCGAGCCGTGCCTTTGGCCGTGCGGAAGCCTCATCGGCTTCGCGTGCCTTCAATGCGATATCGCTGGATGTCCTCGCCAAGGAGTGCGCTCCGAATTCCAGTTGACGGCCGGCCGGCTCCGGTCCAAAATAGTTGCACGTGAGACTATCTAGCAGATCGGTCCTCTCCTGACCAGAGCCGGGGTTCGTGCATGGCGCAGGCCAAGACACATGAGGCCAAGACGCATCAGGCCAAAGCCCAGTTCGGCTATCGCCGCCATCCCGATCAGGACCGCGCCAGCCAAAGCCCGGCCGAGCATCCGGTCGTGGTTGTCGGCGCCGGCCCGGTCGGGCTGTCGCTCGCGATCGATCTCGCCCAGCGCGGCCAGCGCGTCGTCCTTCTGGATGACGCCGATCGCATCGGCGAGGGCTCCCGCGCGATCTGCTTCTCGAAACGCTCGCTGGAATATTGGGACCGGCTCGGCGTCGGCGACCGCATGGTCGCCAAGGGCGTGGTGTGGAGCGTCGGCCGGATCTTCCACGGGGAGTCTCAGCTCTACCAGTTCAACCTGCTGCCCGAAGACGGCCACAAGCGGCCGGCCTTCATCAATTTGCAGCAATACTACGCCGAGGCCTATCTGGTCGATCGCATCCAGGATCTGCCCGAGATCGATTTGCGCTGGCGCAACAAGGTGACGGCGCTGGAGCAGCGCAACGATTCCGCCCTGTTGACGATCGAAACGCCGGAGGGCGCCTATCGTCTGCATGCGCAATATGTGATCGCCTGTGATGGCGCGCGGTCCTCGCTGCGGCAGATGGTTGGCGCCGAGTTCGCGGGCCAGGTGTTCGAGGATCAGTTCCTGATCGCCGACGTCAAGATGACCGCGGAATTCCCGACCGAGCGCTGGTTCTGGTTCGATCCGCCGTTCCATGCGGGACGCTCGGCGCTGCTGCACCGGCAGCCCGACGACGTCTGGCGCATCGATCTCCAGCTCAATCGCTACGCCGATCCCGTTGTCGAAAAGAAGCCTGAAAACGTGCGGCCGCGGATCGCGCGCATGCTCGGTCACGATAAGTTCGAGTTCGAGTGGATATCGCTGTACAAATTCCAATGCCGGCGGATGGACCGCTTCATCCATGGCCGCGTGATTTTTGCCGGCGATTCCGCGCACCAGGTTTCGCCGTTCGGCGCGCGCGGTGCGAACTCGGGACTCGAGGACGCCGAAAATCTCGCCTGGAAGCTCGACCGCGTGCTACGCGGCACTTCGCCGGCCAGCCTGCTGGAGAGCTATCATGCCGAGCGCAGCATGGCGGCGGACGAGAACATCCGCGAATCCACCCGCTCGACCGATTTCATGGCGCCGAACTCGCATCAGGAAGCCCGGCTGCGCAAGGCGGTGTTGTCGCTCGCCAGGGAGACCGAGTTCGGCAAGCGCATGGTCAATGGCGGACGGCTGTCGGTGCCGTGCAGCTACGATTCGCCGTTGTCGTCGCCGGATACGGATGTGTGGGGCGGCGGACCTTTTCCCGGCTGCTCCATGCTCGACGCGCCGATTGCCGAGCAGAGCTATCTGACGGATGCATTCCGAAAGGGTGGAACGGACTTTACGCTGCTGTCGTTCAGCAACGGCGCGGCGATCCCGGGGCCCGATGGGGTGAAGGAGATCCGCATCGACGGCGGACTTGCCGATCGCGCGGGCCTCGTCGCAAAGCGCTATCACGCCGAGCCGGGCGCCGCCTATCTGCTCCGGCCCGACGGCTACGTCGCGGCGCGCTTCCGCCATCCGACGCCAGCGGCGATCGCGGCGGCCCTGTCGCGGGCGCAAGGTCTGAATTGAGGTTTTCATGCCGCTGTCCACCAGCTCCAACTTCGCGCGACCTGACGACGCCTTCCGTGCCATCGCGGAGGCGCATCGTGGTCTCACGGAGGAGCAGAGCGCCGATCTGGACGCGGCGCTGGTGCTGATCCTCGCCAACCATGTCGGCGACATCGATGTGCTGCGCGAGGCGATCGCTCTCGCCAAGAGGCGCATGATCGACGGCCAGCAGCAACAACAGCAACAACAATGACCCTGTGACCTGAAGGACGAATTGATGGCGAAGAACTTCGCATCCACCGGCGACCTCTCCGAGAAGACAATCACCTTTTCCGAGATCGGCACCGATCTCTATGCCTTCACCGCCGAGGGCGATCCGAACACGGCGATCATCGTCGGCGACGACGGCTGCCTGGTGTTCGACGCGCAGGCGACGCCGGCGATGGCGAACAAGGTGATCGAGCGCGTGCGCGCGGTCACCGACAAGCCGATCAAATATGTCGTGCTGTCGCACTATCATGCCGTGCGCGTGCTGGGCGCCTCCGCCTACAAGGCGCAAGGCATCGTCGCCTCGCAGGAGACGTACCGGCTGATCGAGGAGCGCGGCCAGCAGGATTGGGATTCCGAATATGGCCGCTTCCCGCGGCTGTTCCAGGACGCGCAGAGCATTCCCGGCCTGACCTGGCCGACGCTGACCTTCGAAGGCGAGATGTCGATCTATCTCGGCAAGCGCGAGGTGCGGCTGATGCAACTCGGAGCCGGCCACACCTCCGGCGACATCGTCGTCTGGGTGCCGGACGCCGAGGTGATGTTCTCCGGCGACCTCATCGAATATCACTCGGCCTGCTATTGCGGCGATGCGCATTTGCGCGAATGGCCGATGACGCTGAACGAGATCCGCAACTTCAATCCCAAGGCGATCGCGCCGGGCCGCGGCGATGCGCTCAAGGGCACCGCCACGGTGCGCGAGGCCATTGCCATGACGCGCGACTTCGTCACCTCGCTCTATGGCGCCGCGGAGATTTCGGTCGCCAAGGGTCGCAGCTTGAAGGAATCGATGGCGGCGACGCGCGAGGTGATGGATCCGAAGTTCAGCAGCTTCGCCATCTACGAGCACTGCCTGCCGTTCAACGTGTCGCGCGCCTACGACGAGGCGTCGGGCATCGATGATCCCGTGATCTGGACCGACAAGCGCGACCAGGAAATGTGGGCCGCCCTGCAAGGAGGAGGATAGTCATGAACATCAACACCTCGCCTGATCAGATCATCCGCAGTTCGGCGCAAGTCACGCCGGGCTACATGTCCGGCTTCGGCAACAGCTTCGAGACCGAGGCGTTGCCGGGCGCGCTGCCGATCGGGCGTAACTCGCCGCAACGCTGCGCCTATGGGCTCTATGCCGAGCAGCTCTCGGGCTCGCCCTTCACCGCGCCTCGCGGCAGCAACGAGCGTTCCTGGCTCTATCGCATCCGCCCCTCGGTGAAGCATTCGGGGCGTTTCGAGAAGGTCGATGCGGGCCTTTGGCGTTCGGCGCCGTGCCACGAATACGATCTGCCGATCGCGCAGATGCGCTGGGATCCGACGCCGCTGCCGAAGGACGACGTGACCTTCGTTCAGGGCGTGCAGAGCATGACGACGGCGGGGGACGTGAATACGCAGGCCGGCATGGCCGCGCATGTCTATCTCATCACCAAGTCGATGGTGGACCAGCACTTTTATAATGCAGACGGCGAGCTGATGTTCGTGCTCCAGCAGGGAAGCTTGCGCCTCGTCACTGAGTTCGGCCGCATCGACGCCGAGCCGGGCGAGATCGTGGTGATTCCGCGCGGCGTCAAATTCCGGGTCGAGGTTCCGAACGGGCCGGCGCGCGGCTATCTCTGCGAGAACTACGGCGGCGCGTTCACCCTGCCGGAGCGCGGGCCGATCGGCGCCAATTGCCTCGCCAATGCGCGCGACTTTCTCACGCCGGTTGCGTTCTACGAGGATAAGGACACGCCGACCGAGCTTTACGTGAAGTGGGGCGGCTCGCTGTTCAAGACCACGCTGCCGCACTCGCCGATCGACGTCGTCGCCTGGCACGGCAATTACGCGCCCTACAAATACGATCTGCGCACGTTCTCGCCGGTCGGCGCGATCGGCTTCGACCATCCCGATCCCTCGATCTTCACGGTGCTGACTTCGCCGTCGGAGACGGCGGGCACCGCGAATATCGACTTCGTGATCTTCCCCGAACGCTGGATGGTCGCCGACAACACCTTCCGCCCGCCCTGGTACCACATGAACATCATGAGCGAGTTCATGGGCCTGATCTACGGTGTCTATGACGCCAAGCCGCAAGGCTTCGTCCCCGGCGGCATGAGTCTGCACAATTGCATGCTGCCGCACGGCCCGGACCGCGACGCCTTCGAGCACGCCAGCAACGGCGAATTGAAGCCGGTGAAGCTGACCGGGACCATGGCCTTCATGTTCGAGACCCGATATCCGCAGCGCGTCACCGCGCATGCCGCGAACGCATCCACGCTGCAGGACGATTATGCGGATTGCTGGAAGGGTTTGGAGAAGCGGTTCGATCCGAGCAAGCCGTAGCTTTCTTCCCCTCTCCCCTTGTGGGAGAGGGGGCTCGCCGTGCAGCGGCGAGACGGGTGAGGGGTTCTCCCAGCACGGAAATCTCTCATTGGAATTCGCGGAGACAACCCCTCATCTGGCGCTTCGCGCCAGGTTCTCCCACAAGGGGAGAAGGAAGAAAGAATTGAGCCAGACGTGACAACCCATCCCAACGACCCCAGCCTCCGCTCCTTCATCGAGGTCGATCCTTCCTCCGACTTCCCGATCCAGAACCTGCCCTATGGCGTGTTCTCGACCCCTGCCAATCCGACGCCGCGCGTCGGTGTCGCGATCGGAAACTACGTGCTCGATCTCTGGGAGCTCGAGCAGGACTCTCGCCTCGACGTCGGTCCGCTCGGCGTGTTCTCCGGAGGCTCGCTCAATCCCTTCATGGCGCTGGGACCGAAGGTCTGGAGCAAGACGCGAGCGCGGCTCAGCGAATTGCTGCGTCACGATCATCCGGAGCTGCGCGACAACGAGGAGCTGCGCAAGCAGTCACTCGTGCCGATGCGCGATACAAGACTGCATCTGCCCTTCACCGTCTCCGGCTACACCGATTTCTATTCCTCGAAGGAGCACGCCACCAATGTCGGCGTGATGTTCCGCGGCAAGGACAACGCGCTGCAGCCGAACTGGCTGCATATGCCGATCGCCTATAACGGCCGCGCCTCGACGGTCGTGGTCTCGGGCACGAAAGTGAAGCGGCCGCGCGGACAGCTGAAGCCACCGAATGTCGAGGTGCCGAGCTTTGGCCCGTGCAAGCGGCTCGATTTCGAGCTAGAGATGGGCGTCGTCATTGGCCAACCCTCGCCGATGGGCGGCATGCTGAGCGAGAGCCAAGCCGAAGAGATGATCTTCGGCTTCGTGCTGCTCAACGACTGGAGCGCGCGCGACATCCAGCAATGGGAATACGTGCCGCTCGGCCCGTTCCTTGCGAAAGCATTCGCGACCTCGATCAGCCCGTGGGTGGTGACGCGCGAGGCATTGGAGCCGTTCCGCCGGAAGGGGCCGGAGCAGGATCCGGTGCCGCTGGACTATCTGAAGCAGACCAAGCCGCAGAACTACGATGTCGAGCTCGACGTCTCCTTGCGCGCGGCCGGTGCCAATGCGCCCGCCGGCATCAGCCGCACCAGTTTCAAGTACATGTATTGGTCCTCGGTGCAGCAGTTGATGCACCACGCCTCCTCAGGCTGCGCCATGCATGTCGGCGATCTCCTGGGGTCCGGCACCATCTCGGGCCCGGAGAAGAACCAGCGCGGCAGCCTGCTCGAGATCAGCTGGAACGGCACCGAGCCAGTCGAGCTGCCCGGCGGCGCCAAGCGTTCGTTCCTGGAAGACGGCGACAGCCTCGTGATGCGCGGCTGGTGCCAAGGCAACGGCTATCGCGTTGGGTTCGGCGAGGTCGAGGGGACGATTGTGGCGGCGGAGTGAGTTGCCCGCCGGCTATAAGTCGAGGCCCGCCTTGTCGAGCTCAGTTCGCATCCGAGCTGAAAAATCGATAATCTGCTGCCTGTCGAAATTGCAGTAGGTAGGAAGAGATTTGTCGGGGACGTGCTGAACCAGCGCTGCGCCGACCCGAATAATGTACCGAAGTTCTTCCGGCGTTACCTCAATCTGCATTCGCTATCGAGCCTCCGGCGGCACGTCGCGGATCCGCGCGCAATGCGCGGCGACGTCCTCGACGCTGTATTTCAAATGCACGCGCTTATCCGACGGCACCTGCCTGGTCGTGCAGACGCCCGGCCGCCATTCCTGCGTGGGACGGATCGGGCGCGGGGCAAAACCGCCGCCGCAGTTTGGGCAGACGTTGAACAGCTTCGTGTCGACGCAATCCGCGCAGAACGTGCATTCATAGGAGCAGATCCGCGCATCCGTTGCATCAGGCGGCAGGTCGCGGTCGCAATATTCGCAGTTCGGTCGAAGCTGGAGCGCCATGGCGGAATTTCCCGATTTGGTCCGGATCATCGCAGATCGCGGGGCTAGCGCGAATGCCGCATTTCCCTCGATTTCAGCCGGCCTTGATCTCCTTGAGCGGCAGCCGCGAACTCTCCTTCAGCCTATCCAGCACGATCGAGGAGCGCACATGCGCGACGCTCTGGTGCGGCATCAACACGTCGTTGACGAGGTTGGAGAGGCCCTTGAGGTCGCGGAGCACCGCCTTGAGCACATAGTCGGCATCGCCAGTGAGCGAATAGGCCTCCTGGATTTCATCGATCCGGTTCACCAGCGCGCGAAACCGCTTCGAATTATCCGGCGAGTGGGTCGCAAGCCCCACCTGGATGAAGGCGATGACGCCGAAGCCGAGCGCTTCGCTGGAGAGATCGGCGTGATAGCCCGCGATCACCTTCTCCTCCTCCAGCCGCATGCGCCGGCGCGAGCATTGCGACGCCGAGAGGCCCGCGAGGTCGGCGAGCTCCTGATTGGTGAGGCGGCCGTCGTCCTGGAGCGCACTGAGAATCTTGAGGTCGAAGGCGTCAACAGAGGTCATGCGTCCTTGGCCCATTTGATGCACGGATCGTGCATATCATAGCCAAACGGCGCCCCGTTTGCACGTTCATTGCAGGCCCCATGAAGGATAATTCCTCTCAGTAGTAATTTGGGAGAGCCGCCAATGGGACCGTTTCCGCACGATGCGCCGCCGGCCACCGTCAGCGCCGAGAATCCGATGGGCACCGACGGGTTCGAGTTCGTCGAATATGCGCATCCCAACCCGGCCGAGTTGCACACGCTGTTCAAGCTGATGGGCTATGCGCCGGTCGCGCGCCACAAGACCAGGAAGATCACGGTCTATCGTCAGGGCGACATCAACTATCTCGTCAACGAAGAGCCCGGCACCCACGGCTATGAGTTCGTCGCCGCGCACGGGCCTTGCGCTCCGTCGATGGCGTTCCGTGTCGTCGATGCCAAGGCCGCCTATGAGCGCGCGATCGCACTCGGCGCCGAGCCTGCTGGTGTGTCCTCGGCACAGAAGACGCTCAACGTGCCCGCGATCAAGGGCATCGGCGGCAGCCTGCTTTATCTGGTCGATCGCTACGGCGCCAAGGGCTCGGCCTATGATGCCGAATTCGAATGGCTGGGGGTGCGCGATCCGCGGCCGGTCGGCGCCGGTCTGTTCTATCTCGACCACCTCACCCACAACGTCCATCGCGGCCGCATGGATGTCTGGGCCGGCTTCTATGAGAAGCTGTTCAACTTCCGCCAGATCCGCTTCTTCGACATCGAGGGCCGCGCCTCGGGCCTGTTCTCGCGCGCCCTGACCAGCCCCGACGGCAAGATCCGCATTCCGATCAACGAGGACGCCGGTGATTCCGGCCAGATCGAGGAATATCTGAAGACCTATCGCGGCGAAGGCATCCAGCACATCGCCTGCGGCTGCCGCGACATCTACCGCACCATCGAGGATCTGCGCGAAGCCGGGCTGCCCTTCATGCCGGCGCCGCCCGAGACCTATTTCGAGAAGATCGACACGCGGCTGCCCAAGCATGGCGAAGACCTCGCACGTCTCCAGAGGAACGGCATCCTGATCGACGGTGAAGGCGTGGTGGAGGGCGGCCAGACCAAGGTGCTGCTCCAGATCTTCTCGGCCAACGCCATTGGTCCGATCTTCTTCGAGTTCATCCAGCGCAAGGGCGACGACGGATTCGGCGAGGGCAATTTCAAGGCCCTGTTCGAATCGATCGAGGAGGATCAGATCAGGCGTGGGGTGTTGAAGGTGGGCGACGCGGCGTAAGGACGCGGCCATCAGGCACAGTGCTGCGTCAAAACAGGTGTCGTCCCGGACAAGCGTAGCGCAGATCCGGGACCCATACCGCGGATTCGTCGATTGCGATCGGTAGGAGTACCGAACGGCTAATCTTCGCCAAACCACGCCCTGTGGTTATGGGTCCCGGATCTGCGCTACGCTTGTCCGGGACGACAGCGGAGCGTGTTGCAACGGCGGGGCCTTATCGCTTCCACGCAGCCGTCACCGCGCCGATCTCCGCGCCTTCCGGCTCCCGCACCGCTGACGGCGTGCGCGAGAATCTCGGCGCCGGCGCAGGCTGCTTCACGCCGTGGCGTTCGACGAAGACGTTGCGGGCGACCATGTGTGGATGCTTTGTTGCCTCCGACATGGTCAGCACCGGCGCGAAGCAGATGTCGGTGCCTTCCATGATCTTGCACCAGTCCTCGCGCGTCTTGCTCTTGAACACCGCCTTGAGCTTCTCCTTCAGCGCCGGCCATGCCTTGGGATTCATCTGCGCGTCGAAATCGGCATCGGTGAGGCCCGCATGCTCGCGCAGCAGCGCGTAGAACTGCGGCTCGATCGAGCCGATCGAGACGAAGTGCCCGCAGGCACATTCATAGACGCCGTAGAAATGCGCGCCGCCGTCGAGGAAGTTCTGGTCCCGCTGTTCGGTCCAGCGGCCCATATTGGTCATGTCGAAGAAGAACGACATCAGCGAGGCCGCGCCGTCGCACATCGCGGCATCAACCACCTGGCCCTTGCCGGAGCGCGAGGCTTCCAGAAGCGCAGCGAGCACGCCGACGACGAGATAGAGCGCGCCGCCGCCGAAATCACCGACCAGATTGAGCGGCGGCACCGGCGTCTCCTTGGTGCCGATCGCGGCGAGCGCGCCGGTGATGGAGATGTAATTGATGTCGTGACCGGCCGCGTTCGCCAGCGGGCCTTCCTGGCCCCAACCGGTCATGCGGCCATAGACCAGCCTGGGGTTGCGCGCGAGCACGACGTCAGGCCCGAGGCCGAGCCGCTCCATCACGCCGGGACGAAAACCTTCGACCAGCGCATCGGCGGTGGCCAGGAGGTCGAGCACTTGCGCGATCGCCGCCTTGTCCTTGAGATCGAGCTCGATCACCTTGCGGCCACGGCCCGCCACCGACTTCATGCTCTTCTTTGCGCCGACGCGGTCGAGCGTGACGACGTCGGCGCCCATGTCGGCCAGCATCATGCAGGCGAACGGGCCGGGCCCGATGCCGGCGAATTCGACGATGCGAAAGCCCGAGAGCGGGCCGGAGGCGCGGACGGACGCGGAGGGGGTTGATTTATCGAGCACGTGTTGTTTCCTCGGATCGCGGGCGATTGCCGATGGTTCGGCCATCGCCGCTGCATTGTTCTTGAGCGAGTTAATCGGCTGATTAACTTTTCTCGCCTTCACGCCAGCGAGGCAAGCGCTTTCGATGCCGCGGCCAAAATAAAACGGCGCGCACCGAAGTGCGCGCCGCGGAAAATTTGCGTCGAGACGCTAGCGCATGAGCGTCAGCCGGCAGCTGCGACCGCGCGCTGTGCCATCACCTTGACGAGGTTGGCGCGGTATTCCGCCGTGCCGTGGATGTCGGCCAGCAGTCCGTTCGCCGAAATGCTGACGCTGTCGATCGCCGATGGCGACCAGTTCGCCTTCAGCGCGGCTTCGATCGCGGGCACCCGCATCACGCCGCTCTGCGAGGCGCCTGTGGCGGCGACCCGAACCTCGCCCGATTTGGTCTGGGCGACGAACACGCCGGTCAGCGCGAAACGCGAGGCCGGATGCCGCATCTTCTCGTAGCCTGCCTTCGCCGGCACCGGGAACGATACGGCCGTGATGATCTCGCCGTCTTCGAGCGCCGTCGTGAACAGGCCCTGGAAGAAGTCCTCCGCCCCAATCGACCGCTTGTTGGTCTTCACGGTGGCGCCGAGCGCGAGCAGGGCGGCGGGGAAGTCCGCCGCGGGATCGTTATTGGCGATCGAGCCGCCGATCGTGCCGCGGTAGCGCACGGCAGGGTCGCCGAGCACCGAGGTGAGATGGGCGATCGCGGGGATCGCCTTCTTCACATCGGCATTCGTCATGATGTCGTAATAGATCGTGCCGGCCTTGATGGTCAGCGTGTCACCCGACAGTTCGACGCCCTGCAGCTCCTTGATCTTGCCGAGGTCGATGACATCCGAGGGGCTGGCGAGCCGCTGCTTCATGACGGGCAGCAGCGTCTGGCCACCGGCCAGAAACTTCGCCTCGCTGCTTTTGCCGAACAGGCTGACGGCCTCGTCGACGGAGGAAGCGCGATGATATTTGGTCTGATACATCTTGGTTGCTCCCTCTCAAGCCGCGTGGATCGTACGCCACACCCTGTCGGGGGTCGCGGGCATTTCCAAATTGTTCTTGCCGATCGCATCCGTGATCGCGTTGATCACGGCCGCTGACGCCCCGATCGCGCCAGCCTCACCGCAGCCCTTGATGCCGAGCGGATTGCCCGGGCACAGCGTCGTGGTGTGGGAGAGGTTGAAGGAAGGCACATCGTCGGCGCGCGGCATGGCGTAGTCCATGAACGAGGCCGTGACCGGCTGGCCGTTGGCATCGTAGATCGCATGCTCGAGCAGTGCCTGCCCGATGCCCTGGACAAGGCCGCCATGGACCTGCCCCTCGACGATCATCGGGTTGATCAGCCGGCCGAAATCGTCGGCCGCGACGAAGTCGACGAAGGAGGTCTTGCCGGTGCCGGGATCGACCTCGAGCTCGCAGATATAGGTGCCGGCCGGGAAGGTGAAGTTGGTCGGATCGTAGAAGGCGCTTTCCTTCAGGCCCGGCTCCATCCCGTCAGGCAGATTGTGCGCGGTATAGGCCGCGAGCGCGACCATCGGCAGGGCGATCGCCTTGTCGGTACCGGTGACCTTGAACTCGCCGTTCTCGATGACGATGTCGGCCTCGGAAGCTTCCAGCGCATGCGCCGCAATCTTCTTGGCCTTCGATTCCATCTTCTCCATCGCTTTCAGGATCGCGGTGAGGCCGACAGCCGCCGAGCGCGAGCCGTAGGTGCCCATGCCGAACTGCACCTTGTCGGTGTCGCCATGGACGATCGAGACCTGGCTGATGGGGACGCCGAGCCGCTCCGCGACGAGCTGGCAGAACGTGGTCTCGTGACCCTGGCCATGACTATGCGAGCCCGTGAGGATCTCGATGGTGCCGACCGGATTGACGCGCACTTCGGCCGATTCCCACAGGCCCACGCCGGCACCCAGACTGCCGACCGCCTTCGACGGCGCGATGCCGCAAGCCTCGATGTAGCAGGACACGCCGATGCCGCGCAGCTTGCCGTCGGCTTTCGCCTTGGCCTTGCGGGCAGGGAAGCCGGCATAGTCGATCGCCTTCATCGCGGCATCGAGCGATGCGTTGAAGTCGCCGGTGTCGTAAGCCATGATCACGGGCGTCTGGTGTGGGAACTGAGTGATGAAGTTCGTTCGGCGCAACTGGGCCGGATCGACCTTGAGCTGCCGCGCCGCCGTCTCCATCAGACGTTCGATCAGGTAACTGGCCTCGGGGCGGCCGGCGCCGCGATAGGCATCGACCGGCGTGGTGTTGGTGTAGACCCCGACCACCTCGGCATGGATCGCCGGGATGTTGTACTGGCCCGACAACAGCGTCGCATAGAGATAGGTCGGCACCGAGGACGAGAACAGCGACATGTAGGCGCCGAAATTGGCGTAGGTCTTCACCTTGAGGCCGGTGATCTTGTTGTTGGCGTCGAATGCCATCTCGGCATGGGTGACATGGTCGCGGCCATGCGCGTCGGTAAGGAAGGCCTCGGTGCGGTCGCCGGTCCATTTCACGGGACGGCCGACCTTCTTCGAAGCCCACAGCGCCACCATCTCCTCGGGATAGATGAAGATCTTGGAGCCGAAGCCGCCACCGACATCGGGGGCGATCACGCGCAGCTTGTGCTCGGGCGCGATGTTGTAGAATGCCGACAGCACGAGGCGGGCGACATGCGGGTTCTGCGAGGTCGTGTAGAGCGTGAAATGCTCTTCCGCCGTGTCATAGTCCGCGATCGCCGCGCGCGGCTCCATCGCGTTCGGGGCGAGGCGATTGTTGGTGACGTCGAGCTTCACCACGTTGGCGGCCTTGGCGAAGGCGGCATCGGTGGCGCCCTCGTCGCCGATCACCCAGTCATAGACCTGGTTGCCGGGAGCCTCGGGATGAAGCTGCGGCGCGCCTGACTTGATCGCGGCTTGGACGTCGGCGACCGCGGGAAGCTCTTCGTAATCGACAACGACCGCTTCGGCGGCATCGCGTGCCAGATTCTTGCTTTCGGCGATCACGACCGCGACGGCCTGCCCGACGAAGCGCACCGTCACCGGTGCCATCGCCGGCCATGCGCCCATCTTCATCGGGCTGCCGTCCTTGGAGGTGATGGCCCAGCCGCAAATGAGGTTGCCGACCTTGTCGTCGACGATCTGTTGGCCCGTGAGCACGGCGACCACACCCGGCATCTTCAGCGCGGCGGAGGAATCGATCCCCTTCACCTTGGCGTGCGCGTGCGGGCTGCGGACGAAATGGGCATGGGTCATGCCCGTCAGCTTGATGTCGTCGACGTAGCGGCCCTTGCCAGTAATGAAACGCTTGTCTTCCTTGCGCACGACGCGTGCGCCGATACCTTCAACACCCATGTCTGGTCCTCCCGACCGGAAATTATATGGCTGCGCCTTCCTTCGAGAGCGGCAGCGGTCATTTTGTTCGTTCGAGGCGCGCCGCTTTACTCGGCCGCCTGCGAGACCTTCATGCGTCCGGCCGCATCCAGCACGGCTTTCACGATGTTGTGGTAGCCGGTGCAGCGGCAGATATTGCCTTCCAGCTCTTGGCGGACCGTTGTCTCGTCGAGCTGGCCACCATGGCGCTGCACGATGTCGATCGCCGACATGATCATGCCCGGCGTGCAGTAGCCGCATTGAAGGCCATGATTGTCGCGGAAAGCGGCCTGCATCGGATGCAGTTCGTCGCCCTTGGCGATGCCCTCGATGGTGGTGATGCTGGCGCCGTCGGCCTGGCCCGCCAGCATGGTGCAGGATTTCACCGCCCTGCCGTCCATATGCACGACACAGGCGCCGCACTGGCTGGTGTCGCAGCCCACGTGGGTCCCCGTGAGATTGAGGTGATCGCGCAGGAGTTGGACCAACAGCGTGCGGTCCTCGACGTCGACAGCCACGGCCTTGCCGTTCACTGTCAGTTTGACTGTAGACACGGTGTAGTCCTCCCGGGATTGATTTTGATTGCTTCTAATTAGAGACAGCGACCCGGAACTTTGCAACTAGGATTTTGGTCGCCCGCGTCATGGAAAGGTCATTGATCCAGCCGGAGACATGAGGCGCCCGTTCAGGGACCAAGGCCGGCGAGGGCGATCCCCGGCTATTTTCCCTGCTAAAGTGCACAGTTTGCGTGGGATGCCAGCCGTTGCCTGTTCGGTGGGCCTTTGGCGGAGGAGCGCGGATGCTGCGAATTTACCGCCCTTTATCCATTCTGCCCTAGTTTTGCGCATTCGGATCTGGGGGCAGGGCGCCTTCGGATCGGGGCTGAATGAAAATGGGGGTGGGAATGTCCGGGCGTATCGCGTCGCCGTCAAAGCGCACAATATTTCCCACTCTCAGGTTTCGCGCCAAGATCATCCTCGGCTTTGCCGTCGTGCTGGCGATCTCCGCCGGGAGCATGGCCTTCTCCTATTTCGGCTTCGAACGCGTTTCGGAAGGCGTCGGATCCTACCGCAGCAGCGTTTCGGAGGCCGATCGTGCCCGCGATATCGATCGCGAACTGCTCGGCTATCGTTCGGCTGCCCGTTACTTCGTGGTGACCGGCAAGGAAGATGACGCCAAGGCGGCGCTGGACGCCGAGGCCGGCCTGAAGAATGCCATCGATCAGGCGATCAGGAATGCCAAGAAGCCAGCGCGGCTGGAGAGCCTCAACAAGCTCGCCAAGGAGTTTTCCAACTTCTCGGCGACCTTCGCCCAGATTTTGCAGGCCAAGCGCGACAGCGCGCTTCTGGTCCAGAATCAGCTTCAGCGCAACGCCAACCTCCTCAAATACAAGCTGGATGACGTCGGTAACAACGCCTCCGACTCCGAGGCGCAGGCGATCGAATTCGGCACCAAGCAGGTCAACGCCCAATTCCAGACCGCGAGTGCGGCCGCGAGCAATTTCATCCTCAACTCCGACCAGGGCGTCGGAGCAAGTGCGATGGCGCGGCTGAAGTTCGTCGAGAACTCGCTCGGCGCGGTCTATTCCATGGATGACAAGATCGTCGCCGGCCTGAAGGAGGCCAAAGCGCTTCTCGGTGCCTATCGCGAAGCGCTGGAGAAGCTGATTGCGAAAGCCAAGCTGGTCGACGACCTCGTCACCGAGATGAGCGGCTCGGCCGGTGCGATCCTGCAAGGAGCTACCGCCATGAAGGCGGACCTCGTCGCCGAACAGCAGCGGCTGGAATCGGAGTCGGAAGCGACCATCGGGCAGACGGAGCAACTGGTTCTGATCCTCGCCATTGGCGGCACGCTGCTTGGCGCGGTCCTCGCCTTCCTGCTCGGCACCGGCATTTCGCGTCCGATGATCGCGATGTGCAAGGCGATGCGCGAGCTGGCCTCGGGCAATTTCGACGTCGTGCTGCCGGGCCTTGGCCGCAAGGACGAGATCGGCGAGATGGCCGGCGCGGTCGAGGAATTCAAGGTCCAGGCCGTGGCCAAGGCCGAGCGCGATGCCGCCGCCAGCGAAGTCCAGAACCGGGAGCAGGCGGCCAGCCGCCGCGCCGAGCTGATTCGTTTCGCCGACGATTTCGAGAGCGCGGTCGGCGCCATCGTCTCCAACGTCTCGGCCTCCGCCGTGCAGCTGGAATCGGCGGCCTCGACGCTGACCCGCACCGCCGAGACCACCCAGAGCCTGTCGAGCCAGGTCGCCGGCGTCTCCGAGCAGGCTTCGAGCAACATGCAGTCGGTTGCCACCGCGACCGAAGAGCTCTCGGCCTCGGTCGAGGAGATCGGCCGCCAGGTGCGCGATTCCAGCCGCATCGCGGAGGCCGCCGTGGTTCAGGCCAGGGAGACCGACGGGCGCATCGGCAAGCTGTCGCATGCGGCCCAGCAGATCGGCGAGGTGGTCAAGCTGATCACCGCGATCGCCGAGCAGACCAATCTGCTCGCCCTCAACGCCACCATCGAGGCGGCGCGCGCCGGCGAGGCCGGCCGCGGCTTCGCGGTGGTTGCCAGCGAAGTGAAGTCGCTGGCGAGCCAGACCGCGAAGGCGACCGACGAGATCTCCTCGCACATCACGGGCATGCAGGGCGCCACGGCGGAATCGGTTGCCGCGATCAAGGAGATCGGGGCGACCATCGGCCAGATCTCGTCGATCTCGACCTCGATCGCGAGCGCGGTCGAGCAGCAGGGCGCGGCGACGCAGGAGATCGCGCGCAGCGTCCAGACGGTCGCACAAGGGACTCAGACCGCGGCCACCGACATCGGCGAGGTCAACCGCGGCGCCGCCGAGACCGGCTCGGCCTCGGAGGAGGTGCTGCACTCGGCCAAGACGCTGTCATCCGAAAGCACCCGCCTGCGCGCCGAGCTCGACCGCTTCATGGGGAATATCAGGGCGGCATAGGGCGTACCTGTCGCCCGCGCTCGCTGCAGCCTCATACACCGCTGTCGTCCCGGGGCGCGAAGCGAACCCGGGACCCATAACCACAGGGCTTGGTTATGGAGTGAGCTGATAACTCCAAGTCTTCGCCAAACTTCTCCCTGTGGCTATGGCGACGAGCGCGGGCGCTCGCGCTGAGATCCCGGATCTGCGCTTGCGCTTGTCCGGGACGACAAGCGGAGCGCTGACCCGTCCGCATCACCTAACCGCCAGTTGCGGTGCCACAAATTTACCACAGCTTATCCTTTGCGCCGTAACGTGCCGGCGAGTCTGGAAGCGGGCTGCTTCCGGGCTGCGCCTGGTTTTCCGCGAATGGAATGGGGTGGGGGAATGTCGGTCAAGTCGAAGTCGCGCCAATCGAAGCTGCCAACGTTGCGTTTCCGTGCAAAAATCATCCTCGGCTTCGGGGCATTGCTAGCCATCCTCGCCGTCAGTATGGCTTTCGCCTATTTCGGCTTCGAGCGGATCCAGGGCGCCGTCGCCTCCTACCGAACCAGCGTGTCGGAAGCCGACCTCGCCCGGACGGTCGATCGCGAGCTGATCGCCTATCAGGGGTTGGCGCGGGCCTACACCCTGACCGGCGCGGCCGAGGACGAGACCGCGGCCAAGGCGGCTGAAGAGAATCTGAGGAGCGCGATCGCAAAGTCGATGGCCGCTACGACCGGTGCCGTCCGCCGCGAGCAGGTCGGCAAGCTCGAAGCCGAATTCCAGCGCTTCACGAAGGTGTTCGGCGAAATCATCACCCTGACGCGCGAGAACAACAAGATCGCGGCCGATGAGCTCAACAGCGTCGGCAACAAGATCCGCTTCAAGTTCGACGACCTTGCCGATACCGCCGCGCTGGCCGGGCTGGCCTCGGTCCAGACCACGGCCAAGGACATCACCTCGCAATATCTGGCGGTCTCCACCTCGGTCAGTGCCTTCGTCGCCAAGCCGGAGCCGAAGACCGCAGATGGTGTGATCGCGCGGATCAAATTCCTGGAGACCCTGCTGGTCTCGATCTATGCGAACGACCAGAAGATCACCGATCGCGTAACCGAGATCGGCACCCTCCTGAAGCAATACCGCACCTCCTTCACCAAGCTGTCGGAGAATGTGAAGATCATCGTCAAGCTGAACGGCGATATGACCAAGACGGCGGCGGGCATCCTCAAGCTCTCGGGTGAGCTGCGGTCGGATCTGACGGCCGATCAGCAGCGCATCGAAGCCAGCGCCAATGCGGAGATCGTTGATACAGAGCGGCTGATGGTGATGCTGGCGCTCGGTGGCCTCGCCATCGGCGCGGTGCTCGCCCTGATGCTCGGCAACGGCATTTCGCGTCCGATGATCGCGATGTGCAAGGCGATGCGCGAGCTGGCCTCGGGCAATTTCGACGTCGTGCTGCCGGGCCTCGGCCGCAAGGACGAGATCGGCGAGATGGCCGGCGCGGTCGAGGAGTTCAAGGTCCAGGCGGTGGCCAAGGCCGAGCGCGATGCTGCCGCCAGCGAAGTCCAGAACCGGGAGCAGGCGGCCAGCCGCCGCGCCGAGCTGATTCGCTTCGCCGACGATTTCGAGAGCGCGGTCGGCGCCATCGTCTCCAACGTCTCGGCCTCCGCCGTGCAGCTGGAATCGGCGGCCTCCACGCTGACCCGCACCGCCGAGACCACGCAGAGCCTGTCGAGCCAGGTCGCCGGCGTCTCCGAGCAGGCTTCGTCCAACATGCAGTCGGTTGCCACCGCGACGGAAGAGCTCTCGGCCTCGGTCGAGGAGATCGGCCGCCAGGTGCGCGATTCCAGCCGCATTGCGGAGGCCGCCGTGGTTCAGGCCAGGGAAACCGACGGCCGCATCGGCAAGCTGTCGCATGCCGCCCAGCAGATCGGCGAGGTGGTCAAGCTGATCACCGCGATCGCCGAGCAGACCAACCTGCTGGCGCTCAACGCCACCATCGAGGCGGCACGCGCCGGCGAAGCCGGCCGCGGCTTCGCGGTGGTTGCCAGCGAAGTGAAGTCGCTGGCGAGCCAGACCGCGAAGGCGACCGACGAGATCTCCTCGCACATCACGGGCATGCAGGGCGCCACGGCGGAATCGGTTGCCGCGATCAAGGAGATCGGGGCGACCATCGGCCAGATCTCGTCGATCTCGACCTCGATCGCGAGCGCGGTCGAGCAGCAGGGCGCGGCGACGCAGGAGATCGCGCGCAGCGTCCAGACGGTCGCGCAAGGGACTCAGACCGCGGCCACCGACATCGGCGAGGTCAACCGCGGCGCCGCCGAGACCGGCTCGGCCTCGGAGGAGGTGCTGCACTCGGCCAAGACGCTGTCATCCGAAAGCACCCGCCTGCGCGCCGAGCTCGACCGCTTCATGGGGAATATCAGGGCGGCGTAAGTTCGCCGCGGCGTCATACTCCGCTGTCGTCCCGGAGCCGCGCTGCACACCTGACAGCGCTGCGCGCTGCCAGGTGCTCCGCTTCTCCAGGACGACAGCGAAGTCAAGATCGCGCTCTGAGGGCCTCACCTCTCATCCTCACTCCCGCCCAAACGCCCGCTTCAGCTCGACCTTCGCCTTTTCCAGCCGCGTGCGCTGCGTTTTCGGCAAGGTCTTGCCGGCGCGGTTGATGTAGAAGGTCAGCATCGACAGTGCCGACCGATAGGCGCCGGTCTTGCGTCGTGAGCTGTGCTCGGCCGATCGCTTCAGTGACGTCGCGATCTTCTTCGGGCTGGTCAGCTTGAACACGCCCTGCTTGAGGTCGAGTGCGTCGCTCTCTTTGGTCACACGCTGCGACCAGCGCTTTGGCGTTGCGCGTTTGGCGCTCTTGCGCGTGGTCGCGCTACGCCGCGTGCCTGTCTTCCGGCGGCCGGACTTGCCTGTGCCGCTGTTTCGAGAATGTGTCGTCTTTCTGACATGAGCCATGCGTCAACTCCTTGCGGCTCCATCGGAAACGGGCGGTGCTGGCGGCCGTTCCTGCGGGAACCCGGCCTCCCCGCGGACGTTGTCGCAGGTGGCAGGCGGAATGCCGCACCCCAATGATCGGATCGACCCCGTTCACGTCCTGTGAATCGGGGCCGCTTCCATTGATCGAACGCAACAGCTCGATGGAATTGCAGCAAAGCCCAGCGCGGAACTATGCATCTGGGGTCTCGGCGGCCGCGACCGACCGCATCGTCGAGACCAGCATTCCGTCGCGACTCGACGCGCTGCCCTGGAGCGGCTTTCACACCCGCGTCGTGCTCGCGCTCGGCATCACCTGGATTCTTGACGGGCTCGAGGTGACGCTTGCCGGCGCGCTTTCGGGCGCCCTGAAGCAGAGCTCGTCGCTGCATTTCACCAATCTGGATCTCGGCATTGCCAATTCCGCCTATCTCGCCGGTGCCGTGCTCGGCGCGCTCGGCTTCGGCTGGCTCACCGACCGCATCGGCCGCAAGAAGCTCTTCTTCATCACGCTGGCGCTCTATCTTTCGGCGACGGCCGCGACGGCTCTGTCGTGGGATGTCGCGAGCTACGCGCTGTTTCGTTTTCTCACCGGCGCCGGCATCGGCGGCGAATACACGGCGATCAACTCGACCATCCAGGAGCTGGTGCCGGCGCGCTATCGCGGCTGGACCGATCTCGTCATCAATGGAAGCTTCTGGATCGGCGCTGCGATGGGCGCGGTCGCGGCCATCGTGCTGCTCGATCCTGCCGTGATCAACCCCGACCTCGGCTGGCGTCTCGCTTATCTGATCGGCGCGGCGCTGGGCCTCGTCGTGCTCCTGATGCGGATGTGGATCCCGGAAAGTCCACGCTGGCTGATGATCCACGGCCGTCCCGACCAGGCGCACGCCATCGTCGACGAGATCGAGCGCTCGGTGGTCGGACACCGCCAGGATGCGGGCGACGGGCGCTTCACGAAGATCCGTCTGAGGATGCGCGACCACACGCCGATCCGCGAGGTCGTCCACACGCTGTTCTCGGTGTACCGGCAGCGCGCGCTGGTCGGCCTCGTTCTGATGAGTGCGCAGGCGTTCTTCTATAACGCCATCTTCTTCACCTTCGCGCTGGTGCTGACCGATTTTTACGGCATCAGCGCCGAAAACGTCGGCTGGTACCTGCTCCCCTTTGCTGCCGGCAATTTCCTCGGGCCGCTGCTGCTCGGCCGCCTGTTCGATACGCTGGGACGCCGCACCATGATCATGTTCACCTATGGCATGTCGGGCTTGCTGCTGGCGCTCTCGGGCTATCTGTTCTCCATCGGCGCGCTCACCGCGCAGGGGCAGACCGTCGCCTGGATGGTGATTTTCTTCTTTGCCTCACCCGCCGCGAGCGCGGCCTATCTCACCGTCAGCGAGACGTTTCCGCTTGAAGTTCGCGCGCTGGCGATCGCGGTGTTCTATGCGGTCGGCACGGGCATCGGCGGCGTGATCGGGCCGGCGCTGTTCGGCGTGCTGATCGACACGGGGTCGCGCACCAGCGTATTCGCGGGCTACCTGCTGGGCTCAGCCCTGATGATCGCGGCCGCGATCGTGGCGTGGCGCTACGCCGTCTCGGCGGAGCGCAAATCGCTCGAACAAATCGCGCGGCCGCTCGCCTATATGGAGTAGACTGATGAAATCGGAACTTGCAGAGATGGCGTTGGATCAGAAGCGCACCATGCTGGATGACGATGCACCCGACGCGGTGCCGGTGCCGCATGCGCTGGTGCCGCATCTCGATGAGACCGCAATTCTGCTCGACATCGACGGGACCCTGCTCGACCTGATGCCGACGCCGCGTGAAGTGTGGGTGCCGCCGGGGTTGTCGGAAACGCTGAAACATCTGACCGAGCGCACCTCCGGCGCGCTGGCGCTGGTCAGCGGCCGCTCGCTCAACGACATCGACCTGATCTTCGCACCCGACGTGTTTCGCGCCGTCGCCGGCCACGGCGCCGAGATGCGGCTGTCGGTGGACAATGAAGCCGACGCCGTGCACGCGCCACCGCTGGACAAGGAGCTGAAGCGCCGCCTGGCGGCCATTGCCAAGCTCAGCCCGGGCATTCTGCTCGAGGACAAGGGCTATTCGCTCGCCCTGCATTACCGGCTCGCGCCGCACGCGGAGAAAGCGATCTACGAATCCGTCTCGGTGATCCGTGCCGACCTGCCCAATGCGCCCATCGAGGTGCTGCCCGGAAAGTTCGTTTGCGAGATCAAGCATTCCGGATTCACCAAGGCGACCGGCGTGCGTGAACTGATGAAGCGGGAGCCGTTCAAGGGGCGGCGTCCGATCTTCATCGGCGACGACGTCACCGATGAAACCGTGTTTGCGATCATGCCCGACATGAACGGGCTTGCCTTCTCCGTCGGCCGCCGTGCCATGGGCGTAAACGGCCATTTCGACGCGCCGAGCGACGTGCGGGCGTTCCTTGCCCGCCTGCTCGATCCAAGGTGAAACTGAGGCGGCGCCACGTCGCAGACCATGATGCTCGGGAAGCGGCGCCGTTGGGTGCCACAATGTGCTGCGCAAAAGGCCGCAATCGCTGTCTTTGCAGTGGAAAGTCCCGGTTCCCTCAAGCGAAACCAGTTCCAACGCGCGCGCCCGATTTTGGTTTCAATTCGTTGAAACGATGGTCAGGAACCATATTGATGAACGGCAGTTAAACGGGGTGGAATGAAACAGGAGGGGACGACCTGTGAACTTAGTCGTCGTTTCGAATCGTGTCGCGCGCGGCAAGCCTAACGAGCCCATGACGGGCGGCCTCGCGGCAGCCTTGTTGCCGGTGGTGGAACATTCCGGCGCGATCTGGGTGGGATCTTCGGGGCGGGTGCGTGACGGCCATCAGAAGGAACCGTTCGCCGAGATCGAAGCGCTGGGAACGGGCGCGATTGCGACGCTGGATCTGCCGGCGGCGCATTACGGCGGCTATTACGAGGGCTTTGCCAATTCGGCGCTGTGGCCGGCGCTGCATTCGCGCAGCGATCTGATCCGCGTCTCGCGTGAGGATTATGTCAGCTATCGCGAGGTCAACGCCTTCATGGCGCGCGCCTTGATGCGGTTCCGAAAAACAAAGACCGCGTTCTGGGTGCAGGATTATCACTTCCTCGCGCTCGGTGCGGAACTGCGTGATCTCGGCGTCGACGATCCGATCGGCTTCTTCCTGCATACGCCGTGGCCCGTCACTGCCGTGATGCAAGGCGTGCCCAATCATCGCGAGTTGATCACGGCGATGCTGGCCTACGATCTGCTCGGCTTCCAGACCAACGAGGATTGCCAGAACTTCCTCGCCTATGTCGGCGGAGAGCTCGGCCTCGCCGTCGAGGACGGCGTTGCGATCTCGCAGCATGGCCGCACCCGCTGCGAGGTCTTTCCGATCGGCATCGATGCGGAGAAGTTCGCAGCCTATGCCGCGAAATCGGCATCGCACCCCGACGTGTCGCGGCTGAGGCGCAGCCTCAACGGCGAGCGGCTTGCGATCGGCGTCGACCGCCTCGATTATTCGAAAGGCCTCGTCAACCGCATCAGCGCATTCGACCGGCTGTGGACGGAGCAGCCGCAGTTCGCGCGCAGCATCTCGCTGCTTCAGATCGCCAACCCCTCGCGCGGCGCGATCGAGGCCTATGGCAATCTTCAGAACGAGGTCGCGCGCCTCGTCACCGACGTCAACGGCCGTCACGGCGAGGTGGACTGGACCCCGATCCGCTATTTGAACAAGGGATTCAGCCAGGCCGTGCTCGCTGGTCTTTATCGGACGGCGCAAGTCGGCGTGGTGACGCCGCTGCATGACGGCATGAATCTCGTCGCCAAGGAATATGTCGCCGCGCAAAACCCGGCCGATCCCGGCGTGCTGGTGCTGTCGAAGTTCGCGGGCGCGGCCAACGAGCTCGAGACCGCCTTGCTCGTCAATCCGCACGACATCGACGGCATGGCGCGCGCGATCGCGGTCGCGGCCGCAATGCCGCTCCCCGAGCGCAAGATGCGGTGGGATGCGATGATGAAGAAGCTGCGCGGCCATACCATCCAGCAATGGTCGGCCGACTTCGTCGCGGAACTGGAAAAGTGCCGGACCGAGAAGGCCGCGGTCGCCCCGCTCGCAGCGCAACCGCCGCAAGCCTTGCGCTGGCTGAAGTCGGCGATATCAGGCGTGCGGTTGATTTAGAAGCTGAGCAACTTTGCTTTCCCTCTCCCCTTGGGAGAGGGTGGCTCGCGGCGAGACGGGTGAGGGGTATGTTTCCTCACGCGTACCTCTCGCGGTATAACTCGTGGACGCAACCCCTCATCCGTCGCGCCTGCGAGTGCCACCTTCTCCCACAAGGGGAAAAGGAAGAAGGTCTCAATAACAGTACGACACGCCCTCCAGAACCGCACACTGCCGCTTGTTCGGCGCGTTGGGATCGTCCAGCGGCACCACGCCCTTGCCCTGGCCGACGAACACGCCGGGCCCGACATGCACCGAGCTCTTGTTGCCGATGATGACGCTTTGATGCGGCGTCGAGCTCGAGCGCGTGCCGTCCGGCCAGATGATGGCATCGCCGGACAGCACCCCGCGGCGCCCGTCGTTGCAACTCACATCGACGCCCTGCCGGATGCAGACCTGGGCCAGAGCCGGCACGGCGAAGGCGGGGACAAGGGCCGATAGCAGGCTCAGCACGGTGATGGTCTTGCGGATGGTCACGGCGTCCCCGGTCGTGGTTGGCGTCCTCACGTGAATCGTCGCGGCAAACCCGCCATGGGTTCGGCCCCCGGGCGGTTCAGGGCATGTAGGATCACAGATATTATCTCGTAAATACAACAGGTTGCGGAAAATTCACCCGATTTTCCTTCGATCTCTTGCAAAATCATCGGCGCCCCTTCAAGAGAGGGCGCTCCGGAGAGATGGCCGAGTGGCTTAAGGCGCACGCTTGGAAAGCGTGTGTGCGGGAAACCGTACCGTGGGTTCGAATCCCACTCTCTCCGCCAGCACGTCGTTCAGCACCGGCCCGACGGGGCGCCGCCGGGAGCCGCATCACACACGGCCAGCCCGGCGAACGAACGTCCAAACCATCTGCTCGTCAACGAGCCGCCACTGTCGATCCACGGGATCGGAGGCAGTTGCGGCATGTAGGATGCATACGGCATCACTTTCGCAAGCGTCACGCGACCCGGAAACCGCGCTTGGAAAGCCTTGTTCATGCCGCCGTCGAGTCCGCTGTAGATCGGGGCCGCCGGCACATTGTCTTCAACCAATTGCGCGTATGCGCGTTCGTCGGCGCGTTGTTTTTGCAGCGCCCGCCGCGCGATCTCGGGATCGACGACGAAGGGCGGGCATTTTTCCGTCGCGTTGAACATGAGAGCGTGCGGCGAGTTCGGAGGTGGTTGCGCATCGAAGACATAGCGGCGGTCGCACACATCTACCTTGGGTTCGCGTTGCGTCGTCTCGAAGTGATCGTTGCCGACCTTGAGCATTTTCCAGAAGGCCAGATCGGGACTATTCCGATGTCGCGCCAGGTTTTCCGGTGTCAGGCGGAACGGATAGGCCTGGACCTGGAACGATGGCCGGCCGCTGAGGGAGTCGCGCGCCAGCGCATAGATTTCGCTGATCTGTTCGTCGGTCATGGCATAGCAACCGCTCGACCAGCAATCGCCGTGAATCATGAGGAAGCTGCCGTTGCGCCTGTTCGCCTTGTCGAAGCTGTTGGGGAAGCCGAGATTGATCGACAGATAGAAGTTGGAGTTGGGATTCATCAACTCGGGTGTAATGGTATAAAATCCCTCCGGCGCCTGCCGGTCGCCCTCGCGCAACTTCGGCCCGAGATCGCCCGACCACCGGCAGATCGGATAGGTCTTGAGGATCTGGAAACGGCCGGCCGTGTCCTGCTTCCAGACTTCGAGCTCCGCGTCCTCCTTGAAGAGGCGCATGATGATCGGCGAATATTTTGGCATCCTCTTCTGTTCGAGCAGCGAAAGCAGCTCGCCCGGCAGCTCCTGTGTTGCCTTGGCGGGCAACGGCTTGCTGCCTTCGCCAAGGCAGGCAACCGGCGTCAAGGTGGCGGCAAAGGCGGCTGCCAGCACAAGCGCATATCGAGCCATCGCGCGGATCATTGCTGCATCTCCAGCCCCTTCGCCTGCGCGCCGCTACTTCTCAAACCCAACGAACACGGTCGCCTCCTCGACCGACTTCCGCTCCGACACCACCGCATTCGCCGGAAATGTTTCATCCGGCCAGCCCAGTGCGATGCTCTTCATGATGACCTGATCGTCGGCGATGCCCGCGTGCTCGCGCACCACGGGAGATTGCATGATGCCCTGGCTGTTGATCACGGCGCCGAGCCCGCGAGACCAGGCAGCATTGACCAGAGCCGTCGCCACGGCGCCGCAGTCGAAGGGCGTATCGTCGCTGCCGTCGAGCACGCGGTCATAGGTTATGATCACGCAGACGGGCGCGTCGAATTGACGGAAGCCGCGCAGGACCCAGTCCTGGCGCTTGTCCCTGTTGTCGCGCTCGATCCCCATCGCGGAGAACAATTGCTTGGCGACACCGACCTGCCGGTCGCGGTGCTTGCCTGCAAAGGGCTGACCCGTGCGAAACTCGCGCGACTGCGGAATGCCCGCCACCATCCGCTCGGTATTGCCGGCGCGGATTCGATCCAGCGGTTCGCCGGTGATGACGTAGAAATTCCAGGGCTGAGTGTTCATCGACGACGGAGCGCGCATCGCCAAGCCAATGATTTCCGCAATCAGCGCCTTGGGTACCGGATCGGGTTTGTAACCGCGGATGCTCCGGCGACCGAGGATCACGTCATCAAACTGCATCTGTGTGGAATTCCCCTGACAAGTTCCGAAACAGTCGGGATTGTCGCGGTTTCGGTACCCTCGCGCAAGAGACGCCCGCATCCTCAACGGCCCAGCCACGCGGAACATGATCGCATCAATAGTGCGCACGCGATCGTTTAGCGAACTCCGGAAGGATGAAATTGTGCCGCTGACGCGCTCGACGTGTCAAGCTTTTCGGCCAAACCGTCGGTTCAGCGACCGCCGGCGACTCTACATGGGGCCTGTTTTCGACATCTTGCCGCGGCGACCCGCGCGGCGTCTAGGCGCCGCTATGGAGATCGGCTTTCGCAAGCCAGGGCGGAAAGCAGTCTTCCTCGTCGACCAGTTCTGAATGCACCTGAGAGGGACAGGAGTCCGTCAGGCATAGATCTAGCCTTCTGCGCAGATCGTCGGCATCAATATCCGTACCGATGAAAACGAGCTCCTGCTTGCGATCGCAATATCTGGGGTCCCAGGAAGCCTCTAGCTCGCTGCGCCATAGCGGATCACTCGGCCAAAGGGTCTTGCCGATCGCCGACCACCACCAGCGTTTTCCGGTCGTCCGCACGAGAGCGCCGCATTGACTGAGTTCGCCGACCCATCGGGGGCGGCTTGCAAGCCAGAAGAAGCCTTTGGCTCGCAAGACCCCGTTCCAGGGACTGGCGATGAATTCTGAAAGCCGGGTTGGATCAAACGGGCGCCGTGCACGATAGACGAAACTCGAAATGCCGTACTCCTCCGTTTCGGGAACATGGTCCCTGAAGCCCTCGAGCTCTTTCTTCCAGAGCGGATGCATTCGTGCTCGCTCGGCGTCAAACCGGTTGACGTCGACCAGATCTCGAAGGCTCACACGCCCGAAATCAGCCTCGAGTATCGTCGCGTCAGAGTTCAACCCGCGCACAATCGAGTACGCGGAGCGGCGCTGGTCGATGCGGGCCGATGAGATCTTGTTCAGGATGATCGTGTCAGCGAACTCGATCTGATCAGCCAGGAGCTCAACGATGGTGCGCTTGTCGTCCGACGCTACGGTCTCCCTGGAGTTGAGAAAGTCCCGCGACCAAAAGTTCTGTGAAACCTGGGCCGTGTCGATGACGGTGACCATATTGTCGATAAAGGCGACATCATCCAGGCTCAAGCCATGTTCATCTCGATAGGCAAATGCCGCCGCGATCGGCAGCGGTTCGGAGATGCCCGTTGCTTCAATGACGAGATTGTCAAACCGAGCCTGTTTCGCAAGTTTCCTGACTTCGTCGATGAGATCTCCGCGAAGCGTACAGCAGATGCAGCCATTGCTCAGTTCAACCAGCGTTTCCTCGGTGCGGGACAGCTGCGCAGTTCCAGATTTGATCAGGGCAGCGTCGATATTCACCGCCGACATGTCATTGACGATGACCGCGATCCGCCGTCCAACCCGGTTCAGCAGCAGCGCGTTCAGCAAGGTCGTCTTGCCGGCGCCGAGAAAGCCGGACAGGACAGTCACCGGAAGCTTTCGCCGCGTTCGCCCCAACATCGAAGACGCCTTCTGCTGCAGTGATTCGGTGCGTTACAGAGACCTGCCGCCTCGTCGAGGGGCCGCAGATCATTGCTCGAGCGACGTGGCCCTCCGGCTACGCCGGATCGAGCGACTACTCCGCGGCAATGGATGTCGGCACCGGAGCGACATCCTTGAAGACCGCCGTACTGTTTCCGGTTTCCGCCATCACCGGAAAAATGAACCCGCATTTGGGGCAGGGTTGGGCGAGGGCGGCTTGCTCCTGGGCGACATCGAACGGCGTATCGGAGATATGGGCGCAAGCCGGGCAGACGCGAATGAGGCGGGCGTTCTTGTATTCGAAGTTGACGATGATGTCTTCCATGATCGCGCCGGTACGGACAGCCCACTCCTTGGCGTGCTTGTGGTACGTGTCCATGTGCCAGTCTTTCAGAGCTTCAAAGCTGGTCCAGAAACTGACCTCGTTGTACCAGTGTGGATCATCCGGATGCACCCACCATGTCAAATGCAGAAACCCCGGAAGCTTCTTCAGGTGATGACGCACGTTGGAGAAAACCATCTGGAATTTCTTGTAGCCGTCCTCACTCGAGAACCGCACGCGCTGCATGCTTTGATAAACCGCCATGGATAGTCTCCCTCGCTACGATCTATGCTGAGGGGAGGCTAAGGGTGATTTCCGAGGAAGGCTTGGACCAGCGGCGCGGTTTAGAATTGGTCCAGGGCTGGGGCGGGATGAAGTTGCTCCGACAGCGGCACCCGATCCGCTAGGTCACATGGTCTTTGATTGCCGCAGCAACACGCGCGATCGCCTCGCGGATTTCGCCTTCCGACAATGCCGTGTAGCCAAGGACGAGTGTCCGGTCGCGTAATTGTGCTTTACCGTACTCGTGGGCCGCCGCTTTCGAAAGTGGATAGAGTCCCACGCCACGGCTGAGCGCGACACGCTGTATTTCATCCGCCGCGGGCAGATCGGGGGGCAATGTCCACATCATGTGCATGCCACATTCGCGGCCTGAAAGGACGCCCCCCGGGAAGTGATGCTCGATCGCATCGACCAGGGCATCCCGAGCAGCCATGTACGATCGCCGGATACGACGAAGATGCCGAAGGAACGCGCCTTCTTGCAGGAAATCCGCCAGTACCGCCTGTTCGAGCCAGGGCGCGCCATTATCGAGTAAAGCCTTCACGATCCGTGCCTGCTCGAGCAGATGGCGCGGAACAACCGCGTACCCGATCCTGATTCCAGCGCCGATCGATTTGGAAAACGTGCCCAGGTAGATGACGTGTCCACGGCGATCCAGCCCGGCAAGCGCGGTCAGAGGAGGTCCATCGTACCGAAAGTCGCTGTCGTAGTCGTCCTCGATGACATAGCTTCCTGTTTGATAGGCCCAGCTCAGCAGGTGAAGCCTGCGGTCGAGGCTCATGGTGCAGCCGGTTGGAAATTGATGCGACGGCGTGACATAGATCAGGTTGCCGCGAAATTCTTCGAGTTGAGAAACGATCAACCCATGATCGTCCACCCGAACGGGGTGTATATGAGCGCCGTAACTGCTGAACAAAAAAGCTGCGCCCTGATAGCAGGGGTTCTCGATGGCAACGCCGGTGTCTCCGGTCCCGTTGACGAAGACGCGTGCCAGCAGATTGAGCGCCCCTTGAATGCCTGAGGTGATCAGGACTTGGTCGGCATCCGCCTCGATGCCGCGCGTTGTCCGCAAATGGTCGCTGATTGCCGCGCGTAGCGCACCCAGCCCGCATGGATCGCCATATTGGGTTTGAATACCGTGCGCAAAGGCCAGATGGCGCGCGGTGGCGTTGCGCCAAAAGCTCGTCGGAAAGCTGTCGGCGTGCGGGCGGCCGACAAAAAAGTCGAACCGCGGTCGCGCGCGCTGTTCCGTCCAAAGCACAGGTGCGCGTCCTGAAAATCCCGGATTCTTTCCAAGACGAATGCGTTGTGCCTTCGATGTCACGGTCGAGTAACCGGATTGGATCAGGACGGCGGCATCTGGAAGCCTGTCGTTGACGAAGATGCCGGCCTTGGTCTTTGAGTTGATATAGTCCTCGGCAGCAAGTCGCTCGTAAGCCAGCACGACCGTGTTGCGGGCGATGCCCAGTTGCTCCGAGAGACTTCGCGAGGATGGCAGCTGCTTCCCGGCTTTGAGAATCCCGCTCAAGATCTGGGATCGGATCGATTCATAGATCTGGATTTGCAAGGGGCGCCCAGCGGCGCGGTCGATGCTGATCAGGGGCTGCATTGAGTGTCTCTCGTGTCAGACCTGTTCGTCATAGGTCTCCAGCAGTGCTCCTTGGCGCTCATGGGATTCGAATTCGGCCCCATTCAAAGGTCAACTGGGCGCGCTACCAATCCTCGGCATCGTTTCCCATCCAACCTCCGGGGTCAATGCGGCGGCCGTTTCGGCGCAGTGAGCGCAATTCTGGCTCCATCGCAAATATCGAAGCAGGACCTACGGCCGAGCTGGGAGTGTGTTGTTAGATGCGTTTCCGGCCGACCTGCCAGTCCGACGGCAAAAGAAGATCAAGCCGTGGCGGATGCCTCGGCGAAGGTCGCCGCAACACAACTTGCAATCGTAGGGACACACCAGAAGGAGGAGGCAAAGATGTCGACGAAGTCGAATTTGGCCAAAGTAATCGCACCGCGCCATGTGGTGCACGGCGGCGTTCAGAATCCGCCGGCAGATCAATGGGCGCCCTTCGAATGGGTGGAGCCCCGCCTTGGCAAGCAGGTTCATGGCGAAATCACCGTTGTTCGTCCGGAAGGCGTGTCCGGTTCGTTGTCCGCCGGATTCTGGAGGACTGGCCCTACGTCGCCCGGGGCCTCCCGCGCTGGATCGCACAAGATCGTCTATTCGTCCCCGCTCGGCGATGAAACAGCGTGCGTCATCGACGGCACAGCCACCCTCACGGTGCCGGAGACCGGCCAGCGGTATCGGGTGGGGCCGGGTTCGATCATCAGTTCACCAAAGGGCCTAGAGGTCCATTGGGAGATCGAGGCGCCTTCGTTCAAGAAATATTGGTGCATCTGGAACGGGACGCAGCCGACGGCCAATGCGTCAAAGGAACTGAAGATCAGCCACGTTAGCGACAATCCGGAGGAATGGCAGGACTATCATTTCACCGAGCCGAAGGAAGGGGAGCTGGTCGCCGGCGAACTGTATTTCATTCGCTCGTCCGGCTCTACGGGCACGATGATGAGCGGCGTCTGGCGGTCCGGCAAGGGAATCGCCGGCTCATCGGTGGACGAGAAAGGAACGCTGGTCACCCCCTACACCGGTACGCTGGGCGACGAGACGATTCTGCTGCTCGAGGGCGAGGTGGACGTCGTGGAGACCGAGAGCGGAAAGAAGCACTCGTTCAAGGCTGGTGACCTGATCGGACTGACTTCCGGGATGCACGTCACCTGGACTTCCAAAGGTCCGTTTACAAAGAAACTGTGGGTGATAACCCGCGACGCCCTGATCGAATGACTGGGTTGGCGACGGTGGCCGTCCCGGCCGGTCTGGTTGAGGATGGCTACCGTCCGCCTTCATATTCATCGCGCACCCAGGTCATGATGATTGGAATACAACCGTCATCAGGCTTCGGGACGAGGGGCTTGCTCCAAGCGGATCCCGAATCTCTGAAGCGCGTTCACGATGTCGCTCGCATTGAACGGCTTGGTCAGGATCTCCAGACGGGCGTCGTCCGCGAAGCGCGCGCGGATGTCGTCCTTGGCATAGCCGGTGGTCAAAATGACCGGCAGGTCGGGACGTGAAGCTCTGATCTCCCGGATCAATTCGTGCCCGGGACGGTCAGGCAAGCCGAGATCGACGATAGCTGCCGCAAATTGCGTGCCGCTGCCCTGAAACTTGGCAAGAGCTTCCCTGAAACTGGCGGCGGTTTCTGTCTGCAAACCGTGCTCGGCGAGCCCTTCGACCAGAAAGATCTGCAGCAGGAACTCGTCCTCGACCAAGAGAATCCGGGCCCCGACCGGGGCGCCGATTGGCCCCGAATCCAGCGCCTTGCGCACGCGTGTCGCGAGCGCGACAAAGGAAAAGGGCTTGATGAGAAGGTCGATGTCCGGAGCAAGCCGGCCTTCGTGAATCAGGGAGTTATCGGCGTAAGCGGACGTGATCAATACCCGAAGCGACGGACGCGTCAGTCGCGCTTGCTCCGCCAAACCTTTTCCATCGATGCCGCCCGGCAGGCCAAGATCGGTAAAGAGCAAATCGACGTTCGGCTGGCGTTGAAGGACCTCGAGCGCGGCTCTGGCGTCAGCGGCTTCGAATACGGCATAGCCGAGCTCTCGCAAGCTGCCAACCGCGTACTGGCGAACACCCTTGTCGTCTTCTACGACGAGGATCGTCTCGACGGCTCTCGCTGCCGGAACGGGCGCCGCTTCTTGCGGCTGAACGGTCCGGGGTTCGGCCGCGTCGGGACGTCTGGCCGCCTTCGGCAGATAGATCCCTACCGTCGTTCCGACATCCGGCTGGCTGAAGACTTCCACGTAACCGCCGCTCTGCCGGGCGAAGCCGTAGACCTGGCTCAGCCCCAGGCCGGTCCCACGTCCATCGGTCTTGGTCGTGAAGAACGGTTCGAAGACGTGTCGGAGCACCTCGGGTGGCATGCCGCTGCCGGAATCGGCGATCGAGATCAGCACGTGAGGCCCTGCCTTGGTCTCGCTCTCCGCTGCCTCGGGATCGACGCCGAGCTCGATATTCGCCGTCTCGATGATGAGCTCGCCGCCCGAGGGCATGGCGTCTCGCGCGTTGACCGCAAGGTTCAGGATCGCCGCCTCCAGTTCGGTCGGGTCAGCTTCCACCGGCCAGAGACCTGCTCCGATCCTGGCGCGAACGATGATCCTTTCTCCGAGCGTGCGCTGGAGCAGATCCGTCATTCTGCTGATGACGGCGTCGAGGTCCAGGAGCCGGGGCTCCAGCGGCTTGCGTCGCGCGAATGCCAGCAACCGCTCGGTGAGAACCGCGGCCTGTTGAGCGCCCCGCGTCGCATTTCCGAGAGCACGCACCACGACAGGATCGAGATCGGCGAAGCGCCGCTGCACGCTCTCGAGATTGCCCAGAACCACGGTGAGAAGGTTGTTGAAATCATGCGCGATGCCTGCCGTCAGCCGGCCGATCGCCTCCATCTTCGCCGAATGCCGCAGTCGCTCCTCCAGGGCCCTGCGCGCCGAAATATCGCGAAGACTGACGAGACGGGCGGGCCGCTGATCCCAGCTGGTCTCCACGACGCGGATCTCGGCGTCGATCTGTCCGTCTCCCGGCTTGTGAATGGTGATTTCCGTCGTATCACCGGTGACGAAGGGTATTCCGATTGGCGAGCCGATCAGAGACCCCGACGATCGGCCAAAGATCCCTTCGGCGGCCGGATTGGCGAACAAGACCATGCCGCTCTCGTCGACCACGATAATGCCATCGGCATTCTTCTCGATGAGAAACCTCATCTCGGTCTGATCGATGCCAGAACTGCTGGCCGCACCGGTCAACTTCATCGTGCATGCCTCGATGTCGTTTATGTCAGCCGGGACCGTTCGCGAACGCGTTTCAATCCCTGAATACATTCGGCGCAGCCTTGAACGCCTCGCCGAGGTGCATGCCGGAACCATCGATGGCAAACCGCCGGATCTCCTTGGCGTGCTCGCTGCCACGCATCTTGAGCACCATGAGACCCCGGTGCATGGTTTCCTGCTCCTGGATGTATCGCAGCAGGATAATCGAGTCGGTCAAGGTGGAGATATGCTGCTCGCTGACGCTCTCACCGCCAATGAGAGATTTGCTGGTTGCGGTACAGAGCCCGGCTATTTCGCGCTTCTTGATGAACGAGGTCAGGCTGATCAGGAATTCGCGGAAGCCATTATTCGGCGCGATGCGCTCCAGCGCGGAAAGGCTATCCACGGCGATCCGGTTGGGTTTAAATTCGTCGACCAGGCTTTGAATCGTGAGCAGGTGATCCGGCAAGCCCTGGGCTTCCGGATAGAGACAGATGATCTTGAGATTGCCCTCGGCTTCCATCCGCGCGAAATCCGTGCCCCAGCCGCTCGCGTTGCGGAACAATTGGCCCTTGCTTTCCTCGTAGCCGAAGAGAATCGCCTTTTCGCCCGCCGCCACCCCGCCCGCGAGAAAGTTGGTGACCAGGAGGGTCTTGCCCGTGCCGGTGGCGCCGCTCACGAGCGTGACGCTGTCGCGAAAGAATCCGCCACCGCACATTTCATCAATGGCGGAATTTCCGCTGGTCACACGCACCGTGCTCGATTCCTGTTCGAGCCGAAGCGACGACAGGGGAACGGCAACCACGCCCCGATTTGCCAGCAGCGTGAACGGTGCCTCGCCTTCGGCGTGATGGCTACCGCGCATTTTGAGGACTTCGATCGTTCGCCGCCGCTTCTCCCGATAAAGCACGTTGCGCAAGATCACGACGTTGTCCGCAACGAACTCCTCCAGCCGATGGCGCGTGATCTCTCCGTACTCGCTGTTGCGTTCCGCCGTCATCAGCACGGTAAGGCCCGACTTTTTCAGCGCGCTACTGATGTGAAACAGCTCGCGGCGCAGGATCTTGGGGTCGCCGATGAAGTGGTCGAATAGTTGCGTCAGCGAGTCCAGGACAACGCGTTTGCCACGGACCCCGCGAACCGCGTGCTGGATGCGCGACAGCAGGCCGGTGAGGTCGAAGTCCCCGATGACGAGTTCGTCGTTGGCCGGTGGGCTTGCGTCTACGAAGGCCAAACGGCCTTCCTTGCGCCACTGCGCAAGCTCCCACCCGAAACCGCGCATATTGGCTTCGATATCGGCCGGTGGCTCCTCGAAGGTCACCAGCACGCCATTTTCGCCGAAGGTCGTGATGCCGTGAGCTAGAAACTGCGTAGCGAAAACCGTCTTTCCGCTTCCGGGCGTGCCGCCGACAACGGTTGTCCGGGCCCGCGGAAGCCCGCCCATGACGAGGTCGTCGAAGGCCTCCACGCCGGTTTTGACCCGCTCCAACACATCCGGAACATCGCTATCCTGTGCGGTCATGCAGGTCTCCCCTTATCTCGATTCCCAGAAATTCAAGAACCCGCCTCGTATCGCTGAGGTCGCCGACGATGCGCCGTGGACGAACGGAATGTTCGTAGGACAGCGTCGGCGTGGCGATGACGCCCGCCTTCTCGGCGAGTTCTGGCTTGGTCAGCACGTCGATGATCTCGACGTCCCAGCCTTCGTCCTTGATGATAGCCAGCATGCGGTGAAGGTTTTGCTCTGCCCGGCGAGAGCTGGCCGAATTTCCGGCGATGTAGAGACGGAGCACGAATTCGGCCACAGCGGTGCCTTGTGATCGTTGGACGACCCCCGCCGGTGCCGGAGCGCAGCAGCGCCCGATGCTACGGAAGCCTCAGCCGAATGAGCCATGAGTTGAGCGCAGGAAACAACGCGAGCAGTTCCCGCGCAAGAGGGCGAGAAATACTAATCGCTTAGTAGGAAATCATCTCTCGAGAGAATCGGCGGAGCGCCGCGTCCGCTGCTTGAGGCTTAGATTCGCCTGGCTCGTAATGGCTCGCTCGCGTGCCCAGATGATCGCTGCGCTGCGGCGGTTAACGCCGATTTTTCGATAGAGCGAGGCGATGTGATTGCGCACGGTGTTCTCCGAGAGGTTGAGCTTTTTGCTCATCTCCAAGTCGCTGTGGCCCTCACATATAAGTCCTAGAACCTCTCGCTCGCGGTGAGTGAGCAAATCAACGTCCAGAGATGCTTCAGCCGGATCGGTGGCCTCCGGCTTCGTTGCTTGACGCAGGCCCTTCAGCCTGTCCATGACGCTGCGAGCAAAGGACGATGTATCGACCAGCACCGATTCAATGGCCGAAATCAGATCTCGGTCCGGGGCCCTGTTTTCCTGGATCACGCACACCATTGCTTCCTTGCCGTCCAGCTTCAACGGCATGGCGGAAACGAAACAATCGATTGCCGACGTGCCCGCCTTTTGAACAGGCAGCACAAGATCCTCCATGCCGCCGTTCAGACGGCGACGCATGCCTTGATCGATCCAGACGATGTGTCCATCGGAATCGACAAAGATCACGCCGCTGCCAAGAGCCGACGCGATCTGCTCCCGCGGGTCACTTTCGCGCGCAACATCGCTCGCAGCCTGGTCCATTACTGTCCCCCCGCTTTCGGTGGATGATCGATATGCCTGGATTTGCTGAAACAACGCGGGGTCGGAAAATTGGTTCCTGGGTACTAAGTGGTTAGTTCAAGAGCACTATTTGGGCTCGCGCCGGACAAACAGACCAGTGATGGCAAGGAGACCTCGGCAAGCGACTTGGCGGAGCGGGCTCTTATCAGAGACGGAAATTCAACTCCGGCCGTCGCTCAAATAGCGGGTTTTGTCCGACAGAGTCGAAATGCTCCGTCTTCCAGGGGGACTGCCACTCTCTTCCCCACCCAGCCTCATCCGACCAATTTCCATGACCCATCCGCCGTGCGCTTCAGCGCGGGATCGCTCACCCGCACGTGCGCGGCGAGAAAATCGATGAACGCGCGCACGCGGGCCGGAAGCGGGGCGGTGTGGCCGACGTAGACGGCGTGGATGTCTTCGCGATCGCCTGGATTGTAGTTCTGCAGCACCGGAACGAGGCGGCCGGATTCGATGTCGGGGCCGATGTGAAAGAGGGCGAGGCGGGCGAGACCGACGCCGCCGAGGCAAAGGCGGCGGGCGGCTTCGCCGTCGCTGGCGCGCGCAACGGGCGGCGGCACGGCCTCCTCGGCGTGGTCGCCGCGCTTGAATGGCCAGCCGCGGATCGCGCGCGGAAAGGTCCAGCCGATGCCGCGGTGATCGGCGAGATCGGCCGGAATCTTCGGTGTGCCGCAGCGGCTGAGATAGCTTGGCGTGCCGACCACGACCATGCGGCTGGTGCCGAGCTTTCGCGCAACGAGGCGCGAGGCGCGTAGCGGGCCGACGCGGATGGCGACGTCGGCGCGCTCCTGCATCAGGTCGATCAACGTGTCGGTCAGCACGAGATCGAGCGTGACGTCGGGATGCTGCTCCAGGAAGCGCGGGATCAGCGGCATCACATGCAGCATGCCGAAGGGGATGTTGCTGTTGACGGTGAGGCGGCCGCGCGGCGCCGCGCCCGAAGCCGCTTCGCGCTCGGCCTCGTCCATCTCGGCGAGGATGCGCGCGGCGCGCTGATAGAACGCCTGGCCTTCCTCCGTCAGTGTCAGCTTGCGCGTGGTGCGGTTGACGAGCCGTGACCCGAGCCGGGCTTCCAGCCGCGAGATCAGCTTGCTCACGCCCGATGGCGTCAGGCGGAGTTTTCGCGCGGCCGAGGTGAAACCGCCGAGATCGACGACGCGGACGAAGACCTCCATTTCGGCGGAGCGGTTGGTGTCGAAGCGGGCCATGTTGAATTCACGTCACAAATGATTGGATTGCAGACGTTCTAATGGTTTTGCCTTGGCTCGGCTATCTGCGTGGCTCGTCTCAACCATCGGAGCCACGCATGCCTCCCGCCGTTCTCGCGCTCACCGCCGGTGCCTTTGGCATCGGCACCACGGAATTCATCATCATGGGCCTCCTGCTCCAGGTCGCCGCCGACATGCACGTTTCCGTGCCGGTCGCCGGGCTGCTCATCTCCGGCTATGCTCTCGGCGTATTCGTCGGTGCGCCCGTCCTGACGCTCGCCACACGGCGGATGCCGCGGAAAACCGTGCTGCTCGCGCTGATGGCGATCTTCACATTGGGCAATGCCGCCTGCGCGCTGGCGCCGAACTACGAATTGCTGATGGCCGCGCGGGTGCTGACCTCGCTTGCCCACGGGACCTTCTTCGGCGTCGGGTCGGTGGTCGCGACCAGCCTCGTCCCCGAGGACAAGCGGGCCTCGGCGATATCCACCATGTTCATCGGCCTCACGGTCGCGACGCTGCTGGGCGTGCCCTTCGGCGCCTGGTTCGGCCTGCTGCTCGGCTGGCGCGCGGCGTTCTGGGCCGTGACGGTCATCGGCGTGATCGCCTTTGCGGTGGTCGCCGCGCTCGTTCCCGGCCATGTCGGCAACGGTGACAAGCCGGTCTCTCTTGCCGAGGAAGTCGCCGTGCTCAGCCGTCCGCAGGTGCTGCTTGGCCTTGCCATGACCGTGTTCGGCTTCGCCGGCCTGTTCGTCGTCTTCACCTACATTCAGCCCATCCTGACGCGCTTCACCGGATTCTCGGAAGGAGCGGTCTCGCCGATTCTGCTGGTGTTCGGCGTCGGACTCGCAATCGGCAACGTCGCCGGCGGTAAGCTTGCGGACCGCGGCCTCGCCGGTGCACTGATCGGGACGCTCGCCGCGCTCGCCATCGCGCTTCTCGGGCTTGCAGCGGTGCTGTCGGTCAAGTTTGCGGCGATCGTGCTGATCCTGCTGCTCGGCGTCGCCGCCTTTGCAACCGTCGCCCCGCTCCAGCTTCGCGTGCTGGAGGCGGCCGGCGCCAACGGGCGCACGCTCGCCTCCAGCCTCAACATCGCCGCGTTCAATCTCGGCAACGCGCTCGGCGCCTGGGCCGGCGGCGTCGCCATCGATCGCGGACTCGGCCTCTCCGCGCTGCCGCTGGTCGCGGCCGGCATTACGACGATCGGCCTCGTGCTCGCACTGTGGAGCCTCCGGCTCGACCGCGCGCCGGTCGCCGTCGCAGCGTGTCCTGCGGAGTAGAGCGAAGGCGTGAGGCTCGCTGACGAGTGGTCGCATCGATCCTGACGCCAACTCGCCATGCAGAAACGCACCTGTACAGGACCGAATGCGGTCCGTAACCTCCGCCGCGCAATTCAAGGAGATGCTGGCGTGGCGAAGAAGACGGCGACCAAAAAGAAAAGTGTCTTGAAGAAAGCGGCGAAGACTCCGGGCAAGGCGAGCTCCGGCCGCAAGAGCGCGGTCGCGAAGCCGACCGGCAAGGCGGCACGAGGGAAGTCCACCGCACCACGCCGTCCCAAGGGATCGGCCTGGCAATGGTCGGCAGTGGAGACCGCGGCCGCGATCCGGTCCGGCGCCATCTCCGCAGTCGAGACGGTCGAGGCGCATCTCGAACGGATGCGCACCGTCAATCCGAAGCTGAATGCGGTCGTCGTCGATCTCGGCGAGGAAGCGCTGAAAGCGGCCCATGCAGCCGACAAGCAGCGCGCCAAGGGCGGTGCGCTCGGCCTTCTGCATGGGGTGCCCATAACGATCAAGGAAAACGTCGATTACGAGGGCCGACCGAACTTCAACGGCGTTCCCGCCAACAAGGACCTCGTCGCGCCGTCGGACGCGCCTGTTGTCCGCAACCTGAAGAAGGCCGGCGCGATCGTCATCGGGCTCACCAACACGCCGGAATTCTCCTTCCGCGGCTTCACCGACAATCCCCTGCACGGGCTGACGCTCAATCCGTGGGATCCAAACATCACCTGCGGCGGCTCCTCGGGCGGCGCGGGTTCGGCGGTCGCCGCCGGCATCGGCACCATCGCCCATGGCAACGACATCGGCGGCTCGCTGCGCTGGCCGGCGCATTGCAACGGTGTTGCCACCATCAAGCCGACGCAAGGGCGCATTCCCGCGTTCAACGAGAGCGCAACCTCCGAGCGGCCGATGCTGGCGCATCTGATGTCTGCACAGGGGCCGCTCGCCCGCCACGTCGGCGACGTCCGTCTTGCGCTGGAGGTGATGAGCCAGCGCGATCCGCGCGATCCCTGGTGGGTGCCAGCGCCGCTGGTCGGCGCGAGACCGAAGGGGCCGATCAAGGTGGCCCTGGCCAAGATTCCCGACGACATGGACGTCGATCCGTCGGTCTCCGCGGCGCTGCGCCAGGCCGCCGACCATCTCGAACGGTCCGGCTACCGCGTCAGCGAGGTCGAGGTGCCCGACATTAACGGTGTCTGGCAGACCTGGTGCGACATCATCACCAACGAGACCGTGGTGATGCAGGAAGCCTCCATGCTGAAGGTGACTTCGGAAGACTTCCACAAGGCCTGGGGCGGCATGAAGGCCAAGGCCAACGTGCTCGATCTCAAGGCCTGGATGCAGGCGACCGCCGCGCGTAACGGGCATATCCGCGCCTGGCAGTTGTTCTTCGAGGACTATCCGATCGTGCTTGCGCCGACCACGGTGAAGCCGACGCCGGGCCCGCGCGATGACACCGTCAGCCCCGAGCGCGTGCGCGAGATCTTCTGGGGCGAGATCCGCTTCATCTCCGCAATCAACGTGCTGGGCCTGCCCGGCGCCGTGGTGCCGGTGGCGCTCCACGACGGCAAGCCCATTGGCGTGCAGCTCATCGCCGGGCGCTATCGCGAGGATCTCGCGCTCGATGCGGCGGCCGCGATCGAGAAGCGCGCCGGCGTGCTCGCCCACAGGCTGTGGGAGCAGATGGCTTAGGTGTGCCTTCCCTATTGCGGCGTCGATCTGCCTTCTCCAAGTCGGGAGAAGGCAGACGGCACGGCGAGCTGCGGCAAGACGCAGCATTTGTTAATGCGCATTAACCCGAATGCCGGCCAATTTTCCAGCGAGCGTTAGGGTTACTTCCTCGATCTCTAAGCGAATTATTGTCCGCTTTACCACCCGCCTCTAACACGAGGACGGCGGACAACGCACATGCCTCATACAGGCCAATAAGTGCGGCCCGCTCCACGCGGAGGTGGCACGATGCGCAACGAGACGATCGCTATTCACGCCGGCTACGAGCCCGAGGCGACCACGCACGCGGTCGCGGTGCCGATTTACCAGACCGCGGCCTACGCCTTCGACAGCGCCGATCACGGCGCGGCGCTCTTCAATCTCGAGGCTGAAGGTTTCCGCTACAGCCGTATCGCCAATCCGACCAGCGCGGTGCTGGAGAAGCGTATCGCCCAGCTCGAAGGCGGCGTCGGCGCGCTCGCGGTCGCGACCGGCCAGGCGGCGCTGCATTTTGCCTTCGTCAACGTCGCCGACCACGGCGGCAACATCGTGTCCGTGCCGCAGCTCTACGGCACCACGCACACGCTGCTCTCCCACATCCTGCCGCGCCAGGGCATCACCGGCCGCTTCGCCCATAGCGACAAGCCCGAGGCGATCGAGAAGCTGATCGACGAGAACACCCGCGCCGTGTTCGCAGAGACCATCGGCAATCCCGCCGGCAATGTCTGCGACATCGAGGCGCTGGCCAAGGTCGCGCATGCGCATGGCGTGCCGCTGATCGTCGACAACACGGTGGCAACTCCGATCCTGCTCAAGCCGTTCGACTACGGCGCCGACATCGCCGTGCACTCGTTGACCAAATTCCTGGGCGGTCACGGCACCACGCTCGGCGGCGCCATCGTCGACTCCGGAAACTTCCCGTGGGCGAAATACGCAGACCGCTTCCCCGCCTACAACAAGCCCGACGCTTCCTATCACGGCCTCGTCTATGCCGAGCGTTTCGGCCGCACCGCCTATATCGAGCGCGCGCGCAGCGTCTATCAGCGCACCATGGGCTCGGTGCTGTCGCCGTTCAACGCCTTCCTGCTGCTTCAGGGCATCGAGACCGTGGCGCTGCGCATGGAGCGCCATGTCGAGAACGCCCGCAAGGTCGCCGAATTCCTGCGCAAGGATTCGCGGGTCGCCTGGGTCAATTACACCGGCTTTCCCGACAGTCCCTATTATCCGCTGGTGCAGAAATATCTCGACGGCAACGCCTCCTCGCTGTTCACCTTCGGCATCAAGGGCGGGATGGAGGCCGGCAAGTCCTTCTATGATGCGCTGAAGCTGATCACGCGCCTCGTCAATATCGGCGATGCCAAGTCGCTGGCCTGTCATCCGGCCTCGACCACCCACCGGCAGATGTCGGCGGAGCAGCAGCGCGCTGCCGGCGTGCTGCCGGAGACCATCCGGCTCTCGATCGGCATCGAGCATGTCTCCGATATCATCGAGGATATTGATCAGGCGCTGGACAAGGCCTGTCGGTCAGCGCGCCTCGAGGCCGCGGAGTAGGCGGCAGCGCCCATGACGATCTTGATCGACAGGGATCAAGTCATCTCGAGCCCGGCGCTGGTGCCGACCGAGCGCGATTTCGCGCGAGAACATGGTCCCGAACTCACGATCGGGCTCGTCAACAACATGCCGGATCCGGCGCTGAAGGCGACCGAGCGGCAGTTCATGAAGCTGCTCCAGGCCGCAGCAGGTCCGTGCCGCATCCGCTTCCACTGCTTCTCGCTTCCCAGTGTGAAGCGCTCGCCGGAAGCGAGGTGGCATGTCGAGAGCGAATATTCGGATCTTTCCGATCTCAAGCGTCAGAAATTCGACGGGCTGATCGTGACCGGCGCCGAGCCTGTCGCGCCCGAGCTCGATCAGGAGCCGTACTGGCGCGATCTTACCGACCTCATCGACTGGGCCAAGGCCAGCACGCGCTCGACGATCTGGTCGTGCCTTGCCGCGCATGCGGCAGTGCTGCACCTCGACGGCATCGAACGGCGACGGCTGCGGGCCAAATGCCACGGCATCTTCGATTGCGACGCCGTGACGAACGATTCCCTGACGCGCGCCACACCGGCCCCACTGAAGGTCTCGCATTCGCGGTTGAACGAGATTGCGGAGAGCGACCTGGTGCAGGCCGGCTATCAGGTGCTGACACGCTCGGCCCTTGCAGGTGTCGACGTATTCGTTCGCCAATATGCCAGCCGCTTCGTGTTTTTCCAGGGGCATCCGGAATACGACGCGCTGTCGCTCCAGCGCGAATATCTGCGCGACATCGGCCGCTATCTCGCGCGTGAACGCGAGAATTATCCGCGCCTGCCCGTGAGCTATTTTGACGCAGCGACGGAAGAGAAACTGGCCCGTTTCGAGAAGAAAGCGGTGCACCAGCGCCATCCGGCGCTCGCCAACGAGTTGCCCGGGCTGAATTTGCGCGCCGATATCGGCGCCGGCAGCGCGGCGGCGGTGCTCTTCCGCAACTGGCTGCAGTATCTCAGCCTGGAAGCCGATGCATCGGTCCCTGCGCATCAGCCGAAGGATGTTGGTTCTGCGTTAGGATTACCCAAGCGTTAGGCTTGCCTCGACCGGCGCGCGAATGTTTCATTACGGCAACAACGGAATCACCGGAAACGCAGTCGTGTGGTCGGCACTCCAGGGACGCGTGAGCAATCGGTTGGCCCGGCATTTCCGCGCCGCGCCGCACCGGCTGCCTGCCCATGCGCCGATGGTGAGCTTCACCTTCGACGATGCCCCCGACAGCGCGGCAGGCGAGGGCGCCGAGCTTCTGGAAAAGCATGGCGGCCGCGGGACGTTCTATCTCGCCGGCAGCCTGATCGATCGTCCGTCGGACCACTGGCACGGGCTGTCGAACGACGCCATCGTGCGACTTCACCGCGCCGGTCACGAGATCGCCTGCCACACCTTCTCGCACCAGAGCTCGGCCAGTCTCGATGAAGCAGCGATGGCTCGCGAGATCGAGCGGAACCGCGCTTATTTTCGTGGAATCGATTCCTCGATCAAGCTGGAGAACTTCGCCTATCCCTATGGGATCGCCTCGGTCTGGCGCAAGCCGCAGCTCGCCAGGGCCTTCCGTTCGGCGCGTGGTATTCTCCCCGGCGTCAACAGCGACGTCATCGACCTCCAGTTCCTGCGCGCGTCGCCCCTGGTCGATTGCGAGATCGATCAAGCGGGGGTCGATCGCTATTTCGATGAGGCGGTCGCGAGCGGGGGATGGCTCATCTTCTATGGCCACGACATAACGAACGCGCCGAGTCCCTATGGCTGCACTCCCGGCCTGATGCGACATGCGCTGGATGCGGCCCAGAGGCGTGGCATGCCCATTGTGACTGTCGCGGAAGCCTTGCGACGAATCGGGGCGTAGTGTCTTCTTCCTTTCTCCCCTTGTGGGAGAAGGTGGCGCGAAGCGCCGGATGAGGGGTATGTCTCCTCAAACTCATATCTGCGTTCGCGGATAGAATCCCTCACCCGTCTCGCCGCTCACGCGGCGAGCCACCCTCTCCGACAAGGAGCCCACAAGGGGCGAGGGGAAGATAATATCCTGCACCCGAAACACTCTTGCCACGCCGACGCCAGCATGCGACTGGCCTTGTGACGAATCCCACGGCCGATCCTGTCCTGCCCATGTCCGTTCCTTCCACCGCTCCGCCCGCGCCGGCCAACGGCCGCGATGCGCTGTCGGTGCTGCATTCCGTCTTCGGCCTGCCGGGTTTTCGCGGCGCGCAGGGAGAGATCGTCAGGCACGTCACGGGCGGTGGCAATTGCCTGGTGCTGATGCCGACCGGCGGCGGCAAGTCGCTGTGCTATCAACTTCCTTCCTTGCTGCGCGAAGGCTGCGGCATCGTGGTGTCGCCGCTGATCGCGTTGATGCGCGATCAGGTCGCCGGCCTGATCGAAGCCGGCGTCAATGCCGCCGCGCTGAATTCGTCACTGTCGTTCCAGGAAGCCTCCGACATCGAACGCCGCCTGCTCGCGGGCGATCTCGATCTGCTTTATGTCGCGCCGGAGCGTCTGGTGACGCCGCGCTGCCTGTCGCTGCTGGCGCAGGCCAAGGTGGCGCTGTTCGCGATCGACGAGGCGCATTGCGTCTCGCAATGGGGCCATGACTTTCGCCCCGAATATGTCGGCCTCTCCATCATCGCCGAGCGCTTTCCCGACGTGCCGCGCATCGCGCTGACCGCGACCGCCGACGATCTGACGCGCAAGGAGATCGTCGAGCGGCTTCAATTGACGGACGCGCCGCAATTCGTCTCGAGCTTCGACCGCCCCAACATCCGTTACGAGATCGTCGACAAGCGCAACGCCGTATCGCAGCTGAAGGAATTCATCCGGGAGCGTCACGCGGGCGATGCCGGCGTGGTCTATTGCCTGTCCCGCAACCGGGTCGAGGAGGTCGCCGCCGCGCTTGACGACGCCGGCATTGCGGCGCTGCCCTACCACGCCGGGCTCGACAGCCAGGTGCGCTCGCGCAACCAGGACCGCTTTCTCAACGAGGACGGCATCGTTATCGTCGCGACGGTCGCGTTCGGCATGGGCATCGACAAGCCCGACGTGCGCTTCGTCGCCCATCTCGACCTGCCCAAGAGCATCGAGGCCTATTACCAGGAGACGGGCCGCGCCGGCCGTGACGGCAAGCCGTCGGCGGCCTGGATGGCCTATGGGCTCTCCGACATCGTGCAGCAGCGGCGCATGATCGACGAGTCCAGCGCCTCCGACGAATTCAAGCGGGTCTCGATCGGCAAGCTCGATGCGCTGGTCGGACTTGCCGAAACGCCGCACTGCCGGCGCCGGCGGCTGCTCGCCTATTTCGGCGAGATCGTGATGGGCGAGACCTGCGGCAATTGCGACAACTGCCTGACGCCGCCGAAAATGCGCGACGGCAAGGTGCTGGCGCAGAAGCTGTTGTCCTGCGTCTACCGCACCGGACAGCGGTTTGGAGCGATGCATCTGATCGACGTGCTGGTCGGACGCCTGACCGAGAAGGTGACGCAGTTCGGCCACGACAAATTGTCGGTGTTCGGCATCGGCCGCGAGCTCAATGAAAAGCAGTGGCGCACCGTGCTCCGGCAGTTGGTGGCGATGGGACATCTGCACAGCGACAGCGAGGCTTTCGGCGCGCTGAAGCTGACCGAGACCGCGCGCGGCGTGCTGCGCGGGGAGACCGAGGTGTGGCTGCGCGAGGAAGCGCCCGGCGCGCGTATTCGCGCCAGTCGCGGCAAATCGCGCCGCGGTGATCTCGCGCCTGCGGCCAGCGCGCCGCAAGGCGATGTCGATCCGGAGCTGCGCGCGCGGCTGCGGTCCTGGCGCTCGGACATCGCCCGCGAACGCGGCGTACCGGCCTATGTCGTGCTGCATGATGCCACCATCGACGGCATCGTCCGGGCTTGGCCAACCACTCTCGACGAACTCCGCAACGTCCCCGGCATCGGCGACAAGAAGCTCGAGCATTACGGCGACGAACTGCTACAGATCGTCAGGACGCGGTAGGGCGCTGGTGCGCTCAATTCTCTCAACACGTCATCCCGGACGAGCGCGCCTAAAGCGCGCAGATCCGGGATCCATAACCACAGGCCGGTGTGGGTACGGCAGGCTGGCGACCACGAGTCTTCGCAAAACGACTGCTGCGGCGTATGGGTCCCGGGTCTGCGCTTACGCTTGCGCGGGACGACGGCGGTGTATGATGCGCGAAAGCTACGCCTTCACTCACCCGTTCCGGAACGCGTAGGCATATCCGTTCAGCGCCGGGGCGCCGCCGAGATGGGCGTACAGGATCTTCGCGCCCTTCTCGAAATATCCCTTCTTCGCAAGATCGATCAGGCCCTGCATCGACTTGCCCTCGTAGACGGGGTCGGTGATCATGCCTTCGAGACGTGCGCTGAGGCGGATGGCCTCCTTGGTCTCCTCCGACGGCACGCCATAGGCGGGATAGGCGTAATCCTCGATCAGCACGACGTCGTCAGCGACGAGCTCCTTGCCGAGCTCGACGAGCTTGGCGGTGTTTTGCGCGATCTCGAGCACCTGCGCCTTGGTCTGTTCGGGCGTGAAAGAGGCATCGATGCCGATCACTTTGCGCGCGCGGCCGTCGGCAGCGAAGCCCACCAGCATGCCGGCATGGGTCGAGCCAGTGACGGTGCAGACCACGATGTAGTCGAACTTGAAGCCGAGCTCGGCTTCCTGCTTGCGCACCTCCTCGGCGAAGCCGACATAGCCGAGACCGCCGAATTTGTGCACGGAGGCTCCGGCAGGAATCGCGTAAGGCTTGCCGCCCGCGGCCTTCACTTCCTCGATCGCCTGCTCCCAGCTCTTGCGGATACCGATGTCGAAGCCGTCGTCGACGAGGCGCACGTCGGCGCCCATGATGCGCGAGAGCATGATGTTGCCGACACGGTCATAGACGGCGTCCTCGTGCGGCACCCAGGCTTCCTGCACCAGACGGCACTTCATGCCGATCTTGGCCGCGACGGCGGCGATCATGCGGGTGTGGTTCGACTGCACGCCGCCGATCGAGACCAGCGTGTCGGCGTTGGAGGCGATCGCGTCGGGAATGATATATTCGAGCTTGCGCAGCTTGTTGCCGCCATAGGCAAGGCCCGAATTGCAGTCCTCGCGCTTGGCATAGACCTCGACCTGGCCGCCGAGATGTTTTGACAGCCGTTCCAGCTTCTCGATGGGCGTCGGGCCGAAGGTCAGCTTGTAGCGCGGAAATTTATCGAGCTTCATGGGTCATCCCGATTGGTGTTGATGTCCGTCGTTGCCTAGCATCGCCTCGGAAAAATGTGCTCTCGAATATTGCGCCCATATTGCGTGCGTTCTTGCGGAAATGGCGGCAGTAGCTAGTATTTCTTCCGTATGATCGCTCTTTTATGGAAGCTTCTTTCATGGCCGCCCGTCTCGATCGCACTGACCTTAAGATCCTGAGATTGCTGCAGAATAACGGACGGCTGAGCAATGCTGAGCTGGCCGAAACCGTCGCGATCAGCCCCGCCACCTGCCATCGCCGCACCCAGCGCCTGTTCGAGGACGGCTTCATCGCCGCCGTCCGCGCCATGATCGCCCCCAAGAAAGTGGCCAAGGGCACGCTGGTAATGGTCGGCGTCGTGCTCGACCGCTCGACGCCGGAGAGCTTCGCCATTTTCGAGCAGGCGATCGCCAGGCTGAAATTCGTGCTCGACTGCCACCTCGTCGCCGGCGACTTCGACTATTTCCTCAAGATCCGCGTCGGCGACATGGAGGATTTCAACCGCATCCACGGCGAGCAGCTCATCGCGCTGCCCGGCGTACGGCAGACCCGCACCTTCTTCGTGATGAAGGAAGTGGTCGACAACGCGCCGCTGGAATTTTGAGCGGCGTGCACGAAGCGCCCCGTGCTAGAGGGACGTCAGTCTTCGAGGAATCGCCTGGTCATGCCGATGGAGCCGCCTCCCTTCCGCCACTCCCATCCGGCCGGGCCGGCCTATCGCCGCGGCTGGGTCGATGAGGCCGTCGCCGCGATCGAGGCCGACCAGTGCCGCACCGCCGATACGCATCTGATCCGGCTGATCGTGCCGGCGCTATCAGGCATCGACATCTATCTGAAGGACGAGTCCACCCATCCGACCGGAAGCCTGAAGCATCGCCTCGCGCGCTCGCTGTTTCTCTACGCACTCTGCAACGGTCACATCCGTGAAGGCACACCTGTGGTCGAGGCCTCGTCGGGATCGACTGCGGTGTCGGAGGCCTATTTCGCAGAGATGATCGGCGTCCCCTTCTACGCCGTGATGCCGCGCACGACGTCGGCGGAGAAGATCGTCGCGATCGAGCATTATGGCGGCCATTGCCATCTGATCGACGATGGCCGCGCGCTGTATGCGGAGGCCGCCGCGCTCGCCGCTCGTCTGAACGGTCATTACATGGACCAGTTCACCTTCGCCGAGCGTGCGACCGACTGGCGCGGCAACAACAACATCGCCGAGTCGATCTTTACGCAATTGCAGGGCGAGCCGCGACCGCTGCCGGATTGGATCGTGATGGGCGCCGGCACCGGCGGCACCTCGGCCACGATCGGGCGCTATTTGCGCTACCGGCAGTATCCGACACGGCTGTGCGTCGCCGATGTCGAGCATTCCGCCTTCTTCGACTGCTTCCGCTCGCAGGACCGCTCCCATGTCTGCGATCGTCCGTCGCTGATCGAGGGTGTTGGCCGCCCCCGTTGCGAGCCGTCCTTCGTGCCCGGCGTGGTCGACCGCATGATGAAGATTCCGGACGGGGCCACGATCGCGGCGATGAACGTGCTGTCGCGCCGGCTGCGCCGCCCGGTGGGCGGCTCCACCGGCACCAATTTCCTCGCGCTGTGCCGGCTCGCCTCGGAGATGCGTCAGGCCAACGTCGTGGGGTCGCTGGTGACGCTGATCTGCGATTCCGGCGAACGCTACCGGCAAACCTATTACGAGCCCGAATGGTTGAAGGCGCGCGGGCTCGATCCGGCGCCGTTCGAGGCGGCGCTGTCGGCATTCCTTGCGACGGGCGAGCCGCTCGCGCTCGCCGCCGACGATGTCGCAAATCCCCAGAGCGTGTGAAGCCCCGAGACGAATAGTCGAATTTGTCGGAACGCCCGCTCGCCGTGCGATGTCACGGCAACTTCACTTGCGTTGCGCCCGCACGCGGGCAAGCCTCGTCGTCTCAACGAGGAGATCTTCGCCGTGCGCCTTCCCATTCTCGATCCCAAGGACCTGTCCGCCGAACAGAAGCCGCTCTATGACGACATGCAAGCCGGCATCAAGGACCACTTCAAGGGCTTTGTGAACATGCGCGACGACGGCGCGCTGCTCGGACCCTGGAATCCCTGGATCCGCGAGCCGCGATTCGGCAAGCCGGTGTGGGAGCTGGTCAAGGCGATCGCCTCGAATCCGCTGCTGCCTGGCCCAGTGCGCGAGGTCGCGATTCTCGTCACCGGCTCGCATTTCCGCTCCGGCTACGAGCTCTATGCCCATGTGCTGGTCGCCGAGCAGCGCGGCCTGTCCGATGACAAGCTCGCGACCATCGTCGCCGGACAGCGGCCGGCGGATCTCACCAGACAGGAGGGCGTCGCCTACGACGTCGCCTCCGCACTGGTCAGTGGCGGCGTGCTGCCGGAACTGACCTGGCGCGCCGCGGTGAAGGAGTTCGGCGAGCACGGCGCGGCCGAGCTGTCCTATCTGGTAGGCGTCTATTGCATGGTCTCGGTCACGCTCAACACGTTCGACGTGCCGGTGCCCGAATAGAAGCGGCTTCACTCCGCCGCCTTGGTTAACGGTGCCGGCGGCACAAAGGCGATGCAGCGGTTGCGGCCCTCGGCCTTGGCCTGATAGAGCGCCTGATCGGACGCGCTCATCAGCGCGTCGATGCCCGACATGCTGACGGCGGCCTCCGCGATGCCAATGCTCACGGTGACCCCGAACTGAATCTCGCCGGCTGCGATCTGCGCGCTCATCACGCGCTTGCGGATGCGATCTGCGACAGTCCTCGCGCGCGACAGGCTGGTCTCGGGCAGCAGCACCGCGAATTCCTCACCGCCGAGGCGGCCGACGAGGTCCGATTTGCGCTTGCCGTCGAGGCACGCGGCGGCAACCGCCCTGATCGCAGCGTCGCCCACGGCATGGCCGTAGCGGTCGTTGACCGACTTGAAGTGGTCGATGTCGAGCATCAGCACCGAGACGGAGCGATAATAGCGCTGGAACCGGCTCCATTCCGCATCGAGGGATTCGAGGAAGTGGCGGCGGTTGTAGAGGCCGGTAAGAGAATCGGTGGTCGCGAGCGTCTCCAGCATCGCGGCCTTTTGCGTGAGGTCGGTGATGTCGACATAAGTCAACATGCGGCCGCCGTTCGACATCGTGGTGCAATGAGCCCTGATGCGTCGTCCGTCCGGTGTTTGCAGATCGCGCACATGGTCGCCATCCCTGACCTCTGCGACCCGCCTGGCTGGAAATTTCGACAGCTCATTTGCCGGAAGATCCGGCGCGCTGGCGCGATGGACCCGGCTCACCAGTGATGCATAGGTCGGTCGGCTCTCCGCCTCCTGTTCGCTCACTTCCCAGAACCTTCGCATCCGTCGGTTCATGAAGCTGGCGTTGAGATCGCGATCGAGCAGCAGCACGCCGTCCTCGACATTCTCGAGCGCGTCGCGCAGCAACTTCAGCTCGTCGGAATAGCGCACGATGTCGGTGACTGGCGTATAGGTCAGCATTCGCCCGCCGTCGGGCAGGGGGGTGCACTGCATCCGAACGACGTCGCCCTTGGTGCGGCGCAGATCGAGCGGCGAGGCGTCGCCCGCCTGGACGTGACGGACCCGCTCGGCGACGTAAGCTTCAAGTTCAGCCGGCGGAATCTCGTAAGCAAGTGTATCGCGGCCGTGATGCATCAGCGTCACGAATGACGGATTGCTGTTGGCGACCTCGTCCGGCAATAGCCACATCTCCCGGAAGGCACGGTTGATCAACTTTGCGCGGAGCTTTGCATCCAGCAGCACGATGCCGAGCGGGACGAAGTCAAGCGCTGCGCGAAGTGCGAGCATCTGCCCGCGTATCAGCGCGTCGGACGAGCGCTCCCGCTCCTCGCCGCCGAGGCGCTCAATGCTGCCCGGCTGTTCGAAGGCGACGCCGACCTGGCGGTCCGATCGCCAGACCACCCGGCAGGTCAGGACCTCGCGCCCCGCGAGCCTGAGCTGGAAGCGCTCGGGCACGCCGAGGCCGCTCTCCATCTCGAGCGTCGCCGCCTCCTCGGTCAGCCGACGCACGACGCAATCGATCGTCGACTGGCCGAAATTGAAGAAGATCTTCCCAGCAAGTAGCGTCCGTTCCGGAACCAGATGGGACATTCGCAGCCTCCCGCGTGACTCGGCCTAGTCTGTCGCAAGCATATTGCCGAGAGGTAACTGGATGAGCCGGCGGCCATAAGACCAACCGGCGGTCCTTGGCCGGGAGAAGCCACCACGGGGGTCCGAAGCCGTGCGAAAATCCTTCATCGTCAAGGCCGGCCCAGTGCGACCGCCCTGCGATGCCGGAACAAGCGGCAGATTGGCTTTACCAGCTATCCACCATGATCGCAGTCAATTGCGCACGGCGTAAAGCGGCGTTCGCAAGGTCAGCTGGTAGGCCGGCTTCGGCGTCCAGGCGATCTGCGCGGTAATGCCGAACAGGCGGTTGTCATTGTCATCCATGCGGTCGAGGTCGAGCCGCAGGATAGGCTGCGTGAAGGACTCGGCCAGCGTCCGTCCGCCAAGCTGCGCGCCGCCGAACGACTGCACGCCGAGGCGGCCGGTAAACTTCCAGTTGCTCGGCCATTGGTAATAGCCGCCAGCATAGACGATGGTGTTCGGCCGGATGTGGGCGAACGGGCTGGCGATGGTGGTGTAGGTATGTTGCATGCCGGCGAGCCAGCCCCGCGTCTCGTCTTCGTCCAGCGCGTAGTCGAATTCCAGGATGTTGTTGAGCGAGTTCGTCATGCCCTGATCGTTCGGCACCGATTGGGTCAAGGTCGATTGCAGCGTAATGGTCGGTATCGTCCCGCCATTCTGCTGGTAGAGGTCGGCCTGCACGCCGATGTTCCAACTGGTGATGTCGAACGTCGACCAGCCACCGCCAATGTCGGTCGTCGAGCCCGACACGCCGCCATAAAGCGAGACGCGGTCGTTGACGTCGACGGTCAGCGGCAGGTCGACGGCAATCGATTTCGCGGCCGGCAGGCCGTTCGGTAGCGTTGCGCCTCTGCGCACCGCGAGAGCTTCGAGCGCCGCCGATAGCGACGTGGTGCCGAAACCGAGTCCGAGCGTCCCCGCTGGAATCGACGCATAGCTCGTACGCAGATCAAGGTAAATGTTCGGGATCGCTGGTTTCGCCGGTGCATCCTCCTCATCTTCCGCGGAGAAGGCGGCGCTGGCCGAAATCGTCAGGCAGGCCAGTCCCATCGCGACGGCACGCAAGCTCGGACGATGCGATGGGCTGTGAGGAGACACGTGACAATCCGGCGCGCGGGCAAATCGCGTGCTAGATGGAACGTGATCGCTCCCGCGGTCAAGCGCTATCGGCAAGCCATGGACTGCATCGACAGGCGCGGCTACCCTGTCGCGATTGCACCGACACGCTCGCCGGCCGGAGCAGGCCGGGACAATGGAGGACGACAGCCATGACCACGTCACGCCGCATCCTGCTCGCCGGAATGGCAGGGCTCGCCGTCGCTCCGGCCGCAATGGCAGCCACCCCCGTGCCGGCGCGCGATGACACCACGGTCGCGGAAGAACGCTTTGCGCGCATGATTGCCGCCGCGCATGCGCCCGACGTCACTTGCGCCCGGCAGGCGGAGCGTTATGCGGACATGCATTGGCCTGACTATGTCACGGCAGCCAGGGCCGTGCTCGACGCGCGCGTATGATTTCGCGCTACTTCTCCACCGCTCGGCGCACCTGCTCGCCGATCTGCGACAGCACGAGTTGCGCCTGCGGCAGGATCGCGCCCATGGCGTGGAAATTGTGAACCATGCCGTCGTGGCAGACATGCTCGACGGCGACGCCTGCGGCGAGCAGCTTGCGGGCATAGGCATTGCCCTCGTCGCGCATCGGGTCGTACTCGGCGGTGTGGATGATCGCGGTCGGCAGCCCCGTGAGCCGTGTGGCGCGCAAGGGGGAAACGCGGGGATCGGCCGTGTCGATGTCGTCAGGCAGATAGTCGGACAGATCGGCTTCGATCGTGACCCGATCGATCAGATGGCCTTCGGCGAATTCCTCGCGCGAGGGCGAGGTCTCCTCGAAGTCCAGCACCGGGCAGATCAGGCATTGCGCGGCGATGGCAAGGCCAGCGGTTTGCGCCGCCTCCTGGCACACGATCGCAGCGAGGGTCGCACCGGCGGAATCGCCGCCGACCACCAGGCGGTCCACATCGATGCCGAGCGATGCCGCCTCGCGCGCGACCCATTCGGTGGCGGCGATGGCATCGTCGATGGCGGCGGGAAATCTGTGCTCCGGCGCGAGCCGGTAATCGACGGAAACCAGGCGGCAGCCGGTGGCATGCGCCAGCGCCGCCGCGATGCGGTCATGCGTGGTGATGCCGCCGGCGACGAGGCCGCCGCCATGGAAGAACACGAAGCCGGGTGCAAGCTCGTCGGCATTTGCAGGCCTGTAGAGGCGATAGGGCAGTTCGCCGGCGCGGCCGGGCAGCACGCCGTCGCGCGTCGTCACATCCGGCGCATCAGCGCGCGCGAACTGCATCAGCTTGGCCAGCGATTGCCGCCGCGCCTCTACACTCGGCCGGCTTCGCGCCGGCGGCGCGGCCGCGGCCATCATGGTCAACAAGCGCTTTGCGAGTGGATCGAGCGGCATGGCGAACTCCGTATCATTGCCCGCATTATAGCCTGTTTGGCTTGTCTGCCTTCCGGCAGAGGGTGCCAAACAGGCAGCAAATCGTTTAGAAATTAGGACAATAGTGCCCGGATACTCCAAGGGAGGCCGGGTATGGCCGAAATCAAGAAGCCGATCGAATATTCGCCGAGCTGGACCTTCTTCGAGGGTAAATGGCACGACGGCAACGTGCCGATCATGGGCCCGCGCACGCACGCGGCCTGGCTCGGCTCGGTGGTGTTCGACGGTGCACGCGCGTTCGAAGGCGTCGCGCCCGATCTCGACGGCCACGTCGCCCGCGCCAATCAATCCGCGATCAATTTTGGCCTGAAGCCGGTGGTCGATAGCGGCACCTGGCTCGCGCTCGCAAGCGAAGGCATCGCACGCTTTGCGCCCAATGCCGAGCTCTATGTCCGTCCGATGTATTGGGCGCAGAACGGCTCGGGCGGCGGCGTGCTGTTCGACCCCGAGACCACCAATTGGTGCCTGTGCATCTACGAGGCGCCGATGCCAAAGCCCGTCGGCAACGCCATCACCTTGTCGCCGTTCCGCAGGCCCACCGCCGAATGCGCGCCGGTGGAGGCGAAGGCGGCCTGCCTCTATCCGAACAATTCGCGCGCGCTCGCGGAAGCCGCTTCCCGCGGCTTCCAGAACGCGCTGATGCTCGACATGCTTGGCAATGTCGCGGAGTTCGGCAATTCCAACGTGTTCATGGCCAGGGACGGCGTGGTGTTCACGCCGGTGCCCAACGGCACCTTCCTCAACGGCATCACGCGCCAGCGCGTCATAAGCCTGCTCCGCGGCGACGGCGTCACCGTGGTCGAGAAGACGTTGCGCTATGCCGACTTCCTGGCCGCCGACGAGATCTTCTCCACCGGCAATTTCGCCAAGGTCGCGCCCGTCATCCGCATCGACGGGCGCGAGCTGACGCCGGGCCCGTTCTACACGAAAGCGCGGAAGCTCTATTGGGACTTCGCGCATGCGGTAAAGCCGGCGGCTTAGGCTCGCATGCGCGCCACGGACTCCGCTGTCATCCTCCGCGAAGGCGGACGATCCAGCATTCCAGAGGCGGCAGTGATTGACCCGATGGGCCGCGGTGTACTGGATGCCCCGCCAGCGCTGGGCATGACACCGACTTCTTAGCTCCGTCGCTCAAACCAGCTGAACTGAAACGCCTGCGTCGAATTCCACGGCGTATGATGCGTCTCGCCGCGCGTCTCGATCAGCTCGAACTCCGGCCCCAGCTCTGCTGCAAGGCTGGCGCTGTCATGGCGCTGCACCGGCAAGCCGCTGCATTTCTCCGGACCATCGGGCGCAAACGTCGCGATGATGACGTGGCCGCCGGGCGCGATAGCAGACCGCAGGCGCTCGACGTAAGCAGCTCTGTCGCGGGAATCGGTCAGGAAGTGAAACGCCGCGCGATCGTGCCATACATCGTAGATCCTCGCCGGCCGCCATGTCGTGGCGTCGGCAACGATCCAGTTGACGATTGACGCGGCTCCGCCGATCCGCTTCTTCGCCGCATCGAGCGCGTTGGCAGAAAGATCCAGCACGGCGACGTCACGATATCCGTCCTGCAACAACGCGTCGACCAGCCGCGAAGCGCCGCCGCCGATATCGATGATGGCGGCCTCGCGATCGGATTTGGCGGCCCTGATCATCGCGAGCGAGGTAGAGGGGCTATCCTGGAACCAGCTGACCTCGGCCTCGCCCTTGCTGGCGTAGACCGTGTCCCAATGAGAGCTTCGGTCGGACATCTCGTATCCTCCGGCTCATTCGCGTGCCGGGAGAAGGAAGACCTATTCTTCCTTCTTCGACATCCGCTCCAGGCGTTCCTGCATTTCCTTCATCTGCTGGCGCAGATCGTCGATGTTGCTGTCCTTTGGCACCTCTGCATTCGCATCCGGCTCGGGCTCAGCGCTTGTCGCCGGGCGCGGTGGGACGAAGGGCTTGAACATGGAGAAAGTCTGCTGAAACAGTTCCATGTTGCGGCGGACCTGTTCCTCCAAGGGAGCAAAAGGAGTGCCGGACAGGCTATTGGCGATTTGCTTGCGGAACTTCTCTTGCTCCTGGGTCAGGGTCGCGATCGACTGCTCCAGATATTTCGGCACCACCATCTGCATGCTGTCGCCGTAGAAACGAATGAGCTGGCGCAGGAAGGTGGTCGGCAGCAGGTTCTGGCCCGCCTTGTTCTCCTGCTCGAAGATGATCTGGGCGAGCACGGAGCGGGTGATGTCGTCGCCCGTCTTGGCGTCATAGACCAGGAAATCTTCGCCATCCTTGACCATCGCGGCGAGGTCTTCCAGCGTCACATAGGTACTCGTTCCGGTGTTATAGAGCCGGCGGTTCGCGTATTTCTTGATGGTGGTGGGTTGGTCTGATTTCGCCATGGGCTCTCACTTGCAAGCGCGGAGAACGGGAACCCGGCGGGCGATGCCGCAGGGCGGGAAGAGTACGCAACGCAACAAAATAAGCATTTTCAAAGGGGTCACGCTACCGTTTTGTGCGGCACGGTTAATCGCGGAGCAAAATCTTGCTTGCGAAAGCGCCAAGAACGCTATTTTGAATGCGCTGCGGCATGAATTCGGTCACCGGCCGATTGACATGCCTCAACGACGTTAACAGGATGGCTGACGAGACTGGCGAGCCGTTTTCTCAAAGCCCCGCCTGCCCCCTTTAAAAAACCTCAAGCCTCAGGAGATGCCCATGTCAGACGATGTCGTCATCGTCAGCGCCGCCCGCACCCCGGTCGGAAGCTTCAACGGAGCGTTCGCGACCCTCCCCGCCCACGATCTCGGCGCCATCGCCATCAAGGCCGCGCTGGAGCGCGGTGGCATCGAGCCCGGCCGGGTCTCGGAAGTCATCATGGGGCAGATCCTGACCGCCGCCCAGGGTCAGAACCCCGCCCGCCAGGCCTCGATCGGCGCCGGTATCCCGGTGGAGAGCCCGGCCTGGGGCGTGAACCAGCTTTGCGGCTCGGGCCTGCGGACGGTCGCACTCGGCTACCAGGCGCTGCTCAACGGCGATTCCGAAATCGTGGTTGCCGGCGGCCAGGAATCCATGAGCATGGCCCCGCACGCCCAATATCTGCGTGGTGGCGTCAAGATGGGCCCCGTCGAGTTCGTCGACACGATGATCAAGGACGGTCTGTGGGATGCCTTCAACGGCTACCACATGGGCAACACCGCCGAGAACGTCGCGCGCCAGTGGCAGATCACCCGCGCTCAACAGGACGAGTTCGCGGTCGCCTCGCAGCAGAAGGCCGAGGCGGCGCAGAAGGCCGGTAAGTTCAACGACGAGATCGTCCCCGTCACCATCAAGACCCGCAAAGGTGACGTCGTCGTCAGCGCCGACGAATATCCGCGTCACGGCGCAACGCTCGACGCGATGGCCAAGCTCAAGCCGGCCTTCGAGAAGGAAGGCACGGTCACCGCGGGCTCTGCCTCCGGCATCAATGACGGCGCTGCCGCGGTGGTGCTGATGACCGCCAAGCAGGCGGCCAAGGAAGGCAAGAAGCCGCTCGCGCGAATCGTCTCCTGGGCACAGGCCGGCGTCGATCCGAAGATCATGGGCTCGGGGCCGATCCCGGCCTCGCGCGCTGCGCTGAAGAAGGCCGGCTGGAATGTCGGCGATCTCGACTTGATCGAGGCCAACGAAGCCTTCGCGGCGCAGGCCTGCGCGGTCAACAAGGACCTCGGCTGGGACACCTCCAAGGTCAACGTCAATGGCGGCGCGATCGCGATCGGCCATCCGGTCGGCGCGTCCGGCGCCCGCGTGCTGGTGACGCTGCTGCACGAAATGCAGAAGCGCGATTCGAAGAAGGGCCTTGCCACGCTGTGCATCGGCGGCGGCATGGGTATCGCGATGTGTATCGCGCGCGACTGACGATAGCTGACGTGCAGCTTACGCGCGGTGTGCGCGTGCGCTGCACACGTCAGTGAGTGCGTTGCACGCGACTAAAAAGGCAGCGGTTGCGAATCAAATATTCTTCGCAACTGCGCAAGCCTCGACTAAAGAGAAACGCCCGGCTCAACGCCGGGCGTTTTGTTCTTGATGTCCGTCAAACCAGCCGCATAATCCGCAGTTAAAAAGCGATCACGTCAGAAACGTCCGAAAAGTCCAAGGGAAGGGATACGATATGGCACGTGTTGCATTGGTCACGGGTGGTACGCGGGGCATCGGTGCTGCGATCAGCAAGGCGCTGAAGGCGGCCGGCTACAAGGTTGCGGCGAGCTATGCCGGCAACGACGCGGCGGCGGAGAAGTTCAAGGCCGAGACCGGCATTGCCGTCTACAAATGGGACGTCAGCAATTTCGACGCCTGCGCCGAAGGCGTGAAGAAGGTCGAGGCCGATCTCGGGCCGATCGAGGTGCTCGTCAATAATGCCGGCATCACCCGCGACACCGCCTTCCACAAGATGACGCTCGAGCAGTGGAACGCCGTCATCAACACTAATCTCGGCTCGCTCTTCAACATGACCCGCCAGGTCATCGAGGGCATGCGTTCACGCAAGTTCGGCCGCATCATCTCGATCTCGTCGATCAACGGCCAGAAGGGGCAGTTCGGTCAGGTCAACTATTCTGCGGCGAAGGCCGGCGACATCGGCTTCACCAAGGCGCTCGCGCTGGAGAATGCCAAGGGCGGCATCACCGTGAATGCGATCTGCCCCGGCTACATCAACACCGAAATGGTGCAGGCCGTGCCGAAGGACGTTCTGGAGAAGAACGTGATCCCGCAGATCCCGGTCAACCGGCTCGGCGAGCCCGAGGAGATTGCGCGCGCCGTCGTGTTCCTCGCGGCCGACGAGGCCGGCTTCGTCACGGGCTCGACCATGACCATCAACGGCGGCCAATACCAGGCCTGAGATAACGCCGGGCCCCAAGCCAAAAGCCTGTAGCTTCAGGCGCGACAAGGCGATAGTGAAGACGAAAATGCCCGGCCTTGCGCCGGGCATCATCGTCCTCGGGCCTTTGATTGATGACCCCGCGCACAGCCACGCTGATCGGATTGACCGCGATCCTGATGTGGTCGCTGCTGTCAGTAATGACGGTGGCGACCGGAAAGATCCCGGCATTTCAGCTCGCCGCGATGACCTTCGCGATCGGCGGGCTCGTCGGTCTGCTCACCTGGATCGGCCGCGGCGAAGCGGCGAAAAGCCTGCGCCAGCCGCTCGTCGTCTGGGCCGTCGGCGTCGGCGGCCTGTTCGGCTATCACGCGCTCTATTTCCTGGCGCTTCGCTTTGCGCCGCCGGCCGAGGCCGGCCTGCTGAATTATCTCTGGCCGCTCCTGATCGTACTGTTCTCGTCGTTCCTGCCGGGTGAGCGGCTCGCGCTGCATCACATCGTCGGCGCGGTGCTCGGCCTCGTCGGCACTGTGCTGCTGTTTGCCGGCAACACCAGCGGCTTTGAGCCGGGCCAGGTGCCGGGGCTGGTCGCGGCCTTCATCGCCGCCTTCGTCTGGGCAATCTATTCGGTGTCGTCGCGGCGCTTGAAGGCCGTGCCGACCGATGCGGTCGCCGGCTTCTGTCTCGCTACGGCGGTGCTCGCCGCGTTGATGCACGCAGCGCTCGAAACCACGGTGTGGCCGGAGACGAGCTTGCAATGGCTCTCCGTGATCGCGCTGGGCATCGGCCCCGTCGGTGCTGCGTTCTACGCCTGGGACATCGGCATGAAGCGTGGCGACATCCGCGTGCTCGGCGCCGCGTCCTACGCGACGCCGCTGCTCTCGACCGGATTCCTCATCGCGGCCGGCTTCGCCAAGGCCAGCACCAACATCGCGATTGCCGCGATCCTGATCGCCGGCGGCGGCTTGATTGCCGCAAAGGACATGGTGTTGCGGAAGCGATGATCGTCATTCCGAAGGTCGCCAGCCCGGCGGGCGATACTTCGCTTCCGGAATCTGCCCGAGCTCGGAGCGCTGCAGGCGCCGTGGCGTCGTGCCGTAGAACTCCTGGAAGCTCATGATCAGCGGACGCCATTTGTCGGGATCGATGCGGTTCTTGGCGCCGTCCATCATGATGCCGGGGTGCGCATGCACGCGCGTGATGCGGACCTCGATCGCGGCGAGATGGCCGCGAAAGCTGTCGTCGTCCTGCGCCATCTCGTGCACATGCGCGACCTTGGCTTCCATCTGCACCGGACATTCGGCGGCACGCGGCGCGACGATTGTCTCGCCCCGCAGCGCCGTCAATCCGCTGAGGCCGAACTTGTCCTTTTCGTGCCGATAGCCGCGATAGAGCTTGCTGGGCGGCACAGGATCGGAGCCTGTGGTGCGGGCGAGACGGTCGACCGCGGCCACGAGGCCGGAGGACGGCAGATTGAGTGCGCATTCGCCGGTGCGAATCATGTTCTCGGTGGTCTTGGAATTGCGCGCGAGCCCGAGATGCAGCGCCATCCCACCCACCATGCCGACGACATCGGTGCAAGATTGTAGGAGCCGTCCTCGTTGGTTGATCCGATCAGGACGACGGGTGTGCCGAAATAGAGGATTGCCGGATCGATCTGAATGATCGGGTGATCGAAGGTACCATGCATCGCTCGCTCCTGTTCTGGGAGCGCCGTCCTACGATGTGTGGGGTCGCGATCCCACCCGATTCCGGATCGCGGGTTACGGTTCCCAGCCCTTCGGCGCGAGCTCGAACTTCGCGAATTCGAACGCAGGCGCCACGGTGCAGCCGACCAGGGTCCATTCGCCCGTCGTCTCCGCCATCTGCCAGGCATTCGCCGGCACGATCGCCTGCGGGCGCTCTCCACTCGCGAGGTCCGTACCGAGCTGCACCTCATGCTGCGAGCAACCGTCATGGGCGATGCGCAGCGTCAGCGGACTGCCGGCGTAATAATGCCAGGTCTCGACCGCATCGACGCGATGCCAGTGCGAACGCTCGCCGCTTGCGAGCAGGAAATAGATCGAGGTCGAACGCGAGCGGCCGTTGGCGTCGGTGGCCTGGTCGCGGAACGTCTCGCGGTAATGCCCGCCTTCGGGATGCGGGCGGAGCTCGAGGCGCGCGATGATCTCGGCTGCGGTCGGCATCGGTCCCCGTCAGAACTTTCTTCTGCAGAACTTGCTCTTCAGGACTTGTGCTTCAAGATTTGTTCTTGCGCTCGCGCAGCTCGCCGAACACCGCGGCGGCATCCGCGCCCTTCATGTGCAGCCTGGCTGCGACCGACGGTTCGTCGGCGCGCAGGAACACGTTGGCCCGCTTCTCCTCGCCAAGCAATGTCGGAATGGTCGGTTTGTTCTCGGCCCGGAGCTTCGCCACCTCCGCCGCGCGCGCCTGCAGCGCCGCATTGTCGGGATCGACGGTGAGCGCGAACTTGACGTTGGAGGCCGTGTATTCGTGGCCGCAATAGAGCTTGAAGTCGTCGGGCAGGGCACGCAGCTTCAGAAGCGAATCCCACATCATCGGGTAGGTGCCCTCGAACACGCGGCCGCAGCCGATCGAGAACAGCGTGTCGGCGGCGAAGACCGTCTTCTCCGTGTCGAACACGTAGGAGATGTGGTCGAGCGTGTGGCCGGGCGTCTCGATCACGCGCGCCAGCAGATTGCCGATCTTGACCACGTCGGCATTGGCGACGCGCAGATCGACGTCCGCGATCGCCGTGGTCTTGTCGTGCGGCGCGACGACGCGGCAATTGTATTTGCTCTTGAGCTCGGCAACGCCGCCGACATGATCGCCGTGATGATGGGTGATCAGGATGTCGGTGAGCTGCCAGCCTTCGCGGTCCAGCGCCTTCAGGATGGGGCCGGCCTCCGGCGCATCGATCGACGCCGTCGCCTTGGTTTCCACATCGTGGATCAGATAACCGAAATTGTCGTTTAAACAGGTGAAAGTACGAATTTCGGCGGCCATGTCATCTCCATCGCGCTCAGCCCGCCAGACAAATATGGCGTTAACGTTGCGCAGGCAATGCAATATTCCGCGCGCGACGCCGGCCTTGCGCATGTTACATTGCGGTCATGACCATCGACGTCGTCGACCTCCGCGAGTTCTATTCCCGCCGCCTCGGGATTGTGGCGCGACAAATGATCAATCGCGGCATTCGGGAGCGCTGGCCGGGCGCGCAGGGCCAGCGCGTGCTCGGCCTTGGCTATCCCACGCCCTATCTGGGGTTGTTCCGGGAAGATGCCGAGCGCTGCATCGCCTTCATGCCGGCGGCCCAGGGCGTCCTGAAATGGCCGACGGGACGGCCGGCGCTGGCTTCGCTGGTCGACGAATTCTCGCTGCCGCTTCCCGACGCCGCGGTCGACCGCATCCTGCTGGTCCACGCGCTGGAGATGTCGGATGATCCGGCCGCGCTGCTGCGCGAGGTGTGGCGGGTGCTGTCGCCGTCCGGGCGCGTGATCGCGGTGATCCCGAACCGGCGCGGGGTGTGGACCCGCACCGACAGCACGCCGTTCGGTCATGGCCGACCCTATTCGCGCTCGCAGATCACCGATCTGTTGCGCCAGACCTGGTTCACGCCGACAGCCTGGGGCGAAGCGCTGTTCATGCCGCCCTATGCCGGCGGTTGGGTGCTGAGATCGGCGCAGATGTGGGAGCGCGCCGGCGCGGCGCTGTCGCTGCCCTTTGCCGGCGTCCATATCGTGGAGGCGACCAAGCAGGTTTACCGCGCGATCCCCGCCAAGCAGCGGGCGCGGCTCATTCCGTCGCTTGCGAAGCCGGTGCTGGTGCCGTCCTCGACGACGGCGACGCGCAGCTAGCTTCACCTCTCCCTCGGGAGAGGTGATCCGTGCCCGGAGCGCTCACCGCTTCAGCCGACGCACAAAAAAATCGTCCCGGCGGAGCCGGGACGATTTCAGATCGGAAGAAGCCTACTCGCCGGGCGCGAGATCGTCGCTCGAGGCGGCTGGAGCCGCTTCGCGCTCGGGGCGCGGACCATGCGGCCGGCGCCGCCGGCGCGGAAAGCGTTCGCCGCCGCCCTCGAAGCCGGCCTGGCCGCCGTTCGCGGCGACATTCACCTGCGGCTGCGCGCCGGTGATGAAGGAAGGCAGGCGATCGACGCCGCCGGCATCGGCGATGACGGGCTGCGGTTGATTAGCGGGTAGCGGCTGCGGCTGGTATTGCGGCTGCGGACGATGATCACGTTCGCGGTGCTCGCGCGGCTGCTGGTTGTCACGCTGATAGGGCTGCTGGTTGTCGCGTTGCTGGTCGCGCTGGTGGTGATCGCGCTGGCCGTCGCGTTCGCGCGCGAAAGACTGCTGCGGCGGTTGCGGGACGAAGCCCGGCTCCTGGCCGAAATTCGAGAAATTCTCGCCGTCGTCTTCGCCGTCGTCGCTATGGCTGCTGGTCGGCTCGTCACCGCGCGGCTGCTGGTTCTGGCGGAACTGCTCCTGGGCCGCCGCGATCAGGCGGAAATAATGCTCGGCATGCTGGTAGTAGTTCTCGGCCGCGACGGGGTCGCCGGAGGAGCGCGCATCGCGCGCGAGCTGGAGATACTTTTCAGCGATGTGCGAGGCGGTGCCGCGGATCTTGATGTCGGGTCCGTTGGACTCGTAGACCCGGGTCATCGGGTTCTGGCTGCGCCGGTTATTGTTGTTGTTGTTATTATTGTTGCGGTTGCGCATCCGCTGCTTGTTCTGACCGTTTCTCATGTCCTGCCTTTAATTCCAGCCCTAAACGTTGCACGCATTACAGATTGCCAGGAGTGCCCGATGACAGCGGCTCACGTTGCTCGCGCGCGCCGCGCGCAAGAGTGGATCCCACCCTGCCGATGTTCGTCGACCGTCGCGTTCAACAAGGACGCGTTCCCCACCCGCCAGCACTGATCGCCAGCGAACCCATTCATTTTGCTTGCCGAAACAAGCCCAGCGGTGTTGCGTAAGTCTTCAAGCGCAATATCAGGCTTTCGTTCACTTTGCGGTCGGAGAGCAGCGCAGCTCCACTGGCTATCGCGCTTCACGGGACCTGCGGCTTGGAACCTTTATCAGTAAAGCTCTCGCCCGAGAGCCCGGCTTTCGCCCGTAAGTCTACGGGGCCGGCACCGATGTGTTGAATGGAACGTAGTCGTTCCCAAGCGATATTCCAAGAGCTTTTTACAGGCCAAACCGGCTTTTATGGGGGCATTTTTCGGGCCGAAACGGCCCGCGGAATGCCCGACAGGTCGGCCTTGGGTGGCCTGTCCACCATCAACTCCGCGCCCGCCATGAGGGTTTCAATATTTCTCGCCTGACCCTGGCCGGCCTCGACGATCAGTGCTCCGCCGGGGGCGAGACGCTCGCTCGCCTGCGGGATCAGCGCGCGGTAGGCGTCATAGCCGTCATTGCCGCCGTCGAGCGCCAGATGCGGATCGTGCTCGCGCACCTCGACGCTCAATGTCGGAATTTCGGCCGAGGGGATATAGGGCGGGTTTGACACGATGAGGTCGAACGGGCCGTTGAGCGCCGATGCATAGGAGCAGGCGACGAAGCCGACACGTCCGGCGAGGCCGAGAGCCGTGGCATTGTCCCTGGCGGTGACGAGCGCGGTCAGACTGAGGTCGGTACCGACCCCGAAGGCATCGGGGATCTCATGCAGCAGTGCGAGCAGGATCGCGCCGGATCCGGTGCCGATGTCGGCGATCCGGGGCGGCTGAGATGTCTGCCGTTCGCGAAGGATCTCGAGCGCAAGCTCGACCACGGTCTCGGTATCGGGGCGCGGCACCAGCGTCGCCTCTGACAGGCGGAACGGCAGGCCCCAGAACTCGCGTGTACCCAGGATGCGCGCCACCGGCTCGCCGGCCATGCGGCGCTCGGCATGCTGCTCCAGCCGAGACGCTTCGGCGGTGGTGAGGGGGCGCGCGGCCTGCGCGATCAGACCGGTAAGGTCGAGGCCGAGCACAGCACCGAGCAGGATGCGCGCGTCCAGTTCGGCCTCGTCGAGCTGCGCCGCCTTCAGTTGTGCAGCCAGCGCGCGCCGCGCGCTCTCGATCGATCGTCCGGCGAAGTGGTTGCTCACGCGGCGCGTCACGCCGCCGCGCCCTGCGCCGCGAGTTGCGCGGCCTGGTGCTCGGTGGTCAGCGCGTCGGTCAGCTCGCCGAGCGCTTCGCCTGCGATCACCTGCGGCAGCTTGTAGAGCGTCAGATTGATGCGATGGTCGGTGACGCGGCCTTGCGGAAAATTATAGGTGCGGATGCGCTCGGAGCGGTCGCCGGAGCCGACCTTCTCCTTGCGCTCGGCCGAGCGCGCCGCATCGACGCGCTGGCGCTCGGCGTCGTAGATGCGCGAGCGCAGGATGTTCATCGCGGAGGCACGGTTCTTGTGCTGCGAGCGGCTGTCCTGCATCATCACGACGATGCCGGTCGGGATGTGGGTGATGCGGATCGCCGATTCGGTCTTGTTGACGTGCTGGCCGCCGGCTCCTTGCGCGCGCATGGTCTCGATGCGCAAATCGTCGTTCTTGATGTCGACGTCGACATCCTCGACCTCCGGCAGTACGGCGACGGTCGCCGCAGAGGTGTGAATGCGCCCCTGCGTCTCGGTGTCGGGCACGCGTTGGACGCGGTGCACGCCGGACTCGAACTTCAGCTTGGAGAACGCGCCGCGGCCCTGCACCTCCGCGATGATTTCCTTGTAGCCGCCGACGGTGCCTTCGCTGGCCGAGATCACCTCGACCTTCCAGCCCTGCAACGCAGCGAAGCGCTCGTACATCCGGAACAGGTCTCCGGCAAATAGCGAGGCTTCGTCGCCGCCGGTGCCGGCGCGGATTTCCAGCACCACGTTGCGATCGTCCATGGCGTCCTTGGGCAACAGCGCAACGCGGATCTTCTGGACCAGCTCCTCGATTTTCGGCGCGAGTTCGTTGCGTTCGGCTTCCGCCATGCCGCGCATCTCGGCATCGGTCGCGGGATCGGCGATCAGCGCCTCGGTGTCGGCGAGTTCCTTGACGGCAGCCCGGTAAGCCTTCACCGCTTCGATCAGCGGCGCGATCTCGGCGAGCTCGCGCGTGATCTGCACGTAGCGTTCGGAGGAGAGCTGCCCCAGCGATTCGGCCTCGAGTGAGGCATGATGGGCGAGCAGGACGTCCAGTTTGGCTTCGGGGAGTGACGACATCGGTTCAGTCTCAAATGGCGGAAGGAGGCGAGGCGGCAGGGAGCGGGACAGGCCCGCTACAACGCCAGGCCTTCGGCCTCGGCAAATTCCGTCAGTTTCTGCCGGATCGAGACGCTGCCCGCCGGCGCGTCCAGGAGCGGGCCGAGCATGGCCTCGGCCTTCTTGGCATCGAGATCGATCACCATCGCCTTGACCGGGCCGAGTGCGGTTGCCGACAACGACAGCGAGCGATAGCCCAGCGCGATCAAAGCGAGCGCGCCGAGCGGCTTGGACGCCATCTCGCCGCAGAGCGAGAGCGACTTCTTCGCCGCATGGGACTTGCGTGCGATGTCGCGCAGCGCGCGCAGGATCGGCGCCGACATGGTGTCGAACCGTTCGGAGACTTTCGCATTGCCGCGATCGACCGCGAACAGGAACTGGAACAGGTCGTTGGAGCCGACCGAGATGAAGTCGACCTTCCGCAGCAGCTCGTCGAGCTGATAGAGCAGCGCGGGGACCTCGACCATGGTGCCGATGTCGATGCGTTCCGGCAGCGTGTGGCCGTGCTGGCGCAAGTATGTGAGCTCGCGCTCGACCAGCGCCTTGGCCGAATCGAATTCGGCGACCTCCGAAATCATCGGGAACATGATGCGCAGCGCGCGGCCGCCGCCGGCGCGCAGCAGCGCGCGGATCTGGCCGCGCAACAGGCCGGGGCGATCCAGCCCGAGCCGGATCGCGCGCCAGCCCAGCGCGGGATTTTCCTCGATCACCGCTTCCATATAGGGCAGCGCCTTGTCGCCGCCGATGTCGAGGGTGCGGAAGGTGACGGGCTTGGGACCGGCGGCATCCAGCACGGTGCGATAGAGCGCAAGCTGGTCGCTGGTGCGCGGCAGGCTCTGGCCCACCATGAATTGCAGCTCGGTGCGAAACAGGCCGATGCCGGCGCTGCCGGTGTCCTCGATATGCGGCAGGTCGATGGCGAGCCCTGCGTTGATCATCAACTCGACCTTCTGCCCGTCCCTGGTGACGCAGGGCCGGTCGCGCAGCGCCAGGTATTGCGCCTGACGGCGGGCGCGGAAGCGCACGCGCTCTGCGAACGCCGCCTCGACTTCCTGGGAGGGGCGCACATAGATCGAGCCGGAGGTGCCGTCGACGATGATGGCGTCGCCGGGATCGGCAATGCCGGGCGCGTTCGGTACCTCGCCCACTGCGGGAATGCCGAGCGCGCGGGCCACGATCGAGACGTGCGAGTTGGCGGTGCCTTCCTCCAGCACGATGCCGCGCAGGCGCTTGCGGTCGTAGTCGAGCAGCGCCGCCGGGCCCATCGCGCGCGCGATGACGATGGCGTTGTCGGGCAGTTGCTCGCGCGAGGGCGCGTGGTCTTGGCCGACCAGCTGCCGCATCAGGCGATAGCCGAGATCCTCCAGATCGTGCAGGCGGTCGCGCAAATAGGGGTCGGTCGAGCGCAGCATGCGTGCACGGGTGTCGGACTGCACGCGCTCGACGGCGGCTTCGGCGGTGAGTCCGGTGGCGACCGCCTCGTGCAGCTTGTGCGACCAGCCCTGGTCGTTGGCGAACATGCGATAGGCTTCCAGCACCTCGCGATGCTCGCCGCCCTCGGCGACGTCGCCGCGCTCCAGCATGCGGTCGAGATCGGCCCGCAGCTTGGCGAGCGCGGTGTCGAGCCGCTTGATCTCCTTCGGCAGGTCCTCGGCGATGTAGTCCTTGATGACGACGCGCGGCTCGTGCAGCACGACATGGCCGAGCGCGATGCCCTCCGACAGGATGGCGCCGACCTTCTGCGCCGAATGGCGCGCGGCCGGCTCCTGGCCCGGCTGGGCCAGCGCGGACAGTTCGCCCGAGGCGATCAGCTCCGCCAGCACCATCGCGGTGGTCTGCAGCGCCTCGAGTTCTTCCTCGACATAGTTGCGCTTGGCGCGGTTCTGCACCACCAGCACGCCGAGCGTGTTGCCGGCGCGCAGGATCGGCACGCCGAGGAAGGAGTGGTAGATTTCCTCGCCGGTCTCGGGGCGGAACGAGAAGGCCGGGTGGCTCTGCGCATCGCTCAAATTGAGCGGCGTCGCCTCACTGGCGACGAGGCCGACCAGGCCTTCATGGGCACTCAGCACGGTGTGGTGCACCGCCTCGCGGTTGAGACCTTCGGTGGCGTAGAGCTCCAGCGTGTTGTCGATGCGCAGCACGTAGACCGAGCACACCTCGGCCACCATGTTGGCGGCGATCAGCACCACGATCTTGTCCAGCCGCTCCTGGGCCGAGACCTGCTCCGCCATGGTTTCGCGGAGCCGTCTCAACAAGACGCGGGGACCTCCCGACGCGCTCCGCATGAACCGTCAATCTCCTCCGTCTGCCGGGCCCGGCGGTATCGGCCGGCGGCTGGCCTAAAATTCCAGAAAAACAACCAATTTGTTTGTCCGGCGCAGGCGCAAACCCAAAATCCACGCGAGATTTTGGCGCCTGCACCGAATCAGCGCCGCCCGAACTGGGACACAGTCTGCGGCAGCCCACCCTGTTCGCCGTATAGCGAATTGAGGCTTGTTTTGCCAAGCAAAACGCCTGCCAAACGCGAATGTGTGGACACCTCGGCGTTTGCTGCGACCGCTAAGAGAAAATTAGCCTAAGCGTGGCCCGGAGAAGTGCAAAGCGGTTTCCCGGTAAGACCACGCTCAAACAACAATCTGAAGCGCGGCGAGAGGCGCGCTTCAGGCCTGATCGAGGCCGTAGAGCGTGTGCAGCGTACGCACCGCGAGCTCGGTATAGGCGGTGTCGATCAACACCGAGAATTTGATCTCGGAGGTTGTAATGGCCCGGATGTTGATATTCCGCCCCGCAAGGGCCGAGAACGCCTGGGCCGCGACGCCGGCATGGCTGCGCATGCCGCTGCCGATCACCGAGATCTTGGCGACGTCGGTGGCGGTATCGAGCCGCGCATAACCGATCTGGCCCTTGGCGGCGGTAATCGTGTCCCTGGCGCGGGTATAGTCGGCCGCCGGCACCGTGAAGGTGAGATCGGTGGTCTTGCCGTCCTCGGACACGTTCTGCACGATCATGTCGACGTTGATGTTGGCATCCGCCAGCGGGCCGAAGATCGAGGCCGCAACACCCGGCTTGTCCTCGATCTGGCGCACCGAGATCTGGGCCTCGTCCTTGGAGAAGGCGATACCGGTGACGACGTGGCTTTCCATGATCTCCTCCTCGCTGCAGATCAGCGTGCCGGGCGGCTGGTTGGCATGCGGGTCGATATCCTCGGGCTTGTCGAAGCTCGAGCGGACGAAGATCGGCATGTTGTGGACCATGCCGAGTTCCACCGAGCGGACCTGGAGCACCTTTGCGCCCTGCGAGGCCAGTTCCAGCATGTCTTCGAACGCGATCTTGTCGAGCCTCTTGGCCTTCGGCACGATTCGCGGGTCGGTGGTGTAGACGCCGTCCACGTCGGTATAGATATCGCAGCGGTCGGCCTTGACGGCTGCGGCAACGGCCACAGCCGAAGTGTCGGAGCCGCCGCGGCCCAGCGTGGTGATGCGGTTGGTCTTGGGCTCAATGCCCTGGAAGCCGGCGATGACCGCGACCTCCTTGCGCTCCCGAAAGCGCTTGATGATCTCGCTGCCGTCGATGTCCTCGATCCGGGCCGAGGCATGGGCGTCGCTGGTCTTGATCGGGATCTGCCAACCCTGCCAGGAGCGGGCCTGGATGCCCATGCCCTGGAGCGCGATGGCAAGCAGGCCGGAGGTGACCTGCTCGCCGGAGGCCACGACGGCGTCGTATTCGCGCGCGTCATGCATCGGCGAGGCCTCGGTGCACCAGGCCACCAGCTCGTTGGTCTTGCCGGACATCGCCGAGACGACCACGGCCACTTCGTGGCCGGCATCGACCTCACGCTTCACATGGCGTGCGACGTTGCGGATACGTTCGATGTTGGCGACGGATGTGCCGCCGAATTTCATCACGAGGCGGCTCATGACGACGCGTGCATTCCTTCAAAGGGATCAGTATGGTGACCCGCACCGGACAGGTGCCTGCGGACACCGACCGCGCGTATACATAGCGGCGGGGCCGGGGGCAAGCGGGTTCCTGCGGGGCCGGGTGCGGGCAATGGGTTAACCGAGGTCATGGCGCGTTACATCGACGAGATTCTGCAGCCCGGCGAGCGGGTGCTGTATTCGACCAATGCGCATTGGATCTTCTATTTTCCGGCGATCCTGGCCTGGATCGTGGCCTTGGGCCTGTTCGTGCTGTCGCGGCAGACCACGGTCGAAGGGCTCGTGCTGCTGTGTCTCGTCGCCGCCGCGCTGGTGGCTCTCGCCGCCCTCTATTGGACCGTGAAGGGCTGGTTCCACCGCTTCACCACCGAGACCGACGTCACCAATCTCAGGATTGTGCACAAGACCGGCTTCATCAAGCGCCGCACCTTCGAGATGGCGCTGGACAAGGTCGAGAGTGTCGACGTCAACCAGACGATTCTTGGACGTATTCTCAACTACGGCGACGTGACCATCAACGGGGTCGGCGAAGGCCGCGAGACCATCCGGACGATCGCCTCGCCGCTCGCCTTCCGTAGTTCGATCACCACGCGGTAGGACCGCGTCACCATGAGCATGCAGCAAAATACTTCCGCCACTGCCCAGCCGGGCTCGACCGTCGACGCCGCCGAGATCGCGAAATTCTCAAAACTCTCGGCGGAGTGGTGGGATCCCAACGGCAAGATGGCGCCGCTACACCGGATCAATCCGCTGCGGCTGGGTTATATCCGCGACGCCGCCTGCCGCAAGTTCGAGCGCAATTTGCGCAGCCTCAACTGCCTCGGCGGCCTGCGCGTCCTCGACATCGGCTGCGGCGCCGGCCTGTTGTGTGAGCCGCTGTCGCGCCTCGGGGCGCAGGTCATCGGCGTCGATCCGTCGGCGAGCAACATCGCCGCGGCGAAGCTGCATGCCGACAAGGGCCATCTTGCGATCGATTACCGCTGCACCACGGTGGAGGAGATCGACCCGCGCGAGCGCTTCGACATCGTGCTGGCGATGGAAGTGGTCGAGCACGTCGTCGACGTCGGAATCTTCCTGAAGCGCTGCGCGGCGATGCTGAAGCCGAACGGTCTCATGGTGGTCTCGACGTTGAACCGCAACTGGAAGAGTTTCGCGCTCGCCATCGTCGGCGCCGAATACGTCCTGCGCTGGCTGCCGCGCGGCACCCATGAGTGGAACAAGTTCGTCACCCCCGACGAGCTGACGAAATATCTGCTCGACAACCGCCTCGTCATCACCGAGCAAACCGGCGTGGTCTACAGCCCCTTCGCCGACAAATGGACGCTCTCGTCGGACATGGACGTGAACTACATGGTGGTGGCCGAAGCGATGGTGTGAGGCGCTGTGAGCGAGGCGCGGATTCGTGCCTCTGGGACGACGGCGGAGATTGTGGCGCGGGCATCGCTCCCATGACGCCCGCGTGGTTGACCGCGCAGGTCTCAGCTTGCAGGTTGGTCGCATCTTTTCCTGCTAAAGCGCCCCCCGATGCTCACCATCGCCAGCCTCTGGATTCCCTTCACCGTCATTGCCGCGCTCGGGCAGGTCGCGCGCAATGCGATGCAGCGGTCGCTGACGAAGCCGCTGGGGACCTGGGGCGCGACCAATATCCGCTTCCTGTTCGGCTTCCCGTTCTCGGTGCTGTTCTTAGGTGTGGTGCTGATCGCTACCGGCGATCATCTCGGCATGCCGCCGACCGTGTTCTGGCCGTGGCTGCTGCTCGGTGCGCTCAGTCAGATCGTCGCGACGGGCCTGATGCTGCTGGCGATGAACGACCGCTCCTTCGTGGTGACGACGGCGTATCTGAAGACCGAGGCGATCCAGACCGCGATCTTCGGCTTCGTCTTTCTCGGCGATCACCTGACCTGGCTGAAGGTGCTGGCGATCCTGATCGCGACTGTCGGTGTCGTCATCACCGCGCTGCGGCCCGGCGGCGAGAAGAGTTTCGCGGAATTGAGGCCGACCATCACCGGCCTCGTTGCTGCTGCGGCCTTCGCGCTCTCCGCGGTCGGTTTCCGCGGTGCCATCATCAACGTTCCCGGCGTATCGTTCGTAACCTCAGCCTCGTTCACGCTGGTGCTCGGCCTGTTTGTGCAGACGCTGGTGCTGACGATCTATCTGCTCTGGCGCGCGCCGGACGTGTTGCGGGGAATCCTCGGCCTGTGGAGGCCGTCGATGTTGGCGGGCTTTACGGGCGCCTTCGCCTCGCAATTCTGGTTCCTGGCCTTCGCGCTGACCGCAGCGGCGAATGTCCGCACGCTCGCATTGATCGAGGTGCTGTTCGCGCAAGGCGTGGCGTATTATTCGTTCAAGCAGCCGATCGCGCCGCGGGAGATTTTCGGCATCTTGCTGATCGTGGCCGGCGTGGCGCTACTGGTGGGAGTCTAATTCCGGTCTTCCGGCAGCGTCGGCAGCGGCGAAACTTCGATGCCCTCGTCGATCAGCGACTTCGCTTCTTCCGGCGAGGCCTCGCCGTAGATCGGACGATGCTCCTTGTCGCCGTAATGCATCGCGCGGGCTTCGTTCGCAAAACGCTCGCCGACATTGTCGGCGTTCTTCACGATGTGATCGCGCAGTTCTTTCAACTTCATGCGCAGCTCTTTCTCCTGCGCCATCAGTAGCGACGTCGGGCCTGACGGTGCGGCTTCGGGCGTGGTCGCAGCCGCAGGCTCCGGCGGCGGCGTCGCGCGGCCGCGGCCCTTCTTGCCGACGATGCGCGGCGCCATGATCGCCTTGTCGACCTTGGCCGAGCCGCAGATCGGGCAGGTCACGAGCTTGCGCTTGACCTGCTGATCATAGGCCGACGAGCTCTGGAACCAGCTTTCGAAATCGTGGTCACCGTCACAGCGAAGCGCGTAGCGGATCATGCCGATCCTCGCACAAGGTGCAGATGATCCGGCCCCGCCTTGGGGTCGGATACGCCAAAGCGGCGGCCGTGCTGGAGCGAGGGGATCGCGCGGCGCGCGGTGTCGACCCTGGCCGGATCGATCTTGGCCATGATGATGCCGGGCTCGACGTCGCCCTCGGCGAGGATCTCGCCCCAGGGGTCGATGATCAGCGAATGGCCGTAGGTCTCGCGCTTGTTCTCGTGCAAGCCTGCCTGGGCTGCGGCGAAGATGTAGCAGCCGGTCTCGATCGCGCGCGCACGCAGCAGCACGTGCCAATGCGCTTCGCCGGTCTTGCGGGTGAAGGCCGAGGGCACGGTGATGAAATACGCGCCGCTCTCGGCGAGGGCACGGTAGAGCGCGGGGAAGCGCACATCGTAGCAGATCGTCAAGCCCACGCGGCCCCAGGGCAGGTCGGAGATCACGGCAGTCTCGCCCGGCTGGTAATTGGCGGATTCGCGGTAGCTCTCGCCGTCCGGCAGCTCGATGTCGAACATGTGGATCTTGTCGTAGCTCGCGAGCACATTGCCCTCGGGCCCGATCAGGAACGAGCGGTTGACGGCCTTCTCCGGCGAATAGCGTAGCGCCAGCGAACCGACATGGAGGTGAATCTTCAGCTCTGCCGCGAGCGCGCGGTAGGCCTTCAGCGAGGTGTCGTCCTCCTCGCTCTGCAGATGCTCGAACAGCGCCTTGCGGTTCAGCTGCATCATGTTGCTGACTTCGGGGGTCTGCACATAGTCGGCGCCATTGGCCGCAGCCTGCCGGATCAGCTTGGTGGCCTGTTCGAGGCTCGGCCCCGGCATCAACCCGGTCCGCATCTGCACCATCGCGGCGGTAAACGTCCGATTCTCGCTCATGACACCGCCTTCACGCTCTCGAGCATGCCGTCGAGCTTGCCTTCGCGGTCCAGTGCGTAGAGGTCGTCGCAACCGCCGACATGGGTTCCGCCGATCCAGATCTGCGGAAAGGTCGCGCCCTCGCCGGCGCGGTCGTACATCTCGGCCCGCCAGGACGGGTTCTTGGCGACGTCGAATTCCGTGAAAGCCGCCTTCTTGCGGGTCAGCAGTGACCTCGCGGCGGAACAATAGCCGCAGCCCGGCCTGGTGTAGATCTCGACAGCAGCAGTCATCTCGTCTGGCGCTCTCTTGTCATGAATTCATTGAATTATATGGGACTTTACTTGACCTCCACAACCCGGGCGAACACCAGCACGTCGACCTGGGCGGCCTTGGCACGCAGCAGGGCCCGCGCGCAGGCGTCCAGGGTCGCGCCCGAGGTCAGGACGTCGTCGATCAGGACAATGCGGCGGCCCTGGACTTCAGCCTGGCGGTCCGGGGATACCTGAAACGCGCCCTGCACATTGGTCGCGCGCTGGGACCGCGACAGGCCGATCTGCTGCTCGGTGGCGCGCACCCGGCGCAGCACCTCAGCCTTCGTCTGGACCCCGCTCTGTCGACCGATGATCTGCGCCAGCGCCCCGGATTGGTTGTAGCGGCGCCGCCAGGCCCGCCGCCAGTGCAGGGGGACCGGCACCAGCATGTCGGCCCCGGCCAGCAGCTCGCCGCCCGCCCGCGCCATCCAGCGCCCCATGGCCGGCGCCAGATCGGTGCGATCTTGGTATTTCAGCGCATGCACCAGCGTGCGCGCGACGTCGTCATAGCGTACTGCCGCGCGGGCCCGCTGGTAGGCGGGCGGGTTCGCGATCGCCTCCATCGACAGCATGTCGGGGCCGGGATCATAGACGAAGGGAATGCCGAGCCGCGGGCAATAGGGCCGTTCGATGAACGACAGCCGCGCCCAGCACGAAGCGCAAACACCCTCGCCATCGACCGGCTCGCGGCAGGACACGCACTGCGTCGGCAGCGCGATGTCGAGCGCGAGCCGTGCCGCGCGCGTCAGCACATGGCGGCCGGCCGTCCACGCGGCACGCAGCGGTGAGGCAATGGAACGGGTGGGGGCGGCGTCGGCTTCCATGAGGGGAGGCTAGCGGTCCGGGCTTCCGGGCTCAAGCTACGGACACCAGGGGAGATTGCCAGAACGACTTGGATCGGCGTAACCAGCGGCATGGCTCAGACCCCCCAAAATCCTCCCGCCCTGTTTGATCGCGCCTTGCTGAACGCACGGCAGCGGCGCGCGCGGGCGCAGGGCGAGGTCACCTTTCTGCTCGATCGCGTCGCCGAGGACATGTCCGACAGGCTGGCTGCAGTGATGCGGGAGTTTCATGCGGCGACCGATCTTTGGACGCCCGGCGAAGGGCTCGCGGTGCTGCGCACGCGGCTTCCTGCCATTGAGCACATCGCGCTCGATGCGACGGGTGCGGAGAAATTGCCCTTTGCACCCGAAAGCCTCGACCTGGTCGTCTCGGCATTGGCGCTGCAATTCGTCAACGACCTGCCGGGCGTGCTGGCGCAGCTGCGCCGCGCGCTGAAGCCGGATGGGCTGCTGCTGGCCGCGATGATCGGCGGCGACAGCCTGACCGAGCTGCGCCAGGCCTTTGCCGCGGCGGAGGCCGAATGCGAGGGCGGCGTGTCGCCACGCGTGGCTCCGTTTGCGGATTTGCGCGACATCGGCGCGTTGTTGCAGCGGGCCGGCTTTGCGCTGCCCGTCACCGACGTCGATCGCGTCGTGGTGCGTTACGCCAACGCGTTCGCCTTGATGCAGGATCTCCGCCGCATGGGCGCCGGCAATGTGCTGATCGAGCGGCGTCGCGCGCCGTCGCGGCGCGCGACGCTGCTGCGGATGGCCGAGATCTACACCGAGCGCTTTGCCGATGCCGATGGCCGCATCCGCGCGACGTTCGACATCATCTGGCTCTCCGGCTGGGCGCCGCATGCCAGCCAGCAGCAGCCGCTGAAGCCGGGATCTGCCAAGGCGAGCCTGGCGGAGGCGGTGAAGAAGGCGGGGAAGGAGTAGTCCCCACACTATCATTCCGGGTTCGCCCTTTGGGCGCCCCGGAATGACGATGCACGAGCATCGTCACATTAGCAAATCGATCAAATGCGGGATCAGCGGAATGTCCGCGGGCGGCATCGGGTAGTCACGCAGCTTGTTGGCGCGAACCCAGGCGAGGTTCTGGCCCTCGCGCGCCGTCACAATCCCTTCCCAGCGCCGGCAGATATAGAGCGGCATGAGCAGGTGGAAGCTATCATAGCCATAGCTCGCGAAGGTCAGCGGCGCGAGGCACGGCTCGGCGACGGTGATGCCGAGCTCCTCGTGCAGCTCACGGATCAGGCTCTGCTCCGGCCGCTCGCCGGGTTCACATTTGCCGCCGGGAAATTCCCAGAGGCCGGCCAGCGCCTTGCCCTCGGGGCGCTGCGCGATCAGGACGCGCTTGTCGGCGTCGACCAGCGCGCAGGCCACCACCAGTGTCAGTTTGAGGTCGGCCATGTTCGGAATGTCGCTCGCTGGGGTCGTTCGCAAGGATTCGTTAATCGTGCTGAAGGGGCTGCGATTCCAGGGGCCCCATAAGTCATATTTAATCAAGGGTTCCTAGAGTGGGAACATATTTAATCCATTCCGGGCTTCATCCATGCGCGCCGTGCTTTGCTCCATTATCCGCCGGTTCGCAACCGACCGGCGCGGCAATATCGCGGTGATTTTCGCACTCGCCTGCGTCCCCGTGATCACGGTGATCGGTTGCGCGGTCGATTACTCCCGCGCGACGCAGATGCGGTCGAAGCTGCAGGCCGCGGCCGACGCGGCCAGTGTCGGTGCGATCACCAAGGCTTCACCGGCCTTTGCGGCTGCGGGCACGATGACCTCGGACGGTGCGATCCCGGCCGGTGTCGCCGACGCAAGGAACATCTTCAATGCCAACGTCGCCAACCTGACCGGCTATACGCTCGACAGCGTCACGCCGACCGTGGTCAAGAACGGCTCGACGGTCACCTCGACCGTCGCGTTCACCGGCAGCATCAAGTCCATGTTCCTCGGCGTGATCGGCAAGACCGCGCTGGCGGCCAGCGGCACGTCGACGGCAACGGCGAGCATGCCGCTCTATGTCGACTTCTACCTGCTGCTGGACAATTCACCGTCGATGGGCGTGGCGGCGACGCCCGCTGACGTCAGCAAGATGGTCAGCAACACGTCCGACAAATGCGCTTTCGCCTGCCACGACTACAACGACCCCAACAATTACTACAATCTCGCCAAGTCCATCGGTGTGACCACGCGGATCGACGTGCTGCGCAGTGCCACCCAGTCCCTGATGGACACGGCCGCCGCGAGCCAGACCTATTCGAACCAGTTCCGCATGGCGATCTACGATTTCGGCGCGGCGTCCTCGAGCATCGGCCTGCGCGTGCTGTTCGCGCTGTCGTCCAGCCTGTCGAGCGCCAAGTCGGCCGCGGCAAACATCGACCTGATGGGCGTCTACGGCAACAATGACGCCTACACCAAGGACATGGATACGCCCTTCAGCTCGGTCTTTCCGGCGCTCAACAATCTGATCAGCGCGCCCGGGGCGGGGACGTCGTCCGCGCCGATGAAGTACGTGTTCTTCGTCTCCGACGGGGTGGCGGACGAGAACAATTCGGGATGCCTGAAGCCGATCAAGAACGTGAGCGGCATGTCGCGCTGCCAGTCGCCGATCAACAGCGCGCTCTGTGACACGCTGAAGAACCGCAAGATCAAGGTCGCGGTGCTCTACACCACCTACCTGCAACTGCCGACCAACTCCTGGTACATGAGCTGGATCGACCCGTTCAACAAGCCGCCGTTCGGCCCGTCGCCCAACAGCGAGATCGCCCAGAAGATGCAGAGCTGCGCCTCGCCGGGGCTGTATTTCGAGGTGAGCCCGACGCAGGGCATCTCGGATGCGATGAACGCATTATTCCGGAAGGCGGTCGCGGACGCGCGGATTTCGGGGTGAGGCCAGGGACGTCGTTCCGGGGCGATGCGCCAGCATCGAACCCGGAATCTCGCGCCGCATGAACATCCGGATTCCGGTTCTCGCGTCGCGAGCCCGGAATGATAACGTGGGGCCTAAGACCTGTAATCGCCGTTGATCGCGACATATTCCTTGGTGAGGTCGCAGGTCATGACACGGTCGCGGCCCTTGCCGAGGCCGAGCGAGACCAGAATTGCGATCTCCGGCGCCTTCATCGCTTCCGACACCTGGGCTTCGTCATAGGACGGATCGCGTGCGCCGCTCTTGGCGACGCGGATGCCGTTGAAGGAGATCGAGAGCTTGTCGCGATCGGCCGGCTCGCCGGCCTTGCCGACCGCCATCACCACGCGGCCCCAATTGGCGTCCTCGCCGGCGATCGCGGTCTTCACCAGCGGCGAGTTCGCGATCGACATCGCGATCTTGCGTGCGGAGGCCTTGGTCTTGGCGCCCTCGACCGTGATCTCGACCAGCTTGCGCGCGCCCTCGCCGTCGCGCGCCACCTGCTCGGCGAGGTTGGCGAGCACCTGGTTGAACGCCTTGACGAAAGCCTTCAGGCGCGGATCGCTGGCGCGGCTGATCTTCGGTGCGCCCTGCTCGGCGGCAGTTCCGGTGGCGAAGGCCAGCAGCGTGTCCGAGGTCGAGGTATCGCCATCGATCGTCACGGCGTTGAAGGTGTCCTCGACGCCGGCCTTGAGCAACGCCTGCAGCGCGGCGGGCGCGATCGGCGCGTCGGTGAAGATGAAGGACAGCATCGTCGCCATGTCGGGGGCGATCATGCCGGCGCCCTTGGCCATGCCGTTGATGGTGACCTTGGCCTTGCCGAGCTTGACGGTCGCGGTCGCGACCTTCGGGAAGGTGTCGGTGGTCATGATCGCCTTGGCGGCAGTGAGGTAGTCGCCGGGCTCGGCGGCCTCGGCGAGGCGGCCCAGCACGCCGTCGAACTTGGTCGCGTCCAGCGGCTCGCCGATCACACCGGTCGAGGCCAGGAAGATCTCGCTCTCGCTGCATCCGACCGCCTTGGCTGCGATCTTGGCGGTCAGCGCAGTCGAGGCGCGGCCGGTCTTGCCGGTAAAGGCATTGGCGTTGCCGGAATTGACGACGAGGGCGCGTGCCTTGCCGCCCTTCAGCTTGGCGCGGCACCATTCCACGGGGGCGGAGGGGCACTTCGATTTGGTGAAGACGCCGGCCACCGCGGTTCCCTTGTCCATCACCGCCAGCAGCACGTCGGTGCGGTTCTTGTAGCGGATGCCGGCTTCGGCCGTCGCAAGGCGGATACCCGCAATCACGGGCATGTCGGGAACGGTTTTCGGAGCGAGCGGGGAGACGGTTGAGGACATCGCGGGGGCGCCTTGGTGGGTCTGGACATGCAGATGGCCGGGGAATCCCCGGCCATTGCGACGTTAGATACTATTGGCGTCCGTGAAGTGACAGAGAATTCTTGCTTCTTCGCGGTCTTACTTCTTGGCAGGCGGAGCCATCTTGCTGTCGGACGGCTTGGCTGCGTCCGCCGGCTTGGCGTCGGCCGCCGGCTGATCCAGACGCTCGACCTTGGCCTCCGCGCGCAGCTTGGCCACGTACTCGGCCTGGGCCTTGCGGGTAACGTAGCTCTCGATCTGGGTCTTGACCTGCTCGAAGTCCGGCGCCTTGCGGTTGCGCTTTTCCTCGACCTTGATGATGTGCCAGCCGAACTGCGACTTCACGGGGTCGGAGATCTTGCCGGGCTCCATGGCGAAGGCGACCGTCGAGAATTCCGGCACCATCTGTTCCTTGGTGAAGAAGCCGAGGTCGCCGCCGTCGGCCGAGCCCGGATCCTTGGACTTCTTCTTGGCCAGCTCGGCGAAATCGGCACCCTTGTCGAGCTCGGCCTTCACGGCCTTGGCCTCGTCCTCGGTCTCGACCAGGATGTGGCGCGCCCGCACCTCCTGCTCCCCGGTGATCTGCTTGGAGGCCTCCTCATAGACCTTCTTCATGGCGTCTGGGGTGGTGGCGGCCTTGCCCTCGCCCGCGAGCAGGCTGTCCATCAGAAGCCGGTTGCGGGCGAATGCCAGGCGCTTCTTGAACTCCTCGCTGTCGGCGACCTTCTTGTCTTCGGCAGCCTTGCTGACGATTTTCATGTCGATCAGGAACGACAGGACGTTCTCGTCCTTGGTCGCCGGGTCCATCTGGGCGAGGCTCGCCCCGAGCTCCTCCTCGGCCATGGCGACGTCGCTCTTCTTGATTTCCGCGCCATTGACCTTCGCCAGCACCGGATCGTCGGCGGCCCGGAGCGGGCCCGCGAACGCCAGGGACAGCGCCAGGGCGAGGCTGCCAGCCAGGGCGGACGCGCGGCGGAAACGCTGGCCGGTGGTTGCCGGGAACGAGGTGGTCATGGAAAATCCTTATGTTGAAGCAGGGGGCTGCTCGAGCGGGGCGGACACTCGCCCAATTCAGGGGGCCTTGGCAACGCGAAAAGTCTGTCAAAATGATGAATTAGCCGCAATGCGCCCGCCGTTGACAAGGCCCTGACCGGGCCATATCTCTGCCCGGTCGCGACCATGGCGATGGCGTTTATTTTGCTGCGTTTTTGGCCGTTGAACCCAGGCTTGCCCAATTCCCACCCATATGGCGGACGCCCCCGCAGTCCGGGCCAGCGGCGCCGTCAGGCGTCACGGTGAGTTGATGGGCAGGCGGGTGACAACTTCTTAGGCCCACGCGGTTGAATCGCGAACACAGGAACCAGGCATGATCGGCGCGCTCGCCCGCAAGTTTTTCGGCTCCGCCAACGACCGGCGGGTGAAGGGATATCAGTCCCGCGTCAACGCGATCAACGCGCTGGAGGCCGAGGTCTCCAAGCTCTCCGACGAGGCGCTCAAGGCCCGCACCGCCGAGTTCAAGAAGCAGCTCGCCGAGGGCAAGACGCTGGACGACCTGCTCGTCCCCGCCTTCGCAACCGTGCGCGAGGCCGCCAAGCGCACGCTCGGCCAGCGCCATTTCGACGTCCAGCTGATCGGCGGCATGGTGCTGCATGAGGGCGACATCGCCGAGATGAAGACCGGCGAAGGCAAGACGCTGGTCGCAACCCTGGCGGTCTATCTCAACGCGCTCGCCGGCAAGGGCGTCCACGTCGTCACCGTCAACGACTACCTCGCCCGTCGCGACTCCGGCTGGATGGGCCAGATCTATAGCTTCCTCGGCATGACCACCGGCGTGATCGTGCACGGTCTCGACGACGCCGAGCGCAAGGCCGCCTATGCCTGCGACATCACCTACGGCACCAACAACGAATACGGCTTCGACTATCTGCGCGACAACATGAAGTACCGGCTCGAGGACATGGTCCAGCGGCCGCACTTCTTCGCCATCGTCGACGAGGTCGACTCCATCCTGATCGACGAGGCACGCACGCCGCTGATCATCTCCGGTCCGCTCGACGACCGCTCCGACTTCTACAACACCATCGACGGCTTCCTGCCCAAGCTCGACAAGACCGACTACGACGTCGACGAGAAGCAGCGCACGGTGACGCTGACCGAAGCCGGCATGGAGAAGATCGAGACCCTGCTGCGCGACGCCGGCCAGCTCAAGGGCGAGTCGCTCTACGACGTCGAGAACGTCTCCGTCGTGCACCACATCAACCAGGCGCTGCGCGCCCACACGCTGTTCACGCGCGACAAGGACTACATCGTCCGCGATGACGAGGTCATCATCATCGACGAGTTCACCGGGCGCATGATGCAGGGGCGCCGCTATTCCGAAGGTCTGCACCAGGCGCTGGAAGCCAAGGAGCACGTGCAGGTCCAGCCGGAGAACCAGACTCTGGCCTCGATCACCTTCCAGAACTATTTCCGGATGTATGAAAAGCTGGCCGGCATGACCGGCACGGCGCTGACCGAAGCCGACGAGCTCTTCGACATCTACAAGCTCGAAGTCGTGGAAATCCCGACCAACGTGCCGATCGGCCGCCTCGACGAGGACGACGAGGTTTATCGCACCCAGCAGGAAAAGTACCGCGCGATTCTCGCCGAAATCGAGCGTGCCAATTCGCGGCTGCAGCCGGTGCTGGTCGGCACCGCTTCGATCGAAAAGTCGGAAGTGCTCGCCGAATTCCTCAAGAAGAACGGCTACAAGCAGATCGATTTCGGCAAGGACAACGCGCTCGACAAGCTTTACGCTGCCGCCCGCGCCGGCAAACCGGCAAAGCTGTTCGCGGTGCTGAATGCGCGCTTCCACGAGCAGGAAGCCTATATCGTCGCGGAAGCCGGCGTGCCCGGCGCGATCACGATCGCGACCAACATGGCCGGCCGCGGTACCGACATCAAGCTCGGCGGCTCGCTCGAGATGCGCATCCCGAAGGAGACCGCGGGCATCGAGGACGAGGCCGAGAAGGCCAGGAAGATCGAGCAGATCAAGGCCGACGTGGAACGCTTCCGCGAGATCGTGCTGAAGGCCGAAGAGACCGTCGAGATCGAGCCGGCGAAGGGCAGCAAGCCCGCCAAGACCGTGACGAAGCCCGGCGGCCTCTACATCATGGGCTCCGAGCGCCATGAATCCCGCCGTATCGACAACCAGCTGCGCGGCCGTTCCGGCCGTCAGGGCGACCCCGGCCGCTCCAAGTTCTTCCTGTCGCTGGAAGACGATCTGATGCGCATCTTCGGCTCGGATCGCCTCGACAGCATGCTGCAGCGTCTCGGCCTGCAAGAGGGCGAGGCCATCATCCATCCCTGGATCAACAAGGCCCTGGAGAAGGCGCAGCAGAAGGTCGAGGCGCGCAACTTCGACATCCGCAAGAACCTGCTCAAGTTCGACAACGTCCAGAACGACCAGCGCAAGGTGATCTTCGACCAGCGCGTCGAGCTGATGAAGGACGAGAGCGTCGCCGAGACCGTCACCGACATGCGTCACGCCTTCATCGACGACCTCGTCGCCAAGCACGTGCCCGAGCATGCCTATGCCGAGCAGTGGGACGTTGCGGGCTTGAAGGATGAACTGAAGCGCGTGCTCGATCTCGACCTGCCGGTCGACGAATGGGCCAAGGAAGAAGGCATCGCCGACGAGGAGCTGCTGAATCGCATCGAGACCAGGGCCGACGAGCACATGGCGGCCAAGGTCGCGCAATGGGGTCCCGACGTGATGCGTTACGTCGAGAAGACCATTTTGCTCCAGACGCTCGACCACCTCTGGCGCGAGCATCTGATCATGCTCGACCATCTGCGCCAGGTCATCGGCCTGCGCGGTTACGGCCAGCGCGATCCGCTCCAGGAATACAAGACCGAAGCCTTCAATCTCTTCCAGGAGATGAGCGCGCATCTGCGCGAGGCCGTCACAGCGCAGCTGATGCGCGTCGAGATCGTCCCGCCGGAGCAGGAAGCTCCCGTCCTGCCGCCGATGGAGGCGCACAAGTTCGACCCGAACACCGGCGAGGACGAGATGGCGCTCGCCAGCGTCACGCTGGGCGCGCAAGCCACGGATGCCTCGCTACGTGATCCGAAGAACCCTGCCAGTTGGGGCAAGATCGGCCGCAACGAGGACTGCCCCTGCGGCTCGGGCAAGAAGTACAAGCACTGCCACGGGCGGTATGCCTAGTTAGCCACGCAGGCGTGAGGCGCGACACTGACGCTTCATTCTCCACTGTCGTCGCCCGGCTTGCCGCCTTCGCTGAAGCTTCGGCGCGCCGGGCACCCCTCTGGGCCTCGGCGTAGCCTTGGCGAAGCCGGGACCGGGCGACCCAGCACGCCGCGGCCTCTCGGTTCAATCACATCAGTCTCTGGAATACTGGATCGCCCGATTAAATCGGGCGATGACAGCTGAGTGTGGGGCGCGCAGGATTCTCCACATCGTCGTCCCTGCGAACGCAGGGACTCATACCGCGGGATCTATCGAAGGCCCGCGGTCGTCATACCGTGCGAAGCAGGGCAACCAACAATCTTTGAAACAACTGCGCCCTGTGGTTATGGGTCCCGGCTTTCGCCGGGACGACGCGGTTTGCTGGGTTGGGGACGCGGCTACTTTCGCGACGTGCCCACTCAATTCGAGCTGTCGATCAAGCTCTCCAGCAGCCGCTTCAATTCGCTGGTCGACTTATCGCCGTAGCTCTCCAGGATGTGCTCCTCCTGGTCCACCGCGAGCGAGTTGAGCTTCCTGCTCAGCACCTTGCCGCGGTCGGAGATGAACATCAGGACCTTGCGGCGGTCGCCCGGATCCTGCACGCGGTAGACCAGCGTGTCCGAGACCATGCGGTCGATCATCTTGGTCAGGGTCGGATGGTTGAGCAGCACGGCGTCCGCAAGCTCGCCCATCGAATGGCCGTTGCCATCCGACAGCACCTTCAGGATGCGCCATTGCTCGACCGGCACGCCTTCCTTGCTCAACCGCAGTTCGAGCTGCCGGTTGATTTCCCGGTTGGCTTGCGCGAGCAGGTAGGCGAGGTGTTCGGTGATTGGGGTGTTTTCTTTCGAAGGTTTTGCCACGGCTAAGACTTCGTCTTGACCCAAATGAGTGAATGTCTTGCAATCGATGCTGCATCTATATGCACTTCAATTGTTGAATATTCAATATTTTCAAAATAGGATCATTGCCCAACAAAGGGGCGGAAGCCGCGGCCGCCCGAAGAATGTGCTTTCAGGTCTGGGGTCAGACAGGAGTTGGCGTGCGCGCGACGGTGAACTTCCCGGCTCACGGCGGTCCGGCGTTTCCGCCGTCTTTGCTGTTCAGGAATTTGTCCTCCGCAACGGCGGACGGTGCGTTGTCGCCGCGCGATCACGCCTCCTTTAGGCAGCGGGGCACCAACAAGCTGCGTGTCGGCGGCTTCATCTGCTGCACCGGCTCGCCCGGAGTGTGGGGACCCTGCGCGACCAACAGCGCGAAGCTCGCCGTCGCCGAGATCAACAAGCGAGGTGGCATCCTCGGCCGCGAGATCGAGCTTTCGATCTACGATGCCGGCGGGCCTCTCGATGACGTCCTGAATCGCGCCGAGCAAGCGATTGCGTTCGACGAGGTCGATCTGATCGTCGGGCTGCACACCAGTGCGGTCCGCGTCGGCTTGCGCGACGTCACCACGCGTCATCGTATCCCCTATATCTATACGCCGGTCTATGAAGGAGGCGAGCGTACCCCCGGCGTGATGGCGATCGGCGAGACGCCGCGCTGGCAGAGCCGGCCGGCGATCCACTGGCTCGCCGACGTCAAGAAGGCCAGGCGCTGGTACCTCATCGGGAGCGACTACGTCTGGCCCTGGCAATCGCACCGTGCGGTGAAGAACTACATCAAGGAGACCGGCGGCCACGTCGTCGGCGAGGAATTCGTTCCCCTCGGCGAGGACGATCACGAGCCGCATCTGGCGCGCATCCGCGCGGCCAAGCCTGACGTCGTGCTGATCTCGCTGATCGGAACCGACAGCAGCTCCTTCAATCGCGCCTTCGGCGAGTGTGGTCTGGGCGCCACCACGCTGCGGCTTGCCGGCGCCATGGATGATACCGTGCTGCTCGGCATCGGCGCCGACAACAGCGAGAACATGTATTGCGCCTCGGGCTATTTCACCGGCACCGGCGCGCACGCCAATGACGATTTCCAGAGCCGCTATCGCGCGATGTTCGGGCCGAACGCGCCCCCGATCGGTTCGGTTGGACAATCCAGCTACGAAGGCCTGCGCTTCCTCGAGGCCGTCGCGAACAAGGCCGGTTCGTTGGCGCTGGGGCCTATGCTCGCCGCCGGCTGCAACATTGTCTACAGCGGCCCCCGCGGCGTGGTCACCGTCCGCAACGGGCACGCGCGGATGCCGATGCATCTCGCTGCGGCCGATGGTCTCGACTTCAAGCTGATCAAGCCGCTCTGAGCGCGGCGCGGCCATTCGCCCGCACTTCATCGCAAAATAATACTTGAAAAGGAAAATATTTCCGTTTTGAATGTTCGGCGAGGCCGGGGTGCGTGCATCGCACCGGGGCGGCCGCGTCCAAGGACCGTTCCAAGGGATCGTTCAAGGGATCGTTTCAAGAAACTTCAGGAGAGCGCCGTGACTGTTGTCCTTCCCACGCCAGCCCAACTTCTCGCCGTCGCCGAGCAGTGCGGCCTTTCGCTGACCGACGATGACGTCGCCTCGTTCCGCGGCCTGATGCAGGGCTCGATCGAAGCCTACAATCTCGTCGGCGCGATGCCGGACGAAGTGCCGGAGGTGAAATATCCGCGCACGCCCGGCTATCGGCCCTCGCCGGAGGAGAACCCGCGCAACGCCTGGTATCGCAAGTCGACCGTGAAGGGCGCCGCCAGCGGCAAGCTCAAGGGCAAGACCGTCGCGCTGAAGGACAACATCATGCTCGCCGGCGTTCCCATGATGAACGGTTCGGCGACGCTGGAAGGCTACGTCCCCGATTTCGACGCCACCATCGTCACGCGCATGCTCGATGCCGGCGCCGAGATCGCCGGCAAGGTGCATTGCGAATCCTTCTGCATGTCCGGCGGCAGCCACACCGGCGCGGTCGGCGCGGTGCACAATCCGCACAAGATGGGCTATTCGGCCGGCGGCTCGTCCTCGGGGAGCGGCGTCGTCGTCGCGCTCGGCGAGGTCGACATGGCGATCGGCGGCGACCAGGGCGGCTCGATCCGCATGCCGTCCTCGTTCTGCGGCACCTACGGCATGAAGCCGACCTGGGGCCTCGTGCCCTATACCGGGATCATGCCGATCGAGATCTTCGTTGATCACACCGGCCCGATGACGGCCACCGTTGCCGACAACGCGCTGCTGCTCGAAGTGCTCGCCGGCGACGACGGCTACGATCCGCGCATCAAGGCCCCGAAGGTCGAGGAGTACACCAAGGCGCTCGGCCAGGGCGTCAAGGGCATGAAGATCGGCATTCTCAAGGAAGGCTTCGAGCAGGCGAACGCGGAGGCCGCCGTGAACGAAAGCGTGCGCGAGGCGGCAAAACGCTTCAAGGATCTCGGCGCCACCGTCGAGACGGTCTCGATCCCGATGCATCTCGCGGGCCCGGCGATCTGGACGCCGATCGGCACCGAGGGCATGACTCAGACCATGATGTATGGCGACGGTTATGGCCTTTCCCGCGCCGATCTCTACTCCACCACGCTGATGGATTTCCATCGCGGCTGGCGCCGTCAGGCGGACTCGCTGTCCGAGACCACAAAGTTGTTCCTGCTGCTCGGCACCTACATCAACAACAATTTCGGTCCGCGCTATTACGGCAAGGCGCTCAATATCTCGCGACGCCTGACCGCGGCCTACGACAAGGCCTTCAAAGACTACGACCTGCTGCTGCTGCCGACCACGCCGATGAAGGCGACGAAGCTGCCTGAGCCCAATGCCAGCCGCGAGGATTACGTCGCCTGCGCGCTGGAGATGATCTCCAACACCGCGCCGTTCGACATCACTCATCATCCCGCGATGTCGCTGCCCTGCGGCATGGTCGACGGCCTGCCGGTCGGTCTGATGCTGGTCGGCCGCATGTTCGAGGAATCCACCATCTACCGCGCCGCGCATGCCTTCGAGCAGATCGGCGACTGGAAGAAGATGTGAGCGGAGCACCGATGCAGGCGAGCGGAACCCAAAAGCATGGCTAACGCGTTCGTCGCGGCGTTCGAGATCCTGAGCTTCGGCGCGATCATCGTCCTGATCGTGCTGGGGCTCGGGATCATCGCGAGCATGATGGGCATCTTCAACTTCGCGCAGGGCGAGTTCGTCCTGCTCGGGGCCTACATCACCTATCTCGCCTACGCCAAGGGCATGCCGATCTGGGCCGGCATGGTCGCGGCGCCCTTCGTGGTCGGCGCGCTCGGCTTCGTGCTGGAGGCGCTGATCATCCGCAGATTCTACGCCGCGCCGATCGTCGCCATGCTGGGCACTTACGCGCTTGGCCTCATCATCCGCGAATCCGTGCGCGGCCTGATCGGCGGCTTCTATCTCACCGTCCCCGAGCCGATCGGCGGCTCCATCGACATCGGCGCCATGCACATCTCGGCCTGGCGCTTCACCATCATCGTGATCACGCTGCTGGTGATGGCAGGCTGCTATTTGCTGCTGTCGCGCACCAGCTTCGGCCTGCGCATGCGCGCCACGCTGGAGAATCCATCGCTGGCGCGAGCCTCGGGCATCTCAACGCCGCTGATGTACGGCGCCACCTTCGCCTTCGGCTCCGCGCTCGCCGGTCTTGCCGGCGCGCTGATCGTGCCGGTGTTCAGCCTCTACGCCGATCTCGGCCTGCGCTTCCTGATCCAGGGCTTTGTCGCCGTCATGGTCGGTGGCGTCGGCTCCTTCATCGGGCCGGTCGCAGGCGCCGGCGTCATCGGCACGCTCAGCGCCGCGCTGCCATGGATCATGGCGCCCGTCGTCGCCGACGTGCTCGTCTTCGTCCTTGCCATTGTCTTCATCAAATTCCGCCCGCAGGGCCTCATCGCTGGAAAAGGGGTTTAGTCACATGATCGATCGCACGCAGCTCTCTCGCCGTCGCTTCCTCTCCAATTTCGCCTTTGCTTCCGGTGCGGTCGCAACCGGTGTCGGAAGCTGGGTGATCCCGGCGCCCTGGGCCAATGCGGCCGAGGCCCCGATCAAGGTCGGCATCGCGACCGACCTCACCGGCCCGATCGCCTATGCCGGCAACGCCGACGCCAACGTCGCCAAGATGGTGATCAAGGAGATCAACGCCGCCGGTGGTCTGCTCGGCCGTCCGCTCGAGCTCTATATCGAGGACACCGCGTCGAACGAATCGGTTGCGGTGGGCAACGTGCGAAAACTGATCCAGCGCGACAAGGTCGACATGGTGCTCGGCGGCATCACCTCCTCGATGCGCAACGCGATCAAGGACCCGATCGTATCGCGCGGCAAGACGCTCTACATCTATCCGCAGCTCTACGAAGGCAAGGAGTGCACGCCCTATCTGTTCTGCACCGGGCCGACGCCGGCGCAGCAATGCGACGAGTTCATTCCCTGGCTGATCAAGAATGGCGGCAAGAAGTTCGCGCTGCCGAGCGCCAATTACGTCTGGCCGCACACGCTCAACGTCTACGCCCGCAAGGTGATCGAGGCGAACGGCGGCGAGGTCGTGTTCGAGGAATACTACCCGCTCGACCAGGTCGACTTCTCCGCGACCGTCAACCGCATCATCTCCAACAAGGTCGACGTCGTCTTCAACACCGTCATTCCGCCTGGCGTCGGACCGTTCTTCAAGCAGCTCTATGAAGCCGGCTTCCTCAAGAACGGCGGGCGGCTCGCCTGCGTCTACTATGACGAGAACACGCTCAACATCAATCAGGCCGCGGAAATCGAGGGCCTTGCGAGCTGCCTCGATTATTTCAAGGTGCTGACCAAGGAGAACCCGTTCGACGCCAAGATCCAGGCCGCCTACGAGAAGGATTTTCCGGGCAATTTCCTGTTCGCCGCCGGCAGCGCCGCCACCGGCACCTATCGCGGCCTGAAGCTGTGGGAAGCCGCGGTGAAGAAAGCGGGCAAGGTCGATCGCGATTCGGTTGCCGCCGCGCTCGATCACGCCAAAATCGCCGAAGGTCCGGGCGGACCGGCCGAGATGGTGCCGGGCAAGCGGCACTGCAAGATGAAGATGTACACTGCGGTTGCCAAGGGCGGAAACTACGAGATCGTCGGGCGCAGCAACGGGCTTGTCGATCCCAAGGAATGCTGAGAAGGAATGCTGAGGTGGAATGTCGAAGTCGATGGGCGCAGTGAAGCAGGCGATCCCCGCCGAGATCGGCGGGGAGACCGACGTCGCAATGACTGAGCAGGGACCTGTGAGGCAAGCCGCTTCGCGGCGGAAGGTCCTGCCGATCGTGGAGGGCGTCGTGCTCGTCGCGGCGCTGCTCGCGCCGCTGGTGCTGCAGGACTATCTCACGGTGTTCGCAACGCGCGTGATCATCCTGGCGCTGTTCGCGCTGTCGTTCGATCTGGTCTGGGGTTATGCCGGTATCATGAGCTTCGGCCAGGCCCTGTTCTTCGGCTCGGCCGGCTACGGCGTCGCGCTGCTCGCGCGCGACCTCGACGTCACCAACATCTTCCTGGTGCTGCCGGCGGGCACCATCATCGGCCTCACCTTCGCGCTCCTGCTCGGCGGCTTCCTGCTGCTGGGCCGGCATCCCTCCAGCGTGATCTTCGTCTCGCTCGGCACGCTCACCGGCTCCTATGCCGCCGATCGGCTCGCACGCGGCTGGTACTATCTCGGCGGCCAGAACGGCATCCCCTCGATCGCGCCGATGTCGCTCGGCTCCTACGAGTTCACGGAAGGCCCGTCCTTCTATTATCTCGCGCTCGGCATTCTCGTCGTGGTCTACCTGCTCTGTCGCTTCCTGGTGCGCTCGCAGTTCGGTCTGGCGCTCGCGGGCTTGCGCGAAAACGAGCAGCGCATCGCATTCTTCGGCTACAAGGCCCAGCATCTCAAAGCCATCATCTTCACCATCGGCGGCGCCGTCGCGGGCCTTGCCGGCAGCCTCTATGCCTTCCACGAAGGTTTCGTCTGGCCCAACATGGTCGGCGTCGTTGTCTCGACGCAGGTGGTGCTCTACGTGCTGTTCGGCGGCTCCGGCACACTGATCGGCGCGGTCATTGGTGCCGTCATCGTCGAGGGCGTCAGCTTCTGGCTGTCGGACAATTACCGCGACATCTGGCCGATCATTCTGGGCCTGTTGCTGCTGCTGGTGATCCTGTTCCGGCCGCTCGGCCTGATCAGTTTTGTGCTGGGCGAGCGCGAGCGCGTCGGCAGTTTCGGTGCCAAGCCCGAAGCGGGCGACAAGGAGAAGCTCAATGCTCCTTGAAGCCGCCGGCATCAAGAAGGTCTTCGGCAAGCTCACCGCGCTCGACGGCGCCGCGCTCAGCGTCGGCGAGAACGAGTTCCACGGGCTGATCGGCCCGAACGGCTCCGGCAAGAGCACGCTGATGAAGTGCATCGCCGGTGCCGAAGTGCCGACGCAAGGGAAAGTCTCCTTCGTCAACACCGACATCACCGCGTTCACGCCGACCGAGCGCGCCCGCGCCGGCATGAGCCTCAAGTTCCAGATCACCTCCGTGCTGCCGTCGCTGACGCTGTACGACAACATCCTGCTCGCGCTGCAGGCGCAGTCCTCGCTGTTCGATCTCGTGTTCTCGCGCACGCGGGGCGCGCTGCACGACCATGTCATGGCCATGCTGAGGCAATTCCGCCTCGCCGATCGCGCCTTTGACGCGGCGGCCGCGCTGTCGCATGGCCAGCAGCAATGGCTGGAGATCGCAATGGCGCTCGCGGGCAAGCCGAAGCTGCTGCTGCTGGACGAGCCGACCGGCGGCATGAGCCTGGAGGAGCGGCGCGTCACCGGCGAGTTGCTCCAGCCGATCAAGCAGCATTGCTCCCTCGTCATCGTCGAGCACGACCTCGATTTCATCCGCGACATCTGCGATCGCCTCACCGTACTCGACCAGGGCAAGGTGCTGGCCTCGGGCACGGTGTCCGAGATCCAGGCCAACAAGTCCGTCCAGGAGATTTATCTGCGCCGTGCCTGAATTTTTGGACATCAAGCATCTCGATGCGGGCTATGGCCGAAGCCAGGTCCTGTTCGACGTCAACCTCGGCATCCCCTGGCGCGGCGGCGTCGCCGTGCTCGGGCGCAACGGCGCCGGCAAGACCACGCTGATGAAGACCATCGTCGGCGAGCTGCCGGCGTGGAAAGGCGAGGTCGCCTTCGACGGCCGCGACATCAGCCGCCGCGCCACCCAGGAGCGCGTCCGCGCCGGCATCGGCTACGTGCCGCAGGAGCATTCGGTGTTCGCGCGCCTGTCGGTGCGCGACAATCTCGCCGTCGGCTCGCTCGCGAGCAGGAAGGCCGACGCCGTCGACCATGTGCTGACCATCTTCCCAAAGCTCGGCCAGCGCCTCGACCAGCCCGCCGGCACGCTCTCCGGTGGCGAGCGCAAGATGCTCGCGATCGGCCGCGCCATGCTGGGCGACCCAAAGCTCTTGCTGCTGGACGAGCCGACCGAAGGCGTCTGGATCGGCGTCATCGAGGAGATCACCGAACGCCTGATCGAGCTCGCCAAGTCTATCGCCGTCATCATCGTCGAGCAGCACCTCGACCTCGCGCTCCGCGTCGCCAGCTACGCTTATGTGCTGGACCGTGGACGGGTCGCGCTGCAGGGGCAGGCGGGGGAAGTGAGGGACAATCCGGAACTGGTGCGGTATCTGGCGCCGTAGAAGGTGCTGATGAAGCTTGATGCTCTCGCGTCATCCTCACTGTCATGCCCCGGCTTGACCGGGGCATCCAGTAGACCGCGGCGTCTCGATCGATCATGCCGGTCCGGTTCTCCGCGCCCGTCGTCTCGCAGGTCGCTGGTCGGCGCAGCCGCGTCGGGCCGCACACGCCGCCGCGGAAACTTGACGCCAACCTGCGGGCGGCAGGACCGCATGATTCTGCCGTACGCAACTCTGCTTCGCCCTTGGGCTTCGCAGGGCAGGCCGCGCCGTCGTACCCGCGCCCGCTGATCGCTCACGGGGACGACCGGACGCGCCCTCGATGAGGGCCTCGCTATACGGGAAGTCGCGACCGATAGGGCGCGGTCAGAAGCAGCATGAAAAGTGCTCGTTCGGCCTGGTACTTTGCGGCATATCGGCTTAATTCCCGCCCTCGCATCACGACCGCGCCTTCGCTAGTGCAGACGCTCCAGGCCCATCTTTTTCGCTTGCGCGGCACCAAGGTCACTTCGAATGTTGGATACTCCGGTCTGACCATTGTCGCCGCTTCTCGCCCTGCATCCAGTCGGACAAACTTCAACCCGGAGGTCCGACCCGTGTCTTCACCCGTTTGGGTGAAATGGAGTTCGCGCATGCCGGGTCAGTCCGGTCCGAGCGGCGGTCAGGGCGACGAGTGAGCTGTCTGCGTTAGAGTCTATCCGCCGCGCAATGCCTTGCCGGCGAGCAAGCTGACGAGTTCCTGTTGACGGGAAAGGCCGGTCTTTGAAAGCACGGCTTTGAGCTGCGTGCGCACGGTCTCCCGCGTCACGCCGATTTTTGCCGCGAGTGCATCGATCGATCCGGCCTCTGCAACGCCACGTGCGACCTGGGCCTCCGCGGGTGTCAGGTCGAACAGCCCTTGCAGGACTTCCGCACTCGGTACCGCGCCGCGATCGACGGGGGTTACGATGAGCATGAACGTGGCTTGGGTGAAGATATCGCGTGCCGATCCGCGCACCGGGACGACATGAAGGACCATCGGTATGCGATTCATCGCCGCCGCGATGGCGAGGGACCTGACGGCCGGGCGGTTGCCGATGAACGGGGTCCCCAGCGCCGCCAAGAACAACCCGTCCGCAGTGACATCGGTCAGGGTCAACCGCTCTGCGCGATCTTGGAACAGCGACGGCATCAGCGCCTCGAACAGGCCGTTCGCCGCGAGTAACTTGCCTCGTTCGCGCAATATCGCCCCGGGTAGCCCGATGGCCTGCAATGCGTCGGCTTGCGCGCGCGCGCGCTCGAAGCCAAGGCGGTTCGCAGTCAGGGACGCCCGAGCCAGATGAGGCCTCAGGCCATCAAGAAACGAGACGACCTCGCGCGGCACCGGCCCATCGTCCTGGTGTCGCGGCATGACGATCGCAATCGAATCGCCGCTCGGTATTGAAATGATGGTCCCGGCTCTGTAGCCGATTCCGTGCCTGCGGTAGAAATTGCAGTACACGTCATTGGTCGCGATCTCCTGCTCCGACAGAAGGTCTCCGTCATTGAGGAAGCCGGCGTAGTTGAGCGCGGCGGCACGCGGCAGCAACGGATCGCGCTCACTCCATCCCTCTTCCAAGAAAAGAGACATGGTCTGGTCGTGATTGACGGAATTGATCCCGCTGACATAGCCGTCGCGTACCGCGAAAAGCAGTCCGCCATTGCCGCCGACAGCGCTACCGATTTCATTGAGGATATCGGGCCACAATGACGGTACGAGCCCGGCCTCGTAGATCCGGTCAATCAGATGATCGAGATGCCCAAATCCACTCATGCGCAGCGCGAAGAGTTCATGGCAGAACTATAGCCGGGTGACCGGGTGACGCAATCCGCACATCGCGAGGCGCCCCGGATCCTTGTCGGGAACCAATCGGTCTGGCGGATTACGCAGGCCTATGACGGCGGCGAGCCCATCCAGGGGATTGGCAATCCGCACGCCGTGCGTGGCCTACTCCCGAAGGCGTGGCATCGCCCCTACCTCACCGCCCCAAAGCGGCTGTCGAACGAGTTCGACTGCACTACCGGCGCGGCGCCCATGATCTGCGTGGCTTCACCCGCACCATCGCTCACCGACGGCTTCAGCGCCGGCCGCGTTGCGGCGAGGCGGGTGTCGGTCTGCTTCGCCGGCTCGGCGGGCTTGGCGGCCACGGCCGGCTTCGGCGCGTCCTTTGCGGCATCCTTGGACTTGTCATTCCCCGGCACGAAGCGGCTCACGGCGGCCTTTAGCCGCGACGCAGCGGTGGGCGGCGTCGGGGCGGTCTGGGCCGGCGCCACGGAGGCGGTGGCTTGCGGCGGCGGGGTGGCGGCCGTGGTGTCGGATGAGCCCATGCCCATCTTGCGGCCGAGGTTGGAGAAGAAGCCGCCGGATTTTTCCTGGGACTTTTCGGCAGGCTGAGCCGCGGCGACGCGGGTGCTGGTCGCGGGCACGGCGACCACCGGCTCTTCCTGCGGGGCCGGCGCGGACGCCACGCTGTCGAGGTTCGGCTTGGGCGGATTGACGTGGCTGGGGATCGTGCCCGGCGCCTTCGCCATTGCCAGCATCTGCAGCGTGGTGCCTTCGGCGCCTTCCGACAGGCCGGTCGAGCCTTCCGGAATCTTCGCGGCGAAGACCTTGTTCATGCCGCCGTCGATGCCGGTGTTCATGCGCGCCACCGGCGTGCCCTTGGCGACGAGCCTGGCGTACTCGGCCTCGTCCCTGGCTTGCTTGCCCCGCACGGCGGCGACGATGTCGTCGGGGATCACATAGGCCGGGCACTTCGCCGCGGCGTCGAACACCGGATCGCGCTTCGCATCCGCCGGTTTGGCCGCGTCGAAGACGTACTTCTTCTCGCAGAAATCGACCTTCGGCTCCTGCCGCGTCACCTCGAAATGATCATAGCCTTCCTTGATCATCTTCCAGAACGGCATGTTCGGATTGTTCCGGTGCTTGGCCATGTTCACCGGCGTCATCTTGAACGGATAGGCCTGGAGCTGGAACGCCTTCTGTCCCCCGAAGAAGGATTCGCGCCCGAGCGAATAGATCTCCGCGATCTGCTCGTCCGTCATCGCGTAGCAGCCGCGCGAGGAGCAGTCGCCATGCACCATCAGCTGCGAGCCGGTACGGCCCAAAGCCTTGTCGAACGCGTTCGGGTAACCCGTGTTGAAGGAGAGGTAATAGGCCGATTGCGGATTCATCTGGCCCGGGTTGATCGAGTAGAATCCCTCCGGCGCCTGGCGGTCCCCTTCGCGCACCTTGGGGCCGAGATCGCCCGACCAGCGGCAGATCGGATAGGTCTTGAGCAGCGCGAACTGACCGTTGCGGGTCTGCTTCCAGACCTCGAGCTCGGCCTCCTGCTTGAACAGGCGCACCAGGATCGGCGACTGCAGATCCATGTCCTTCTCGACCATCGCGGCGAGCAGCTTCGGCGGCACCGGCTGGTTGGCCTTGGCGTTGGTCGCGAGCGAGACCTGGTCGGTGTTGCAGCCGGACAGCAGAACGCCAGCCGTCATCAGCGCAACCGAAGCCAAAAGCGCGCGAGCAAGCGAACGAGAAATCAAGATGGACCCCACACCGTGCCGGGCAGAGAGCGCGAACCCCAATTCGTTTGGCGCATGATCCGACCGGACAACCGGACCCGTCGTGACGGGCTTTTTCAGCTCACGCCCCAGCGCTTGTGCCCTGAAGCCATTGATTAAAATTCTAACCTCTGGGTCATGTGGTCGCAACCCGAGCGGGGATCACGAGCCCGTTGGCCCATCGGCATGGTCAACGAAGACTGAATGAACGCGACTTGAGACGGAACTTGGGCCTTTCGGCCCCATCAGGACTCAGATCGCCGATTTGGGCAAAAAAAGGGTTAATGCGGGGTTACCGGGGTGATCCGGGGAGGGCTTGTAGGGTGGGCAAAGGCGCATCGCGCCGTGCCCACGACCTGCGTGTGATCGGTGAGAATTCGTGGGCACGTCGCGCAAGAGCGCGCCTTTGCCCACCCTACGAGACCGGAAACCGCCCGAATCAGGTCAGCTTCCGGCCGATATCGAGGAATTTCTGCCGGCGCTGCTTGCGGATGGCATCGCCATCCAGGCCGCGCATCTCGTCGAAAGCCTTGGCGATGGCATCGCCGGTGGTGGCGATCATGGCGGCGGGGTCGCGGTGGGCGCCGCCGACCGGCTCCTTCAGGATGGCGTCGATCACGCCGAAGCGGAGCATGTCCTGGGCGGTGATCTTCATGTTGTTGGCGGCTTCCTGCGCCTTGGTGCCGTCGCGCCAGAGGATGGAGGAGGCGGCTTCCGGCGAGATCACGCTGTAGATCGCGTGCTCCAGCATCAACACCTTGTTGGCGGTGGTGATGGCGATGGCGCCGCCCGACATGCCCTCGCCGGTGATGATGGCGACGTTCGGCACGGTCAGTGCGAGGCACGCGTCGGTCGAGCGGGCGATCGCCTCGGCCTGGCCGCGCTCCTCGGCGCCGATGCCGGGATAGGCGCCGGCGGAATCGGCCAGCGACAGCACCGGCAGGCCGAACCGCTCGGCCATCTCCATCAGCCGCACGCATTTGCGATAGCCTTCGGGCCGCGCCATGCCGAAATTGTGCCGGATGCGGCTCTCGGTGGAATCGCCTTTTTCCTGGCCCATCACGCAGATCGGCTCACCGCGGAAGCGGCCGAAGCCGGCGACCAGCGCCTCGTCCTCGCCGAACTTGCGGTCGCCGGCGAGCGGGGTGAATTCGGTGATCAGGCCCTTAATGAAGTCGTTGAAATGCGGCCGCTGCGGATGCCGCGCCACCAGCGTCTTCTGCCACGGGGTCAGGTTCGTATAGAGGTCGGCCAGCGCCTGCGCCGCCTTGTCCTCGATGCGCGAGACCTCCTCGGCGATGTCGGTGCCGGAAGCCGCCATGACCCTGAGTTCATCGAGCTTGGAATCGAGCTCGGCGACGGGCTTTTCGAAGTCGAGATAGCTGCGCATCTGGTCTTGCATCAACTCAATATAGGGAGGACGGGGCTAGCGAGCGAAGCGGATTTCGATTGGCGGAGATAAGTGTAGCTTCTTCAAGGGGTTGGCTTGTGTGCTGCGAGCGGGCCCGCCAAATCAATCGAAAGGCCCCGGCTCTTTCTGCGGAGATGTGGCCGAAGTCAAGGCGGTTTCCTTCCCCGCTGTCGTCCCTGCGAACGCAGGGACCCATAACCACAGGGAGAAGTTTGGCGAAGACTGGCGGTGAAGTGGTCTTCCCGAGGTACTGACACCGCCCGTCACAGACAGATCACGCGGTATGGGTCCCTGCGTTCGCAGGGACGACAGTCGTTTACTTCTCCGCCAGCGGATGCAGGTCGCGCACCAGGCTCTTCAGCCGCTCCTCCACCACGTGGGTGTAGATCTGGGTCGTGGAGATATCGGTGTGGCCGAGCAGGGTCTGCACGATGCGCAAATCGGCACCATTGTGCAGGAGGTGACTGGCAAAGGCATGGCGCAGCACGTGCGGCGAGACCAGCCGGGCCTGCAGGCCCGAGGCGACCGCGAGCTCCTTGAGGTCGCGGGCAAAATGCTGCCGCGTCAGATGCCCACTCTCGCCGAACGAGGGGAATAGCCATTTCGAGGCGGCGAGGCTGTCCTTCTTCTTCTCGGTTTTCGCCGCTTCCGTCGCCGCGAGGTAATCCGCCATCGCCTGCCGCGAGGCCTCGTTGAGCGGCACCAGGCGCTCCTTGTTGCCCTTGCCGCGCACCACGATCATGCGGGCGTCGCGCTTGGCCGCCGAGCGCGGCAGCGCCACCAGCTCGGAGACGCGCAGGCCCGTGGCGTAGAGCACTTCGAGCAGGCAATAGAGTCGCAAGCTCCGCAGCCGCCTTGCGGGCGAGGCATCCTCCGCCTCGCTCAATTCCTTGGCGCGATGGAGCATGCGGTCGACATCGGCGATCGACAGCACCTTCGGCAGGCCGCGGCCGCGCTTGGGCCCGGACAGAATCGCGGCGGGATCCTCACTGCGGATGCGTTCGTTGAGGAGAAAGCGATAGAGGTGCCGCATCGCCGACAGCCGGCGCGCGACGCTGGTGGATTTGAAGCCGCGCGTGTCGAGATCGGCGAGATAGTCGCGCAGTGTTTGCGTCTCCGCGTCCACGAAAGTGTGGCCGACGCGGCCCAGAAATTCCGAGAAATCGGTGAGGTCGCGGCGATAGGCGTCGAGCGTGTTGGGCCCGGCGCCCTGTTCCGCCGCGAGCATGTCGAGGAACAGGCCGGTGAGCTTGCTATCGGAGGGCTTGATGCGCATGCCCTTCAGGCTAGCTCCTATTTCTTGAGAAACTCACCAGCAATATCGAGCGGTCGGCGCGCTTCTGACGTCTCATCGAAGGTCTAGGACATGTGGCTGATCGCCGTGGCCTGCGACCAGACCACCATCCATTGCCCATCGCGACATTCGTAAGTGTCGGTGTGCCAATAGTCCGCAGGGGCAACCCGGTGACCACCAAACACGATCTCGAGCCTGGCGCGATAGCGAATCACGGCATGATGGTTGTGATGACGAACGGCGATGGCTCCGGGTTCCCACATGAGATATTTGATCTGCCCGCTCTGGATCGCGCCCAGATATTCGGCCTTGGACAGCGGCATGCCGACCGGCGTGACCAGCTGGAACTCCGGCGCGTGGAGCGGTCCCGCCGCGTCCATGTCGCCGGCGACAAGGGCGCGAAGCCGAGCCCGCTCGGTGGTGCGGATGTGCTCGGCTTGCGGTGAGTCCGTCTCGGTCGCGCGTCCAGTCATTGATCGGTTCTCCGGTTCTGCAAGAAGTGAAAAAAGGTCAGCCGGCCGGCGGCACGGCGATCAGGCGATAATCGACCAGGCTCTGTGCGCTGGCGCGGATGCAGTCCTCGTCAGGACGCGGACTCCAGTTCAGCACGCGACGCGCCTTGGCGGCGCTGACGCTGAGGTCGCCGTCGAGCTCGTGGACGATCATGCGCGAACGACCGCTGAACGGCGCCATGGCCCGCACCATCCAGTTCGGCACGTCGCCGCAAGGCAGATGAGCTGCGTAGGCTGGGAAACATCTCGCCAGCACGTCGGCCAATTCCCGCAGCCAGAAGAAACCTCCACCAACGATAAAGCGCTCTCCGGAGGCCTCCGGACAGGTCATCGCACGGATGTGCGCGTCAGCCACGTCGCGCACGTCGACGACCGCAAAACCGAAGCGCGGCACACGCTTCAACTTGCCGCTCATCATCTCCCGGATCAGTCCGACGGACGTGCCGCATTGCGGGCCGAGCAGCGGTCCGAAGATCATGCCGGGGTTGATGACGGCCAGATCAAGTCCGCTCTTGCTGGCAAAGCTCCAGGCGGCCTGCTCGGCCAGCGTCTTCGACCTGTAGTACGGCGTCGCCCGCGGGCTGGTCGGATCAGTCCAGTTGCTTTCGGTGAAGGGGGCCTGGCCATCGCCGTGATTGGTGGCTGCGATCGAGGATGTCAGGACGACGCGTGCCACACCGGCGTCATGGGCCGCGCGCAGCACCCGCAGCGCGCCGTCTTTGGCGGTCCTGATCAATTCATTCGCATCGTTCGGCAGCCCTGCCGGAAACGGCGAGGCGGCATGAATCACATAGCGACAGTCCTTCAGCGCGTCGTCCCATCCGCCGTCGGAGCGGAGATCGGCGCGCGCGAAATCGAGAGCATCGGCCGCGGCGAGCGCTGGCGCGCCAAGCCGGCTCCGGATGCGGTCGGAGGCGGCCAGGTCGCGGACGGTGCCGCGCACGCGATGGCCGCTCGCCAGCAACTGCCTGGCGATATGTCCGCCGAGAAATCCGCCGATACCCGTCACGAGAACCGTGGCGGCCGGGACACCAACTTGCGAATGCATGTAACTTCAAACCTTTAGACGGAGGCGCTATCGTTTAGACAAATGGACTAAGACTGTCTAATCTGTCTTTGACGTATTGGACGAAGACTGTCAACTTGTCTCAATGAATGACAGTGATCGCAAAACCGGAGCTATTCTCGACGCGGCACTGCCGGTGTTCGTCCGCCATGGCTTTCGCAAGACGTCGATGGCCGACATCGCGCGCGCGGCGGGCATCTCGCGTGCGGCGCTCTACCTGAGCTTTGGCAGCAAGGAGGAATTGTTTCGGGCGGGATCGGAGCGGGCGCACGCCAGGACGATGCGCGACGTCGAGGCTGCCCTCGCTGGTCACGGCGACGTTTTCGACCGGATCGAGTCGGCGATTGCGGCGTTCCAGCGCGATCTGGTCGTGCCGTTCGCCGACAGCGCAGATGCGGCGGAGTTGTTCGATACCAACATGGCGCTCGCCAAGGACATCACGCTGGCCGCCCGCGCTCGGTTGGTGGCGCTGCTTGCGCGCGCGCTCGCCGATGCGCAGGCAACGGGTGCGATCACCCTGGATGGTGCGAAGGCCACGCCGACGGACCTAGCCGGCATCATCGTCGCGGCGATGGAAGGCATCAAGGAGGCCCAGACCGCGGGTCAGAATCTCCTTGATGATACGCGGCTGTTCCTACGCCTGATGCGTCAGGCCCTGACCCGAAATCTGCCGGCCGGCTGACGCTCTCGGCCCAACGGCTATCTTTTGAGAAACCTGTCCGGCGGGATCGTCACCGTCATTTCCCGCGGCTTCGGATTGACGAAGTTCGCCAGCGCGAAGACCACGCCATAGACGATGCCGGCGATCACGGCGACGGCCGTCAGGAAGCGGAACAGGCTGGGCATCGTTCTGCGGTCTCTAAAGGGGTCTTGTATCGGGCCTGGCGGGCAAATTAACCAATGAAATCATCCAACATGTTCGCCGTTTCGTGGCAAGAGTCCTCTGGCGAGGGCCCCCCTGGGGTCGTATAGGTGGCCAAAGCATGCCGCCTTTGGCGGCATCGTGCGAGATCCATTCGAGCGAGACAATGTCCGACGCCGCGTTGCCGATACCAGCCTCGCCCGAAGCCGACATCCTGTCGGCGCTGGGCGCGCGCTCGATCGTGCTCGTCGGCATGATGGGCGTGGGCAAATCCACCATCGGCCGTCGCATGGCTCTCAGGCTCAAGCTGCCGTTCGTCGATGCCGATACCGAGATCGAGACGTCGGCCCAGATGACCATCCCGGAGATCTTCGAGCGCCACGGCGAGTTGTATTTCCGTGACGGCGAGGCGCGGGTGATCGCGCGGCTGCTCGACGGCGGGCCGGTGGTGCTGGCGACCGGCGGCGGCGCCTTCATGCGCGAGGAGACGCGCGCGCGCATCGCCGCGAAAGCGGTCTCGATCTGGCTCAAGGCCGACCACGACGTCATCATGCGCCGCGTGCGGCGCCGTGCCGATCGCCCGCTGCTGCAGACCGCCGATCCCGAAGGAACCGTGACGCGCCTTCTCACCGAGCGCGAGCCGGTCTATGGCCATGCCGACCTCACCATCGCCTCGCGCGACGTGCCGCACGACAGAATCGTCGAGGAGTGCATCGAGGCGCTGCGCGCACATCTGTGCGGCGAACGGGCCGCCCAGCCACCTGCCGACGTTGCGAGTGCCATACGATGACTGCGCCGTTGAAACATTCTGATCCTGTCACTGTCGAGGTCGCGCTGGAGAATCGCGCCTATGACATTGTCATCGGCCGCGGCGTGCTGGCCTCGCTCGGCGAGCGCGTCGCAGCCTTACGGCCCGGCGTGCGCACTGCGATCGTGACCGATCGCACCGTGGCAAAGCATTGGCTCGAGCCCGCTGAAGCCTCGCTCGCGGCGAGCGGCATCCCGACCTCGCGCATCGTCGTCGAGGAAGGCGAGATTTCCAAGACCTATGCCGGCCTGGAGAAGGTCAGCGAAGCCCTGATCGCCGCGAAGATCGAGCGCAACGATCTCGTCATCGCGCTCGGCGGCGGCGTTGTCGGCGATCTCGCCGGCTTTGCCGCCGCCATCCTGCGCCGCGGCGTCGATTTCGTGCAGGTGCCGACCTCTCTGCTGGCGCAGGTCGATTCATCCGTCGGCGGCAAGACCGGCATCAACTCGCCGCAAGGCAAGAACCTGCTGGGCGCCTTCCACCAGCCGGTGCTGGTGATCGCCGACACCGCCGTGCTCGACACGCTGTCGTCGCGGCAGTTCCGTGCCGGCTATGCCGAGGTCGCCAAATACGGCGTGCTCGGCGACGAGGCCTTCTTCACCTGGCTGGAGAAGAACCATGCCGATATCTTCAAGGGCGGCTCGGCGCGCGAGCACGCGATCGCGACCTCCTGCCGCGCCAAGGCCGGCGTCGTCTCGCGCGACGAGCGCGAGACCGGCGAGCGCGCGCTGCTCAATCTCGGCCACACTTTCGGTCACGCCCTGGAAGCGGCGACCGGCTTCTCCGACCGCCTGTTCCATGGCGAGGGCGTTGCGATCGGCATGACGCTGGCGGCGCAGTTCTCGGCCAAGCTCGGCATGATCGGCGAGGCCGATGCGGCGCGCGTCGAGCGGCATCTGATCGAAGCCGGCCTGCCGACACGCTTGCAGGACATCGCGGGGTTCGCGCAGGAAGGGCTCGCCGATGCCGACGCGCTGATGGCCTTGATGGCGCAGGACAAGAAGGTCAAGCGCGGCAAGCTCACTTTCATCCTGCTGGAAGCCGTGGGCCGCGCCGTGATCGCCAAGGATGTCGAGCCAACGCTGGTGCGCGATTTCCTGAAGGCGAAGTTGTCGCAGTGATGGCAGGACCGTCCGGATCGGTCGCTCGCGAAGCGGCGCGGAAGGCCGAGGCGGTCACGAGGCAAACATGAGTTCGATCTCGATCAATCTGCTGCTTGCGGCGCTCCTGCTCGCCGCCAATGCATTTTACGTGGCCGCGGAATTCGCGCTGGTGAAGAGCCGCGGCTTCCGCGTCAAGGCCATGGTCGAGCAGAACCGCTTCGGCGCGCGCCTGCTGCAAAGGATGATGGGCAACATCGAGGCCTATCTGGCCTGCTGCCAGCTCGGCATCACCATGGCCTCGCTCGGGCTCGGCTGGATCGGTGAGCCCACCGTTGCCGCGCTGCTGAGCCCGGTCCTCCATCCGCTCGGATTGTCGGACGCAACGCTGCACTTCACCTCGTTCGTGGCGGGCTTTCTGGTCTTCTCCTCGCTGCACATCATCATCGGCGAACAGGTGCCGAAGACGCTTGCGATCCGGGAGCCGATGCCCGTGTCGCAATGGATTGCGTATCCGCTTCACGTTTCCTACCTCGTGTTCTATCCGCTGAGCTGGTGTCTCAACACGGCGTCGGGCGCGATCCTGCGTCTGATCGGGGTCCAGGAGTTCTCGCAGCACGAGATCCTGACGGATTCCGAGATCGAAGGCCTGGTCGAGGAATCGGCCGTGCACGGCAAGATCGAGAGCGGCGAGGCCGAATACATTCACAACGTCTTTCGCCTCGGCGAGCTGACGGTGTCCGACGTGATGGTTCACCGCACCGCCATGGTGATGATCAATGCGGATCTGCCGCCCGAGGAGCTGGTGCGGGAGGTGCTGGCCACCGAATACACCCGCATTCCGCTGTGGCGCGACAAGTCGGAGAACATCATCGGCATTCTGCACGCCAAGGATCTGCTGCGGGCGATCCGTGCGTCGGAAGGCGATACCTCGCGCATCGACGTCACCACCATCATGCTGCCGCCCTGGTTCGTGCCGGAAATGCGGCCGATATCCCAGCAGCTCAAGGCGTTCCGCCGACGCAAGACCCATTTCGCCCTCGTCGTCGACGAATATGGCGAGGTTGAAGGCTTGGTGACGCTGGAAGACATTCTGGAAGAAATCGTCGGCGATATCTCCGACGAGCATGACGTGGTCGTCGCCGGCGTGCGCCGCCAGCCGGACGGCTCGGTCGTGGTGGACGGCTCGGTGCCGATCCGCGACCTCAACCGCGTCATGGACTGGCATCTGCCCGATGAGGAGGCAACCACGGTCGCCGGCCTCGTCATCCACGAGGCGCGCTCGATCCCCGATCGCGGCCAGAGCTTCACGTTCCACGGCTTCCGCTTTCGCGTCCTCCGCCGCGAGCGCAACCGCATCACCGCGCTCCGTATTTCACCGGTGCCGCGCGATGCGGAGCTGGAAGAGGCTAAGCCAAGGCGCGCCGGGACGTCGTTTTAGATCCTCATGGTGAGGAGGCGCGTCAGCGCCGTCTCGGGCGCGCGCCTCGGGATGAGAGGAAATGGCGTAATTCGCCGCACGAATTAGGAGCCTTCCCCCGGCGCCTTTGCCTGAATCGCCAGCGCATGCACGCCGCCGGCGAGTTCCGCGGCCAGCGCCGAATTTATCATGCGATGGCGGTCGACCCGGCTCTTCCCTTTGAAGGCGGCAGACACGATATACACCCGGAAGTGCGTCTCGCCGCTCGGCCGATGGCCGGCGTGACCCTCATGCAAATGTGACTCGTCGACGACTTGCAGGCTTTCCGGCGTGAAAGCTTCCTGCAACTTGTTGCTGATAGTGTCGCGCATAGCCATGTTGTGCCATTCGGGTGTAGAGATCACGCCCCGTTATTTGCCGGGTTTGTCGCTAATTGCAATGTCAAGACTTGAAGGTTTTTGCATTGCGTAGTCAAAGTCAGCCATGCCGATCGATTCATCAAAGTTCTTCGACTCCATCCGCGTCAAGCCGCGCGGCAAGCAGCCGGAAGTGAAGCCGCGCGACACCGCGGTCGGCTGCGAATGGGCCGGATGCCAGAACAAGGGCGCGCATCGTGCGCCGAAGGGCCGCGAGAACCAGCGCGAGTACTGGCACTTCTGCCTGAACCATGTGCGCGAATACAACCAGAACTACAATTTCTTCTCGGGCATGAACGCCGACGCCGTGGCGCGCTACCAGAAGGATGCACTGACCGGCCACCGCCCGACCTGGAAGATGGGCGCCAATGGCGGCGTCAAGAAGGGCGCGGAAGCCGAGATCGATGGTGCCTTCGATCCATTCAGCATGTTCCAGGAGCTCAACGGCCGCACCGGCTGGCGCAAGGGCCCCGAAGCGGAGCCCAAGGCCGAGACGCGCAAGGTGATGAACGCCGAGCGCAAGGCGCTCCAGGTCATGGGCCTCGGCCCCAGTGCGACGCTCGCCGACGTCAAGAGCAAGTACAAGGCGCTGGTGAAGCAGCACCACCCCGACGCCAATGGTGGCGACCGCTCCACCGAGGACCGCCTGATCGAAATCATCAAGGCGTATAATTATCTGAAGACGGTGGTGCGGGAGGCGTAAAGCCTACGCCTCCGGGAAGGACATTTCGCAAACCAGTCCTTCCGGCCTCCACTGCCGGCTGACGCGTCCCCGCAAGGTCCGGATGATGCCGTCGACCGCGCCGATGCCGAAGCCCTTGCGCTTGGGCGGCTCGTTGACACGAGGACCGCCGCTCTCCGACCAGCGCAGCACGAGGGGTTCTGCGTCAGTGGTCTCCCAGTGGATGTTCAGCCTGCCAGACGGCGTCGACAGCGCTCCGTATTTGGCTGCGTTGGTCGCCAGCTCGTGCACGGCAACCGCGATCGATTGGGCGAGCGTGGCCGGCAGACGGATATCGTCACCCGCGATGCGGATGCGTTCGCCGTCTCCGCTTGTGTAGGGCCGCATTTCCTCTTCGACGATCGTCTTCAGGCTCGCACCGGTCCAGCGCGACGCTGAGAACAGCCTCTGCACGTTGGCGAGCGCGCTGAGCCGGCCTTGAAACGCGACCTGGAATTCCGCGGCGGTCTCGGCCTTGGTCAGCCGCAGCATCGCCTGGGTCACCGCGAGCAGATTGTTCGAACGATGGTCGACCTCGTAGGCGAGCAGCATCATCCGCTCTTCGGCTTGCTTGCGAGCCGTAATGTCGACCAGCATGTTCACCGCGCCAACCAGCTCACCGCGTTCGTCGCGCAGCGGCGTCGGGTAGGGCATGAAGCAGATCCGGGAGCCGTCCGGCCGTTCGGCCACAGCCTCCACGTCGCGCACCGCCCGGTTCTCTTTCAGCGCGATGGCCATGGGGCACTCGTCGTGGGGAAGCGGCGTGCCGTCAGGCAGATAGAGCCTCCATGTCACGCACCACATCTCGCCGATCTTCGGCGTGCGTCCGGCAAAATCGATGCAGGCTTGATTGAAGAAAGTGATGCGGCCTTCCGCGTCGGTCGTGTAGATCGCGGCGGGCAGCGCCTGGAGCAAGTCCCGGAATCGCCTTTCGGAATCCGCGTTGGCAGCGTTCCTGCTCGCTGCCTGCCTCGCGATCTCGCCGATCCTGGCCTCGTCAGATTGTCCAAGCAAGTCCAGCATTGCATTCCTCGACGGGCCAGATCATGCAATTCGCTGCAGGCGAATATGTTCCATGTGCCAGTCGGGGGCGTGGAGTTCCTCCTACGATTACTTCTTCCTTCTTCCCTTGTGGAAGGAAGCGCGAAGCGCCGGATGAGGGGTTGCTTCCGCAAACGCGAGTCGGTGTGCGCGGAGAGATACCCCTCACCCCAGTAGGCCTTTGTCTACAAGCGAAGATGCCCTCTCCCGCGAGGGGAGAGGACACAGCAACCGCTTCCCTCGTACTGCTTGGTCACGCCTCCGGCATCGCCCCCACATATGACGAGCTGGGCCTGATCAATCGTCCGGTCCGCTGCTGCTCGCGCGCATGCGCGGTCCATCCCGCGGCGCGCGCCATCGCGAAGACCGGCGTGAACGCCTGGCGCGGGATCGCCAGCGCGTCGAGCAGGATCGCCGTGAAGAACTCGACATTGGTCTCCAGCGGCCGTTCCGGATTCTTCTTGCGCAGCGCGCTGCGGATATAGGCTTCGACCTCGCCGGCAAAGGGCAGGTCGGCGCCGTCTGCCGACAGCCGCTCGATCGCGGCCTTGAGCACGTCGGCGCGCGGGTCGCGCACGCGATAGACGCGATGGCCAAAGCCCATCAGCCGCTCGCCGCGCGCCAGTGCGGCATCCACCCATGGCTGGATGCGCTCGCGCGAGCCGATCGCGTCCAGCATCTCCAGCACCGGCTCCGGCGCGCCGCCATGCAGCGGGCCGGTCAGTGCGCAATAGCCGGCGGTGACGGCGGCAAACAGATCGGCTTGCGTCGAGGCCACCACGCGGGTGGTGAAGGTCGAGGCGTTCATGCCGTGATCGCACACCGTGACGAAATAGGCATCGAGCGCCGCGACCTCGCGCGGTTCCGGCGCGGCGCCACGCAACATTTGCAACGTGTCGGCGGCATGGCTCGCATTCGGATCGGGCGCGACCGGCTCCAGCCCCTTGGCGCGCCGGACCAGTGCACCTGCGATCACCGGAAACGCGCCGACGATCGTCGCCTCGTGCTCCAGCCCGTTCTCCGCGCGAAGCCCGGCGACCGCCGCGCGAAACCCGTCGACGATGCTCATGCCGCGCGTCGCCGGCAGCAGGTCCGGCAGGCGGGCGTAGGCGCGCTCGCGCGCCGCGCCGAGGCTTGCCCGCACGTTGGCTTCGCTCAGGCCGGTCTTGCCGGCGCCGTTCCAGAGCCGGGCGGTGACACCCTCGAAGCTCGACTGGCTCGCCAGGCGGCCGACATGCTCCCCGGCAATGATCAGCTCGCCGCGCTCGCCGTCGACATGGCTCAGCACGGTCTCGGCCGCGGGAACGCCATCCAGCCCGATCTGGCTCTTGGTGAGGTGGATATTCATGGCCCAATCTCCTGTTCAAGGAGGGGATATGGTCAGGCCTCTCGACATATTGATCAATCTTGATTACATCAATCAATATGAAAAATTCGGCGCTCTATCTGTCTGCCCAGGAGGCCGCGGCCGAGCTCGCGATCTCGCCGGCCACGCTCTACGCCTATGTCAGCCGGGGCCTGATCCGCTCCGAGCCGACGCCGGACTCGCGGAAGAACCGCTACCGTGCCGAGGACGTCCGCGCGCTCAAGGAGCGCCGCGTGCCGTCCCCGGAGCCGCGGGGCTTGCGCAGCTTCGACGCCGATCTGCCTGTCATGGACACGGAGATCTCGACCATCACCGAGGAGGGCGCGATCTATCGCGGCGTCAATTGCGTCGATCTCTCGGAGAACGGCACGCTGGAGCACGCGGCGACGCTGCTGTGGGACGTCTCCGGGGTCGATCCGTTCGATCCGGACAATCAACCGGAGATATCCGAGGAGATGCGCGCGATCGGGCAAGCCGCACGCCGGGCGGCGCCGATCGACCGCGCCATCGCCGTGCTGGCGCTGGCCGCGAGCGCCGATCCCCGCGCCTTCACCCGCGCGCCCGATGGCCGCGCGCTGGTCGGCGCGCGCATCGTTCGCCTGCTGGTGGCGACCATGCTCAATGCCGAGCCCTCGGCCGCGCCGCTGCATGAGGACATTGCGAAGGCCTGGGCGGCGGACAACAAGCACGCGCCCGACCTGATCCGCCGCGCCCTCGTTCTGCTCGCCGATCATGAGCTGAACGCCTCCACCTTCACCGCGCGCTGCGCGGCTTCGACCGGACTCAACTTGTACGACGCGGTGATCGCAGGTCTTGCCGCGCTGAAAGGGCCGCAGCATGGCGGTGCCGGCGTGCTGGCCTCGCAGCTCGTCAAGACGCTGGTCGATCGCGACGTCGCCCCGATGGTGCGCGAGCGCGTCGCGCTCGGCGAGCGCTTTGCCGGCTTCGGCCATGGCGTCTACAAGCGCGGCGATCCTCGCGCGCAATCGCTGCTCAATGCGCTTTCGCGCGCCGGCGCGCCGCGCAAATTCACCCGCGAGGTGCCGGAGCGCATCGCGGAGGCGACCGGCGAATTCGTCAACATCGACTATGCGCTCGCCGTGCTCGTGCACGCCTTGCGCCTGCCCGCCGGCAGCGAGCTCGCTCTGTTCGCGATGGCACGCAGCGTCGGCTGGATCGCGCACGCGAGCGAGCAATTACAGTTCGGCAAGCTGATCAGGCCGCGGGCAAGGTATGTGGGACCGGCTCCGGGGCGGAGGGCCGGGATCGCGGAATCCAGGGCCTAAAGCATGATCCGGAAAGGTGCGAAGCGGCTTTCCGGAAGATCAGGCTTGAACAACAACCTAAAGCGCGATGGCGATTCATCCTGATCGCATCGCGCTTGAGAACTCGCTCTGGCTCCTGTCAGCCGAGACTTCCCGCAAATCGTTCGGCCAGCCTGTCTTTCCTGAATGCCTCCGCGACCCAGTCCACAAAGGCTCTCGTCTTGGCGGGCACGAGCTTGCGCGAGGCATGGTAGATCGAGATCGCGCCGGCGTCGCAATACCAACGCGGCACCAGGCGCACGAGCGATCCATCTTCGAGCGCGGGGAGGATATCGGCGGTGGCGAGCATGGCAACGCCGAGGCCGAGCATTGCGGCCTCGCGCATCGCAGCGGGATCGTTGACCACAATGGACTCCGACAATGGGGCATGAACTTCCCGCCCCGAAACATCACGCATCGACCAGTGCCGGACGCGCCCCGTCTGCAGCGAGCGCATGACGATGCCATCAAGTGCGGCCAATTCGTCCGGCCTGGTCGGCGACGTTCGCCGGGACATGTAGGCTGGAGACGCCACGGCGATGATGTGCGCCGGCGCAAGCGTCCGGCTGACAAGACCAGGCAACAATTCAAACCCGCCTCCGATAGCGGCGTCGTAACCTTCGCCGACCAGATCGACCTGGCGGTTCTCGAAGTGCCACTCGGGGCGAACGCGCGGATAGCGCGCCAAGAAGCCGGGAAGCAGCGGCAGGATATGAGCTGTGCCGAATGTCGGCGGCAGGCTTACCTTGAGAACGCCCGCCGGCTCCGCCTTTCCCGTCGATATGCCGGCGATCGCTGCCTGGAGCCCCTCGAGATTGCCGGCGATCGCCGCGCGAAACGTCTCCCCGGCCTCGGTCAGCGTCAGCTTCCGCGTCGAGCGATGAAACAGACGGACACCAAGATTGCGTTCCAGCATGGCGACGTTGCGGCTGACGGCTGCCGGAGTGAGCAGGAGGCGCCGGCCGGCCTCCGAAAAGCTGCCGCATTCAGCGCTGCGAATGAAGGACTCGAGGTTGGCCAGTGTTTCCATGTGCTCATTTACAAATGATCGTTGAAAATCTTACGAGCAATCTCCTCCTAATCAAAGGGCAATGTTTGGGTCATCTCTACGCCCACGATCAGCTCGTCTGATCCCCAAACACTTCGGAGCATTTCCATGTCCACCATCGGCATCATCGGCGCGGGCAATATCGGCCGCGCCATCGCACAGACTCTGGCGCGCAACGGCATCGCGGTGACCCTGTCCAACAGCCGCGGCCCGGAAAGCCTGGCCGCCACCGTGGCCGAGATCGGTCCGCTCGTGACCGCCGGCACCCGCGAGGAGGCGGCTGCCAAGGATATCGTGTTCGTCGCGGTCAACTGGTCGAAGCTGCCCGATGCGCTTGCCGGGTTGCCGCCGTTTGGCGGCCGGATCGTCGTCGACGCCAACAATCCGATCGAGGCGCCGTTGTTCAAGCCGGCTGAACTCGGCGGCCGCGCCTCGTCAGAGGTCTTTGCCGATCTGGTGCCGGGTGCGCGGGTAGTGAAGGCATTCAACCATCTCCTGGCGCAGCTCCTCGCAACCGACCCGGCAAGCGACGGCGGCAAGCGCGTGCTGTTCTACTCGGGAGACGATGCTGATGCGAAGGCGGCAGTCGGCGCGCTGATCGATCGGCTCGGATTCTCTGGCATCGACCTTGGCTCGCTCGCGATCGGCGCCAGGTTGACCCAGTTTCCCGGCGGTCCGCTTCCGGCGCTGAACCTGGTCAAGTTCGGCTGATGTCGGAAACGTTCACCATCAAAATGAGATGACGAGAGGCTGCAAGATGACAACCGACACTATCGATTTCGACCATCTTCTCCGGTCGAACCTGGATCGCGTGTTCAACGAGCGGGACGAGGACAAGCGGCGAGCCGCCATCGCGGACTTGTTCGTCGACGAACCAACCATGTACGAGCCGACGAACATCATCCGGGGGCAGTCGGAGATATCGCGCGTCGCCGGAGATCTTCTCAAGCAGTTCGGCCCGACATTCAGGTTCGTGCCCGATGGCGTCGCGGTCGGACATCATGGCTTGGCGCGCCTGGCCTGGCAGGCCGGCCCCGAGCATGGACCCGTCGCAGTGACGGGGGCCGACGTGGCTCTGATCGAAGGCGGTAAGATCTCGCAGCTGTGGGTGTTGCTCAATCCGCAGTGAAAGAAGGTTGTTGCCGAGCTAGGCCCGTAGCCCCGCCGCCGCGATCGCGTTGCCGGCCCACGGCGGATGTCTCGTTCCTCCATCGCTCGGTCAGTGCAGTTCGCCGCGACGCGGCGAAGCGCTTAATTGCTTTCCGTGCCGTCGACCTCCGGGCACGCTCACGGCGTCTCAATCGCCTCCGGAGCCATTCGTGTCGCAAGCCGCCCGCCCTAGCCGAAGCCACGCCTCTCGCACCTCCGCCGAACTCACTTCGGTGATTGCAACCGCCTATGAGCGCATCGAACGCGACCGGCATCGCAACTGCTGGATCCATGTGAGGCCGATGCGGGAGGCGCTTGCGGAAGCCGAAGCCCTCGCACGGCGCAGCGCCAAAGGCGAAGTCCTGCCGCTGCTCGGTGTGCCTTTCGGGGTGAAGGACAACATAGACGTGGCGGGCATGCCGACGACGGCGGCCTGTCCCTCATTCGCCTATGTTGCGGAGCGATCCGCCCGGTGCGTCGAGCGCCTGGTCGCAGCGGGCGCGATCTGCCTCGGCAAGACCAATCTGGATCAGTTCGCCACCGGACTCTCCGGCGCGCGGTCACCGTATGGCGCCTGTCCGAGCGCCGCCGACGGTCGCTATGTCTCCGGCGGGTCGAGCTCGGGTTCGGCTGTCGCCGTCGCCTCCGGCCATATTGCCTTCTCACTCGGAACCGATACCGGCGGCTCGGGCCGCATACCGGCAGGCTTCAATGGCATCGTTGGAATCAAGCCGACCGTCGGGTTTGTCTCGTCCCGCGGGCTCCTTCCGAACTGCCCGACGCTGGATTGCCCATCGATCTTCTGCAATTCCGCCGCGGAGGGCGAGGTGCTGCTGGGGCTCGTCGAGGGCTTCGACGAAGAAGACCCCTACAGCCGCCACGCGCCGGCCCTTGTGTCGACTTTTCCCCGCGAATTCCGCTTCGGACGTATCCCGGCGCGTCAGCTGAATTCATTCGGCATGCCGGAATGCGACGCTCTCTACGAACGGGCATGCGAGAGGCTCGCGGGGTTGGGCGGCCAGGCCGTCGAGATCGACTTCTCCCCTTTCGCCGAGGCCGGCGAAATGCTGTTTTCGGGGCCCTGGATCGCTGAACGCCACGCGGCGATCAGCACCTTCATCGATATCGATCATGGTGGATTGCTGGAGGTTACGCGCAAGGTGCTGCATTCGGCGTCGCACTTCGCCGCGAAGGATGCATTCGCGGCGCAACACCGCCTCCTGAAGCTGCGGCGGCAGGTCCAGTCATTGTTCGCGCAGATGGATGCCCTGGTGGTGCCCACCGCACCGCGCCCCTTCACGATTGCCGACATGCTGGAAGACCCCGTCACGCTCAACAGCCGTCTGGGCTACTACTCCTATTTTGCCAACCTTCTGGACTTGTGCGCGGTGGCGCTTCCCAATGCCACGCTGCCAACCGGCATGCCGATGGGCATTACCCTGCTGGCGGCCCCATGGCACGACCATGCCCTGCTGGACTTTGCCGCGAGATGGCAGCCGGACGACGGCGCCGCCCTCTTCGATCTGAAAGTCTATCAACCTGACGCCGAATCGGGAGCTTCGCCCGATCTCGTCGCGCTCTAGACGAGTTCGAGATCGAGCGCGCGCAAATTCAGGATGACGATCAGCCCTCGGTCGTAGCGGATGACGCCTCTCGCCTGCATGCGCGAAAGCTGCACCGTTACCCATTGCCGTGTGGCTCCGATCAGGTTGGCGAGATCGCCGTGGGTGAACGGAATGCCGATCACGATCTCGCGGCCCTGCGGCGTTCCGTAGATTTTCGAGAGAAAGATGAGCAGACGCTGCAACCGCTCGGTGACTGACCGCGTGCCGAGCATCTGCGCCATGGCCGAGTAGCACCTTGCCTTGAACGCCAGCGCATCAAGAAGCGCAACCGCGATGGTGGCCGACTGGAGCGCAAGGTCGCGCAGCGCGGGACCAGGCAGGAACAGGAGCCTGCTGCGCTCGATTGCAACCGAAGACCACATATGCGCCCCGGCCCCGAAGAGATCCGGCCCGCCGACGAAATTGCCGGCAAACCAGTAGGCGAGCGTCACCTCACGACCGGAGGGTGCTGCATAATAGCTGCGGATTCGGCCCGACTCGATCAGATAGATGCCACTCTGCGTGTCGCCCTGGCGCCAGACATGCTTGCCGGTTTCCAGAACCTCCCGACGACCAATGGCAAGGATGCGACGCCGGTCCGCCTCGTTCAAGGGATCGAGCAAACCCGGCAACGAACTGACCAGAGTATCCGACTCGGCCAGCATCACCCCGGCCGTGGTCCTGAGACTTGTCGCTGACATCTGTCCGCTCCCTGGTAGCTGGAGCAGAACTATTCAAGAGCCATGCCAGCCCCACCGGCTAGATCACCGCTTCCATTTGCGCGAATGCCTTGCGGCCTTCGGTCCGGATCAGATCGAGGCAATCCCGCTTGAGGGCGAGATAGGCGGGGTCGGTCAGGATCGCGCTGGAGCGCGGGCGCGGGAGACCCACGGAAAGATCCCGCAGGATACGGCCGGGGCCGGCGCTCATGATCAGCACCCGATCGGACAGGAGAATGGCTTCGTCGATATCGTGCGTGACAAAGACGATCGTGGCGTTGATCCGGTCGCGAAGTTCGAGAAGGTTGTCTTGCATCACCGCGCGGGTCTGCGCGTCCAGAGCGCCGAACGGCTCGTCCATGAGCAGCACGCGCGGCTGGTTCGCGAGGGCGCGCGCAATCGCCACCCGCTGCTGCATGCCGCCTGAAAGCGTATGCGGATAGGCGCTCGCGAATTTCGTCAGCCCGATCATTTCGATCAGATCGTCGGCGATCCGCAGCGCTTCCGCCTTGGACTTGCCGAGCGCGCGTGGGCCGTGAGCGATGTTACGGCGCACCGATTTCCACGGAAAGAGATGCGGCTGCTGGAAGACCATCCCGACATCCGGCCGGCGTCCCAGCATCGGCCCGCCAGCCACCATCACCCGGCCTTCAAACGGCCGCTCGAGGCCTGCCATCGCATTCAAAAGCGTAGACTTGCCGCAGCCCGACGGGCCCACGAGCGAGACGAATTCGCCCGACATGACGTCCAGGGACACCCGGTCCACCGCAATGACCTGGCCGCGGGGCGCAGCGAAGACGATGCTCAAATCCTCGATGCGGATGGTCGGTTGAGGTGTTGCCGCCGAAGGCGCGGGCGGAGCATCGACGAGTCGGAGCGGCTGGGCCGGACGGAGCGAGTTGTGCATCATCGCCACCATACCGCCCGTTCCGACATCGCCGCGAAGGAACGATCGGCCACGAAAGAGAGCAGCCCGAGCGCCGCCAGCCCTCCCATCACCTGTCCGGTCTGCATGTTCTGTTGCGCGATCTCGATCCGGTAGACGATGCCTGAAAACGCGCCCGCCAGCTCAGCGGCCACGAGGGTGTAAAAGGAGATGCTCACCGCGGTGCGCAGACCGACGACGATGTAGGGAAGCGCGCCCAACAGGACGATCTCCCCCAACATCTGTCGACGTGGCGTACCGAGCATCAGCGCGGCGCGAATGAGGCCGCGATCGACCTTCTGAACGCCGATATGGGTCGCGAGCCACACGGTGAAGAACACGCCCCAGACGACCAGAAACAGTTTGCCGGTCTCGGACAACCCGAACCAGAGGATGACGATGGGCACAAAGGCGATTGGAGGAATCGGGCGAAGAATATGGAACAGTGGGGAGAGCAGGCTCGAGACCAGCCGGAATTCGCCCGTGAGGATGCCGAGCACGATCCCGGCGGCGGCACCAATCGCAAATCCCGCAGTGACGCGGAAGAGGCTCGCTGAAACGTCGCCGAAAAACTGTCCGCTGTGAATCCAGTCGAGGAGGGCGACAGCGACCGTCGAAGGCGGCGGAAACAGCACCGCGTTGACGATGTGCGATCGTGCGACCAGTTCCCATAGGCAGACAAAGGCCGGCACGGAGAGCGCGCCGACCAGCACGCTCAGGCGTCGCTCCGCGTTCGCGCGGTGGCGTCCGTCGGTGCTCATGGATTGGCCGACAGCGTTACGCGTGCGCCATCAAGCGCCTTCAGCGGCCCCGTCGCAATGATCTTCGCGAAATCGGGCATTCCCGCACCGGGCGGATGATTGCCGGTCTCGAGCCGCCAGGCCGCGTGCGTCTTCAGCGTATCGAGCAACTTGTCGTCGAGGCGCACGTGATAGACGTAGTCCGACCAGATCGCCGCAAGCTCGTCGCGCTTCATGCCCGACGCTGTGGCGACAATGTCGATCGCTTCATTCGGATGAGCCTTGACCCAGCCCTCGGCTTCAATGAGGGCCGCCAGGAATTTGCTGACGATCGCCGGGTTTGCCTCCAGATATGGCCGCGTCACGACGATGTTGAAGGTCTCCGAATAGATTCCCTTGGTGTCGAGCAGGACGGCACCCTCGCCGAGAGCCTTCTTTGCATTCGCGACATGCGGCTCCCAGGTGTCGAACGCATCGATGCTCCCCGCCGCCAGGGCTGCAAGCATCTCCTGCGGACGAAGATTGACCAGCGTAACGTCCTTGGAGGTGAGTCCCGCCGCCTTCAACAGAGAAGCGGTGTAGACCTCGCTACCGGTTCCGGCCGTGAACCCGATTCGTTTGCCGCGCAGATCGGCTTTCGTCCTGATGGCGGCGGACGCCGCCGTCATCGTCTTCAGATCGGAATATTCCATGCCGGCGACGAAGGCGATCGGTTGCTGGGCCATTGCGGCCGCCGTGACCGGAGCCTCGGCGGTCGTCGCGATATCCGCTCCGCCACCCATCACCGTGTCGAGGCACTGCTTTCCGCTCGTGAAATTCGAGACGGAGATATCGAGTCCCTGCTTGGCGAACAGGCCGTTCGCCTTGGCGACGATCGCCAGGCCCGAAATCGGCGCGAGATTCTGCGCAAGCCGTGCCTTCAGCATATCTTCGGCTTTGGCCCCGGAGCCGGGAGTGAGGACGGCCGCATACGCCGAGATCGCAAGTAGAGCCAGGTGGAGAGCTGTTTTCGCGCGCATGCAACGAGCCCCTATCGTGTCGGCGGCCGCAATGGCCGGCCTGTGATGGGACGAGGGTCATGCGAAGGCGAGGGGTCGTGAAGCAATTAATCGACAACGGGGCCGGCCAACCTGTTTTTTGCGCATCGTGGATGCGCGGCGGACTGCAATTTGAGCAGCAGGGAGCCCGGTCCGCCCGCCTCTTGTGCTGCGCCAGCCCGGCTCGTTCAGGCCCGCGGCTTCGCCGCTGCGATCCCGTTGCCATTCCGCCGCCGGATCATCCAGACCGCCGCGCCCGCAACGATCGCCACCGCGACAACGGCGAGGATCCAGATGTGCTTGCCGATATGCTCATGGTGGGGGAGCCCGGCATATTCATGCAGCGCCGACACCGCCAGCACGCCCGGCAGCACATGGGCCGGCGCCCAGACCAGGATCGCCGGGATGTTCACCGCGTAGAACTTTGCCGGCGCCATGCCGAGCGCGCCTGCGGTCACTGGCACGAAGGCGCGGATCGGGGGCACGAAGCGGGCGAAGAACACGGCCCAGGTGCCGAAGCGGTGGAAGAAGCTTTCGCTCTGCTCGACCACGCGCGGATAATTGGTCAGCGGCCAGGTGGTGAGGATCTCGCGCTGCCGCCGGTGCCCGATCCAATAGGCCGAGCCGTCTCCGAGCACGGCGCCAAGCGCAGCGGCGAGCAGCACCCATGGCAGCGCGAGCTCGCCGCCCGGAACCAGGGCGCTGAGCGCCAGGATGATGGTCGAGCCGGGGATCACCGAGCCCACCACCGGCACGGCTTCGAGCAGCGCAGCCAGGAACAGGGTCAGATAGCCCAGCCACGGATGGGCCGAGACGAAGGCGATGAGGGGATCGAGGAAGGATGTCACGTCGTCTTTCGTATCGGCGATGGACCTGGGGATGACCCTACCCAGTTAAGGGCGGGCGGTGAAAGTGCCATTCGCGTAGGCAAGCCGCCGGTCGCGCTCGAAATTCGAGCGTGATTCGCAAGGCAGCCCTCCAAAAACTGCGTTCCTCACCTATCTAAATGAAAACACAATGGAACTTTGATTGTTGCGCGGGCTTCTGCCGGCCACTGGTCTCTGATAGGTTGATTTTCAGCACCCAGCCGCAGCCAACGTGCGAATAACCGGTTTCGGGACCGCCCGGGACCTCGGAGGATTGATGACGACCGCCGCTCTGTCCAAAGTTGAGGAAGTTTCCGGTCTGCCCGACATGAAGGTGTCGGTGCGGCAGGTGTTCGGGATCGACAGCGATCTCGAAGTCCCCGCCTATTCCGAAGTCGATCCTCATGTGCCCGAAGTCGATTCCGATTACCGCTTCGACCGCGCCACCACGCTCGCCATTCTCGCCGGCTTCGCCCGCAACCGCCGCGTGATGGTGACCGGCTATCACGGCACCGGCAAATCCACCCATATCGAGCAGGTCGCGGCCCGCCTGAACTGGCCCTGCGTGCGCGTCAACCTCGACAGCCACATCAGCCGTATCGACCTCGTCGGCAAGGATTCCATCGTGGTCCGCGACGGCAAGCAGGTCACCGAATTCCGCGACGGCATCTTGCCCTGGGCGCTGCAGAACAACGTCGCGCTGGTGTTCGACGAATACGACGCCGGTCGCCCCGACGTGATGTTCGTGATCCAGCGCGTGCTGGAAGTCTCCGGCCGCCTGACCCTGCTCGACCAGAACAAGGTGATCAAGCCTCACCCGGCGTTCCGGCTGTTCGCCACGGCGAACACGGTCGGCCTCGGCGACACGTCGGGCCTCTATCACGGCACCCAGCAGATCAACCAGGGCCAGATGGACCGCTGGTCGATCGTCACCACGCTGAACTATCTCAGCCATGACGAGGAGGTGGAGATCGTGCTGGCCAAGGCCAAGCACTATCGCACCACCGAGGGCCGCGACATCGTCAACAAGATGGTGCGCCTCGCCGATCTCACCCGCAACGCCTTCGCCAACGGCGACCTGTCGACGGTGATGAGCCCGCGCACGGTGATCACCTGGGCGGAGAACGCCGACATCTTCGGCGATATCGGCTTTGCGTTCCGCGTCACCTTCCTCAACAAATGCGACGAGCTCGAGCGTCCCCTGGTCGCCGAGTTCTACCAGCGCTGCTTCAACGCCGAGCTGCCGGAATCGGCGGTCAACGTGGCGCTGAGCTGATTTCTCCCGGGGTGTCGTCCCGGCTCTCACCGGGACGACGGATCAAGGTGACATGACCACCTCCAACTCCAAATTCCGCAATACCAAGGAAGCGCCGACCGAGCCGTTCAAGCGCTCGGTCGCCTCCTGCCTGAAGGCGATCGCCAAGTCGCCGGAGCTCGACGTCTCCTTCGCCGCCGAGCGGCCCGGCCTTGCGCCGGGCAAGGCGCGGCTGCCGGAGCCGGCGCGCAAGATGACCAAGCGCGATGCCGCGATCGTGCGCGGCCATGCCGATTCCATCGCGCTCAAGATCGCCTGTCACGACGCCAAGCTGCATCGCAAGCTGATGCCGGGCAATCCGCAGGCGCGCGGCGTGTTCGAGGCGGTGGAGCAGGCCAGGGTCGAGGCGATCGGCGCGCGCCGCATGGCGGGCGTTGCGAAGAACCTCACCGCGATGCTCGACGACCATTTCCATCGCGGCAAGTTCGACGAGATCACCGACCGCGCCGACGCGCCCCTGGCCGACGCGCTGGCGATGCTGGTGCGCGAGCGCCTCACCGGCATGGCGCCGCCGACCGCCGCGAAGAAGATGGTCGATCTCTGGCGTCCGATTCTCGAAGACAAGATCGGCAAGCGGCTGGACCGGCTCGATACGCTGGTCGAGGACCAGACCCGGTTCGGCGATGCCGTGCACGACCTCTTGACCGCGCTCGAGCTTGGCGACGAGCGGAGCGCCGACAGCGAGGACGACGAGGACAACGACGAGAACCAGGACGGCGACAACGACCAGTCCGGCGCCGAAGGCTCGCCGGATTCCGACGCCGCCCAGGAGATGAGCGCCGACCAGGCGCAGGCGACGTCCGAGGAGATGAGCGAGAGCGCGATGGAGAGCGCGCAGGCCTCGACCTCCGACACGTTCGACGACGGCGAGCTCGGCGACGACGAGACGCCGGGCGAGGCGACGCGTCCGAACTCGCACGGCAAGAACGAGCCGCGAGGGCCGGAATATCACGCCTTCGCGCCGAAATTCGACGAGATCATCGCCGCCGAGGACCTCTGCGACCATGACGAGCTGGAGCGCCTGCGCGCCTATCTCGACAAGCAGCTCGCGCATCTGCAAGGCATCGTCGCCCGCCTCGCCAACCGCCTGCAACGCCGCCTGATGGCGCAGCAGAACCGCGCCTGGGAGTTCGATCTCGAAGAGGGCATTTTGGACCCCGCGCGTCTGTCGCGCGTCGTCACCGATCCCTATCACCCGCTGTCCTTCATGCACGAGAAGGAGGCGACGTTCCGCGACACCGTGGTGACGCTGCTGCTCGACAATTCCGGCTCGATGCGCGGACGGCCCATCACGGTCGCCGCCACCTGCGCCGACATTCTCGCGCGCACGCTGGAGCGTTGCGGCGTCAAGGTCGAGATCCTGGGCTTCACCACGCGCGCCTGGAAGGGCGGGCAATCGCGCGAGGCGTGGCTTGCCGCCGGCAAGCCGGCCAATCCCGGCCGCCTCAACGATCTCCGCCACATCATCTACAAATCGGCGGACGCGCCGTGGCGCCGTGCGCGAAAGAATCTCGGGCTGATGATGCGCGAGGGTCTCCTGAAGGAGAACATCGACGGCGAGGCGCTGGACTGGGCGCACAAGCGACTCTTGGGCCGGCCCGAGCAGCGCAAGATCCTGATGATGATCTCGGACGGCGCGCCGGTCGACGATTCCACGCTGTCGGTCAATCCCGGCAACTATCTCGAGCGGCACCTGCGCCACATCATCGAAGAGATCGAGACCCGTTCGCCGGTCGAGCTGATCGCGATCGGCATCGGCCATGACGTGACGCGCTATTATCGTCGCGCGGTGACGATCGTGGACGCCGAAGAACTCGGCGGCGCCATCACCGAAAAGCTCGCCGAGCTCTTCAGCGAGACCAACACCGCACCCACGCAAGCGGCCGGTCGCCCGCGACGTAAATTGCATTCGTGAGCACGCACACATCCCGCCGCAGCTTTCTCAGGTACGCAGCGGCGGGATTTTCCACTCTCGCAGCCTCTCGCTCGGCGCAGGCGCAAGCCGTCGCCGAGCCGCCGCCGCGCGCGCTTCAGATCGAGAACGCCGTCACGGCGCCCGTCAGCATCGAGGTCAACGCGCGCGCCATACCCAATTTCGAGCCGCGTGACCGCACGCGCTCGCGGTTCGGCTCGCTGGACTATCGCAGCGGTCTGGTGCTGACCTCGCCATTTCGCGGCTTCGGCGGATTGTCCGGCATCCGGCTGGATGCCAGGGGCGAGCGCTTCCTCGCGGTCTCCGACCAGGGCGGCTGGTTCACCGGCCGCATCCGTTATTCCGGCCGCAACATGGCCGGCCTCGACGACGTCGAGGCTGCGCCGCTGCTGGGCGCGGAGGGGCGGCCGATCACGGAAAAGCGCCTGTGGTGGGATTCGGAAGCGATCACGCGCGACGGCAATGTCGTCTATGTCGGGCTCGAGCGCGTCAACCAGATCCTGCGCTATGATTTTTCCAAAGGCGGCACGGCTGCGCGCGGCGAGGTGATGCCGGTGCCGGCAGGCGTGCGCAAGCTGCCCTCCAACAAGGGGCTGGAGGCGCTGGTCGTCGTGCCCAAGGGCAAAGACCAGAACATGCCGCTCGCGGGCACCTTGATCGCCTTCTCCGAGCGCGGGCTGGACGCCGACGGCAATCTCACGGCGTTCCTGATCGGCGGGCCCACGCCCGGCCAGTTCAGCGTGCGCCGCATCGAGAAATACGACATCAGCGATGCGGTGCTGCTGCCCTCCGGCGAGCTCTTGATCCTCGAGCGCAAATTCTCCTGGTTCACCGGCGTCAACATCCGCATCCGCTCGATCCCGCTGAAGTCGATCACGCCGGGCGCGCTGGCCGACGGCCCCGTGCTGTTCCTCGCCGATCTCGGCCACGAGATCGACAACATGGAAGGCATCGACGCCCACGTCACGCCGGACGGCGAGACCGTGCTGACGCTGATCTCCGACGACAATTTCTCGATGCTGCAGCGGACCCTGCTGCTTCAGTTCACGCTGGCGGAGTAGGGCGCGCTGTAGCCCCAATCTACGTCGTCGTCCCTGCGAACGCAGGGACCCATACCGCGTGATCCATCGTTGCGGATGGCAGAAGTACCGAACGTCCAGTCTTCGCCAAACTCCTTCCTGTGGTTATGGGTCCCTGCGTGCGCAGGGACGACAGCTGATGTGACGCGCGATCCCCTGCCCATCCGGCGCGCAATGCATCCCACCGCTATCCCCCATTCCCGTGGCGCGCCTAGCAATCCGCGCATCCCTCACTACACTTCCGTCATTGCCCCTCTCATCCCCCCGGAACTCCCCGCATGTCCGTCCTGTTTTCCCCGATCAAGCTGCGCGGCCTGACGCTGTCGAACCGCCTCGTGGTGTCGCCGATGTGCCAGTATTCGGCCGACGACGGCGTCGCCACCGACTGGCACTTCACCCACATCAACAATCTCAGCCTGTCGGGCGCGGCGATGTTCTGCATCGAGGCGACCCATGTCGAGGCGATCGGCCGCATCACGCCGGGCTGTCTCGGGCTCTACAGCGATGCGTGCGAGGCGGCGCTGAAGCCGATCCTCAATTCGGTGCGCCGCTATTCCTCCACCGCGATCGCGATGCAGCTTGCCCATGCCGGCCGCAAGGCTTCGAGCGCGCGGCCCTGGGACGGCGGCCAGCTGATTCCGGTCGAGCAGGGCGGCTGGCAGACGGTCGGCCCGTCGGCGGTGCCGCACAAGGAGGGCGAGGCCGCCCCGCTCGCGCTCGATGCCGCGGGCCTGAAGCGCATCCGCGAGGCCTTCGTCGACGGCGCCAGGCGCGCCGCGCGGCTCGGCATCGACGCGATCGAGGTCCACGGCGCGCACGGCTATCTCCTGCATCAATTCCTGTCGCCGATCTCCAACAAGCGCACCGACGAATATGGCGGCAGCCTCGAGAACCGCATGCGCTTCCCGCTCGAAGTGTTCGATGCCGTGCGCGCGGCTTTCCCGGATGACAGGCCCGTGGGCATGCGGGTGTCGTCGACCGACTGGGTCGAGGGCGGCTGGGATCTGGCGCAGACCATCGAATTCGCCAGGGCGCTCAAGGCGCGCGGCGTCGACTGGATCGACGCCTCCTCCGGCGGCGTCTCGCCGCTGCAGAAGATCCCGCTCGGCCCCGGCTATCAGGTGCAGTTCGCAGACGCGATCCGCCGCGAGACCAGCCTGCCCACCATCGCCGTCGGCCTCATCACCGAAGGCAAGCAGGCCGAGGAGATCGTCGCATCCGGCAAGGCCGACATGGTCGCGCTCGCCCGCGGCATGCTCTACGACCCGCGCTGGGCCTGGCACGCCGCCGCCGAGCTCGGCGGCGAGGTTGAGGCCCCGCCGCAATATTGGCGCTCGCAGCCGTCCACGCAAAAGGCGCTGTTCGGAAAAACGACGTTCGGCGCGAGGTGAGGGCGCCGCGTCGCGCGCACTGCGCGTATAGCGCGATGCGAGCGCCGCAAACTCCGTCATTGCGAGGAGCCCTTGCGACGCAGCAATCCAGAGTCCCTCCGCCGGGACATCCCTGGATTGCTTCGCTGCGCTCGCAATGACGGTTTTGGCAGGTGTGCCCCATAGCCACCACTTCCCCCCTCCCGCCTCCGTAAACCTCCCCAGCTTCCACCCTGCGCAAAACTGGCCTAACCTCCGTCTCCCCAATTCCTCACGAGGCCCGCCATGCGTTTTGGTGCTCGCAAAACCGCTCACATCTTCGAGCGCGTCGGCCTTGCGATGGCGGGCGCCGCGTGCGGGCTGTTCGTCGGCGCTTATGTGGGATCGGCGATCCCGCAACTCACCACGCAGGGCTTCCTGCTGCTGATGATGCTGCTCGGCTTCGTCGGCTTCTATCTCGGCATCGACACGCCGCAATTGCCGTTCGACGATGCGCACAGCCAGATCGACGCCGCCGAATTGATGAGCTCCGCCGGCACGCTCTGCGCCACGCTCACCGCCTTCCTCTCCGTCCTCGTCATCGTGCTCCGGCTCGATCCGCATGTGGGCTGGACCTGGCTCGTCTTCTTCCTCTGGATCGCCGGCGTCACCATGCAGATCGTCGCCGGCGCGAAGGCCAGGATGCGGAAGTAGGGACTGCGAGTGGTCCGGGAGATATCGCCGCGAGCACAGTGCGTTCCCTCCCCCCTTGCGGGGGAGGGCTAGGGAGAGGGGTAGCCACACGGCGTGCTCTATCGAACGAGGCGAGACTTTGTTGTCGCTTCTCGCTCATGACGAGCACCATTTGCTGGGCCACCCCTCTCCCCAACCCTCCCCCGCAAGGGGGGAGGGAGCCGGGTGGCGTGCGTGGCGCCACCTTTGCCGAGCAGCGAGAAAATCGCTCTCTCAGAACACCACGCCCACCCGCGTGCCGCGCTTCCACGCGATGCGGCAGCGCTTCTTGGTGTTGACGTGCAGCAGCTCGAAACGATCGGGAATGCTCACCTGGCCGCCGAGATCGACGCAGGCCCCGCCGGGCGAATAGTCGATCAGCGTGCAGTTGATGGCCGGGGCGCGCGCATCGGTGATGATCTTGGCCTGGCGGGACACCAGCCCCGCCGGTTTCACGCGGGCATATTTGCGCGGATACATTGGCACTCTCCTCCAATGCCGCAGGGACCGCGGCGGATGATCTGTCCCAATCATGGGCAGCAGATCATGCGATCCGGCTAAAGCGCGCCGAAGAATTTTAATGAAAAGTAGCGGCGAACAAGAAAAGCGGCGGTAGCATGCCACCCTCCCCTGGAGGGGGAGGGTCGATTCACAGCGAGCGTAGCGAGATGTGAAGCGGGGTGGGGTGATCTCTCGGCACGGGCAGTGCGGCGGCGGAGAGACCGTCACCCCACCCCGTCTCACATTTCGCTGCGCTCAATGCGAGCCGACCCTCCCCCTCCAGGGGAGGGTAAGAGAGAGCGCGCTTCACCATCACCCCGTCACGATCTCCTCCGCCGCCAGCTCCACCCTAGGCGCCACCGGCATCGGCACCGTCACATACTCCTTCGGCATGTTCACCGGCCGGTAATCCGGCTCCACCGCCATCCGCTTCAACACGCTCTCATGCACATGCGCGCCTTCGGGAATGACGCGCGGCTCGCAATCGGGGATGTAGAAGCCGAAAAACACCTTCCGCTCCGGCCACTCCTTGTACTTCGCGCTCTTCGGCAAATACTCCAGCAGCCGCCAGCCCGCCGTCATCGAATCGTGCAGCACGCCCGTCTTGCCGGTGTAGGCCGGCTCGACATATTGAAACGGCGAGTTCTTGCGCTGGATGCCCCAGGCGAGCTGCTTGATGGTCGCCGGGTTGAAGTTCAGCCCCGCCTTCTCGGCCTCCGCGATCATCCAGATCAGCGGATATTTGGAGTCCCCGCTCTCGGCTTCCGGATAGCCGCCGCCGACGTCGCTGTGCACGCCGGCGAACCACACCTGCAAAATGTCCTGCGGCACCTTCTTTTCATCGGGCACATAGCGGTTGCTCCAGAACTCCTGCGGCTGTTCGTACTTCTTGAGGCGGAACATGCAGCGCCGCTCGTCGATCGCGATCGCCTGCCGGAAGATCCTGACGCTCGGGTTGCGCAGCGTGAAGGCGAGCTCCTCCAGGCTCGGCCAGAACAGCCGGTCGGCGCGCGGCACGATCACGCTCGCCACCGTGTCCCACACGCCGATGAAATGGATGGTCGGCCAGCGCGTCGAGGTGATGCGCGCGAACTGCGCGGCGAGGTCGAACGCATCCTTCGGCAGCGGCCCCTGCTCGTCGAAAGCGACGTTCGCCGAGTCCTCGATGTCGTTGCCGCGCCCGGTGCCGGAATATTGCTTGTAGGCGACGAGGCCCGAGCCTGCGAGGTTCGCCTGCTCCGGCCTGATCAGCCCGATCTTGTGGATCAGCCCCGCCAGCACGCGCACCGTATAGGCCCCGCGCGAAAAGCCGAACAGATAGATCTTGTCGCCCGGCGCGTAATGCTCGACCAGGAAGCAATAGGCCGAGAGCACGTTGTCATCGAGCCCGTAGCCGGTGGCGAGCCCCAGCACCAGATTGATATTGGCCTTGAGGCGATGCCACGTCGTCGGCTCCGTCACCGTGCCGACCCCGGGATCGTAAAACACCATCTGCCGCGGCTGCGTCCTGTCGGTCTTGCGCAGGCAGCGATACAGCTTCAGGACGTTGGAGATGTTCTCCGAAATCTCGTTGCCGGTGCCGTCACAGCAGATGACGAGGTTTTTGGGGGCGGGGTGAGGGTCGGTGTTGGGGGCGTGGTCCATGGGATGCGCCTCGGGGTGATGCTACCGGGGCGAGTATAGCGAAAAACGGGGAAAACGGTATCTATCCTGTTGCATCAGCAGAGGACCCGTAATCAATCGAAGGCGTTGAAAACGGTCGGCGTAGCGTTGCGCGAACATCCAGCAAGGCAGTTGTAGCACAAGCTTCGACGTGCCAGACAGGCGATGGAAGTGCACATGATTCTCTCGGCTATTAAGAAGAGCTCTCTTGCTTCGCCCGCTGACGATGGCGATGAGCTCGTTTGCTGGTCACGGATGCAGTCTGAGGCGGGTCAATCACTAGCGCAAATTATCGAACGAAAAGAGCACGAGCGGCTCGCAGGAAAAGGCTTGTTCTTTTGGGGGGTAGGTAATGCCCCGTCCGCATCGATAAATTCGCTTGCGCGAATGCTTACCCCGGTTTCTGTCATCTTTTCGATAATGAAGGGGAAGCCGAAGCAGATCGACGCTAGTCCCAGCCGTACGTTGGTGTGGCGAAGATATATTGATCTGTTTGGCATAGAACGTGATCTCCCGGAGCATGTCTTGGTCACCAGTAGAGGTGCAACCAAATCGGCTTCCAAAAAGCGTCATTACGCTCTCATGTGCCATCGGGAGATGCCTCTGGAAATCCAGCGTGGTTGCTCTTTTGATGCATCTGCCTACCGCAACGTTAGCAGTGCGGGCGGGCCAGTCGGCTCTTCTCAAGTAACCGCTCTTCTGCGTCGTGTCTCTGCACAATCGTCTAGCTCAGATTACGAGATCAACCTAACGGCTCAATTGACTGGAAGTTATTGGGTCCGCTTGTCGTGCCCGACACTATTGACTGATGATAAGTTGAGGCTGTTAGCTGGCGAGAAGCCGGCCGAGAATTGGAGTTCGCTCGTAGCCAAATTGCGTAGTGGATCGGATCATGATCCATCAGATAGTATTCAACAACGCTTCTTTTGAGATTAGGTCGGCTTTACACACTGGTTCACGCCAAAGGGACGGATGAGCTTGGACGACGACTCATCAAAGCTGTTCCAGGATTTGCAAAAGGCCGGCTTCAGTCGCGCCGCACTCAACGCAGCGTGGCCTGCATGGTGGAGTGATGAACTTGCATCAAGTCCATCCGGACGTGCCGAACTTCGCTTCGCCTTAGCACGCCGGCTCGGTTTGTCGCCGAAGCCGCTCCTTGGCGAACGAGTTGAATTTGTCTGGAAGGATAGTGCACGGTTTAAGCATTTGACGACACAAGGCGCTGCGCAACAGGACATCCTGAGTTCATTCGGTGTATCCGTTGGCCGACTTCTGCTTACCGCAACGGCAGGGGCGCCAGCAAATCTGGCAAGTTTCGCGGCAATTCAGATACGCAATTCGATACTGAATTCCGCTGACTATGTTGATCTTCAACACTTGATCGCGACATGTTGGGCTCTGGGGGTTCCCGTGGTTCAGCTGCGTGTATTTCCCCTGACCAAGAAGTCAATGCATGCGATGGTCGTCCAATTCAATGGACGTCACGCCATCCTTTTGGGACGTGACGCGAGCTATCCAGCTCCGGTTGCGTTTACGTTAGCTCATGAGATGGGGCACATCGCCTCAAAGCACATTGAGGGTGCTTCGGCGATTGTGGACGTCGAGGATCCGGCGTTAGCTTCTGATCGCGATGCGGAGGAGATCGAAGCCGATGAGTTCGCGCTCACTCTTCTGACTGGTTCGTCAGATCCTTTAATTACAACGCAGTTTGAAAGTTACAACGCGCCAACGCTTGCTGACGCCGTTTTGAAGGCTGGCCCAAGGTACCGCGTCGAACCGGGTACCTTGGCCTTGTGCCTGGCATACCGTCAGAAGAATTGGGCGGTGGCGATGTCGGCGCTGCAGTTTGTTTACTCGAGTCGCAAGCCGGTTTGGAGGGAAGTCAACGAAGTTGCGCGCCGCTATATAGATTGGGATGCGCTTGACGCAGATGGTGCGGGCTATCTTCGTAATTTACTGAATCTCGAAGATGACTGACGGCATTTATGTTGACAGCGACGTCGTTCTGAAGATGTGTGCCTACGCGGCTGCAAAAGAGCTCGTGCAGGTCGCTTCAGTCAACGCGATGTCGCCGGCAATTCTTCGTTTTGCCAAGTTCGCATTGCGCTCTCGGATCGATCGTGCCCGAAATATCAAAGATAAGGTTGCTGTGAAGGAGGCCGTAGAGGTTGCCTTTGGCAGCATCCAGGAGTTGGAGCCAACGAAAGAAGAAATCGAGAGAGCGGCTGACTATGAAGAACGAGCAACTGCGGCCGGATTGTCATTTGATGTCGGTGAAAGTCAGCTTATCTCGGTGATGCAAAGCCGGCAGGCGGTTGGCCTTCTAACCGGAGACAAGCGGGCCGTTAAGGCAATATCAGTTCTGTTGTCAGATGAGATTGTCGAGCGAGTGGCTTGCTTGGAGCAGGTTGTCGCAACGATCGTCTCTCAATTTGGAGTCGACAAAATTCGGGGGCACGTTTGTGCTGAGCGGGGATGCGACAAAGCCATTACAGCCTGCTTCTCGTGCTCGTCGACGGGCTTGTCGGCGGATGAGGCTTTGATCGGTCTGCGCAGCTAGCCGTGCAGCTTGGGTTGCATTCGCGAGACATAAAAGCCGCGCTCTCCCGCAAATCGTTGGACATTGCCTAGGACCTGTTTGGGCCAAGCTAGCTCATCATCGTCGGCGATAACAATCATGCCATCCCCGGTCCCTTTGATGGCTTCTATTCCTCGTTCGACAAATACATTTACGCTTTCGCCTTGGTTCGAGGCTCCCCAGGGCGGGTTTGTGTAGAAGCAGTCGTACTTATTCGCGTCGGGAAAAGAATCGAAGCAATTGTAGAGCTCGGCTTCGAGGTGCTCGACTCGTTCTCGGTCAGCAAATCGCTTCACCGCTTGCACTGTTCGCTCGTCGAAATCGAAGACGGTGATCTTGGATGGACCAAAATCGAATACGTTGCGGGCGCGCATGTAAGCAACGCACACGCTTATCGCATCGCCGTCACCGATAAAAGCGAGCCGCTTGCCATCCGCCCAGTCGGCGACGATCTCGGTTTGCAAGACCATATCGCCTACCTTCATGTGTATCTGATCAAATTCTCTCAGCGGCTTGGGGCGATTCTGTACAACGTCAGATACGGCGTTGACTGCTTCCCGGAGATCAACACGGTCGCGCATATCTCAGCTCTTCTCAAGAATAGTTGGGTCTACAAAAGTCGCTTGGTAAGCCGCTGAACCAAGTCATCTTGATTGGCGGTTGAATCAAAAAAATAGACGGGCCTGCCAGCAGCGATGCCGTAACTTGTCGCGATCGACGCCTGCAGGTAGGTGTGCATCCGCGGTCTTCCTCCCGTCACCACCCGCCTCAATCCTGTCGATCGTTGTTTGCGGGTCTGCATACAAGACCCAAATTTCATCGGGCGATTGCTTTTAACTGTGGGATCGAAAATGCGGTGCAGCGAAATCCATAATCCTCTCTGGTTAGCGGGTGGGCTGTCGATGATCACGTGCTTTTGGTGTCTGTTTCGATCGACGAAATCGATAAGCAACTTGTCGACCGCGATAACGTCCTCGGGACGTATAAGCCCTGCGGAAGACTATCGCAGGGAAGTGTGGGTTAAAGGATCAAGTCGGGTTACACTAACGCGGTCTATCAACCGTTGGCTGTACTCCCAAAGTTCAATATCTGATCGACCGTCGAGCAATCGATTGACGGTGGTTGATTTTCCCGAAGCTGGGGCCCCCGTTACGTAGACGACTTTAGTTTTCATCCGGCGGTTTCCTCCGGGTCGTTGACCGGCGAGTGGCGACTTAGAGTGAGGTTAGGCCCGGACCCCCAAAAACAAAAACGGCCGGATCTTCCGATCCGGCCGTTACTCAAACTCTACTCGGCTAAGCCTACGCCACGCGACGCAACCTAGCCCCCGCCCTGACGGTAAATCTCTTAGCTGGCCTTCTTCGCCGGCGCGGCGGTCGGGCCGACCTTCTTCTGGATGGCGCGCTTCAGCTCGAGGGCGCGCGGCGACAGGACGTCGGCCTTGGCCTTGAGCAGATAGGCATCGAGGCCGCCATTGTGGTCGACGCTCTTCACCGCGTTGGTGGAGACGCGCAGGCGCACGTTGCGCTCGAGGGCTTCCGAGATGAACGTCACGTTGACGAGGTTCGGCAGGAAGCGGCGCTTGGTCTTGATGTTGGAGTGGCTGACCTTGTGGCCGACGAGGGGGCCCTTGGCCGTCAGTTCGCAGCGGCGAGACATGGCATCAATCCTTATCCTAAAACCCCCAACGATTTGCGGCCGCCATTCTGGGCGCCACGGGGGCGAATTCTCTGTCCTTGCAGGGAGCGGGCGGACGTATAGGGGGGAAGGGGCGGGACGTCAAGGCGACGGGCCATTTTTGGCCCGTCGTCCCGGGGCGCGCGCGAGCGCGAACCCGGGATCTCAGGCGGCAAATCAGGTGCCATCGCCGCCTTGTGCGCACTTGCGCACTGGGGCGGGCGATCCAGTACGCCGCGGCGGCGCGGCTGACCAGAGGGGCCGCGGCGTACCGGAAGCCCCGGTTTCGCCGGGGCATGGCGGCGGAGCGCGGGGAAAGGTGTCAGGGTCCGCCGCCCCCTCCCGATCACCAAAACGGCAATGTTTGTCGCGCCTTACCATCACATAAAGGGCGTATTCGCCGCCGAAGAGTCCGGTGGAGTTCCGCGCCTCGACATACCCGGACACATTGTTTGCCGCGATTTTTGGCTTAAGTAACTGCGCATCGCGGCCCCGATTGGATTGTTTCGTGCTCATCACGCCCCCTCTTGCGCACAATTTGCGCTCGGTCCGTCCGCGCTCTGCCGGCAGGCTGACGGCGCTTTGCGGCGTGATCCTTCCCCTGGCGCTGGCGTGGGGCGCGGCGCCGGCCGCGGCGCAGGGCAAGCTCGAGGCGCAATATGAGGCCTCGCTGTCCGGCATTCCCGTCGGCAAGGGCGGCTGGAACATCGATATCCAGGACGACGTGTTTGCGGCGGCCGCCGCCGGCGGCACCTCGGGCCTGCTGAAATCGTTCACGGGCGGGTCCGGCACCGGCGCCTCGCAGGGCCGCGTCGTCAATGGCGCGCTGGTCGCGACCGGCTACCAGGCCTCGACCACGACGCAGAAGAAGACCGAAGAGATCCGCATCACGCTCGACAAGGGCAATGTGAAGGATTTCGCGATCCTGCCGGAGCCGCCGGTCGATCCTGACCGCATCGTCGTCACCGATGCGCATCGCCGCGGTGTCTGGGACCCCATGACGGCCTCGCTCTTGCGCGTGCCCGGCACCGGCGATCCCGTTTCGCCGGAGGCCTGCCACAGCTCGGCGCCCGTGTTCGACGGCCGTATGCGCTACGATCTCAAGCTCGATTTCAAGCGCATGGAGACGGTGAAGGCGGAGAAGGGCTACAAGGGCCCGGTCGTGGTCTGCTCGCTCTATTTCGTCCCTGTCGCGGGCTACATCCCCGACCGCCCCGTGATCAAATACCTCGCCGCCCAGCGCAACATCGAGATCGCCTTCGCGCCGATCGCCGGCACCCGCATCCTGGTTCCGTTCTGGCTGAAAGTGCCGACGCCGCTGGGACCTGCGATGCTGGAAGCGACCAGCTTCATCACCACAGCCCAGCCGCCCCGCGTGGCGAAGACGCAGTAAGGGCGGCGCAGCGGCAGCGCGTCCTCCCTCCGCCGTCATTCCGGGGCGCGCCGCAGGCGCGAACCCGGAATCCATCCTGCGACCGTCTCCGCCGCCCAATGGATTCCGGGCTCGCGCCAAGAGGCGCGCCCCGGAATGATGGAAGAGATTTGGCCCAATAAAGATTCAATCATTTCAAATACATGCCTACTGTGCATGGGGTTGTTTTCGCAAAAATGAGTCCGGGCAGGCCCAGGCCCGGGGAATCCATTTGACTCCTCCCCGATTCTGATTCGACTCCGCGCCGTCCCCAACTTAACGCTTTGCGCCATCGAAACGCCGCTTGTACGGCAGCCCGAAACTCCATCTAGTTGCCGCCAACAAGACTCCCGCGACATGTTGCGTGAACGGAACGGGACTCAATCTGGAGTCAGCGATTCGGCCGCGATTCGTTCTAGAGTCGTTCCGAAGCTTAAGACCAACGGGAAAAGCGTCGCAAAGTGAGACAGTTGCGCGGGATTTGGGGAGCCGGCGTCTACACATCCGGTGTCATCGCCCGGCTGGACCGGGCGATCCAGTACGCCGAGACGGTTGTGGTTGAGCGGACAGGCCGCAGCGTACTGGATGCCCCGGTCAAGCCGGGGCATGACAGCGGAGTGCGGAGCGGCAGCTCTGTGTTTGGAGACATCGCCGACGCCCAGTCGCCGCTCCGCCCCAGACAGCACTGACATTCGCCCAAATCGCCATTACCTAATCCCCCAGATGCCCTTTTCCTCCTCCCCCTTCGCTCCCGAGCGCGCCGCTTCCGATCGTGTGCCTGGCGCCGGCGTCACTGCGGTGCTCGGGCCGACCAACACCGGCAAGACCCATCTCGCCATCGAGCGGATGCTCGCGCATCCCTCGGGCATGATCGGTCTGCCGCTGCGGCTGCTCGCGCGCGAGGTCTACAACAAGATCGCGGCACGGGTCGGAGCTGAGGCGGTCGCGCTCGTCACCGGCGAGGAGAAGATCAAGCCGAAGAGCCCGCGCTATTGGGTCTCGACCGTCGAGGCGATGCCGCGCGACCTCGATCTCTCCTTCCTCGCCGTCGACGAGGTCCAGATCGCATCCGATCTCGAACGCGGCCACGTCTTCACCGACCGCATCCTCAACCGCCGCGGCCGCGACGAGACGCTGCTCTTGGGCGCCGCCACGATGCGCCCGATCATCGAACGTCTGCTGCCTGGCGTCTCCATGATCACGCGGCCGCGCCTGTCGCAGCTGGAATTCGCGGGCGATCGCAAGATCACGCGCCAGCCGCGCCGCACCGCCATCGTCGCGTTCTCGGCCGATGAAGTCTACGCCATCGCCGAGCTGATCCGCCGCCAGCATGGCGGCGCCGCCGTGGTGCTGGGCTCGCTGAGCCCACGCACCCGCAACGCGCAGGTGGCGATGTTCCAGAACGGCGATGTCGATTATCTCGTCGCCACCGACGCCGTCGGCATGGGCCTCAATCTCGACGTCGACCACGTCGCCTTCGCCTCCGACCGCAAGTTCGACGGCTACCAGTTCCGCCGCCTGACGCCGTCGGAATTCGCGCAGATCGCGGGGCGCGCCGGCCGTGCCACGCGCAACGGCACCTTCGGCACCACGGGCCGCTGCGCGCCGTTCGAGCCCGAGCTCGTCAACGCGCTGCAGAACCACACCTTCGATCCCGTGAAGATGCTGCAATGGCGCAACGCCAGGCTGGATTTCTCCTCGCTCGGCGCGCTGCAGGTCTCGCTCAACCTCGCCCCCGGCCACGAGGCGCTGACACGCGCCCCGATCGCAGAAGACATGCGCGTGCTCGACCACGCCGCCCGCGACGTCGAGGTGCGCGATATCGCGCATGGCAAGGCGGCGGTGGAGCGCCTCTGGGAGGCCTGCCAGGTCCCCGACTACCGAAAACTGTCGCCGGCGGCCCATGCCGAGCTGGTGACGACGCTCTACGGCTTCCTGATGCGGAAGGATTGCATCCCTGATGCCTGGTTCGCCGCCCAGATCACCCAGGCAGACCGCATCGACGGCGATATCGACACGTTGTCGGCCCGGATCGCGCAGATCCGCACCTGGACCTTCGTCGCCAACCGCCCGGACTGGCTGAAAGACCCCGAACGCTGGCAGGGGATCGCGCGGGAGGTCGAAAATAAATTATCGGATGCGCTCCATGAACGCTTGACTGAGCGTTTCGTTGATCGCCGTACCAGTGTATTGATGCGCCGCCTGCGGGAGAACACGAGCTTGAATACTGAAATCGGCAAGACCGGCGAAGTCATCGTCGAAGGCCATGTCATCGGCCGTCTCGATGGCTTCACCTTTGCACCGGATGCTGCGGAAGCGGGCTCCGATGCGAAAGCCTTGCAGGCTGCAGCGCAAGCGGTGCTCGCCGGCGAGATCAACACGCGTGCCGAACGGCTCGGCAACGCGCCGGACGATCAGTTCGTGCTGACCTCGGAAGGCATCATCCGCTGGACCGGCGATGCCGTGGCGCGGCTGTCTGCCGCAGAGGACGCGCTGCATCCGCGCATCCGCATCATCTCGGACGAGCGCCTGACCGGCGCTCCCCGCGACAAGGTGCAGGCGCGGCTCGAACTGTGGCTCAAGACCCATATCGAGAAGCTGCTCGGGCCGATGTTCGAGCTGTCGAAGGCCGAGGATGTCACCGGCATCGCCCGCGGCATCGCCTATCAGCTGGTCGAGGCGCTCGGCGTGCTGGAGCGTCCGAAGATCGCGAACGAGCTGAAGGATCTCGATCAGCCCTCGCGCGCGGTCTTGCGCAAATATGGCGTCCGTTTCGGCGCCTATCACATCTATTTTCCCGGCCTGCTCAAGCCCGCCGCGCGCGCGCTGGCCGCGCTGCTGTGGGCGCTGAAGCAGGATAATGTCGATCTGTCCTCGCTGTCGGGCGCGCAGCATCTGGCATCCTCGGGTCGCACCTCGTTCCCGGTCGACAAGCAACTGCCGCGCGATGCATATCGCGTGCTCGGCTACAAGCAGGCCGGCGAGCGCGCCGTCCGCGTCGACATCCTGGAGCGCCTTGCCGATCTGATCCGCCCGGCGCTGGCCTGGCGGGAGAATTCGTCCGGCGAAAAGCCGGCCGGCGCCTTCGATGGCCGCAGCTTCGTGGTGACGCAGGCGATGACCTCGCTCACCGGCTCTGCAGGCGAGGATTTCGCGTCGGTGCTGCGTGCGCTCGGCTATCGCATGGAGAAGCGTCCGCCGCTGCCGCAGAAGCCTGTCGTCGCCGAGCAGGTCGTGACTGAAACGGTCGCGGCGGAGACGCCGCCCACCGAGGGCAGCGCGGAGACCACGACCGAGACCGCTGCGGAGGCCGTCGCCGGCCTGCCCGAGGAGGCATCCACCGAAGCCGCCGCGGAAGCCGTCACGGTCGAAGACGCTCCCGGCATGGACCGGCAGGACGAGGCCGCGCCCGCAGAGCCCGCGCTGGAAGCCTCTTCCGGGGCTCCCGTCACGCCCGAAGATGCTCCCGGCATCGCGCCGCCGGCCGAAGAGCCGGCAACCGCCCCGGAGGCCGCCGAGCTCGAAGCTGCTGCCGCCGAGACCGTGGCCATTGAAGCTGCCGCATCGCCCGACGCTGCCGCGCCTGAAGCCGCGGCGACGCCCGCAGAGCCCGAACTGGTCGAGGTCTGGCGTCCCGGCGGCCGTCACGAGGATCGCAAGCCGCGCCACGAGCGTCATCGCCATCAGCGTCACCACCATCAGCGCCCGCAGGCGGGCGCCGAGGCTGGAGCGGCACCCGGTGCGGCGAGCGCCGCGCCCGGCGAAGCGGCCGAAGGCGCGAAGCCGGGTCACCGTCACGGTGGTGGTCATCGCAGGGATGGTGGCAGAGACTTCCGCAAGCCGCGCGAAGGTGGTGGCGAAGGCGCGCCGCGTCCCGAGGGGCGCGACGACAAGAACCGCCGCTTCGAGGGCAAGGATCGCGACAACAAGGGCCGTGATCGCGACAACAAAGGCAAGTTCGGCGGAGATCGCGACAAGGGCCGTGACGGCCGAGGCCGCGACCGTGACAAGGGCCGCGACCGCCAGGGCGGTCCGTCGCTGCGCCCCTACGCTTCGAGCGCGAACCCGCGCGAGCGCGATCGTCCGGCCGATCCGAACTCGCCCTTCGCAAAACTCGCCGCGCTGAAAGAGCAATTGTCCGGTCGGAAGGAGTGATCCCACGACCGAGCGCCAGCGCCTCGACAAATGGCTGTGGCACGCGCGGGTGGTGAAGGCGCGCACCTCGGCCGCTGAGCTCGTCGAAAAAGGTCACGTCCGCATCAACGGCGCGCGCGAGACCTCTCCAGGACATGCGGTCAAGATCGGCGACGTGCTCACCATCGCGCTCGATCGCACCGTGCGCGTCTTGAAAGTGACGGGCTTCAACGAACGCCGCGGCGATGCTGCCTCGGCGCGGGTGCTCTACGAGGAGCTCGGCGCGCGCAATTAATTGCGCATTCAATTCATTTCTTGGCCGATCAAGCGCACACAAGTGTCATGATCGCGCTTTCACGACCTTGCGGCGCCGGGCCATCCGCGCTACGCAAGCCGCGACTTTTAAAAGAGCTTTTCGGAGCGTTGGATGACTTACGTCGTCACTGAAAACTGCATCAAGTGCAAGTACACCGATTGCGTCGAGGTCTGCCCGGTCGACTGCTTCTACGAAGGCGACAACATGCTCGTCATCCATCCTGACGAGTGCATCGATTGCGGCGTGTGCGAGCCGGAATGCCCCGCCGACGCCATCAAGCCGGACACGGAACCGGGCCTGGAAAAGTGGCTGTCGGTCAATGCCGACTACGCCAAGAGCTGGCCGAACATCACCCAGAAGAAAGAATCACCCGCCGACGCCAAGGAATTCGACGGCATGGACGGCAAGTTCGAGAAATATTTTTCTCCGAACCCCGGCTCCGGCGACTAATTCGGTCCCAAACTTAACCCTAATAGCGGCGGCGCCGCGAAAACCAGCCCTGAAGACCCCTAAATCATTGATTTTTGCGGGAAATGTGCTATATTGGGCACATTAAGCCGAACCCCGTCAGCCCCGTTGGCCCCTCTGGGTTCCCGTGAAACCAAATGTCGAACAGGGGCGTGGCAGTTTCCGCGCGCAGGCTGTGTCACAGAAAACGCGTAAAAAGAGTACTTCAGCGAGGGCTTCCCATAAGGAGGCCAAGAAAGTCGCCGCGGCCAGCCGTAGCGCATCCAAGGGTCGGACCGCGACGAAGGCGCCGGCTGCAAAGTCCTCGAAGAACAAAAGAAGCGCAATGCCTAACAAGACTGCCAAACCGGCCGCGAAAGCGACCGCCGCTAAGCCTGCTGCCAAGCCTGTGACTGCCAAGGCTCCGGCGGCCAAGGCTCCCGCTGCCAAGCCCGCCGCGCCGAAGGCTTCCGTTGCTGCTGCTCCTGTCAAGGCTCCCGTCGCTGCCGCCAAGCCGGCCGCGAAGCCCGCTGCTGCGCCGAAGGTCGAGGAAAAGAAGGTCGTGACCCAGCGTCAGGGCTTCAAAGCCAACGAATTCGTGGTCTATCCCGCTCATGGCGTCGGCCAGATCCTGGCCATCGAGGAGCAGGAGATCGCCGGTGCGAAGCTCGAGCTGTTCGTCATCAACTTCATCAAGGACAAGATGACGCTGCGCGTGCCGACCGCCAAGGTCGCCAATGTCGGCATGCGCAAGCTGTCCGATCCGGTGCTGGTGAAGAAGGCGCTGGAGACCCTCAAGGGCCGCGCCCGCGTCAAGCGCACCATGTGGTCGCGCCGCGCCCAGGAATACGAAGCGAAGATCAATTCGGGCGATATCGTCGCGATCGCGGAAGTCGTGCGCGACCTCTATCGCTCGGAGTCGCAGCCGGAGCAGTCCTACAGCGAACGGCAGCTCTATGAAGCGGCGCTCGACCGCCTCTCCCGCGAGATCGCGGTGGTGCAGCACTCGACCGAGACCGAAGCGGTCAAGGAAATCGAGTCCCAGCTCGCCAAGAGCCCGCGCCGCAACGCCAAGGCGGAAGCCGCCGAGGGCGAAGCCGACACGGATGCCGAGGGCGATGCCGACGACACCGATGGCGACGACACCACCGTCGCCGACGAGGCCGCGTAAGCGGCTTCGTTCTGCGCAAGCCATCAAGAGCCCGGCCGTTCGGCCGGGCTTTTTGTTGGGCTCGTAACAGCGGCGTCGAGCGCGATCGGCATGCTACGAGCCGCGGACCTGAGTCCATATTCCGATCGGACGCTGGATTCCGCGGACGGCCTGTGGCTCGCGCGCCATCAGCGGCTGAAATGCTTCGGCTGCGCTGCCAAGCTCGTCCTTTGCGCGGCTGATGAGATCGTCGCTTGCCACCAGCGCGCAGTCGAGCGTGCGGGTCAACGCCTCGAGACGGCTTGCAGCGTTGACTGTGGCACCGATCACGGCAAATTCCAGACAGGTCTGCCCGATATCGCCGAGCACCACCGGCCCATAATGCAAGCCGAAACTCACACGCAGCGGTGGCTCCCCCACGGCCGTTCGTTGTCCGTTCCAACCGTCCGCCGCGGCGATCATGGCCTGGGCACACCGCAGCGCGTTGCTGGCATCGTGCGCGCCGGTAAAGGGGGTGCCGAACGTCGCCATCAACCCGTCACCGAGATATTTGTCGAGCGTGCCGCTGTGGCGGAAAACCTCCTGCTCCATCAGTCCGTGGAATTCCCGCAACGTCCGCACCACCTCCTGCGGCGAACGCGCATCGGCAAAGGCTGTGAAGCCGACGATGTCGACGAATAGCACCGCAGCGTGTTGCGTGCGCACCTGCTTCAGCGGCTCGTCCTGCTTCGACAATTCCGCGACGACATTGGGCGAGAAGTAGCGTGCCAGATTGCCGCGTTCGCGCTCTACCGCGGCATGTCGGACCAGCAGGTCATTGCTGCGGCGGACCGCCAGCGCCAACGTGACGGCCACGATCATGAATACGACGATTTCCTGGATGCGAAGGTGGAATCCGATCGCATTGGGCGAGATCATTGCCAACAAGCGGTGATCGTCGCCGACTGCGGCCGCGATGCGGGCCGTCAGCGCAGGATCGCGATCGGGCTGCCACCACACCCAGGCCATGCCGACCAGCCAGAGTGCGGCGGTCCACGTTCCGACCGCAATCACGGTCCGCCAGGAATAGGCCAGTGTGGCACCTGCGAGCAGTACGAAGAAATAGATGAAGTTGCCGAAATGGTACTGCATCGCGACCGGCCAGTGCGTAGTCCCGAATGGATTTGGGACCACGATGAGGAGGGTGAGCAACGCCAAATCGCAGAACAGGAGCGCCAATTCGGACCGTGAGACGCCCACCCGCCCAACCCTGACCTGGGCCCAGCCGATCAGTGCGAACAGGCCGAGCAGCGCCACGTAGTAGAGCTGCTCCCACGCAGGATTGATCGCCAGCAGCAGGCAACCGATGACGGCGAGGGCGAAATAGCGCGCCCGCACTGCGAGTTGCAGACCCTCATGCTTGGCGGAAGTCAGCGCGGCCTCTGCGAACTCAACTGTTTCGCTGCGCTGGCTGCGCGCGGGCGAAAGCGCGGCAGGTAGGTCGAACCGCTCGACGAGCATTGTCACGGGAGACTCCTCGCTGGGACCCTTGCAGCAAAGCGACGGCCATCAGCCGCAGCAATCGGCAGTCTAGTGGTGCTTGGCCGCGAGGTCATCAGCCAGGCAGGGCATTTGGACGCTGAAAGACGTTGCCTATCTGACCGGCCGCTTCTCGAGCTTCCTTGCCAGCGTGCGCCGGTGCATCCCCAATCGTCTTGCCGCTTCCGAAATGTTGAAATCCGTCTCGATCAGGGTCTGGTGGATGCGTTCCCATTCCAGCGTCTTGATCGAGGTTGGCCGCGCATCCAGCGCGACTTCGGTGTTGCCTTCGGCCTTGTTGAAGGCGGCCTCGATATCGTCGGTATTCGACGGCTTTGCCAGATAATGGCAGGCCCCCAGCTTGATCGCCTCCACGGCGGTCGAGATGCTGGCAAAGCCGGTGAGCACCACGATCAGCATGTCCGGGTCGTGGGTGTGCAGGAGCTCTACGCAGGCGAGGCCCGAGGCGCCGCCGAGCTTGAGATCGACCACGGCATGGCCGAAGGAGCGCTCCTCCAGAACGTTGCGCACCTCTTCGATCGAGGCGGCCAGCACGACCTCGTAGCCGCGGCGCTCGAACGAGCGCTTCAGCGTGCGCGCGAAGCCTGCGTCGTCCTCGACGACGATGAGCGAACGGTCAGGCGTCAAAATTTCCTCCGATCGCCAGCGTTGCGAGCGGCAGCGTCAGGCGCACGGTGGCGCCCCGCTTCCTGTGATTCTCGGCGGTCACGGTGCCCCCCAACTTGCGCACCACGTTCACCACCAGGAACAGCCCGAGCCCGCCGCCGGCGCGGCCCTTGCTCGACTGATAGGGCTTTCCGAGCTGCGCCAGCATCTCCGGCGCAAAGCCCGGGCCGCGATCGCTGATCGACAGCACGAGGTTGTCGCCCTCGCGCTCGGCCACGAGCTCGACCCAGTCGCGCGAGACCTCATAGGCGTTGTCGAGCACGTTGAAGATGACCTGCTTCAACGCGATGTCGGAGACGATGGCGACGTCCGCGCCGAACGTATTGACGAAGTAGAGCGTCCGTGCCGAGCGCGCGTCACGCCACTCGTCGACCAGCGCGGTCACGAACGCCGTCACCGTCGTCGGCGAGGAGCCTTCGCCGCGCGCTTCGCCCGCCGACACCAGGATGCCCGTCACGATCGACTTGCAGCGTTGCAGCGAGGTTTCCATCTCCGCAAGGTCCTCGGCGAGCTCCTGATCCGCGGCGAGATCCGGCATGCGGCGCCAGTCGCTGAGGATCACCGACAGCGAGGCCAGCGGCGTCCCGAGCTCGTGCGCCGCGCCGGAGGCGAGCAGGCCCATGCGCACGATGTGATCCTGCTCGGCGGCATGCTGGCGGAATGCCGCCAGATGCGCATCGCGCTCGCGCAGGTTTCGATTGATGCGGGTGACGAACACGACCAGCAGCACGGCGTTGAGCACGAAGCCCAGCAGCATGCCGGCGACCGAGAGCGTGTAGGTCTCGCTCAGCGGGTTTGGCGGCAGGTCCAGCGGGCGGTATGCCAGCGTCAGCCACACGAAGCTCGCGCAGGTCAGCGCGACCAGCGACCAGGTCGAGCGGGCATCGAGCAGCACCGCGCCGAGCGTCACCTGGAGCAGGAACAGCGAGGTGAAGGGATTGGTGGCTCCGCCGGAGAGATAGAGCTGCGCGGTCAGGGCGGCCACGTCCAGCATCAGGGCGACCAGCAACTCGTTGTTGGTGATCGCGGCGCGATGGCGCACCCAGATCAGGCTGGAGACGTTGAGCAGCACCAGCGCGCCGATCACCGCGCCCATCCGCTCCAACGGCAGCGGAATGCCGAGCCCAAAATGCACGCTGCCGATGGTCACGATCTGGCCGACGACCGCAGTCCAGCGCAGCTGGATCAGCAGCGCCATGTTCTTGCGATTGGTCTCGTCGTCGGTCGGCGCGGCACCGATCAGCTCGCTGCGCGCGTCCGCCGGCGATTGCAGCGTGACGGCCAGTCCGCCATGCGCAAGTGTTTGGGAAAGCGTCTTCCCGTCGTCAGGCCTGTTCGACGATCGTTCCAGCATCTGATCCCGTCCTGCGCGCGGCGGCATCCAGACCGCCGGCCGGTTCGTGGACGAAGCGCTGGCGGCGGAACGGCCCGCCGCCGAATGTGACGAGAAGTTTGCCGGCCAGCATGAAGGCCAGGGCAAACCACGTCAGCGCGTAGATCAGGTGGTTATTGGGAAAGCGGATCACGGTCAATCCGCCGATCGGCCCGCCTGCGATTTGTGATCCGGCGTCGGCATCGACGAAGAAGGGGGCGACATCGTGGAGGCCGCGTGCCGCCGCGACCGCCGCGACATCCCGCGAGTACCAGCGGTTGTGCTGGGGGACGTTGTTTCGGAGGAACCCGCCTTTGGGCTCCGTGATGCGGAGCAGGCCGGTGATCTCGACCCGGCCGTCCGGATTGCCGCCTCGGCGGGTCGATGCGTCGCGCCGTTCCGACGGCACGAAGCCGCGGTTGACCAGGACTTGCGTGCCGTCGTCGCGCAGAAGCGGCGTCAGCACCCAATAGCCCGGGCCTTCCTCGGTGACGGCCTGAACCAGCGTCTCGCGATCATGCAGGAAGCGGCCAGTAACGCTGACATGCCGGTATTCGTCGTTCGCGGCGGAGACCGCGGACCATGAAGCAGGCGAGGGGATCGGCACCGCCGGGGCATGAACGCGTTGCTCGACACGGTCGATCAGCGTCAGCTTCCAGGCGCGGCGCTCGATCTGCCAGACGCCGAGGGCGATCAGGGTCACGAAGGCCGTGAGCGAGAGGACCGTGAGCCATAGGGAGGGGCGCGCAGCATGGCCACGCGTCCCGTCTGCCTTGCTCGTCACGGTCCGGACCTCGTTCACTTCATACCGCTCATCTGATGCATCGGCATCATGTTGCTGTTGAGGTGGCTCATCACCCACAGCGAACCCGACAGCGCGATCACCACCATGACGATGGTGAAGATCAGCGCCATCATGCTCCAGCCGTTCTCGGACGTCGTGTTCATGTGCAGGAAGTAGACCATGTGCACGACGATCTGCACGACCGCGAAGGCCATGATGACGAGGGCGGTGATCTGCTTGCTCGGCAGCGCGCCGCTCATCACCAGCCAGAATGGGATCGCGGTGAGCACGACCGAGAGCACGAAGCCGAGCATGTAGGTCGAGAACGTGCCGTGGGCGTGGCTGTCGCCGTGATGATGATCGTCCGCATGGGCGGTGTGAGTGTCGGTGTTCATCGCAGAACTCCCAGGAGATAGACGAAGGTGAAGACGCCGATCCAGACCACGTCGAGGAAGTGCCAGAACATCGACAGGCACATCAGACGGCGGCGGTTGGCCTCGATCAGGCCGAACTTCTGAACCTGCACCATCAACGTCACCAGCCAGATCAGGCCGCAGGAAACGTGCAGGCCGTGGGTCCCGACCAGGGTGAAGAAGGCGGACAGGAAGGCGCTGCGTTGGGGCGTCGCACCCTCATGGATCATGTGGGCGAACTCGAAGAGCTCGATGCCGATGAAGGCGAGGCCGAACAGGCCGGTGATTGCCAGCCAGATTTGCGTCTGCGCGACCTTGTTCTGCTGCATCGTCAGCATGGCGAAGCCGTAGGTGATCGACGACAGCAGCAGCATCGAGGTGTTCACCGCGACCAGATTCAGGTCGAACAGGTCCTTCGGCGCTGGGCCGGCGGCGTAATTGCCGCCGAGCACGCCGAAAGTGGCGAACAGGATCGCGAAGATGAGACAGTCGCTCATCAGGTAGATCCAGAAGCCGAGCGAGGTGCTCCAGCCTTCCGGATGCGGGTGTTCGTCGGCGAGATAGAAGACCGGCTCGCCGGTTTGGGAAGAATTGACGGCAACAGTCATTTACTTGGCTCCGGCGAGCAGTTTGGTGCGCGCGTCCTCGGTCCGGATGACGTCTTCAGCCGGAATGTCGAAGTCGCGGTGATAGTTGAAGGTGTGGCCGATGCCGACGGCGAGCATCGCGATGAAGCTCACGGCAGCCAGCCACCAGATGTACCAGATCAGGCCGAAACCCATCGCGGTGGCGAGACCGGCGAGGATGATGCCGGTGCCGGTGCTGCTGGGCATGTGGATCGGCCTGAAGCCGGTGAGCGGACGCTGGTAGCCGCGGCGCTTCATGTCCCACCACGCGTCGTTGTCGTGAACGACGGGAGTGAAGGCGAAGTTGTAGTCGGGCGGCGGCGAAGAGGTCGCCCATTCCAGCGTGCGCGCGTCCCAGGGATCGCCGGTGACGTCCTTGAGCTGCTCGCGCCTGAGGAAGCTGACCGCGAACTGCATCAGCATGCACATGATGCCGAGGAGCACGAGGCCGGCGCCGATCGCGGCGATGACGAACCAGATCTGCAAGCTGGGATCGTCGAACACGCGCAGCCGGCGGGTCACGCCCATCAGGCCGAGCACGTAGAGCGGCATGAAAGCGAGGTAGAAGCCGGTGACCCAGAACCAGAACGACAGCTTGCCCCAGAACGGATCGAGCTTGAAGCCGAAGGCCTTCGGGAACCAGTAGGTGATGCCGGCAAAGGCGCCGAACACCACGCCGCCGATGATCACGTTGTGGAAATGCGCGATCAGGAACAGGCTGTTGTGCAGCACGAAGTCGGCCGGCGGCACCGCGAGCAGCACCCCGGTCATGCCGCCGATCACGAAGGTCAGCATGAAGGCGATCGTCCACATCATCGGCAGCTCGTAGCGGATACGGCCGCGATACATCGTGAACAGCCAGTTGAACATCTTCGCGCCCGTCGGGATCGAGATGATCATCGTGGTGATGCCGAAGAACGAGTTGACGCTGGCGCCCGAGCCCATCGTGAAGAAGTGATGCAGCCAGACCAGATACGACAGGATGGTGATGACGACCGTGGCGTAGACCATCGAGGTGTAGCCGAACAGCCGCTTGCCGGAGAAGGTCGAGGTCACCTCGGAGAAGATGCCGAAGGCCGGGAGAACCAGGATGTAGACTTCAGGATGGCCCCAGATCCAGATCAGGTTCACGTACATCATCGGGCTGCCGCCGAAATCGTTCGTGAAGAAGTTGGTGCCGACGTAGCGGTCGAGCGACAGCAGCGCGAGCACGACGGTCAGGACGGGGAAGGAAGCGACGATCAGGACGTTGGTGCAGAGCGAGGTCCAGGTGAACACCGGCATCTTCATCATGGTCATGCCGGGGCAGCGAAGCTTGACGATGGTGCAGATCAGGTTGATGCCTGACAACGTCGTGCCGACGCCGGCGACCTGCAGCGCCCAGATGTAATAATCGACGCCGACATCTGGGCTGTAGCCGATGTTGGACAGCGGCGGATAGGCCAGCCAGCCGGTGCGGGCGAACTCGCCGATGAAAAGCGAAGCCATCACCAGCACCGCGCCGCCGACCGTCATCCAGAAGCTGAAATTGTTCAGGAACGGGAACGATACGTCGCGCGCGCCGATCTGCAGCGGCACCACGTAGTTCATCAGGCCTGTGACCAGCGGCATCGCCACGAAGAAGATCATGATCACGCCGTGGGCGGTGAAGACCTGGTCGTAGTGATGGGCGTTGAGATAGCCTTCGGAACCGCCGAAGGCCAGCATTTGCTGGCCGCGCATCATCAGCGCGTCGGCAAAGCCGCGCAGCAGCATCACGATGCCGAGGATCATGTACATGATGCCGATGCGCTTGTGGTCCACCGTGGTGAACCACTCGCGCCAGAGATAGCCCCAGAGGCGGAAATAGGTGAGAGCGCCGAGCAGCGCGGCGCCGCCGAGCGCGACCACCACGAAGGTGCCGACGACGATCGGCTCGTGCAGCGGCAGCGATTCGAAGCCGAGCCGGCCAAAGATGAGCTTGAGAAGATCAGGAGACATGCGAACTCTCTTTAGGAGTCTGACTTCACGAGTCTGACTTGGGACGTTGTCCGAGGAAGAAGGACGAGGACTTCAGCGGCGTGAACGACGGCCGCTTCAGGCCGGCGCCGAGCAGGGGCGCGGTGTCGGTGGGCGCCGTGATGGCGGCGGTGGTCTTGCCCTGCGGCGCATCCGGCGTGCAGGTGCCGGCAACGAAGCTCGGCTCCGGCCCGAGCGCCGTGCCGCGGCGGGCGTATTTGTCGTAGGCCAGCGGCAGGGTGTTGTTCAGGCCCTGGTGGCCGGCGCCGCCCTTGGCGTCGATCGCCATCATCTCGCTCTGGCACATCTTGCCGGTCTCGACGCACATGTTGAGGATCAGGCGGTAGAGATCGGCGTCGACGGTGCCCCAGCGGCGCACCGGCTCGTTCTGGCTCGGCTTTTCGAGCTGGAGATATTCGGCACGTCCGAGCGAGCCGCCGGCGGACTTGGCGCTGGCGATCCAGGCGTCAAAGCCCTTGTCGTCGAGGCCCTGGAAATTGAAGTGCATGCCGGAGAAGCCGGCGCCGCTGTAGTTCGCCGAAAAACCCTTGTAGGTGCCGGCGTGGTTGACGACGGCGTGGAGCTTGGTCTCCATGCCCGGCATCGCGTAGATCTGGCCGGCGAGCGCGGGGATGTAGAACGAGTTCATCACCGAGGACGCCGTGATGCGGAAGGTGATCGGACGATCGACTGGAGCTGCGAGCTCGTTGACGGTGGCGATGCCGTAGTCGGGATAGATGAAGAGCCATTTCCAGTCGAGCGCGACGACGTCGACCTCGAGCGGAGCCTTGGACTTGTCGACGGCGCGCTCCGCATGGATGCGGCCGAGCGTGCGGTAGGGATCGAGCAGATGCGTGCCCATCCAGGTCAGCGCGCCCAGGCAAACGATGATCAGAAGAGGCGCCGACCAGATCACCAGCTCGAGCTTGGTCGAGTGATCCCAATCCGGCTCGTAGCGGGCCTCGGTGTTGGACTGGCGGTAGCGCCAGGCGAACAGCACCGTCAGCGCCATCACGGGGACGACGATCAGGAGCATCAGGACGGTGGAGATGATGACGAGGTCGCGCTGCTGGGCAGCGATATCGCCGGCTGGCGCCAGCACGACGTAGTCGCAGCCGCTAAGCGCGGCAGCCAGAGGTAGTAGCGCCAGGATCTTGAGACGAGACACGGGCCGAGCCTTTGAGAATGAGTTTCTTTTGCGGGGCCAACGGGTAGCTGCGGCGCAACAATCCGGACATTGGACAATTTGTCCAATGTTGCAGTGCGGGATGTTGGGTCAGACAGGACCGGATTGCCTGGCGCCCCGCCGGGCGGTCGGCTTTGGTTTTCAGGACGTTAAGGGCGCACGCATGGCGACGGCACAGACCCCCGCAATGGCAGACCTCCACACGGGCGAGCACGGCCACGACCAGGCCAGTCCCGGCGAGATCGCCATCGGCGTCATCATCGGCCGCACCTCGGAATTCTTCGACTTCTTCGTCTTTGCGATCGCCTCGGTGATCGTGTTCCCGCGCCTGGTGTTCCCGTTCGCGAGCGAGCTGACCGGCACGCTCTATTCCTTCATGGTCTTCGCGCTGGCCTTCATGGCCCGCCCCATCGGCACGGTCATTTTCATGACCGTCGACCGTGCCTACGGCAAGACGGCCAAGCTGATCTCGGCGCTGTTCCTGCTCGGCACCGCCACCGTCGCGCTGGCGTTCCTGCCCGGCTATCACGACATCGGCGTTGCCGCGATCTGGCTGCTGGCGCTGGCGCGCATCGCGCAGGGTCTGGCCTGGGGCGGCGCCTGGGACGGCATGGCTTCGCTGCTGGCGCTCAACGCGCCGCCTTCCAAGCGCGGCTGGTACGCGATGGTGCCGCAGCTCGGCGCCCCGCTCGGGTTGATCGTGGCAAGCGCGCTGTTCGCCTATTTCGCGGGTAACCTGTCGGCTGACGATTTCTTCGACTGGGGCTGGCGCTACCCGTTCTTCGTCGCCTTCGCGATCAACGTCGTTGCGCTGTTTGCCCGCCTGCGCATGGTGACGACGGAGGAATACGCGACGCTGTTCGAGACCCGCGAATTGCAGCCCTCGCGCATCTCCGAGACAGTCGCGCGCGAAGGACAGACCATCATGCTCGGGGCGTTTGCGCCGCTCGCGAGCTTCGCGCTGTTCCACATGGTCACGGTATTTCCGTTGTCCTGGGTGTTCCTGTTCACCCGCGAAAGCCCGGTGCGCTTCCTGATCATCGAGATCGTCGCCGCCGTGTTCGGCGTCGCCGCGATCGTGGCGTCGGGCATCATCGCCGACCGCGTCGGGCGCAAATCGCTGTTGATGGGATCGGCGATCGCGATCGCGATCTATAGCGGCTTTGCCCCGCAGCTGCTCGACGCCGGCGCGTTCGGCGAGACTATCTACATGGTGATCGGCTTCATCCTGCTCGGCCTGTCTTTCGGCCAGTCCTCCGGCGCGATCGCCTCGAATTTCAAGCAGGCGTACCGCTACACGGCTTCCGCGCTGACTTCGGACATGGCCTGGCTGTTCGGCGCCGGCTTCGCGCCGCTGGTCGCGCTGTTGCTCGCCACCAATCTCGGGGTCATCGCCTCGGGTGCGTATCTGTTGTCCGGCGCGTTCTGGACCCTGCTCGCCCTCTGGCTCAGCGGCCAGCGCGAGAAGGGCGACATGGACACGGGGCGCTAGGCTCGCGTCGTTGTCGCATCACAGGTCTCACAGGGTGGCCAAAGGCGCGCAAGCGCCGTGCCCACCATCTGTGTCCGATTGAGAGAGGTGGTGGGCAAGCTTTGCGTCTTGCCTATCCTTCGACAGCGGAGCTCGTTGGTTCGAGATCCCGGGTTTGCGCTCAGCGTGCCCCGGGATGACGTGCGCTTAGCGCGCGTCAATCCGCCACGATCTTCACGCGATCGCGCACCTTCACCTGGGCGTTGCGATCGAGTCCGTTCAGCACGCGGAAGCGCTCGGCGGGATGATCGACGCCGGCCATGCGGTGGGATAGCGATTCCACGGTGTCACCGGGCTGCACGGTGATGACCTTGATGCGCAGCGGACGCGCGGCCTGGATCTCGTCGAGCGTCAGGCGGCGGAAGGAATTGACGGTCTCGCGCGCATTGCGCTCGCTCTCGGTCGATTTCTGCCGTGTCGCGAAGATGAAGCGGTAGACGTCGCTGCCGAAGCGTAGCGCATAGACCTTGAACTGCCACTGGTCGCCCTTGGCGGTGGCGGACGCGGCCGGGAAGCCGTTGATGGTGATGTCCTCGGTCGACGCCTTCTCGACGCCTTCCATCCAGCCGGAATTAAGATAGTCGCCGAGCGATTGCTCGGACGGCACGCGCACCACGTCGAAACGCATGGCCTGTGCGCCGCCCTCGCGCACGCCGATCACGGCCTGGGCGGTGTTGTCGAGCGTGAAATTGTCCGGCGCCTGGAACGTGAAGCCCAGCTTCGGATGCAGGAAACGGCGGCCGCGCACGAAACCTTCGCTGGGGTCTTCGCCGTAGACGAGATTGTCGATCGCGGCGAGATAGGTCTCTCGGTCGCGCTCGGCGCCCTCCGGGGCAGTATACTGCCGCGCAATGGCCTGCGCGTTCTGCACGCGCTCCGGGGTCGCCGGATGCGACGAGGTGAAATCCTGCGCGCGCGGATCGAGCGAAGACTTGCCGGCCTTCAGCTCGGCATTGCGCTCCATCGCGGAGAGGAAGCGCGCCGCGCCATAAGGGTCGAAATGCGCCTTGGCGGAAATGCCCACCCCGATGCCGTCGGCCTCGATCTCCTGCTTGCGTGAAAAGCTCGCCATGGTGAGCTTGGTCTTCGCCAGTGCCAGCGCAGTGAGGTCCGGGTCGTTGCTCATGTCGGTGACGACCCGGGTGACGATCGCGGCCTGGCGGGCCTGGTCCTCGCGCATCGCGGCGTGCTTGGACAGCACATGCGCCATCTCGTGGCTGAGCACGGAGGACAATTCCGACGTATCGCTCGCGAGCGCAAGAAGTCCGCGCGTGACATAGAGCTGGCCGTTCGGCAGCGCGAACGCGTTCACCGCGCCGGAATTGAGGATGGTGACCTTGTAGCCCTGGTCGGGACGATCGGAGGCCGCGACGAGCCGGTCGACGGTCTTGCTGACGAGTGATTCGAGCCTGGGATCGTCATAAGTGCCGCCATAGCTCGCCAGGATGCGCTCGTGCTCCTTCTCGGTGGCGGGGGTCTGGGCGACGGCCGGCTTCGGCTTCGGCATCGCGACCGTCGCCGGGACCGCGGCGGTCTGGAACCGGCCCATGTCGCCGCAGCCCGCGAGCGCCGTACTCAATACGAGGCATAGCGCGGCCGGCGCCGCCCGCAGGCGGCGGCGTTCGTTCCGTACGTGCCGTTCTAGCACCCCATTCACGTCGCTTAACCCGTGCCTGGCCCTCGTTAGGGCCTTTCCCCTGTCGGCTCGCTTGCGCCCAGCAACTCGACTTGCCCTATGGACCGCACATCGATCCGCGGCCCCGTATTTTCCTCAACCCAGCCCCGAACTCGAATACGTTTATTTTCCAAGGACTTGAGGGTGATGCCAGCGCCTTCAAACGCCGGTAGCGTGCGCTTTGAAATAGTCGCCGCAAAGCCGCGTGTCCAGTTCCGTCCAAAGTTGAGGTAGGTCATTGCCCCAGCTTGCCGGACCGACAGAACTTTGCCCTCGACCACCATAAAGCGCCCGATCCCCGCCAAAATATCGTCCGGACTTTCCGCGTTTTTTATGGCCGACGGGTCAGCCCAACTGCCCTTTTTTTGGCGCCGCGCCGCTGCTTCCGACGCTATCAGGGCGGCTGCGCAGTCCTTGTCCACGATCTCGGCGGAGACGAGGGCGTCGCCCTGGGCCAGCAACATGGCCTGCACGGAGGCGTCGCTCTCGCCGACAAAGAGAAGCGCGCCTTGGCGGCCGTAGCGGTCCGGCGTGTCGTCGATGCCGCGGAGCGTGACGTTGCGTCCGACGAGCAGCGACGCCAGCGCCTGCTTCGCGGACGCCGTGGGCTCGATCCCCAGCAGACGGATCTCGCGGCCGTCGTCCAGACGCACGCTGCGCGCATCGACGATGGCGGCGACGCGGCCTTCGCCTTGCGTCTCGAACCGGCATGGCGTCGCGAACGCGGTGTGACCCGCGGCAATCAAGAATGCGACGATGAGGTGAAGCTGTCGCGTCACGTGACCCGGAGAGGTTGCGTTGTACGTCGATCCTAACTCAAACGACGCCAACGACGAAGCGGACCTCGAAGAGCGACGGCGGAAGCGTGCCCGCGTCTTTGCCGATCGCGAGGGCGGTGGGCACGGCGCGAAGAGCGCGCCTTTGCCCACCACGGCAGCGAGTGTGGGGCTTCGCTGTTACGTCCTACGCGCGCGACGACGGCGCGGAAACATCTCTCGTCATCTCACCATTCCGTTTTGCGGAAAACGTGCCGCAGTCGCAAGACGCGCATAGCGCCCCGCGCTTGCTGCGCAGTTGCGCATGCGGCATGATTGCGGCAACACCAATAACCAAGCCGCCATCAGAGACAGGCGATTAAAGGGAGACTATTTTGATGAAGCACGTTCTGTCGGGCATTTTTGCCGCCGCGTTTGCCCTCAACGCGAGCGCCGTGCAAGCCCAGGACAAGCCACCTCTCAAGATCGGCGGCATCCTGGACATGTCGAGCCTCTATGCCGACATCACGGGCCCCGGCAGCGAGACTGCGGCCAAGATGGCTGTCGAGGATTTTGGCGGCGAGGTGCTCGGCCGCAAGATCCAGGTGCTCGCGGCCGACCATCAAAACAAGGCCGATCTCTCCGCCAACATCGCCCGCGACATGCTCGACAACCAGGGCGTCGAGATGATCTACGACGTCGCCGCCTCCGCCACCGCGCTTGCCGCCGGCGAGATTGCCAAGGCGCGCAACAAGATCGTCATTTTCAACGGCCCGGGCTCGATCCGTCTCACCAACGAAGCCTGCGGCCCTTACACCATCCATTACGTGTTCGACACCTACGGTCAGGCGAACGTGACCGGTCTTGCGGCCGTGAAGACGGGTCTCGACAGCTGGTACTTCCTCACCGCCGATTATGCCTTCGGCCAGGATCTCGAAAAGGACACCAGTGCCGTCGTGACCAAGACCGGCGGAAAGGTGCTCGGCAGCGTGCGCCATCCGCTCAATACGTCGGACTTTTCGTCGTTCCTGCTTCAGGCGCAGGCTTCCAAGGCCAAGGTGATTGGCTTGGCCAATGCCGGCGGCGACACCGTCAACGCCATCAAGCAGGCCGCCGAGTTCGGCATCACCAAGGGCGGCCAGAAAGTGTCGCCGTTGCTCGCCTTCGTCACCGACATCGACTCGATCGGGCTCGAGACCGCGCAGGGCCTGCTGCTGGCCGAGGCGTTCTACTGGGACATGAACGACGACACGCGCGCCTTCTCGAAGCGCTTCCAGGAGCGTGTGAAGCGGCCGCCGACCTCGGCGCAGGCCGGCGTCTACTCCTCCGTGACGCATTACCTGAAGGCCGTGAAAGCGGCCGGCACGACCGACGCGGCCACCGTGATGAAGGTGATGAAGGAAACGCCGATCAACGATTTCTTCGCCAAGGGCGGCAAGATCCGCGAGGACGGCCGCATGATCCACGACATGTATCTGTTCGAGGTGAAGAAGCCGTCGGAGTCCAAGGGCCGCTGGGACGATTACAAGCTGCTTGCCACCGTGCCCGGGAGCGAAGCGTTCCAATCGCTTGAGCAGTCGCGCTGTCCGCTGGTGAAGAAGTGACGGGGTAAGTCCGCCTTGGTGACGAGCGTGTCCAACGATAGGTCGTCATCCCGGGGCTCGCGTTCGCGACGTCGTCGCGCCCCGAAATGACCAAGTGAGAGAGTGGCACCACAGAAAGAGGCCAACATCCATGAACGACATGGTCCTGCAAAAGCTCGAAGGCGGGCTGCTCACCATCACGATGAACCGGCCGGAGCGAAAGAATGCGCTCAACCCCGAGATGGTCGCGGGGTTGGTCGACGCCGCGCGGCGCGCGGCCGACGATCCGGAGGTGCGGGCGGTGCTGTTCAAGGGCGCCGGCGGATCGTTCTGCGTCGGCGGCGATGTCAAGTCGATGGCGGCAGGCCGGGCGCCGCTGCCGTTCGAGCAGAAGCTCGCAAACTTGCGCCGCGGCATGGAGGTCTCGCGCATCCTGCACCAGATGCCGAAGCCCGTGGTGGCGCAGCTCGATGGTGCCGCCGCCGGCGCGGGCCTGTCGATGGCACTGTCCTGCGACCTGCGCATCGCCTCCGAATCCTGCAAGATTACCACTGCCTTCGCCAAGGTCGGCTTCTCCGGCGATTACGGCGGCACCTATTTCCTCACCCAGCTGCTCGGCAGCGCGCGGGCGCGCGAGCTCTATCTGATGTCGCCGGTCCTGACCGCGAAAGAGGCGCATGCGATCGGCATGGTGACCAAGGTCGTGCCCGACGCCGAGATCGACGCCGCTGCCCACGAACTCGCGCTGTCGTTGGCGCAGGGGCCCTCGATCGCGCTCGGCTTCATCAAGCGCAACATCAACAATGCCGAGCATCTGGCGCTGGAGGATTGCTTCGACGGCGAGGCGATCCATCACACCCGCTGCGGCGACACCGAGGACCACAAGGAGGCCGCAAAGGCGTTCGTGGAGAAGCGCAAGCCGACCTTCAGGGGGGCATGACCATGACACCCTATATGCGGTTGCGACAGATCTGCCTGGTCGCGCCGCAGCTCGCGCCTGTCGTCTCCGACATCGCGGAGATCATGGGCCTTGCTGTGTGCTACCGCGACGGCAATGTGGCGAAATACGGCCTGGAGAATGCGCTGCTCCCGGTCGATACGATTTTGCTGGAGGTGGTCGGCCCCTTCAAGGACGGCACCACGGCCGGCCGCTTCATCGAGAAGACCGGCGGCCGCGGCGGCTATATGGCGATCTTCTGCTGTAACGACCCCGACGAGCGCGGGCGCATCGCCAATGCGATGGGCGTGCGCACCGCCAACGTCATCGACCACGCGCCCTATCACGGCGTGCAGCTCCATCCCCGCGACTGCCGCGCCGCCTTCATCGAGTTCAACCATACCGAAGGCAGCGACGACGTTTTGGGGCCGTACCCGCCGGCCGGGCCGGACTGGCAGAGCTTCATCCGCAAGGATGTGACGGAGGCGTTGACGGTCGTGGAGATGCAGAGCCCGGATCCGCAAGGGCTGGCGGAGCACTGGGGCAAGATCATCGGCATCACGCCCAGCGGCGCCGAACTGAAGCTGCCCAATGCGACCTTCCGCTTCGTGAAGGGCGCCAGCGAGATCATGAGCGCATTGGAGTTTCGGGTAACCGACGTGGCGCGCGTGCTGCACGCGGCACGGGCGAAAGGGCACGCGGTCGCGGGGAACGAGTTCTTGCTGGGCGGAGTGACGTTTCGCGTCGGTTGATTTCCAACCTTATCCGTCACCCTGACGAGGCCGCTTCTTCAACGGCCCTCGAAGGGCGACGGCCCGGCTGCATTTCTGCCGTCCAACCTTCGAGGCTCTCAGCACGGCGCTCTGCACCGTGCTGCTCGCACCTCAGGATGACTGGTCGAGAGGGCTGCATGCGGTGCAGCGGAACTACCTTCCCTTGAAATTTGCCGCGCGCCGTTCTTCCGTGGCCTTCACGCCTTCCTTAAAATCTTCCGTCGCCCGCAACCGCGTCTGCTCGGCGAGCTCGTGATTGGTGGCGGCCATGACGCGATCGGCCAATCCCGCGCGCATCGTGGCGCGGGTCGAGAGCAGGCCGAGCGGGGAGCATTCGGCGATCTCGCCGGCGAGCTTCATCGCGGCCGCCTTGACCTGGTCCTGCGGCACCAGCTCGTTGGCGAGCCCCCATTTGTAGGCCTCCTCGCCGGTGACGCGGCGGCTGGTGTAGAACATCAGCTCGGCGTTGTTCTTGCCGATCAGCTCGGGCAGTGTCGTCGTCAGGCCGAAGCCGGGGTGGAAGCCGAGCTTGGTGAAGTTCGCGGAGAAGCGCGCCTCGGGGCAGGTGACGCGAAAATCGGCGGAAACGGCGAGGCCCAATCCGCCGCCGATGGCCGCACCCTGCACGGCGGCGACGATCGGCTTCTTGGCGCGGAAGATGCGCACGGCCTGGATATAGAGATGGTTGATCGCCCCGAGGCTGTCGGCGGGGTCGCCCTTCTTGTCGGCTTCGCGCGCTTCCTGCGCCTGCCGCGCCGGATCCTGGAAGTTGGCGCCGGCGCAAAAGGCCTTGCCCTGTGCGGAGAGCACGGAGGCGCGGATCTCGATGTCGCGGTCGAACTCCTCGAGCGCATCCGCAATCTGGTTGATCAGCGAAATGTCGAAGAAGTTCAGCGGCGGGCGGCGGATCTCGATGGTGCCGACGTGTCCGACCTTCTCGACGCCGATATCCTTGTAGGTGCTCATGATGATCCCTTGATGATTAGCGCAGCCCAAGTCCGCGGGCGATGATGCCGCGCAGCACCTCCGTGGTGCCGCCCTGGATGGTGAGTTTCGGCGCGGTCTTGATGGCGAAGTCGAGCTGCCGCTCCAGCGTCTCGCGGTTGGTCGCGGTCTCCTCGACGAAGGCGGCGAGATCGCGCACCCGATGCGGAAGCTGCTGCTCCCAGACCGTGCCGATGTCCTTGACGATGGACGCCTCGACCACCGGCTCCTTGCCGGCCTCGAGCATGCCGGCGACCGAGACCGACATGCGCCGCATGGTGTGGAGCTGCGCGACGAGACGGCCGATGCCTTCGGCGCTGCGCGTATCCGGGTTGGGACCGACGGCGCGGACCAGTTCGGTCAGCACGTAATAGGTTTCGAGGAAACGCTCGGGGCCCGAACGCTCATAGGCAAGCTCGCTCGTCGCCTGCTTCCAGGCACCGTCGACCTCGCCGAGAACGTGGTCGTCGGGGACGAAGAAGTCGGTGAAGACGACCTCGTTGAACTCGTACTGGCCGGTAATCTGGCCGATCGGGTTCACCTTGATGCCCGGCTGCTTCATCTTAACCAGGAACTGGGTCAGGCCGTGGCGACGGTTTTCCTTGGTCGGCGGCGAGGTCCGGAAGATCGCGATCATGTAGTCGGCGATGTGCGCCGACGAGGTCCAGATCTTGCTGCCGTTGATGAGATAGCCGCCGTCGGTCTTGGTCGCGCGCGTCTTCGCGGCGAACAGGTCCGAGCCTGAATTCGGCTCGCTCATGCCGATCGCAAAGCAGATCTCGCCTCGGCAGATCCGCGGCAGGATCTCCATCTTGATATGTTCGGGCGCGTATTTGATCAGCACCGGCCCGCTCTGGCGATCGGCGACGAAGAAGCGCCGCGTCGGCGCGTTGGCGACGCGCATTTCCTCGGTCACCACGTAGCGCTCGAGGAAGGAGCGCTCCTGGCCGCCATATTTCTTCGGCCAGGTCATGCCCAGCCAACCCTTGGCGCCGACCCGGCGGGAGAATTCCGGCGCGTCGGTGTCTTCCCGGTTGGGTTGGTGCGGATCGAAAGTGCCGGCGGCGATTTCCTCGGCGAGAAAGGCGCGCACTTCCTTGCGCAATTGCTCGCACTTCTCGGGCAGGCGGATCGGATCGAAACGGAGCGCGGCGGTCATGTGTTTCTCTCCCTGATCAGCGCGATGCCACGAGCGGCCACAATTCGTCGGCGCCGCGGTTTGCGACCAGCTTGCCGAGCTCGACGGCCCAGTGGCTTTCCGAACCGAAATCGTCGCGCCAGGCCAGCGCCCGGAGCGAATAGCGGTGCAGGATGTGCTCGAGGGTGAAACCGATCGCGCCGTGCACCTGATGCGCGATGGCGCCGCCTTTCTCGGCGGCTTCCGCGCAGCGGATCTTTGCGGCAGCGGCTTCCAGATAGACCTCGTCGTCGAACGATCTTGCATTCGCAATCGCATCGGCCGCGGACGTCGCCGCCGCAAGTGCCGCGGCGGATTCGCCGGCGAGGCGCGCCAGATTGTGCTGCACCGCCTGGAATTTCGAGATCTTCTTCTCGAAGGCGACGCGCTCGTTGGAATAGCGCACCGAGATGTCGAGCATCGATTCCAGCGCGCCAGCGATCTGCAGGCTGCGCGCAACGCCACCCATCAGCATCATCGTGGTCTGGTCAAAGCCGTTCGGCGCAACCTTGAGCGTGACGGGCTGGACCTTGTCGAGCGTCACGGTGTCGCTGTGGTCGTAGCCGACATTGAGCCCGGCCTCGATCCGCGCCTTGGCCGCATCGACCAGCGCGATCGAGACGCCGTCCTTGCCATGTGCGAGCACCGCAAAATGCTTTGCCGCCTTCGCAAAAGGCACGCCGCGGGCGCGGCCGGAGAGCGAGCCGTCGGCGTCGAGGACGATACGATCTTTCGGGCTTGCCGGCAGCACGGTCATCTCGCCATCGGGCGATGCGATCTTCGCCCGCGCCAGCAGCCAGCCCGCCAGCATGGTCTCGGCCAGGGGAACCGAGACGGCGAAACGGCCGGCGGCGTTCAGCAGCGCAAAGCCATCGGCAAGGCTCGCGCCGGAGCCGCCGAGATCATCGGGCACCCAGGACAATGGCAGGCCGGCTTCGCTCAGCGCCTGCCACAGCGGCGCCTGCCAGGAGTTCTTCTTGTCGTTGTTGATGGTTTGCGGATCGGCGAGATCGGCGAAGATCTTCTCCGCGGTCTCGACGACGATGTTGTCACTCTCCGCCACAGCGTTCCCCGTGTTTTGCCGTTGGCGCGTCCCGCCTGGTGGAGCGTACCGCGCAGGTCTTCTTGCGCCCGATGATCCGAAAAAGCCATGGCCCTGACAAGCGTTGATCGCAGGTCAACCTGCGGCGCGGGCATGGGCGCAAGGATCAATGGAAGGCTAATTCCGCTTAGCGGAGTTTGCTCGATTTGCAGGGCGCGACAAACTCGCTAAACAGGGCACGAAAGATCAGAGCCACGGGGAAGGACATCAGGATGGCCAAGGACAATCTGTGCGCAATCGTGACGGGGTCGGCGTCCGGCCTGGGCGCAGCGACAGCGGAAATTCTCGCGCGCAGCGGGGCGCGGCTCGTCATCAACTATTCGTCGAGTAAGGCCGAGGCCGAGGCCACCGCGGACGTCTGCCGCAAGGCTGGCGCGTCGGAGGTGCTGGTCGCGCAGGGCGACGTTTCGAAGGACGACGATTGTCGCAGGATCGTCGCGGCGGCCAGCGGCTGGGGTCGGCTCGATATCCTCGTCAACAATGCCGGCACCACGAAACATGTGGCTCACGCCGATCTCGATGGGTTGTCGGCGGAGGATTTCCAGCGGATCTATGGTGTCAACACCATCGGTCCGTTCCAGATGGTGCGCGCGGCACGCAGCCTGCTCGAGGCCGGCGCCAAGGCTTCGGGGCGGCCCTCCGCCGTGGTCAACGTGTCCTCGGTCGCCGGCATCAGCGGCGTCGGCTCGTCGATCGCCTACGCCGCGAGCAAGGGCGCGCTCAACACCATGACGTTGTCGCTGTCGCGTGCGCTGGCGCCGCTGATCCGCGTCAATACGGTCTGCCCCGGCTACATCGACACGCCCTGGTTCACCAAGGGCCGCGGCGAAGCCGGCGCCAAGCAGGTGCGCGACAGCGTGGTGGAGAAGGTGCCGCTGAAGGTCGCATCAACAGCCGAAGACATCGCGCAGCTCGTCTGCTTCCTGGCGATGCCGGCCTCCAGCAACATGACCGGCGAGGTCGTGCGCATGGATGCGGGGATGCATTTGATTACGTGATTGAGTGTCTTGCCGCGGTGACGCTCTGCTGCTGCGGCAACCACAAGTGTCGTCCCCGCGAACGCGGGGACCCATAACCACAGGGAGGAGTTGCTGCGCGACTCCGATCACTGCGAGTCTTCGCCAAACCACCGCCTGTGGCTATGGGTCCCGGATCTGCGCGCGCTTAGGGCGCGCTTGTCCGGGACGACACCGAGTTTGGTCACCCCTTGATCACGCCGCGCGCCACTAGGCGGTTCCAGATGAACAGCACCACGACTGCGCCGATGGTGGCCATGATGAAGCCCGCGCCCTGGTCGGGGCTGTAGTGACCAATGGCCTGGCCGATGAAGGTCGCGAGAAATGCGCCGGCGATGCCGAGGATGGTGGTGAGGATGAAGCCGCTCGGGTTATTCGGTCCCGGCGCCAGCCAGCGCGCGATGAGGCCGGCGATGAAGCCGACGACGATGATCCACAACAGGCCGCTCATGCTCATGGCAGTGCTCCCCCCCTTGATGACAATCAGATGCGACCCGAGAGCTCATCCTCGGTCGGCAGCCGTCCGTCCGGCGTCAGATGGTCGATCACCTGCGGCAGATACTGGCTCAGACCGGACAGCAGCTCATCGCGCGGCAGGCCGCTCTGCGCGGAGAGGCTCTCGATCTGGTCGGCGCCGAGCGCGCTGGCGAGATCGCCCGGTTCGATCGGCTTGTTCTCGCCCCTGCCGACCCAGGAATTCGCGGCCTCGCTGTGGCCGCCTTGCTGGAGCTGCTTGAGGAGATCGCCGAGCCCGCCGCTGAGCACGGTGCCGGCCGCGCCGCCGGCGAGCAAGCCGCCGAGGCCGCCCTTGAGCAGGCCTCCGAGACCGCCAAGACCGCCGCTGTCCGCGTTCACCGGCGGCGGGGCAGGCGTCGGCGACGGTTGCGGCGCCGTGCCGGACTGGTTCGACGTCATGTGCTTGAACGCCTTCCAGGCGAGCAGGCCAAGCAGCGCCATGGTCATCGGCGACATGCCGCCGGAAGATTTCTCGGAGCTGGGCGTAGAGGGACCGCGCGGGCCGTTCTGCATGCCGTTGAGGACGTCGAGTAGACCCATGGTGCTCTCCTTTGGCGTCTCGTTCGGCGAGCGCTCGCCGATGACAGCCCCCGGGGCGAAAACATATGGGGCTCTCATGACGGTTACAAGGCGCATGCGCCGCGATTGGTTGCCGGCCTCGCCTCTGCTATCGAAGGCGGGTCGTTCAGGGAGCAAGGCGAGGTGATGACGGATCGACCGATCGTGGTGGCTGGCGCGGGTGCCATCGGCTGCTTCGTCGGCGGCATGCTGGCGGCCGCCGGCCGCCGCGTCGCGCTGCTGGTGCGACCGCGGGTGAAGACCGAGATCGAGCGGTTTGGTCTGCGGCTGACCGATTTCGACGGCTCCGAGAGGAAGCTCGGCGCGGGCCAGCTCGCGCTGTCGGAGGATCCTTCGATCCTGCACAGCGCCGGCATCGTGCTGGTCACGGTCAAGAGCGCCGACACCGCCGATGTCGCCGATCAGATCGCGCAGCACGCGCCGGAGGATGCCGTCGTCGTCTCGCTTCAGAACGGCGTCGGCAACGTCGCGGTGCTGCGCGAGCGGCTCGGCGACCGCCGCGTGCTCGCCGGCATGGTGCCGTTCAACGTGATTGCGATGGGCGAGGGGCGCTTTCATCGCTCGACCTCCGGCGACATTCATATCGGCGAGGACGCCGAGAACACGGCCGCCGCGCTCTCGGTGCCTGGCCTCGCCATGCGTGCAAGCGGTGACATCACCGGCGTGCAATGGGGCAAGCTGATCATCAATCTGAACAACGCGCTCAGCGCGCTGTCCGACATGCCGCTTGCCGCGCAACTGGCCAACCGAGACTGGCGCAGGCTGTTCGCGGACCAGATGGCCGAGGGGCTCGCCGCGCTGAAGGCCGCCGGCATCGCACCGGTCTCGGCGACGCCAATTCCGATGAACTGGTCCCCGACATTGCTCAGATTGCCCGACATGATCTTCAATGCGATCCTGGGACGGACCATGAAGATCGATCCCGAGGCGCGCTCGTCGATGTGGCAGGACCTGAAACAGGGCCGCAAGACCGAGATCGACTATCTCCAGGGTGCCGTCATCGCCCTCGCCGAGCAAAACCATGTCGATGTGCCGCTGATGCGCCGCATTGTTGCGCTGATCAAGCAAGCCGAGGCGGACGGCAACGGACCGTCCCGCCTGACGCCGCAGGAAATTCGCGGGTAGTGCTCGAGAGCGAAGGAGGAACGCGATGAACCGTGTTTATATGATCGGGCTCGCGCTGGCCGCGTTCTGCGGCGCATCGACGCTGGCCTATGCGAGGCCGCCGACGGTTATGAACTCGCCCGGCTATGACAGGCGATTGCAGGAAAGCCGGTCGCAGTTGGGGAGTTCGCAGACAGTCGCCGAGCCAGCGACGGCGCCGGTGGTCAAGCCGAAGCGCAGCAAGAAGAAGCATCCTCATTGAATTTGTAGGGTGGGCAAAGCGAAGCGTGCCCACCATCCTGTTTCGTCTTGCCGGTGTGGTGGGCACTTTGCCTACCCCACAGGTCGGTGCGAGAAAACTCAGCTCTTCTTCGCCGGCTTGCTCGGCGTCGGGTTGAACAGCTTCTTCAGATCGTTCAAGCTTTCCGATAGCCGCGGCCATTCGCAGGAGAATGAGCCCTTGGTGCATGGCGCGCCCTTCGGACGCTGACCTATGGTCTGCTGCACCTTCGGCCGCTCGACGGGGATGGGCACGCGCTCGACCTCGGTCCGCAACGCGACCTGCTGGAGTTGCCGCACCTGTTGCTCCTGCAGCTCGCGCTGTTGACGCGCGGCGGCCTGGGCGGCTTCGTTGTTGCGGCGCTCTCTGGCGAGATAGGCGGTGTAGGCCTCGTCGATCTTCTTCTGCTCCTCCGGCGTCGGATTGGGCCCGGCGATGTCGAAGGTGCGATCCTGCAGTAAGTCGTAATAGGCATAGCCGCCGCCCGGCTTGCGGCGGCCGGCGAACTTGGCGTTGCAATCGGCAAGCGCGGATGTCTTCTCGGCCTTGGTCGCGGCCTTCTCGGCGGCGTCGGCGCATTCCTCGAAATCGACCGGCGCGCGTTTCCACCATTGCGCCTGGGCATGCGGCAGTGTCAGCAGAAAAAATCCTGCTGCGGCAACGAGAAACAGCGCCGCACGACGCAATGCAATCACCGACGACATTCTACGAGAGCATTCCTTGCAAAACTCAACCCGAACTGAGTCGAGCCAGATTTTTGCCTCTTTATTGCCGGCTTGTCACCCATGGAACCTGGGAAATACATGGCTGTGATGCTGACATTTTGTGCTTGACGTGGCGCAGGAGTCACAGCGCCGTGCTGGCCGGCTGCTACACTTCGCCCCGCGAGCGCGCTCATCCGAGGCGACGCCAAGAAAACGAAATGGAAACGCCTGATGTTGCTGCCCCTGTCCGACGTGCCACGCTGGTACGCTGAGCGCAAGCCACACGGCACGATCGCCGTTCGCCATGGGCAGGACACGCTGACATGGGACGAGCTCGAGCGCGGTGCCAACCGGCGCGCGCGGGCGTTCATGGCAAAGGGCGTCAAGCCCGGCGATTTCGTTGCGATCGGATTGCCCAACGGCAACGCGTTCTTCGAGACCTCCTTCGCGGTGTGGAAGTGCGGCGCGACGCCGACATCGCTGTCATGGCGGCTGCCGCGCGGCGAAGCCGCCGCCGTGCTCGACATTCTCAAGCCTGCGCTGGTGGTCGGCGGCGAGGCCGACTGGAACGCGCCGAACCGTCTGCCGGCTGATTTCGTGCCGGACGGATTTTCGGATGAGCCGCTGACGCCCCCGGTCGCGCGCTACTGGAAAGCCATGACCTCAGGCGGCTCGACCGGTCGCCCGAAAGTTATCCTCGACCACCATCCGGCGGTGACCGACACTGTTGCCGCGCCGCCGCTCAACATGCCCGTCGGAGTCTCGCTGCTCAATCCCGGTCCGCTCTATCACAATGCGCCGTTCATCGTGTCGCATTATGCGCTGTTCGTGGGCGGCCAGCTCACCGGTCTCCTCAAGTTCGACGCCGAGGAGACGTTGCGGCAGATCGAGCGCGAGCGCGTGCAATGGGTCAATTTCGTGCCGACCATGATGCACCGGATCTGGGCCCTGCCGGAGTGCGTGCGCAATGCCTACGATCTGTCGAGCCTGCAGACCGTCTTCCATATGGCTGCTCCGATGCCGCCCTGGCTGAAGGAGAACTGGATCGCCTGGCTCGGACCGGAACGAATCTGGGAGCTCTATGGCGGCACCGAGCGCCAGGGCGCCTGCATCATCTCCGGCACCGAATGGCTGACGCACAAGGGCTCGGTCGGCAGGATCGGCGACATGGCGAAGCTTCGTATCATCGGCGAGGACGGCAACGACGTCGCGCCCGGCGAGACCGGCGAGATCTATTTCCTCAACAACGACGGCAAGGACGCCACCTACCACTATCTCGGCGCCGAGCCGAAGCGCCGCTCCGACGGCTGGGAATCGCTCGGCGACATCGGCCGGCTGGATGCGGAAGGCTATCTCTATCTCGGGGACCGCCTCGCCGACATGGTGCTCCGCGGCGGCGCCAATATCTACCCGGCCGAGGTCGAGGCTGCCGTCTCCGAGTGTCCCGGCGTGCGGTCCTGCGTGGTGGTCGGCTTGCCTGATCCGGAATTGGGCCAGCGCGTGCATGCCATCATCGAGCCGGAAGGCGACGCCGACGGCCAGGCCATCGCCGACGGCATGGCAGAGTTCCTGAAGGACCGGCTTAGCCGCTACAAGCATCCGGAGAGTTTCGAGATCGTCAGCGTCCCGCCGCGCGATGATTCCGGTAAAGTCCGCCGCACCCTGTTGCGCGACGAGCGCGCGGCGTGGATGAAGGAAGGGCGCGCCTTCCGGATTTTGCCTTCCAAGGCGCCGGCGCACGCCGAATAAGAAAAGTGACGAAAGGATTCTTTGACATGACGATTCACATCGCAGCGAACAGCGTGCCGAAGCCGCCGGCCGAGATCATCGAGAGCTTTCGAGGTGCCCCGACGTCGGTCATTTCCGACAATCTCGCCCGCCTGCCCGGCGCGGTCGGGCTGAAGCCCTATCATCGCGGGGCTAAGCTGGTGGGCACGGCCTTCACCGTGCGGACCCGCCCCGGCGACAATCTCGCCATCCACCGCGCCCTCGATCTGGTCGGTCCAGGCGACGTCATCGTGGTCGACGGCGGCGGCGACGAGACGCGCGCGCTGGTCGGCGAGATCATGAAGAACATCGCGCAGTGGCGCAAAGCCGAAGGTTACGTCATCGACGGCGCGATCCGCGATGTCGCCGCTTTCGCGGCCGACGACTTTCCCTGCTACGCCCGCGCGGTGATCCATCGCGGTCCCTACAAGAACGGTCCCGGCGAGATCAACGTGCCCGTGTCGATCGGCGGCAGCGTGATTGCGCCCGGCGACATCGTGGTCGGCGACGAGGACGGGGTGGTCTCGTTTCCCGCCGCGGGTGCCGCCGCGCTGCTGGACGCCGTCCGCACCCAGGTCGCGCGCGAGGAGGAGACACTGAAGGCGATCCGCGAGGGCCGCTACCAGGGGTCGTACGGCAAATCCTGATCAGGCGGGAGCAAAAGGGAGGACGACGTGAGTCAAAAAGAAGAATTCCACAACATCGACGATCCCAGCGATGGGCTGTTTCGCGAGCTCGCGGCAGGCGTGACCACGCGCATCTTCTCCGGCGAGCAGGCGATGCTGTCGGTGGTGACGCTGGCGCCGCATGCGCAAGGCACCCTGCACCATCATCCCGAGGAGCAATGGGGCGTGCTGCTGGACGGCTCGGCCATCCGCGTTCAGGGCGACGAGGAAATCCCAGTGAAGAAGGGCGATTTCTGGCGTACCCCGGGCAACGTGCCGCACACCATGCGCGCTGGCGCCGACGGCGCGCGGGTGCTGGACATCTTCAGTCCGCCTCGGCCAGAATACAAGAAAGCCGGGTCGGGCTTCGGCACGAGCTAAAGCGCTTTGCGCTTTAGATGCATCTTTTGAGCATGATCTTGTCGGAAAACCGCTACACACTTTTCCGGATCATGCTGCCGCGCCAAAGAGCAAAAGCCGGGCGCACCACAAGGGAGGGGACCATGACGATCACACGACGCACGCTGCTGGCCGCGCCGGCCATTCTCGCAATGACGCCGGCGCTGGCACAGGCCGGCAAGATCACGCTGGTGGTGCCGTTTCCGCCGGGCGGCTCGACCGATGCGATGGCGCGGCTGCTGCAGACCAATCTGCAAACCAAGCTCGGCCGCATCGTCGTGGTCGAGAACAAATCGGGCGCTGCCGGCGCGCTCGGTGCGGCGCAGGCCGCCAAGAGCCCGGCGGACGGCTCGACCTTCCTGGTCACCTTCGATTCCCACGCGGTGATTCCGTCCATCCTCGACAAGCCGCCGGTGGACGTCGAGCGGGAGCTGATGCCGGTGCTGCTGATCGGCACCGCGCCCTACGTGATCGCGGCGGGTGCCGATCGTCCCTATAAGAGCTTTGCCGACGTCGTGGCGGCCTGCAAGGCGAAGCCCGGTGCGGTGAAATATGCCTCTGTCGGCATCGGCACGCTCGGCCATCTCGCCATGACCGTGCTCGGCAGCAAGGCCGGCGTCGAGATCATGCACGTGCCCTATCGCGGCGGCGGCCCGGCGATGAACGACGTGCTCGGTGGCCATGTCGATCTCATCGCGGGATCGGCGGCGCTGGTCGCCGCCCAGCTCGGCACCAACATGCTGCGTCCGATCCTGCAGCTCGGCCGCGAGCGGCTGCCGGCCCTGCCTGATACCCAGACCGCGATCGAGGCGGGCTTTCCCGATTTCGAGACGCTGGCCTGGTGGGGCATCTTCGCGCCCGCAGGCACGCCGCCTGACATCGTCGCGGCCTTCGCGGCGGCGTCCAGGGAGATCCTGAGCGAGCCCGCGACCGCCACCCAGCTCAAGGAGACGCAGCACATGACGCTGCTGCTCCAGGACGGCGCCGCCTTCAAGACCTTCTTCGACAAGCAGGTCGCCTTTTGGGGCAAGGTGGTGAAGGACAATAATATCAAAGCGTAGGGCTCGCAGCCGTCTTTGCGCATGGGGCGCGGCGGGGCTTCCGATCCCGCCGCCGCTTTGATATGTACACCCTCAGGCAACCCGTCTAGGAGCGGGTTCCGCGGTCCCGTAGCTCAGCCGGATAGAGCGACGGTTTCCTAAACCGTAGGTCGCATGTTCGAGTCATGCCGGGATCGCCAGTTTTTCGATGCAAGAAACACAATAGCCACGGGCCTTTCCCTCCCGTACGCGCTCCGTCCCGGCGCCGATTTCGGTGTCTCGGGACCGATTCCCAAAGCTCCGTCCAGTACGTGGAATTACAAGGGGTTACATGGAGTGACGTCTGCTCCCCCGTCGCGAGCGCGTGAAGCAGCCTCACAGCAACGTTTGACGTCCCTCGCGGCTCATTCGAGGACCGGTGGACTCTCTTCGGCGTCGGGTCGGACCGAAGGAGCCCCGGCGAACTCATCCCGCAAGCTCAGTAGCAGGCAGACAGCAATCCAAGTTGCGGATACTGCCGGTCGATCGCGGCCACCTCTTTTCGCATCTGCGCGATGATCCAATCTCGGATCTCGGCGGCGATCGGGCGCATCAGGCGGTTGCGCGGCGGCAGGAATTCGCAGATGCGGCGCGTAGTGGCGAGCGTGTCGGAGGCCGGCACCAGCGCGCCGGTGAGCAGCCAGTGCGAGGTGACCGTCAGCCAGCCGAGCGCGATGCCCTGGCCGAGCAGCGCAGCCTGTACCACGACGGCATAGTCGGTGAAGCTGAGCGCTTTGGCCGCCCCGCGCCGCCCCGTGAGAAGCGAGGCGTAATCGGCGGCCCAATCACCCGGCGTCTCCCCGAGACGAATGATGGTATTGCCTTCGGCGGGATCGGACTCGCCGAGATAGCCGGGGCTGCACATCGGCAGCATGACTTCCTTCATGATCAGCGTGCCGCCGGAGGATGGCTCGTCGCGATCGCGGAAGCGCATGCCGAGATCGACATTCTCCACCGGCCCGCGCAGCGCGCCGGAGATGAGCTGGAAGCGCAGATCCACTTGCGGAAACTGCTTTTGCAGCTTGTCGATGCGCGGCATCAGCCAATGCGTGGTGAAGGCGGAGGAGACCGACAGCGTCACCGTCTCGGTGCCCTTGCGGCGCCGCTCGATCTCGACGAGCCCGCTCTCGATGCTGCGGAAACCTTCGAGCACGCGGCGATACAGGAGCTCGCCCTCTTCGGAGAGCACGGCACGGCCCGCCTTGCGGTCGAACAGGCGGACGCCGAGATGCTCCTCGAACTGTCCGAGCATGCGGCTCACCGCCGGCTGCGTGACGTTCAATTCGGCGGCCGCGGCCGTGAAACTGCCATTGCGCGCCGCGGCGTCGAAGACGAACAGGGCGTTGCTGGAGGGCAGCATGCGGCGGAGCTCTGGCATAACGTCATGTTATGAGCTGCGTGAGAATTTGGCAATTGCCGACTTTCGCCAAGTCTGGTGTCATCGAGACGACTGCCTGATCATAGGGGCATCGGAAGAAGATTTGGCGCGGTGCACGCTTTGGACGGCGCGTGCTCACACCCCTGTCTATAAAGTAGGCTTATGGCGTGCAGTGAGGCACGCCATTGCAGGACATGGCGAGGTCGATCGTTGGACAAGCGAGCGGAAAGCGTCGAAATCAGGTCCGCGAGCAAAGCTTACGGCGCGTTGCGCGCCCTTGACGACGTGTCCCTCAATGTCGGCGCCGGCGAGTTCGTCTCCCTGCTCGGCCCCTCCGGCTCCGGCAAGACCACGCTGCTCGGCATTTTGGGCGGCTTCATCCTGCCGACGTCAGGCACAATCCTTTTTGGCGGGCGCGACGTCACCTACATGCCGCCGCACAAGCGCGGCATCGGCGTCGTGTTCCAGAACTATGCGCTGTTCCCTCACATGAGCGTCGGAGAGAACGTCGCCTTTCCCCTGCGCGCGCGGCGCCTGCCGAAGGCCTCCTGGCCGGACAAGGTGCGCGCGGCACTCGGTATGGTCGGCCTTGCCGGCTATGAAGAGCGCGGCATCGCGCAGCTTTCCGGCGGCCAGCGCCAGCGCGTCGCACTCGCACGCGCCATGATCTTCGAGCCGCGCCTGATCCTGATGGACGAGCCGCTCTCCGCGCTCGACAAGCAACTGCGCGAATCCATGCAGATCGAGCTGCGCGCGCTGCACAAACGCATCGGCGCCACCATCATCTACGTCACCCACGACCAGCGCGAGGCGCTGACCATGAGCGACCGCGTCGCCGTGATGAAGGACGGCCGGCTGGTCCAGATCGACGCGCCCGAGCGGCTGCACGACCATCCTGCCGATTCGTTCGTCGCCAGCTTCATTGGCGAGGCGACGATGCTGCCTGTTCGCCGCGTCGATGCGTCCAGCGTCGCACTCGGCAACGTCTTGCTGCGCACCGCGCGCGCCATTCCGGACGGCGATGCGCTGATGCTGGCCGTGCACAGCGAGAAGCTTCTGATCGACGATGGTGCGCAGGATGGCGCCTGCAACCGGTTGACCGGGACGGTCACCGACGTCGTCTATCAGGGCGAGAGCCTGCGCATCTTCCTGGCGCTGGACGGCGGCGTTGCGCTCAGCCTGCGCCAGCCGGCCTATCACCAGGCCCATAGCCGCATCCCGCCGCTCGGCGGCAGCCTCACTGTCGCGCTCCATCCCGAGGACACCATCGTCGTGCCCCGGGTGGGGGACTGAACTTGAAGCCGGGACCAACCAGAGAGAAGAAGCCAGATGTCGACCCAAGCCGCGTTCAGCAATTTCAAGGTTCTCACTTTCGACGTCGTCGGCACCTTGATCGACTTCGAAAGCGGCGTGCTCGCAGCAGTCCGCAAGATCTCCAGCAAGACGCCTGCCGAGCTCAGCGACGAAATGATCTTCGAATCCTACAAGCGTGGCCGCGACAAGCACTATGAGCGCTCCAGCGAGGTGATGTTCCACGTCTATCGCTATCTGGCCAAGGAACTCGGGCTGCCCGCCGATGACGCGTCTTGCGATGTGTTCCAGCTCGCCGTGCTGCGCTGGGGCCCGTTCCCGGATTCGGTCGAGGCCTTGAAGCGCCTGCGCACCAAGTTCCGCCTGGTGGCGATGACCAATGCCGACCGCGTCGCGCTGTCCTGCTACGCGCATGCGCTCGGCAATCCCTTCGACGACACGGTCTGCGCCGACGATACCGGGGTGGCAAAACCGAATCCGGAATTCTTCGCCTACAACAAAGGTCGCCAATCCGCCTTCGGCTACAAGCAGTCCGACATTCTACACGTCGCGCAGAGCCAGTATCACGACATCGGCATTGCGCGGAAGCTCGGCTACAAGGTGTGCTGGATCGAGCGCCGCCAGGGTATCGCCGGCTTCGGCGGCACGCCGGCGGTCGAGACGCTGACCAAGCCGGACTTCCATTTCCCGACCCTGAAGGCCCTCGCGGACGCCGCGATCGGTCCGGCGGCGTAGCGGTGAGCGGCGGCATGACACGGGACCGGAGCGCGCTGCCATCGGCCAATTCGCTGTGGGAAGCCACGGCGGAGCCGGCGCGCGACTATCCCGTGCTGTCGGGCGAGAGCCAAGCCGATGTGGTGATCATCGGTGCCGGCTACACGGGCCTTTCCGCCGCGCACCACGTCGCCAAGAGCGGCCTGTCGCCCGTCGTGCTCGAGGCGAACCGTCCTGGCTGGGGCGCGAGCGGGCGCAATGGCGGCGTTATCACCGCAAAATTTCGCCTGTCGTTCCGCGAGATCGACACCGTGCACGGCCGCGCCATGGCGCGGCGCATGTACGAGATCGCGCATGAATCCACCGACATGGTCGAGGAACTGGTGTCCGAGTTCGGCATCGCCGGCGCGAACCTGACACGCACCGGTCAGGTCAAGGCTGCACATAACGAGACGACACTCCGGGCCGCGATAGAAGAAGCCAATTGGATGACGCGCGAGATGGGTTCGGCCGAGGTCCGCATTCTCGACAAGAACGGCGTGCGCGAGGAGACCGGCTCCGACATCTTTGTCGGCGGCGTGCTCAATCCCGGCTCGGGCGGCATCCACCCGCTGAACTATCTGCGCGGACTTGCCGATGGCCTGGCGCGCCGGGGCGTGCCGATCTACCAGCAGTCGCCGGTCACCGAACTACGGCGTGAAGACGGTGGCATCGTCGCCGAGACGCCACGAGGAACGATCCGCGCCAAGCAGGCAATCATCGCCACCAATAGCTACTCCGACCTGACCAGTGCCACCGCGCATCTGCAGCGCACGCTGATCCCGTTTCGCAGCGCCATGGTCGCCACCGAGAAGCTGCCGCGCAATCTCGCGGGAAAACTGATGCCGACTGGGCGCACCTATACCGAGACCAAGCGCATGATGCGCTGGTTCCGCATGGTCGACAATCGCGTCATCTTCGGCGGCCGCGGTGCCTTCGGCAAAGAGGACTCGCAAGCCGCGTTCGACGCGTTGCGCAAGGCGATGGTCGGGATATTCCCTGATCTCGCCGATATTCGGCTCGAATACAGCTGGTCGGGCCTCGTCGCGATGACGCTGGACTCGGTGCCGCATATCGGCCGGCTCGACGAGCGCACGCTGGTCTCGATGGGCTACAACGGCGCTGGCGTTGCGATGTCGAGCCTGATGGGGCGCTATCTCGCTGCCCTCGTGCGCGGCGAGACGCCCGACGTCGGCCTGCTCGATGTCAGGCGCATGAAAACCATTCCGTTCTATCCGCTGCGCGAGCCCGCCGTGCGCATGGTCGCCGGCTGGTACCAGTTTCTCGATGCGATCGGCCGGTGAGATCATTTTGGCGACGGAGGAGGAGAGGATGAGCATGAAGCGGAATCTTGGACTGGGCTGCGCCCTGGCGGGCGCAATCGGATTGACGAGTGCAGCTGATGCGGCCGAGCAAATCACCTTCGTCTCGCAAGGCGGCGCCTATCAGCAGGCGCAAACGGTGGCGATCCTCGATCCCTCCGCCAAGAAGCTCGGCATCACCATCAACCAGGATTCCATTCCCGACGCCTGGCCCGCGATCAAGACCCAGGTCGGCAGCGGCAAGCCGATTTGGGACGTGGTCGACACGCCGACCGGCAACTGCCTGCGCGGCGGCGAGCAGGGCCTGATCGAGAAACTCGATTTCTCGAAGATTCCGAACGGTGCCGCGATGCCCGAGGCATACCGCAGTCCCTATTCGGTCTCCTACGAGTTCTATTCCAGCGTGCTGGCATACAGCCAGAAGACCTTTGCGAAGGACGCGCCGAACAGCTGGGCCGACTTCTGGGACGTGAAGAAATTTCCCGGCCGCCGCGCGCTGCGCAACCACCCGTTCGCGACGCTCGAGGCCGCGTTGATGGCCGACGGCGTTGCGCCGGACAAGCTCTATCCGCTCGACGTGGACCGCGCCTTCAAGAAGCTGGAGGAGATCAAGCCGCACATCACGGTGTGGTGGACCTCGGGCGCGCAGTCGGCACAGCTGCTCAACGACGGCGAGGTCGACATGGAGATGGCGTGGAACGGTCGCGTCAGCGCGGTCGCCAAGGAGGGCGCCAAGGTCGCCTTCACCTACAATCAGGGTATCCTGCAGAGCACCTCGCTCTGCATCCTCAAGGGTGCGCCCAATCTCGCCACGGCCGTGAAATTCCTCAACGAGGCCGTCGACCCCGTACATCAGGCCAACCTGCCGCTCCATATCGATTATGGCCCGGGCAATCCCAAGGCGTTCGAGACGAACGTGATCAAGCCCGAGCGCGCCGCGCAATTGCCGAGCGAGCCGGCCAATGCGGCCAAGCAGGCGCTGATGTCCTATGCCTGGTGGTCCTCGTCGGCCGGAGAGGCAGCCGAGAAGCGCTGGGCGTCGTTCATGCAGAAATAGATGGAGCGAGCGTTGACGACATCCGTGCCAGATCCCTCCCAAAAGCATCAGCGCCGCGAGCACGGTCTTATGCTGGCATTGGTGTCGCCGGCGCTGCTGGTCATCCTGGCTCTGATCGTGCTGCCGGTCGGCTGGCTGGCCTGGCAGTCGATCTACCAGGACGGCTTCACGCTGGAGAACTACCGTCGCGTCTTCACCGAGGACGTCTACTGGCGCAGTTTTGCGCTGACCTTCGAGATCAGCCTCGCGGTCACGGCCATCGCGCTGCTGCTCGGCTATCCGATCGCATATCTCGCCAATTCGGTGCCGAAGGGATGGAGCATCCTCATTCTGTCGCTTGTCGTGCTGCCGTTCTGGACCAGCGTCCTGGTGCGCGCCTATGCCTGGCTGGCGCTCCTGCAGCGGACCGGCGTGATCAACCAGTTCCTGCGCTATCTCGATGTGATCTCGGAGCCGCTCGCGCTGGCCCACAATACGTTCGGCACGGTGGTTGCGACCGTGCACATCCTGCTGCCGTTCATGGTGCTGCCGCTCTATGCCACGATGCAGAAGATCCCCGGCGACCTCATGGAGGCCGGCGCCAGCCTGGGCGCAAGCCCGTCGCTCACCTTCTTTCGCGTGTTCCTGCCGCTGTCGCTGCCGGGCGTGCTCGCCGGCTGCACCATGGTGTTCGTGCTCTGCCTCGGTTTCTACATCACGCCGGAGCTACTCGGCGGCGGACGCACCGTGATGGTGTCCATGCTGGTGAGCCGCAATGTCGAGCTCTACAATCAGTTCGGTGCGGCGAGCGCCGTCGCGGTGGTGCTGCTCCTCGGCGTGCTGGCGATCTTCTTCGTCGTCAGCCGCTTCATCTCGCTCGATCGCGTGCTGGGGCAGAGATGATGCGCGTCTCGCCCGCACGGATCGTTCTCTACGTGATCAGCGCGTTGGTACTGGTCTACCTGATCCTGCCGGTGCTGATCATCGCGCCGATTTCGTTCTCCAGCGCGCGCTTCCTGACCTTTCCACCGCCATCCCTATCGCTGCGCTGGTACCAGCAATACTTCTCGAATCCGGCCTGGATGCAGGCGACGCGGGTGACGCTGACGGTCGCGCTGCTGACCGTCGTGATCGCGACCCCTCTTGGAGTAGCCGCTGCCTATGCCATCAGCCAGTCGAAGCTGCGGATCATGCGCATCATCCACATGACGCTGCTGTTGCCGCTGGTGGTGCCGATCATCATCACCGCGGTCGGCATCTTCTTCGTCTATGCCAAGGTCGGGCTAGTCGCGACCATGCCCGGCCTCGTGCTGGCGAACGTGATGTTGGGACTGCCTTATGTCGTCATCTCCGTGCTGGCGGGCCTGCAGAGCTTCGATCCCGCTCAGGAGATGGTGGCCCGCAGCCTCGGCATGAACCGCCTGCGCAGCTTCTTCGTGGTGACGCTGCCGCAGGTCAAGTCCAGCGTTATGGCGGGCGGCATCTTCGCCTTCATCTCGGCGATGGACGAGACCATCGTCGCGCTGTTCATCTCCGGCGGGCAATACCAACCGCTGACCAAGCGCATGTTCACTGCGCTTCGAGACGAAATCGATCCCACAATCGCGGCGATATCGACGCTGATGACAGCGGCCTCCTTCATGCTGGTGCTGCTCGCAAGTACTCGGCGACGAGCTGCAGCGGGGAGGCTTCAATAATTGGGATTCGAGTTCGTCGGTCAATTGACCTTGGTCCCCGTCTGCTCGACGACCTTTCCCCATTTCCGGGCTTCATCCGATATGACCTTGCCGAAATCGGCAGCTGTGCCGAACGAGAATCGCGTTCATTTCTCCGTCCAACCTATCGACTGATCTGTTGGGCGGCATCGAGCCGCTCCTGGCCCCGCTCGGCGTGCTTGCGGTGGCACAGGTGATGCGCGCGATGCTGACCCCCGAACCGCCGCCAATCCGTAAGCGGAAGTTCGGAAGCATCGTGGCCGGCCAATGGGCGCCCCCAATCCGGGTGGTCGATCAGAAGCGGGCGTCGATATCCACGATGTCGATCAGCTTGTGGTTGACGAACTCCTTGAGTCCGAGCCCGAGGAGCTCGCGGCCGTAGCCTGATCGCTTGATGCCGCCGAACGGCAGGTCCGCTTCCACCTTGGTCGGATGATTGACGAACACCATGCCGGTCGAGATCTTCCGCGCGACTTCCGCTCCGTGTTTCGGGTTGGACGTGAACACCGAGCCGCCGAGGCCGAAGGGGGAGTCGTTTGCAATGCGCACGGCGTCAGCCTCGTCCTTGGCGCGGAACAACATGGAGACCGGGCCAAAGAATTCCCAATAGCGGGCCGGATTGTCCTCGGTCACCTCGGTGAGAATCGTCGGCTGCACGAACGCACCCTGGTTAGGCACCGATGGACCGACCTCCTCGGCTTTGGCGCCCTGCTGCACGGCCTGCTGAATCCTCTCCTTGATCTCGTCGGCGGCGTGCTGTGACGAGAGCGGCGCCAGCGTCGTCTCGGAATCGAACGGGTCGCCTGCCTTCAGGGCAGCGACACCCTTGCGATAACGCGCCAGGAATTCATCGTATACCTCATCCACGATGATCATGCGCTTGGAGGAGACGCAGACCTGGCCGCCATTCCAGTGCCGACCGAACACGGCCCATTTGACGGTCTTTTCCAGATCAGCATCGGCCAGGACGACGAACGCATCGGCACCACCAAGCTCCATCGTCGATTTCTTCAGCGCCTTGCCGGCCTGGGCGGCGACGATCGCGCCGGCGTCCTCGGAGCCGGTGAGTGCGACACCATGGACCCTGGGATCATTGATGATCATCTCGACCTGTGAGCGGGTGGCGTAGAGCTTGGTGAAACATCCCTCGGGCAGCCCGGCCTCACGCATGATGCGTTCGAAGGCTGCTGCGCTCTGGGGCACGTTCGAGGCATGCTTCAGCAGGATGGTGTTTCCGACCGACAATTGGGGCGCGATGATGCGGGCGATCTGGTAATAGGGAAAATTCCACGGCTCGATGGCGAGGATCACGCCGAGCGGATCGTGAACGATCATCGCCTCGCCTTCCGCCGGGTCTGCGACAGGCAGCTTCTCCGGCCGCAACAACTGCTCGGCATTGTTGACGTAGTATTCGAAGATGCGCGCGCAGAGATCGACTTCGGCCTTGGCCTCGGCAAAGAGCTTGCCCATTTCCAGCGTCAAGAGCTTCGCATAACTATCGCGATCCCGTCGCAGAATGTCTGCCGCTTTTTGAAGCACTGCCGTGCGTGCCGAGATGGGGACCTCGCGCCAGGCGTGAAAGGCTGCGTGCGCCCGATCGATGGCGGCGCTGACCTCCTGATCGCTCGTGTTGGGAAAAGTCTTCAGAGTCTCGCCGGTATATGGATTGATGGTGGCATAGCTCATGTCCGTGGTCCTTTCGGGCGAGCAGATTGTTGGAAGCCAGATCACAGTCGGCTTGCCGGTCGATCGGACCATAGGATTGAGTCCGGCTCGGACATTGACATGAGTCATGTCGCGTTTATCGATGTGCAGGGGGATGCCTTCCTGTCTGGCCGGCTGATCCAGCCTGCATTTGGCCGCTACATCCGGAGACCATGATGACTTTCGACCTGATCCTGCGCGGAGGCCGCGTGATTGACCCCTCGCAGAAGCTCGATGCCGTGACCGATGTTGCCTTCGCCGGCGGCAAGGTCGCCGCCATCGGCGCCGGACTCAAGGCCGATCCGGGCACGGATGTGCGCGATGTCTCGAAATACATCGTCACGCCGGGACTGATCGACCTGCACACCCATGTCTATTGGGGCGGCACGTCGCTCGGCATCGATGCCGAGGAGTTCTGCCGTCTCTCCGGCGTCACGACGGCGGTAGATACCGGCAGCGCCGGCCCCGGCAATTTCGCCGGCTTCCGCAAACATGTGATCGAGCCGAGCCAGGTCCGCATCCTCGCTTACCTGCACGTCTCGCATGCCGGCATCTTCGGCTTCTCGCACCGGATCATGGTCGGCGAGAGTGAGGAGTTGCGGCTGATGAATCCGATCGAGGCGGCCGAGGTGGCCGATGCCAACCGCGACCTCATCGTCGGCATCAAGGTGCGCGTCGGGCTGCATTCTTCGGGGACATCAGGGACCGTCCCGCTCGACATCGCGCTGCAGGTTGCCGACGAGGTCGGCATGCCCTTGATGGCGCATATCGACCATCCGCCGCCGAGCTATGAGGAGGTGCTGGCACGCCTGCGTCCCGGCGACGTGCTCACCCACGCGTTCCGCCCGTTCCCCAACACGCCGGCGACCGCGCAAGGCACGGTAAAGAAGGCGGTGCTGGATGCACGCGAGCGCGGCGTGCTGTTCGACATCGGCCACGGCAAGGGTTCGTTCGCGTTCAAGACCGCCCGCGCGATGCTCGCCAACGGTTTCTATCCGGATACGATCTCTTCGGACATCCACCAACTCTGCATCGACGGTCCCGCCTATGACCAGGTGACGACGATGTCGAAATTCCTATGCATGGGCATGGAGCTGTCGGATGTGATCGCGGCGTCCACCGTCAATGCCGCCATGGCGCTGCGGCGCCCCGAGCTCGGCAGCCTCAAGCCGGGCAGCGTCGGCGACGCCACGCTGATCTCCGTGAGGCAGGGCCAGTTCGATTACGAGGACGTCGTCGGCGAGCACCTGATCGGCGACCGCAAGATCGTCTCGGAAGGCGTCGTCATCGGCGGCCGCTGGTGGCATCCGGATTGAGTGGCGCTCAGGAATCGTGAGCGCCATCGCGGGAGGCTTCGGTCAGTCGCGTCCCGCCTCCATGATCGCCTTGGCGAGCCGCGCCGGCTCGGAGAAGCACAATTCATGGCTTCCTGCCACCTGCACCAGGCGGAACAGGCCGAGCTTCTCCGACAGGCGCGGATGCCAGCCATAGCTGTGAGGCAGCGCGGTGTCCTCGGTGCAGTTGATGTAGGATTTGGCCAGCTGCATCTCGGCCGGATCAGTCTTCAGCGCGATCTTGTCGGTGAAGGTCGCCAGCGGATGCGGATTGAGGACGTCGTAAGCCTTTTGCGCCGTCTCCAGATCCGCATCGTTGATGAAGGCCTCGCGCCAGATCGGGAAAGGCAAGACCACCGAGCCGTCGCCGCGCTCGGCCGCAATCGCGTCGAACAGGCCGACATAGTGCGGCGGCACCATGTCGTTGAGGCATTCGCCATTGTTGGGCACGAAGGCATTCCAGTAGACCAGGCGGCGGATGCGCTCGGGCGCGAGGTCAGCGACGCCGGTGATGACCATGCCGCCATAGGAATGGCCGAGCAGGATGACGTCCTTCAGGTCATTCTCGGCCAGGTAGTCGGCGATCGACTGGATCGCTTCCTTCAGGCCCGTGGTCTTGGCATCGCCCGGACGGTTGCCCTTGATGGTGGGGGTATGGACCTGATGGCCGGCCGCGCGGATCGGTGCGGCCACGGGCTCGAATTCGGCACCGGTGTGCCAGGCGCCGTGCACGAGGACGTAGGTCGGCATGTTGTGGCTCCTCCCGAGGGTGTGGTTAGATCGGCGCAGTGTCGCCGTGCGGCCAGTGTGGTCCGGCGGCGGAATTCTTGCTTGGCTGGAAGTGAACCGGATTGGTCTCGGAGTGAACCTATGCAGCAGGTCGAGCGCGCCGTTCCGTCACGCCAATCGGCCTGGAATACTGCGGGCGTGCCGCCGGACGAGCAGTTCGCCTATTATCGCGAGGCGATCTGCCAGGCCTTCATGAACCTGACGCCGGAGCCGGCGGCCGCAGCCGGCTTTCCGGCCAGTGTCGAGCACGTCCGGCTCGGTGATGCCGCGATCAACCGCGTCAGCTTTCCCGAACATGTGGTGCGGCGTTCCGCGGCCGACATCGCGGCATCCAACCGCAGTTGCTTCTACCTCAATCTGAAGCTGGCCGGCCGCTGTCTTATTCAGCAGGAGGATCGCGAGATCAGCCTGTCACCCGGACAGGTCGGCATCTTCGACAGCGACCGGCGGTTTGCGCTCCTGCACGATCGGGGTCCGCAATTGCAGGTCGCCTCGTTCTGGGTGCCGGCAGAGGCCCTGCGCGAACGGCTGCCGGCTTCGTTCGACGTCGCTGCCGCCCGTGTCTCCGACGATCCCTTTGTCGGCCATCTCATTGTGGAGACCGCGCGCACGCTCAGCGACGGGGCGCTGCGCATGACCGAGGATGAGGGCGTGCGGTTGTTCCGGGCGTTGATCGAGCTGGTCGCCGTGAGCCTGTCGCGGCGCAGCCGGGCAGGCGCTGCGGAGATGGAGAGCCTTGCCGATGCCAGCACGCTGGCTTTGAAGCGGGCCATCCACCGCAGGCTCCGCGAGCCCGGACTTGCGGTTGCCGATGTCGCCGAGGCCGTCGGCATCAGCGAGCGCTACGTGCACAAATTGCTCGCGCGATCGGGCTCTAGCTTCACCGATTACGTCATCGACCATCGGCTCGATGGCATCGCCAGGGATCTCGGCGATCCCGCGATGGCGGATCGTGCGATCGGCGCCATCGCGTTCGACTGGGGCTTCTCGGACCTCTCCCACTTCAGCCGGCGCTTCAAGCAGCGCTTCGGCTGCCGGCCGCGCGACTGGCGTGCGCGATGACCTACAGCGACCGCGCGATCAGCAGCTTCATGATCTCGTTGGTGCCGCCATAGATCTTCTGGATGCGGGAATCGATGAAGATGCGCGAGATCGGGTATTCCTGCATGTAGCCGTAGCCGCCGAACAGCTGAAGGCATTCGTCGGCGGTTTCGACCTGCTTCTCCGAGCACCAGTATTTCGCCATCGACGCCGTGACGGTATCGAGGTCGCCTGCGACCAGCCGCTCGATGCACCAGTCCACGAAGACGCGCGCGATCATTGCCTCGGTCTTGCGCTCGGCGAGCTTGAAGGCGGTGTTCTGGAAGTCCATCAGCGGCTTGCCGAACGCCTTCCGCTCCTTGGTGTACTCGGTGGTGAGCTTGACCGCGCGCTCCATCGCGGCGACGGCACCGACCGCGAGCGCGAGGCGTTCCTGCGGCAATTGCTGCATCAGCTGGACAAAACCCTGGCCCTCCTCCTTGCCGAGCAGGTTCTCGGGCGGGACCGTGACGTTGTCGAAGAACAGCTCCGACGTGTCTGAGGCGTGCAGGCCGATCTTGTCGAGGTTGCGCCCGCGCTTGTAGCCATCCGCGCCCGAAGTCTCGACCACGATCAGCGAGATGCCTTTCGCCCCGGCATCGCCGGTGCGCGCGACCACGATCACGAGATCGGCGGCCTGGCCGTTGGTGATGAAGGTCTTCTGGCCGTTGATGACATAGGAATTGCCCTGCTTCTTCGCCGTGGTTTTCACGGCTTGCAGGTCCGAGCCGGTGCCGGGTTCGGTCATGGCGATGGCGCCGACCATCTCGCCTGAGGCCATCTTTGGCAGCCAGCGCTTCTTCTGCTCCTCCGAGCCGTAATTGAGGATGTAGTGGGCGACGATGGCGCTGTGCACGGAGACGCCGGTCGTCAGCTCCGGCACTGTGCTTTCGAGGTCGTCGAGCACCGCGGCGTCATAGGCGAAGGTCGCGCCGAGGCCGCCATATTCCTCGGGCACGCTGGCCAGCAGCGCGCCCATCTCGCCGAGCCCGCGCCAGGCGAAGCGGTCGACCATCTTCTGCTCGCGCCATTTTTCGGCATGCGGCGCGAGATCCTTGGCGAGATATTTCCGGAACTGGTCGCGAAACGTGTCCAGCTCTTCGGTCATCCATGACGATCGATAATGCATCGGGGCCTCGTTCTCAGACAATCAGGCCGCCGCCGGCGACGACCACCTGGCCGCTGATATAGTTGGATTCCGGACTGCAGAACAGATAGACCGCGTCGGCCGCCTCTTCCGGCGTGCCGCCGCGGCCGAGCGGGATCATGCGCGACATGGCATCCAGCATGTGGGGCTGCACGCCCACCTTGATGTCGCGGCCGGCGACGTCGATGGTCTTCTGCTGGGCCTCGATCGGCTGGGTCAGACGGGTGTTGATGAGCCCGAAGGCGACGCAATTGACGTTGACCTTGTAGCGGCCCCACTCCTTGCACATGGTCCGGGTCAACCCAATCAGCGAGGCCTTGGCCGAGGAATAGCTGGCCTGTCCGGCATTGCCGTAGAGGCCGGCGATCGAGGAGATGTTCACAACCTTGCGGAACACCTCGCGGCCTTCCTCGGCTTCCTTCCTGGCGAAGACCCGGATCGGCTCGGCCGCCGCGCGCAGAAGCCGGAACGGGGCGACGAGATGGACGTCGAGCATGGCCTGGAACTGCTCGTCCGTCATCTTCTGGATGGTGGAGTCCCAGGTGTAGCCGGCATTGTTGACGATGATGTCGAGCCCGCCGAACTTGTCCAGTGCGGCGCCGACAAAGCGGTCGGCGAAACCCGCTTCCGAGACGCTGCCGTTCACGGCGACGGCGTCGGCGCCGAGCGCCTTGATCTCTGCGACCACGGCATCGCCAGGCTCGGCATCGAGGTCATTGACGACGACCCTGGCGCCCTCGCGTGCGAGCTTGAGTGCGATCGCGCGCCCGATGCCGCGGCCCGAGCCGGTGACGAGCGCGACTTTTCCCTGCAGTTTTGCCATTTGAATGAATCCTCCTTGCTGTCAGAGCGCGATGACGGCGCTGCCTTCGAGCTTGACCTCGCCGCGATCGTCCGTGGTGGTGAGCGCCAGCCTCGCGCGGCGCTCGCCATCCTCGGCGAAGAGCTCCGTTACAGTGCCCTCGCATGTCAGCTCGGCGCCGAGCTGGGTGATGGCGACGAACCGGGTCGAGAAACCGCGAAGCTTCGATGGCGGCACCGCATCCGTGAGCGCCTGCCCGAGACAGGCCATCACCAGCATGCCGTGGGCGAACACGTCGGGAAATCCGGCCGACTTGGCGAAGTCGATGTCGACGTGGATCGGATTATGGTCGCCCGATGCACCGCAGTAGAGCGCGAGCGTGTGGCGGGTGATCGGCGGAAAGACCTTATGGACGATGCGGTCGCCGGCCTTGATGTCTGCGGATGCCGTCATGACGACGCAACCTCGTTGCGGACCACGATGGTCCGCCCGGTATCAGCGACATGCACGCCGTCCTGGTTGGTCACCTCGCATTGGATGCCGATCAGCGTCATCGCGCCGCCCTTCTTATTCGTCACGCTGGTTACGCTCGGCCGAAACGTCAGGGTGTCGCCGACCAGAACCGGCGCGTGATAGACGAAGCTCTGCTCGCCATGCAGCACGCGGGCGAGGTCGATGCCGAGCGCGGTGAGCATTTCGAAGGGGTCGTCGACGTCCATCATCTCCAGGCAGAACAAATAGGTCGGCGGCACCGGCACGCCAGTGAATCCGGCCGCCCGCGCCGCATCTGCGTCGCGGTAGACCTTGTTCTGCTCACCCAGCGTATTCAGGAAGTAGCGAAGACGGCCCGGCTCCACGCGGGCGGTGACGGGCGTGAAGCAGTGCCCTACGGCGGACTGATCGACCATGACGGAAATCAGTGCCGCTGATAGAGGGTGACGACGCAGGCGCCGCCAAGGCCAAGATTGTGCTGGAGCGCGATTTTCGCGCCCTCGACCTGCGTGGGGCCTGCGGTGCCGCGCAATTGCCGCGTCAGCTCGTAGCACTGTGCAAGCCCGGTGGCGCCGAGCGGATGTCCCTTCGACAGCAAGCCTCCGGACGGATTGGTCACGATCCGGCCGCCATAGGTGTTGTCGCCGTCATCGATGAACTTGCCGGCCTCTCCCTCGCCGCAGAGCCCGAGCGCCTCGTAGGTGATGAGCTCGTTGTGTGCGAAGCAGTCGTGCAGTTCGACGACGTCGAGATCGCGAGGGCCGATGCCGGCGCTTTCATAAACCTGGCCTGCCGCCTCCTTGGCCATGTCGTAGCCGACCAGTTGCATCATGTCGCCGGCCTTGAAGGTCGAGGGCGTGTCGGTGGTCATGGCCTGAGCCGCGATGCGCACCTGCTTGCCGATGCCATGCTTGTCCGCAAATCGCTCGGATACCAGTACGGCGGCGGCGCCGCCGCAGGTCGGCGGACACGCCATCAGGCGCGTCATCACGCCGGGCCAGATCACCTGGTCGTTCATCACGTCGTCCGCCGTGATTTCCTTGCGGAAGAGGGCGAGCGGATTGTTCTTGGCATGACGGCTCGCCTTGGCGCGCACCTTCGCGAAGGCGTCGAGCGGGGTGCCGTACTTCTTCATGTGGCTGAGCCCGGCGCCGCCGAAATAGCGCAGCGCCAGCGGGATGCCGGGAGCGTCGATCAGCTGGTCGGCGGCCGCGTCGAATTCTTCGAAGGCGCTCGGGCGATCGGTATAGACGCTGCCGAGGGCGCCCGGTTTCATCTGCTCGAAGCCGACCGCCAGCACGCAATCGAGCGCGCCGCTCGCGATCATCTGCCGCGCCAGGAACAGCGCGGTCGAGCCGGTCGAGCAGTTGTTGTTGACGTTGACGATGGGGATGCCGGTCATTCCGACATGGTAGAGCGCGCGCTGCCCGCAGGTGGAATCGCCGTAGACGTATCCGACATAGGCCTGCTGGACCGTCTCGTAGCCGAGGCCTGCGTCGGCGAGTGCGAGCCTGGCCGCTTCCGTCCCCATCTCGTGATAGGGCGCGCTGGCGCCCGGCTTGGCGAAGGGGATCATGCCGACCCCCGCGACGATGACGTCAAACATCGCTTCCTCCGAATAAATTACCCATTGGACTTTTTCTTACCCATGGGTAACATATCGCCCGATGCCCACCAGAGTCAACCGATCGAGCATGGCTTCAGCGCCGTCCATTCCGCCGCCCTCGCCGGCGCCTTCTCCCTGGCTGCCGTTCGAGAGCCGGCGCCGCGCCCGCGACGAAAAGCGCGAGGCGGTGCTGCGTGCCGCCGTGCAGCTTTTCCTGGAGCAGGGCTATCATCGCGTGACCCTGAACGAGGTCGCCGATCGGCTGAACATCACCAAGCCCGCGCTGTACAATTACTTCCGCGGCAAGGACGAAATCCTGTTCGAATGCTGGTCGATGGGTGCCGAGCTTGTCGACAGCGTGATCACGGAGATCAACGCCGGCGGTGGTTCGGGCCTCGCCAAGCTGCGCAAGCTGGTGCACGCCTATGCCGGGCTGATGGCGACCGATTTCGGCGCGAGCCTCGTGCGTTTCGACCTGCGCGACCTGGCCGAGCGGAATGCCGGTGTCGCGCGCGCCGCCAAGAAGCGGATTGACGCCACCTTCCGCAAGTACATCTCCGGCGGCATCGACGACGGCTCGATCAGGCCTTGCGACCCCAAGCTTGCGGCGTTCGCGATCGCGGGCTCGCTCAACTGGATAGGCCACTGGTATCGCCGCGACGGCGAGCTGTCGCCGACCGAAATCGCCGACGAGTTCACGGTTCGCCTGACGGAAGGTCTGGCGAGCGCAGGTAGGCAGCAAACGACAAAGAAGACGCCGAGGGCGCCGCAACGGCGCAACTCAGGACGCGCAACACCAGGGAAGAAGCGTACAGGAGGACCGCGATGAACATCACGCATGGGCTACGGCGCGCGCTGCAGATCAATCCGAACGGGCTCGCCACCGTCTATGGCCAGCGGCGCCGCAACTGGGGCGAACTTGGCGAGCGCGTTGCCAGGCTGGCCGGCGGCCTGCGCTCGCGCGGCATCAAGGACGGCGATCGAGTCGCCGTGCTATCCTTCAACTCGGACCGTTATCTCGAGCTTTACCTCGCGACCGGCTGGGCGGGCGGCGTGATCGTGCCGCTCAACATCCGCTGGAGCGCGCTGGAAAACGAGGATGCGCTGCGCGACTGCCGTGCCTCCGTTCTGCTGGTCGACAAGGCCTTCGCCCAGGTCGGCGCGCAGCTCGCCGGCGCCATTCCGGAGTTGAAGCTGATCTATGCCGATGACGGCGAGGTGCCGGCCGGGATGGAGAGCTATGAGGATCTGGTGGCCGGCAGCGCTGCGGTTGCCGATGCCATGCGCAAGGGCGACGACCTCGCCGGCATCTTCTACACCGGCGGAACCACCGGGCGTTCCAAGGGCGTGATGCTCAGCCACCAGAACCTGATGGCGAATGCGCTCAACGCTCTCGGCGAAGGACTGTTTCCGGGGAGTGCGACCTATCTGCACGCCGCGCCGATGTTTCACCTCGCCAACGGGGCGGCGATGTATTCCCTGCTGCTCTCCGGCGGCTCAAACGTGATCGTTCAGGGCTTCACGCCCGAAGGCGTGATGGCTGCGATGCAGAGCGAGCGCGTCACCGACGTTCTGCTGGTGCCCACGATGATCCAGATGTTCGTCGATCACCCCGCGATCGGAAACTACGACTTGTCGTCGCTCAAGCACATCATCTACGGGGCCTCGCCGATCAGCGAGGCGGTGCTCGACCGTGCCGCTCGCGCGCTGCCGCATGTGCGCTTCACGCAAGCTTATGGCATGACCGAATTGTCGCCGATCGCGACACTGCTGCATGCCGGCGAGCATGTCGGGGAGGGGCGCAGAAAGGGACGTCATCGCGGTGCCGGCCGCGCCACGCTCGGCTGCGAGGTCCGCATCGTCGACGAGAACGACCGGCCCGTGCCGGCAGGGTCGGTCGGCGAGATCGTGGTGCGCGGCCATACCGTGATGATGGGCTATTGGGAACGGCCGGAGGAGACCGCGCGCGCCGTGGTCGACGGCTGGATGCACACGGGCGATGGCGGCTATATGGACGAGGACGGGTTCATCTATGTCGTCGACCGCGTCAAGGATATGATCATCTCGGGCGGCGAGAATGTGTATTCGGTCGAGGTCGAGAACGCGCTGGCGCAGCATCCGTCGGTGCTGCAATGCGCCGTCATCGGAATTCCCAATGAACAATGGGGGGAGCAGGTGCATGCCGTCGTGGTCAGACGCAGCGGCGTGGATGTTTCGGCGGGCGAGCTGATCGAGTTCACGAAGACGTTGATTGCTGGCTACAAGTGCCCGCGCAGCATCGAGATCACCGAGACGCCGCTGCCGCTGTCCGGCGCCGGCAAGGTGCTGAAGCGCGAGCTGCGCCGGCCGTTCTGGGAGGGGCGGGAACGCCGGGTCAGCTGACGGCTTCCGCTCGCATCGAGGTGCACACACCCGCGACGAGCGCGCGAAGTTTCGTGTTTTCAGATCGCGGTCGCGCAGGTACCATTGGTGCAATCCATTCGGGAACATTCAGTCTTGGTCGAGACGCGCGAGCTCAAGCTCGACATCGAGCGCATCGGCACGGTCTCGGCAATGCTGACGCGGCCGGACCATGCGCGCGCCTGCTACGTGCTGGCGCACGGTGCCGGCGCCGACATGCGGCACTCCTTCATGGAGAAGGTCGCGGCAGGCCTGGCGGAGCGCGGCATCGCGACGCTCCGCTTCAATTTTCCGTACATGGAGAAGAAGCTGGGGCGTCCAGACCAGCCGGCGGTCGCGCACGCCGCCATCCGCGCGGCGGTGGAGGAGGCGACGCGGCTGTGCCCGGGACTGAAGCTCGTTGCCGGCGGAAAATCGTTCGGCGGGCGCATGACGTCGCAGGCGCAGTCGAAGGCACAGCTGCCTGGTGTCAAAGGGCTCGCCTTCCTCGGCTTTCCCTTGCATGCCGCGAAGAAGCCCTCATCCGAGCGCGCAGAACACCTCACCGGCATCGCCATTCCCATGCTGTTCCTGCAAGGCACGCGCGACGGGCTTGCCGATCTCGGCCACCTCAAGCCGGTGATCGCCACGCTCGGGCCGAAGGCGACGCTACATGAGATCGAAGGCGGCGATCACTCCTTCGCGGTCTTGAAAAAGTCCGGCCGTAGCAACGACGAGGCGCTGTCAGAGGTGCTCGACACGCTGGCGGCGTGGATCGACCTGCTCGCCTGAACTTCACGCGGAGTAAAGCCCCTTGTCGCGCGCCTTCTGGATCGCGAGCGCGGCGATCAGATCGAGTGTCGGCGTCGACAGGCCGGCGGTGCGCGCGAAAGCTTGGGGCGCCCTCACCAGCACGTCGATTTCCATGGCACGGCCGAGCTCGTAATCCTGGAGCAGCGACGGCTTGTGATTGGGGGCAGGGCCGCTGCGGGTCACGCGCTTGACTTCGGGGATGAAGTGCTGGGCGATCTCGTTGGCCTCGCTCAGCATGCGTGGAATCACCTCCACAAAGGCGGGGTCGTCGCGCACGCCCCGGGCGGTCTGGCCGGTGAGCAGGCACAGCACCGAGAGCGACATGTTGGTCAGCAGCTTTGACCAGATCGCCTCGCGGATCTCGGCGACCGGCGGCGATTCCAGCCGCGCCTCGTTGAAGACGCCGCGCAACTTGGTGATGCGTTCGCAATGGCGGTCATCGCATTCGCCGATCAAGAGGCGGTTGCGGTCCGGGGTGAGGTTGTGCACCACGCCGGGCGCAATCACCTCGTTGGAGGAGAAGACAACGCCGCCGATGATCCGTTCCTTCGGGATGCAGGCGCGCAGGCGTCCGCCGGGGTCGAGGAAGGATATGTCGGGCGGGGTCGGGTGCCGCGGCGGCAGGCCGGTGCCGTACCACCAGGGGATGCCGTTCTGCGCAAATATGATCGCGGTGTCGTCCTGGAGCAGCGGCTTGATGCTGGAAACCAGCCCCGGCAGCGCAGTTGCCTTCAGCGTGCTGATGACCACATCCTGCGGGCCGAGCTGGGCCGCATCGCCCGATGCGTTCACCTTGGCGCTGACCTCGGAATCGCCGACGCGCAGCTTGAGGCCGCCTGCACGCGCGGCCTCGAGATGCGCGCCCCGCATCACGCATGAGACCTCGTGGCCGGCGCGCGCCAGCCGGACCGCGATGTGGCTGCCGACGGCCCCCGCGCCGAAAATGCAGATGCGCATGATGATTCCGTCCTGTCCCTTGGTGCCGTCAGGGCGGCAGCATGACACAAGCCGCCATGCGATGGGCGCGACCGCCCTACGCTGGAAAGATATGGATCGGGACGCGTGGCCTCGGCCATAGTGCGTGCCAAGCAACTGACCGGAGGATCGCCGATGACTGCCAGCCCCGTCCTGTGGACCCTTGATGAGCGTGGGGTTGCGAACGTCACGTTGAACCGGCCGGAGGTCAACAACGCCTATGACGGTGCGCTGATCGCAGGCGTGCTCGCGGCCATGGACGAGTTGGCGAAGAAGCCGGCCTTGCGCGTCGTCGTGCTCCGGGGCAACGGCAGGCATTTCCAGGCCGGCGCCGACCTGAAATGGATCAACGGCGTGCGTCCGCAATCAGCGGAGGCCAACGAGGCAGCGTCGCGCGCCACCTTCGAAGCGGTGCAGCGGCTCAACACGCTGCCGATCCCGACCGTCGCCCTGGTGCAGGGCGGCTGTTTCGGCGGCGGCACCGGCGTGATCGCGGCCTGCGACGTAGTGATTGCCGCCGACAATGCCCTGTTCTCCATCACCGAGGTGCGTTGGGGTCTCACCGCTGCGATCATCATCCCGCAGCTTTGCGATGCCATCGGCGTGCGGCAAGTCCGCCGCTACGCGCTGACCGGCGAACGTTTTGGTGCCGAGGACGCCCGCCGCATCGGCCTCGTTCACGAGGTCGTGCCGCTCGCCGAACTCGAAGCTGCAGGCCGCAAGGTGGTCGAGCAATTGCTCGCCAACGGACCCGACGCGATGGCCGAGACCAAGCGCCTCGCGCTCGAAAGCTCGTTCGGCGGTATGGCGGTGGACGATGCGGCGTACACCCGGCTGGTGCATCTGCATTCACTCAAGCGCCAGAGCGCAGAAGCGGCGGAAGGGCTGGCCTCGTTCGCGGAGAAGCGGGCGGCGAAGTGGACCGGCGGCTAGAGCCGAGCCGGCCGCTCAGCAGCCGCGGCAGATGTTGTTGATGCTGCGATAGACGGCGTCGTCGTCCTGCCGCATCTGGCGCAGCGTTTCGAGTGTGGTGCCATCGTTCGTGGGTGCGGGCGGCTTGCGCTTTGCGGCGAGCTCTTCCTCCTGCCGCTTGTAGCAGGCCTCGCGATCGGGCTTGACCTGGATGAAGCGGCAGTTCTGCTCCACGGCTGCGGCGGTGGTGGCGGAGATCGCGAGAGCAATCAAGGCAGGCAGGGCAGGTTTCATGACAATCGAATCCATGGCGGCCCCTTCTCTCAGGTCCATTGTCGGAGAGCAACCGCCATCCTGGGATAGCGCCGCCGCCTATAGCGACGGCGTCAGTGACGTTTTCAGCAATGTCAGCAGCGCCTGGACGGCCGCTGCGTTGCGCCGCCGCTCGGGGATCGCAGCCTTCACCCACAATTCCGGAACCGGAAAGTCGCGCAGCACCGGCTTCAGCCTGCCGTCCCGCAAGGCATCCGCCACGAGATAATGCGAGATCAACGCGATGCCGTTGCCGGCGATGGCGCTGCGCGCCAGCACGTGCCCCTCGTTCGAGGAGAGTAGCGGGCTGACCTGGATGCTGATACGGCCGCGCGGCCCGTCGAAAATCCACTCCGGGCCCGTCGGCAGAAAACTGAGGCAACGATGCTCGACGAGGTCGCGCGGATGCTTTGGCGTGCCATGTTTCTTCAGATAGGCGGGCGAGGCACAGAGCAGCCGCTTCAGCGCGCAGAGCGGCTCGTCGACCACGCCGCCGAACGAATGCGGGAAAGCGCCGATGGCGATGTCGAAGCCTTCGGTCACGGGATCGACCGGGCGATCGATCAGCACGATATCGAGCTTGAGCTTCGGGTTCTGGGTCTGGAACGCACTGAAGGCATCGGCGAGCCGTGCCACCGTCAGTGAGGTCGGCGCCTTGATGCGCAAGTGATCGACGAGATCGTGGCCTTTCTCGCCCATGCGCGAGAGCAGGTCGGTCGCGTCGGTCACCACACCGCGCGCGCGATGCACGTAGCGCTGCCCGGCTTCGGTCAGGCGCAACTGCCGGGTCGAGCGGTGAAACAGCGGCGTGCCGATCCGCGCCTCCAGTTGCGTGACGCGCTTGGCGACGACCGAGGTCGAGACATCGAGTTTTCGCGCCGCGGCGGAGAAACCGGCCGCATCCGCGGTGGCGAGGAAGGCTTGCAGGTTCACCAGGATGTCCATGTCGACCTTTCTCGATTCGCGTAAGCTGATCGCGTATTTTGGTGGATTGTAGCCCGCCTCGCGTTAATTCATAGTCGCACCCAAGCAAGAGAGTTCGGGAAGGGACGTGCCATGCGGGCCATGACGATCGAAGAACCGGCACGCCAGGTGCCGCTTTATGGCGAGTACGAAGTGGTCGTGCTCGGCGGCGGCCCGGCCGGCATCGTCGCGGCGGCTTCAGCCGCGCGCGCGGGGCGAAAGACGCTGCTGATCGAGCGCTACGGCTTCCTCGGGGGTATGGGCACCGCGGCCGGTGTCACCAATTTCTGTGGCCTGCATGGCAATGTCTACGGCGAGCATCGCCGGCTGGTGCAAGGCATGGCCTCGGAGTTCCTGGCGCGCATCGATCGGCTGGGCGGCCTCAACACGCCGCATCTGATCCTTGGCAAGGTCTTTGCCCAGGCCTATGACACCGCGGCCTACAAGATCGCGGCCGACGAGCTGCTCGCCAGTCACAATGTGCACATTCTCTTCCATGCGCTCGGCGCTGGCGTGGTGATGGGGAACGAACGCCGCATCGACGCGCTGATGGTCGAGACCAAGGCCGGCCGGCGAGCGGTGCGATCGGAGATATTCATCGATTGCTCCGGCGACGGCGATCTCGCGGTCTGGGCCGGCGCGCCGTTCGAAATCGGCGACCAGCATGGCCATCCGCTGTACCCTTCGATGATGCTCCGCCTCAACGGCATCGATCCTGAGAAGGCGGGCGAAGCGTGGCGGACCATCCCGCATTTGATGGAGAAAGCCATCGCGGCCGGCACGCATCAATTTCCGCGGAAAAGCGCGATCGTGCGACCGCAGAAATCCGGCATCGAATGGCGGGTGAACTTCACGCAGGTCGCGCGCGCGGATGGCCACGCCATCAACGGCGTCGAGCCCGACGATCTCACCCGCGGCGAGATCGAGGGCCGCAAGCAGGCGCTTGCCGCGTTCGAATTCCTGCGCACCGTGCCGGGCTTCGAAAAATCCTACATCGTCGATTTGCCGCCGCAGCTCGGCATCCGCGAGACCCGCCGCATCAAGGGCGGCTACCAGCTCAGCGGCGAGGACGTGCTCGGCTGCGCCTCCTTCACCGATTCCATCGGCGTCAATGGTTGGCCGATCGAGGCCCATGTTCCCGGAGACGTCGTCTTCACCTTCCCGCCGATCCCGGACTCGCGCGGCTATAACGAGCTGCCGTACCGGATGCTGGTGCCCGAAGGCGTCGACAATCTCCTAGTCGCCGGCCGCTGTGCCTCGATGACCCATGAGGGCCAGTCGGCGGCCCGGGTATCCGGTGCCTGTTTCGTGATGGGGGAGGCGGCCGGTTCCGCCGCGGCGCTGGCGCTGTCCGGAAATCGGATCCCGCGTGACATCCCCGTTGAAAAATTGCAGGAAACGTTGAAACAACAGGGCGCCTTCATCGGCCGGGATCAACCGGCCCCTGAGGGCCTCTAACGGACTGCTGAGAGAAACGACGAGGGAGGAACGGGATGATCGGGATTGCGCGGCTTGCGGTAGCCAGTCTTTTGGCGATTATGGCGGTGGGCACGGCCCGGGCCGAAGACGCGCTCAAGGCCAGGATCGGCGTGTTGCGCCTGTCCTCCTCCGCGCCGGTTTTCATTGCGCAGGACAAGGGCTATTTCCGCGAGGCCGGCCTCGAGGTCGAGCTGAAATTCTTCGACGCGGCGCAGCCGATCGCGGTCGCGACGACCTCGGGCGACGTCGATTTCGGCATCACCGCCTTCACCGCGGGTCTCTACAATCTCGCCGGCAAGGGCACGCTGAAGGTGATCGGCGGCATGAGCCGCGAGAAGGCCGGCTATCCCCTGATCGGCTATTTTGCCAGCAACAACGCCTACGCGGCCGGGTTGAAGACGCCGAAGGATCTCGCCGGCAAGCGCGTGGCGATGACCCAGGTCGGGTCGAGCTTCCACTATTCGCTCGGCCTGCTCGCCGACAAATACGGCTTCAAGCTCGCTGAGGTGAAGATCGTGCCGCTGCAATCGCTGTCGAATGCGGCGGCTGCGCTGAAGGGCGAGACCGTCGATGCGGCACTGCTGCCGATCTCCACGGCGCGAAAACTGATGGACGAGGGCGGCGCGAAATTCCTGGGGTGGGTTGGCGACGAGACGCCCTGGCAATTGGGCGCGGTGTTCGCCTCGCCGAAGACGCTGGCCAACAAGGCGCTGGTGACGAAACTGCTCGGCGCGCTCGCGAAGGCGGACCGCGAATATCACGACGTCATCCTCGCCGCGATGAAGGACGGCGTTGCGCCCATCAACGACAAGACTAAGCCGCTGCTGGAAATCATCGCCAAGTACACCAATCTGCCGGTCGAGCAGGTGGTCGGCAACTGCGCCTATATCGATCCCGATGGCAAACTCGACGTGAAGAACGTCGACAACCAGATCAAATGGCTCCAGGAACAGGGCTTCGCCGACAAGGGCTTTGACGCGGATGCGATCATCGCCAAGGACTATGTGAAGGCGGATTGATGTCACTGGCTCCCAACCATCCCCGTCATCCTGAGGTGCGCGATTTGCGGTCTTCCGCAAGTCGCGCCTCGAAGGATGCACGGCCCGGATGCAGCGGGGCCACTCATCCTTCGAGGCTCCCGTTGCGATGCCTGAGCATCGCAACGCTCGCACCTCAGGATGACGGGGTGAGACCGGGAGATGCCGAATGGACCTGATCGCCAACCACATCACCCATCGCTTCGGCGAGCTCGCCGTGCTCGACGACGTCTCCTTTACCGTCAGCGCCGGCGAGGTGGTGGCGATCGTGGGGCCTTCCGGCTGCGGCAAGAGCACGCTGCTGTCGATCCTCGGCGGACTGTTGCAGCCGACCTCCGGCGCGCCCGAGCTGCGCGGCGCGCCGCCGGCGGACAGTCTCAATCCGCTGACCTTCGTGTTCCAGGATTTTGCGCTGCTGCCCTGGGCTACGGTCGAGGAGAACGTCGAATTTCCGCTGCTGCATACCCAGCTTTCGGCCGCGCAGCGCCGCGCGCTGGTCGAGGACGCCTTGCGCCGCACGACGCTGACTGATTTCCGCAAAGCCTATCCCAAGCAGCTTTCCGGCGGCATGCGCCAGCGCGTCGGCATTTCGCGCGCGCTCGCGGTCAAGCCCGCCATCCTCTTGATGGATGAGCCGCTGTCGGCGCTGGATTCGCAGACCCGCGAACTCTTGATGGAGGATTTCGTCCGCCTGCTCGCCGATGGCGGCATGGGCGCGGTGTATGTCACCCACAATCTCGAAGAGGCGGCGCGGCTTGCAGACCGTATCGTGGTGCTGTCGCGGCGGCCGGGCCGTATCCGCGAGGTAGTGGCCGTGCCGATGTCACGGGCCGCGCGCGCCGAAGCTGCGGCGCGCGAGAAGCTGCTTGCGCTGCAGAACCAGATCTGGTCGCTGATCCGCAACGAGGCCATCGATGCCGAGCGCGAGGTCCAGCATGCTTGACCGTGCTGGGACACCTGCGAAGGACGAGACGACGCGGCGCGTCCGCTTTCGCGGCGCCGGCTTCGTGCCGGCGTCGAGCCGGTTCGGCGGCTGGATCGCGCTCGCCCTCGTCATCGCGATCTGGCAGGCGGCCGGCAGCGCCGGCCTCGTCAATTCATTGTTTCTGCCGGCGCCATCGGCGATCGCGCGCGCGATCTACCAACTCGCGATCTCGGGCGCGCTCTGGCAGCACCTGTCGGCGTCGTTGCTGCGTATCGGCATCGGCTGGCTGCTGGGGACCGCGGCGGGCGTCGCCGTCGGCTTCGCCATCGGCTTGTCGCGGCTCGCGCGCAGCGTCGGCATCACTTTCATCTCGGCGCTGTTCCCGATCCCGAAGATCGCGCTGCTGCCGCTTCTGATACTCTGGCTCGGCATCGGCGAAGAGCCGAAGGTCGCGACCATTGCCCTCGGGGTGTTCTTCTCGACCGCGATCTCGGTCTATAGCGGCGTCGACGCGGTGCCGCGCAACCTGATCCGCATGGCGCAGAGCTTCAACGTGCCGTTCGCGACCATCGTGCGCAAGGTGATCTGGCCTGGCGCATTGCCCGCGATCCTCGCCGGCTTCCGCATCACGGCATCGGTCGCGCTCTTGCTCGTCGTCAGTGCCGAGATGATCGGCGCCCAATACGGCATCGGCGCCTTCGTGCTCCAGGCCGGCAATCTGATGCAGACCGATCAGCTGCTCGCGGGCGTGGTGATCCTGTCGGTGTTCGGGCTCGCGATCGGCAAGGTGATCGGCTGGCTGGAGACGCGGCTGTTGCACTGGCGGTAGCCAAAATTCACCGCTGCCGTGGTGGGCAAAGCGCGAGCCTGCCCGCCGCCTCATGAGTCGCGAAGACGCGGTCACGGCGCAAGGGCGCCTTTGCCCACCCTACGAGAGCATCATGCGTTGCCTCTGTCCTCCCGAAACAAATCCAGCTTCTGCTGGACCGGCCGATCCGAGAAACTGAACAGCACGGCGTCGTCCTCGGCCTCGTGTGTGACCCAGTGCCAGCTCGGCACCACGAACAAATCGCGCGGGCCCCATTCGAAGACGGTGTCGCCGATGCGGCTGCGGCCGCGGCCCTCGATCGGGCAGAACACCGTCGCGTCGGTCGCGCGATAACGCACGGTCTTGAATCCCTTCGGCAGCAGCTGGATGAAGGTGCCGATCGTCGGCATCGCGAAATCGCCGGTCTCGGGATTGCTGAACTTCAGCTTCAGCCCGTGGCAGGCGTCCCATTCCTGGCTCGTCCTCGCCTTCTCCAGCGCTTCACGGGTGTAAGAATAGGGATAGCTGAAGATCGGCGAGGTCTTCGACGAACGCTTCACGTCGACCGGCAGCAGATTGTGCCCGTAGCGCGCAAAGCTGTCGCCCGCGGGTTTTGTGATCTTCTGCTGGTCCTCTTTCGATCCTTCCGCGAAGGAGCAGTCGAAGAACTGCACCAGGGGAATGTCGAGGCCGTCGAGCCAGAACATCGGCTGATCGGTCTCGTTGGAATGATCGTGCCATGTCATCGACGGCGTGATGATGAAATCACCGGGCTCCATCGCAGTACGCTCGCCGTCCACGGCGGTGTGTGCTCCCTTGCCTTCGAGCACGAAGCGCAGGGCGGACTGGCTGTGGCGATGCGCCGGCGCGACGTCGCCCGGCACCACCATCTGCACGCCGGCATAGAGCGACGTTGTGATCTTGGATTGCCCACGCAGGCCCGGGTTCTCCAGCACCAGCACGCGCCGCTCGGCCTCCTTGGCGGTGATGAGCTTGCCGGCTTCAATCATGTAGTCGCGGATGATTTCGAATTTCCACAGATGAGGCCGGCAGGCGCTCTTCGGCTCCGGCGTGATCAGGTCGCTCATCACCGTCCATAGCGCGGTGAGGTTTTCGCCGTCGATCTTCCTGTAGAACGCCTCGCGTTCCGGCGTCTTGGTCACGGCTTCCATGGTTGCTGCTCCCGATCGTTTGTTGATTGACAGTATACTGACGATCTAGGTAGCGTCAACGTAGGGAACGACATACAAGGTCTTCGTCATTCCGGGCTCCCGCTTCGCGAGCCCCGGAATGGACGGAACAAGGGAGGTCTCGATGAAGCTGCACGGCTATTTCCGCTCCAGCGCCGCTTATCGCGTGCGGATCGCGCTGAATCTCAAAGGTCTCGGCGCCGAGCATCTGCCGCATCATCTTCGCAAGGGCGAGCAATGCGCGCCCGCCTATCTCGCCATCAACCCGCAAGGCCTGGTGCCCGCGTTGGAGAGCGATGCGGGGACAGTGCTGACCCAATCGGTGGCGATCATCGAATGGCTCGACGAGACGCACCCCAATCCGCCGCTGCTGCCGAAGGATCCGCTGCAGCGCGCCAAGGTGCGGGCGTTTGCGCTGGCGATCGCCTGCGACACCCATCCGGTGCAGAACCTGAAGGTGCTGGCGCGGCTGCGCGAACTCGGTTTGCCCGAGGAGAAGGTCCAGGACTGGGCGGCGTGGGTCAACCGCGAGGGGCTGTCGGCCTGCGAAACGTTGATCAAGGATGAGCCGGGACCGTTCTGCTTCGGCGCTGCGCCGACGCTGGCCGATCTCTGCCTGGTGCCGCAGCTCGCCAATGCGCGTCGCTTCGGTGTCGACGTCTCCGCATATCCGCGCCTGCTGAAGGCGGAAGCTGTCGCCAAGGCGCTGCCGGCCTTCATCGAAGCCGCACCGGAGAAGCAGCCCGATGCCGAGTAAGCCGTCCCCTCCGATCACGATCGACGCAGTCTATGCCGCGCCGGGCTATCTGTTCCGGCGCATGCAGCAGATCGCGGTCTCGATCTTCATGGAGGAGTGCAAGGCGTTCGACCTGACGCCGGTGCAATATGCGGCGCTGATCGCGATCCACACCCACCCCGGCATCGACGCGACGCGGCTGTCGGCGGTCATCGCCTTCGACCGCTCGACGCTCGGCAGCGTGATCGAGCGGCTACAAGCCAAGGATTTTGTCGAGCGCAGGCCTGCGCCCGAAGACAAGCGGATCAAGCTGCTCTACCTGACGAAGGCGGGCGCGGCGATCCTGCGCGAGATCATCCCCGCCGTCGAGCGCGCTCAGGCGCGCATGCTGGAGCCGCTGAAGCCGGCAGACCGCAAGACGCTGATGGGTCTGCTCGTGCAGCTCGTCGACCTCAACAACGAGGCCTCACGCGTGCCGTTGCGGGCGGAGGATGCGCTGGAGCATCTGGGCAAGGCGGGGTGAGGGGCGGCGCCACGACAACAGCGCAGAGCTCAACTGTCGTCCCGGACAAGCGAAGCGCAGATCCGGGACCCATACGCCGCAGCAATAGTTGGTGAAGAAAGGCAATGATCATCTCGCGCGACAACCACCGCTGCGGCGTATGGGTCCCCGCGTTCGCGGGGACGACACCGAGACTGTGGTGGCGCCGTCCCCTCACATCCTCAACAACGCCTGGCGATCAATCTTCCCCGTGCCGGTTTTCGGCAGCTCGTCGGTGAAGATCACCTCGCGCGGATATTTGTAGGGCAGCAGCTTGCCCTTCACATAGTCCTGCAGCCGCCGCGTCGCGTCACCAGGGTTAACGGTGCGGTTGTTCATCACCACGACCGCCTTCAGCGTCATCCGGCGGTCCGGCAGCTCGGCGGCGAACACCGCGCATTCGCGGATCTCGGGGTGGTCGGCGAGGCAGAGCTCGACCTCGAGAGGATAGACCCACTGGCCCGAGATCTTGATGAGATCATCGGCGCGGCCGCGGAAGAAGTGGAAGCCATCGGCATCGCGGACGAAACGATCACCAGTGTAGATCCACCCTCCCTCGCGGATGGTCTCGACGGATTTGTCCGGCCGGTTCCAGTACAGCGGCGTGTTGGAATCGCCGCGCACCCACAAGATGCCTTCCTCGTTGTCGGCGACGTCGCGGCCGTCCTTGTCGCGGAGCGCGACCTCGTAGCCGGGGACGCGCAGGCCTGCGGCGCCGAGCTTCTTCCGCTCGGGCCGGTTCGAGAGATAGATGTGCAGCACCTCGGTCGAGCCGAGGCCTTCGACGATCTCGAGGCCGGTGAGCGTCTTCCAGCCGTTGAACACCTCGGCTGATAGCACCTCGGCCGCGGAGAGCGCCATGCGCAATGACGAGAAGTCGGTCTTGTCTGCGCCGTCAGCCTTGGTCAGCGACGTATAGAGCGTCGGCAGGCCGAAGAAGACCGTCGGCCTGGACTGCGCGATCGCGGCAAAGATCGAGGCGGGCTTCGGCTGGCCCGGAAGCAGCAGTGTCGCCGCGCCCGCAGAGAACGGGAAGGTAACGGAATTGCCGAAGCCGTAGGCGAAGAAGATTTTCGGCACGGAGAAGCAGATGTCGTCAGGCGTCAGCTTCAGCACGCTCTGCGCAAAGGCGGCTTCGCTATAGGCCATGTCGTGCTGGAGATGCACGATGCCCTTGGGCCGTCCGGTCGACCCCGAGGAATACATCCAGAACGCCATCTCGTCGCGGTGCGTGGGCGCTTCGGCCAACTCGGCCGGGAACTGTGCGAGCCAGTTTGCCGCCGCAACCGCTTTCGGTGCCGCATGATCGCGCACCTCGCCATTGACGACGATCAGCGTGCGCAGACCGGTGTCCTTGCAGGCTTCCCGGTCGAAGCGCGCGCAGAACTCGGCATCCGCCACGGCAACGCTCGCGCCGGAATCGGCGAGATAGAATTGCAGCAGATCCGGCGGCGTCAGCGTGTTGATCAGGAGCGGCACGAAGCCGGCGCGCACCGCACCGAAGAAGGCGGCCGGATAGGCCGGGGTGTCGTCCAGGAACAGGAGCACGCGGTCGCCGCGCGTGAGGCCGAGTGATGCAAAGCCGTTGCCCCAGCGGCAAGCCTCCGCGCAGAGCTGCGCATAGGTCCGCGTGCCCGCGGGACCCAACAGCGCGATCTTGTCGCCGCGGCCCTTGGCGAGATTGTCGAACAGCACGCGGCTGGCGTTGTAGGTTTGCGGAACGGCAAAGCCGATCTCGCGAGCCCCCTCGCTGTCGGCGGGCACCTGGTCGCGAATCTCGTTGCTCATGCCTCGTCTCCGCCGTTCCTGGCCGCCTCGTAGCGGGCCATGAAGCCCGGCGACATCGCGCGCAGCCGGGAATCGTCGATCCGGCCGGAGCGGGTAATGTAGCTGTAGGCGAAGTCCATCAAGTCGAGCTGCATGTGCTGGGCGAAATGCTCGTACCAGAACGCGCTGGTGCGCGCGGCATTGACGAGCTTCTGCACAACCGGTTTTCGCGCGGCCTGGTAGCGATGCAGGGCGGTAGCAAGATGCGCATCCGATTCCAGCGCCTTGACAAGCGCAATGGCGTCCTCGATCGCAAGCCGCGTGCCCGAACCGATCGAGAAATGCGCGGAATGCAGGGCGTCGCCGAGCAGCACCATGTTCTTGAACGACCAGTGCTCGTTCCAGACCCAGGGAAAGTTGCGCCAGACCGATTTGTTGGAGACGAGGCAATGGCCGCCGAGCGTATCGGCGAATACCTCCTCGCAGACGCCCTTGGACTGCTCGACGTCCTTGTAGGCGAAGCCGTAGGCCTGCCATGTTGCATGGTCGCATTCGACCAGGAAGGTGCTCATGGCCGGCGAGTAACGGTAATGATGGGCGTTGAAGGCGCCGCGGTCGGTCTTCACGAAGGTCTGCGACAGCGTGTCGAACCGCTTCGAGGTGCCGTACCAGACGAACTTGTTGGAGGAGTAGGACAGCGAGGTGCCGAAATCGCCCTCATAGGCGCGGCGCACCAGCGAGTTCAGCCCGTCCGCGGCGACGATCAGATCGTGCCCGTTGAGCTGGTCGATGGCGTGGACCGGCGTATCGAAGCGCGGCGTGACGCCGACGTCGAGCGCGCGCTGCTGCAGGAATCTCAGGAGCTCGAGCCGCCCGATCGAGGAGAAGCCGACCCCGTCGATGGCGACGCTGTCGCCGCCGAGGTTCAGCGTGATGTTCTCCCAGCTCTCCATATGCGGCGCGATCGCATCGACGGTTTCGGGGTCGTCGGCGCGCAGGAATTCAAGGGCCTGGTCGGAGAACACGACGCCAAAGCCCCAGGTCGCGTCGGCCGGGTTCTGTTCGAACAGGTCGACCTGATCCTCAGGGTGACGCTTCTTCCAGAGATAGGCAAAGTAGAGCCCACCGGGCCCCCCGCCAATCACGGCGATCCGCAACGTCTGCCTCCCTAATTGACAGTATACTTACTATCTAGGGGTAGACTAATGTGCTCCGGCGTCCTGCGCCAGCGGAATTATCCGCCGGGCGCCGGCCCGCCGAAACTCATCATTCGGACACACGTTTTGCGCGCATCCGAACCGTCAGGCCGGAATCATAGCCAAACCGCGTCGGCTTGGCTATTCGCGCATCAGACGCAGCGCTTCACATAGACCCCGTTCACCAGCACCCTGGTGCAGCGGACCACCGGAACCGGCTTGCGAACCACGACGGCCGCGTTCGGCCCGGCGCAGCCGGCGCGAACGACACCGCGGGCGCACACCACCGCGTTGGCATCGGCGGCCTCGAAGGTCATGGTGGCTGCGAAGGCGAGGAACGCAGAAGCAACGAGCAGCAATGAACGCATGTTGTTCTCCCTGGGCTTGTCGTGGTCGAAACTGCGCCTGAAGAAAATTATCCGTGTCAGTGTGCGAGCATCCGATCGCGCACGTCGCAATTCATCTCCGTGCTGCGGACGTCCATCATCCGCTTCGTCTTACCTCGCCGCGAACGGCGCAAGCACGTCCCTGCAGGCCGGCGAGAGCGATGCCGCCCGGTTGGAAATGCATTGGATGATCCGGCCGCCGCCGGGCGCCACGCCGGCGCAGAGGGTGCGGATGTCGGCGCCGCAAGCCGACCGCGCGATGAACAGCTCTTCGCGCGGGAGCAATGGCCGCAGCACGATGGCGGCCGGTGCCGCGGCAGGCGCCGCCGCGGCGGCCGGTGCAGCACCCGAAGCGGGCGCCGTCGCCGCCGCTCCGCCACCGAAAGCCGCATCCACGGCCTTGGCGCAACCGGCCGACACCTTCGCCTTGTTCTTCTCCAGGCATTCGATCGCGGGCGCGCCGCCGGGCGGCACGCTGGCGCAGAGCTTCGGATAGTCCCCGCGGCAGGCGCTCTTGATCGCCGAAACCTGCGCGGGGCTCGGCTGCTTTGCTGCTGCTGCCTTGGGCGCGGCCGCTGCAGCCGGTTTGGTCGCCGGCTCGGCGGCGGGCGCCGCTTCCGTTTTGGCCGGCTCGGATTTGGCCGGCTCGGATTTGGCGGGCGCCGCTTCGGTCTTCGGCGCGGCAGCCGGCTCGACCGCGCGAACCGCAGCCTGGCACCCCGACGACAGGCTCGACATGTTCTTGGCGAGGCATTGAACCGCCTCCACGCCGCCGGGCGTCACGCTCGAGCAATGCGCCATGAAGTCCGAGCGGCATGAGGACCGGATGGCGCTCTTCTGCGCCTCGGTCTGCGCGAGCGCTCCTGTTGCAGTTGCGAAAAGCGCCGTCGCCAGCAACGCCGTGCGCGCCGATGCATGCTTCAACGTGTTGAACATCTGATGATTTCCCGCCCCATCGGTAGCGCCGATGATTCTCTAAAATGCAGTGCAATCGCAATTGTCGCGAGTGGCGCCTCGCATGCGGCATCATTCGCCGCTTTGGCGCCACCCGCAAGTCAATTATGCCGGTGCAATTGCGCCGTCAGAGCTTGACCATGCGCTTGCCGCGGTTCTCGCCAGCAAGCAATCCGATCAGTGCTTTCGGTGTGTTCTCGAGGCCGTCGAGAATGTCCTCCTGCACCTTGAGCTTGCCGGATTTCACCCAGGCCTGGAGATCGGCGAGTGCGCGCTCGCTGTCCTTCATGTAGTCCATCACGATGAAGCCCTGCATGACGAGCCGCTTCACCACGATCAGGCCGGGCACGCCGCGCGGGCCATGTGCGGCAGGCGCGCCGTCATATTGCGATATCGCGCCGCAGCAGGCGATGCGGCCGTAATTGTTCATCTGTGGCAGGCAGGCCTCCAGAATGTCGCCGCCGACATTGTCGAAATAAACGTCGATGCCTTTCGGCGCCGCTGCGCGCAACGCCTTGAACACCGCGCCGTCCTTGTAGTCCACGGCGGCATCGAAGCCGAGCGTGGAGGTCAGCCAGTTGCATTTGTCCGCGCCGCCGGCGATGCCGACCACGCGGCATCCCTTGATCTTGGCGATCTGTCCGACGATCGAGCCGACCGAGCCTGCGGCCGCGGAGACCACGACCGTCTCGCCCTCCCTGGGCTTGCCGATCTCCAGCAGGCCGAAATATGCGGTGAGGCCGGCGATGCCGAACACGCTGAGCAGGTGCGTCATTGGCTCGAGCTTCGGCATCTTGGTGAGATGCTTTGCAGCCACGGCGGCAAATTCCTGCCAGCCGGTGTCGCCGAACACGATGTCGCCGGCGGCCAGATCCGGCGCCTTCGAGCTGACGACCTCGGCAATGGCGCCACCGGCCATCACGCTGTTGGCCTCGACTGCGGAGCGGTAGGTCGCGCCATGCATCCAGGCGCGGTTGGCCGCGTCGAGCGAGATGTAGCGCACGCGCAGCAGGGCCTCGCCGTCTTTCGGCTCCGGCATCGCGCCCTCGACCATCTTGAAATGTTCGGGACCGAGCTTGCCGCTGGGCTTTTCCACCAGCAGAATCTGGCGATTGATGTTGCCGCTCATGGCGTTTCCTTCTTCGATTATCTTGATTGTTGATGCCCGCCGCAGATTCACGTCGCAGGCCGCATTCGTTGTGCGCTGTCCGAAGGCTAGATCGCAGCGTTCCATTTCACAACGGGAACATCCTGCCAACGCGATCGCGCCGCCCGATCCGGCGATCGCCAGAGATCGCCGTCGAAGTCTGTGCCTCAGCTTGTCTGTCCAAATACCCGGTCCAGCGCCGCATCGTATGTCGCTTGCACCAGCTCCGGATACAGCCTGCCCAGCGCCTCCATCATCACGCCGGAGTTGATTTCCAGCACGCGCCACTCGCCATCGACACGGACAAGGTCGATTGAGGCGAAGACAATGCCGATGGCGCGCGCAGCATCGATAGCGAGCTTCACGCAAGCCGCGCGATCCTTGCCGTCCTCCAGCAGAACCGGCTTTGCGCCGGCATCGAGATTGTGTCGCCAGTCGATGCCACGCTGCTTGCTGTAGACGACGAGGGGCGCATCCTCGAGCAGCACGACACGGACCTCGTCCTCGATCGGCAGATAGGGCGAGATCACGAGCCCGGCGCTCATCGAGAAGACCTCGGCAACGGCGTGGTCGAGGTCCGCCTCCGTCGTCACCCTGAACACCGAGCGTCCTGATGTCCCCTCGTTCGGCTTCACCACCACGCCTTGCGGATGGTCGTGGAGCAGTTGGAGCATTGCATCCCGCCAGCCGGCGCCAACGACATTCCTGCCGAGCTTCGGATTGAGAAAGAGCTGATGGGGAATGCAGGGCACGTCCGCCAGCGCCAATGCCTCTGATGTCGCGGACTTGTCGCTGGCGAGGCGGTGCGCGATGGCGCTGTTGAGGCCGATGTCGTAGCCGAAGGCGAAATGGCGCGTTCGGCCGCGGCGCATTGCGATCAGCCAGCCGTCGGCGCGAACATCGACGGCGATGCCGTGGTCCGCACAATAGCGCCTGATCGCCTGAACGAAGATTCGCTCGCCGCTTGCCATCTCTGTTGTTCCTGTCGCCGAAAGCCGCAAAAATGCGGGCAATGGCGCCGAACGCGGGGGAAAATCAGAGCTATTCTTAATGAAATTCTCGCGAGCGCGACGGAAATTAAGTGCTGCAATCGCGCCCCGGAGGGAAAAGAAATTGCCCTCCGGGCGTGGGAGGCAGCAGATTCGTTAATGACGCGGTCAATTCCATCGCAAATGCCGGTTTGATCGGCATCAATTGCATCCGAAACGAGGTTGATTATTGGTCGCAATGGCGTAGATCACACACGCGAAATCCTCCGCCATGGCAATGGTGTCCGCCCCCGTTTTCAGGGCCGGGCAACGCTGTTGCCCGAAAAACCGCAATTATTCGGAATATCGAAAATCATGAGCGCGTTTTACCGAGAGAAGGTTCTGTCCGTCCAGCACTGGACCGACACGCTGTTCAGCTTCCGCGCCACGCGCGATACCGGCTTCCGCTTCCAGAACGGCCAGTTCGCGATGATCGGCCTCGAAGTCGACGGCCGTCCGCTGCTGCGCGCCTACAGCATGGCAAGCGCCAACCACGAGGAAGAGCTCGAGTTCTTCTCGATCAAGGTGCAGGACGGCCCGCTGACCTCGCGCCTGCAGAAGATCAAGGAAGGCGACACCATCCTCGTCGGCCGCAAGGCGACCGGCACGCTGATCACCGACAATCTCATCCCCGGCAAGCGGCTGTTGCTGCTCTCGACGGGGACGGGCCTTGCGCCCTTCGCGAGCCTGATCAAGGACCCCGAGGTCTATGACCAGTTCGAATCCATCGTGCTGGTGCACGGCTGCCGCCAGGTCTCGGAGCTCGCCTATGGCGAGAAGCTGGTCGCGTCCTTGCGCGAAGACGAGCTGTTCGGCGAGCTGCTCGCGGACAAGCTCATCTACTATCCGACCGTGACCCGAGAGCCGTTCAGGAATCGCGGCCGCATCACCGACCTCATCAGCTCCGAGCAGATCTTCAACGACATCGGCCAGGGCCCGCTCGACATCGCCACCGACCGCGTCATGATGTGCGGCAGCCCGGCGATGCTGGAAGAGCTGAAGCTGATGTTCGAAGGCCGCGACTTCGTCGAGGGCAGCGGCAACAAGCCCGGCCACTTCGTGATCGAGAAGGCCTTCGTCGAGCGGTAAGCCCGGTTCGCGAAGCTCTCCGTCGTACTGGACTGCTAGCCCTTCGCCTCAGTCGTCGTCCCGGACAAGCGCGCGCCGATCCGGGACCCATAGCCACAGGCCGTGGTTAGGCGAAGACTCGGAGACGTGGTTAGGCGAAGACTCGGAGAGACGGCTTTCTCTCATCACAAAATCCTGTCGTTGGGTCCCGGGTCTGCGCTGACGCTCGCCCGGGACGATAGCTGAGCCCTTGGGGATGCAGTGTGGCCCTCGCGCAGCCCATTAAGGCGCCCGTGGCCCGGCCGTCTCTTCCGTCCCACCCCTTTGCTGCACCGCACCCGCCCCCCCTGCCGATTGATTTGTCTCGGCCGAATTCGCTAGCCTGAAACAAGGGCCGCGTCATATCCGTATGACAGGCGCGGGCGTATCGTGCCGCCTCATGCTGGCGAGAGGATCGGAATCGTGGCCGACGACGACAAGACGCAGGTATCCTCCCAACACTCATCCCCCAAGCGCCTGCCGCTGGCGGAAGAGGGGATCATGGAAACCCTGCTGCTGCCATTCTCTCCGCGCTTCATCGTGCTGACGATCTGCGCGGTCGTCACCGCGCTGTTGATCGGCATCGGCATCGCCGACCGCAAGATCTTCGACATCCTGCTGATCCCGATCCTGATCTTCGGCGCGCTGACGCTGCTCGGCGTTCGCGATCTCCTGCAGAAGAGCCACGCGGTGCTGCGCAACTATCCGATTTCGGCGCATATCCGCTTCCTGCTCGAAGAGATCCGCCCCGAGATGCGGCAATATTTCTTCGAGAGCGAGAAGGACGGCATGCCGTTCTCGCGCGACACCCGTGCGGTGGTCTATCAGCGCGCCAAGATGGAGCTCGACAAGCGTCCATTCGGCACCCAGGAGGACGTCTACCGCCAGGGCTACGAGTGGATGCATCACTCGGCCTCGCCGAAGACGCATGCACAGGAGAAGTTCCGCATCGGCATCGGCGGCCCCGACTGCAAGAAGCCCTATTCGGCATCGGTGCTCAACATCTCCGCGATGAGCTTTGGCGCGCTCAGCGCCAACGCCGTGCGTGCTCTCAATGCCGGCGCAAAGAAGGGCGGCTTCGCGCACGACACCGGCGAGGGCGGCGTCAGCCCCTATCATCGCGAGATGGGCGGCGACATCATCTGGGAAATCGGCTCCGGCTATTTCGGCTGCCGCCATCTCGACGGCACCTTCGATCCGGAAGCGTTCGCGCGCGTGGCCGGCGACGACCAGATCAAGATGGTCGAGCTGAAGGTCAGCCAGGGTGCCAAGCCCGGCCATGGCGGCGTGCTGCCGGCCGCGAAAGTCTCGGAGGAAATCTCCAAGATCCGCGGCGTCGCGATGGGCGAGGACTGCATCTCGCCCGCCTCGCACCGCGCCTTCTCCACGCCGGTTGGCATGATGCAGTTCATCGCCGAGATGCGCCGCCTTTCCGGCGGCAAGCCGGCCGGCTTCAAGCTGTGCATCGGCCATACCTGGGAATTCCTGGCGATCTGCAAGGCGATGCTTCAGACCGGCATCTATCCCGATTTCATCGTCGTCGACGGCAATGAGGGCGGCACCGGCGCCGCGCCGCTGGAGTTCATGGACCATCTCGGCATGCCGATGCGCGAGGGCGTCAATTTCGTCCACAACGCGCTGATCGGCATCAATGCGCGCGACCGCATCAAGGTCGGCGCCTCCGGCAAGATCGCGACCGCCTTCGACATGGCGCGGGCGATGGCGATCGGCGCCGACTATTGCAACTCGGCGCGCGGCTTCATGTTCTCGCTCGGCTGCATCCAGTCGCTGAGCTGCCACACCGACCGCTGTCCGACCGGGGTCGCGACCCAGGACCCGTCGCGCGCGCGCGCGCTCTACGTGCCGCTCAAGATCGACCGCGTGCACAATTATCACCACGCGACGCTGCATTCGCTCACCGAGCTGATTGCCGCCGCCGGCCTCGAACATCCGCAGCAACTGCGCCCGATCCATTTCAGCCAACGGACGTCGACCACCCACGTGCAGTCCTTCGCGCAGCTCTATCCGGCGCTGCGCCCGGGCGAGCTGCTCGAAGGCACGGACGATCCGCGCTTCCGCGACGCCTGGCGGATGGCACAGGCAGACACGTTCCAGCCGGCGCTGTGACCGTCGCCCCGGCCGGCGGGGAAATTCTCCGCAAGCGGGGCTGTGTTTAACGTTTGCTTCAACTTTGGGTGTAGGCTGTGCCCATGGACGAACGGCGCGACAAGGCGAGGCATCGCGTGCTGAAGGCCGGAACGATCGAGTTCGGCGGCGGCGCGATCGACTGTACCGTCCGCAACCTGTCCGACACCGGTGCCGCGCTCGACGTCACCAGCCCGGTCGGCATCCCCGATCATTTCACCCTGTTTCTCCAGGCCGACGGAACGCATCGGTCCTGCACCGTGGCCTGGCGCAAGGAAAAGCGGATCGGGGTGAGGTTCGGGTGAGGATTGTTCGGCGCGAGCGCGTGCTGCAAGCTCAACTGTCGTCCCGGACAAGCGAAGCGGAGATGGACGCGGCAACATCCGTCACACCTGCGTAGGCATTCGCGCTATCGCTCACTCATCCCGTCTCGACCTCGCTCAACCGGCTCGCCAGGATCTTGTCGATGCGCCGTCCATCGAGATCGATCACCTCGATATGCCAGCCGCCGAAGTCGAAGGCATCGCCGGCGTCGGGCAGCGCGCTGAACTGCTGCAGCACCAGGCCCGCCACCGTGTTGTACCGGTGTGGCGGCAATTCGATGCCGAGCAGCTCGCCGAATTCATCGACCGGCATCCAGCCGGAGATCAGGAACGAGTCGTCTGCGCGCCTGACATAGGCCGGCTCCGGCGGTCCCGCTTCCGAATGGAAGGCGCCGACGATCGACTCGAGGATGTCGGCGGCCGTCACCATGCCTTCGAAGCCACCGTATTCGTCGTAGACGAAGCCGATGTGAACCGGAGCAGTCTTCAGGATGGTCAGCACGTCGCGCGCGTCGGCCGAGGCCGGGATGCCGGGCGCCTCACGCACGAGCGCGCGCAGGTCCGGGTTACGTTCGTTCATATAAGCGACCAGCAGGTCCCTGGCCTGGAGCACGCCGATCGGCTTGTCGCGGTCGCCATCGGAGACGGGAAAGCGCGAGTGCGGGCTCTTGGCGATGATCGCCTGGATGGCGGCCAAATCGTCGTTCAGGTCGATCTCGTCGACCTCCGTGCGCGGCGTCATGACCGCGCCGACCGGCCGGTCGCCGAGCCGCATCACGCCGGCGATCATCTCCTTTTCACCGGGCTCGAGCACGCCTGCGCTCTCGGCCTCGCGGACGAGGTGATGGATCTCGTCCTCCGAGACCTTCTCTTCCGACTTGCCGCCCCGGCCGAGCAAAGTGAGGATCAGCCTGCCGGAGACGTCGAGCAGGAACACCAGTGGCAGCGAGACCTTCGCAAGCACGTGCATGGCCGGCGCAACCCTCACCGCGATGCTCTCGGGGTCGCGCAGCGCCACCTGTTTCGGCACCAGCTCGCCGACGATCAGGGTGGCGTAGGTGATGAGCGTGACGACCATGCCGACGCCGACGATGTCGGCAATGCCGGGGGACAAGCCAAGCTCGAGCAGCCACTGCGTCAGCCGTTGTCCGAGCGTCGCGCCCGAGAATGCGCCGGAGAGCACACCGACCAGCGTAATGCCGATCTGCACCGTCGAGAGGAATTTGCCGGGATCGGCCGCCAGAATCAGCGCCCGCTCCGCGCCGCGAATGCCCTTGGCGGCGAGCAGCGACAGCCGGGCCGGGCGGGACGAGACCACGGCCAGCTCGGACATGGACAAGAGGCCATTGATGACGATCAGGACGACGACGATGGCGAGTTCGACCGATAGCATTGGCGTTCCGAGGTAAGGGAGTATGGCCAGATGGGTGGCACATGCCTCGATATAGGTATTGGGCGCGGAAATGCCGTCGGTTTCGTCGCATTGGAGCCTGCCGGAACCGCGTGACGGAAGGGGTGATCCAACAAGCTCACGCGGGCGCCCGTGGAACTACGGGACTCCGTGTTTAACGGGGTCTTAGCGGGCGGCGTTTAGGTTTTCGACATTGCAGAAAACGGACTCGGGGGACCTTATGCGGATTGGGAAGCTTTTTGCGCTGTCGATGCTGACGGTGACGGTTTTTGCGGTCATCCTCGGCGCCGAGGTGCTGATACCCCAGGCCCGCATCTTCACGAACCGCTCCGACGCGATCAAGACGGTCGATGCTTTCGGTGCGACGCTGATGGCCAGCCAGCACGTCGCCAGTCTTCGCGCTCCCTATATCGGCCCGATCTTCCAGGAAGCGGCTGCGACCCAGGCTCAGCTCGAGGCCGCCGCAAAGGCCGCGAAAGCTGCCGAAGGCGGCTTCGAGGCCGCAAAGCGCGCCATCATGGTGCTGGATGACGGCGCAGCAATCAGTGAAAATCTCGACCGCGCCGCGCGGCGGCTGAAGGAGATCACCGCGTCGGCAGATCGTGCAATGGGCCTTGCTCTGGCGGCACGCGACAGCGCCGCGATCAAGGGCTTCCTGCCCGGTGTTGCCGAGGTCCTCGCCAATATAGAACCTGTCATGAACCGGCTCGAAGCGAAGGTCATCAATGCGGATTCCTCGCTTGCGGCACTGTTGAGCCTGGCGCGGACCGCGCAGGATCTGCGGGTGTCCGCCGGCAGCCGTGCTGCCACGCTGTCCCCGGCGCTGTCCGCACGCCGCCCGCTCACGGCGGCCGAATTGTCGTTGATGGATCGCATGCAGGGTCGCGTGGAGGCCGACCGCGAGCGTATCGAGGCCGGCATCGACCAAATCGGAAATCCGGTCCGCATAGCGGCCGCGATGAAGGCGGCAACGGAATCCTATTTTGGAAATGCCGCGATCGCCGTGGACAAGGAAATCCCCGCAGCGCGGAGTGACGGCAAGTATAGCTCCGACGCCGACAACCTCGCGAAGATCATCGTGCCCGCGATCCAGATGTTCTACGGCGTGCGCGATGCCGCGCTCGCGGAAGCGGCCGAGCGCGCCTCGGCTGCGCGCGATGGTGCGCTGGCGATGCTCGCGCTCGCCGGCGTCGCCGTGTTGGCGCTGCTCGGCACTCTCGCCGGCGTGACCATGATGCTGCGCAGCCGCGTGGTGACGCCGCTGGCGAAGCTGGCCGACGTGATCGGAACGCTCGCCGCCGGTCAGCACGAGGTCGAAATCCCCGCAACGGGCCGCAACGACGAGATCGGCCAGGTCACGGGCTCGCTTCGGCACTTCAAGGATTCACTGCTTGCCAAGAAGGAAGCCGACGAAGCTGCCGCCGTCGAGGCCGACGCGAAGCTCCGGCGCAGCCAGCGCATGGACCAGATTGCGCGCGAGTTCGAAGCCATGATCGGCGACGTGATCAACACGGTGTCGTCGGCATCGTCCGAGCTGGAATCGTCCGCGGGAACGCTGACGAGCACGGCCGATCAATCGGAGAAAGTCACCGCCACCGTCGCGGCCGCATCCGAACAGGCTTCCACCAACGTGCAGACCGTCGCCGCGGCGGCCGAGGAAATGGGCTCGTCGGTCGACGAGATCAGCCGGCAGGTGCAGGACTCCGCGCGCATCGCCGGCGAAGCCGTGCAGCAGGCAGGGCGGACCAACGACCATGTCGGCGAGCTCGCCCGGGCCGCGGGCCGGATCAGCGACGTCGTCGAGCTGATCAGCCAGATCGCGGGCCAGACCAATCTTCTTGCCCTCAACGCCACCATCGAGGCGGCGCGCGCCGGCGAGGCTGGACGCGGCTTTGCGGTCGTCGCTTCCGAGGTCAAGGCGCTCGCCGAGCAGACCGCCAAGGCGACCGGCGAGATCAGCCAGCAGGTCTCGGGAATCCAGGCCGCGACGGAAGAGTCCGTCGGCGCCATCAAGTCGATCGGCGACACCATCTCCCGCATGTCCGAGATCGCATCCGCAATCGCCGCGGCGGTCGAGGAGCAGGGCGCCGCGACGCGGGAGATTTCCCGCAACGTGCAGCAGGCGGCACGCGGCACCCAGCAGGTCTCCGCCAGCATCGTCGACGTGCAGCGTGGCGCAAGCCAGACCGGATCGGCCTCCTCCAACGTGCTCGCGTCGGCGAGATCACTGTCCGGCGAGAGCAGCCGTCTCAAGGTCGAGGTCGGAAAATTCCTGGACGCGATCCGGGCGGCCTAATCGACAGACGCATGCGGCCCGTCCCTGGGGCTAGAACTCGGCGTGCAGGCGGCCCGAGAAGATCGAGACCGGTCCGCGGTCGGCGTTATAGGCCGGGTTCGTGATGAACTGGTAGTCGAACGTCATGGTCGTCCAGGTATTGAGCTTCCATGCATAGTAGGCTTCGAGGATGCGTTCCGGGCTGTAGTTGAGCCGCCCGTCGCCGATGAGCAGGCCGGTGCCGCCGGCAGCAAGGAAATCGCGGTGCGCGTCGGAGAGACCGTTGACGGCCCCGCCGATGCCGATCGTATCGTCCGGCCGCCCCCAATGGCTCCCCTTGATCGACAGGCCGCCCGATACACTGCGGTCGATGTCGGTGAAGGACAGGATCTGGTTCTGCCCGTCGTTCCAGCTTGCGCGCGCGAACAGCCCGACGTCCTGGTAGATCTGCTGCTCGAGGTTGACGTAGAAGCCGTATTTCGAACGGTCGCGCTGGTTGGCGATCGTGATGTCGTTGATGTCGAGCGCAGGATTGGCAGCCGCGATCGCAACCACCTGGCGGTAATTGGCGGTATTGCCGCTGTTGTAGAACGTACCGACGCGCAATTTGCCGGGCTGCTCGAAGATCGAATGGCGCTCCTCGAACTCGATGACGGCGCCGCCGGTCTTGTAAACCAGTGTATCGCTGTTGGGCGCATCGGGGACCTGGAACAGGCCGGCGCGCACTGCCCAGTCCTTGCGATTGAGCTCGACCACCGCGCCGCGGGTGTAGCCGGGCAGATCGGCGGGGAAGTCGTAGGCGGCCGACGCCCACATCGCCCAGTTCATGAAGTCGGCGCGCGGATCCTTGGCGTAGGAATTTCCGTCGAAGAAGTCGCCGACGGCGAATCGGCCGACGATCAAGGTGACGCGGTCGATGTCACGCTTGCCGGCGAGCTGGTTCGGAGCATCGGGCACTTCCTCCTGCTCGCCGCCGAGACCAAATGTCTGCCTGAAATAGTAGCGCTGCGCACGGATTTTCGGGAAAGGCGCGCCGGCCTTCTGCGCCTCGCCGTTGGAGAAGCCGGCAAGGCCGAGCGTGCCGTTGATGCCAAAACCCTGCGCCAATTCGGGATTGAAGTAGAACTCGCCGCCGTCCCACAGCCGTGCGCCCAGGAAGGCCGTTGTCGTCCATGTCGCCTGAAACTGACCGCCTCCGGGGAGGCTCTGCGGGCTTGCATAGGGTGAGCGGATCGGCCCGTAGCCTTGCGGCAGCACGGTCGTCTGGGCATGGACGTTCCAGTCGCCGGACTCCGGCAGTTTCGTCCTGCCGTTGACCGGCGCCATCCAGGGCGTGTCGCCGAACTGGTAGTTGAGGCCGAGCTTGAAGAGGTGAACGCGCGGCGCGACATTGACGTTGGCGAGACCGAATTCGCCGAGATCGTAGGTTCGCCGGGACAGCGCGACGTAGTCGTACTCGGCCTTGGCGGTCCAGTTGCCGCTGACGGCGAATTCCAGGCCGAGTCCCGCTGTCCAGCCGATCTGATACTTTCCAACCGGAAACAGCTCGGAGACGCCGTCGGCGTCGTTGACGTTGATATGGGTATGGCCCCAGGCGAAGCCGCCGGTAACGAAAGGCATGAAGCGGTCGAACGCATAGCCGATGCGGCCGCGTACGGTGCCGACATAGTCGAGCGTGGTGTTGAACGGAGCCGGCGAGCGCTCGTGCGCGACGACATCGCGCGCGCCGGTGAACGTGGAGTCCGCCTCGATGCCGAGCACGACACGGTTCGCGAGCTGGCGATTGTAGCCGAGTTGATAGCCGCCGCTGAACCCGGTGGCACTGGGCGGCAGGACCACGCCTTGCAGCGGCAGTGAATGGGTGCCGGGTCCGAAGCTTGCGTCGCCATAGCCGAAATGACCGCCGACATAGAACCCGGTCCAGTCGTAGACCGCTCTCAGCGCCGGGGCCTTCAACGGAAGATCGGCCGCGGTGCCTGTGGCGGGCAAAGCCAGTACGCCAGTGGCAATCGCCGCGACGGTCAGCAAGCACCGCTGTCTGTGACCTCTCAACGTCAAAACGCACGCCCCCAAAACACCAATATGTCCACCCGCACAACCGGCATCACTGCCGATTCGCGACGACCCTGTCATCAGGTTCCGGTTGCTCACGCGGCCAGACGAGATCTCTCGGTCCGGCGCGACATCTTCCAAGTCCTGTGCCTGCTGCGAAGCTTATTGCGACTAAGTCGCAATTGCAATTGGCGCGAGTTGCCGTGGAAGATGGTTGGCACCGCTGTGTGACACGGCTGCAACAAATGCGCAGGGGGCTCAAATGGATGACCCCGCCCGGGGGGACAGCCGGGCGGGGTCGGGGGCACGACACGGGGTGGATGAGGCGCCCGTGTCGGACGCAGGATCCACGTAAGATCGGCCTCAGCTACCCAAATCAGTAGCAGGTACGAACGCGGCCGACGTACTGGCCGAAGGCGTTGTACTGGGCGACCCAGCCGCAGCGGTGATAACCGTGATAATAGGGGTCGTTCGTGGCGGCGATCGCGGAGCCGACGACGGCGGCGGTGGCGATGCCGGCACCGACACCAAAGACCCAACCGGGCTGCTTGGCTTCGGCCGAGGACGTGGTGGACGCGATGCTGCCGGTCACGGCGAGGGCAGCGAGAGCGATAGCGGCAATCTTGGTCTTGATCGACATGTGAAACTCCATCCGGGGTTGAGGCGGTCCGTTGTGGCCCGCGTGACCAGTTTGACGGAGGCTGCTCGCGTCCGGTTCGAACGCGGCAAATCCGCTCCCGGAAAGAAGAACTTTCCCGAGCAATTCCAGGCGGATATGAGTTAGCCGAGCGGGCCCTTGACGAGCCTGTTCACGTCGAAGTTATCGACTTCGGTGAGGAGCTCGCAGAAGGCGCTCGCACCCTGATCGATCAACCGCTCGCCCTTTTCCGCGACGGCAAGCGTCGCGTTGCCGATCGCGCCGCTGGCGTTCAGATCCTGCGCCTGCCAGGCGAACGGTGCAGGCCGCTGCGTCGACAGCCAGCGATACTGCCTTTCCATCGCGATGCTGCTCGCGGGAAAATCCGCGATGGCATCTTTGCGCACCTGATCGGGATAGCGCGCCAGCATGATCGAGGTCTCGATGGCGCCGCCATGAATGCCGTGCCGCACTTCGTCGGCCGGGAACAATTTGTCGGCGCCCGACAGCCGCGACCAGGACGTCGTCACGACGAACAGTTTTTGATGCGCGCGCAAATCCTGCGCGATCAACATCATTGCCGCGCTGTTGCCGCCATGGCTGGTGATGATGACGAGCTTCTTCACGCCGCGTCGCGCGACATCCTCGCCGATATCAGTCCATCGCTTCAGCGCGACGTCGGTCGGCAACGTCTGCGTGCCGGGATAATCGATATGCTCGGTGGAAATCCCGACCGGCTCAACGGGAAGGAACGTCGCTGGAATGCTCTCGGGCAACAGCTCACGCACCCGCGCCAGATACGCATCCGCGATCAGCACGTCGGTTGTGACAGGCAGATGCGGGCCGTGCTGCTCGGTCGCCGCCAGCGGCAGCACCGCGATCCAGCGGGACATCTCCGCAGGGGGCGCATCGGCCCAGCGAATGTCGGTCCAGTCGCGGGATGGCGTCATCAAGGTTTCTTTGCCCGAATTTGTAACGTAATTTGGGTTATGAGGGGATGCGGACCCGCTGGGTTCGCGTCCCCGTGAATGTCATGCGGTTTTATCGCGTTGTGTTCTCATGAGCCAGACGCGATTGGCCGGAAGCGGTCGACGGAGTGCCATTATGACCCCCTTTCATCTGCGGCGAGTGCTCACGGCGGGCCTGATGGCCGCTTTCGTCTGCGGCGTCCCGGCGCGTGCCGAGATGCTGGACAAGGTCACCTTCGGCACCAACTGGGTCGCCGAGGCCGAGCATGGCGGCTTCTTCCAGGCGGTCGCCGACGGCACCTACAAGAAATACGGGCTCGACGTCACCATCATCCCGGGCGGTCCCAACGAGAACAACCGGATGCTCCTGATCGCCGGCAAGATCGATTTCTTCATGGCCGCGAACACGCTGATGTCGTTCGACGCGGTCGCCAACAACGTCCCCGTCATCACCATCGCCGCGATCTTCCAGAAGGACCCGCAGGTGATGCTGACGCAGCCCGACGTCAAGGTCGGCAAGATCGAGGACCTCAAGCCGCTGACGCTGTTCGTCTCCAAGGAAGGCATGACCAGCTACTTCCAATGGCTGAAATCCGAATATGGCTTCAGCGAGAAGAACGTCCGTCCCTATAATTTCAATCCGCAGCCGTTCATCGCCAATCCCAAGAGCGCCATGCAAGGCTACGTCACCTCCGAGCCCTTCGCGGTGGAGAAGGCCGCCGGCTTCAAGCCGAACGTGCTGCTGCTCGCCGATTACGGCTTCAACACCTATTCGACCCTAGTCGAGACCCGCCGCGACATCGTCGAGAAGAAGCCCGATCTGGTCCAGCGTTTCGTCGATGCCTCCATGATCGGCTGGTACAACTACATCTACCGCGACAATTCCGCCGGCAACGCCCTGATCAAGAAGCTCAATCCGGAGATGACCGACGATCTGCTCGCCTATTCCGTCACCAAGATGAAGGAACACGGCATCGTCGATTCCGGTGACAGCTTGAAGAACGGCATCGGCGCGATGAGCGACGAGCGCTACACGTCCTTCTTCAACAAGATGGTCAAGGCCGGCGTCGTGAAGGCGGATCTCGACTTTCGCAAATCCTACACACTGCGCTTCGTCAACAAGGGCGTCGGCGTCGAGCTGCGCCCGAGCAAGCCGTAGCCGATGCTGAGACCGGACCAGGGTGGGGCGGCATCGCTCACCTCTCCCCATTGGGGCGAGGTGGTCGACCCGCGGCGCCGAACGGCAGCTTGCGATCAATGGTAGAGCGCTCGACGTCGTCCGCCGTCGAGGCCAGCCTGACGGCGCTCGCCGTCAGCCTGCGCGGCGTGACGAAGACCTATGACAATGGCGTCATGGCGCTCGGCCCGTTCGACCTCGCTGTGCGCAAGGGCGAGTTCATCTCGCTGCTGGGGCCGTCCGGTTGCGGCAAGTCGACGGTGCTCCGCATCATCGCAGAGCTCAGCACGCCGTCTTCCGGAATCGTGCGGGTGGCGCGCCGCGAGGGCGTCCCGCAGCCGGGTCATGGCATCGGCTTCGTGTTTCAGGAGCCGACACTGATGCCCTGGACCAGCGTGCGCGAGAACGTGCGGCTGCCGTTGCGGCTTGGGCGCGTTCCGAAGGCGGAGGCGTGCGCGCGTGCCGACGCGGCGCTCGCCAGCGTCGGGCTCGCCGATTTCGCCGATGCCTTTCCGCGCGAGCTCTCCGGCGGCATGAAGATGCGGGTGTCGCTGGCGCGCGCACTCGTCACCGACCCTGATATCCTCCTGATGGACGAGCCGTTCGCCGCGCTCGACGAGATCACGCGCTTCCGTCTCAACAACGATCTGCTCGCGCTGTGGCGCGGCCTTGGCAAGACCGTCATCTTCGTCACCCATTCGGTGTTCGAATCCGTCTATCTGTCGCAGCGTGTGGTGGTGATGACGGCGCGGCCAGGCCGCATCCAGGCCGATATCCGCATTGAAACGGTCGAGCCGCGCGGCGAGGCGTTTCGCACCTCAGCCGCCTATTCCGATTATTGCCGGAAAGTGTCGGCCGCGCTTGCGCCGTCCTATGCGGAGCAGTCGACGCTATGAACGCGCAAGCGACCGTCACCGCGAAACCGCGAGCTGCGCGACGCGCGCTGCGGTTCGTGCTTCCCGTCATCGTGTTCGCCGCCGGCCTCCTCGCCTGGGAACTGCTGGTCCGCATCAGAGAGATCCCGCCCTACGTGCTGCCGGCGCCCTCAATCATCATCCTGACGCTGATCAAGGACTCGGCGGTGCTGTCACAATCGCTCGCGACCACGCTTTTGACCACGCTCGAAGGGTTTGCGGCCGCCAGCATCGGTGGCATCGCGCTGGCGCTGCTGTTCAACCAGTCGAAATGGGTCGAGTATTCGCTATTTCCCTATGCAGTCGTCCTGCAGGTGACGCCGGTGATCGCGATCGCGCCGCTGCTCCTGATCTACCTGGAACAGCAGACCGCGGTCGTGGTCTGTGCCTTCATCGTCGCCTTCTTCCCGGTGCTGTCCAACACCACGCTCGGGCTCAATTCGGTCGATCGCAACCTCGCCGGCCTGTTCCAGCTCTATGGCGCCTCGCCACGGCAAACGCTGCGTTTCCTCAAGCTCCCCGCGGCACTGCCCCACATTCTCGGCGGCTTGCGCATTGCCGGCGGCCTGTCGCTGATCGGTGCGGTCGTGGCGGAGATCGCGGCGGGAACGGCAGGCGCCGGGTCCGGGCTCGCCTACCGGATCGCTGAATCGGGCTATCGATTGAACATACCCCGCATGTTCGCAGCGCTGCTGCTGTTGTCGCTGGCCGGGATTGTCATCTATGGGGTGCTGGCGCTAGTTTCGCACCTCGTTTTACGGCGCTGGCATGAGAGCGCGCTTGGAAAGGAAAACTGATGGCTGCCGGTTCGATTTCGTCCGAAAAGATCGACCTCCTGATCTATGGGCCGGTGCGGCCGATCCTCGAGAACGGGTTTTCCGACCATTTCGTCGTGCACAAGGCCGAGACGCGCGGTGACCTCGAGCGGCTGACGCCGGCGATCCGCGAAAAAATCCGCGGCGTCGCAGTGACCTATCACACCGTGCGCGCCGACAAGGAGTCGCTGTCGCAGCTGCCCAAGATCGAGATGGTGGCGAGCTTCGGCGTCGGTTACGACCACGTCGACGCCAAATATGCGGCCGAGCACAACATCATCGTCACCAACACGCCCGACGTGCTGACCGAGGAGGTCGCCGACGTCGCGATGGGCCTTCTGATCTCCACGTTGCGCGAGTTCATCAAGGCCGACCGCTACGTCCGCTCCGGGCTGTGGCAGACGCAGAACTATCCGCTCAGCGTCGGTTCGCTGCGCGATCGCAAGGTCGGCATCGTCGGCATGGGCCGCATCGGCCAGGCCATCGCGCGCCGGTTAGATGCCTCGCTGGTGCCGGTGGTCTATCACTCGCGCAACCCATCCAAGGACGTCTCCTACAAGCACTATCCTGATCTGATCGAGATGGCGAAGGCGGTGGATACGCTGATGGTGATCGTGCCCGGCGGCGCGGCTACCAACAAGATGATCAACGCCGAGGTGCTGAAGGCGCTCGGCCCGCGCGGCGTGCTGATCAACGTCGCGCGCGGTTCGGTGGTCGACGAGCCGGCGCTGGTCCAGGCGCTGAAATCGGGCACCATCCTGGCCGCCGGCCTCGACGTGTTCGCGGCCGAGCCGAACGTGCCGGACGAGCTCAAGACCATGCAGAACGTCGTGCTGCTGCCGCATATCGGCTCGGCCTCGGTGGTGACGCGCAACGCCATGGACCAGCTCGTGGTCGACAACCTCAAGTCATGGTTCTCAGGCAAGGCGCCGTTGACGCCGGTTGCCGAAACGCCATTCAAGGGGCGCTGATGACAGCTCTTCGGGTCGTTGCATTCGCCGTCGCGGCCTGCTTGGCCGCGATCGGCCATGTGCATGCGCAGGATGCGGCGGCCCTGAAGAAATCGATGCCTGGGCAATGGGAGCTCTCGACCACCGAGCGCAGCAAGACCTGCGTCGTCACCCTCAAGGGCGATGCCGCGGGACAGGGCTTCAAGCTGGAGCTCGAACCGGCCTGCAAGACCGCGCTGCCCTTCACCAAGGACATCGCCTCCTGGAACGTCAGGGGGCTCGACATCGTCCGCTTGCAGGACGCCACCGGTGAGGCCGTGATCGACTTCACCGAGGTCGAGGCCGGCATCTTCGAAGGCTTGCGCCAGGGCGAGGGCGTTTACATCCTGCAAGACCTCGCCGCCGCGCGTGCCATGGCCAAGTCGATGGACCAGATGATCGGTGATTGGTCGATGGTGCGCGGCAACGGCCAACCACTGTGCGGGCTGACGCTGACCAACACCGAGGCGGGGCCGGACAATTTCCAGGTCTTCCTCAAGCCGAGATGCGACGCGGCCATCGCGCAGTTCAATCCGACGCAATGGCGGCTCGAGCGCGGCCAGATCATCCTGATGTCGAAATCAGGCGACGCCTGGCAGTTCGAGGCCGACGACAACGCGCAGTGGCGGCGCGTCCCCGACACCGCCGATTCCCTGATCTTGCTGCGGCAATAGGCGGTCCAGCATTCCGCGCCGCCGCATGATGCTACGCGAAACGGAACCCGCAGCCCGGGCATCTCGTTGACGGAAGAGGTGGTTCCGTTGGGAGATCCGGCATGGCCAAGCGCATCCTCGCCATCGGCATCGAACCCGGCAATGCGGATTATTCCGCATTCCCGCAACTCACGCCCGAACATGTCCGCAGCTACATCGAGGCGCAGCTGTTGCGCTTGCGCGGCCTCGGCTTCGAGGTCACGAGCTGCCTGATCGATCTCGATGCGGCCGCCGAGGCCGCCGTGACGGCGGCGCTGCGCGATGAGCGATTCGACTGCATCGTGATCGGTGCGGGCCTGCGCGAGCCGAAGGAGCGATTGCTGCTGTTCGAGAAGGTGCTCAACCTCGTCCACCGCCTGGCACCCGAGGCCGCGATATGCTTCAACACCACGCCGGCCGACACCTCCGAGGCGGTGCTGCGCTGGGTCAAGCCTTGAGCTGACGGCACTCGCTTGTCGCGACACTGCGTGTGCCAATTTGTCGGCGCAATCAACCGTTGATGCGCCCGGCTTGTGGCCCCGCCGCCGAATTCGCCGATTGTCTCGAGTTCTGCCAGATTTGAACTTTTCTTACGCACTGGTGACCAAGATACAATGGTCAGACCGGATCGGGCTCTTGATATGAGATTCGTCGCCCTTGCGTTCGCCTGCCTTCTCGTTTTCGCGATGCCCGCCAACGCGAACGACACCCGCACCTTCAATGCGATGGTGGCCTTGGCCAATCGCGGAGATGCCGAGGCGCAATATCATGTCGGCATGATGCACAATAACGGCATCGGCACGCCGCAGGACCGCAGCCAGGCCTTCGAATGGTTTCAGAAATCGGCCGCGGCCGACCACCCGCTCGGCGCCTACAAGCTCGGTTGCTACTATGACGGCCAGGGCGCGGGCGTCGTCGCAACCGACTCGGATCAAGCGCTGAAATACAAGCTCGTCTCCGCCAAGGCCGGCTATGCCCGGGCCCAGCACGACGTCGCGCTCATCTATGACCGACAAGGCAATTCAGAAGAAGCGCTGAAATGGTGGAAGATGGCTGGCGATCAGGGGCTTCCCGAAGCCCTCTTCAGCCTGGCCCGTGCCTATTCAGCGGGAAAGGGAGCGCCGAGGGATCTGTCCCTGTCGTACGCCTATTTCAAGCTCTCGAAGGTGGCGCCGCCCAAGAACGTGAACGAGATGGCTTCCACGTTGGCCAAGCCGGAGCTTGAGAAGGCCGAGAAACTCGTTGCCGAATGGAAGCCGCAACCGACCGCCTTGACGCTCAAGGCATTCAGCGGATTCAGGGCCGCTGAAGAGCATTTGAAAGTCGCCAAGCAGGTGTTCTGATCTCATCTAGATCAACCGCATCCCGCGCAGGCTGGCGTGCCCGCCTTTGCCGACGATGATGTGATCGTGCACGGCAATTCCCAGCGGCTTTGCGATGTCGATGATCGCTTTCGTCATCTGGATGTCGGCCTGCGACGGCGAGGGGTCGCCGGAGGGGTGGTTATGCACGAGGATCAGCGCGGTCGCGGATAATTCCAGCGCGCGCTTGATCACCTCGCGCGGATAGACCGGAGTGTGGTCGACGGTGCCGGTCTGCTGCACCTCGTCGGCAATGAGCTGGTTGCGCTTGTCGAGGAAGAGCAGGCGAAACTGCTCCTTGTCGGCGAATGCCATGCTGGTACGGCAATAGGCGATCACCTCGTTCCAGGACGACAGCGCGTTGCGGCTGTTGACCTCGCCCTTGGCAACGCGGTGCGCCGCGGCGGCAATCAGCTTGAGCTGGTTGACCGCGGACTCGCCGATGCCGTCGACCTCGCGCAAGCGCGCCACCGGCGCATGCACGGCCTCGGCGAAGGAGCCGAAGGTCTTGATCAGCAGCTTGGCGAGCGGCTTGGTGTCGCGCCGCGGCAGCGCCGGAAACAGCGCCATCTCCAGCAGCTCGTAGTCGCTCAGTGCATCCGCCCCCGCGCTGTAGAAGCGCTCGCGCAGCCGCTCGCGATGGCCGTGATAGTGCGGCGCGTCCTCAGTCTTGCTCTTGTCGTGGTTGGTCTTGGCGGGCATCGGGAGCCAGCATTGCCGGGGACCGGCGCTTTTGCAACCGTCAATTGCGGCGGCAATCGGCTTCAGGCGAAGCCGATGTCCCTGAGAGACTCACCCGATCTGCTTCTCGCCGTGCCGCTCCGACAGCGTGAAGATCTCGACGCCCGTGGCCGTCACGCCGACCGAGTGCTCGAACTGCGCCGACAGCGAGCGGTCGCGGGTCACCGCGGTCCAGCCGTCGGAGAGGATCTTCACATGCGGCTTGCCGAGATTGATCATCGGCTCGATGGTGAAGAACATGCCGGGCTTGAGCTGCACGCCTTCGCCGGGGCGGCCGATATGGATGATGTTCGGCTCGTCGTGGAACATGCGGCCCAAGCCATGGCCGCAGAAATCGCGCACCACGCTCATGCCCTGCGGCTCGACGAAGCTCTGGATGGCGTGACCGATATCGCCGGTGGTGGCGCCGGGCTTCACCGCGGCGATGCCGCGCATCATCGCTTCATAGGTCACCTCGATCAGCCGCTCCGCCTTGCGCGCGATCGGGCCGATCGCATACATCCGGCTGGAATCGCCGTACCAGCCGTCGACGATGAAGGTGACGTCGATGTTGACGATGTCGCCTTCCTTCAGCGGACGGTCGCCGGGCATGCCGTGGCAGACCACGTGGTTGAGCGAGGTGCAGGTCGAATAGCGGTAGCCGCGATACATCAGCGTCGCCGGATAGGCATTGTTGCTGAAGGCGAAGTCGCGGACGAACTGGTCGATGCGCTCGGTCGGCACGCCGGGCCCGACGATGTCGGTGAGCTCGTCCAGGCACTTGGCCACCAGCGCGCCCGCCTTGCGCATGCCGGCAAAGGCGCTCGGTCCATGCAGCTTGATCTGTCCGGTCTTGCGCAGGGAGGTATCGGTGGCTTCGACGTAGCTCATGCTTGTGCGGTCTTCCGGGGCTGTCCAGATATCGGCGGAAAGGCTTGATTTCAGGCCCCAATTTAATGATTGCGGGCCTTCATGCAAGCGAAGGCAGAGCGTTTTCGAGCGAAGTGGCCGCCGGCTCGCGTGAAGAAAACGAGAACCTTACCGGCTCTTTGCACCCGAAAGCGGGCCTAATTCGGGACTTCCACGGTGCTTTCCACCGGCAGCGCGCCGCTGCGGATGCGGATTTCGCGGACGGGGTAGGGAACCCGGATGCCCTCGTGCTTGAAGGCGTCCCACAGCCCCAGCATCACGTCGCTCTTGACCTTGTCCATGCCGTCGGGATCGGCGATCCAGAAGGTCAGCGAGAATTTCATCCCGGCTTCCGCGAACTCGGTCAGGATGCAGGTCGGCGGCTTGCCCTTCTGCGCGCGCGGATGGGCGGCGGCGGTCTCCGCGGCGAGCGTGCAGACCAGACGGGGATCGGCGTCGTAATTGGTGCCGAAGGCGATCTTCACCAGCGTGTTCTTGTCGGTATAGGTCCAGTTGACGACCTTTTGCGTCACCAGATCCTCGTTCGGCACCAGGAACTCGCGGCCGTCTCCGGCGGCGACCGAAATATAACGCGTCTTCATCGCGCTGATGCGGCCGGTATTGTCGCCGATGGTGACGAGGTCGCCGGGCTTCACCGACTTGTCGGCAAGCAGGATGATGCCCGAGATGAAGTTGGCCACGATCTTCTGCAGGCCGATACCGATGCCGACGCCGACCGCGCCGGAGAACACCGCGAGCGCCGAAAGATCGATGCCGACCGCGCCGAGCGCGATCACGATCGCGACCGCAAGCAGCCCGATCCGGATGATCTTGACCAGCAGCACCTGCACCGATGGCGTCAGATCGGTGGTCGCGTTGATCCGGCTCTCGGCGAAATTGCTCGCGATGTTGGTGGCCCAGAGCGCGATGAGGAGGAGCGCGCCGGCCTTGAGCGCCAGCAGCGGGGTCAGCCTGAGGCCGCCGAGCACGATCGCGTAGGAATCGAGCAGGTCGACCGTCGTATCGAGCTGGCCGAGGATCGAGAGCGCTGCGAGAAACCAAGCCGTGATCGACACCAGCTTGACGATGAAGGCATTGCGCAGCACCGAGGTCACGAGCCGGATCGCGAGCCAGGCCAGTCCGAGCTTGGCGGCGACCATCAGGAGATAGGAGCGGCTCGGCCAGGTCGCGTGGTACATCACCACGCGGGAGATGATCACGAGCAGGGTGAACACCGCCGTCGAGGCGCTGGAGACCATCACCCTGGCGAAGTGCCGGAGCGGCAGCGGCCAGCGCATCGCCAGCGAGGTCATGTCGATCCGGCTGCGGACGGCGGTCTCGGCGGCATAGGCGATGCCGGCCGCGGCCAGAATGAGGCCGAATTGCAGGTAGAACCAGGGCGAGGAGATTTCCGCCCCGACGCTGCGCGCGGTGGTCTGCACGAACTCCATGAAGTCCTTGAGGTCCATGTCCATCGGTCTCGTCGGCAAGCTGCGGAAGGAATTGATTCGAGGGAGCCGCAGAATCCCACAAAGGGCGCGGCCGGGCCATCGATACACCGGCATGTGATGTACGTTAAGGCCGTAAAGTGCGGGCAGATTGCCGCGAGGAACGAAAATGGGTTGGCGCGCGAGTCCCCCGACGATAAGGATGCCATTCCAGCTGTTTTGACCCGGAAGGTGGATGGCCTCTCTCGACTCCGTCAGCCTCGCCATATTGCTCGGTGCCGTGCTCGTCATGGCCGGCATCCTGTCGAGCCTTCTGGCACTCCGCTTCGGCGCGCCCCTGCTGCTGGTCTTCCTTGCGGTCGGCATGCTCGCCGGGGATTCCGGTCCCGGCCAGCTCCAGTTCGACGACGTCCGCACCACCTATCTGGTCGGCTCGGTGGCGCTTGCCCTGATCCTGTTCGACGGCGGCCTCAGGACGCGCTTTGCCAGCATCCGCACCGTGCTGGCGCCGTCCATGGTGCTTGCGACGATCGGCGTGCTCCTGACCGCGCTGATCACGGCGCCGTTCGCCAAATTCGCGCTCGATCTCAACTGGACGGAGTCGCTGCTGGTCGGTGCCGTGGTGGCCTCGACCGACGCGGCGGCCGTGTTCCTACTGGTGCACACGCAGGGCCTGCGGCTGCGCCCGCGTGTCGGCGCGACGCTGGAGGTGGAATCCGGCACCAACGACCCCTTCGCGATCTTTCTCACCTTGATGCTGGTCGAGTACATCTCGGTCGGCTCGAGCTCGCCCGGCCATGTGCTGATGGAGTTCATCCAGGAGGCTGTGCTGGGCGCCATCGTCGGCGTCATCGGCGGTCGCCTCGTCGTCATCGCGCTCAACAAGGTGGCGCTGCCGCAGGGCCTGCATGCACCGTTCGTGACCACGGGCGCGCTGGTGATCTTCGGCGGCTCGCAGATGATGCATGCCTCCGGCTTCCTCGCGGTCTATCTCGCCGGCATCATCATCGGCAACCGGCCGACGCGCGCACATAACTCCGTCGTGGCCTTCCTCGATGCCGCGACCTGGCTGGCGCAGATCGTGATGTTCGTGCTGCTCGGCCTGCTGGTCTCGCCGAGCCGGCTCGGCACCAGCGTGCTGCCGGCGGTCGCCGTCGCGCTGGTGCTGATGCTGGTGGCGCGGCCGATCGCGGTCTTCGTGTGCCTGGCGCCGTTCCGCTTCAACTGGCGCGAAAAGATCTTCATCGCCTGGACCGGCCTGCGCGGCGCCGTGGCGATCTTCCTGGCCTCGATCCCGATGCTGGTCGGCCTGTCCAAGGCCTATCTCTATTTCGACGTCGCCTTCGTCGTCGTGATCATCTCGCTGCTCCTGCAGGGCTGGACCCTGGCGCCGGCCGCGCGCAAGCTGCACGTGGCGCTGCCGCGCGCCGAGCGCGGCCCGCGGCGTGTCGAGCTGGATCTGCCCGGCCAGCTCGAACAGCAGTTGGTCGGCTATCCGGTGCGGCCCAAGAGCCTGTATTTTCGCCGCGGCCTGATCCCGTCATGGTCCAAGCCGACACTGGTCATCCGCAACGAGCACATCCTGACGCCGACGGAAGCCGATCCGATCGCGCCCGGTGACTACATCTACCTGCTGGCGCCGCCGGAAAAGGCCGAGTCGCTGGACCGCTTCTTCGTCGACATGCAGTCGAGCTCGGCGCCGGATCCGCATTTGCTCGGCGACTTCATGGTCTCCGGCGAGCACACGCTCGCCGAGCTCGCCGAGATCTACGGCGTGAAGGTGAGCGAGGACGAGAGCAAGCTCACGCTCGCCGACTATTTCGACATCCATCTCGACCATGCGCCGAAGGAGGGCGCCGAGCTCGCGCTCGACGAGATCGTGCTGGTCGCGCGCTCGATCTCCGGTGGCCGCGTCAGCGTCGTCGGCCTGCGCCTGCCGGAAGAGGACGAGACCCCGCCGCCGCTGACGCGGGCGAAGGCGCTGCGGAAGAAGCTTGCCGATGTGTGGGCGTCGGTTGCGGGAGTATAGCACTCACCATCGCCTTAGCCGGGCATGACATTGGTGGTGAAGCGAAAGCAGGCCAAACGGGCCCGCATGCCCCTCACGCCAGCACCTTCACCCCGCCAAGGCTCGTCACGCGGCCCTGCTTCAGCATCACGATCTGCGTCGCGAGCTGGCGCAGCTCGGCGGCGTCGTGGCTGACATAGACCATCGGCACATTGGCCTCGTCGCGCAGTCGCACCAGATAGGGCAGGATCTCGAGCTTGCGGCCCTCGTCGAGCGCGCCGAGCGGCTCGTCGAGCAGCAGGAGTCGCGGCTTCGATAGCAGCGCGCGGCCAAGCGCGACGCGCTGCCGCTCGCCGCCGGAGAGCTTTCCGGGGCGGCGACCCTGCAGAGCGCCGATATCGAGCAGGTCGATGACGCGCGTGTGCTGAGCAGGATCGGGCGCGAGGCCGTTCATGCGCCGGCCGTAATCGAGATTCTGCGCGACGGTGAGATGCGGGAACAGCCGCGCGTCCTGAAAGACATAGCCGATGCGGCGGCGCCAGGTCGGGACATGGATGCCGGAAGCGGTGTCGTCGACGGTCTCGCCGTCGATGACGATGCTGCCGCGGTCGGGCCGCAGCAGCCCTGCGATCATGTTCACCAGCGAGGTCTTGCCGGCGCCGGAGGCGCCGAACAGGCCGATGACGCGGCCTTCGCTGGTGAAGGTCGCGGACAGCGAGAACTCGCCGAGCTGCTTTTCGATGTCGACCCGCAGCATGATCAGTTCCCGTGCAATCGCGCGGTGGCGCGGCGTGCGAACCATTCGGCCGCGATCAGCGCGCCCAATGCCAGCACGATCGAGACGATCACGAGCCGGCCCGCGGCGGCGTCCCCGTCCGGCGTCTGGATCAGCGAGTAGATCGCGGAGGAAATCGTCTGGGTCTCGCCGGGAATGTTGGAGACGAAGGTGATGGTCGCGCCGAACTCGCCGATCGCCTTGGCAAAGCCGAGCACCATGCCGGCGAGCACGCCGGGCAGCGCCAGCGGCAGTGTCACCGTGAAGAATACTTTCCAGGGCGCGGCCCCTAACGTCTCGGCGGCCTGCTCGAGCCGGCGGTCGATTGCCTCGATCGACAGCCGCATCGGGCGCACCAGGAGCGGAAACGCCATCACCCCGCAGGCCAGCGCCGCGCCGGTCCAGCGGAACGAGAACACGATGCCGAGATGGTCGGCGAGGAAGCCGCCGACCAGGCCGCGGCGGCCGAACGTCAACAGCAGCAGATAGCCGGTGACGACAGGCGGCAGCACCAGCGGCAGATGCACGATCGCATCGAGCAGCGACTTGCCCCAGAAATCGCGCCGCGCCAGCAGCCACGCCAGCGCGATGCCGAATGGCGTCGCCACCAGCGTTGCGATGATCGCGACCCTGAGCGAGAGCAGGATCGCGGTCCATTCGGTGGGAGAAATCTCGGACATCAATGCGGAGATATCACGTCGCGGGGCTGATCAGGAACCTGAAGCCGTTTTTTTCCAGGATGGTTTTGGCGGCCGAGGAGCGCAGGAAGGCGAGATAGTCGGAGGTCCCGTCCTTCGCGGTCGTGGTCGCGGCGACGGGATAGACGATCGGCGGATGCGAATCCGCCGGGAAGGTGCCGACGATCTTGACACCGGGCTCGACCTTGGCGTCGGTGGCATAGACGATGCCGAGATTGGCCTCGCCGCGCGCCACCAGTGTCAGCGCCGCGCGCACGCTCTCGGCCATCGCGAATTTCGCTTCAGTCGCCTGCCAGGCCCCCAACTTCTCGAGCGCCGCCTTGGCATATTTGCCCACCGGCACCGACTTGACGTCGCCGGTCGCGATCCTGCCGTCGCCGGCGAGCTTTGCAAGGTCGAAGCCTTGCGTAATCGTCACATTGTCGATCCCCGACGCCTTCGGCGCGATCAGCACGATGCTGTTGCCGAGCAGATTGACTCGGGACGGCGCATTGATGGTCTTCTTGGCGATCGCGTAGTCCATCCAGTCGGTGTCGGCAGAAACGAACACGTCGGCTGGTGCGCCCTGCTCGATCTGCCTCGCCAGCACCGAGCTTGCGGCATAGCTGACCGAGAATTTGACGCCGGTTCTGGCGGTGTAGGCCGCGTTGATCTCGTCGAGCGCGTTCTTCATCGACGCCGCGGCGAACACGGTGATGCTCCTGTCCTGCGCAGCGGCAGGCGAAAGGTTCGCGCCTGCGAGGACGACGAAGGCAGCGACAAGTCCGGCAATACGAATCATGAGGAGCGCTCCGTGCGAGCTCACGCGCAGATCTGGCGTTGGCGGGTCAGGTCGCGACGGGCGGAAGCGCTGTTCCACGGGGCCCGGCTGCGGCTTACGGCCGGCAGGGATATCGCTGCCGGCGAAGATAGCAGGCCGGGCCGCGAGGTCAAACCTGGTCCGTCATCCCGGGGCGCGCGCAGCGCGAGCCCGGGATCCATGGCCACAGCCATCAATTTGGCGAAGACTCGAAGTCACCAGTTTCGCGTCACAACCACTCCCTGTGGGTCCGGGTTCGCTTCGGGCCCCTGGACGACAGGGGCGAGTGAAGCGACAGCTTGCCCTCCATGAACACCCTAGGGCTTGACATCCACTGCATTGAGCACCGCCTTGCAGGCCGCCGGCATCTGCGCCAGCGTCATCGGCGGCTTCGGTTTTGGCGGCTCCGGCGGCGGCTTGGGGTGCAGTACGGCGTCCGAGAACCAATAGGCGAGATCGGCGGGTTTGCAGCCTTCGTCCTCGGCCTGCGACGGCTGGCCCTCGCATTCGCCGGCACCCGCCGGGCAATGCATGCGGATGTGGAAGTGGTAGTCGTGGCCCCACCAGGGACGGATCTTCGACAGCCACGCGCGGTCGCCCTTGGCCTCACGGCACAGCGCCTTCTTGATCGCGGCGTTGACGAAAATGCGCTGCACCGCCGGCTCCCGCGCCGCATCGCGCAGCACCAGCACATGGCCAGGCGTGAACACTCTTGGATCGACGTCGAGTCGGTCGGGCCGTACCATCATCACCGCCGACATGTCTTCGCGCTCCTCGCGCGAGAGGCGGCGGTCCGGCATCGGCGTCAGCCAGATGTCGGCGTCGAGGCCGATCTGATGGCTGGCATGGCCTGATAGCGCCGGGCCGCCGCGCGGCTGGGCGATGTCGCCGACCAGTATGCCCGGCCAGCCGGCATCCTTGTGCGCCCTGGCCGCGAGGCGCTTGATCAGCGCGATCATGTCGGGGTGGCCATAGCTGCGATTGCGCGACAGTCGCATCACCTGCCAATGGCCGCCGTTGACCGGCATCTGATCCGCCCCGCCGATGCAGCCCTTGGTGTAGGAGCCGATGACGCGGGCCGGTCCCTTCGACGGCACCAGCTTGCGCGCGAACAGCTCCTTGGCGGCGATATCGGGGTCGTTGGGATTGGCGAGCGGCGGCAGCGGCTTCGGATTGACGCTGCCCTTGTCCTGGGCCAGCGCGCCGCCGGCGGCCAGGAACGTCATGACGAGCAGGAGAGGGGCGATGTGGCGGGGGCTCATACTGATTCTCTTATAACCCAACACCGCGCCGGGGTTAAGAATGGGGCTTTCGCCGAGCCGCCAACTCGCGGCGTCTTCGGCCAGCCCGATTTTTAACGGCCCGATAACCGTGTCCTGCATTGACCAAAATTCGAGCGCGGAACGAGGTTCGGATCGATCCCGTATGCAATCCGACGCGCCGGCGGAATTGATTCATGGGAAGGGCACGTTTTTGCGCCACGCTCTCTCCCCGATTGTGACGAGGCCGCAGGTCTGTCGCGCCACTACGCCCGCTTGGCCTCGCAAACAGGCAGGTGAGAGAGGCTCTCGGTGTTCGCAAGACGCTGCCCTGGTGGGCGCGCCGACCCAAGATTACCTTTTTTTCAGACACTTGCCCCAAAACTTGCGTCCGGCGGGCGCGAGCGGACGAGTGGAAGTTGGGTTTGGGGTCTCGAAAACCAAGAAAACGAAACGGACGTGTGCTTGCCCGGGCCGGCGAATCGCCACGCAAGCCGCGCCAGGCGCGCGCGTCGCAAGCCAGTTCGGACCGCGACGAGGTCCTGCGCAGCCGCGCCGAGGCGGAAGCCGCGATCGCGGAAGCGCGCAAATCCCATGAGCGCCTGCGCCAGGCCATCGACATCCTGCCGCAGGGCATCGTGTTTCTCGATGCCGACGGCCGCTACGTGCTCTGGAACAAGAAATACGCCGAGATCTACCGCAAGACCGCCGATCTGTTCGCGGAAGGCGCGCGTCTCGAAGACACGCTGCGCGTCGGTGTCGCGCGCGGTGACTATCCCGAGGCCATCGGCCACGAAGACGAGTGGATCGCCGAGCGGCTGCAAAAGCTCTATCAACCCGCCGCCCGCCACGAGCAGAAGCTGTCGGACGGCCGCGTCATCCTGATCGACGAGCGGCTGACCGATGACGGCGGAGTCGTCGGCCTGCGCGTCGACATCACCGAATTGAAGCAGCGCGAGGCCTCGTTTCGCCTGCTATTCGACGGCAATCCCGTGCCCATGATCGTCTGCGCGCTGGACGACGAGCGCATCCTCGGCGTCAACGACGCCGCGGTCGCGCATTACGGCTACAGCCGCGCCGAGTTCGAGCAGCTGAAGATCCGCGCCTTGCAGGCTTTCGACAGCGAGCCGCCCTGGACCGCCGATCGCTCGAGCGAGGAGCAGGCCGGGCGCACCTGGAAGCACGTCAAGGCCGACGGCGCGCTGATCGATCTTGCGATCTATTCGCGCGAACTGACCTATGCCGAGCGGCCCGCGGTGCTGCTCGCCCTCATGGACATCACCGAGCGCAAGCGCGCCGAGGCGCGGCTCGCCTTCATGGCCCAGCATGACGGGCTGACCGGCCTGCCCAACCGCAATCTCTTGCGCCAGCAGATGGACGAGATGCTGCTGCATGCGCGGCGCAGCTCCGACAAGGCGGCGCTGCTCATCCTCGGGCTCGACAGTTTCAAGTCGGTCAACGACACGCTGGGACACGCCGTCGGCGACAAGCTGCTGCGCGGTGTCGCCAAGCGGCTGCGCTCCACCTTGCGTGAGGAAGACGCGCTGGCGCGGCTGAATTCGGACGAGTTCGCGGTTCTGCAGAGCGGACTGGCGCGTCCCGAGGACGCGGTGATGCTGGCCAAGCGGCTCCTGGAAGCCATCGCCGATCCCCATTTGCTCGATGGCCATTCCGTGGTGATCGGCGCCTCCATTGGAATTGCCATGGCGCCCGGCGACGGCGATGAGTCCGAGAAGCTGCTCAAGAGCGCCGGAATGGCGCTGTCACGCGCCAAGCTGGACGCGCGCGGCAGCTTCGCCTTCTTCGAGGCCGCGCTGGATGCAAAAGCGCAGAGCCGCCGCAAGATCGAGGTCGAGCTGCGCGACGCGATCCAGAACGACGTGCTCCGCCCGTATTATCAGCCGCTGATCGACCTCCAGAGCGGCCGCATCACCGGCTTCGAAGCGCTGGTGCGCTGGCCGCATGCGGAGCGCGGCATGATCTCGCCGGCCGAGTTCATTCCGGTCGCCGAGGAAACCGGCCTCATCAACCCGCTCGGCAGGCTGATGCTGCGCCGGGCCTGCCTGGATGCCGCGGCCTGGCCGGACGATGTCCGAATCGCCGTCAACCTGTCGCCGCTCCAGTTCCGCAGCGGCAATCTGCTCTCGATCGTCACCGACGCCTTGAAGCATTCCGGCCTGCCGCCGCGGCGGCTCGAGCTCGAGATCACCGAGACACTGCTCTTGGAAAAGAGCGCCCAGGTCCTGGCGACGCTGCATGCGCTGCGCGCGCTCGGGATACGCATCTGCATGGACGATTTCGGCACCGGCTATTCCAGCCTCAGCTATTTGCGCAGCTTCCCCTTCGACAAGATCAAGATCGACCAGTCTTTCGTGCGCGACCTCGGCGCCAACCGCGAAGCGCAAGCGATCATCCGCTCCATCGTCAGCCTCGGCAAAGGCCTGGGCGTCACCATCACCGCCGAAGGCGTCGAGACCGAAGCGGAGCTCAGCGGCCTCCGCGCCGAGGGGTGCGACGAGGGCCAGGGCTTCCTGTTCAGCAAGGCCCGGCCGAATGCGGAGATCATCGGCCTGCTCGCGGCACAGCGGGGAATTGACGGAGAGGACGCGGCACTGGTGGCGTGAGCATCGCGCTCCTTCGCAGCCATATCTTCCTGTTTCGCAAGTGTCTCCCCAACGTAAGGGGCTCGCCGCTCTCTCCGGTCGCCTCTCCCGCTTGCGGGAGAGGTCGCGCCGAAGGCGCGGGTGAGGGGTCTTTCCTCTGAGGGATTGTCCCGTTGCGGAGAGACGCTCTCCCCAACCTTCCCCCGCAAGCGGGGAGGGAGCGCACCGTCAGCGTGGAAGCGATTAGCGCTCTCTCGCCAGAATCGCTTTCCCCACATCCTCGTAATGGCTATCCCGCGCCTGGATCTGCTGGGCGATCGCGTGCATGTCGCGAAACCGGCGCTCGAACGGATTGCTGCGGAACACTGCCGTCGCGCCGGCCATGTGATAGGCGGTATCGACCACGCCTGTTGATTGATGGATGGTCCATGTTGAGGCCAGGCGGACTGCACTGCGATGCGCCGCGCTGAATTCGCCTGTTACGCAGAGGTCGCGCCACATCGCATGCGCGGTCGCGTAGAGATAGGCGCGCGCCGCACGCAAATCCCCCTCGGTGCGGCCGATCACGCCCTGGACCGATGGGTTGTCGCGCATCGCGCTGGCGGCGAGCGATGGGCGCTTTCCACGCGCCAGCGCGACGGCGGCATCGAGCGTTGCCCGCGCCACGCCGAGCGAGACCGCCGCAAAGCCGAGGCTGAAGGTCGAGCCGGTGCCGATCCTGTAAAGCGGGCCTTTCTCCTGCAACGTCGATGGCGCGTCACGGAACGCTGTAAAACGCTCGGGGATGAAGAGGTCGTTCACTTCATAGGAGTCCGTGCCGGTGCCGGCGAGCCCGATCGCCTGCCAGACGTCGTGCAACGTCGCACTCGCGGCGGGAAACAGGATGGTGCGCACCTCCGGCGAGCCGTCGGCGTTTGTCCGCGGCGTGCCGTCGCCATTGACGATGCGCACATGCGCGCCCAGCCAGCTCGCCTGCCGCGACCCCGAAGCGAAATCCCAGCGCGCGGTGACGCGATAGCCGCCCTCGACGCTGCGCGCCTCATGCGCGATGGCGCCCCAGGCGAGAATGCCCGGCGGCGTGTTGAAGATCTCCCGGGCGGTATCGTGGTCGAGCGAGGCCGCGATCGTCGCGCAGACCGCGCACTGGCCGAGGCACCAGGCGGTCGAGGCGTCCGCCTTCGCGATCTCTTCCAGCACCTGCATGAACGCTTCGACGGACGCTTCAGTGCCGTCGAGGCTCTGCGGCAGCAGCGCGCGATAGAGCCCGTTCTCGATCAGTGCGGCGACGACAACAGGCGTCAGCCGCCGCGTCCGCTCGATCTCGTCGGCTTCGCGCGCGATCAGTGGCGCGACGGCGCGGGCACGTGCGACGAGACCAGATCCGGCCAGTTCCGACATTCGCGTGTCCTCGCCCCTTCTGTCGTGAGCGGTGAGGCGAAGATGGTGATCTATTTGGCGGAGTGGATCAAGGTCACATCGATCCTGACGGAGCGATGCCTTCTCAATCCGTATCGGGGAGCAAATTGGCAATCAAATGCGCCGACCCTCTTTGTGCATTGCACGTAGAGCCGAAGAAGAGAGTTTGAAGGAGACTTTCGGTAAAGAGGGAGTTTCTCTGATCGGCCGTATAAGAAATTCTACGCCGGCGGACATTGTGCGGAAAGTTTGCGATGAGATCGGCGACATCGTGAGTTCGGCCAACGTCGATGTAAATCTCAAGAGCCGCATCGGCAGTGTTCGAGTGAATCCAGAGCAGTTGATAAAGAAGCGCAACGATACTCTGCTGAAGCCGTAAATCGCAAATTCGAGAACGAGGATCTTTTCAAGTACTATCGGGATGGCGGCGGCAAAATTTATGGACAAGCTGAAGCCGTTACACACGACCTTGGATAAGGAATTGAAGAAGCACTACACGATAGAAAGTCTGTTCAATTTTCTGTTCTCGATCGGAATTTTCTATAGCTACATTCAAGACGGCGACAAGAAACGGGTATCGTTTGCTTGCTTGGGACATCAGGCACCCTATTACAATGGGCACATCAGAATTCACCGGACGCTCGTATTGGCCTTTTCGAAATGAACTCTCGATCAAGGAAGGGGATCGCACGGAGCTAGGCTTTGGGCTCTTCAAGCGGCAGCGCGGCCGAGGTCGAGCTCCTGCCTGCGTCTGGTCGGAAAGCTCAGCGCCACCGCGACGGCGGCGAGCCCGATCGCGAAGGAGCCGGCGTGCAGCCAGGTGTATTGCTGGAAACTGTCGAACACGAGCCCGCCGGCCCACGGCCCGAGCGCCATGCCGAGGCTGGCGAAGGCCGAGACTGCGCCGAACACGGTGCCCATGATGCGCGCGCCGAAGAATTCGCGGACCAGCACCGCATAGAGCGGCATCACCCCGCCATAGGCGAGGCCGAACACCACCGAGAGCGCGTAGAATTCGCCGAGCTGCGCCACCGCGAGATAAGTCGCGATGCACATCGCCTGCACGAACAGCCCGCCGACGAGGACGGGCTTTGCGCCCATGCGATCGGCCAGCGCGCCCAGCAGCAGGCGCCCGCCGAGGCCCGAGACGCCGGCGACGCTGTAGACCGTCACCGCCGTGAGCGGGGCGATGCCGCACACCATCGCATAGGACACCATGTGGAAGATCGGACCGGAATGCGCGGCGCAGCAGGCGAAATGGGCCGCGGCGAGCGCGATGAATTGCGGCGTGCGCAGCGCCTGCGCCGCGGTCAGCTCCACGGTCGGTGCGGCGTCTGCATTCGTGTTGCCGGCGGCCAGCGGCGCCGGACGCACCAGGAAGCAGGCGGGGATCAGCAGCGCCCAGGCCGCGCACCCGATCACCAGCATCGCGGTGCGCCAGTCATAGGCCGTGATCAGCCAGCTCGCGGCCGGCGCGATCGTCACCGGCGACACGCCCATGCCGGCCGAGACCAGCGCCACCGCGAGGCTGCGATTCTTTTCGATCCAGGCGCTCGCGAGCGCCATCATCGGTGCATAGAAGCTGCCGGCGGCAATGCCGATCAATACGCCGAAGAAGAGCTGGAATTGCCAGAGGCTCGTGGCCTGGCTCGCGGTGACGAGGCCGAGTCCGAGCAGCAGGCTTCCCGCGAGCACCACGATGCGGGTGCCGAACCGGTCCGACAGCGTGCCCCAGAAGAACGCGGCCACGCCCATGCAGAGAAAGTCCAGCGTCGCCGCCGCCGACACGCCGGCGCGCGACCAGCCCATCTCTTCCGAGATCGGCTGCAAAAACACCGCCAGCGACAGCATCGTGCCGAACCCGACACACGTCATCAGCGCACCCGCGGCGACAACGACCCAGCCATAGTCGAAGCGTGACGGGTTGCTCATGCGTTTCCTCGGCGCTGTTGGTTTTGTTGATGGTGCGCGGCAGGGATGGTGACTGATCCGCGGGGCGAGAGCAAGGCGGGTTGCCACCGCAGGCTGACACGGCCCACCCGCAATGATAGCATGCGGCGCGTCACCAGCCTGCGATGTTGTTCTCGTGAAGCGCGCACCCACCAACGTGCGGGGAGGCAAGTGCAATGAACTGGGGAGCGTCGTTTAGGCCGCGCGGGTGCCGCTGGCTTTTCCTGCCCGTCATTTTTGCGTCCGCGATCTGGTCGCCCCTAGCGTGCGCGCAGGACGTCCGAAGCGCGCCCGCCGCGCCGGGGCCGGTCTTTTCGGATAGCGGTCCCGATGCCGAGCTCTACGGTGCGGCTGAAGGCTATCCGGTCGGCACGCGCGGAGCCGCTCCCCCGCTCGATAAGCTCGTCGGCAGCTACAGCCATTTCGGCGAGATCTATCCCTCGCGCCGGGTCGCTCGCTCGACGGCGCCCTGGCAATTCAAGCGCGCGCCGGAGCCACAGGTCACCTACAGTTTTGGCACCGAAAAGCTCGGCATTGCGGACTACCTCAAGCGCAACCCGGTGACGGGCCTCCTGATCGCGAGGGATGACACCATCCTGTACGAGCACTATCAATATGCGCGGACCGACCACCACCGCTTTGTCTCGCAGTCCATGGCGAAGACGGTGGTGGCCATGCTGGTCGGGATCGCGGTCTCGGAGGGACGGATCAAGTCGATCGACGACCTTGTCTCGACCTACGTCGGCGGCCTTGCAGGCACGGAATATGGCGACACGTCCATCCGGGCCTTGTTGAACATGTCGTCAGGCGTCGCATTCTCGGAAGTCTATGACGGGAACGACGACATCGCCCGGCTTGGGCGGGCCCTGTTCGCCGGCCCGCCGAAAGACCCCGCCGCCATCGTCGCGCAGTTCAACACACGGACCGCGCCGCCAGGCACCAAATTCCACTATGCCAGCGTGGAAACGGAGATACTCGGCTTGGTCCTGCGCGCCGCCACGGGCACGCCGGTCGCCGACTATCTCCGCGACCGGATCTGGGACCCCATCGGCACCGAAGCGGATGCCTCGTGGGCGATCGACGGCAGCGGACAGGAGGTCGCCTTTTGCTGCTTCAACGCGACCTTGCGCGATTATGCGCGCCTGGGCCGGTTGCTCGCCCATGACGGCGCCTGGGAAGGCCGTCAATTGATCCCCCGGCAATGGTTGCTGGATGCCACGATTGTGCGGCCGGCCGATGGCCATCTCGCCCCGAAAGTGGCCACGCCGTATTTCGGTTACGGCTACCAGGTGTGGCTCCTCCCCGGCGAGCCGCGCCGATTTGCCCTGCTCGGCATCCGCGGTCAGTTCATCCTGGTCGATCCCGCCTCCAAGCTCGTCATGGTGCACACCGCCGTGCGCCAGAAGCCGTCCGAGCCGGGCGCACTCCGGGAGCCGCTCGCGTTGTGGTTCGCCGTGCTGCAACAGCTCGGGCAATGATGAATTGCTGACGCCTGCCAATGGCATACAGCTGCGGCGGTGCGCGGTCGATTGCGTTCATCCTCCTGCCTGGTACTTGGCGACCGCCCGGCGATGGGCCCACGAGCCACGGCTGCATTGAACCTGTCCGGCGTCCGGGAGCACCAACCGCGCGTAAGTCCCGGTAGCCACCACGAGGGAAGGCGCGATGAGGACCCTGAAAGCATCGATCTGCATTGCAGTCACGGCGCTTGCCTTGGGCCTGTCGTTCGGCGTGCCGTCCGATGCCGACGAGGACGAGTCGGGCACGCTCGCGCGGCAGATGAAGGTGCTTTATCGGGCCGGGAAGTACATGGAAGCGCTGCCGCTCGCCCAGAAGTCGCTGGCCCTTCGCGAGAAGGAGTTCGGCCCTGATGATGCCCACGTCGCGATGCCGCTGAACGACCTTGGCACGATCCATTACAATCTCGGCCAATACGCTGTTGCCGAACCGCTGTACAAGCGCGCGCTGGCGATCCGGGAGAGGACACTCGGTCCGAATCATGCCGAAGTCGCCATGGTGCTGAACAATCTGGGCGATCTCTATCGCGCGGAAGAGCGTTACGCAGAAGCGGAGCCGCTCCTCAAGCGCTCGATCGCCATCAGCGAGAAGACGGTCGGCCCCAATGATGCGTCGATCGTGATGGCGTTGAGCAACCTCGGCGCGGTCTACAGCCATCAGGGCCAGTACGATCAGGCCATACCGCTGTTCAAGCGAGGCCTCGCCGTGCTGCAGAAGGCGCTCGGTCCCGACGATCCCGAAGCCACGGTGCTGATGAACAATTTGGCCGACGCCTATATCAATCGCCATCGCTATGCCGATGCCGAGCGCCTGCTGAAGCGATCGATGGCGGTGACCGAGAAGGCGTTCGGCCCGGATCATCCCGACATCGCGCAGGCACAGAACAATCTGGCTGCGCTCTATGGGCGTCAGGGCCGTAACGCGGAGGCCGAGCGGCTGTTCAAGCGGTCGGCGGCCACGTTCGAGAAAACCCTCGGCCCCGACCATCCGGATCTCGCCGGCGTTCTGGAAAACCTCGCCGGTCTCTACAAGTATCAAGGCCGCTATGCCGATGCCGAGCAGGTCCTGAAACGGTCGATGGCCATTCGCGGGAAGACAAGGCCGATCTGAAGAGCAGGATGTTAGGGCAATGCGTCCGCTGTAGCTCGAAAAACAAAGGCGCAATCGAAGCCCTTCGAGCGCCGTGCCTGCCATTCTTCCCGACAGCACGCAATCTCGTGGGCACGCTCCGATCAGTCAATCATTCTATTACCCCGTCCGCGTGGGCCAGCAATGTAGCAGGTAGTTCGATCCCGAGTGTCTTTGCAGTCTTGAGGTTGACGAATAGTTCATACTTGGTTGGTTGCTCGACCGGCAGATCCCCGGGCTTGGCGCCCTTGAGGATTTTATCGACGTAATCAGAGGCTAGCCGGTTCAAGTCGATGATATCCGCTCCGTAGGACAGGAGCGCACCGAGTTGAACAAATTCCTTGCCAATGGCAAACAGTGGCAGCCGATGCTCTGCGGCGAGCTCGGCGATGCGCTTGCGTGCAATGAAGAACATCGGGCTGGGAAATAGGAAGACTGCATCGGCACGCGCGCCCGCAAGCGCGGAAAACGCCTCGCCCAGCCCGTCAGGATCCTGGACGGCAATCAGTTGCAAATGAACGCCCACGGTTTTTGATGCGGACTCCGCAGCGCTGATCATGCCTTGAGTTGTCGTCTTGCCGTATGCGGCCGGGTGCCAGATCGCTGCTATGCGAGACGCCTTGGGCAATGCTTCCTTCAATTGCGCGAGCCGCTTGGGAACAAGCTGCGGGCCGATGAAGGTTAGTCCCGTGATGTTACCTCCTGGTCGGGCGATGCTGGCGACGAGTCCGTCTTCGACGGGGTCGCCCATAACTGGCACAACAACAGGAATTGTTTTGGTAGCTTGCTGCACTGCCCGCGCAGCAAGCGAATTCTGTGCAACGATAAGAGCAGGATTGAGACGGACGAGGTCACTCGCCAAGGCCGGGAGTTGTTCGGCCTTTGAATCGGCTGCTCGAAGCTCGACGATGATATTCTCTCCGTCGACATAACCGCGTTCGCGCAGTCCTTGATGAAAGGCAGCCATCGAAGTCCGGGTTTGCTCGATCGAGCCGGTGGTCAAGAAGCCAATATGGGGGACTTTCTTCGGCTGTTGCGCGCGAGCAAGGGGTGACCAGGCCGCCGCGGCGCCGATCAGTGCGAGAAATTCCCGTCGCTGCATGACACCTCCTCTGATTGAGGCTCAACCACAATAACGCGAGCGCCGACCCGAGCCAACAACCACTTGCCCAGCGCCCACGCAATCGTTCCGTGACGCGATGGCGCTATCGAGGTCCGTAATACGCGTGGGAACGAGCACGCATGTTTCCCGAGCGGGATTGCGCGCGGGCCGAAACAATTAACGACGCTGACGCTATTGCAGAAGCCCGGTATGCCGCAACGCCTAGGCTGCCAAGTATCTTTGCGACGCGTGATATTTGCACGGACCATGAAATTGCTCCATGCATGAATGATCGAGACTCGAAAAAATCAGATGGACTATCGTGCCGGCTTCATCCGGCCCTCTCCGATAGTGCCACCATACCCCTGTTTTGCCTGACGGATCAAACCGGATTCGCAAAAAGCGAAAAAGCGCCAATGCCGCCAAGGGGGCGGCTACTGTGCATGGGGTTGTTTTCGCACTTTTGTTTTGCCGCCCGGAGGCCGCCTGTTTCCCGGCCCCGAAGACCGGGCCGGCCCTCCCAAGCCCCGCCTCAGCTATCCACCTTCAGCGCGGCAATGAAGGCTTCCTGCGGGATGTCGACCTTGCCGAACTGCCGCATCTTCTTCTTGCCTTCCTTCTGCTTCTCCAGAAGTTTTCGTTTACGCGTGATGTCGCCGCCGTAGCATTTTGCGGTGACGTCCTTGCGCAGCGCGCGCACCGTCTCGCGGGCGATCACCTTGCCGCCGATCGCCGCCTGGATCGGGATCTGGAACATGTGCGGCGGGATCAGCTCCTTCATCTTCTCGACCATGGCGCGGCCGCGCCCTTCCGCGCGGGTGCGGTGGACCAGCATCGAGAGCGCGTCGACCGGCTCGTTGTTGACCAGGATCTGCATCTTGACGAGATCGGCCGGCTTGTAGTCGGTCAGATGATAGTCGAACGAGGCGTAGCCCTTGGAAACCGATTTCAGGCGGTCGTAGAAATCGAACACCACCTCGTTCAGCGGCAGATCGTATTTCACCATCGCGCGGGCGCCGACGTAAGTCAGCTCCTTCTGCGAGCCGCGGCGGTCCTGGCACAGCTTCAGGACGCTGCCGAGATATTCGTCGGGGGTGAGGATCGTGGCCTCGATCCAGGGCTCCTGGATCTCTGCGATCTTGACCACGTCGGGCATGTCGACGGGATTGTGGATCTCGAGCTCGCTGCCGTCGGTGAGCTTCATCTTGTAGATGACGCTCGGCGCGGTCGCGATCAGATTGAGATCGAACTCGCGCGACAGCCGCTCCTGGATGATCTCGAGGTGCAGCAGGCCGAGGAAGCCGCAGCGGAAGCCGAAGCCGAGTGCGGCCGAGGTCTCCATCTCGAACGAGAAGCTGGCGTCGTTGAGGCGCAGCTTGCCCATGGCGCCGCGCAGCGTCTCGAAATCGTCGGCGTCGACCGGAAACAGGCCGCAGAACACCACGGGGATCGCCGGCTTGAAGCCCGGCAGCATTTCGGTGACCGGCTTCCTGTCGTCGGTGATGGTGTCGCCGACGCGGGTGTCGGCGACTTCCTTGATCGCGGCGGTGATGAAGCCGATCTCGCCGGGGCCGAGCTCGTCGACCTGTGTCATCTTCGGCGTGAAGAATCCGACACGCTCGACGTCATAGGCCGCGCCCGTGCCCATCATGCGCACGCGGCTGCCCTTCTTCATGACGCCGTCGACGACGCGAATGAGAACGACGACGCCGAGATAGACGTCATACCAGCTGTCGACCAGCAGCGCCTTGAGCGTCGCGTCGCGGTCGCCCTTCGGCGGCGGCAGGCGGGTGACGATGGCCTCCAGCACGTCGGGGACGCCGAGGCCGGTCTTGGCCGAGATCATCACCGCGTCGGAGGCGTCGATGCCGATGACGTCCTCGATCTGCTGCTTGATCTTCTCGGGTTCGGCGGCGGGAAGGTCGACCTTGTTCAGGACCGGGACGATCTCGTGATTGTTGTCGAGCGCCTGGTAGACGTTGGCGAGCGTCTGCGCCTCGACGCCCTGGCTGGCGTCGACCACCAGGAGGGAACCTTCGCACGCTGCCAGCGACCGCGAGACTTCGTAGGCGAAGTCGACATGGCCGGGCGTGTCCATCAGGTTGAAGATGTAGTCCTTGCCGTCCTTGGCGCGGTACTGGAGGCGCACCGTCTGCGCCTTGATGGTGATGCCGCGCTCGCGCTCGATGTCCATGGAATCGAGCACCTGCTCCTTGCCCGCCATCTCGCGGTCGGAGAGGCCGCCCGTCATCTGGATCAGGCGGTCGGCCAGCGTCGATTTGCCATGGTCGATATGGGCGACGATGGAGAAATTGCGGATGTTCGAAATGGGGACGGTCGTCATGGGCGCGGGATACCACTCACATCCCCGTGCGGCAACCATATTGCTGTATTTTCAGGGCCTTTGTTCACGCCAAGCTGATTCCACGGCGGGACGAAACGCGCTACGCAAGCCCCCATGTCGACCACGTCTCTTCCCACCCATAGGGCGCGCACGAAGACCCGCCTGAGCTTCAACCGCTTCCGGGCCTGGCTGGTTGCCTGCGCGGTCCGCCCTGAGGCGAGATTGTGGCTGGTGATCCAGCTCGCGATCCTGCATGCGGTGCTCTGGACCCTCATCCTGATCAATCTCAAGGCCGCGCAGGACGTTCACATGGACGTCGCAGAGGCCTATGGCTGGGGCCAGAAATTCCTCTGGGGCTACGGCAAGCACCCGCCGCTGTCGGGCTGGGTCGCCGGCCTCTGGTTCACGGTGTTCCCGGCGGCGGACTGGGCGACCTATGCGCTGGCGATGGCGACCGTCGGCGTCGGCATGGTGATCTGCTGGCTCCTCGCGCTGCGCGTGGTGGATGCGCGCCGCGCGTTCCTGGTCGTGGTGATGATCGCGCTCTACCCGATCTTCAATTTCAAGGGCTTCAAGTACAATCCGGACCTGCTTCAGCTCGTCACGCTGCCGCTGCTCGTGCTTGCTTATCTCAACGCCTTCGAGAAGCGGAGCTGGCAGTCAGGCGTCTTGCTCGGTCTCGCCGGCGCGCTGGCGCTGATGACCAAATATTGGGTGCTGACCATGATCGGCGCCGTCGGCATGGCGGCGCTGATCCATCCCGAGCGGCTGAAATTCGTCGCGTCGCCGGCGCCATGGGTGGCGATCGCGACGATGGTGGTGGCGATGATCCCGCACATCGTCTGGCTGGCGGATGCGCATTTCGTGCCGCTGACCTATGCCGGCGATACCTACAGCCTCCAGGACGCGAGCCAGGTGCATCAGCTCGTCGCCGGCTACATGCTGCATAATCTGGGGCTGCTGGCCTTGCCGGTGGTGCTGGCCGGGCTCGCGATGGCGCTGGTGCCGCCTTGGTTCACACTGCTGCTGCGCGCGCCATTGCGCATCGTCACGCGCGCCTGGGCGCGCGGCGCCAATTCGGGCGTCAATCTTTCTCAGGCGCTGAACGTGTGGACGATCCAGATGATCGTCGCGGTCGGCCCGCCGCTCGGCGCGCTCGTCTTCAGCATCTACATGAAAACGGATTGGGGCATCTCGCTGTTCTTCCTGGTGCCCCTGGCGCTGGTCGCGATTCCCGCATTGCGGGTGCAGAGCGCGAGCCTGTTCAATATCGCCGCGATCTGGTTCGTGCTCAGCGCCGCGACGCTCGCCGGCTCGCCCTGGATCGCCGCGCGCGAGATGGGCGCCAATGCCGGCAACACCGCGACCTATGGCGCGCGTTCGGATCTGGCGCGCGAATTGACCCAGGCCTGGCACGCCCGCTTCGCCTCGCGCTGGGCGGTCGTCGTCGGGTCGATGGAGACGATTCAGCCGATGGTATTCTACAGCCCCGATCATCCGAGCCCGTTCACGCCGAACGAAGCCTGGGCGTCCGGGCTGACCTCGCTCGACGACGTCAAGCGATACGGGTTCATCGGCGTGTTCGATGCGACCGACGAACGCCTGCCCAAGTTCGAGAAATGGGTCTCCGAAACCGCGCCGAACGCCGAGCGCATCGTGATGACCACACGCCGCTTTGCCCACGGCAAGCCCGGCCCGGCGATGGTCTGGAACGTCTACATCGCGCCGCCGGGGAAGTGACCGAAGGTCATTCCGGGACGATGCGCAGCAAGGGCCTGGTGCTTTCGCGCCATCCCGGAATGACGCGGAGAATCTAAACCCCTTCCTCGTTGAACTTGCTTTCAACGAGCTCCGTGATCGCCGCGAGCGCGGCTTCCGCTTCCGCGCCGGACGCCGCGACGGTGATCGTGGTACCCGGTCCGGCCGCGAGCATCATCAGGCCCATGATCGAGGTACCGCCGACGGTCTCGCCGCCGCGCGTCACCCAGACCTGCGCGTCGAAGCGTTCGACCGCCTGGACGAATTTCGCCGAGGCCCGCGCATGCAGGCCGCGCTTGTTGATGATCAGGAGATCCTTGGAGATCGCGCCCGCGGGCACGCCTGTCCCCGCTTGTGGCGCCTCCTCGCTCATTTGCCGGCGAGCACCCGGCTGGCGATGGTGACGTATTTGCGGCCAGCTTCCTGGGCCATCGCGATCGCGTCCGGCAGCGGACGCTCCTCGCGCACCTTGGCGAGCTTCACCAGCATGGGAAGGTTGATGCCCGCGAGCACTTCGACCTTGGGCCGGCTCATGCAGGATATTGCGAGGTTCGACGGTGTGCCGCCGAACATGTCGGTGAGGATCGCAACGCCGTCGCCGGAATCGACGCGGTTAACCGCCTCGATGATGTCGCTTCGACAAAGATCGGAATCGTCTTCGGCACCGATCGTGATCGCTTCGATTTGCTTTTGTGGGCCCATGACATGCTCAAGCGCTGCCTTGAATTCGTCGGCAAGGCGCCCGTGGGTCACAAGTACTAGACCAATCATCGGAAAACTCCTCGCGGGCGCTTTTGGTGCACCGCACGAACGCGCCACTTTGACCATCCAGAGCCCCTGCGCAAGAGGGGATGTTGCGTATCTCCCTGAATCTAGACGGATGGATGAGGGGAGCTGCGCCGGTCTATTCGGTCGCGATAGTGGGGTTCATATGGTTACCATTTCCCTTCAAACAATCGCCCGAAGGGTTAACGGAAGATGAACTCTTGGTAGTGGTCAAGGCCGCGACAACTAAAGGGAGCGGTGAATAGCCGCGTCCAACCGGGATTCGCGGTATTTCGACACCGAAAATGCTTGTTTTCAGGGAATCGGCCGGCGGCAGGCGTTCCGCGTCGGCGGCGTCCAGATCGACCACGAGACCGACGGTCGCATGCTCCACGTAGTCGCACCGGCGGATCCCCAAGCCGCGGATCTCGATCAGGCCCGCCAGGCGAGAAGCGGCGCGGACCTCAATTTCATCGCCGACTGTCGCCAGATGGACACGGTCATCCCCGACCAGAACGGCCCTTTCGACCACCCCGGCGCGGCCCGCCATGATCAAATCGAAGGCAAGGCGCGACTTGCCGGAGCCTGAGGGCCCGCGGATCAGCACCGCCAGAGGCCCGACCTTGACCGCGGAGGCGTGAACGCTGGGCCCGCCGTCGCTCATAGCGCCGGCAGCCTCACGACGAAGCGCGCGCCTGATACGGTCGGAACGCCCTCGTCATCCGGTGGGCCTGCGCGGTTCTCGGCCCAGATGCGTCCGCCATGCGCGTCGATGATCTGCTTGGAGATCGACAGGCCGAGGCCGGAGTTCTGGCCAAAGCCCTGATGCGGACGATCGGTGTAGAAGCGCTCGAAGATGCGCTCCAGCGCGTCGTCGCGAATGCCGGGGCCGTCGTCGTCGACCACGATCTCGATCTCTCCGCGGACGCGGCGGCAAATGAGACGTACCTTGCTGCCGGCTTCCGAGAAGGATTGTGCGTTGGAGAGCAGGTTGGAGACCACCTGCCCGAGCCGTGAATCGTGACCGGTCACGGCGAACGTGTCGGACGCGCTGCGGCCTTCGAAGCGCATCTCGACCGCGACGTCGTGGCCGAGCTTGGTTTCATTGGCGACGGAGACCAGCGTCGTCAGCAGGCGGCGCAGGTCGACCGGGATCGCGTCCTGGCGCTGCAATTCGGCATCGAGGCGGCTGGCGTCGGAGATGTCGGAGATGAGCCGGTCGAGCCGCTTGACGTCGTGCTCGATCACCTCGAGCAGACGCGCGCGGCTGTTCTCGTTGCGCGCCAGCGGCAGCGTCTCGACCGCCGAGCGCAGCGAGGTCAGCGGGTTCTTCAGCTCATGCGCGACGTCCGCAGCGAACATCTCGATCGCCTCGATGCGGCTGTAGAGCGCGCTGGTCATGTCGCGCAGCGCGCCGGAGAGGTGGCCGATTTCGTCGCGGCGGCGGGTGAAATCCGGGATCTCGATGCGGGCCTTGATGCGGCGGCGGACGCGCTCGGCGCTGTCGGCGAGCCGGCGCACGGGACCCGCGATCGTGCTCGCGAGCAGCAGCGACAGCATGATCATGACGGCGGCCGCGACGCCGCCGACCTTCAGGATGGCGAGGCGCTCGGCGGTGACCATCTGGTCGATGTCGTCGCCCTGCGTCGAGAGCATCAAGGCGCCGCGGATGGCGCGCGAGCGCAGCACGGGGACCGCGACCGAGACGATCACCTCGCCGCGTGCATTGACCCGCACCATCGAGCGCTTCTGGCCCTGGAGCGCATCGCCCACCTCCGCATAGCCGTTGCCGTTCTCGGGGCCGAGCTCGCGGTAGAGCGGCAGGTCGCCGCGATTGAGCCAGGTGCGCACCGCGACCATGCCGCGCTCGACGATGCCGGGCTTCTCGGCCGGCGGCGGCAGATTGTAGCGCAGCACGTTCTCGAGATTGCGGCTGTCGACCAGCAGGCTGCCGTTCGGATCGTAGATGCGGGCACGCGTCTTGGTCGGCGAGATCAGCGTGCGCAGCACCGGGGCCACGCGCTCCGGATTGATCGGGAAGTCCAGCGGCGAATATTCGTCCGGGCCGCCATAGGTCTCGCCCGGCTTGAGGTCGAGCAGCCGGTCGGGGTCGATGGTGATGGCGTTGGTCTGCACGGTGGCGGAGGCCGCGATCGCGCCGGCGATGATCTCGGCCTGAACCAGGAGGCTCTGCGCCCGCGCGTCGATCAGGCCGGCGCGGAATTGCGACAGATACAGGATGCTCGCGACCAGCGCGACGAGACCGGCGAGGTTGAGCGAGACGATGCGGCGGGTCAGGCTGGAGAAGGACAGCGCGAAGAAGAACTGCCCGGCGCGCGTCAGCCAGTTCAGCGGCCGAAAGCCCTGCCGCTTGTCTTCGGCGACGTGCTCCTGAACGCCGTCGGACGTGGCATCCCCGGCGCTCTGGTTCGAATCAGGCTGCGTTCGGTCAAGCAATGCTTACGCCCGCGTTAGGACGGCTCGTCGAGAAGGTCCCCGCATCCTAGAGCCATCCCGGTCCCGATGGAATCAGAACCGGCGATGCCCTCAGTCTTTCGTGAAGCTATGAGCCTCAGGCTTCCTTGAAACGGTAGCCGACGCCGTAGAGCGTCTCGATCATCTCGAACTCGTTGTCGACCACCTTGAACTTCTTGCGAAGCCGCTTGATGTGGCTGTCGATGGTGCGGTCGTCGACATAGACCTGGTCGTCGTAGGCGGCATCCATCAGCGCGTTGCGGCTCTTCACCACGCCGGGCCGGGTCGCCAGCGCCTGCAGGATCAGGAATTCGGTGACGGTCAGCGTGACCGGCTCGTTCTTCCAGGTGCAGGTATGCCGCTCCGGATCCATGCGCAAAAGGCCGCGGTCGAGCGCCTTGGCATCGTTCTCCTTCGGCGCGACGGTCGGGTCCTTCGGCGCCGAGCGGCGCAGCACTGCCTTGACGCGCTCGACCAGAAGGCGCTGCGAGAACGGTTTGCGGATGAAGTCGTCGGCGCCCATCTTGAGGCCGAACAGTTCGTCGATCTCTTCGTCCTTGGAGGTCAGGAAGATCACCGGCAGGTCGGACTTCTGCCTGAGACGGCGCAACGTCTCCATGCCGTCCATGCGCGGCATCTTGATGTCGAGGATGGCGAGGTCAGGCTGGGTGGTGCGGAAACCGTCGAGCGCGGAGGCGCCGTCGGTGTAGGTCATGATGCGGTAGCCTTCGGCTTCCAGCGCGATCGAGACGGATGTGAGAATGTTGCGGTCGTCGTCGACCAAAGCGATTGTGGGCATGAGCCTCTGCTTTCTGCTTTCCGTTTGGGTCGTGGCTTGAAACGGCGAGCAATCCACTGATGCGCCGCATACATGGGTGCCGAAATCGGCATTCGAACCTTGTCACCGAGCAATGCAAGCTGGGCTGAAGTGTGACCAAGTTCCACGAAACACGGCAGATTCGCCGCATGTCGACCCATAACCGGGCCCTCGTTTACCCGAAAAAAGGCCCTCCTTGCAACCACCTGAACCGAGAAAGCCGATGCAACTGACCCCTGATTTCGACCCCGGAAGGCTCGCAAAATCCCTGCTGCGTCGATCACGGCAGGGGGCGCTGGCAACTCTCATGGCCGGCAGCGGCGATCCCTATTGTTCCCTGGTCAATCTGGCCAGCCATCCCGATGGCTCGCCGATTTTGCTGATCTCGGGCCTCGCCGTGCATACCAAGAACATCCTGGCGGACAGCCGGGTCTCGCTCATGCTGGACGAGCGGGCGGCCGGCGATCCCTTGGAAGGCGCCCGGATCATGCTGTCGGGCCGGGCAGAACAGGACGACGCCGAGAAGGAGTTGCTCCAGCGGCGCTATCTCAATGCCCATCCTTCGGCCGAAGGCTTTGTTTCCTTTAAGGATTTCTCGTTCTTTCGGATCCGTCCCACGGGAACCCATCTGGTGGCCGGCTTCGGCCGGATCGTCGATCTCAAGCCCGAGCGGTTCCTCACGGACCTCACCGGCGCCGAGGACCTCCTGGCCGCGGAGGAGGGGGCTGTCGCGCATATGAACGCCGACCATCGCGACGCCCTGAGCCTCTATGCGACGAAGCTCCTGGGTGCGGCCGAAGGCGACTGGCGCTGTACCGGCTGCGATCCGGAAGGTCTCGACATGCAGGACGGCCAGACCGCGCTGCGGCTGGATTTCCCGGAGCGGGTCACCGACGGCACGTCGCTGCGCAAGATGCTGGTTCGTCTCGCTGGCGAAGCGCGCAGCAAGGTGGACGATTAGGGCGTGTATTCCCGAAATCGAGGTCGGCTCTGAGCGCCGAGCGGAAGTTTTCTGATCGGTTAGGGCGGGACTTGCTGACCCGGTGCGGATGAGCCGCTCTATTTCAAGCGCCGTCCACGCGCGAGAACCTCCGAGGGAAGTTCTCCGAACATATTCCGGAAGTCGTTGGCGAAATGACCTAAATTGGCAAAGCCGCATTTGAAGGCGATTTGGGAGACGGAGGTTCTTGGATTTCCTTCCAGGAGCATTTGCCTGGCACGTCGGAGCCGAACGGACTTTGCAAACTGCATCGGCGAATATCCGCGATACTTCTTGAAAGCTGCGTAGAGGCTGCGAATGCTGGTGTTCGTTTGTGACGCCAACTCCTCGATGACAACAGCACGAGCCCAATTAGCTTCGATGTATTCTTCGGCCGAGCGGACTATGAGAGGCGCAGGCTCCGTGGCGGGGCTCTCCAATAGTTCGGTGTAGTTGTGTTTCTGAGCCGAGAGAAACGTCATGATCAGCGCTTGCTCGAGTTCGATCAGCGTCGGTCTAGGTAACTGCGCTGCCGTTGAATTGAGCTGGTCAGCCAAGAACATTGTGAGCTGGCGCAACAGATGAGCTGCAGGCTGCTTCAGCGGCGCGATGGGGTCAAACAACAGTTCCCCACGAGGTGGTACTCCCAAAAGTGCTGTTAACGCCTTCTCCAGCGCACTCGTCTTGATGCGGAGGATCAGCTGCTCGAACCCGCCTTCGAAGATGATGGTGGCGGGCTGCCCTGGCGGGGTAATGCCGGAATGCTGCTCGTCCACGGGCAGCGTCGTGGCGCCTAGAACGACTCCCGCTTTCCCCTTGAGGCCAACTTGTAGTCTTGCAAAATCGCCCTCGGGAAAATCGACGACCGTTCTGGCAGCATATCCACAAAAGCCGAGCCCGATGTGAGGCAATACCAGATAATTCGCTACTCCTTCGAAATCGATTGAATCCGTGACATCAAATCCGGTTGCCCCATAGACCGTGCGCAGCGCGTCTCTCATCTCTTCCGGGTTGCGTGTGCGGACGACCGGAGAGCGGCTGAGCGGGTGATCCATTTCATCCATTTAAAAACTGCTGAAGCAGAATAATGCATTTGGCACTGATCTGGATCAAGACATGCTTCGATGCCGGAATTGAGTAGTGTTTGCAGAATTTGGCCATGAGAAATCGTTGTGCCGGCACGACAGGTGAGACATGCTGCCGCAATCGATGGCGGTGCTCACTACAAGATCCGACTTGGAATCGTGACGAGTCCTGCCAAAGGCGCTGCCTGCGTTCGCAGCGGTGACTAGGAATGCCACCAATATCGTTGAGATAACTAAACCGGACAGCTTTCAATCACGTAATTATACTACTTTCTTTCGTCCGTTGGCAGCTGGCTATGGCCGCCGCCCATGGCTTCCCCAAGCTGCACCGAACGAAAACTGACCGTCGCATGTCCGGCGGTCCATTTCTCTCTCGGATTCAGCAGGCAATTGCTCAATGAGTGCCTGACGCTGCGAAACTTGAGCACACTTTGCAGGGTTCGATCTTGGGTGACTGTTCGCATACGGCGCGAACCAGATTAGCGTCTTATGGTCCGAAGGAGAAATGAGGTGAGCCATCCGATAAGCGATGCCTTCCTGACCACTCAGAACGTCAAACGCTTCAGAGAACTCTTGAGCAAGGAAAGGCGTCCGGAAAGGCGCAGCGAAATACTCGACTTGCTTGCAGCAGAACTGGCCAAGCTTCCCGAACCTTCACAACGGGTCGAATTGATCAGGACGGCGAAGTATCTGGTAACGTGACGGGACATCTCGGTTTAGCCATGCACAACGTCATTCAATTTCCAGCGGCACGTCCTCGGCCCGATTTGGAAGGAGATGTTCGGCGCGCCATACTCCTTCTCGAGGTCTCCATTCTTCGGACTGCCAGCTTGATCGCGACCTGCCCTGCGAGCGAACGGAAGCTTGAATTCGATGGGAAGCTTCTAGATCTGCAAGCCAAGCTCGAACACCTGCGCGGTCTGGCTCGAAGCACCTTTGCTGAAACCCGCCGTTGAAGGTGATTCCGTTTTTGGGCCCATCCGCGACCTCCGGCGACGACCGGCTTTGTACCGCTGTTGACGGGGACGGACACCCGGGGGCGCCCAAACCAAGCGCCGAATTATGAGTACCCCTGGAACGCAACGCTTTGAACGCCGCGCCCCATCGCTGCGACCCAAGACGGTAGGTCTTGAGGCTCGCAGCGAGAGGGTTCATGGCGCGTCGTCGTTTGGCATTGGCTGCGGGGCTGGCGCTCGCGATCAATGCGTCCTTTGCCGTGCCCGGTCTTGCCCAGAAGGGCGATCTGTCGGCGCAGAGCGCGCGCGTCACCGCGCTCCGGGGCGCAGGCAAATATTCAGAGGCGCTGCCGCTGGCGCAGGCCATGGTGGCCTCGCTCGAGAAGACCGGCAACAATCGCGACCTGGCCGCCGCGCTCAATAATCTCGCGCAGATCCACGCCGACCAGGGCCACGACGATCAGGCCGAGCCGCTCTACACGCGCGCCATCGCGCTGATGGAGAAGGGGACCGGTCAGGGCAGCGTCGAGATCGCGCCGCTCCTCAATAATCTGGCGGCGCTCTATCAGCGGCAGAGCCGCTTCACCGAGGCCGAGCCGCTGTTCAAGCGTGCGCTTGCCGTTCGCGAGCAGGGGCTGTCGCGCGAGCATCCCGACGTCGGCCAGGCCCTCAACAATCTCGCCACGCATTATGTGAAACAGCAGCGTCATGCCGACGCCGAGCCGCTGTTCCGGCGCGCGCTCGCGATCTATCAGAAGGCGGCCGGGCCCGAGCATCCCGCGGTCGCCACCGTCCTGAACAACATCGGTCAGGTCGATCGCGACCTCAACCGCGACGTGAATGCCGAGGTGCCGATCAAGCGTTCGCTCGCCATCCGCGAAAAGGTGTTGGGACCGGATCATCCCGACGTGGCGCGTTCGCTGAACAATCTCGCCGGGCTCTACGAGCACCAGCAGCGCCATGCCGAGGCCGAGCCGCTCTATCGCCGCGCCCTCTCGATCCGTGAGCGTGCGCTCGGACCCGGTCATCCCGATGTCGCGACCTCGACCAGCAATCTCGCCTATTTCCTTCAGGTGTCGGGCCGGACCGCAGACGCTTTGCCCTTCGCGCAGAGGACGCTTGCCGGCGATCGCGCGCAGCTGCGTGTCGTGCTGCCGGTCCTGTTCGCTGCGCGGCAGCAGGCGCTGCTGGCGGGCGACAAGGCGCTTGACGACGCGCTTGGCGCTGTTCAGCGCGGCACGCAATCTTCCGCCGCCTCCGCCGTGAACAAGCTCGCGGTGCGGCTGGCCGCCGGCAGCGACCGGCTTGCCGAGTTGGTGCGCCGGGACCAGGATCTCACGGCTGAAGCCGAGGCGCTCGACAAGGCGATCATCGCCGCCGTGTCGAAGCAGTCGGCCCAGCGGGACGCCGCGGCCGAGCAGCGCAGCCGCGCGCGGATTGCAACGATAGCGAACGAGCGTGCAGGCTTGCAGAAGACGCTGGCCGTCGAATTTCCCGATTACGCCTCGCTCTCCAACCCGCTGCCATTGGCCGTGAAGGATATCCAGCCGCTGCTGTCCGCCGACGAGGCGATGGTGATCTATTCCGTCGTCGACAAGCAGAGCTATGTCATCGCGATCACGCGCGAGGGCGCCGAGTGGAAGGAGATTTCGCTCGGTGCGGACGCGATGGCACGGAAGGTGGCGGCTTTCCGCAGGGGGCTGGACGTCGGCAAGGCGCGCGATGCCTCCGGCAAGTCGGGACTGTTCGACCTCGCGTTCGCAAACGAGCTCTATGTCGCGCTGCTCGGCCCGGTTGAGGCGTTGACGAAGGACAAGCGCAACCTGTTGGTGGTGCCGTCGGCGGCCCTGACCGCGTTGCCGTTTCATCTATTGGTGACGGAGAGGCCGCAGGCTGCGATCCCGGACAGGCTCGAGGGCTATCGCGACGCTGCCTGGCTGCTCCGGCGTCAGGCCGTCTCGGTGCTGCTGTCGGTGATCAGCCTGAAATCGCTGCGTGCCTTCGCGCGCAGGGATCAAGGCACGAAGCCGATGACCGGCTTCGGTGATCCCGTCTTCAACCCCGCAGCCGAAGGCCCCGCCGACCGTCGCGCTGCCGGTGGCAAGGTCGCCGCGCGCAGCATCGCGACGATCGCCTATACCGATTTCTGGCGCGGCGCCGGCGTCGACCGCGCGCGGCTGGCGCAGGCGCTGCCGCAACTGCCCGATACCGCCGACGAGCTGAACGCCGTGGCGAGGGACGTCGGCGCCACCGATGCCGACATCCATCTCGGGCGCGATGCCAGCGAAACGACGCTGAAGCGTGCAGCGCTTGCTCAATACGGCATCATCTACTTCGCCACCCACGGCCTCGTTGCCGGCGACGTCAAGGGACTGGGTGAGCCCTCGCTTGCGCTGTCCATTCCCGAGCGGCCGTCGGAGTTCGACGACGGTCTTCTGACCGCGAGCGAGGTGGCCCAGCTCAAGCTCAACGCCGATTGGGTGGTGCTGTCCGCCTGCAACACCATCGCCGGCGACAAGCCAGGCGCCGAGGCGCTGTCGGGATTGGCGCGCTCGTTCTTCTACGCAGGCGCCCGCGCGCTCCTGGTCTCGCATTGGGCCGTGGATTCGGAAGCCGCCACCCGCTTGACCACATCGACGTTCGAACTGCTCAAGAACGAACCAAGGATCGGTCGTGCCCAAGCCTTGCGCCGCGCGATGTTGACCTTTGTCGATGACACCTCGTCGCCACGCAACGCCTACCCCGCGATGTGGGGGCCGTTCGCGCTGATCGGCGAAGGTGAGGTAAGATAAGAAGCTACGGCGGGATTGTGCGTCGCAATAACCTGACGTAACGCGCAAACACGCGTTTGGTTGCGCGATCATTTGTGATTTCTTGACGCATGCGCTCAAGGCAGACATGCGCGACGTTTGGCGCGGTCCTTGAATAAACCAAATCCTGCGGGATCAGCTTGGCAACGCCAGCGTTCATCATTATTAGGTCGTTCAGCCGAGGCCGAATGGCCCATTCATCACGGTGACCGCGATGGCGTCCAACCATGGTCGCGCTGAGTGTCGCGGGTTCTAGGAGGATTTTTTCGTGCAAGAGACGGGCGTGCGCAACGGTGCCTTCGGCGCCGACAAATTCGGCTTAAAGAATCTCAAGCAGGTTCACTGGAACCTCGGTGCGCCGCAACTCTATCAATACTCGCTCGCTGCGGGCGAGGCGGTGCTGTCCGCTGACGGCGCGCTCTGCGCCGACACCGGCGAGTTCACCGGGCGCAGCCCGAAGGACAAATTCACGGTGCGTGACGCCACCACCGACAAGAAAATGTGGTGGGCCGGCAACCAGTCCATCACCGCAGAGCAGTTCGAGACGCTCTATCAGGACTTCCTCAAGCACGCCGAAGGCAAGAAGCTGTTCGCGCAGGACCTCTACGGCGGTGCCGATCCTGCCTACCGGATCAAGACGCGCGTCTTCACCGAGCTCGCCTGGCACTCGCTGTTCATCCGCACGCTGCTGATCCGTCCCGAGGCGATCGAGCTGCCGACCTTCGTGCCGGAGCTCACCATCATCGACATGCCGAGCTTCCGCGCCGATCCCAAACGTCATGGCTGCCGGTCGGAAAACGTCGTCGCGATCGATTTCGCCCGCAAGATCGTCCTGATCGGCGGGTCTTATTATGCCGGCGAGATGAAGAAGTCGGTCTTCACCACGCTGAACTATTATCTGCCCGAGCGCGGCGTGATGCCGATGCACTGCTCGGCCAATGTCGGCGCCAAGGGCGACGCGGCAATCTTCTTCGGCCTGTCGGGCACCGGCAAGACCACGCTGTCGGCCGATCCCAACCGCACGCTGATCGGCGACGACGAGCACGGCTGGGGCCCGAATGGCGTCTTCAATTTCGAGGGCGGCTGCTACGCCAAGTGCATCAAGCTCTCGCAGGAAGCCGAGCCGGAGATCTACGCGGCCTCGACGCGCTTCGGCGCGGTGCTTGAGAATTGCGTGCTCGACGAGGACACCCGCGTGGTGGATTTCGACGACGGCTCCAAGACCGAGAACACGCGCTCCGCGTATCCGCTCGAGTTCATCCCGAACGCCTCGCGCACCGGCCGCGCGCCGCAGCCGAAGAACGTGGTGATGCTCGCCGCCGACGCCTTCGGCGTACTGCCGCCGATCGCAAAGCTCACGCCGGCGCAGGCGATGTATCACTTCCTGTCCGGCTACACCGCCAAGGTCGCCGGCACCGAGCGCGGTCTCGGCAACGAGCCGCAGCCGGAATTCTCGACCTGCTTCGGCTCGCCCTTCCTGCCGCTCGATCCATCCGTCTACGGCAACATGCTGCGTGACCTCATTGCCCAGCACAATGTCGATTGCTGGCTGGTCAACACCGGATGGACCGGCGGCAAGTACGGTGTCGGCTCGCGCATGCCGATCAAGGTGACGCGCGCACTGCTCACCGCCGCGCTCGACGGCTCGCTTCGCAACGTCGAATTCCGCACCGACAAATATTTCGGCTTCGCGGTCCCGACCGCGCTGCCCGGCGTGCCCGCCGAGATCCTCAACCCGGTCAACACCTGGAAGGACAAGGACGAGTTCGACAAGACCGCCCGCGCCCTGGTCGGCATGTTCCAGAAGAACTTCGCAAAGTTCGAAGCCCAGGTCGACGCCGAGGTGCGCGCGGCCGCGCCGGACGTGAAGCTCGCGGCGGAGTGATCGCTCCGTCTTCAATGCAAAAGGGCGGCCGCGAGGCCGCCCTTTTTTCTTACCTTCTCCCACAAGAGGAATGGGTAAGAACAGCTACGCCTTGAAATACGCGATCTGCGTGCTCGTCGCGAGCAGCCGTCCGTTCGGCGACCACAGCTCGGCGTTCTGGTCACCATAGCTCTTGTGGAAGATCTTTGCGTCCGCCGTCGCCAGCACGCGCGTGATGTCTTCGCTCGCGAGCGCCTCGCTGTCGGTGTGGAAATACGTCGTGAGCGACACCGTGCCGAACGGCACCAGCGCGCGCCGGGCGTGGAAGACGCGGCCGAAAAAGGCGTCCGACATCGCCATCAGCGACAGCATGTCGAGCTTGCGCGGCGTGCGGTCGCTGATCCAGAGCTTCGAATAGGTGCCGGCAGGCTCGGATTGCTGTGGGCCGATCCGCATCTCGCCCTCGACGAAGCGGAACTCATACTGATTGGCCCAGGACGCCGCGATCTTCGGGAACGGCAGTGTCTCTTCGAACGGCCTCGCGTCCGGGCACTTCGCCACGCTGTGCTGCCAGGACGGCCGGCGCTCGGCGAACACGGCGGTGGCGAGCGTTGCGACCTCGCCGCCGCCTTGGCTGAGCTCGACGCTCCAGTGCTGGCTGGAGCGATTGGCCTTCACCAGCCGCACGTCCAGATCGAACGGGCCCTTCGCGATTGGCGCGCAGTAATTGACGGTCAGCGCCAGTGGATCGCCGGCGCGTTGCGGATGATCGATCAGCGCGCGCAAAATCGTCGCGGCGGTGGCGCCGCCGAACGGGCCGACGAAGGCCCAGTAATCGTCGCTGGTGTGCCCCTGCCAGCTGGAGTCGCCGGCAGTGACGCGCGTGACGTCGTCGAAGGGGTGCGGGAGCTTGGCGTGCATTTTCATTTCCGTCTGTCGTTCCGGAGCATCGAACCCGGAAGCTCGAGATTCCGGGTTCGGCTCTGCGAGCCGCCCCGGAATGACGGTCGTCATATCGCAGTCATTGCGTCGTTGCGCAATTACCCAAGGCGTAACGCCACTTCCACGCTGCGGAAAATCAGCCTGCGACGTCGCGCAAATTCGGCAGCTGCGGCGTGGTCGGATTGACCGGCACGTTCCAGATCTCCTCCGCGTATTCGCGGATGGTGCGGTCCGAGGAGAACCACGCCATGCGCGCGACGTTGAGGATGGAGGCGCGGGTCCATGCCGGCGAGACCAGCCAGCGCGCATCGACGCTGCGCTGCGCCTCGTAATAGGAATCGAAATCGGCGCTGACCATGTAATGGTCGAGATAGCGCAGCGCGTGCGCGATGGATTCGAAGCGGCCGGGATCGCCGGGCGAGAATTCGCCGGCGCCGATCGCATTGATGGCGCGCTGCAGCTTCGGCGAACTGCGGATCACGTCGGAGGCGTCGAGCCCCTGCTTGCGGCGGATCATCACGTCGCCGGCCTCCATGCCGAAGATCGCGATGTTCTCGGCGCCGACATGGTCGCGGATCTCGATATTGGCGCCGTCGAGCGTGCCGATGGTGATGGCGCCGTTGAGCGCCAGCTTCATGTTGCCGGTGCCGGAGGCTTCCATGCCGGCGGTCGAGATCTGCTCGGAAAGGTCGGCCGCTGGAATGATCACCTCGGCCAGGCTGACATTGTAGTCGGGCAGGAACACGACCTTGAGCTTGCCGCCGATCGCCGGATCGTTGTTGACGGCTTCCGCGACGTCGTTGATCAGCTTGATGATCAGCTTGGCGTATTTGTAGCTCGCCGCGGCCTTGCCGGCGAAGATCTTCACCCGCGGCACCCAGTTGCCGTTGGGGTCGTCCTTGATCGCCTGGTACAGCGCGACCGTCTCGATGACGTTGAGGAGCTGGCGCTTGTATTCGTGGATACGCTTGATCTGCACGTCGAACAGCGCGGTCGGGTCGACCTTGATGCCGAGCCGCTCGCCGATCAGGCGCGCCAGCGCGGTCTTGTTGTGGAGCTTGACGGCGCGGAATTTCTTCTGGAATTCGACGTCGCTGGCGCGCGCTTCGATCAGCGAGAGCTGGGTCGGGTCGTCGAGCACGGCCTCGCCGCAGGTCTCGCGCAACAGATCGGTCAGCTTCGGGTTCGCCAGCATCAGCCAGCGGCGGAAGGTGATGCCGTTGGTCTTGTTGGTGATGCGGCCGGGATAGAGATGGTTGAGGTCGTGGAAAACGGTCTCGCGCATCAGGTCCGAATGCATCCCCGAGACGCCGTTGATGCGGTGCGAGCCGACGAAGGCAAGCTGGCCCATGCGCACGCGGCGACCGCTCTTCTCGTCGATCAGCGAGACCGAGGCGCGGAAGTCGATGTCGCCGGGGCAGCGCGCCTCGGCGAGCGCCAGATGCTGCACGTTGATGCGGTAGATGATCTCCAGATGCCGCGGCAACAGCCGCTCGAACAGCTCGACCGGCCAGGTCTCCAGCGCCTCGGGCAGCAGCGTGTGGTTGGTGTAGGAGAGCGTGGCGACCGTGATCTTCCAGGCCTCGTCCCAGCGGAAATTGTGGAGGTCGACGAGGATGCGCATCAGCTCGGTGACGGCGAGGCTCGGATGGGTGTCGTTGAGCTGCACCGCGACCTTGGACGACAGGCTGCGGAGCTGGCCGTCGGAGGAAAGATGCCTTTTCACCAGATCCTGAAGCGAGGCCGACACGAAGAAATATTCCTGACGCAGCCGCAGCTCGCGGCCCGCCGGGCTCTCGTCGTTCGGATAGAGGAATTTGCAGATCGCCTCGGCGCGCGACTGCTCGGCGCTGGCGCTGACGTAGTCGCCCTTGTTGAAGGCATCCAGCTTGAGCGGATCGGGTGAGCGCGCCGACCACAGGCGGAGCGCGTTGACGTGCTGGCCGCGCCAGCCGACGATCGGCGTGTCATAGGCGATCGCCTGCACGGTCTCGGCCGGATGCCAGATCGCGCGGTCGCGGCCCTTGTCGTCGACATGCTCGACGCCGCCGCCGAAATTGATGTCGTAGATCACTTCGGGCCGCTGCAATTCCCAAGGGTTGCCGAAGCTCAGCCATTCGTCCGGATATTCCTGCTGCCAGCCCTGGTTGATGATCTGGCGGAACAGGCCGTAATCGTAGCGGATGCCGTAGCCGATCGCGGGGATCGACAGCGTCGCCATGCTCTCCATGAAGCAGGCTGCGAGCCGCCCGAGGCCCCCATTGCCGAGCGCGGCGTCCGGTTCGCATTTGCGCAGCTCCGGCAGCGAGACGCCGAGATCGCCGAGCGCGACCTCGAAGATCTTCAAAAGGCCCATATTGTTGAGCGCGTCGCTGAAGAGGCGTCCGATCAGGAATTCGAGCGAGAGATAATAGACGCGCTTGCGGCCTGCGTCGTAGCTGTGCTTCTCCGCGGTGAGCCAGCGATGCACGATGCGGTCGCGCAGCGTGAGCGCAGCGGCCAGATACCAATCGTGCCTGGTTGCCATGCCGGCATCCTTGCCGATGGCAAGGCGCAACTTCGCCAGGATCGCGCCCTTGATCTCAGCCAGCGCGAGTTCGTCGATGGGCTGCGTGGAGGCGGGAAAACTGGGCTGGAACGATTGATCTTGCAAAGCCGTCACTTCCTGGTCGAAAGAACACTACTCACCCTACGCGTCCTGCCCCTGCACCGGAATCGTCACCGGCGCGGCCGTGCACTGCGCTGGCGTCAATTTATGCAAGGAATGGGCCGCTTTGGGAACCCGGACGAGCACGGAGAAACCGGGATTCGGTGCTAGATTGCGGATCAATTCAGCCATCAGTGTGGAGGAACATCCTCATGAGACTGCTGATCGAAATCGCCGCGGCGGCCCTGCTCGTCGTCTGCATCAGCGCCTCCAGTGCCGCGTTTGCCGCCGGCAAGCCCGGGCGCAGCGCCGACGGCCTGAGCTGCGGCTTCACGGTCCCGCAGAATGCATCGCCCGCGGCCCGCTGCGCCGCCATCAAGCGCCAATGCGGCGGCAAGTTTCATGCGAGTGCGTGCGGCGACAGGCTGATGTCCGCGGCGAATTGAGCGGCGGTGGCCATCGCGCGGCGCAAGCCGGCGTCAAGCCGCCTTGGCCTGCACCGCATCGCAAAACTCGGCGAGACGACCCGCAAGCCGCAGCGTTGCCGGGCTCGCGTCCGGCGAAGCCATCAGCGCGACCTCGGTCTTGTCGATCGGCGCAAAACCATCCTTCGCCGTCAGCACGCGGTGGTCGGACTGGATCGACATCTCCGACAGGATGCTGAGGCCCATGCCGGCGGCCACCGCGGCCTGGATGCCGGAGAGGCTCGATGAGGAATAGGCCATGTGCCAGGCGCGGCCGGCGCTTTCCAGCGCGTGAATGGCGCCGGCACGGTAGAGACAGCCGGTCGGAAAGCCGATCAGCGGTACGGACGCCGCGTGGACATCGACCGGATGGTTCTTGCTGGTGACCCAGTGCACCCGCTCCGGCCACACCGCGATGGCGCCGTTCTCGCCGGCCGCACGCTTGAACAGCGCGAGGTCGAGCTCGCCGCGCTCGAGATCGCGCGCAAGGTGCTTGCTCTGGTCGGCGCGCACGTCGAGCCGCAGGCCCGGATGCGAGCGCGAGAACGCGCCCAGCAATTTGGTCAGCCGGTATGCCGCGAAATCCTCGGGAATTCCGAGCCGGATCGCACCTTCGCCATCAGGCTGGCGCAGCACGTCGCGCGCCTCCTCGGCCAGAGAGAGCAGCCGTCGCGCATAAGAGAGCAGCCGCTCGCCGGCCTCGGTCGGGCGCACGTTTTTGCCGTCGCGATGCAGCAGCACCTGGCCGACGTCTTCCTCCAGCCGCTTGATCTGCTGGCTCACGGTCGATTGCGTGCGATGGACGCGCTCGCCGGCGCGGGTGAAGCCGCCGGCCTCCACCACCGAGACGAAGCTGCGCAGCAGCTCGAGATCGAGCATGGCCGCCTCCATTCGAAATGCCACTGGATCTGAGTTAATCATTTAATTTCCAAATGACAAGCGGCCTCCCTAGATCGAGGTTTCAGGAGAATGCCCGCATGTCGCTCGCCCCCTCGATGTCGGTTCCCGGCCGCCGTTTCAACACGCTGCCGCTTGCCATCGGACTGTTCTGCCTGCTCTGGAGCTACGCCTTCGTCGCCGGCAAGATCGGTGTCACCCATTGTCCGCCGCTGATCTTGCTTGCCGCGCGCTTCTCGCTCGCGGGCATCTTGATCCTGGGCGCCACGCTGCTCCGCGGCGAGACCTGGTCGCTATCCTGGCGCGATGCGGTGATCTTCGCCGTGCTCGGCATCGCAAACAACGCGCTCTATCTCGGCCTCGGCTACACGGGCCTGCAATCCGTCTCCGCCGGCCTCGGCGGCCTGATCGTGTCGGCCAATCCGGTCTTCACCGCGGCGCTGGCGGCCTTGCTGCTTGGCGAAAGCATGACCTGGCGCAAGGCAAGCGGATTGCTGCTCGGCATCATCGGCGTGACCGCGATCGTCTGGCATCGCCTGTCGGTGGGCACGGATTCCCTGCACGGCATCGCCTTCACGCTGGCTTCTCTGGCCTCGCTCGTCGCCGGCACGATCCTGTTCAAGCTGCTCGCGCCGAAGGGCTCCCTGTGGATCGGCAACGGCGTGCAAAATCTCGCTGCCGGCGTCGTGTTGACGCCGGTCGCGCTGACCTTCGCCGACATTCACGCGATCGATTTCACGCCGGGCCTGATCGGCGCCTTTGCATTCCTCGTGCTGGGCGGCTCGATCCTGGCCTACTGGCTCTGGTTTCATCTCCTGAAAGTGTGCGGCGCGACCGCCGCCAGCGCTTATCATTTCCTGATGCCGCCGCTCGGCATGCTGTTCGCGTATCTCGTGCTCGGCGAGCACGTCGAGGCCCGCGACCTCCTCGGCATCATCCCGGTCGCGCTCGGCATCTATCTCGTGACGCGGCCGGCGAGGCCCGTCTCGTAACAGGAGTTCATCATGCCCATTTCCATCACCCTGATCGGCGGCCCCACTGCGCTGATCGAGATCGATGGCTTCCGCCTCCTCACCGATCCGACCTTCGATGCGCCCGGCGCCTACCAGCTCCCGCATGTGAAGCTGGAGAAGACCATCGGCCCCGCGTTGAAGCCCGATGCGATCGGCCTGGTCGATGCCGTGCTGCTCAGCCATGACCAGCATTCGGACAATCTCGACAATTCCGGCCGCGACTATCTCCATAAGGTCAAGCGCGTGCTGACGACGGAAGCGGGCGCAAAGCGCCTCGGCGGCCATGTCGAGGGCCTTGCGCCCTGGGCGACCTCGCATCTGAAGGATCGCGACGGCAACACGCTGACCATCACCGCAACGCCGGCGCGCCATGGCCCGGCCGGCATCGAGCCGCTGTCGGGCGACGTGATCGGCTTTGTGGTGTCCTCGAGCCGCAAGGACACGATTTCGGTCTATATCAGCGGCGACACCACCTGGTTCGACGGCGTCGCTGAAGTCGCGCGCCGCTTCAAATGCGGCGTGGTGCTGCCCTTCGCCGGCGCTGCGCAGACGCGCGGGCCGTTCCATCTCACCATGGATACCAACGACACCATCGAGACCGCGCGCGCCTTTCCTAATGCGATGATCGTGCCGGTGCACACTGAAGGCTGGGCGCATTTCCGCCAGAACAGCGAGGATCTGCGCAAGACGTTCGACGCGCTCGGTTTCGGACCACGGCTGCGCCTGCTGGAGCCGGGCGTGCCGACGGTGGTCGAGGCGCCGTGAGGGTCGTCATTCCGGGGCGACGCGAAGCGTCGAGCCCGGAATCCATCGGGCCACCAACTCCGCGGATAAATGGATTCTCAGATGCGCAATTGCGCACCATAGCTCGCGCTGCGCGCGCCCCGGAATGACCGTCTCAATCCTTCCGAAATACGATCGACGCCATCCAGCCCGTCATCAGCGCCATTGCCGCGGTGACGAGGCCGTAGATCAGCCCGTTCTGCCTGGCGGTGGTGGCGACGAACTGCTCGAAGCCGACCTTGACGATCTCGAACGCGGTCTCGGTCTTGCCGATGAACGCGCCGTTCGCAAACAGCTTGATCTCCACCTCATAGGTGCCGATCGGCACCTCCGCCGGCAATGGAATGCCGGTGCGGAACAGCGTCGGCGTCAGGAACGTCACCGCGCTTCCATCCTCGCGGTAGAGCCCGCGCTGGGTGCGCAGGCGGATGAAGGCCGAGCGAAACGCATCGTTCGGCACCACGTCGGCAAAGTCGCCGCTGACCCGCTGCGTCAGCAGCACGTTGTTCAGCCCGATCTGCTGCCGTCGCGCGATCTCGGGCGAGGTGATCGCGTCGAAGGGGCGGTTGGCGAACAGTGCCAGATAGCTCGGTACCTGCAGGAACTGCCGGTAATCGGTGTTGATCCAGATCCCGAAGGTGCGCTCCTTGCGCCGCGTCACCATGTCGGCGCGCGGGCCCATCACGGTGACCACGAGATCATAAGCCGTGCGATCGGCGGGAGTCGTCGCGTCCTTCTCGACCGAGCCGAACAGCACCAGCTCCTCGCCGGAATAGTTCGGGGTCACCGTGACGCGGTGGTTGGAGACCGACACGATCAGCCGCTCGGCGCGCGCGGCGCCGCAGGCCAGCAGAACGAGAAGAGCCGCCACGAGCGCGCGCGTCATCCGGTAACTCCGAGCTCACGGATGGTGAAGAGATCCGCGGGGCGGATCACCAGCTCGATCGCGAAGCGGATTCCGACCGAGAGGATCAAGAGTCCCAGCAGCAGCCGCAGTTGCTCGCCGCGGATCTTCTGCCCGGCACGGACGCCGAACTGCGCGCCGGTGACGCCGCCGACCATCAGGATCAGCGCCAGCACGGCGTCGACGAGGTGGTTGGTCACCGCGTGCAGCATGGTCGCGAACAGCATCGTGACCAGCGTCAGGACCATCGAGGTCCCGATCACCGTCGAGGTCGGCACCCGCAAGAGATAGATCATGATCGGCACCAGGATGAAGCCGCCGCCGATGCCCATGATGGCGCCGATGAAGCCGATCATGACGCCGACGACCACGATGGGAATGACCGAGAGATAGATCTTCGAACGCTTGAACCGCATCTTCAGCGGCAGGCCGTGGATCCAGTTGTGGGTGCGCCGCGGCGGCAGCGCGCCGCGCCGGGTCCGCATCAGGGCGCGCAGGCCTTCGGAGAACATCAGGCTGCCGACGGTGGTGAGCAACACCACGTAAGAGAGCGCGATCATCAGATCGAGCTGGCCGAGCGCGCGAAGCTGCGTGAAGGTCCACACGCCGAGCGCTGTCCCGGTCACGCCGCCGCAGAGCAGAACGCTCGCCAGCGCCGGATCGATCGCCCGCCGCCGCCAATAAGACAGCGCGCCGGAAAAGGAGGAGGCCGCGATGTGGCTCGTGACGGAAGCGACCGCGACCGCCGGCGTGATGCCGATGAAGATCAGCAGCGGCGTCATCAGGAAGCCGCCGCCGATCCCGAACATGCCCGAGACGAAGCCGACCGCAGCGCCCATGGCGAGCACCAGGAAGACGTTGACCGGAAGATCGGCGATCGGAAGATAGAGCTGCATGGGACCACGCGCCGGCGAGACGGATCGACGATCGCGGAACGCCCGCGGGACGATCGGACCGATTGCCGCGCCCCTCAATAGCGGAATTTGCGGCTGGGAGGGACCGCGAATTTCGGGCGTGGTGAATGTGTTATGTGAGATCAGGTGGTTGCTCACCGCGCGCCGCGGCTTCCACCACCTCCTCCACTGTCATGCCCCGGCTTGACCGGGGCATCCAGTACGCCGCCCCCGTTGTTGTGAGAGCGAGCTTCTTAACGTCGGCCTCTGGAATACTAGGTCGCCCGGTCAAGCCGGGCGACGACAGGAGGAGAGAGCGCAGTAAGTCGCTTAGTGCGCTGCCGAGGCCGAGCGCTTGGTCGCCACAGCCTTCGCGGCCGGCTTCGTGCTCGCCTGCGGCGCGCTGTCCCAGCCGCCGTTCGGGGCCGGAACGTTGACGGCATCATCCGGCTGCGGCTCGGCGCTGAAAGTCTGGATCGCGAGCTTGGCGGCGGCGAGCGATTGCGGGTCGAGGCGCTTGGCGACGTCGTCGCGCTTGCCGGACGCATCCCCATCGCCCTGCGCGGCGGCCAGGCTGAACCATTTGTAGGATTCGGCGAGGTTCTGCTCGACGCCGATGCCGCGGGCATAGAGGATGCCGAGATTGAACTGGCTGTCGGCGACACCGCGATCGGCCGCTTTCCGGAACCACTGCGCCGCGCTCTTGTAGTTGGCGCCGCGTCCGCCGCCGTCGGCGTCGAGCACGGCGAGATTGTGCATCGCCTTGGCGTTGCCGCGCTCGGCGGCCTGGGTGTAGTAGCGGCGGGCGATGTCGGCGTCCTTCTTCACCCCCAAGCCCTTTTCGTAGAGCGTGCCGAGGCGGAAGGTGGCCGGCACGACACCGGCCTGCGCCGCGCGGTCGTACCACTTGGCAGCTTCGTCGTAATTCGTCGCAACGCCCTTGCCCTCGGCAAAGCGCACGCCGATCTCGTAGGCCGCGGTCGCATCGCCCTTCATCGCAGCGGTGCGCAGGCCCGGGCCGCCGATGCCGTCAGGCAGCTTTTCGCTCGGCGGCACCTGGATATGACTGAGCTTGGCGCGGCTCGTGCCCGACAGCGCACCGGTGATGTCGCTGTTGGTCGCAGGTGCGGGCGGTGTCGTGGCTGGCGCCGTCGGAATCTCGACCGAGGCCGAGTTGGCGGCTGGAGCCGGTGCGGCGTTGTTCTGGGATTGCCGTCCGATCGGCGTCGGCGACGTCATCGATGGCGTGACCTGCTCGGGCGTGGCGGGCTTGTTCTCGATCACCGGCGGCGGCGGGGCCGGCGGAGCGGGCTGGCTCGAGGTGTTGTCCATGGCCTGAGGTGCCGGCGTCGGGCTGCCCTCCAGGAGATTCATCGCCATCTTGAAAGTGCCGAGCACGATCACCACCACGCTCGCGCCGACCAGCAGCGAGCGGATCTTCGAGGTGATGGTCGAGCCGCCGTCCTTGTCCTTGGCGCGATCTGCGCCGGCCTTCGCGCCACCCTTGGCACCGCGCGCCGGCTTTTCCGGCTGCGCTGCGGCGGCCTGGGCGGCACGGCGGGCGGCGGCGATGAAGCTCGACGAGGAGACCGGCTCTTTCGCAGCAGCGGGGATGCCGCTGATCGCGCTCTCGGAGGCGGCGATACGTTCCGACGGCGATGCGACGCGTCCGCCCGGCCGTGTGCCCGGCTCGAGCGGATGATCCGGCGGCAATTCCGGGGCGAGCGCGGCGCGCGCGGGCGCCGTGTGCGGCTCCAGGATTTCGCTGATCGCGCGCGGCGGCAAGGGTGGTGCGACTTGCGACGCCATCGGCGCGGGCACCGGCGGCGGGGCAGGGGCCGCGGCATGGAATTCACGCGGCGCAGCGGCGAAGGCGCCTTGTGCCTGTTGCTGCGCGGCGGGATTCGGAAGTTCGGGCTTGGGATCGTATTTCGGCTGCTGTGCTTGCTGCCGCGGCTCGCGCGCGACAGGCGCGGCCTCCATGGCAGGGGCAATGGGAGCGGCCATCGCCATGGGCATGGGCTGCGGCGCAGGGGCCGGCGGCGCGGTCCGCACCGCGCGCAGATCGCCCTCGATCATCGAGAGGCGGTCGACCACGTGGCCGAGCGCGCTATGGACGGCGTCGAGCGAGTCCTGGGTGCTGCGGTTGGTCTCGGCCTGGTTGAAGCGGATGTCGGACAGCTCGCGCTTGACGAGATCCACCATGCCGGAATCGGCAGGCGACACGGAGCTGCGGCTTTCCGCCAGCGCAGAGTAAGTTGCCTGCTGCCGCTCCAGGTGCCGCAGGATGTCGTGCAGCCCGTCCTCGACGCGGCTCAAATTGCCGTTGCGCGGGTCGGAGGCGGCTTCGATCCGCTCCAGCAGATACGAGACGCGCTGTTCGAGATGCGCGAAGGTCGAGGCCGAATCGTTGCCGACCTGCATGCGGTCGAAGCGGTCCGACAGAGCGCGGATCGCAGATTCGAGATGTTCGGTGCTTTCGGACGGCTGGGGCCGCTCGCGCGTTTCCAGCGCCGCGGTGAGCGCGGCGATGCGCTGCTCGAGCACCGTAAAGCTGTCGCCCTGGCCGGAGGCGCGGGTAACCTGGTCGACCTTGGACGACAGCAGCTGCACGTCTTCGGACAGGCGGGCCAGCGCTTCGTTGGACGCGACGTTGGAGACGATGCCGCGCAGCGCCGCGATCGCGCTTTCGAGCTGATGCACCGTCGAGGGATCGTCATTGGCGCGCAGGATCAGATCGAGCTTGGCGCCGAGATTGCGGATCGCCTCGTCATAGCCGGTGAGCTGCTCCGCCGGCGTCAGCGTGCGCAGCACCTGCTTGATGTCGGACAGCGCGTGCTCGATGCCCGACAGGACCTGGCCGTCGGTGCCGCTCGAACGCGTCTCGTCGATCCGCCGATGCAGCGAGCGGATCTCGTTCTCGATCGATTCGATCGCGCGCCGCGGCATCGCCTCGGTGATGGCGGTGCGGATTTCGGCGAGCTCGCTGCGGAAGGCGTTGATCGCCTGCTCGGTATTGTCGGGGCGCTGCAGCGACTCGATCTGACTCGTGATCTTGAGCAGATGACGCTCGAGCGACGAGAAATCCGGCCCCGCCTGCTGTGGCGGCGGAGCATAGGCAGGCGCGGGTGGCGCCGCCATTGGTGTCATGGGGGGCGCGAAGGCAGCCGCATGGGGCGCAATGGAGGGCGCGGTACGCGGCGGCATCTGCCTGGGCGTAAAGCCGTCGAGCTCGCTCTGCCGCGCGGTGATCTCGGCGACGGCGACGTCGAACGAAGCCGGGCTCAGGGGAGGGGAGTTGCGATAGACCTGCGCTGCCGCGCGCTCGACCGCGTCGGCCTGTCGCTGGCGCGTCTCGACGGGAGACGGCGCAGGTGAAGATGAAGGTGCCGGCCGCGGCGCCGGAGGCTGCTGCGGCTTGGAGATTTGCGACAGCCGCGCGTCGAGCCGCGAGATCGCATCGTTGAGCTGGCGCGCGACGCCCTGCTCGCGTGAGACGTCTTGCCGTGAAGGGTCTTGTCGCGAAGCGTCCTGTCTTGAAGTGTCCTGGCGCTGCGCGGGCTTGGAGATGCGTTCGATCTGCTGGGTGATCGCGTCGAGCCGCTGGTGGATGTCGGCGACTTCGCGGCTTTCCTGACTCGGTGCTTGCGGCATGTGGTGCGGACGCTGGTCATAAGGTCCGCGAAAATCTGGCGGGGCGGTCTCGCCGAGCGTGGAATTCAGCCAATCGTTGAGTGACATGCCGGCTCTGCGCGCAGCAGCTTCGGCCCGCTCCCGGACGGATGGGTCGATGCCGTCAACACTCCACGATACGCGCGAATTCATGACTCTGTCCGGTTCCGACTCCGGCGCCCACCCGACGCCTCCAGCCTTCCCACGCGTGCCAGTTGCAAACACAACCGAATTTGGCGCGGGTCGTCTGCCTCGAAAACCGACTTTTGTCCGTTACGGTAAATAACGGGTTAAGGAATGCGGCACCGCTGTCTTAAAGTTGGGCGGGGGAACCCGCGATGGATCGGCGATCTCGCCATCGCTACCGCTGTCATGCCCCGGCTTGACCGGGGCATCCAGTTTGTCGCGCCTTCTCGATTCTGGCCACGCCGTCTCTGGAATGCTGGATCGCCCGCCTTCGCTGCGATGGCGGTGAGGCGGCGGCGAGAGGCTCGTGCAACGTGGTGCCCTTCAGCCCTTCTCGCGCTTGCTGTCCTCCAGCGGCACCACAGTCCCCTTGCCGCTCATTGCCGACAGCGCGGCGAGCGTCTCCTCGCAGAAGTCGGCCACCATCTGCTCGTGGCGGGCGCCCAGGCGGAGCAGCAGCAGGTTGCCGAGGTCGAGCCTTCCCTCGGCGGTGCCGTCCGGAAAGCGCTTCTTCAGGATGCGCTCGTAATTGGCGTGGCGGTCGCGATGGTGCTCCAGGCGCGCCATCAGGTCGGTGCGCAACGGCTCGATGTCGATGCTGTCGAGGGCATGGAGGCGGACCAGCAGGTCGTCCTTGGTCGAGGCTGGCGTGCTTGGTCGCGCGGCCCAGTGCCGCAGCGCTGTTCGCCCTTCCGGAGTAAGCGTATAAACCAGCTTGTTGGGCTTACCCGTCTGCACGACTTCGCGGCCCTGGATGTGGCCGCGGTCGCGCAGCTTGGAGAGCTCGCGGTAAATCTGCTGATGGTCGGCCTTCCAGAAGAAGCCGATCGAGGAATCGAATGTTTTGGCGAGCTCGTAGCCCGTCATCGGACGTTCCGTCAGGCATGCGAGGATCGCGTCGCCCAGGGCCATACCCGGCCTCCTTGTTTCAACCTCGACCATCATGCTTGACTTTATGCGTATTGGCGCATATGCGTCAATGTGCATATAGGGATACATCGGGCCGGACGAAAGATTCGACCCGAAAAGTCCAGCGAAATCAATTGCCTCGCTACTGTGCATGGGGTTGTTTTCGCGTTTTTTTGTCCAGGCCTTTAGGGAGGCACCGAGAATGACCGGCCTCGATTCCTGGTACGCCTACATGAAGTCTCACGACCGCGCCGCGCTTTGGGACCTCCTGCATCCCGACGCCGTGTTCGAAAGCCCCGTCGTGCATTCGCCGCAGCGCGGGCGCGACATCACCTTCAAATACCTTTCCAGCGCCGAGAAGGTGCTCGGCGGCCCCGGCTTCACCTATGTCGGTGAATGGCGCAGCGACAATGGCGCCGTGCTCGAATTCAAGAATGTCATCGACGGCATCGAGATCAACGGCGTCGATATCATCAGTTTCGATGCCGAGGGACGCATCACCCATTTCAAGGTGATGGTGCGTCCGCTCAAGGCGATCAACATGCTGCACCGCCTGATGGCCGAGCAGCTTGCCGCCGCCCGATCATAAGCCCAACATCGTCCCTTCAAGCCCCATGCCGGGAGACCACCATGCCGATCTACAAAGCCCCCGTCGAAGACGTGAACTTCCTGCTCAACGACGTCTTCCAGATCGACCGCTACGATAATCTCGCCGGCTTCTCCGATGCGTCGAGCGACGTGCGCGAAGCCATCCTCGGCGAAGCCGCCAAGCTCGCCGAAGAGGTCCTGCAGCCGCTCAACCGCGTCGGCGATCTCGAAGGCTGCAAGCGCGCCGACGACGGCAGCGTGACCACGCCGAAGGGCTTCAAGGAGGCGTACAAGCAGGTCGCCGAGGGCGGCTGGCTCGGCCTGTCGGCGCCGACCGAGTTCGGCGGGCAGGGGCTGCCGGTGACGCTGAGCCAGGCCGTCAACGAATTCCAGATCTCAGCCAACATGGCGTTTTCGATGTATGGCGGCCTCACCATGGGTGCGACCGCGGCGCTGATCGTTCATGGCTCGCCCGAGCAGAAGAAGACCTATGTGCCGAAGATGGTCGCGGGCGAATGGACCGGCACCATGAACCTGACCGAGCCGCATTGCGGCACCGATCTCGGCATGCTCCGCACCAAGGCGGTGCGCCAGGCCGACGGCAGCTTCAAGATCACCGGCACCAAGATCTTCATCTCCGCCGGCGAGCACGATCTCGCCGACAACATCATCCACCTCGTGCTCGCCCGCATCGAGGGCGCGCCCGCCGGCATCAAGGGCGTGTCGCTGTTCGTGGTGCCCAAGTTCCTCGTGAATCCGGATGGCTCAGTCGGTGCCCGCAACGGCGTCGTCTGCGGCTCGATCGAGCACAAGATGGGCATCCACGGCAATTCGACCTGCGTGATGAACTACGACAACGCCACCGGCTGGCTGATCGGCGAAGAGAACAAGGGCATGCAGGGCATGTTCGTGATGATGAACGAGGCGAGGCTCGGCGTCGCCGTGCAGGGCCTTGCACAGTCCGAGGTCGCCTATCAGAACGCGGTCGCCTATGCCCGCGAGCGCATCCAGGGCCGCGCGCTGACCGGCGCCAAGGCGCCGGACAAGCAGGCCGATCCGATCATCGTGCATCCCGACGTGCGCCGCACGCTGCTCTCGATCCGCGCCTTCAACGAGGCCGCGCGCGCCTTCGTGATGTGGACCGCGCTGAAGAGCGACGTCGCTCATCGCTCCGAAGATCCGAAGGACCGCCAGGCCGCCGACGACCACATGGGCCTGATGACGCCGGTGCTGAAGGGCTTCCTCACCGATTACGGCTTTGCCAATGCGGTGCAGGCACAGCAGATGTATGGCGGTCACGGCTACATCGCCGAGCAGGGCATGGAGCAGTTCGTGCGCGATGCGCGCATCGCGATGATCTACGAAGGCGCCAACGGCATCCAGGCACTCGACCTCGTCGGCCGCAAGCTGCCGCGCGACGGCGGCCGCGCCATCATGGCGTTCTTCGGCGAGGTCATGGCCTTCGCCAAGGAGAACGGCGGCGACGAGGCGCTCAAGCCCTTCATCACGCCCCTCTCGGCCTCGCTCGGCCATCTCCAGCAGGCGACGACCTGGCTGATGCAGAACGCGATGGCCAAGCCTGACAATGCCGGCGCGGCCGCAACCGATTACCTGCATCTCTTCGGCTTCGTCGCGCTCGGCTATATGTGGGCGAAGATGGCCAAGGTGACGCAGGCGAAGATTGCCGAGAGCGGGGCGACGCCCTATCTCTCGACCAAGCTGGTCACCGGCCGTTTCTTTATGGAGCGGATGCTGCCGGAGACCGCCGCCAATCTCGCGCGCATCCAGGCCGGCTGCGCCACCATCATGGAATTGCCGGCGGAAGCATTCTGAGCCTGCTTCCGCTGCCTGCTCCCAATCGTATCGAACATCATACCAGGAGGGCGTCATGCCTGAGGCATTCATCTACGACCACGTTCGCACCCCCCGCGGCCGCGGCAAGGCGGACGGCGCGCTGCACGAAGTCACCGCGCTCGCGCTCGCGACCGTGCCGCTGAAGGCGCTGAAGGACCGCAACAACCTGCCCGAGGATTCCGTCGATGACGTCGTGCTCGGCGTGGTCGATCCGGTCGGCGAGGCCGGCTCCGACATCGCGCGCTTCGCCGCGCTGAAAGCCGGTCTCGGCGAAGCCGTCCCCGGCGTGCAGATCAGCCGCTTCTGCGCTTCGGGCTTGGATGCCGTGAACTTCGCTGCCGCGCAGGTGATGAGCGGCCAGCATGAGCTGGTGATCGGCGGCGGCGCCGAATCGATGAGCCGCGTCGGCATCGGCGCCTCCGGCGGCGCCTGGCCGATGGATCCCTCGATGGCCGTGCCGGCCTATTTCATGCCGCAGGGCGTCTCGGCCGATCTGATCGCCACCAAATACGGTTTCTCGCGCGACGACGTCGACGCCTATGCGGTGCAGAGCCAGCAGCGTGCGGCGAAGTCCTGGGAGGAAGGCCGCTTCGACAGGTCGATCGTGCCGGTGAAGGACATCAACGGCCTCACCATCCTGGCCAAGGACGAGCACATGCGTCCCTCGACGACGATGCAGTCGCTGGCGCAGCTGCAGCCCTCGTTCACGATGATGGCGCAGATGGGCGGCTTCGACGGCGTCGCGATCCAGTCCCATCCCGAGATCGAGCGCGTCAACTACGTACACCATGCCGGCAATTCGTCGGGCATCGTCGATGGCGCCGGCGCCGTGCTGCTCGGCAGCAAGGACGCGGCGGCGAAATACGGCTTGAAGCCGCGTGCAAAGATCCGCGCGTTCGCCAATATCGGCTCCGAGCCGGCCATGATGCTGACCGGTCCGGTCGACGTCACCGAGAAGCTGTTTGCGCGGTCGGGCATGAAGAAGTCGGACATCGATCTGTTCGAGCTCAACGAAGCCTTCGCTTCGGTCGTGCTGCGCTACATCCAGGCCTTCGACATCGACAACGCCAAGATCAACGTCAATGGCGGCGCCATCGCGCTCGGCCATCCGCTTGGCGCCACGGGTGCGATGATCCTCGGCACCGTGCTCGACGAGCTCGAGCGCACCAACAAGTCCACCGCCCTCGTCACGCTGTGCATCGGCGGCGGCATGGGCACCGCGACCATCATCGAGCGGGTCTGACTTCTTACCCTCTCCCACAAGGGGAGGGGGTAAGACGAGATCTCAATTCAACCGCCGCGCCTGAGACCGGCTGCGGCCCGAGGAGCCACCAACATGTCGTACAAGAACTTCAAGGTCGAGACCGACGCAGACGGCATCGCGCTCGTCACCTGGGACATTCCGGGCCGTTCGATGAACGTGCTCGACGAGACCTCGACCAGCGAGCTGGACGCGATCGTCAAGGCGACCACGGCGGACGCCGCGGTGAAGGGCGTCGTCATCACCTCTGCCAAGGAAGCCTTCTGCGCCGGCGCGGATCTGTCGATGCTCGAGGGCATGAACCAGGCCTATGCGAAGGTCTTCAAGGAGCAGGGCGAGACCGCCGCGAACCAGATGCTGTTCGACCAGAGCCGTCGCTTCTCGCAGGTGCTGCGCTCGATCGAGACCTCAGGCAAGCCGTGGGCGGCCGCGATCAACGGCCTCGCGCTTGGCGGCGGTTTCGAGATCACGCTGTGCTGCCACTATCGCGTGGCGGCTGAGAATCCCAAGACGCGCCTCGGCCTGCCCGAGGTCAAGGTCGGCCTGTTCCCCGGCGCCGGCGGTACGCAGCGCGTGCCGCGCCTGGTGCCGCCGCAGGACGCGATGACGATCCTGCTCAAGGGCGATCCTGTCACGGTGGACAAGGCCAAGGCGCTGAACCTGATCCACGCCATCGTTCCTGCCGCCGACCTCGTCAAGGCCGCAAAGGACTGGATCAAGGGCGGCGGCAAGGCGGTCGCGCCCTGGGACGAGAAGGGTTTCAAGCTGCCCGGCGGCCCGGTGTTCTCCAAGGCCGGCATGATGATGTTCCCGGCCGGCAACGCGATCTACCGCCGCGAGACCTACGACAATTATCCGGCCGCGCGCGCCATCATGAGCTGCGTCTATGAAGGCCTGCAGTTGCCGATCGACGCGGCGCTTCGCGTCGAGTCGCGCTACTTCACCTCGGTGCTGCGCTCGAAGGAAGCGGCCGCGATGATCCGCAGCCTGTTCCTGTCGATGCAGGAGCTGAACAAGGGCGCGCGCCGCCCGAAGGACGTAGCCCCGACCAAGGTGAAGAAGATCGCGGTGATCGGCGCCGGCTTCATGGGTGCGAGCGTCGGCTACGTCTCGGCCCGCGCCGGCCTCGATGTCGTCCTGATCGACCGCGACCAGGAGAGCGCCGACAAGGGCAAGGCGCATGCTCAGAAGGTGATCGAGGAGCAGATCAAGAAGGGCCGCGCCAAGCCCGGTGATGCCGAGGCGCTGCTCGCGCGCATCACGCCGACCGCGGACTATGTCGCGCTGAAGGACGTCGACCTCGTCATCGAGGCGGTGTTCGAGGACCGCAAGGTCAAGGCCGAGACCTTCGCCAAGGCACAGCAACATCTCAAACCCGACGTGATCTTCGCCTCGAATACCTCGACGCTGCCGATCACCTCGCTGGCCGAGAGCTTCAAGGACCAAGGCAAGTTCGTCGGCATCCACTTCTTCTCGCCGGTCGAGAAGATGATGCTGGTCGAGATCATCAAGGGCAAGAACACCGGCGACCTCGCGCTCGCGACCGCGCTCGACTACGTCCGGCAGATCGGCAAGACACCGATCGTCGTCAACGACTCCAGAGGCTTCTTCGCCAACCGCTGCGTCGGCCGCTACGTCGCCGAGGGCAACGAGATGTTCCTCGAAGGCGTGCCGCCGGCGATGATCGAGAACTGCGCCAAGATGGCCGGCATGCCGGTCGGTCCGCTCTCGCTGTCGGATGAAGTCGCGCTCGACCTCGGCCTCAAGATCATGAAGGCGACGGAGGCCGATCTCGGTCCCAACGCCATCAACCCCGACCAGAAGAAGCTGATGGTGGAGATGGTCGAGAAGCAGGGCCGTTTGGGCCGCAAGAACAGCAAGGGCTTCTACGACTACCCCGAGAAGGGCAAGGGCCAGAAGAGCCTGTGGCCGGGCCTCTCGGCCTTGCAGCCGAAGCAGCTCGACCCCGACACGCTCGATATCGAGGAGCTGAAGCAACGCTTCCTGGTGGTGCAGGCGGTGGAAGCCGCGCGCACGGTCGAGGACCATGTCATCACCGATCCGCGCGAGGCGGATGTCGGCTCCATCCTCGGCTTCGGCTTCGCCCCGTTCACCGGTGGCACGCTGTCCTATATCGACTTCATGGGCCCCAAGACGTTCGTCGAGCTCTGCCACAAGCTGGAGGCGAAATACGGCTCGCGCTTCACGCCGCCGAAGCTGCTGGAGGAGATGGCCGCGAAGGGCGAAACCTTCTACGGCCGCTTCGCGCCGAAGAAGGCGGCGGCCTGACGGGGGCCGGACCCCCGGATTGCGCTGCGCTCCATCCGGGCTACGCACAAATGAAAGGCCGGATCATTGATCCGGCCTTTCCATCATCTCGTATGTTGAGCCCCGGCCTTACTTCGCCTGGACCAGCCCTTCCTTCTTCAGGGCTTCCTGCACTTGAGGCCGCGCCGCGACGCGCGCCTTGTAGGCGGCGAGGTTCGGCATCGCCGAGAGGTCGAACTTCATCCGGTCGCCCCAGGTGAGCATCGTGAAGAGATAGCCGTCGGCCACCGTGAACTGCTTGCCCATGAGATAGTCGCGGCCGGCGAGCTGGCTGTCGATGTATTTCAGCTTGCCCATGACGCGATCCCTGAAGAAGGCTTTGGCTTCGTCGTTGAGGGCCGGCGCGAACAGCGGACCAAAGCTCTTGTGCACCTCGGACGTGAGGAAATTCAGCCACTCCAGCAGCTTGTAGCGCTCGGAACTGCCGTGGGCCGGTGCCAGCGCCTTGGCTGAAGCCTGATCGGCGATCATCTGGACAATCACCGGGCCTTCCGTCACGATCTCACCGCTGTCGAGGCCCAGCGCAGGGACTTGGCCCTTGGGGTTCAGCTTCAGATAATCCTCGCCATTTTCGAGCGTCTTGGCCCGGAGATCGACCTTGACCAGCTCATAGGGCAGGCCGGCTTCCAGGAGCGCTATGTGGGGGACAGCGAGCAGGCACCGGGCGCATAATACAGTTTCATGGAATTTCCTTCTCTTGAAGCTTGGTTCGGCCGAAACTGCGATTACATGCAGCTGCTTGGAATAGTCAAGATTGATGCAGCTGCATCAAATGGGGTAAGAGACGGCGACGAGCTTGAGCTGGGACCATGAAACGCAAACCATCGACCGAAGCGACGTCCGCCTGGATCCGCCTGATGCGCGTGCCGAGCCGGGTGCTCGATTGCGTCGAGCAGGACCTGAAGAAGGCCGGCTTCCCGCCGCTGGCCTGGTATGACGCCCTGCTCGAATTGTCGCGGGCGCCCTCGGGCGAGCTGCGGCCGGTCGAACTCGAACGGCAGATGCTGATCCCGCAATACTCCACCTCGCGCCTGATCGACCGCCTGGTCGACGAGGGCCTGGCGTCGCGGCGCGAATGCAAGATCGACAAGCGCGGCCAATTCGTCGAGATCACGGAAGCCGGCCGCGAGTTGCAGAAGCGGATGTGGAGTGCCTATTCGGCCGCGATCGAGAAGTATGTCGGTTCGAAACTGTCCGACGCCGACGCCATCAAGCTCAGCGGGCTGCTCGACCGCCTGGGCTGCTCGTGCGGCGAGATGAAACTACCGCCCGCGGGCGTCAACGAAAGCATGCCGTCGCGATGATCGCGCGGCAAATCCACGCGTCCGCGCAACCGGTGGGTTCGCGGACCATCCTGTCACCCGCGCGCGTTCGGTCGAAGCGCCTTTTGATTAGAGTTTGATATGGCGCGAGACCAGATCGATATGACGCCGCTGCAATCGCGCGACGAGCTCGTCGCGTGGTTCGAGGCCGGCAGCAAGGACCCGTCCGAATTCCGCATGGGCACCGAGCACGAGAAGACGCCGTTCACGCTCGAAGGCCACCGTCCGGTGCCTTACGAGGGCGCGCGCGGCATCGGCGCGTTGCTCGAGGGCATGAAGCTCCTGCTCGGCTGGGAGCCGATCATGGAGAAGGGCAACATCATCGGCCTCTACGACGTCACCGGCGGTGGTGCGATCTCGCTCGAGCCCGGCGGACAGTTCGAGCTGTCAGGCGCGCCGGTCGAGAACGTGCACCAGACCCAGAGCGAGTTGATGGCGCATCTGGCGCAGGTGCGCGAGATCGCAACGCCGCTCGGCATCGGCTTCCTCGGTCTCGGCATGACGCCGTCCTGGTCGCGCGCGGACATCCCGATGATGCCCAAGGGCCGCTACAAGATCATGACCAACTACATGCCGAAGGTCGGCCAGTACGGCCTCGACATGATGTACCGGACCTGCACGGTGCAGACCAATCTCGACTTCTCCTCCGAAGCCGACATGGTCAAGAAGCTGCGCGTCTCGCTCGCGCTTCAGCCGGTCGCCACCGCCCTGTTCGCCAATTCGCCGTTCACCGAAGGCAAGCCGAACGGCTTTCTCTCCTTCCGCTCGGAGATCTGGCGCGACACCGACAATGCGCGGTCGGGCATGATGCCGTGGGCCTTCGAGGACGGCATGGGGTTCGAGCGCTATGTCGACTACGCGCTCGACGTGCCCATGTATTTCGTCAAGCGCGGCGAGGAGTACATCGACGTGTCGGGCTCCTCGTTCCGCGCGTTCTTCGACGGCCGCAACAACAACCTTCCCGGCGAGCGTCCGACCCTGTCGGACTGGGCAAACCATCTCTCGACGATCTTCCCGGAGGTGAGGCTCAAGCGCTATCTGGAGATGCGCGGCTCCGACGGCGGCCCGTGGGGACGGTTGCCGGCGCTGCCGGCGTTCTGGGTCGGGCTGCTCTACGACGATGTCGCGCTCGATGCCGCCTGGGAGATCGTCAAGCACTGGAGCGCGGCTGAGCGTCAGGCCCTGCGCGACGACGTGCCGCGCTTCGGCTTCAAGGCACGGATCAAGGACCGCTATCTGTTCGAGATCGCCAAGGAATGCCTCGCTCTGGCACATGCGGGCCTGCGTCGGCGCGGCCGCATCGACCAGCTCGGTCGCGACGAAACGCGGCATCTGGAGCCGCTCGACCGCATCATCGATTCCGGCCGGACCCCGGCCGAGGAAATGTTGGACAAGTTCAACGGTCCCTGGAAGGGCTCGGTGGAACCGGCCTACGCCGAATACGCGTTCTAGGCGGTAGGCCGCCGCTCGGGATTTCAGCCGTTCATCGCCCATACAGGTTTGCGGCGATCAAATGACCGGCTGAAAAAACCTGAGCGTCGTCAATAACTCGAAAGCTGTTCCGATGGGGAAGGGCCGCCTGTCCGGCGCCGTCATGGCAAAGGTCCTGCCAAGCGTCGTGGCATGTGTCACGCTGCTCTCGCTCGCATGCGCGAGCGCGCCGGCGCGCGCCCAGACTGCGTTCGATCGGCCCGGCGGCGACTATTTCAGCTCACCGGTCGCCTCAGGCGATCCCGAGGATTGCGCGCTGCTGTGCGAGCGTGACCGCCGTTGCCGTTCCTGGAGCTTCAACTATCCCGACGTCGAAGGCGGTTCGGCGGTGTGCTGGCTGAAGAACACCGTGCCGGCGCGCGTGCCGGGCAGTTGCTGCATCTCCGGTGTGCGCGGCGCCGGCGTGATCGAGCCGCGGGTCGAGGGCGTGGAGACGTCGATCGACCGTCCCGGCGGTGATCTGCGCAATTTCGAGCTGAAGGAGGGGGAGGGCGTCGAGGCCTGCAAGGCCGCGTGCACCGCCGACAACAAATGCCGCGCCTTCACCTATGCCCGCCCCGGCTACACCGGACGTGAGGCGCGCTGCTTCCTGAAAAAGGAAATCAAGCCGCCGCGCCGCAAGGCGGGATTTACCTCGGGCGTGGTGAGATAAGCTCCGCTCTCTTCGTCGTCGGCGCTGCCGTAGGGTGGACAAAGGCGCAAAGCGCCGTGCCCACGATCTTTGCGATATGACGACAGACGAGTGGGCAGGCTACGCTTTGCCCACCTGCGATCTCTCACTGACAATCACCTACGAGATCTCACTCTGTGGCGATCACGGTGAGCTCCGGCCACAGCGCCCGCCATCGCGTGGCCTTTGCCGCGTAGTTCGCCGCTGAAAAATTCGGGCTTGGATTTGGCCGCACGATCAACCCTACGACATCGTCAAACCCATGCGGCGCGTAGACCTCGTAACCATCTCCTGCGCGCCGGACGCCGACCTGCGTGTTCTGCGTCAGGAAGCGATCGATGCCTTCTCTCGAGCTTCTCAGGGACGGATAGGGCAAGCCGTGCTTGGCGGGGTACCACAGATGCACGCGGGCCTGGTTGCGGATCTCGACTTTGACGCCGAGATGCGCGAGCCGCGCGTGCAGCTTGCGGATGACCGCGTCCTCCGCATCCCACGAAGTGTCGGGATCGAAATAGAACACGTCATAGTCGGCGATGCCGTGATCGATCGGGCGGCGCGTGAGCACGTTCCACACGGTCTGCACCAGGCATCCGGAAACCAGCCAGGCATCTGGCAGCCCGAGGCGATGCAGTTCATCGATGATCGCGACGTTGACGGGATTTCTCAGCGCGAGCGCGAGGAATTCGTCACGGTTCATCGTCGTGCAATGAGGTGACTTAATGTACCGCGGTGAAGAACCGTGCCAGCCTGAATCCCGACAGCCAGGTCCACACCGGCTGGCCGCGCATGCCGAGATCCCAGGAGCCGAGCACCGCGTCCGCACGGCCGATCAGATTGTCGATCGGCAACAGGCCGACGCCGCCGGACCGCAGCGGCACGCGGCTGTCAGAGGAGTTGTCGCGGTTGTCGCCGAGCACGAACAGATGGCCTGATGGCACCGTCACTTCCGGCGTATTGTCGAGCGGACCGTTGTCGCGCATCTTGAAGATCAGGTGCGAGACGCCGTTCGGCAGCTTCTCCACATAACGGTAGGCGGGCTCGCTGCCGCCATTGTCGTCCTCGGCCGCACCGACGCCGTCCGGCTTGAGCTCGGCGGGGCGGTCGTTGATGAAGAGCTGGCCCTGCCGCATCTGGATGCGATCGCCCGGCAGTCCCACGACACGCTTGACCCAGGCCTGCGAACGATCGCCGGGCCAGCGAAACACCACGACGTCGCCGAGCTTCGGCGTCTCCGCGAACACGCGCCCGGTCTCGGGCAGGCTGATCTGAATCGGCAGCGACGAGGTGCCGTAGCCATAGGGAAATTTCGAGGCGAGCAGCGCATCGCCGATCAGCAACGTCGGCTCCATCGAGCCCGACGGCACGTAGAACGGCTCGGCGAGCGCGCCCTTGGCGATGAAGACGGCGGCGACGATACCGGCGAGCTGAACGATCTGTCCGCCCCAGCCGCTGCTCTTACGCTTGGGCGTGACAGTGACCTTTTCTTCAACGCTCATGCGCCCGTTCCACCCACCGTGATGCGTTCCATCAGCAGCGACGGCTGGCCGACGCCGACGGGCACACCCTGGCCGTTCTTGCCGCAGGTGCCGATGCCGGTATCGAGCGCAAGGTCGTTGCCGATCATGCGGATCCGGTGCAGGTCGGTCGGCCCGTTGCCGATCAGCATGGCGCCCTTCAGCGGGGCGCCCAGCTTGCCGTTCTCGATCTTGTAGGCCTCGGTGCACTGGAACACGTATTTGCCCGAGGTGATGTCGACCTGGCCGCCGCCGAAATTCGCGGCGAACACGCCATTCTTCACCGAGGCGAGGATCTCGGCCGGATCGCGGTCGCCCGCGAGCATGTAGGTGTTGGTCATGCGCGGCATCGGCACGTGGGCATAGCCCTGGCGGCGCCCGTTGCCGGTCGGCTTCATGTTCATCAGGCGTGCGTTCTGGCGGTCCTGCATGTAGCCGACCAGAATGCCGTCTTCGATCAGCACGGTACGATTGGTCGGCGTGCCCTCGTCGTCGATCGACAGCGAGCCGCGGCGCGAGGCAATCGTGCCGTCGTCGACCACGGTGACGCCCTTGGCTGCGACCTGTTGGCCCATCAAGCCGGCGAATGCAGACGTCTTCTTGCGGTTGAAGTCGCCCTCGAGGCCATGGCCGACCGCTTCGTGCAGCATCACGCCGGGCCAGCCGGCGCCAAGCACGACGTCCATCTCGCCGGCCGGCGCCGGAATCGATTCCAGGTTGACCAGGGCTTCGCGCAGGGCGCCATCGGCGGCGTCGCGCCAGTTCTTGCTCTCGATGAATTCGGCATAGCCGGCCCGGCCGCCATAACCCTTGCTGCCGCTCTCCTGGCGATCGCCCTGGCCGGCGACGACGGAGACGTTGACGCGCACGAGCGGGCGAATGTCGCGATAGCTCTCGCCGTCGGGCCGCAGGATCTCGACCACCTGCCAGGTTGCGCCCAGGCTGACGCTGACCTGCCGCACCCGAGGATCCTTGTCGCGCAGGTAAGCGTCGATCTCGGCGAGCAGTTTGACTTTTGTCTCGAAGCCCGGCGCGTCCAGCGGATTGTCGTCGCCATAGAGGCGCACATTGGTACGCGGGGGCGGGGACGCAAAGCTGCCGGAATAGCCGCCGCGCACGGCCGCGACCGCGTCCGCGGCGCGGATCAGCGCGGGCAGCGACACGTCGGAGGAATGCGCGTAGCCGACCGCGTCGTCCTTGACCGCGCGCAGGCCAAACCCTTGCGAGGTGTCGTAGGTCGCCTGCTTCAGACGCCCGTTGTCGAACATCAGCGCTTCGGTCTGGCTGTATTCCAGGAACAGCTCACCGTCGTCGGCGCCAGCGAGCCCGCGCGCCACCTCGCTGCGAACCTGGTCGCGATCGAGATTGGCGCGGTCGAGCAGGGAGGTCGTGGCAGGGTTTGTCATGCGTCCGTCCATTAGCGGAAGATGTAGGGCAAGATAATGGTTTCGGACCGGTTCCGCGAGGGCGCCAAGTCTCACATTACGGAAACAATAGGATCGCTCACCGGCGGTCCAGACCGCTACGGCAGCTTGTCATAACCCTCGCCGAGCCCGTTCAGGCTGAGCGGGAAGCCGATGCCTTCTTCCGGGGTCTCGAAGATGATGAAGGTGGCGGTCTTGGCGTTGCGAAGCTGGCCGAGCAGCTTGTCGTCCATGACGACCTCGGCGACGCAGCCATTGGGCAGGCAGCGGACGAATCCGGCGCGGCCGACGTCCTGGTTGTCGAGCTTGAGGCCGAGGCCGGAGGGTAGCAGGACCCCTAGCGGCGCGACCACGCGCATCAGGCGGCTCTTCTGGTCGGCGGTCTTCAGCACGATGACGGTCAGGCCGGCATTGGAGCGGTCCTCCGCCACCACGCTTTGGATCAGGGCGCATTGCTCTGTCTGGGCGCCCGGCGGCGTGTCGCAGCGGATCTGCCAGTCGCCATGGACGGAGCGTACCGCGCCCTGCGCATGGGCAAGGCCGGGAAGTGCCAGAAGGACGATCGCAGCCAGCAGAGCCGCCAGCGACGGGAGGCGGTCAACCTTCCTTGTAGCCGGCCTTGCGGTCGATTTCGAAAGCCCCATCGGGTCGGTCCCTTTGCTCGCCGGGGGCGCTCGCACCTGGCGGACTAATCTGGCGGACTGATACGGGAATGACGGCGTCTTGAAGGCGATTCCCAAGCAAATTCCACGCCGCTTGGCATCGCCGCCGCCCGCACGAATCAGGTTCCTGCGCGGCCATCCGCCAGTGCCTACCGCGGGCAATTCCGCTGTCAAGCCACAGCATCCCGGGAAACGGTATTTTTGTTTGATGTTACTAGGAAATATCTTGCGGGTGATCGCTGGCAGGTCAGGCTCAAGACTGCATTGCGATAGATCAAGAATTATGGTTTGAGAGGCTTGATTTCGGCGTTCTAGCGATCTGGCCCCAATTCCTCTTAGAGGTATTCTTGCGCGGCGGTTTGTCAGGCGGGCGGATCGAATAAGCGTTTCCCGGACATAGGGCGGCGCACTTGGGGTGATTTCGTAAGGGGAGCGCGAACGGCATGAGGATGTCGATAGGCCGGATGGGCCGGCAGTTGCTGGGATTGACCGTGGCGGGTCTGACGCTGGCGACGGGCGGTGTGGCGTTCGCCGAGCTCGGGCAGCCGGCGCCGTGGGAGTGGACGCTCCAGCAGTCCGGTTCCCCGGTGATGGACAACATCGTCTGGTTCCACAACTTCCTGTTCGTGCTGATCACGCTGATCACGCTGTTCGTTCTGGCGTTGCTCGTCATCGTGGTCGTCAAGTTCAACGCGAAGGCCAATCCGGTGCCGTCGCGGACCACCCACAACACGCTGATCGAGGTGGCCTGGACGCTCGTTCCGGTCCTGATCCTGGTCGGCATCTCGGTGCCGTCGTTCCGGCTGCTGTTTCTGCAGCTCGACATCCCGAAGGCGGACCTGACGGTCAAGGCGACGGGCAAGCAGTGGTACTGGTCCTATGCCTATCCCGACAACGGCAAGTTCGAGTTCGACTCGCTGATGGCCCAGGACAAGCAGCCCCGCCTGCTCGGCGTCGACAACGAGATGGTCGTGCCGGTCAACAAGGTGGTTCGTGTCCAGGTTACCGGCGCCGACGTCATCCACGCCTTTGCGCTGCCGGCTTTCGGCGTCAAGATCGACGCCATTCCGGGCCGGCTGAACGAGACCTGGTTCAAGGCGACCAAGATCGGCATGTATTACGGCCAGTGCTCGGAACTGTGCGGCAAGGATCATGCCTTCATGCCGATCGCAATCCGCGTGGTCGACGACCAGGAGTTCGCGTCCTGGGTCGAGGCGGCGAAGAAGAAATTTGCCAGCGGCGGCACCAGCACCTACGCCTCCGCGGCCGGCCCGACGCAATAAGCGTCGGGTCACGGCTCGAAGGACTGAAAGCGACATAAGGGCGGGACCTCCACAGGTCCGAATGGGACGCAAGGCAGGATTTGAAAATGGCAACGAGCGCAGCGGCACACGGCGATCACGCCCACGGACATGACGAGCATGCCCATCCGACCGGATGGCGCCGCTACGTCTATTCGACCAACCACAAGGACATCGGCACGATGTACCTGATCTTCGCGGTCATCGCCGGCGTCATCGGCGCCGCGATGTCGATCGCGATCCGGGCCGAGCTGATGTATCCGGGCGTGCAGATCTTCCATGAAGCGCACACCTATAACGTGTTCGTGACCTCTCACGGCCTGATCATGATCTTCTTCATGGTCATGCCCGCGATGATCGGCGGCTTCGGCAACTGGTTCGTGCCTCTGATGATCGGCGCGCCGGACATGGCGTTCCCGCGCATGAACAACATCTCGTTCTGGCTGCTGCCGGCCTCCTTCGCGCTGCTCCTGATGTCGACCTTCGTCGAGGGCGAGCCGGGCGCCAACGGTGTCGGCGCCGGCTGGACCATGTACGTCCCGCTGTCGAGCTCGGGTCATCCGGGCCCGGCCGTCGACTTCGCGATCCTGTCGCTGCATCTGGCGGGCGCCTCCTCGATCCTCGGCGCCATCAACTTCATCACCACGATCTTCAACATGCGCGCGCCGGGCATGACCCTGCACAAGATGCCGCTGTTCGTGTGGTCGATCCTGGTGACGGTGTTCCTGCTGCTGTTGTCGCTGCCGGTGCTCGCAGGTGCCATCACCATGCTGCTCACCGACCGCAATTTCCACACGACGTTCTTCGCGCCTGAGGGCGGCGGCGATCCGGTGCTGTTCCAGCATCTGTTCTGGTTCTTCGGCCACCCCGAAGTGTACATCCTGATCCTGCCCGGCTTCGGCATGATCAGCCAGATCGTCTCGACCTTCTCGCGCAAGCCCGTGTTCGGCTATCTCGGCATGGCCTACGCCATGGTCGCGATCGGCGGCATCGGCTTCGTGGTGTGGGCGCACCACATGTACACGGTCGGCATGTCCTCGGCGACGCAGGCTTACTTCGTCGCCGCCACGATGGTCATCGCGGTTCCGACGGGCGTGAAGATCTTCTCCTGGATCGCCACCATGTGGGGCGGTTCGATCGAATTCCGCGCCCCGATGATCTGGGCGGTGGGCTTCATCTTCCTGTTCACGGTCGGCGGCGTCACCGGCGTCGTGCTGGCGAACGCGGGCGTCGACCGCGTGCTCCAGGAGACCTACTACGTCGTCGCGCACTTCCACTACGTGCTGTCGCTGGGCGCGGTGTTCGCGATCTTCGCTGGCTGGTACTACTGGTTCCCGAAGATGTCGGGCTACATGTACAACGAGTGGCTCGCGAAAGCGCACTTCTGGGTCACCTTCATCGGTGTCAACCTGGTGTTCTTCCCGCAGCACTTCCTCGGCCTGTCCGGCATGCCGCGCCGCTATATCGATTATCCCGACGCATTCGCCGGCTGGAACCTGGTCTCGTCTTTCGGCTCCTACATCTCCGGCTTCGGCGTGCTGATCTTCCTCTACGGCGTGATCGAAGCTTTCGCGAAAAAGGTGCCGGCGGGCGATAACCCCTGGGGTGCGGGCGCGACCACGCTGGAATGGACGCTGCCTTCGCCGCCGCCGTTCCACCAGTTCGAAGTGCTACCCCGCGTGCAGTAAGCAATCTCCCGCGGCGCCCATGACGGGCGCCGCGGTGCTATAACGAAGCGAGTTGAATTAGTGTCCGTCCTCGACCACAACGCCATCGACATCAATCCCCGCATCTCCGAGGCGGAGGTCGGCGACTACATCGCGCTCCTGAAGCCGCGGGTGATGTCGCTGGTGATCTTCACCGCGCTGGTCGGGATGGCGATGGCGCCGGGACACTTCCACCCCGTGCTCGCATTCACCTCGCTGCTTTGCATCGCCGTCGGCGCCGGCGCCTCCGGCGCGCTCAACATGGCGCTCGAAGGCGACATCGACTCCAAGATGTCGCGTACGGCGAACCGGCCGATTCCGCGCGGCCGCATCACCCGGCCCGAAGCGATGGCGTTCGGCCTGACGCTGTCCTTCTTCTCGGTGATGACGCTCGGCATCCTCGTCAACTGGGTCGCCGGCGCGCTGCTCGCCTTCACCATCTTCTTCTACGTCGTGATCTACACGATGGGCCTGAAGCGCTGGACCGCGCAGAACATCGTGATCGGCGGTGCCGCCGGCGCGCTGCCGCCGGTAGTGGCTTGGGCCGCCGTGACGGGCACCGTCGACGTCGAGCCGCTGCTGCTGTTCGCCATCATCTTTTTCTGGACGCCGCCGCATTTCTGGGCGCTGGCGCTGTTCCGCTCCGACGACTATGCGCGCGCCGGGATTCCCATGCTGCCCAACGTCGCCGGTCCCGATGCGACGCGCCTGCAGATACTGCTCTACACCATCGTGCTGATTGCGGTCGCCGCCGCGCCCTGGGCGCTCGGTTATTTCGACGCCGTCTACGGTATCGTCTCGCTGATCCTGGGGGCCGGCATGCTGGTGCTCGCGATCAACGTCTATGTGCGTCGCGAGCGCAGCGAATCGCTGCGCGCGACCCGCAAGCTGTTTGCCTTCTCGATCCTCTATCTGTTCGCGCTGTTCGCGACCCTGCTGGCCGAGGTCGTGTTCCGGGCACTGGCTCCGATGGTTGGGGGCGCATGATCACAGCGATGGCAGACAAACCCGAGACAGACGGAATCGTCCTCACCGAGGCGCAAAAGAAGAGCCGTCGTCAGCGCTCCATTGCCATTGCCTTGGCGCTCGGCGTGCTCGTGATGCTGTTCTTTGCCGTCACCATGGTCAAGGGACCGGCAGTTCTCGTGCGGCCGATGTAGGAAACATGCATCACGAGCCGACCATATCGCGGGATCAGAGCCGGACGGCCAGCAAGAGGCGCGCGCCTTTCAAGGGCCTCGGCCGCGACGCGCTGGTCGCCTCGATCTGCGGCGGCGTGGTCGCGCTGATGGTCGGAGCCTCCTATGCCGCGGTGCCGTTCTACGACTGGTTCTGCCGTGCCACCGGTTTCAACGGCACGACCCAGGTTGCGACCTCCGCGCCGGCCACCGGTCCGATCGCGCGGAAGATCACGGTGCGCTTCGACTCCAATGTCGGGCCCGGCCTGCCCTGGAAGTTCGAGCCCGAGCAGAACGAGATCGAGGTCAATATCGGAGAGGTCACGACCGTGTTCTACACCGTGACCAACCAGGCTGCACGCACCACGGCCGGGCAGGCTGCCTACAATGTCGCGCCGCTGACGGTCGGCTCCTATTTCCAGAAGATCAACTGCTTCTGCTTCACCGAGCAGACCATGGCACCCGGCGAGAAACGCGAGATGCCTGTCGTGTTCTACGTCGATCCTTCGATCGTCAGCGACCACGAGAACGACGGGCTGAACACGATCACGCTGTCCTACACCTTCTATCCGGTGAAGGATCCGGTGGTGAAGCCGCTGGCTTCGGGTGAAAACGACAAGCGCAAGGGAAATCTCTGATCGCCGGGCTCGCGCCCGGGAGGTCGGAAACGAGGGGATAAGTGCCTGACAGGCACGGGATTGAGGAGAGAGACCGCAAATGGCAACGGCGCACACCAAGCATCACGACTATCACCTGGTCGATCCCTCTCCGTGGCCGGCCGTCGGTTCGCTCTCGGCCTTCATCATGGCGGTCGGTGCGATCGCCTGGATGCATCACATGTTCTCGGCCGCGCCGATCGTGTTCGGCGTCGGCACCGTCGGCGTGCTCTACACCATGGCGAGCTGGTGGGGCGACGTGATCAAGGAAGCCCAGTACAAGGGCGACCACACCCGCGTCGTGCAGTTGCATCACCGCTACGGTATGATCCTGTTCATCGCCTCCGAGGTGATGTTCTTCGTCGCCTGGTTCTGGGCCTATTTCAACGCCGCGCTGTTTCCCGCCGACGCCGTCCACGCCACCCGCGATGCCGTATTCGGCTGCGGCCTCGGCACCCAGGCCGGGGCCTGCGCCGTGCCGGGCACCTGGCCGCCGAAGGGCATCGAGACTTTCGATCCCTGGCATCTGCCGCTCCTGAACACGCTGATCCTGCTCACGTCGGGCACCACCGTGACCTGGGCGCACCATGCGCTGCTCGAGAACGATCGCCAGGGCCTGAAATACGGCCTGATCCTCACCGTCGTGCTCGGCGCGCTCTTCACCTGCGTGCAGGCCTATGAGTACAGCCACGCGGCGTTCTCGTTCGGTGGCAACGTCTATGGCGCGACCTTCTTCATGGCGACCGGCTTCCACGGCTTCCATGTGCTGGTCGGTACCATTTTCCTGCTGGTGTGCCTGATCCGCGCCTATGCCGGCCACTTCACACCGAAACAGCACCTCGGCTTCGAGTTTGCCGCCTGGTACTGGCACTTCGTCGACGTGGTCTGGCTGTTCCTGTTCCTCTGCATTTACGTCTGGGGACACGGCGCCGAGTCCATGGCCCACGGCGCGCACTGAGGCGCGCGACGAACCGATCAGCAAGGGCGGCCGCTGGGCCGCCCTTTCGCTTTTGGGCAGCCGGAAGCTTCGACGAAAATTGTGATAGAGTTCGCCATCATGAACGACACCGCCGGCAGGCCCGAGCCCGAAACCACAGTCTTGCAAAGCGCGCTGCGTGGGCTTGCCTGCAAATGTCCGCGCTGCGGCCAGGGCAAGCTCTATGCGGGCTTCCTGACGCTTGCCCCCGCCTGCGACCGCTGTGGCCTCGACTACGCCTTCATCGATGCCGGCGATGGTCCGGCGATCTTCATCATCATGCTGGCCGGCGGGATCGTCGTCGCGGCCGCACTCATCGTCGAGGTCAAATACCAGCCGCCATACTGGCTGCATGCGGCGCTGTGGTTGCCGCTGATTCTGGCCACCACGCTGTTGCCGCTGCGTGCGATGAAGTCGCTGCTGATCGCGCTGCAATTCCACCACAAGGCGGCGCCGGGCCGGTTGGTCGACCGCGCGAAATGAACGAGCCTGCGCGCAAGCCCCGCGTGGCCGGCTTCGCGCTGTTCACGCTGTTCCTGACGGCCGTCTTCGTCGCGCTCGGCGTCTGGCAATTGCAGCGGCGAACGGCCAAGCACGAGCTGATCGCGGCACTCACCGAGCGTCTCGCGGAAGCCCCTGTCGCGCTGCCGCCGCCGGCGCAATGGGCCGCGCTGAATCCCGCACGCGACGAATTCCGACGCGTCAGCTTCACCGCCACCTACGCAGCGTTGCCCGATGCGATGGTCTATTCCTCCGGCTCGGCGGTGCGCAAGGACGCCTCCGGACCGGGCACTTGGGCGTTCCTGCCAGCGCGGCTTCCCAGCGGCGAAACCGTCGTGATCGATGCGGGCTTCGTCGAGAACACCATGCAGGATCGCAGCGTCGAGGATCGCGCGGTGAAGAAGCTCGTCACCGGGCAGCCGGTCGCGCTCACCGGTTATCTGCGCTTTCCCGAGGCGGCCGGCTGGCTGACGCCGGCGGAGAATCGCGACAAGCGGCTCTGGTTCGTGCGCGATCATCTGGCAATGGCGGGCGCGCTCGGCTGGGGTGCGGTTGCGCCGTTCTATGTCGATCTCGAGCAGCCGGCGTCCGAGAACGGCATTCCGCGCGTGGGACCGCTCGACGTGCATCTGAAGGACGATCACCTGCAATATGCCATCACCTGGTTCACGCTCGCAGGCGCCGTGCTGGTCGCCTTTGCCGTGTGGGCAAGAGGCCGGCGGCAGAGCTGATCTCGTCGGAGGTCCCCCGAGGGGAACCCGGTATCGCCCGGGGTATATTATTCAGCGCACATTCACGAGTGTGGTCCTAAGCCGCCGGTAGTGTCCCGCGGCAGACAGGATTGCGGCGTGAGCGATTTCGATCAGATGGGAATTGTCGTCGACTGGGTGGACGCCTGCCGGAGGGGCGACCTTGCGACGTTGCTCGACCTCTATGCGGACGATGCACAGGTCGAATGCACGTGTAACGGGGCGCGGCGCTATCGCGGCCGGAACGAGCTCGAGGCCTATTGGCAGCCGCGGCTCAGCGCCTTCTCCCTGGCGGGTTTCGGGCTGGAGGAGATCGGCCCAGTGTCCCACGGCGTCGATCTCGAATATTCCGTCGCCGGCGCGCTGCGCATTCACGCCTCGTTTCGCTTCAGCCCGGACGGCAAGATCCGTAGCACGCTGTGCGAGCCGGCGCGACAGAACGCGCTTGACGGCTGCTGTGCATGCTAGCCGCCGACCGGCACCTCGCGTGCGGGTTCGGCCGGAAGGCGGCAGCGGACATAGGTTCGCCCATCCACGCGCAGCAGTGACAGCGATCCGCTGAGCGCACGCACGCGCTCATGCATGCCGGTCAGGCCACGGCCGAAGACATTGTCGGCGGGAAAGCCGCCGCCGTCGTCGGAGATCTCGATCACCAGCGCCTCGCCGCTGACGGTCGCCTGGACATGGGCGCTGCTGGCCCTGGCGTGGCGCAGCACGTTGGTCAGTGCCTCCTGGATCACCCGATAGATGGTCCGAGCCAACGGCCCGTCGATCACGTTGAGATCGGGATCGATCGCATCCGTCAGGACGACATGCGGCGCCTGCTTGCGAAAGTTTCGGAGCAGCGTCTGCACGCTGGCCGCAAGGCCCAGCTCCTCGATGTAGAGCGGCCGCAGCCGATCGAGGATCCGGCGGTTGGTCTGCTGGAGCGCCTCGACCGATTGCAGCAGCTCCTGGGCCGAGTTGCCGAGATTTCCCACCGGAGGCGAGGCTTCGATCAGCGCGATCGTACCGGCGCGGATGCTGAACAGCAGCGGCCCGAGTTCGTCATGCAATTCGCGGGCGAGATCACGCCGCTCGTCGTCCTGGAGCGACACCAGGCGGTGCATCAGATCGCGATTGTCCTGGCTCAATTGCGCCAGCGTTGCAGCCAGCGCATTTGCTTCCATACAGCTCCGCCGAATCTCCGACGGTCCTCCCACCGGGATCGGCTTTGCGTAGTCGCCCCGCCGCATCCGCGTCAGGCCTTCACCGAGGTGCTGCAGGGGACGAAGGGTCGATCCCGCGAAGACGTATGCGATAATCCCGGTGAGCACCGTCAGTATGGCGACGAGGCTGGCTAACGCCAGGAAGCCGATCCATTTCTCGAACAGGTCGGCTGAGAGGTCCGGTAGGAACACGATGTCGCCGATACGTTTGCCATCGATCAGCACCGGGGCCACAGCATCCGTGTCCGGTACCATGACCAGGTTGATGAACCACTGTGGAACAGCTTTAAGGTTGTGTCTGTCGTTCGTTGGCGAAGGCACAGTCGTACCTTCCGCGGACCGGAATTGGATGTCCGAGGACGTTGTCAAGGATTGGACAAAGGCGTCGAGAATCTTCTGCGGATTGTCCGACGCGCGCAAAGTGCTGTTGAGCGCGCTGGCGATCGTTCGGATCGAACGTCGCGCCGGCTCGTTCTCGTCGGCCAACTGACCGCTTGCGAAGATGTGGAGCAGCACTCCGCCCAGGATCAGGGCTGCAAGAAAGCTCGCGCCGAGTGGAAGAAACAGTTGCGTTCTGAACGAGAGTCGTTGCCACATTAGGTCAATTCTAACGCTCATCGACGGAATTTTCTCTTTCCATTTGTTCCCGCCGGTCTATGAGTCAAGAAAAAGCGAGTGCGCGATGCAAGATACTGCCAAGCCGGGTACCCGGGTCCTTATCGTGGATGACCATCCCGTGGTGCTGTCCGGTTGCCGCACCCTGTTCGCTTCGGACCATTCGATTCGTATCGATGAGGCGACGGACGCCAAGTCCGGACATCGCGCCTATGTCAGCAAGCGGCCGGACGTCACCGTGATCGATATCAGCCTGCCCGATGTCTCCGGCTTCGAGCTGATGCGACGCATCCGCAAGGACGATCCCGACGCCAAGATCATCATGTTCAGCATGAACGACGATCCGGCTTTCGTGGTGAGGGCAGTCGAGCTCGGGGCTCAGGGCTATGTCTCCAAGGGCGACGATCCCAGGATTTTGCTGAAAGCGGTGCGCAAGGTGGTCGCAGGCGACAACTTCATCTCGCCGCAGCTTGCGGAAGCCGTGACGTTTTCCGGCGCGGCGATCAAGGCCAACCCGGCCTCGCAGATGACGCCGAGGGAGCTCGAAATTCTCCGCCTGCTTGGACGCGGCGACAAGATCGTGGAAGTCGCCGAGGCGCTTGGCATCTCCTACAAGACGGTCGCCAACACCACGTCTCTGCTCAAGCAGAAGCTGGGGGCCAAGAACCATTCCGACCTGATCAGGATCGCGGTGGAAATCGGGATGAACTGACGTCGCCGGGCGCGGCGGCACGGACACGCCGCGCGGGCCCTGCAGGTCGGGTCCTACCGACCCGGGCACTGCCAGCCCGGAAGCACCGAACCGGCTACTTCAGGATGCAGCCGGTTCGGCGGGACGGATCGGCGCCAGCGTGCAGCCGGGCAATGCATGGACACCGCCGACACCCATCCGCGGAAACAATGAGCCGAGCCGGCAATCGTTCCGGTGCTGTCGGGATAAGACGGCAATCGACGGAGCAAATGCGCTCAAGCTCGCTCAAGAGAGACGCAAGCTTATCGGGAAAAATAGGAACATCGTCCCGCGCCCGTCGTTTCGCTCTTGACGATTTCGTGACGGGCGACGAAAGCTTGGCGGACGAAGTTTCAGCGGGGACGCCACCCCGAAAGAGGCAAACCGGTCTGCACATGTCAACGACAGACCTTCCAAGAGAGGGCTGCGGCATCGCCGCAGCCCTTTTCGCTTGGGACGGGTGCAGACGGGAAGCGGTTTCCTGATGCCGCAAAACACTTTAAGGTGGCCCAAAGCCTCTGGCTGGTAACAAGTAATTTTGTAAAATCAAAGGCTTACAGATCGCGCAAAAGCCTGGTCGGCCTTTGGAGGGCAGTTTGACTCGCTATATCTCGACCCGGGGCGAAGCCCCCGAACTCGGCTTCTGCGACGTGATGCTGACCGGGCTCGCCAGGGATGGCGGCCTGTATGTGCCGACCACCTGGCCGCAACTCTCCACCGAGACGATCGCCGGCTTTTTCGGCCGTCCCTATTGGGAGGTCGCGGTCGATGTGATTCGTCCCTTCGCAGGCGGGGAGATCAGCGACGCCGAGCTCGGCCGCATGGCAAACGAGGCCTATGCGACCTTCCGTCATCCGGCGGTGGTGCCGTTGCGCCAGATGTCGCCGCATCAGTTCGTGCTGGAGCTGTTCCACGGTCCGACGCTCGCCTTCAAGGACGTGGCGATGCAGCTGATCTCGCGGCTGATGGACCACGTGCTCGCCAAGCGCGGCCAACGCACCACCATCGTGGTTGCCACCTCCGGCGATACCGGCGGCGCGGCGGTCGAAGCCTTCGCCGGCCTCGAGAATGTGGATCTCATCGTGTTGTTTCCGCACGGCCGCATTTCCGAAGTGCAGCGGCGGATGATGACCTCGACGGGCGCGGCCAATGTCCATGCGCTCGCGGTTGAAGGCAATTTCGACGACTGCCAGGCGCTCGTGAAGGGAATGTTCAACAACCATCGCTTCCGCGATGCGACCTCGCTGTCCGGCGTCAATTCCATCAACTGGGCGCGCATCGTCGCCCAGGTGGTCTACTATTTCACCTCGGCCGTTGCCGTCGGCGCGCCGGCGCGCGCGGTGGATTTCGTCGTGCCGACCGGCAATTTCGGCGACATCTTTGCCGGCTATGTCGCCAAGCGCATGGGCTTGCCGGTGCGTACCCTTCGCATCGCCGCCAACGTCAACGACATCCTGGCCCGCACGCTGAAGACGGGGATCTACGAGGTGCGCGAGGTGCATGCGACGGCATCGCCGTCGATGGACATCCAGATCTCGTCGAATTTCGAGCGGCTGCTGTTCGAGGCCGGCCGGCGCGATGCGGCGGGCGTACGCCGTCTGATGGATTCGCTGAAGCAGTCAGGACGTTTCGTGCTGCCCGATGCGACGCTGGCCGCAATCCGCGAGGAGTTCGACGCCGGGCGTGCCGATGAGACCGAGACCGCGGCCGCGATCCGCGCCGGCTGGCGCGAGGCAGGCGAACTGGTCGATCCCCATACGGCGGTGGCTCTTGCGGTCGCCGACCGCGACACCACCGACACGAGGGTGCCGAGCATCGTGCTCTCCACCGCCCATCCGGCCAAATTCCCCGACGCTGTCGAGGCGGCCTGCGGCCAGCGGCCGCAATTGCCCGCCTGGCTCGACGGATTGATGACCAAATCAGAACACATGAAGGTGATGAAGAACGATCAGGCCGAGATCGAGCGGTTCGTGCTGTCGGTCAGCCGCGCCGCAAAGCAAGGAGTTGCCGGATGAGCGTCGAGATTTCCAAGCTTGCCTCCGGCCTCACCGTCGTCACCGACAAGATGCCCCATCTCGAGACTGCGGCGCTCGGCGTCTGGGCCGGCGTCGGCGGACGCGACGAGAAGCCGAACGAGCACGGCATTTCGCATCTGCTCGAGCACATGGCGTTCAAGGGCACGACCAAGCGCTCCTCGCGCGAGATCGTCGAGGAGATCGAAGCGGTCGGCGGCGACCTCAATGCCGGCACCTCGACCGAGACCACATCCTATTATGCGCGGGTGCTCAAGGCCGACGTGCCGCTCGCGCTCGACGTGCTCGCCGACATCCTCGCCAACCCCGCCTTCGAGGCCGACGAGCTGGAGCGCGAGAAGAACGTCATCGTGCAGGAGATCGGGGCCGCGCAGGATACGCCCGACGACGTCGTGTTCGAGCATCTCAACGAGCTCTGCTATCCCGACCAGCCGATGGGCCGCTCGCTGCTCGGCACGGCCAAGACGCTGCGCGCCTTCAACCGCGACATGCTGCGCGGCTACCTCTCGACGCATTATCGCGGCCCCGACATGGTCGTGGCGGCGGCCGGCGCGGTCGATCACAGCCAGGTGGTCGCCGAGGCCGAGAAGCGCTTTGCCAGTTTCGAGGGGACGCCGGGCCCGAAGCCGCAAACCGCCCAGTTCGGCAAGGGCGGTGCCAAGGTGGTGCATCGCGAGCTGGAGCAGGCGCATCTGACGCTGGCGCTGGAAGGCGTGCCGCAGAGCGACTTGTCGCTGTTCTCTCTTCAGGTCTTCACCAACATCCTCGGCGGCGGAATGTCGTCGCGTCTGTTCCAGGAGGTGCGCGAGAAGCGCGGCCTCTGCTACTCCATCTATTCGTTCCACGCGCCTTATACCGATACCGGCTTCTTCGGCCTCTACACCGGCACCGATCCGGCCGATGCGCCGGAGATGATGGAGGTCGTGGTCGACATCATGAATGATTCGGTGGAGACGCTGACCGAGGCCGAGATTGCGCGGGCCAAGGCACAGATGAAGGCTGGCCTGCTGATGGCGCTGGAGAGCTGCTCTTCCCGCGCCGAGCAGCTCGCCCGGCATGTGCTGGCCTATGGCCGGCCGCAGACGGTCGAGGAGCTGGTCGGCCGGATCGAGGCGGTCAGCGTCGAATCCACCCGGGACGCGGCGCGTGCGCTGTTGTCGCGGAGCCGGCCCGCCGTCGTCGCATTGGGCAGTGGCAGGGGTCTGGACACGGCGGTGTCTTTTGCGGAAGGATTGACCCGGGCGCGGGCCAAGGCGCGGCTGCATTAGGAGCCGCGCGCGGGGCCCGATCTGCCCAGGGGAGCATCACCATGGCCCTCTTTCGCCTGCCATCCAGTGGACCCGCCGCCCTCGCACCGCGCGGCAACGGGCTGTTATTGCGCGCGCCGCAGATGTCGGATTTCCTGCAATGGGCACATCTGCGTGAGTCCAGCCGCGACTACCTGACGCCCTGGGAGCCGATCTGGCCATCGGACGATCTCACCCGCTCCGGCTTCCGCCGCCGTCTGCGCCGCTATTCCGAAGACATCGCCGCGGACCGTTCATACCCCTTTCTGATCTTCCGCGAGCTCGACGGGGCCATGGTCGGGGGAATCACGCTGGCCAACGTACGGCGGGGTATCGTGCAGGCCGGCACCATCGGCTATTGGGTCGGGCAACCCCATGCCCATCGCGGCTACATGACGGCTGCGCTGCGGGTCCTCCTGCCGACGCTGTTCGGCGAGCTCAACCTGCACCGCGTCGAGGCAGCCTGCATTCCGACCAATGCGCCGTCGATCCGGGTGCTGGAGAAGTGCGGCTTCTCCCGTGAGGGGCTGGCGCGCCGCTATCTCTGCATCAACGGGATCTGGCAGGATCATTTGCTGTTTGGTCTCTTGCACGAGGATTTCCGCGGCTGAGCCCGTTCATTCATGTGACCAAAGTCTCTTTGGTCCCGCCTCGTTTGCGGCCTTGGGTTCGCCGATTTTGACGATATAACGCGCAGGCCTGCCGGCGATCGGCCGGGGATTTTGTCATGGAGTACGGGCTTTGATGGGGAAGCAGCTTCGGTCATCGCGGAATACGCTGCGGCGGATTCCGGCGATCGCGCTGGCATTGTCGGTGTCGTTCGCGGCGGTTTCGCCGGCTGCGGCGCAGTCATTCACCGATCGCTTCAAGAGCCTGTTCGGCGGCAAGTCGGACGAACCGGCCGAGCCCAAGCCGGCGCCTGCGCCGGGCCAGCCGGCCGACGACGATATCGATTGCCCGCAGGTGACCGTACGCGCGGGGGCTTCGACCTACGCGGTTGGGGCCACCGGCAAGCCGGCCGTTGGCAATGAAATCCGCTTCCAGGCCTCGATCACCAAGATGGCACGCGAATGTGCGCGCGGCGGCGCCGGCATCACGGCGCGGATCGGCATCCAGGGCCGCGTCATCGCCGGTCCTGCCGGTGCGCCGGCCTCCGTCGAGGTGCCCCTGCGCATCGCCGTCGTGCAGGGCGGCGTCGGCGAGAAGGTGATTGCCTCGAAGGCCTACCGGACCACGGTCGATATGACCGCGGGCGGCAGCGTGCCCTTCACCTTCGTCGCGGAGGATATGTCCTATCCGGTGCCGCCAGCCTCGGTCGCCGAAAACTACATTTTCTATGTCGGCTTCGACCCGCAGGCGCTCTCGCCCGAGCCGAAGGGGCGGAAGAAGAAGTAGGGCTCGAAACTGAGCCGTCGTGGCCGGGCTTGTCCCGGCCTTCGACGTTCCTTGCTTGTGGCGACCAAGACGTGGATGCCCGGGACAAGCCCGGGCAGGACGACGAGGAAGCATCTCGACAAACAAAAAAGCCGGCGCTCATCGCGCCGGCTTTTTGACTGGTGAGGCCAAAACCCTCAGTTCAGCTTCTGCCTGACTTCGGTGATGCCCTTGGCGAGCAGGTCGTCGGCGACCGAGCCTTTGACCGACTGCGACAGGATCGTCGAGGCGGCCTGAACGGCGGCTTCCGCGGCCGCGGCGCGGACATCAGCCAGTGCCTGGGCCTCGGCGAGCGCGATCTTGCTCTCCGCGGTCTTGGTTCGGCGGGCGACGAAGTCTTCCATCTTCGCTTTGGCGTCGGCTGCGATGCGCTCGGCTTCGGCCTTGGCATTGGCGATGATATCAGCCGCCTCGCGCTCGGCCGTCGCGCTGCGCGCCTTGTAGTCGGCGAGCACCTTGGCCGCCTCCTGCTTGAGGCGCGCGGCGTCGTCGAGTTCGGCCTTGATGCGATCGGCGCGGTGATCGAGCGCGGTCATCGCCGACTTGAAGACCCCGAAATAGCCGAACACGACCATCAGGATCACGAAGGCGATGGCGACCCAGGTTTCAGGATCGTAGAACATCTCGACTAGCCCTTCATGGATGCGTCAACGGCAGCACCGACAGAAGCCGCATCCGGAACGACGCCGGTGAGCTGCTGCACGATCTGGCCTGCCGCATCGGCCGCGATGCCGCGGACGTTGCTCATGGCGGCTGCGCGGGTCGAGGCGATGGTCTTCTCCGCCCCGGCGAGCTTGGCCGCCAATTGCTCTTCCAGCGTCTTGCGCTCGGCGTCTGCCTGCGCATTCGCCTTGTCGCGGGATTCATTGCCGATCGCCTGTGCCCGCGTGCGCGCCGAAGCGAGCTCGCTCTCATAGGCCTTCAGCGCCGCCTCGGACTGGTCCTTCAGCTTCTGCGCTTCGGCGAGGTCACCCTCGATCTTGTTCTGACGTGCTTCGATCGCACCGCCGACCTTCGGCAGGGCGAGCTTGGACACGATCACGTAAAGCAGGACGAAGAAGATCGCGAGCGACACCAGCTGTGAAGCGTAGTTGCTGCTCTCGAACGGCGGAAACCCGCCACCGTGGTGACCACCGTCAGCCCCGGTGTGGGCGCCTGCCGCCGGACCTTTTGCGCCGCCATGACTTTCAGCCACGGAGTTCTCCTGTTGCTGTCACACGCGCCGTCCCATCGGGATGGAACGGCGCGAAAAACGTCGTCCTCAGAGCGGAACGAACAGCAGCAGCAGCGCGATCAGCAGCGAGAAAATGCCGAGCGCTTCGGTCACCGCGAAGCCGAAGATCAGGTTGCCGAACTGGCCCTGAGCGGCCGAGGGGTTGCGAACGGCTGCGGCGAGGTAGTTGCCGAAGATCACGCCGACGCCGACGCCCGCGCCGCCCATGCCGATGCATGCGATGCCCGCGCCGATAAGTTTTGCTGCTGCCGGATCCATTTTAGACTCCTTGGAAGAAAGATTGGGTTGTGGGTGGAAATTCCCCGGACCGCTCAGTGTCCCGGATGAATGGCGTCGTTGAGGTAGATGCAGGTCAGGATCGCAAACACATAGGCTTGCAGGAACGCGACCAGAATCTCGAGCGCGTACAGCGCGACCGTGAGGGCCAGCGGCAGCACGCCGCCGACCCAGCCGAGGGCGCCGAGCGAGAAGCCGAGCATGGCGACGAAGCCCGCGAACACCTTCAGCGCGATGTGGCCGGCCAGCATGTTGGCGAACAGACGGACGCTGTGGGAGACCGGCCGCAGGAAGAACGACAGGATCTCGATGAACATCACCAGCGGCAGGATGTAGCCGGGGACGCCGTGGGGCACGAAGATCGAGAAGAACTTCAGGCCGTTCTTGGCAACGCCGTAGATCAAGACCGTGAAGAACACCAAGAGCGCGAGCGCTGCGGTCACGATCAGGTGGCTCGACACCGTGAAGGTGTAGGGGATGATGCCGACCAGGTTCGAGACGCAGATGAACATGAACAGCGAGAAGATCAGCGGGAAGAACTTCATGCCTTCCGCGCCGGCCGTCGAACGGATGGTCGAGGCAACGAATTCGTAGGAGATCTCGGCGACCGACTGCAGGCGCCCGGGAACCAGCTGCGAGCCGCTGGCAAGCATCAGGATCGAGATGATCGCGATCGTCACCAGCATGTAGAGCGACGAATTGGTGAAGGCGATCGTGTGATTGCCGATATGGCCCAGGGTGAAGAGAGGCTCGATGTTGAACTGGTGGATCGGGTCGATTTTCATCAGCGCGGCATCTCTTGGTCTGCCGGGCAATGCCGGCGGGTCTCGGTCTGCCGGCCGGGCCGGCCCGTACCGGCGAAGCCGGCACGATCATTCCTCTCCTGGTGGAACGGCTTGCGAACCACCGCGCCTGTTTTGACCTGCGCCCGCCGTTCTCACCACATTCACTACGCCGGCGACGAAGCCCAGCAACAGGAACACGATGAACCCGAAAGGCGACGTCGACAGCAAGCGGTCGAACCCCCAGCCAATCCCCGCTCCGACAACGACGCCGGCGATCAACTCCGAGGATAACCGGAAACCAAGCGCCATCGCCGAGGCTCTGGCCGCTCCGTCTCCACCGTCACCTGCGGGTTGCTCGGTCTTGATCCGGCGGTCGCGAAACTCGGACAACCTCTGATCAAGACTTCCGAGCCGTTCGGAAAGCGCAGCTTCCTCGGACGATTTATCGCGATCTCCATTCCCGCCGTGTCCCGTGCCCTGTGTCATGCAACGAAGACCCGAAACGCCGCGGCTGAATGGAAATTACGCCCGCCACCCTCAAAAGCCGCGCGGACCATACTGATGGCCCATAATCAAGTCAAGCCAAGTCACGATTGCGTCGCTTTCGCTTATGTAACTGATTTATTTGATGATATCGGCCTGCACGGCAGCGCTGCACACAGCGTGACGCCGCACCGCAGCAGCTCGTCTCATGATCGGCGAATGCGGTCGCCCTTTCGCCGCGCCGCCGGGATCAAAGACACCGCGGCGATCGTTGATCTCAAGGCGCGTTTTGGGGCGGCGGATCGTCTCGGCGGGGTGTAGAATTTGTCGGATTGCCACCTGCACGTCGTGGCGGAGAGCGCGATGAGACCCGTGACGTCATCCACAACATCCTGGCTTGCGGTGGCGGCCTTCGCCGCCGCGATGGCTATCGGCGGCGACCTCGAGGCCGCGCAAGCCGCGCCCGACGGCGAAAACGGCCGCTACAGCATGACCCCGATCCCCGAAGGCGTGCTGCGGCTCGACACGCGCACCGGCACGGTATCGACCTGCACGAAGAACGGTGCCGGCTGGGCCTGCTACGCGGTGCCCGATGAGCGGACCGCGCTCGACGCCGAGATCGGCAGGCTCCAGGCCGAGGTTGAAAGGCTGAAGGAGCAGCTCGCGGCGGGGCCGACGGTGTCGGGCAAGATCGGCGAGGCACTGCCGAAATCCGACCCGCTGAAGAAATCCGAGCCCAGGAACGCCGAGCCCAAGAATGCCGAGCCCCGGGCCGCCGAGGGCGAGCGCAAGATCGAGATCCCGTTGCCGAGCGATCAGGACGTCGATCGCGTGATGTCGTTTCTGGAAAAGGCCTGGCGACGGCTGATCGACATGGCCAACCGCGTTCAGAAGGACGTCGCGGGGAGGATTTGATGAGCCGCCCTCGAGTGGGCAAAGCGAAGCGGGCCCACCACCTTTGATAATCGGGAAAGATCGTGGCCACGGCACACACGCGCCTTTGCCCACCCGACGGCAGCTTCCCGACTTGAGAGACCTTTCATGACGTCAGCCAAATCCGTCACGCGCTCGGCAGCATCGTCGGTGCAAGCCACCACAATCGCTTCGTCATTGCTGAGCGTGCAGACGTCGGGCCGCGGCTTCACGGATCTCACCGGCGAAGCCGCAAAATTCGTCGCCGAGGCTCACGCGCGCGACGGCGCGTTGACGCTGTTCATCCGCCATACCTCGGCCTCGCTGACGATTCAGGAGAACGCCGATCCTTCCGTGCTCGTCGACCTCACTACGGCGTTGTCCCGGCTCGCGCCGGAGAACGCTGGATGGACGCATGACAGCGAAGGCCCGGATGACATGCCCGGGCACATCAAGACAATGCTGACGCACACATCGCTTCAGGTCCCGGTCCTGAACGGCAAGCTCGCGCTGGGCACCTGGCAGGCGATCTATCTGATCGAGCATCGTGCTCGTCCGCACCGGCGTGAAATCGTGTTGCAATTCATAGGCGGCAATCAATAGAGCGTTTTCGAGCGAAGCGGGTGCCGGTTCGCATAGAGAAAACGCGTCAGAACAAAGCTCCCACAAAACAAACCGGCCGCGGAGACCGCGGCCGGTTCGTATCGATTGAGGTAGGCTGCCGTCGATCAGGTCGCCTTGATGTCGACGTCCTTGGTTTCGGGCAGGAACAGCGTGCCGATCACCACGGTAATCGAGGCGAAGATGATCGGGTACCAGAGGCCCGCATAGATATCGCCGGTCGAGGCCACGATGGCGAAGGCGGTTGCGGGGAGGAGGCCACCGAACCAGCCGTTACCAATGTGGTAGGGCAGCGACATCGAGGTGTAGCGGATGCGGGTTGGGAACAATTCGACCAGCATCGCAGCGATCGGGCCGTACACCATGGTGACGAACAGCACCAGGACGAACAGCAGTCCGATGATTGCCGCCGGCTGCGCACGGAAGATGTCGAACGGATGCGACATTTTCACGATGCCGGTGTCGCCTGGCTTCGGATAGCCCGCCGCCTGCACCGCCGCGAGGACGGCCGGGTTGCTGTCCTTCGCGTTGGTGTAGGGCACTTCCTTGCCGTTGACCGTCACCTTCACGCCGGAGCCGGCCGGACCCGGTGTCGTCGAGTATTTGACCGACGACTGGGACAGGTAGGCACGTGCGGTGTCGCAAGGCGCGGTGAAGACGCGGGTGCCGACCGGGTTGAACAGGTCGCCGCAGCCCGCGGGATCGGCCACCACCTCGACCTTGACCTGCTCGATGGCCTTTTCCAGCGCCGGGTTGGCGTTGCTGGTGATCATCTTGAAGATCGGGAAGAAGGTCAGTGCCGCGATCAGGCAGCCGCCGAGGATGATCGGCTTGCGGCCGATCTTGTCGGAGAGCATGCCGAACACGATGAAGAAGCCGGTGCCGAGCAGCAGCGACCAGGCGATCAGGAGGTTGGCGGTGTAGCCGTCGACCTTCAGGATCGATTGCAGGAAGAACAGCGCGTAGAACTGGCCGGTGTACCAGACCACGCCCTGGCCCATCACGCCGCCGAGCAGGGCGAGCAGCACGAGCTTGCCGTTCTGCCAGTTGCCGAAGGCTTCCGTCAGCGGCGCCTTCGAACCCTTCCCCTCGTCCTTCATCTTCTGGAAGATCGGCGATTCATTGAGGCGGAGCCGGATCCAGACCGAGATGCCGAGCAGCAGCACCGAGACCAGGAACGGAATGCGCCAGCCCCACGCCGCGAAGTCGGCTTCGCCGAGCGCGGAACGGGTAAACAGGATCACCAGCAGCGATAGGAACAGGCCGAGCGTCGCCGTGGTCTGGATGAATGAGGTGTAGTAACCGCGCTTGCCGTTCGGCGCATGCTCCGCGACGTAGGTCGCCGCCCCGCCATATTCGCCGCCGAGCGCCAGGCCCTGGGCGAGGCGCAGCACGATCAGGATGATCGGAGCCGCGATGCCGATGGTGGCTGCGTTGGGCAGCAGGCCGACGATGAAGGTCGACAGGCCCATGATCAGGATGGTGACGAGGAAGGTGTATTTGCGGCCGACGATGTCGCCGACGCGGCCGAACACGATCGCGCCGAACGGACGGACCAGGAAGCCGGCTGCGAACGCCAGCAGCGCGAAGATGTCGCGGGTTGCCGGCGGATAGGCCGAGAAGAACTGGGCGCCGATGATGCCGGCGAGCGAACCGTAGAGGTAGAAATCGTACCACTCGAAGACGGTACCGAGCGAGGAGGCGAGAATGACGAACCGTTCGTCCTTCGTCATCCCTCCCGCGCTTGTTTGAGATACGGCCATTGTCGACATGTTGAGTCGCTCCCCGAAAATGTTTCCTCGCGGCCCAGACGTCCGGACATGCCGGATCAACCCAGGTCTTGCCCGCAAGGTAACATCGGCGTGAAAGCAGCCCCAATACGACTTTCGGCCTTGCGCACTGGCGTGGAGCTGGCGCCGGTATCAGGCGCTGGCCTGCGGTCGCGGCGGCTTTTGGATTAACCCCTTTGCAGCAAAGGGATAATGTGCACTTGCATGCCACGGCCGCTCGGGGAAGAATTGACGCACCCGGGAATCTGTCCGCCGGCCCGCGAACGACAGCAAGAGAACGATGAACGCTCCCTCGACCCATCTCGTCATCGCCGATGACCATCCGCTTTTCCGGGACGCACTGCGACAGGCGGTGGCCGGGGTCCTGACCTCGGCCAGAATCGACGAGGCCGGATCGTTCGAGGATCTGACCAAGCTGCTGGAACAGGCCTCGGACGTCGACTTGATCCTGCTCGACCTCTCGATGCCCGGGATTTCGGGCTTTTCCGGCCTGATCTATCTGCGCGCGCAATATCCGGCGATTCCGGTGGTGATCGTTTCGGCTTCCGACGACAGCGCCACGATCCGCCGCTCGCTCGATTTCGGCGCCTCCGGCTTCATTCCGAAGCGTTTCGGCGTCGAGACCTTGCGCGACGCCATCCTCAAGGTGATGGAAGGCGACGTCTGGATTCCCGCCGACACCGATTTGTCGGCTGCGGCCGATCCGGACATGACGCGCCTGCGCGACCGCCTGGTGACGCTGACGCCGCAGCAGGTCCGGGTCCTGATGATGCTGTCGGAGGGGCTCCTCAACAAGCAGATCGCCTACGAGCTCGGGGTCTCCGAGGCCACCATCAAGGCACATGTCTCGGCGATCCTGCAAAAGCTCGGCGTCGAGAGCCGCACCCAGGCGGTGATCGCGGCGGCCAAGATCGCCGGGGGCCAGTGGAAGCAGGGCACCCCGACGGGGTGAGCTTCTGCTAAAGCGTCTTCAGGAGAGCATCGGCGGCCCTGACGTCCGCCGTCTCGGAACCTGCAACGAAACCTGCGAGTGCCGATTGGAGCAATAGTCTTGCATCCTTGCGGCCGCTCCGTCCGGCAAGAAACTGCGCAAGATCGATTGCCGTGCGAAGCTCCCACGCCTTCGCTCCCTTGTCGCGGCTGAGCTCCAGCGACTGCAGGAGAGCGGCCTCCGCGTCCCCTCGGTTGGGTTCGGGAAGAGACAGCAGCGCCAGGCCCTTCATGCGCAGCAGCTCGGGCATGTAGAGGTGATCGCCGCCTTGCTCGACAAGGCGGATCGCATCCTCGATCAGTTCTGCGCTTTGCTCGATCTGCCCGAGCGCCAGCAAGCCCTGAACCAGCGCGATGTTGAACGTGGTGGTGAGCAGCTCGTAGCCCGCATCGTGGAGCTCGCGCAGGCAAGCCCTGATCGTCTCGACGCCAGCCGCGGCGTCGCCGCGCCGGATTGCCAGCTCGCCTTTGACGCCCCGGCCGACGGCGAGATAAGGCCCCATCGAGCGCGCATTGGCATGCGCGATGAAACGGTCGATGTTCTCCTCCGCATTGTCGAGGTCTCCGCTCCAGAGGTCGATCGAGACCGCCCAGATCAACGCGATGCAGAGCGTGATCGGGTGATCCATCTGCGCGGCCTCGGTGACCGTCTGCCGCGCCAGTTGCAGCGCATCTGCGGGCCGGCCCTGCAACCAGAGTTCGCGGGCCAGCGTGATGCCGGCCCGGTTGCGATGATCGAAGCCATGCACGGTGCTGATTCGTTCCGTGCCGGGTCCCTGCCAGGCGACCTCCAGCATCTTCAGCGCGTCGCGATGATCGCCGGCCAGATGCAGCGAGACGCCGAGGAGGGAATGGGCGAGGGCGATCGAGGCGGGGTCGCCCAGCGACCTCGCGACGTTGAGGCTCCGCTGCGCGTAGCCGAGTGCGGCGTCGAACTCTCCCATCCGCTCGTGAAAGATATGCATGCGGCCGAGCAGCTGGAGCTGGTTGATGTCGTCGCTGCGCGCTTCGGCGATCGCAAGGCTCCTGCTCAGGGCGCTACGCGCCGCCTCGCTGCCGCCGCGGGTGAACATCAAGGTCAGTCCGAGGGCGGCCTGGATGTGCATCTCCTCGGCGCTGCCGCGCGAGGCGGGAGCGATTGCCAGTAGCGCACGTTCCGACCAGCGCCGGCATTCGATCAACAGTGACATCGCCAGGAAAATCGGCGCCGCGGCGGCGGTGAGCGCAATACCGATGTCGAGGTCGCCGTCCGCGCCGAAGCACCAGTCGAGCGCGGCGCGCACATTGTGAAGCGCGGAGAAATGAGCCGCCCGCTCGTCGGCGCTCGGCACCGCGGCCCATGCCATGCCGGCCTGCTCCAGCCATCGCCGGTAGTAAGTCGCGTGGCGGACGGCGAGAGCCGCGTCGCCGGGTTCGACCTCGAGCAGATAGGCGCGCGTCGTGTCGAGCAGACGGTAGCGCATCATGGCGCCGATCGGCCGCGGCGCGACCATCGATTTGGCCACGAGGCTGTCGACGGCGTCGAACAGGCGGGCGTGGTCGACGCGCTCGTCCGGAACGACCTGGAGCGCTGCATCGATGGTGAAATGCCCGGCGAAGACCGCGAGCCTGCGCAGCACGAGGCGTTCGAGATCCGACAGCAGGCCGTAGCTCCAGTCGAGCGTGGCCTGCAATGTCTTCTGCCGGGGTGGCGCCGTTCGCTGGCCGTGCCAGAGCAGATTGAGGCGCTCGTCGAGCAATGCGGCCGTCTGCTCCAGGCCGTAGGCTTCGACCCGGCCGGCGGCGAGCTCGATCGCCAGCGCCATGCCGTCGAGCTTGCGGCAGATCCCCGCGATGATGGTCGCATTGGCGTCATCGAGCGTGATCTGCGCGCCGCCGGCGGTGGCACGTTCGAGGAACAGTTGAAGCGCGGGATAGGTCCGGGCTGCGGCGAGCGTCAGCGAGGTGCCGTCGTCGGGCGGAACGGCGAGCGGAGCCAATCGATAGACCTGCTCGCCCTCGACGCGCAGGGCCTCGCGGCTGGTCGCGAGGATATGGACATGCGGTGCCGCTTGGAAGATGTCTGCCGCCAGCGGTGCAGCTGTCGCGATCACATGCTCGCAATTGTCGAGGATCAGCAGCATCCGCTTGTCGCGGAGATGCGCGAGCAGAGCAGGCAGGGGGTCGTCGGCCTCTGCCGGCAGGCCGAGCATCAGCAGGATCGATGTGATCACGAGATCGGGATCGCTGAGCGCGGCAAGGTCCACGAAGTGCGCGGCATCGGAGAATGTTTCGAGCAGCTCGTGCGCGATCGCCACGGCGACCGCGGTTTTGCCGACGCCGCCGGGGCCGGCAATCGTGACGAAGCGCGAGGCGATGAGCTTGTCGGAGACGGCGGCGATCGCATCGTCGCGCCCGACCATCCGCTGCAACCGGTTCGGCAATTTCACTGGCGGCAATTCCAGCCGCGGGGCGGGGCGCTGTGCTGCCGCAACGTCCGTTCGTGAAATCGGCGCCACGAAGCAATAGCCGCGGCCGGGGAGCGTCGTGATGTAGCGGGCGCCATCCTTGCCGTCGCCGAGCGCCTTGCGAAGCGCTGCGACGTGAAAGCGCAGATTGGCCTCTTCGACGGTGACGCCGGGCCACACCAGCGCCATCAGCTCCCATTTGCTGACGGCCTCGTTCGGCCGCGACATCAGGGCAATCAGCGTGTCGAAGGCTTTCGCGCCGAGCGGCAACGCGACGCCGTCGCGCATCACGAGCCTTTCATGCGGCGTCACGGAGAATGGCCCGAACGACAATGTTCCCGTCGCGGTGCCGGCCGGCTCGGTCATGGCGGAATCTTGGTCCTTTCGACAGGACCGGATAGCCAGATGATCGCGATCCCGCAAGGCACCTCCCTGCATCGGCATCAGACCGCGGATGCAGGCCTTGTGAGGCGCGTAAGGTCAGACCTCACAACTTCTCACAAGTCCAAACGGGTGTGCTGCCGCGGCCGCTGCTAGTCAATGGCGCGACGGCAAGGAGACCACTATGACGCAGGCGGCAAAGACGCTCTACACGGCCAGGACCCACACCAGCGGCGGGCGGCACGACGGCATATCGCGCAGCTCTGACGGTCGGCTGGACGTCAAGCTGTCGCCGCCGGGCGCCACAGGCACCGGCACCAATCCCGAGCAATTGTTTGCGGCCGGCTGGTCGGCCTGCTTCGAGGGCGCTATGGAGATCGCGGCCCGCAAGCGCAGCATCGAGCTTCCCAGGAAATGTGCCGTCGATGCCGAGATCGATCTCGTGCTCGACGAGGGCGCTTATTCGCTGCGGGCACGCCTCAATGTCAGCCTGCCAGGCCTCGCCCCTGAGATCGCGCGCGGCATCATCGACGATGCGCATCGGACCTGTCCCTATTCCAAGGCCGTTCGCGGCAATATCGACGTCACGGTCGCACTGATCTGACGCGCCATCACCCACCATCAAAAGGTAGCACGACCATGAAACAGATCATCGACCAGCATCGTCGCCAGTTCTTCGGCGTCGCCGCCGGAACCGTCGCCGTCGGCCTCGGCGTGATCGACCTCGCGCGCGCCGAAACGGAAACGTCGCGTTCCCAGGCATCGACCGCGTCCTTCGGCGCGATCAAGCAGATCGATGCCGGCGTTCTCAATGTCGGCTATGCCGAGGCAGGCCCTTCGAACGGTCCCGTGGCGATCCTGCTGCACGGCTGGCCTTACGACATTCACGCCTTCGTCGACGTCGCGCCGATCCTGGCAAAAGCCGGCTATCGCGTGATCATCCCGCATTTGCGCGGCTACGGCTCGACGCACTTCCTCGCCAGCGAGACCCCGCGTAACGGCGAGCCGGCTGCGATGGCCGCCGACATCATCGCGCTGATGGACAAGCTCGATATCAAGAAGGCGGTCGTCGCCGGCTTCGACTGGGGCGCGCGCACCGCCGACATCATCGCCGCGCTGTGGCCGGAGCGCTGCCGCGCGCTGGTGTCGGTCAGCGGCTATCTGATCTCGAGCCAGGCCGCGGGCAATGCGCCGCTGCCGCCATCGGCCGAACTGCAATGGTGGTATCAGTTCTACTTCGCGACCGAGCGCGGCCGGGTCGGATACGAGAAGTACACGCATGATTTTGCCAAGCTGATCTGGAAGCTCGCCTCGCCGCAGTGGAAATTCGACGCCGCCACCTTCGCCCGCAGCGCGGCGGCGCTGGACAACAAGGATCATGTCGCGATCACAATCCACAACTACCGCTGGCGACTCGGCCTCGCCCAGGGGGAGGCGAAATACGAGCATCTCGAAAAGAAGCTCGCGGCGGCTCCCGTGATCGAGGTGCCGACGATCACGATGGAGGGCGATGCCAATGGCGCGCCGCACCCGGATCCCAGTGCCTATGCCAGGAAGTTTTCAGGCCGATACGAGTTTCGCCTGATCACCGGCGGCATCGGTCACAACCTGCCGCAGGAAGCGCCGCAAGCCTTTGCCAAGGCCGTCATCGACGCCGACGGCGCTTGAAGATCCGTCAAGACCTCGGTCCAGCCAGGCTGCACCGAGGTTCGCCCGTCGATCCCAGCTTGATGAAACATCATGACGCCCATCGAATCCAAAACGAAAAAGCACTCCTATGCCATGGCTCTCACCCTGGCCGCGCTCTTACTTGTCGTGCTCCTGACTTGCCTGCCGTATCTCGTCACGATCGCTCTTGCCGAGGGGCCGGCGCAAGGCAGCGGAGCCGACGCTTCGCCAATCTTCGGCGTCACCATTCCGCCCGGCTACAAGCAGTGGGAACTGATCGCACCGGCCGAAGAGGCCGCGCCGCTCGACGAGCTTCGTGCCGTCATCGGCAACCAGACCGCCATCGACGCGTATCAAGCCGGCAAGCTTCCGTTCCCGGACGGTACCATTCTGGTCAAGCGCGCCTGGAAGCGGAAACAGTCCCCGGAGTTTGCGTCCGCGACGATTCCCGGCGCCGCCACCACGGTTCAGGTGATGGTCAAGGATTCCAGGAAGTACGCCGCCACCGGCGGCTGGGGGTTTGGCCGCTTCGTCAACGGCAAGCCGGTCGACGAAGCCCAGCACCGCACCTGCTTTGCGTGCCATGAAGCACGGGCCAAGAGTCGCGATTTCGTCTTCACGCGGCTCGCGCCTTAAGGCCATCTGGAGATCGCCATGAAGACTTGGTTCGTGAGCGGCGCCTCGCGTGGACTTGGTCGTGCCATCGTGGAGGCCGCACTCGAGGCGGGAGATCGCGTGCTCGCCTCGGCTCGGGACCCAACGCCGCTCGAGCCCCTGCTCGGCCCCTTCGGCGAACGGCTCCAGCTTGCAACGCTGGACGTCACCGACGAGGCGGCGGCGCATGCGGCCATCGGCCTTGCCGTAGCGACGTTTGGCAACCTCGATGTGGTGGTGAATAATGCCGGTTACGGCGAGCTCGGATCGGTGGAGGACACCAGCCTTGATTCGTTCCGTCGGCAGATCGAGGCGAACCTGATTGGCACCATCATCGTCACCAAGGCGGCGATCCCCGTGCTGCGCCGGCAGCACCGCGGGCACATCGTGCAGGTGTCATCCGTCGGAGGCCGCATCGGCGCTCCGGCACGCGCGGCCTATTCGGCCGCGAAATGGGGGATCGAGGGCTTTTCGGAGTCGCTGGCACGCGAGATGACGTTGATCGGCGTGCACGTGACGATCGTCGAACCCGGCGGCTTCCGCACCGGCTTTGCCCGGGCCGCGCATGCGGCGGGCGAAGGACACCCGGATTACGACGCGGTCGTCGGCGCTGCGGTTAGGATGCAGCGCGACTACGATGGCCGCCAGCCCGGCGACCCAGCCAAGGCCGCAGCCGTCGTGTTGAAGCTTGCGGACATGGATCGTCCGCCTCTGCGGATCGCACTCGGCAGCGACGCCGTCGACGCCATCGCCGTGACGGATCGGCTCCGTCTCGAAGAGCTGGAGAAGTGGCGCACGCTCAGTGTCTCGACCGATTATTGACCGACGCGTCCTACTCCGCCGCGACCAGCTGCTGCGTGCGCCACTGGCCGAGCAAGGCGCGGAGTGAGGCTGGTTTCACCGGTTTGTTGAGCACCGCGACCTTCTCGTCGCGCGCGGCGATTTGCACGGCGGGGCTGCGGTCGGCGGTGATCAGGATCGCGGGGATGGTGTCGCCGAAGCGACGGCGAATGTCGCGGATCGCGGCGATGCCGTTGCCGCGGTCGAGATGATAGTCGACCAAGAGGCCGGTGACGCGTCTGCCGGCGGCCTCGATGGCGGCGATCGCGCCTTCCGGATCGGCGACCGCGATCACCTCGGCGTCCCAGGCCTTCAGCAGCGTGCGCATGCCGTCGAGGATCGCCGCGTCGTTCTCGATGCACACGATCAACGCGCCCGAGATCGGCGTGCGCGCCAGCGGCGTCGCACTGGTCACGGCGGCGGTGTGGGTGATCGCCTTGGCCGTCGGCACCGTCACGGAGAACACCGAGCCGCCGCTCTTGTTGCCGTCGATGGCGATGCCGTGCTTGAGCACCCGCGCGAGGCGCTCGACGATGGAAAGGCCGAGCCCCAGCCCGCGCGCGATCCGCGCGCCCTGCTCCAGGCGATGGAATTCCTTGAAGATCTCGCCGCGCTTGACCGGCGGGATGCCGACGCCGGTGTCGTAGACGCAGATCTTGAGCGCGGCGCCTTGGCGGCGGCAGCCGACCAGCACGCGGCCACGCGGGGTGTATTTGATCGCGTTGGAGATCAGGTTCTGGAGCAGGCGCCGCAGCAGGAGGCGGTCCGACTCGACCGGCAGCGAGCAGGGCACGAAAGCGAGCTCCAGGCCCTTGGCGCGCGCGATCGGTGCGAACTCGATCTCCAGCGAGCGCATCAGGTCGGCCATCTTGAAGCTCGAGATCGAGGTCGTCATCGCTCCGGCGTCGAGGCGGGAGATGTCGAGCAGCGCACCGAGAATCTCTTCGATCGCCTGCAGGGATTCGTCGATGTTCTCGACCAGCCGGGTCTCCTCGCCGCTGTGCTGGCGCTCGACCAGGCTCGTGACATAGAGCCGCGCCGCGTTCAGCGGCTGGAGGATGTCGTGGCTGGCGGCGGCGAGGAAGCGCGTCTTGGAGATGCTGGCGTCTTCGGCCGCGCTCTTGGCCAGGGCCAGTTCGGAGTTCAGCCGCGTCAATTCCTCGGTGCGGTCGCGCACGCGCTTTTCCAGGGTCGCGTTGGCGCGCTCCAGCGCTTCGGCCGCCTCGAAGCTGGGCGTGACGTCGGTGAAGGTGATGACGAAACCGCCGCCGGGCATGCGGTTGGTGAGCACCTCGATCACCATGTGGCGGTCCGGCAGGCGCTCGAGATAGGGCTCGCTGTCGGTGGTGTAGGCGGCCAGGCGCCGCTCCAGCATGGCTTCGCGCTCGACCGGATCGTCCGGACCGGCCACGCCGATGAACTCCAGGATCTCGCGCAGGGGGGTGCCGAATTGGAGGATGTGCAGGGGGACGTTGAGGAGATCGCCGAACTGCCGGTTCGAGCAGATCAGTTGCAGGTCGGCATCGAACACCGCGATGCCCTGGCGTACGTGGTTGAGTGCGGTCTGGAGGATCTCGCGGTTGAAATGCAGGGCCGCGTGCGAGTCATCGAGCAGCTTGAGTGCGGCCTTCGCCGACACCGTCCGTTTGCGCAGCAGCAGTGACATCACCAGCCGCGAGGAGGCCGCGCCGATCGAGGAGGCGATCAGGTGTTCGGCATGCTGCAACAGCTCGAAATCGGCGGGGGCCCCGGGCTCCAGCCGCAAATTGCGCTGCGCAGAGAACGCCTCAAAGGAATGCCGCGCGCGGTCGGGCCCGAGATATTGCGCGACGGTGGTCTGGATGTCCTGCACGGTGACGGTGGTGCGCCAGCGGCGGAAACCCGGAGAGATCGGCGCGAGCGTGTCGGGCACGAACAGGTCGGCCTGCAACAGCTCGATCGACGACGGCCTTCGCGCCAGCGACAGCAGCACATAGGTCAGGATGTTGAGCGACAGCGACCAGATGACGCCGTGCATCAGCGGCGGCAAATCGGCGCCGAACAGCGCCTGCGGCCGCAGCGCCTCGATTCCGAACGGTCCATGCTGGAGCAGCAGGATTCCGGTGCTCGAGGTGTCCATGAAGCTCGGAATGAACAGCGTATAGAGCCACACCACGAAGCCGACCAGCATCCCGCCGATCGCGCCGCGCGCGGTCGCACGCCGCCACAGCAGCCCGCCGAAGAAGCTCGGCGCGAGCTGGGCGATGGCGGCAAAGGAGAGCAGGCCGATCGCCGCGAGCTGGGTACTGCCGAGCGCTCGGTAGTAGAAATAGGCCATCACCATGATGGCGAAGATGGCGAGCCGCCGCGAGCGCAGCAGGAAGTCGCTGAAATCGGCGCCGCCGGCGCGCCCCTCAGGTCGTCGCTGCAGCACCAGGGGCACCACGAGGTCGTTCGAGACCATGATCGAGAGCGCGACGCATTCGACGATCACCATCGCGGTTGCCGCCGACAGGCCGCCGACGAAAATGGCGACGCTGAGCAGGTCCGCACCGCCCTCCATCGGCAACGCCAGCACATACATATCCGGGTCGGCCGTACCGAACGGGAAGCTGACGAGGCCGGCGAGCGCGATCGGGATCACGAACAGATTGATGGCGATGAGGTAGAGCGGGAACAGCCAGCGCGCGCGGCCGACTTCGGCATCGGAGGAGTTCTCGACCACGCTGACGTGGAACTGGCGCGGCAGCAACATGATCGCGCATAGCGACAGCAGCGTCATGGTGAGGAAGTTGCCGATCGACGGCGAATAGTTGATGGCGCGCACCGCCTCCGGCGTCTTCATCGCGCGCTCGATCAGTTCCTGCGGCGAGAACATCCAGAAGGTGACGAAGATGCCGGCGGCGAGGAAGGCGACCAGCTTGATGATGGATTCGGTCGCGACCGCCAGCATCAATCCGTGCTGGTGCTCGGTGGCGTCGGTCTGCCGCGTGCCGAACAGCACCGCGAAGGCCGCCATCGTCAGCGTCACCATCAGCGCCATGTCGCCGAGAATCGGGATGTGGGAGAAGGCCTGATCCTCGCTCAGGATCGTCGCGAGCGAGGAGGCGACCGCCTTGAGCTGGAGCGCGATGTAGGGCACCGAGCCGATGATCGCGATCAGCGCCACCGTCGCCGCCACCGCCTGGCTCTTGCCGTAGCGGGCTCCGATGAAATCGGCGATCGAGGTGATGTTGTGGGCTTTCGCGAGCTGGATCACGCGGCGCAGGACGCCCGCGCCGAGCCCGATCATCAGGATCGGGCCGAGATAGATCGCGAGGAAGTCGGTCGAGGTGCGGGTGGCGAAGCCGACCGAGCCGAAGAAGGTCCAGGAGGTGCAGTAGATCGCCAGCGACAGCGGATAGATCAGCCCGGAGGCACGACCGCGCCCGGCCGGCGAGCGGCGATCGCCATGGCTCGCCACCAGGAACAGGAAGCCGATATAGCCGAAGGCGGCGGCGATCACGCCCCAATCGTGCAGCATGGGTCGGGGGCTCTCTCCCTGGGCGCTGGCGGCGCCCGAGCTTATTTTCCCTGCGAACCTAGCGCGTTGGGCCGGTGGAGGCGACAGCCAAATGCCGGGCGAGGGCGGGAACTGGGCTCGTCGTTAAGGGAGGCGCCCTGTCAGCGCTCCCTCCCCCCGCAAGCGGGGAGAGGCGAAGGAAGAAGCTCTACTCCGCCGCCATCGACTTCGCGCGCAGCGGCAGGCCGAGGCGGTCCCACACCTGCAGCAGGGCTTCGGCGAGCTGATCGATCAGGCCGTCGTCGTGATAGGGCGAGGGCGTGATGCGCAACCGCTCGCTGCCCTTGGCGACCGTCGGATAGTTGATCGGCTGGATGTAGATGCCGTGCTCTTCGAGCAGGAGGTCGGAGGCCTGCTTGCACTTCTCGGGATCGCCGACGAACAGCGGCACGATGTGGGTGTCGCTCGACATCACAGGCAGGCCGGCGGCGTCGAGGATCGCCTTGACGCGGGCGGCACGATCCTGGTGGCGCTCGCGCTCCCAGCTTGAGGTCTTCAGATGCTTGATCGCGGCGGTCGCGGCCGAGCAGATCGCCGGCGGCAGCGCGGTCGTGAAGATGAAGCCCGGCGCGTAGGAGCGCACGGCATCGATGATCTGGCCGTTGGCGGCGATGTAGCCGCCGAGGCAGCCGAACGCTTTCGCCAGCGTGCCTTCCAGAATGTCGATGCGGTGCATGACGCCGTCACGTTCGGCGATGCCGCCGCCACGCGGGCCGTACATGCCGACCGCGTGGACCTCGTCGACATAGGTCATCGCTTTGTACTTCTCGGCGAGATCGCAGATCTTGGCGAGCGGGGCGACGTCGCCGTCCATGGAATAGAGGCTCTCGCAGACGATCAGTTTCGGCCGGTTCGGGTCGGCCGCTTTCAACAGCGCCTCGAGATGCGCAACATCGTTGTGGCGGAACACGACCCGCTCGCAGCCCGACTGGCGGATGCCCTCGATCATCGAATTGTGGTTGAGCTCGTCCGACAGAATGAGGCAGTTCGGAATGAGCTTTGCGATGGTTGGGATGCCGGTCTGGTTCGAGACATAGCCCGAGGTGAACAGCAGCGCGGCTTCCTTGCCGTGGAGATCGGCGAGTTCGGCCTCGAGCTGGACCAGCGGATGATGCGTGCCGGCGATGTTGCGGGTCCCGCCAGCACCGGTGCCGACGCGGGTTGCGGTCTCGACCATGGCACCGACCACCTTCGGGTGTTGGCCCATGCCGAGATAATCGTTGGAGCACCAGATCACGACGTCGCGCTTGCCCTTGGGCGAGTGCCAGCTCGCGTGCGGGAATCGGCCGGCCGTGCGCTCGAGGTCCGCGAACACGCGGTAGCGCCGCTCGGCGTGGAGACGATCGAGGGCGGAATCGAAGAACTGGTTGTAATCCATCGGCAAGACCTGCAACGGAACCCGGCCACGGCGGCCGCTCATTTTTAGAGCTTTTCCAGCTCCAATGTCTATGCGCCAGCTCACATTTGTAGCGAGGCGCGCGGGTGTATTGATAGCGGCCTATCGCCGGCGATAGTTGATGTGGATCAAACGCCTAATACGGGCCTGCGCGCGGGACCGAGGCTCCAGGGAAAGGCAGGGACCCTGGCAGGTGCCATGGACATTTTGTCCAAGGCGCGCGCTCCGTCCACTCACGTCGTCCGGAACTGCAGCACGCCGTCCTTCGTCTCCGCCGTCAGCCGGCCCTCGACGATCATGTAGTTGACGTGCGCGACCAGCTCGCCGGCGGCGAACCCCATCTGGTGCTCGTCGAGCACGTGCTTGTTGAACACGACGGGCACCAGGGCGCGCGAGGTCTGCGGCACCTCTCGGCAGGCTTCCGCGATCAGGCGGCAGCGCTCTTCATGGTGGTCGGCGAGCTGCTTGATGCGGGTCTTCAGTCCGTAGAACGGCACGCCGTGACCGGGCAGCACAAGCACGTCGTAAGGGAGCGTCGTGGTGAGGCTGGCAAGCGAGGCCAGATATTCGCCGAGCGAGTTCTGGTCCGGCTCGACCGCCCAGACGCTGACATTGGGCGAGATCTTGCTCAGCACCTGGTCGGCGGAGAGGAACAGCTTGTCGTCGGCGCAATACAGCATCACCTGGTCGAGCGCATGGCCGCCGCCGGTGATCACCTTGAAGCGGCGCGTGCCGATCACGACGTCGTCGCCGTGGGAGATGCGGCGGTAGGAGGGCGGCAGCACAGAGACGCGCTTGAGATAATCCTGGCCGCGTCCCAGCAGCTTTTCGGTGAGCGACTCGTCCATGCCATGGCGGCGGAAGAACAGCCGCTGCGCTTCCTGCCGCTCGGCGGTGCCGCGGTTCTGGTGATAGACCGACTGCAGATATTCGACCTGCGACATCACCAGCGGGCAGTTGAACCGCTCGACGACCCAGCCCGCAAGTCCGACATGGTCGGGATGGGAATGGGTGACGATCAGGCGCGTGATGGTGATGCCCTTCAGCGGTCCGTCGAACAGCTTCGTCCAGGCTTCGATCGTCTCCTCGTTGCCGAAGCCGGTATCCACCATCGCATAGCCGTCGCCATCGGCGAGCAGGTAGATGTTCACGTGGTTGAGGCGGAACGGCAGCTTGAGCCGTGCCCACAACACGCCGGGCCGGACCTCGACGATCTCGTCGGGACCGGGGTGCTGGTCCCAGGGGTAGCGCAGGGCCTCGGCGGAGGACTGCACGGTGTCGGTTTTTGAACTCATGCTACCGACTTAAACCCGCCGCGGGCGGTGCGCCAGCCGAAAAAGGACGGGCGCGGTGTCCGCATGGCGGTCATACCGGGTGCTTTTTCCGCAGCCCGGATGGCGTCGTCGAAAAACGCAGTCATTCCGGGACGCGCGTGAGCGCGAACCCAGGTGCGCGGTTGCGCACCCGGGGAGTCTCGAGATTGTAGCGCGAGGGTTCGGCGCTGCGCGCCGCCCCGGAATGACGATCAGGCCGCGCGCATGTTGTTGAGGAAAGCGTCGATCTCTCCGCGCAGCAGGTCGGCTTCGCGCCGCAGCGCGTCGGAGGCGCCCAGCACTTCGTTCGCGGCGGCGCCGGCTTCGGCCGAGGCGGTGGAGACGCCGACGATGTTGCTGGAGACTTCGCTGGTGCCGCCGGCCGCATGCTGGATGTTGCGCGCGATCTCGCGGGTGGCGGCGCCCTGCTCCTCGACCGCGGCCGCGATCGTCGTGGTCACGCCGTCGATCTCGCCGATGATCCGGCCGATGCCCTGGATGGCGCCGACCGCCGATGTCGTGATGTTCTGCATGCTGGCGATCTGGCTGCGGATTTCCTCCGTCGCCTTGGCGGTCTGGCTCGCGAGACTCTTCACCTCGGAGGCGACCACTGCAAAGCCGCGGCCGGCCTCGCCGGCACGCGCCGCCTCGATGGTGGCGTTGAGCGCGAGCAGGTTGGTCTGTGAGGCGATGGTCTGGATCAGATCGACCACGACGCTGATGCGGCTTGCGCTGTCGGCAAGGCTCTGCACCGTTGCGTCGGTGGCGCCGGCCTCGTCGACCGCCTTCTTGGCGATCGCAGCCGAAGTGACGACCTGCCTGCTGATCTCCTCGATCGAGGACGACAGCTGCTCGGTGCCCGACGATACGGTCTGCACGTTGACCGAGGTCTCCTCGGCGGCGGAGGCGACCGCGTTGACCAGTGCGTTGGACTGGTCGGCGGTGGTCGACATGCTCTGAGCCGTCGATTGCATGGAATTGGCCGACTGCGCCAGATTGTCGAGCGCGGAGCGCACCGTATTCTCGAATTCGGCGATCTTCGCTTCCATGCGCGCGGCCCGCTCGGCCTTGGCGATTCGGTCCTTGTCCTGCTCGGCGGCGAGCGCGCGGGCTTCGATCATGCTGTCGCGGAACACTGTCAACGTGTCGGTCATCGCGCCGATCTCGTCATTTTGCCTGGCGCGCGGGATCTCCGTGTCGAGATCGCCGGCCGAGAGCCGCTGCATGGCGCGCTGCAGGCCGGTGATCCGGCGCAGGATGTTGCGGCCGACATAGAGCCAGACGAACAACGCCGAGCCGACCAGCATCATGGCCCCAAGGGCCAGCATCGCGGTCGTCGCGAGCGAGATCTCCTGTTGTGCCTGGAAGGTCGAGGCGTTGGTCTCTTTCTGCACGCCTTCGACGAGCTGCTGCACGCTGATGCCGAGGCCGACATTGAGCTTGCGGGTCTCGTCCAGGATGGTCTGGCCGTAGTCGACGGAATCGAGCTCCTTCTCGCGCAGATTGAACACGCCGGTCTTGCCGGTGCCGAGCGCGAGCAGCTTCTCCGCCGTTTCGCGCAGCATCTTGTTGCCCTGATTGTCCGGCAACAGATCGAGGTTGGAGCGCAGGCGGCCCTGTGCCGTCTTGAATTCCTTCTGGATGTCGTCGAGCTTGTCGCTGGTGTTGGCCGACAGCGCCGCGCTCATGTTGGCGGCTGCGAGATTGCCGCTGGCGACGACGTTGCCGAGTTGGCCGACGGTCTGCGCGGCGTCGGAGGCGTCCGCGGCGGACAAATCGGCCGAGCCGAGAATGGCGTTGACCCGGGTTTGCGCGTCGAGCATCGCCGGGCTGGCCGCGCCGACGAAGGCGCCCTGCGCGCTGCGCAGCGCGTCATACTGCTTGTCGTGAAGGGCGGCGATGTCCAGCCGCTCGCGGGCGGCCTTGGCCAGGCTCTGGGCCGCCTCGTTGATGCTCTTCATCGTCTCGCTGAGTCCGGAGACGACGGTCTTGTCGCCGCCGAGCTCGATGATCTCGTTGAGCTTCTTCTGCGTCTGCTCCTGCAACTCCTTGAGCTTCGCGGTGCGCTCCTTCAGGGCTTCCTCGGTCTGAGCCGCAAGCAGGGCCGGCCCCTGTGCCGCAAGGCTCGCGCTCAGTGCCGATAATTGCAGACTGGCGGCGAGGCGCGGAATGTCCCGCCCGCTCAGCTCGTTCATGCGCCCGCCGAGATTTTGCAGCACGAGGCCCGCGCCGGCCGAGATCACGAGGCCCATGCCCGCGATCACCGCGAAGGCCGCGAACAGGCTGCCACGCACGCCCCAGGTCGGCATTTTTAAACGGGGCCGCATTCGGCCAAGTGAGCCGCTAAGGCTGAGACGGATCGCCATCGAAATTCCCCCAACGTTCTTGCTTCTGGTTGTGGTGGGCAGTATCCGCACGGCGAGTTAAAAAATCGCAATCTGCGCAAACGGTTGGCGTGTTCCGCACAGCGAAAAAAGAAGGGCCGGCGACATCGCCGGCCCTTGGTATTGGTAAGGTTCTGGTAACCGATCAGTAGCGCGCCACAGTCGGGGCTGCCCAGTTGAAGCGGTAGTTGACGCCCGCCTTGATGGTGTGGTCGTCGGTGGTGAAGCTGCCGGTACCTACGAGCGGACCGGCGGTGAAGCTCGCGTCGCCGAAATTGTAGTACTGGTACTCGGCCTTGGCCGACCAGTTCGGGGCGAACATGTATTCGAGACCAGCGCCGACGGTGTAGCCGTTGCGGTGATCGCCAGTGATCACGAAGGCGGTCGGCACGCCGCCGACGGTCACCTTCTCGTTGTTGTCCGAGTAGGCATAGCCGCCCTTCACGTAGATCAGACCGGGGCCCCAGGTGTAGCCGACGCGGCCGGTGATCGAGCCGAGGCCGCGCTGGTCGTTGGTGTAGGCGATGCCGCCCGGAAACACCGCGCCGACGCTGCCGGATAGCCAGGAATACTGGCCCTCGACGCCGACCAAGAAATTCGGATGGAACTGCCAGTCACCACCGACCTGCACGCCGCCGAGGAAACGGCCGTTGCCGTTGTTGCCGGTGGAGAGGCCGTTGAAATTGTTGTCGCTGGAGAAGGCGCCGCCGATATGGCCGCCGACGTAGAAGCCGGTCCAGTTGTAGATCGGCGCGGCATAGGCCGGCGCCGGCGTCTTGTAATAATTGCGGTTGCCGAGATCGGCACCGACGGCCGGCGCAGCAGCGCCCACCACGAGCAGCGCAACGGTCGCAAACAGAATCTTCTTCATCGTCTTGAACTCCAGCACTCAATGTCCCCGGCAGGCGCGCTGTCCGCGCCGCGTTGGTTTTGCAGATAGCTCGCTTTTGACGAAAATGCTGTCACATGCATGGCACAAGGGCAGCCAACCTAACTTATTGGGCTGCAAATGATTTTCGTGCTTAATGTCGGCTTAAGAAGTGCTGAAGAAAGACCTAATTTCGGCTCTGCCCGGTAACCTCTGGCGCGTGCTTCGTTAACCAAGACGCCGTCGCGCCTCATCCCGCATCTGTTCGCGGAACGCCGCGCGCTTTGCGGGTCGGTCCTCTACGCGCACGTCATGGCGATCGAAGATGTCGAACTTCTCCAGGATCGGATAGCGCTCGCTCGCCATCGCGAGCACGCGCAGCACTTTGGTCGCGGAGGGCGTCGGGCCGCTGACCTCCCAGCGCCGGATGGTGTCAGCGCCGCCCTTCTCCGGTAATCCGCACAGCTTTGCCATGTCCGCCGCCGTGAGCTTGCGCTCGAGCGCGTCAGAGAGGTCATTGCGGAGTTGCTTCAGTTCGGCGCCGGTCATGCTGCTCGCGTCCAGGGGAGACTGAACGCAATGCACTAACGCTGATTCGGGTCCATCCGAAGGCGCGCATGATCGTGATAGTGTTTTCCGCGCCGGTCGAATGTCAGCGAGGGAATTGCCATGCCCGTGTTCAAGCTGCCCTTGTCGGGGGATGTCGTCCAGTCCATCTATCCGTCGTTCTTCAACCCTACCGGCGGCCAGTTCGGCCTCGTCAACATCACGGTCGGACAGTCCTCGGCGCCTGATGTCGAGAAGGACCTGTTGTCGGATGTCGGCAGCTACGGCAAGCAGATCGGGCAGGTCGCCGACGCGCTGCTGGCCGTGATCGAGCATCTCGAAAGCCGCACCGATTGCGCGCCGGTTGAAGATGAGGCGATCACCGTCTTCAAGGAACTGATGCATTCGATCGCGGCTGTGAAGGAGCGGCACGACCGTCATGCCTGCCGGCCGACGCGGCGCTGACGTGCTGCGCTATCGTGCCCGGCACCTTCGCGCGCGCACGGAGTTATGAACTTGTGCCTCTGGAAATCGTCCGGCGAACGACCAGATGGCGAAAGGGGCCTCAACGACGCAGGGATCAGCCATGACAGGCATCAAATTCGCAATTGCCGCACTCGTCTCTGCCGGACTTTTCGTCGCGCCGTTCGCGGCTGAGGCGAAGAAGCTCCGGTCGAGCAGACATTCCAGCACCGGTGTGGCGGCGCCGACCTATGGCGGCGCCGGAGCGCCGGCAGCGCAGCCGAGAGCGTCCTACGGGTCGTCCGGACAGTCGGTCGGCACGGTCACGGCGCCGTCGATCGGATCGTACAATTGGCCTTCGGTCGGTGTGACCAATTCCGCTCCGACCTGGAGCAACACCACCCGATAGAGCGATGCCGATCAGCGTGCCGGAAGCGCGGGCAATGAATCCGCGGGCGGCGGATTGTCCACACTCGCGTGGCTTGATCGGTCGGAAGAAGCTTCGTTGCTAGATTCCCCTGCCGCTCTGCTTCCCGATCACGCAGCGCCATGCAGCGAGGCGCTCGGCCGGATGCTGGTTCATCCAGTCGGCGAGCTGCGGTGCGCCCATCAGGCAGGATTGTACCGAGATCTCGGCGAAGTCGGAGGTGGTCACGACCTGCTCGTGACAATTGCTCGGAGAGGCGAGGCTGCAGAGCACGGCGATGATCTTGATCATGCGAGGTGACTCCCGTCGGCGCGGCCAAGCGCGCGGCCCGTCGCCTTGTCCTGTCTCTCGCTGGCGGGATCAGCCGGCGGGAAGATGCTGTCGTAGATGGCGCGTGCCTCCTGAATGAGACGAACTCGCTCGCGCTCGGACTTCGAAACAAATTGGATGACTTCGCCCATGGTGGCTCCGAATATCAGTTGGCAAATCCGTCATCAGATGACGGTGATCATTCCACCCAGATCTATGACGTCGTTTCGACTTCGAAACGGCACAGCCGGTCACGTCAGAACAAATGCGCGTGATGGCACTCCGGCGGTCCGACGTCCCGGTTGTTCTCTCGCTTGAATTGCGAAGCCGCGCACCGCCTCATACGCGCGAGTGCCGGTGCCAACTTACCCCTTGCTGCCGCCAGCAAGGACAACTCGCCAGGCAAATGCCGCTCGATCGAATATGTTTCTCGCTGTGCGGCGGGCAAGTTTTGGAACATTCCCGAATTCGGGGCCGCACGCGTTTCGCTCAGGCGGCCGGCGCGCGGTCCTTGCGTCCCGGCACCGCTGCAAGCAACTCCCGCGTATAGAGATGCTCCGGGGCTGCGAAGAGCTGTGCCGTCGGCTTCAGCTCGACGATGGCGCCGCGCTGCATCACCGCAATGCGGTCGCAGATTTGGGCCGCGACGCGCAAATCGTGGGTGATGAACAGCATCGACAGGCCGAGGCGCGCCTTGAGGTCTTCGAGCAGCCTCAGGACTTGCGCCTGCACGGAGACGTCGAGCGCGGAGACGGCCTCGTCCGCGACGATGATTTCAGGCTCGAGCGCGAGCGCCCGCGCAATGCCGATACGCTGGCGCTGGCCGCCCGAGAATTCATGCGGATAGCGTTCGAGTGCGCCGGCATCCAGGCCCACCATCTTGAGAAGATCGCGGGCGCGGTCGAACGCGACCTTCGGATCGATGCCGGCCGCGATCGGGCCGTCGGCGATGATGTGGCCGACCTTGCGCCGCGGATTCAGCGAGGCGAACGGATCCTGGAAGATCATCTGGATGCGATGGCGCTCGGTGCGCAGCGCCTTGCCAGCGAGCGAGGTGAGATCGGTGTCGCCGATCCGCACCGTGCCCCGGTCGGCCTCGATCAGCCGCATCACGAGCCGCGCCACCGACGATTTTCCGGAACCGGATTCGCCGACGAGGCCAAGCGTCTCGCCCTTGAAGATATCAAAATTGACCGCGCGCGCCGCATCGACGCGGCGATCTTCGCGAAACCAGCCGCCCGATGTCACGTAGGTCTTGTCCAGCCCGATCACCTCGACCGCCCTGGCCTGATCGTCGAGCGGCTTTCGCGCCGGCGGATCCATCGAGGGGACCGCTGCGAGCAGCGCCTTGGTGTAGTCGTGCTGCGGCTCGTTGAAGACGGTCGCGGCCGGGCCTTCCTCGACGACCTTGCCATGCCTGAGCACCACGACCTGGTCGGCGATGTCGGCGACCACGCCGAAATCATGGGTGATGAACATCACCGCCATGTTGCGGTTGCGCTGGAGGTTACGGATCAGCTTGAGGATCTGCGCCTGCGTGGTGACGTCGAGCGCGGTGGTCGGCTCATCCGCGACCAGCACGGCCGGCTCGAGCGCGAGCGCCATCGCGATCATGGCGCGCTGGCGCTGGCCGCCCGAGAGCTGGTGCGGGTAGGCGCGGACGATGCGCTCGGGGTCGGGCAGGCCGACCTCGCGCGCCAGCGCCAGCGCTCGCGCGCGCCGCTCCCTGGGCGTCAGCAGGCCGTGCGCCTCGAACATCTCCGCCATCTGGTCGCCGATCCGCATCAACGGATTGAGCGCGGTCATCGGCTCCTGAAAGATCATCGCCAGCCTGCGGCCGCGCAGATCGCGCCAGCCGTCGTCATCGAGCTTGAGCAGGTCGCGGCCTTCGAACTGGATCTCGCCGGAGGCGATGGACACCGTATCCGGCAACAGGCCCATCAGCGCATGCGCGCACATCGACTTGCCGGAGCCGGACTCGCCGACGACGCAGACGATCTTGCCGGGCCGCAAATCCAGCGAGACGCCGTCGACGGCGAAGGGCCGCTCGGCGCCTTTCGGCAGCGCGATCCTGAGGTTCTTGATGGAGACGGCGGGCGGCGCGGTCATCGTCAGCGTCCCTCCCGCGACAGGCGCGGATTGAGCGCGTCGTTGAGGCCTTCGCCGATCAGGTTCAGCCCGAGCACGGAGATCAGGATGGCGACACCGGGGAACACGGTGATCCACCAGGCTTGGCGGATCACGGTGCGGCCGGCGCCGACCATGTAGCCCCAGGAGATCAGGTTGGGATCGCCGAGACCGAGGAAGGACAGCGAGGATTCCAGCAGGATCGCGGTCGCCACCATCAGCGAAGCCAGCACGATCACCGGCGACAGCGCGTTGGGCAAAATCTCGCGCAGGATGATCCAGCTGTTGCTCTGCCCGGTGACCACGGCGGCCTGGACATATTCGCGCGTGCGCAGCGACAGCACTTCCCCGCGCACGAGGCGGGCCACCGGCGGCCAGCTCACCAGTGCGATCGAGGCCACGATCGAATAGATGGAGGGTTGCAGGATCGCGACCAGCACGATCGCAAGCGCGAAGCTTGGAATGGTCTGGAAGAACTCGGTGAAGCGCATCAGGGCGTCGTCGACCTTGCCGCCGAAATAGCCGGACATGGCGCCGATGGGAACGCCGACGACGAGTGCCACCAGTGTGGAGACGAGACCGACCAGCAGCGAGACGCGGGCGCCAAAGATCATGCCGGCGAACACGTCGCGGCCGAGCGCGTCGGTGCCGAGCGGCACCGTCGAGAGCGTGAAGGGCGGCAGGAACGGCCGCTGCACCATGCGCCAGGGCGAGTTCGGGAACAGCATCGGCCCGAACAATGCGACCGAGATCGCGAGCACGAGAATGACGAGCCCGATGACGCCGCTCGGGCTGCGCAACATCGATTTCCAGAACTGCTTCATGCGGCGAATTCGATGCGTGGATCGACCAAGCGATAGACCAGGTCGGTGATGAGGTTGAAGATCAGCACCATGGCGGAGCAGATCACGAAGACGCCGAGCAGCAGATTGTAGTCGCGCTGGAGCAGGGCGTCGTACATCAGGCGCCCGATGCCGGGCCAGGCGAACACGGTCTCGGTGATGACGGCACCGCCGATCAGCGTGCCGGAATGCACGCCGGCGAGCGTCACGACCGGCAGCAGCGCGTTGCGCAGCACGTGGCGGCGCTGGATCACGGCGTCGGACAGGCCCTTGGCCCGCGCCGTCTTGACGAAGTCGAGCCGCTTCACCTCCAGCATCGAGGCGCGCGTCATGCGGGTGTAGGTCGCCATGAAGAACAGGCCGAGCGTCATCGCCGGCATGATCAGGTGCTTTGCGACGTCGACCGCATGGGCGAGCCCGGTGAGATTGGCGCCGACCGTCTCGTAACCGAAGCTCGGCAGCCAATCCATGGTGACCGAGAACAGCAGGATTCCCATCAGCGCCACCCAGAAAAGCGGCATGGCGTAGAAGATCAGCGCGAACACGGTGATGGCCGTGTCGAGGAAGGTTCCGGCAAAGCGCGCGGCGAAGGTGCCGAACAGAATGCCGAGCATGAGCGAGATCGCGAATGCCGTCAGCGTCAGCAGCAGCGTCGCCGGCAGCCGTTCGCCGATCAGCTTGGCCACCGGCGCCTGCTGGCGGAAGGAGAATCCGAGGTCGAGCGTGACCACGCCCTTGACGTAGATGAAGAGCTGCTCGGGCAGCGGCTTGTCGAGGCCGAATTTTTCCCGGAGCTGCTTGACGAAGACCTGGTCACTGGCCCCGGCCTCGCCCGCCATCACGACCGCGGGGTCGCCGGGCGCGAGCCGGATCAGGAAGAAATTGAGGACGACGATCGCGAGCAGGACGATCACGCCCTTCAGGACACGCTGAGCGATGAAGGAGAGCATAGTTAGAGCGACGCTTGTTTGACGAGAGGGTCGCCGCAGCGACGGTGCGCCCCCTCTCCCGCTTGCGGGGCAGGGTTGGGGTGGAGGTGTTTCCGCAGTGGAAGTCTTCGCGTGGAGAGCGCCTCCACCCGCCGCGCTTGGGACGATGGTTCGCATCGCCCGGCGCGCGTCGACCTCCCCCGCAAGCGGGAGAGGTGCACCTTTTCCGTGGCTCGGACAGTCATCATTCGGCGAAAGCTACAGCACGAGAGATCAGACGCGAGGCGTCCCTCACTTGTCGAGCCACGCGTCCTTGAAGCCGTCATTGACCCCGATGCCCGTGGTGATCAGGTTCTTGACCTTGCACCGTGTGATCGTCGGGAATTGCAGCTCGAGCATCCAGGCCACGGGCACGTCCTCGACCAGGATCTTCTGCGCCTTCTCGTAGATCTCCTTGCGCTTGGAGTCCGGGGTCGCGACCGCGCCGTCTGCGAACAGCTTGTCGATCTCCGGGTTGGAGTAACCCTCGACATTGTTGAAGACCTGGCCCTTGGCGATGTTGCTGGAGATGTAGTTGCGGCCGACGCCGAGTGCGGGATCGCCGTATTGGTAGAGATAAGTGAAGGCGATGTCGTAATCCCAGTCGCCGATCTTCTGGTTGCCGCCGGCAACGTCGGTGGCGATGGTCTCGATGTTGATGCCGACGTCCATCAGGTTCTGCTTCACGGCTTCACCCCAGCGCTGCCAGGTCTCGCCATAGGCGAGCGGCAACAGGCGGATCTTCTCGCCCTTGTAACCGGCCTCCTTCAGAAGCGCCTTGGCCTTCGCGGGGTCGTACGGATATTTCTTCACATCGTCGGTGTAGTATTTGATGGTCGAGGCGGACGGCCCCGTGGCGACCTTGCCGAGCCCGTTCCAGATCACGTCCTTGGCGAAGTCGCGGTCGATCGCATACATGACCGCCTGCCGCACCCGCTTGTCGGCGAGCGGACCCTGGCGGTTGTTGAGCCACAGCCAGGAGAGCGGCGAGAAGAACTCCCAGCCGGCGCCCGTGACGCAAGTGTCTTTGAGCTTGGACAGGCGCGGCACGTCGAAGTTCTCGACCGAGCCGCCGGGCAGCACGTCGACCTTGCCGGTCTCATACGCCACCGAGCGCGCGGCGGCGTCGGGAATGATCTGCCAGTAGATCTCGTCGATATAGGGCTTGCCCTTCTCGTAATAGTTCGGGTTCTTGACCAGGCGGATGAACGAACCCTTCTGCCATTCCCTGAACATGAAGGGTCCGGTGCCGATGGGCGCGTTGTTGTAGGGATTGGTCTTGAAGTCGGTGCCTTCATAGAGATGCTTCGGCACCATCGGCATCGAGCCGACCTCGAAGATGCCGAGGAACGGGCCGAACGGCTGCTTCAGCGTGAAGACGACCGTATGGTCGTCCGGCGCCTCGATCTTGTCGACCTGGGCGAGGTTGGTGCGGGCACGCGCATGCGTCTGCTTCAGCATCTCGACCGAGAACAGCACGTCGGCCGCAGTGAAGGGCTTGCCGTCATGCCAGGTCACACCCTTCCTGAGCTTGAAGGTGTAGGTCTTGGCGTCCTCGCTCACGCTCCAGCTCTCGGCGAGCTCCGGCTGCGGTTCGAGCTTGGGGCTGTAGCGCAACAGTCCCTCGAAGATGTTGCCCGACACCATCTGGGTCGGACCGTTCTGGACGATGGCGAGCATCAGGCCAGGCGGCTCGGGCTGGATCACGGCGTTGATCACGCCCCCCGTTTTCGGCTCTTGCGCCAGCGCCGGGGCCGTGAGGCCGCAAGCCAGGAGGAGACCAAGCAACACTCGTTTTGGCATGTCGTATCTTTCTCAAGCGAGACCAGCCGTGAACGCTTTGCAACGTCCTCGCGCGCAAAGCGACGGCCGACCCATCCCAGTCCCCATCCGGCATCAAGGCTCACATAGTCTCGTTCGGCGCTGCAAGATGAAAGTCGCGACAGTGTTCGCACAAAAAATGTACAGCGCGTCTTGTTTCCACTTGATTCATCGTCGTGTCATGGGGACAAGTCGGTCATGGACAACGCCAGCCGCTCCGAACGATCCCGCAACGCTGCGCTCGAGGCGGCCATCGCGATCGTCGCACGCGACGGGCCGGGCCGGTTGACGCTCGATGCGATCGCGCGCGAGAGCGGCCTCAGCAAGGGCGGCGTGATGCATCAGTTCCGCACCAAGGAGGCGGTGCTGAAGGCGTTGCTCGAGCGGCAACTGGCGCATTTCGAGGAGTTCTCGACTCGCTATATGGCGAAGGTCAGTGCGACCTCGGCAAATCCCCATCTGGCGACCCAGCTCGCCACGATCAGGGAAGCGGCCAGCTCGCCGAATTCCGCCGCGCTGGCGCTGGTTGCGGTGATGGTGGAAAATCCTCGCCTGATGGCGCTGCCGCGCGAGCGCGAGGCGGAACGGATGGCGGCGATCAAGGACGAGGCCACGGATCCCGATCTTGCGATGCTGCGCTGGGCCGGAGCGATGGGTCTGCTGCTGAGCTCGTTGTTCGGCATGTCGCCGCTTAGCAAGAACGAGCATCAGCGGCTGTTCGCGCGCTTGCTCGACGATTCGCAATGGGCCAATCTCACTCAGCCGGCCGCAACGGGCGCCGCCAAGTCCGGAACGGCAGCGGCCGCCAAGGCTGCAAGCCGGCCCAAGCGCGCCTGATTCACCGTTAACGAAACCCAATGATGACCTGCACAAAGCCGCGCCTGCGGCCAAATGCGCCAGGTCTTCAATTTCGGACTTTACAAACCGTCTGGTCGGTTTTATAAATCCTGGCACTGAGGCAACCCGAAGCTTCCGAGATGGCCCCCAACGAAGCCGAGAGTTGGCAATGGTGAGCGCCGCAGCCGTGTCTGGTCCCTGACGCGGCTGCGGTCGCCAACGCACTCAGCAGTGCCAAGAGGAGTCTGGAATGGATCGCTCGATCGCGCTGCGCGGTCTGGGAACGCTGGTGCTTTGCGCGGGCGTGGCCGGCTGTGCCTCGGTTGCGCCGGTGCCCTATTCGGAGATGGCGTCCTCGGCCTATCTGGCCCCGGACAAGTCGGATGCCTCCGGCCGCGTGCCCTACCGCTATTCCACGCCGGTCGACTGGCGCGCCTATGACAAGGTGATCCTCGATCCCGTCGTGGTCTATCGCGGGCGGGATCACCGGTTCGGCGACATGTCCGACAGGGACAAGGCGACGCTCGCTGCCTACATGCAGAACTGCTTCGCCGACCGGCTGCGCGGTCGCTTCGCGCTGGTGCGCGAGCGCGGACCGAGCACGCTGCGGGTCAGGCTGACGCTCACCGGCGCCGTCGCCAACACGCCGGTGCTCGGCACGCTCTCGCGCTTCGACATGGCCGGCGCGATCTACAACGGCGTGCAGGCCGCGCGCGACGGCGAGGGGACGATGACCGGCTCGGTCATCTACGGCGTCGAGATCTTCGACGCGACGACCTCGCGGCTGCTCTCGGCCTACGTCACCAAGCAATATCCGGCTGCCTACGACATCAAGGCCACCGCCGGCGCGCTCGCGGCTGCCACGGCCGGTCTCGACAAGGGGGCCGACGCGCTGATGGCGCAACTGCGCTGACGCCCGAGATCCATTCAACGAAAGGTGCTGCCGATGAACATTCTCTTTCGCTTCGTGCTGCGTATCGCGATCACGATCGCGATGCTGGCGTTTGGCGGCCGCGCCGGCGCCACCACACCGGCAGATCCGAGCGGCACCTGGCTGGTCGAGGACGGCCGCGCCCGCATTCGCCTCGAGCGCTGCGGCCCCTCGCGCGACCGTCTCTGCGGCTTCATCGTCTGGATGAAGGAGCCGGTCGACAAGCGCGGCCAGCCTTACCGCGACAGCCAGAATCCCGATCCCGACAAGCGCGCCCGCGTACTCCTCGGCCACCAGCTCATCATGGGCCTGCAGGCGACGCCCGAGGGGCGCTTCGTCGGCGATATCTACAACGCCGAGGACGGCAAGTCCTATTCGGTGTCGATCTGGCGCGAATCTCCGGACCGCCTCAAGCTCAAGGGTTGCCTCATCAAGTTCCTTTGCCAGACCCAGACCTGGCAGCAGACCCTCGATGTGCTGCCCGGCCAGCTCGTCGGCCTGACCGGCGATCTCAACGGCCCCCGTGCCGACAGGGAATGGGCGGCGCTGCCGGCCCCGAGGCCGATCCAGGCGAAAGCCAAGTAGCCTTCAGGAGCTCCGCAGCGCCTGGCGCAATTCGTCGAGCGCATCCGCGAGCTGCTCGCGGTGTGCGATGTCGTCCTTGGGGAGGGCGGCGACGCTGACGGCGAGCTCACGGAGGATGCCGGCGAGGAGGCCGAAATTGAGGTGGAGGTGCACCGATTTTCGCTCGTCGGCCGCGCCGGGATGTTGCAGCACCAGCGCGACACCGCTGCCGTCGAGCCGCGCCTCGAACCGCGATGAATGCTCGAAGGTGCCGACATAGAATTTGTCGGGATATTCGAGCGCGACCTCTGCCTTGTCGGGAACCGGCCTGGACATCTGAACCTCGTCGATATCAGTCACTTCTGACCGGGAATGAACCGGGCTGCCTTGCGATAGGTCAGAGACGGCGTTCGGATTTGATCCGGATCAAAGCCGGGTTGCCGCTTTTGCGATCGAATGGCAACTGGCTGGATCCGGAACTGCGTGTCCAGCTCCCTTCAGCCGTGAGACGATCGATGGACATCCAAGCCGCGACTGTTGCCGTGGATCACGAGTGCGGACCTGATGTCGCCGGCCATGAGCACCCGCCGGACGCGGGCGTGCAGCATTGCCTGCAATTGCTGGGCAATGCCGGCCTGCGCCCGACGCGTCAGCGCCTCGCGCTCGGTCAATTGCTGTTCCTGGGCGGCCATCGTCATGTCACCGCTGAGAGCCTCTATGAAGAGGCGATGGCGGCGAACGCGTTTCTGTCGCTCGCGACCGTCTACAACACGCTGAACCAGTTCACCGAGGCGGGCCTGCTCCGCCGGATCGCGGCCGACGGCATCAAGTCGTTCTTCGACACCGACACGTCGGTGCATCCGCACTTCTATCTCGAAGGCGAGGATATGCTGGTCGACGTCGCCGACGGCCTCGCCTTCACCAAGATCCCCGAGGCGCTTCCCGGGCACGAGATCGCGCGGCTCGACGTCATCGTCCATTTGCGCCGCAAGCGCACGACGTCCTCGCTGATCCCATAGCCGAAATAATCCTGTGCGGCATCGCCACTCATGTTCTCGAAGGCGTGCACGGCGATCGCCTTGACCGGCCGCTGGGTCTTGCGCGCGGCATTGATCCCGCTGTTCAGCGCGGAATTCGAGACGACTCGATTGCTCCAGATCCGGCCGATCAGGTCACCCTTGCTGACCACACGCGCGCGTTGCGCGACGAGATAGAGCAGGCGATCGAACACTTGCTGCCGCAAGCGGCACGGCGGCCCTGCCGCAGGTGAGTTCCCGCAGAAACGCCGTCGCGCACGTCGTTTTCAACGCGAAAACGCACGTTTTCGTCGTCTCAAGCAAAAATCAAAGTCGCCTCAGGCGAAAATCAATCGTTCGCGAAAGCTCCGGGCCCGTCCGGGATGCATGGTGTGGTGACCAACGAAGTGCCGGCGCTTTGGCACAACGGAGTTTTCCATGTCTCAGATTGATCAGATTCATTCGATCGGCCCAGCGATTGCGGGCTCACGTATTTTCAAGGTCGCCGCCTTTCTGTACGGAATTGCGGCTTATCTCGTGTTCTTCGTCACCATTCTCTATGCCATCGGCTTCGTCATGGGGGTGATGGTACCCAAGACCATCGACACAGGAACGCAGACTCCGCCGGTTGAAGCCGTCATCGTCAATCTGCTCTTGATGTCGCTGTTCGCCATTCAGCACAGCGTGATGGCGCGCCAGCGGTTCAAGGCGTGGTGGACGCAGTTCGTCCCCAAGCCGGTCGAGCGAAGCACCTATGTGCTGGCGGCGAGCCTGTCATTGCTGCTCCTGTTCTGGCAGTGGCGTCCCTTGCCGTCGGTGGTATGGAACGTCGAGAATCCGGATCTTGCGGTGACACTGGTCACGCTGTCCTTCGCCGGCTGGGTGGTGGTGTTCACCTCGACCTTCATCATCAATCATTTCGAATTGTTCGGATTGCATCAGGTGACCAACCACCTGGCCGGGAAGGAGATGACGCCGCCGCGCTTCAAGACGCCGCTGCTCTACAAGTTCGTGCGCCATCCGATCTATCTCGGATTCATCATCGCGTTCTGGGCGGCGCCGACCATGACCGCGGGTCATCTGCTGTTCGCGGCCGTCACCACGCTCTACATCTTCGTCGGCATCGCGCTGGAGGAGCGCGACCTCGTCGCTCTCTTCGGTGACGAGTACCGGCAGTACAAGCAACGGGTCTCCATGCTCATTCCCTGGCGCAGGTCAGTCTAATCTCGGCCTAGCGGCAGCAGCTTCAACGGGCCGACGAAGATCAGCCTTATTCAGGCGTTAGCGCCGTCGCGAAGGACGAGGCGTGCGCTCGGCGCTCTCCAAAGCGCGGCTTCTGCATCATATCGAGAGGGCGGCAATACGCCGCCCTCTCCTTTCTTCAAGGCAGAACAACGGATCAGCCGCCGCGCGATTCGACGACCTTGCGGCAGGAGTCCGAGAGCTTCGACTTGTTCTCGCGCAGACAGGCGTTCATCTGCGGCGGCTTGCCGACATGTTCGGCGCAGAACTTTCCGGCATCACCGCGGCAGGCCATTTGCTCCTGGACCGATGGACCGGATTGCGCGGCAGCGGGCAGGACGGCGGCAGTCAGCAGCAGCGCGGCAAGAACTGAAATCTTCATGAAGCACCTCTTTGGATCGGCGTTGGTCCCGACCGGGATCAATCGGCCCGGACCATTCCGCGAAGGCCGCTCACGGGTCCATGCCATGTTCATGGCATCGGCGCCGCCGTGCGGTCACGGCATCCCCCATCTTCATGGCATGTATCCGCGCGCCGACTTTTGCCATTCAGGCTGCACCTCGGCTGCGAAATCCGGTGATTGCATCGGAACGCCGAACGGAAGCAGGAGAGCGAAGGATGTCGAAGAAAGCTGGAACGCTGAGCGCGGGGTTGACGGCCATGGCGCTGGCCGGCGCGGCGATGGTGTCGCTGGGCACGAGCCCGGCGCAGGCGGTGGTCTATTGCAAGACCGTCGGCGTGCCCAAGGGCTGCGTGGTGCGGCCGACTGCGGTGGTGGTCGGAGCCCCGGTCGCGAGGGCCGCGGTCGCAACCCCCGGCGTCGGTGCGCCCGGTGTCGGCGTGCGGGCGGGAACGCCGATGAACCGCGGCGGCCCGGTCAATCGCGTCGGCGTGCGCTGATGTTTCCATTCGATTGAATTGATTGCATCGCTTCGGGCCAGGGCCTTGCGGACGAACGCCCCCCGTCCTCCGCAGGCAAATCATCCGGCCCGTTCCCTCTCTCCGCGTGCCCCACACGTTCGGAGAGGGGGCCTTTCAGCCCGCGGCCGCGTCGCTGTCGGGAAAGCGCTGCGGCAATTGCAGCCGCACGCGCGTGCCGGACGCATCGGAGCTCAGATCGAGCACCGCACCGCAGCGCGCGGCGCGGCTTCTCATGTTGCGCAAGCCGCGCGCGGTTTGGCCCGCGCTGGCGGCCTCGCCATGGCCGCCCGGCGCGAAACCATGGCCGTCGTCGGTCACGCTGATCACGCCGTATGGCCCCTGGTCCCCGTCGAGCGTGTCGATGGTGACCGCGATGCGGCGAGCCTCTGCGTGCTTCACCGCATTGGTCACGGCCTCGTCGAGGATGCGCACGATCTGGATGACATGCCAGGGCCTGAGCTCGGGATGCAGCGGCAGGCCCTGCGGCGTCGCCACGCGCCAGTCGAGCGTGATGTCGTGCGGCCGCAATTGCGCGCTCGCGCGTTCGCGCCAGGAGCCGAGGGCGAGCATCAGGTCGCCGCCGATGTCGTCCATGGAATCGATGACGAGACGCAGATCCTTCAGCGCGGCACGGGCGGCGTCGGTGATGGTCGCGCCCTCATGGCCGCGCTCGGACAGCGCGACGATGCTGACGAGCTGGCCGCCGAGGCCGTCATGCAGGTCGCGCATCAGGCGCGTGCGCTCGTTGGCGAGTGCGGCGGCGCGCGCGCGCTCCTCCTCGCGGGCAAAGCTCGCCTTCAGCCGCTCTTCGGCCTCGCGCACCCGCGTCACGAGCTGGCCGGCAAAGCTGTCGACCTGGTTCAACGCGCGGGCAAAGCGCCAGGTCAACCCGGCGCCGATCGCGACCAGCATCGCCGAATAGGACAGGCGCGAGACGAAGATGCGATCGTTGCTCACGATCTCGAGCACGGTGAGCATGTCCTGGATCCAGCAGACCAGCACGATGGTCACGGCACAGCCGATCGTGAAGCTCGCCGCGTCCTGCCGCCGCACCACCGCGGTTGCCGTGACGCAGGCCATCAGGACCAGGCAGAGCCCGACGGTGGGGATGCCGAGCACCAGAAAGAGGATGCGCGGCAGCGGCGGGCCCCCGATCAGCCCGACCACGAACACGACGATTCCAGGCACGAACAGCAGCATGGCGTAGCGCGGCCAGCGCCAGCCGAAGAACAGCACGGCGAACATGACGATCAGCGCGCTCTCGGTCGGCGCGGACGCCAGTAGCACTGCGGCCAGCCGGGACACGGCGGCCGGCGGCACCGGCGGCGGCGCGAAGGCCTGCACCACGCCGAGCACCATCGCGGCAGCCAGCACGCCGTAGACCGGCTCATGGCGCCGCATCAGCCACATGATCGCGAGGATGACGGCCAGGATCGACTGCCAGGCCGAGAACACCACAGGGAGCGTGACGAACAGCAGCGTGCGCGTCTCATAGGCCGGGCGCAAGGCCGCGTCCGGTCCGACATAGACCGTGTCGAGAAAGCCCTTGAGCGGTCCCCATACGAACAGCCGCACCGTGATCTCGTTGCTGCCCTCGCGCAACAGCGATGCGGGGATCGCTGCGATCTGCGGCGTGTTGCGGTCGGGCCGGTTGGCATTGGCATCGCGCCGGGAGTCGAGCACGACGACGCCGCCGACGGCGACCTCCACCGCGTTGCTGAAGCGCGGCAGGTACACCGACCATCCCGACGCCGCGTCGCCGCTACGGAACGTGAAGGCGCCGGTGTAGAGCGGCGGATCGGCCAGCGAATGGCGCGACGCCGTGAAATGCGGCAGCGTCACGGGCAGCGTCACGCCCTCTTCCCGCAGCGAAAACCCGCTTAGCGCGAAATCGTCGGGATCGCTCGGCTGCAGCAGCCGCAGCCCCAGAACGGTGGCGATCACGATCAGGGCCTGCAGCAGCAGATAGGGCACGAGGCGCGAGGTGATCAGTCGGCGCCGCGGTCGCGTGGGTGCCTTTGCAGGTGCCTTCGAGGACGCCTTGGCCGCGATCTCGCTCACAGCTTGATCAGGCCTTGCTGCACCGCCTCGAACACCGCTTCGCTGCGCGTGTGCACCTCGAGCTTGCGATAGATGTTCTTGATGTGGCCGGGCACGGTCTGCTTGGACAGGCCGAGATGGCTGGCGATCTCGGCATAGCTGAAGCCTTTGGCGATGCCCCAGAGGATGTCGATCTCGCGCGGCGTCAGCCTCGCCGTGTTCAGCGCGGGGCCGGGCGGCGGCTCTGCCGAGCTCTGCGCCGCACCTTGCGTCCTGCGCACGATGAAGCGCGCGATCGAGGCCGAGATCGGCGAATGGCCGGCGACGAGATCGCGCACGGTGGTGGCGATGTCGGTTGGGAAGGCGTCCTTGAGCAGATAACCGGTGGCGCCGACCGTGATCGCGGAGATCACGCTCTCCTCGTCCCCCAGCGCCGAGATCACCATGATCTCGGTGTCGGGAAAGCGCTGTCGCGTTTCGCGAATCAGCTCGATGCCGTGGCCGTCGGGCAGCCGCAGATCGGTCAGCAGCACGCGCGGCGCGCCGCCGGCAAGCGCAGACCGGGCTTCACCAAGCGTGCCGGCGCTGCGCACCTCGTAGCCGGCCTTCACCAGCGCATCCTGCAGCCGCCAGCAGGTCGGCGCGTCGTCCTCGACGAGGAGGATGGTGATGGTGTCACCCGTCTCGCCCTGTTCGGTCATGATCATGGCCCCGCGACCCGCGTGTCCCCCGCGGTGCAAGAGCAAGTTTAGCCGGACCGGGGATGAGGGGACACCCATAATCATGGGGGCGGCGATAACTCAGTCCGGGGTCAGGCGTGGAGGGTTGGTTGCGCCTGGGCGAGCGCGCGTCCTCGTCGTTCGCGCTGCACTCGCGGCTTATGAGGTCTGCTCTGCCCCAGATACCGGGCCGTTGTGGCAGCTCATCGAACGTCCGAGTTGGGCCAGAAGCGGACTTGAGTCGCCAATGTCCCAGCGCTATCCGCCCTATGTAGCCTTCGATCTCTGCCTCTACTTCGGAGGCTTAACATCGATGTTGTAAAACGCTTCCATTAACCAGTGACCATCTCGCCGCACAAAAACTTCCATAAGCTGCGTTCTGCTTACGCCATCACCTGATAGAGCAGCGCCGCTGGGTGTGTCCTTGAGGCCGTGTATCTCGTTATCGATATCCACGATGGCTACGTCGCCCGTGATGAAACGAAGCCGTCGAATGTCTTGTTTTTTTGTCGTTCCTTTGAAGATGCCCGCCAAGATTTGAACCTGTCGTTGGCAGAAAACCTCTTTGCCAGACATATCAGTTCCCGATGTATTGAACGCCGAGATGTCCAGTGCCGCCGATTGGCAAAAGCGGGATCCATCGCCGTCGTTCCATGCGGACACTTGCTCTGCAACAATGGCGCGTATAGCCGCTTCCCCAGCACCATTTTGTGCGTTTGCGGAATGCGAAATCACAGTAGTCACCAAGATCAGAACAAGGCGATTTTTCAACATGATCAACACCTCAGCGCCGGGAGGAGCAGAGCCGTCAAGAGCGTCGCAATGACGTTGTCACTTCAAATACGAAATTGCTCTGGCGAAAAATCAGGATTGCGGTCGGTCGTCGTAGCTGTCGTAGTGTTCGGTATCTAGCTATCTGAACCGAGCACCACCTATCTGCCGCTGTGGCGAAACGCAATCCTCTCCCCCATTCTGTACGAAGGTCGGACTGGGGGGCAAGGTCTTCAGGCCAAGTTGGCCAACCAAAATGTCCGCTTCAAGTCAAAAATTGCACTCAACATGTCCGCTTGGGGTCATAAGTCGCCGATCACGATCACGCGGGGTAACTTCCGCTTTGCTTTGCGGACTCGACGTTAGGAGCGCGCACCCCAGCCCGGCTCAGGAAAGATCACCCCGCGGCGGCGGATAGCGCCGGGCCAGCACCGACAGCGGCAGACGCCGTTCGTCTTGCGGCAGCTCCAGATAGGCCAGCACGAGCGGCCGCTTCCAATCGCCGACGCCGAAATCCATCGCCGTCCATTTCTGCGGCTCGGGGCCTTCGAGGCCCCGCACCCAGACGAAATAGCGGGGAAGGTCGTCGGTGTCGGCTTCCGTCGTGCGTCTCCTGGCCATCGAAGCTGTCCCGCTGCACCAACAATCATTGCCGCACGATATAGGGAATATCCGGGCGAAGTCGAACGCCATGCGGGATGAAGGAAGTTGGCCGCGGGTGCCGGCGAGCGGCATGGCTGCCGTTGCCCGTCAGGATCCGATCCGTTCCAGGAATGACCGCGTCAGCGAGACGACCTCATCGAGGTTGGTTTCAAGCAGCCAATGGCCGCCATCCAGGAGGTGCAGCTCGGCATCCGGCAGGTCACGCAGATAGGCTCGCGCAGACTGTTCGGGCATGTAATGATCTTGCGGCCCCCACACGATCAATGTCGGCGGCTTGTGCTGCTGAAGATAGCGGCGGTGCTCGGGAAACCATTGGCGGTTCGCCTTGAGGTCGAACAGAACGTCGGCCGCGGCGTTCTTTCGCCGCTCGGTCATCAACGACCAGTGCAATTGCCAGAGGTCCGGTGCGATGAGGCCCGCCAGATCTGAACGGACGTCGTTGAGGAATTCGTCGCGGAAATTTTCCTCAGTGACAGCCGCCCGCATCGCGGCACGCAATTCCTCATCGGGCAGCGACCAGGACTTCTCGATGTCGGCATATTTCGGGCCCAGCGCATCTTCGTAAGGGATGTCACCGTTCTGAATGATCTGGGCCACCACCCTCTCGGGCCGCATGATCGCCAACCTGGCTCCGACCGGTGAGCCGAAATCATGAAGGTAGATCACGAAGCGCTCGATCTTCAGCTCCGTCACGAACTGGTCGAGCCAGCTGGCATAGCCGTCGAAGCCATAGTCGAAGTCATCGGGTGTCCCGCTATAGCCGAACGCGGGATAGTCAGGAGCGATCAGTCGCCATTTGTCGGCCAGTCTCGGCATCAGATTGCGGAATTCGTAGGATGAGCAGGGATAGCCGTGCGGCAGGAGAACGACGGGCGCGCGTTCTGGTCCTGCTTCGCGGTAAAAAGTGTCCACCGATCCGATCTGAACCCTGCGATGTCTGACGCGTGTGTCCATGTTCGCTTCCTTTGTACATAAAGCGCCCTTTGCGGAAGGGGTTCCCCGGCATTCCATCTGTTCGCGCCGGGTAGAACACGCGGGTTCGGACGGAACAACGATCGCAAGCGACCGTTACGAACGACATTGGAACGGGGAGGTGGTCTTGATTCACCATGTCTCGGTCGGCACGAATGATGTCGAACGCTCGAAGCGCTTCTACGATGCCGTCTTGCCCATCCTCGGCATTGTTCCGATGGCCGAGGACGAGGGTGGACTGGGGTATGGAAGCGGCACGTTTCACTTCAGCGTTCAAGTACCGATCGACGGACAGCCTGCGACCGTCGGCAACGGCTCGCATATCGCCTTCGCCGTCGAGAACCGTTCGATGGTCGATCGATTTTACGCAGCAGCACTGAAGCACGGCGGCAGCGACGATGGCGCTCCGGGGCTGCGGCCGAATTACGATCCCAACTACTATGGGGCGTTCGTCCGCGATCCGGACGGTCACAAGATCGAGGCCGTGACCTATTCAGCGAAATAGTTGCGAGCGGGAGGCGCCCCTGTCGACCATTCCCTACGCCATCATCGAAGCTCCTTCCACGCTGGGCCTGGCGACCGACGGTGTGGAGCGCTTGCCCGAGCAACTCCTGGACCTTGGGCTTGCGGAGCGCATCGGCGCGCGACGCGCCGCGCGGCTGGCGGTGCCGCCGAAGGACCCGGCGCCCGATCCCGAGACCGGCATATTGAACGCCAGGGCCATTGCAGCATGGTCACCCGAGCTCGCCGATGCGGTGGAAGCGGTGCTCGACATGGGCGAGTTTCCGGTGGTGCTGGGCGGCGATTGCACGATCCTGTTGGGCGCGATGCTCGCGTTACGACGGCGCGGCCGCTACGGCCTGTTCTTTATCGACGGCCACGCCGATTTCTTCCAGCCCGAGGCGGAGCCCAATGGTGAGGGCGCTTCGATGGACCTTGCCCTCGTGACTGGCCACAGTCCGCCGCTCCTGACCGACATCGAGGGTCGCGGCCCTCTGGTCCGCCCTGAAGATGCTGTCGCGTTCGCGTATCGCGATCACCGGGATCAGGAGGAGTACGGAAGTCAGCCGCTTCCCGAAGTGCTCAAGGCGCTGGACCTCCCCGCAGTGCGCGCAAGGGGTATCGCGGCCGCTGCGTGCGAGGCGGTCGATCACCTGACGCGAGCCGAACTGGACGGCTTCTTCATCCATCTCGACGCCGACTGTCTCGACGACGCCGTCATGCCGGCTGTCGATTTTCGCGTGCCGGGCGGGTTGTCGTGGCACGAGTTGTCGACCGCGCTCCGCGTTGCCCTGGCGAGCGGCAAGGCGGTCGGCCTCGAGATCACCATCTACAATCCGCACCTGGATGCAGACGGCAGCGCCGGGCGCGGCCTCGCCGATTTGCTCGCAGCCACGCTCGGAACAGCAGCACCGACACGGCGACCAACCAGCGCTCGCCGGCGCAGCTGAGCGGACTCCGAACGACAGCGTGGGATGTCTGCCGGGCCGGCCACGCGGGACCGGAGGTTGGTCCAAAAGATTCTGGTTGACCGAAATTCGGAAATATCGTATATGCGTCGCCATCCCGGCCCATGGATAAGGGGCGTTTCGCGATCGTCACGATACGCGGGCGGGGTGGCGGTGGACGTGGAGCGCATCGGCGCGCCAGCAATCGCAGGGCGGGCTTTGCCCGTGAGCGGTTGAGCAGCGCGCACACGACCGGTGCGGTCCGCGTACGGCAAAAGCGTGTCGTCCTGACGCCCGGGGTCTGTGCGTCAAGGCTTGCGGTGATGTCGCTGCCCGACCGGGCGTGCGCATCAGTCATCCGCAAGGCGACGGGGGCAATAGTGCATCGCTCCCCGGGGAGAGCACGCCATAAGCCGTCAAACCACTGCGCAGGGAAAGGCCGGGATGTCCAGGCTGCCCTGTATGCCGCTGTGCATCTATCTTCGCGCAATTTGCGCACAGCGGACCGCGGGTGCCAGCCGGCGCCCGGCCTTCCCTGCGCCCTTTCCAAGGAAGGGGCGTCAAGAGAAGCACAGGACTCGGGCGTCATGCGCCGCGAGGCTGTAGGGGCGTGTCTTCGTAGCGGGGTGTCTTCGGTCTGGCATGGCCGCGCCACGCGAAACCCAAAGGGCGAAGCGTGGTGCCCCTGGCCGGAATCGAACCAGCACTCCTTGCGGAACTCGATTTTGAGTCGAGCGCGTCTACCAGTTCCGCCACAGGGGCCCTCGGTCGGCCCTTGAAGGGAGCGTCGCGAAGCCGGCGGACTATAGCCATGGACAAAGCGGGGTCAACCCGCGCCAAAGTGATGCCCAGCGTTCTCGACAGCCGCATGGACCGGAGTTAGAGGCTTGGGGGCGCGACCCACCGGAAAGAGGCTGCCGTGACGATCCAGAGTGCCGCGATACCTGCGTTCAAGCCGGCCGCCGGCGGCGCCGCGCTGGCGGCCTCGCTGCTCGTCACGCTGATCGCGGCCGCGACCATCGCGGGCGCCTGGTTCTTCCAGCTCGTGCTGGAGATCTTGCCCTGTCCGCTCTGCCTCGAGCAGCGCTACGCCTATTATCTCGCGATTCCGCTCGGTGCGCTCACGGCGATTGCGGCGCGAAGCGGCGCGCCGCGGCCGTTGCTGCTGGCGGGGCTCGCCATCCTCGCGCTGGCGACGCTCGCCAATGCCGGTCTCGGCGCCTACCATTCCGGCGTCGAATGGGGGTTCTGGAAGGGGCCGACCGATTGCTCCGGTCCCGTCGTCAACCTCGGCAATGCCGGCGATCTTTTTTCGAGGCTCGACACCGTGAAGGTGGTGCGCTGCGACGAGGTGCAGTGGCGCTTCCTCGGCCTCTCGCTCGCCGGCTTCAACGTGCTGATCTCGCTCGCGATGGCCGCGATCGCCGCATGGGGATTCGTGGCGACGGCGAAGCGTGCCTAGCTGCCGTAGGTGCCCTAGGGTCAAAGGCGCGCTCTTCGCGCGCCCGACGAGAGTGGCGCTCTGCTAATCGTCCACGTCGTCCTGGGTGCGTCCGAACAGATGCACGATCCCCGGCGTCGCGATCGTCACGAACACGAAGCGCGACAGATGATGGGCGCCGACGAAGATCGGGTCGATGTGCAACGTCAGCGCCAGGGCCAGCATGGCGTCCATCGCCCCGGGCGCGAAGGCGACGACGACGTCGGAGAATTTGACCTGCGTGGTGAGTGCGACGATGCCGACGAAAATGGCGGAGACGGCGATCGCCACGGTAAACGAGCCCAGCGCCGCGTTGATGTGGCCGGCGAGCGTCTTGATCCGCATCCGCGCGAAACGGCTGCCGATCAGCGCGCCGATCCCGACCAGAGCCGCGCCGCGGCCCCAGTCCGGCAGGCCACCCTCGATCCAGCCGGCGCCATGCAGCACGCTGGAGGCGATCATGGCGCCGAACATCCAGCTCGCCGGAAACCTGATCAGCCGCAGCAGAAGCGCCAGGGCCAGCGAGGCCGCGACCAGCTCCACGATGTCGAGCGGCGAGGCAATCGTCGTCGCCATCGGCGACGGCGCGGCAGAGGGGGCCACGCCTGCGAGCGCGAGCACCACCGGCAGTGCCGCGGTGAGGATGATGACGCGCATGGTCTGCACCACCGCGATGCCCGGCAGGTCGGCGCCGCGCTCGACCGCCAGGATCGTGATCTGCGACAGCGCGCCGGGGCTGCCGGCAAGGAAGGCCGAGGTGCGGTCCCAGCCATGGATACGTTGGAGGTAATAGCTCGAGCCGAAGGTCGAGCAGAAGGTTGCGAGCGCAAGCAGGCCGATGGTGAGGGGATAGGCGCCGACCTGCTGAAGCAGATGGCGCGAGACCACCGAGCCCAGCGAAATGCCGAGCAGCACCAGCACGGTCTGGGTCAGCAGCGGTGGCAGCGACAATTGGCGGCCGGCGATTGCGGCGATGGCGACCGCGATCATCGAACCCGAGATCAGCCCGCCGGGAAGGCCGGCAAACAGAAACACCAGGCCGCCGGCGGTGCCGATGACGAGCGTCTCCGCCGCGCTCAAGATACTGGCGCGGCTCGGCCATTTGAACGGCAGGGAGGCGGTGATCTGCTTCACGCCGCCTTATTGCAAATCGGCGAGAGGCGCACAATTGCAGGCTCGTCATGCCGCAATGCGCGCGCCTCGCCCTGATGTTCGTGGAGGATCGCGCGTGACTTACTTCTTGTCGGCGGCAGGCGCGGCAGGCGCGGCAGGGGCGGCGGGCGCGGCAGGCGCCGCGGTGCCGGCCCTCGCCTGCTTCTTGCACTCGCGGCGGAATTTCTTGCGCTCCTTGCCCTTCAATCCCTTGGCGTCCGCCTGCCTGGAGCATTCGAGCGATTCCGCCGAGCGTTCCTTCGGCGCCTTCCTGTCGGCAATGGCGGCTGCATCGGGCTTGGTTGCCGGCGCGGCGGTCTGCGCGAAGGCGGCGCCGCTGGCGAGGAGGGAGGCGAGAGCGACGGCGGCGAGGCGGGACGTGAAGGTCATGTGTTGCACTCTGCTTGCGAGAATTACGAAGGGCTGCGAACGTCGGCTCGCGTTGCTGAACGCGACATGAATGATGAGAACAACTCGATCACTATATTTTGCCGGCCTAATGCATCGCATCCTTGTCGCAAGCGGCCGGCACGCTAGGATAGCAATGTTCGTTTCACTTCCGTCGAGGAAGGCCAAGGAGGAGAACCAGGGATGACCGTTCAATCGAAACTGTTGTGTGTGATCGCAGCGTCGGGCGTTGTCGCATTCATGGCGAGCGCGCCGGCGCAGGCGCTGACATCGCAGGAATGCAGCGCGAAATATCAGGCGGCCAAGAAGGACGGCTCGCTCGGCACCATGAAGTGGAATGATTTCCGCAAAGCTCAGTGCGGTGCCGACGCAACGCCTGCGGCTGCGCCTGCCGCGGCGGCTCCGGCCGCGCCCGCGGCTCCCGCCGAGCCGAAGCAGGCGAAGAAGGAGGCCGCGCCCGCCGCCGCACCGGCGCTGCCGGCTGGTCCGGCGATCTATCCGAACGCGGTCGATCCGAAATATGCCAAGGAGACCGCCGGCAAGGCCCGCCTGCACACCTGCGTCGACCAGTACAACGCCAACAAGACCACCAACGCCAATGGCGGCTTGAAGTGGATCCAGAAGGGCGGCGGCTATTACAGCGAATGCACCAAGAAGCTGAAGGGCGCCGCCTGAGCTGGGGTCCAACGCGACAATGCGATGGCCGGAGTCGAGCTCCGGCCATTTCTCGCAAGCCAATCGCCTAGTCGAGCAGCTTTTCAGCCGACTTCGCCACCAGTTGCGCCCGCTTTCGCGGGCCGCGCTCGACGAACAAGAGGCTCTGGCCGAAGATGAAGCAGTAGAACAGGAAGGCCTGCGCCTCGGCCTCCTCGGCTGCAAGCCCGGTCGCGCGATAGAGTTCGGCGACGTGCTTGAGCCGCGCGGCATCCACGCCTGCCACCGCGGCCGCAGCGTTCTCGTCCGAACGAGCCCATTGCCGGATCGCGAGCTCGATCGCCATGGCTTCCGGGTTGAGCCGCTCCGAATAGAGCTGGATTACCGCCTTCAGCCGTTCGCGGGGCTCCTGGCCGTCGAGGCGAGTCTGTTGTGCAATCGAGGCTGCGCGCCCCTCGCGCCAGCGTTGCAGCATGGCATCGAGCAGCGCGGCGCGGTCGGCGAAGCGGCGGTAGAAGCCGCCCTTGGTGACGCCAAGCCTCTTGGCGAGCACCTCGACCCTGACACCCTCGACCCCCGAGCGGGCGAGCTCGGCAAACCCCGCCTCGACCCAGACATCGCCCTTGCCGTCGCTCATGAAGGAAGCCTCGCCAATTCTTGATACGGTGCCGTATTGCTAGCGCGGCGGCGCCCTGATACGCTACCGTATCAAGAAGCCGCCAAAGGGCAGAACAGAGCGGGAGGAATTGCGATGGAGCGAGAGGCGCCCTATCGCGGCACGGTCTATCCGTGGCAAAGCGATATTGCCGGCTTGCACATGGATCGCAGCCAGCGCAGCTCCACACCGTTCGTCGATGCCATCCGCGAAATTGCGTTGCGGCACCTTGCCGAAGTGGTTGGGGTGTAGGCCATGGCCGCGTTCGAGCCGAAGAATCCGGGGTATCGCGCGGCTGCCATTGCCTTGTTCGACGGTCAACCGGCGATGCGCACGCTCGGCATCGTGATCGTCCGCCTTGCGCCGGGCGAGGTCGAATTGGCAATGCTGCATTCGCCGGCCTTCACGCAACAGAACGGGTTCGTCCATGCCGGCATCATCACGGCAGGCCTGGATAATGCCTGCGGTGTTGCCGCATTCACCCTGATGCCATCAGAGGCGGATATCCTCACCGTCGAGTTCAAGACCACGCTGCTTGCGCCCGCCCGCGGCGAACGCTTCGTCTTCAAGGCCGAGGTGGTCAAGCCCGGCCGCACGCTGACCTTCTGCGAGGCCAAGGCCTTTGCCGAGCACGAGGGCAAGACCGCGCTGATCGCCACCATGACCGGGACGCTGATGGCGATGGTGCCCCGCGCCTAGCACGCGATGACATCGTGCCCGCGACACTCTATATGAACGGTAACAACTCCCGGTCCCGAACCGTATTTGCGAAAGATGGGACCGAAACGGGACGAGATATGGCTGAATCTGGGAATAAGGGCCTGGTGCCGACGCGGCGCGCGGCGCTGACACTGATCGGGGCGGCCGTCCTGGCGGTAGGCCGCATCACCTCGGCACGGGCAGCCGCCGAAAATGACGAGGTGCTGACCGAAGCCAAGGTGCTGCGCGACCCTGATACGCCGGTCGCCGGCAATCCGAATGGTAACATCACCATCGTCGAATGGTCCGACTACAATTGCCCCTATTGCCGCAAGCTCGAGCCCGAGCTGCGCCAGGTCGTCCAGGACGACGGCAAGGTGCGGTTGGTGATGAAAGACTGGCCGATCCTCGGGCCGGTCTCGGTCACGGCCGCGAGGAGCGCGCTCGCTGCGAAATTCCAGGACAAGTACCACCCGGCCCATGACGCCTTGATAGGCGTCAGCTCACGCCTGACCGAGCCGCGCATCAACGAGCTCCTCGCGGCCGCCGGCGTCGACATGGATCGCCTGAAACGCGATCTTGCCGGCCGTGGCAGCGACATCGACGCCCTGCTCAAGCGCAACAACGAACAGGCCGAAGCCTTCGGTTTCAGCGGCACCCCATCCTTCATCGTCGGCAAGTACCGCGTCCCCGGCGTGCTCAGCATGACCGAGTTCGAGCAGGTCATCGCCGATGCCCGCAAGGCCAAGATGAACTGACGCGCAGCGTTGGTCGTAGCCAACGCAAAGGCGCCGCCGCGGATCCGCGACGGCGCCTCATTCATGATACGGCCTCGTTACTTCGACGAGATCCGGACCCAGTCCTTGTGCGCGCGATCGCGCAGCGCATCCCAATCCGCCTTTGCCACGTCCCAGTTCACGATGGTGCGGTTGGCGGCCGCCACCTCGCCCTTGGCGACCGATGACGTCTGCATGGAATCATAGACGTAGACGCCGCCCGCAAGCAGCAGCGCGCCTAGGATCATTCCGAAAAAAGTCCGCATGGTAACCTCCGGTGACCGGCAATAACGTCGGCGCGATATGATGGTTCCCCGGCAGTGCGGCGCCGATAAGGAGGAGTTGTTCATCCCGCATTCAGCCACTGCATCAGCTCCGCATTGATCTCCCGCGGATAGGTGTGGCTGAGGTCGTCGATCTCGCGATAGCTGACATTAACGCCGGCCGCTGCGAGCGCCGCCTGCGTCTGGCGCGCGGTCTGCACGGGAAACATCCAGTCCAGCTTGCCGTGGGTGATGAAGACAGGCAGCCCCTGCAGGCGCGTGGCGTCGGCCATCTCCGCCATCAGCGGATGGAAGGTTGCGGACACCGGCGCGAGATGGGTGAAGGGCGAGGCGCCGTCGAGCCCGCTGACGTAACAGAAGGTGCCGCCGTCGCTCATGCCGGTCAGCAACATGCGCGAGGCGTCGACGGCCCAGCGGCTGCGCACGGTCTCGAGGATACGCATGAGATTGGGCGTGTCGGCATCATCACCCATCAGCGCCCAGGTCGGGCCGGTCGCGGTCGGCGCCACCAGGATCGCGCCGAGGCTGCGGGCATCGCGCAGCCAGCTCCACAGAAAGCCGCGTCCGTTGCCGCTGCCGCCATGCAGCGCCATCACCAGCGGCATGGCGCGACCTGGCGTGTAGTATTCGGGCACATAGACCGAGAAGCCGCCGCGGCTGCCGGGCTCGTTGTGATCGTGGAAGATGCCTGCCTGCTCGCCTGCACCGACTTCCAGCCGCGACAACAGGTCCGCATTTTCGCGATTGGCAAGGTTGAGAAAGAAGCTGCTCACCGGCGGAAACTGCGGCGCCAGCGGATAGAGCGCCTCCTGTGCGCGCGGCAGGTGGCGCAGCGCGCGGAAGACCGCGACGAGATCGCCATTGCCGCGCTCGACCTCGCGGATGCCGGCAAAGGCGGCGAGCGTCTCATCGCAGGCCCGATCCAGTCGCTCGCGCAGGCCGGCGAACTGCTCCGGCCAATCTCCGATCGCAGTGCGTGCGGCTCGCAGTGCCTCGTCCGGCGCGCCGATTGCGTTCATGACGGAGGCAAAGGCCGGCGGATGCAATTGCCTTTGGAAAAATCCAAGCGCTTCCAGCGCGTTGAGCAGCGGCGGCAGCACGGCCACGATGTCGTCCACAACGGCCTCGGTCATCGTGGATCCCTTCAGCGTAGACTCAATGCAGCTTCGGCGCCTTCAGCAGCTTGAAGCGGTCGGTCGAGGTCACCGTGACGTCGAAGGTGACGCCTTGGTGGTGCACGGTCAGCGGCACGTCGACGCCGGCGCTGCCGAGCGACCACAACTTCTTGTAGAAGGCGGTCTGGCTCGTGACCTTGTCGCCATCGACGGCGAGGATGATGTCGTCGGTCTTGAGCTCGGCGCGCGCCGCCGGACCGTTGGTGGAGATCCCGATCACCACCACGCGGTTGTCGATCTCGGTCGAGTAGAGCCCGAGCCACGGTCGCGCCGGCTTGTTGACGCGACCGAATCTGCGGAGATCGTCCAGGACCGGCTTCAACAGGTCGATCGGCACGACCATGTTGACGTGCTCGGCCTTGCCGTCGCGTTCGCGATCGAGCTGAAGCGAGCCGATGCCGATCAACTCGCCGTGCTCGTTGAGCAGCGCGGTGCCGCCCCAGTTCGGATGCGCGGGATAGGTGAAGACGGCTTCGTCCAGCAGATATTCCCAGTAGCCGGCGAATTCCTGCTTGGCCACGATCTGGCTCGCAACCGACCGCGTGCGGCCGCCGGCGCCGCCGACCACGACGCGGTCGCCGATCCGGGTTGCCGCCGATGAGCCGAGCGGCAGCGGCTCGATGTCGAGCTGGCCGAGCGCCTGTACAAGCCCGAACCCGGTCTCGGAATCGAAGCCGAGCGCATGCCCCTCCACCACGCGTCCGTCGGCCCGGTGCAACCAGACCGACTCTGCCTCAGTGATGAGATAGCCGATGGTGAGGACCAGGCCGTCGTCAATCACGACGCCGTTGCCGGCGCGTTCGGTGCCCAGCGTCTCGGCGCTGAAGGCGTCCGGCGGGACGATGGCGTGCAGGCCGACGACGGATGCGAGCGCGCGGTCGAGATCGAAACCGTAGTCGCTCGTCCGCGGCTGATTGGCCGGCGGCACTCTCCATTCGGTCAGGGCGGGCATGGAGTTCTCCTGGCTGAGTGCATCGCTCCGCCATGCGAGCGGAGCGACGCGCGAAGCAGGTATAATTTATGCTGGGGGAGGCCGTCTTGAAAGCCTCGTTCCCAACTATTCCGGAGCAGGCCGTCTGAAATCTTCGCAATGCGCAGGAACTGACGTGCACAGGAGGCAGGCGGCCGCTCATTCCGGCCTCAACCGCATGGCTGATGTCCTCGCCGCTGCTAGGCGCCGTGCGATGAAGCTGCTAACCATTGCCGCTTCGTTTGACCAGGGATCACGGAACGAAGCATGGATAACCGCAGCGACATCTGGCGTGGCATCGACACGATCAAGGGGCGTTTCATCGACCTCAGCGACAAGGTCTGGGGCATGCCCGAGGTGTGCTACACCGAGGCGCGGTCCGCCGCCGAGCATCTCGCCGAGCTGCGTCATCAGGGTTTTCGCATTACGGAGAACGTTGCCGGCATACCGACCGCGGTGATGGGCGAATGGGGCGAGGGCGGTCCGGTCATCGCCTTCATGGGGGAATACGACGCGCTGCCCGGCCTCAGCCAGGAGGCAGGCGTCGCCGAGCATCGCCCGGTCGAGACCGGCGGACACGGCCATGGCTGCGGTCACAATCTGCTCGGTTCCGCCGCACTGCTCGCCGCGACCGCGATGAAGGATTGGCTCGCCGAGAACAAGGTGCCCGGTCGCGTGCGCTATTACGGCTGCCCGGCGGAAGAAGGCGGTGCGGCAAAGGCCTTCATGGTGCGCTCGGGTGCGTTCGAAGATGCCGACATCGCCATCACCTGGCATCCGCACAGCTTCTGGGAGGTCGCGGTGACGCCCTCGCTCGCCAACACGCGCGCGGACTTCATCTTCACCGGCCGAACCTCGCATGCCGCGGCCTCACCGCATCTCGGCCGTTCCGCGCTCGATGCGGTCGAGTTGATGAATGTCGGCGTGAACTACATGCGCGAGCATATGCCGAGCGATGCGCGCGTGCATTACGCGCTGCTCGACACCGGCGGCATTGCCCCCAACGTGGTCCAGGCCCATGCGCGGGTGCGCTATTCGATCCGCGCCCGTGATCTTCCCGGCATGAACGAGCTGGTCGGACGCGTGAGCAAGATCGCAGAGGGCGCTGCGCTGATGACCGAGACCAAGGTGGAGATGAAGATCATCTCCGCGGTCTCGAACATCCTGCCGAACGCGCCGCTGGAGCAGGCCCTGCACCGGGTCATGGAAGAGCTCGGACCGCCGCATTTCGACGATGCGGACAAGAGCTTTGCCGGCCAGATCCGCGCGACGTTGAGCGACAAGGATATCGCGTCGGTCTATTACGCGATCGGCATGGAGCCGACCGATCGGCCGCTGGCCGACTTCCTGGTGCCACTGGATGCCAAACGCAACCCGCTGGTCGGCTCGACCGACGTCGGCGACGTCAGCTGGGTGGTGCCGACGGTGCAGGTTCACGCCCCCACGGTTGCAATCGGCACGCCCTTCCACACCTGGCAGGTGGTGGCGCAGGGCAAGAGCCCACATGCCCACAAGGCCATGGTACAGGCGGCCAAGGCGATGGCTGGTCTCGGCATCAAGGCGCTGACGGATCCGGAGCTGATCAAGGCAGCCAAGGCCGACCTCAAGATGCGGACGGCCAAGACGCCCTATGTCTGTCCGCTGCCGGATCACGTTGAGCCGCCGCTCGACATGTCCGTCGCGTAGAATTCGCCTCGATACTTCGTCTGATCCGACGAACAAATTTTTCGCACTGCAGCGTGCAATCCAGCATGTTTTGATGCTGGATTGCCGAACGGATGGGCTGCGGGACGCTGGTTTTGCCCAACAGACAGCCAGAAGACCGTTTGCATACACACGGTCGCAGTTGACGCGCCCCCCATTCGGTGTGCCATCTACTGCCAGCCAAATGGGCAGCCGCGTTTCCCGGCCGCCCTCATCACGATGGGAACCAGACGGGGGACAACCATGCTGGATAAAGAACTGCGTTCGATGATCGGCCAGGTGAAGGACGGGCGGATGGATCGCCGCGCCTTCATCAAGCGCATGGCCGCGGTCGGTCTTACCGCTCCCCTGGCCAACCAGCTCCTCGCGCTCGGCGGCGTTGCCATGGCGCAGAGCCCCGCGGCCTATAAGCCGACCAAGCGCGGGGGCGGCGGCCCTCTCAAGCTGCTGTGGTGGCAGGGGCCGACGCTGCTCAATCCACATTTCGCCACCGGCACCAAGGATCAGGACGGATCGCGCCTGTTCTACGAGCCGCTCGCAAGCTGGGACGCCGACGGCAATCTCAACCCGATTCTCGCCGCAGAGATTCCCTCCCTTGCAAACGGCGGTCTCGCCGCCGATGCCAAATCCGTGGTCTGGAAAATCAAGCCGGGAGTGAAGTGGCACGACGGCAAGCCGCTCACCGCCGACGACTTCGTGTTTACTTGGCAGTATGCCAGCGACCCCGCCACGGCCGCCGTCAGCATCAGCACCTATGGTGAAATTACGGTCGAGAAGGTCAACGATCTTTCGATCCGCATCCTGTTCAAGACGCCGACGCCATTCTGGGCGAATGCCTTCGTCGGCGCGTATGGCTGCGTTCTCCCGAAGCATCTGTTCACCGACTACAAGGGTTCGAAGTCCCGCGAGGCGCCGAACAATCTGGCCCCGGTGGGCACCGGTCCCTACAAGTTCGTCGAGTTCAAGCCGGGCGATGTGGTCCGCGGCGAGCTCAATCCCGACTATCACATGCCCAATCGTCCGCATTTCGACACGATCGAGATGAAGGGCGGCGGCGATGCCGTCTCGGCGGCGCGCGCGGTGATCCAGACCGGCGAATTCGATTTCGCCTGGAACATGCAGGTCGAAGACGACGTGCTGCTGCGTCTGGAGAAGGGCGGCAAGGGCAAGACCGTCTATGCCACGGGCGGCGACATCGAGTTCATCGCGATCAACTTCACCGATCCCAACACCGAGGTCGATGGCGAACGGTCCTCGATGAAGACCAAGCATCCGATTTTCTCCGATCCGAACGTGCGCAAGGCGCTGTCCCTGCTGGTCGATCGTGAGTCCGTCAAAAAGGCGATTTACGGTCGCGCCGGCCGCACGACCGCCAACTACCTCAACGGCCCCGAGAAGTTCGTCTCCAAGAACACCTCGTGGGAGTTCAACATCGAGAAGGCGTCGAAGATGCTCGACGACGCCGGATGGAAGGTCGGAGCGGACGGCATCCGAGAGAAAGACGGAAAGAAGTTCAAGCTTCTGTACCAGACCTCGACCAACGGTCCGCGCCAGAAGACCCAGGCGATCGTCAAGCAGGCCTGCCAGAAGGCCGGCATCGACGTCGAGTTGAAATCGGTCGTGGCCTCGGTGTTCTTCTCGTCGGACGTGGCCAACCCCGATACCTACCCCAAGTTCTATGCGGACATCGAGGAATTCCAGATCCCGATGACGCAGCCGGATCCGGCCTTGCACATGCGCCGCTACATCTCCGCCAACGTTGCCACCAAGGAGAACAAGTGGCAGGGCCAGAATTTCCCGCGCTATGTCAACAAGGACTATGATGCCGCCATTGCGGCGGCCGAGACCGAGACCGATCCGGTCAAGCGCGCGGCGCTCTACATCAAGTGCAACGATCTGCTCTGGCAGGACACCGTGTTCATTCCGGTGATGCATCGCCTGAAGGTGGAAGCCGCGGCCAACGCGCTTCGGCCAGCGCTGAGCGGTTGGGCCAATGAGACGGACAACATCCAGGACTGGTACCGAGACGCGTGAGGGACGGCCGCTAGGAGGATCCTTCCCTGATGAGTCAGTATGTCCTGCGTCGCCTGCTGATCGCGATTCCGAGCCTGCTCGGCATCTCGGCAGTGCTGTTCTTCGTGCTGGCGCTGGCTCCCGGCGACCCGTTCTCCGAACTGGCGACCAATCCGAACGTGCCGCCCGAAGTGCAGGCCGCGCTTCGGGCCAAATTCGGCCTGGATGATCCGATCTACCTCCGCTACCTGCATTGGCTCAACGCCATGCTGCACGGCGACTGGGGTTTTTCGTTCGTCAGCCGGATGAACGTCGATACGCTCATCCTCCAACGCCTTCCGACGACACTCTATGTGATCGGCTCGGCACAGATTCTGGCGCTGCTGGTCGCAATTCCCGTCGGTGTCTATGCGGCGACCAAGCCTTATTCGGTGTTCGACCAGGTCGCCAACACGCTCGCCTTCGTCGGCTTTTCGCTGCCGACCTTCTTCACCGGCATCCTGTTCATCCTGATCTTCTCGGTCACACTGGACTGGCTGCCCTTCGTCTATACCACCGACATCAAGGGCACCGGCATCCGCTGGGTGCTGGAGATGATCCGGCAGGCGATCATGCCGGTGGCGGTGCTCGGCCTGTTTCAGGCGGCGTCGATGACGCGTTTCGTGCGCTCGGCGATGCTCGATGTGATCAGGCTCGATTACGTCACCACGGCGCGCGCCAAGGGCCTCGGCCAGGCCAAGGTCATCGTCAAGCACGTGATGCGCAACGCCATGATCCCGGTCGTGACGCTGATCGCGCTGCAAATGCCCGCCGTGTTCGGCGGCGCCATCGTCACCGAGCAGATCTTCCGCATCCCCGGTATCGGCTCGCTGCTGATCTCTTCGATCCTGTCCAACGACACGCCGGTGGTGATGGCCGTGACCTTCGTCTTCGCGTGCCTCGTCGTGCTGTTCAATCTCATCGCGGACGTCCTGTATGGCTGGCTTGACCCTCGCATCTCCCTCCGCTGAGCGGCGGGTCTATTCGCCCTGGCGCGAGACATGGCGGCGCTTTAGCCGCCACAAGCTCGCCGTGGTCAGCGCCTTCCTGCTCCTCATCCTGGTGCTCGCCGTCGTTCTCGGGCCCTTCGTCTGGCGCATCAAGATCAACGAGATCGACATCGTTGCGGGCCTGCAAGGGCCCTCGCTCGCCCATCCCTTCGGCACCGACGATCTCGGCCAGGACATTCTGGCGCGCATGATCTATGGCGGCCGCATCTCGCTCGCGGTCGGCCTCGCCGCGATGCTGGTCTCCGTCTTCATCGGCACGCTGATCGGCGCGCTCGCCGGCATGTCGCGCGGAGCGCTCGGGCACGGTTTGATGTGGCTGACCGACCTGTTCCTGTCACTGCCGCAACTGCCGCTGCTCCTCCTGCTCATCTATCTCTTCCGCGAGGGGCTGAAATCGGTGTTCGGTCCCGAAGGCGGCATCTTCATCCTGATCGTGCTCGTCATCGGAGGCCTGCGCTGGATGCCGGTGGCGCGGCTCGTGCGCGCGCAGTTCCTGTCGATCCGCGAAAAGGAGTTCGTCGAGGCGGCCCGCGCGCTCGGCGCCAGCCCGGCGCGGCAGGTGGTACGGCATATTCTGCCCAACGCGCTCGGCCCGGTGATCATCGCCGGCACCATCGACGTTGCCGCGGCGATCATCGCGGAATCGACGCTGTCCTTCCTCGGCCTCGGTTTCCCGCCTGATACGCCGACCTGGGGCCGCCTGCTGTATGACGCCAAGGACTTCCTCGACATCGGCCCGCATTGGGCATTGTTTCCGGGCGGCGCGATCTTCATCGCGGTGGTCGCGATCAACTTCATCGGCGACGGCCTGCGTGATGCGCTTGATGCGCGACGGGTGATCTGATGGCGCCCCTGCTCGAGATCAAGGGGCTGAAAACCCACTTCTCCACCGACGACGGCATCCTCCAGGCCGTCGATGGCGTCGACATCTCCATCAACCGGGGCGAGACGCTCTGCGTCGTCGGCGAATCCGGCTGCGGCAAGACCGTGACCGCGATGTCGATCCTGAAGCTGATCGCGATGCCGCCTGGCCGGATCGCGGCGGGCCAGATCATCTTCGAGGGCCGCGATCTCGTGCCGCTGACCAGCAATCAGCTCGACGAGATCAGGGCCAAGGAGATCGGCTTCATCTTCCAGGAGCCGATGACCTCGCTCAACCCGGTGTTGACCATCGGCGAGCAGATTGCCGAGAGCCTGCGCCGTCACGAAGCCGTGACGAGGAAGCAGGCGCTCGATCGCACCATCGAGATGCTGAAGCTGGTGCAGATCCCCAACGCCGAAGGCCGCGTGCACAATTATCCGCACCAGTTCTCCGGCGGCATGCGCCAGCGCGTGATGATCGCGATGGCGCTCGCCTGCAAGCCGAAGCTGATCATCGCCGACGAGCCCACCACCGCGCTCGACGTCACCATCCAGGCGCAGATTCTCGACCTGCTCCAGGACATGAAGGAGCGCTTCGGCATGGCGGTGATGTTGATCACCCATGCCATGGGCGTGGTTGCCGAGACGGCGCAGCGCGTCGTCGTGATGTATGCCGGCAAGGTGGTGGAGGAGGCGCCGGTCGACGAGCTGTTCGGCAATCCCCGCCATCCCTATACCCAAGGATTGATCCGCTCGATCCCGCGCATCGATCTCGACAGCGAGCACAAGACGCGGCTCGAGGCGATCGGCGGCACGGTGCCGATCCTGATCAATCCGCCGGTCGGCTGCCGCTTTGCGCCGCGCTGCAAATTCGCCATGGACGTCTGCACCGAGAAGGAGCCGCTGCTGCGCGAGGTTTCGCCCGGCCATCGCATGGCCTGTCACCTCGGCGATCCGAACCTGGGAGCCGCGTCATGAGCGAACCCCTGCTGCGCGTCAGCGGCCTGAAGAAACATTTTCCCGTGCTCGGCGGCCTGTTGTCGCGCCAGGTCGGCACCGTCTATGCGGTCGACGGCGTGTCGTTCTCGGTCAACCGCGGCGAGACGCTCGGTCTCGTCGGCGAATCCGGTTGCGGCAAGTCGACCACGGGACGCTGCGTGCTGCGCCTGATCGAGCCGACCGACGGCGAGGTCACTTTCGACGGCCAGGACGTGCGCCAGCTCGGCGGCAATGATCTGCGCGCGATGCGGCGGAACATGCAGCTGGTGTTCCAGGATCCGTTCGCCTCGCTCAATCCGCGCATGACGGTCGGCGCGATTCTCGGCGAGGCCTTCACCATCCACAATCTCGCCTCCTCCGTGAAGGAGCGCGAGGAGCGCGTCGCCGGTCTCCTGGTCAAGGTCGGGCTCAAGGCGGAGCACATGCGGCGTTACCCGCATGAATTCTCCGGCGGCCAGCGCCAGCGCATCGTGATCGCGCGCGCGCTCGCGGTCGAGCCGAAGCTGATCGTCTGCGACGAGCCGGTCTCGGCGCTCGACGTGTCGATCCAGGCCCAGGTCATCAACCTCTTGGAGGATCTCCAGGCCGAGCTGAACCTCACTTATCTGTTTGTCGCGCACGACCTCTCGGTGGTCGAGCACATCTCCGACCGCGTCGCGGTGATGTATCTCGGCCGCATCGTCGAGCTGGCGAAGGCGAGCGATCTCTACCGCAACCCGCAGCATCCCTATACGAGGGCGCTGTTGTCGGCGGTGCCCGTGCCCGATCCAAAACTGAAGCGCGAGCGCATCCGCCTCAAGGGCGACGTGCCGAGCCCGATGAAGCCGCCGTCGGGCTGTCACTTCCACACCCGCTGTCCGATCGCCCAGCCGCGCTGCGCGGAAAGCGCGCCGGAGCTGAGGGAAGGAGCGGGCGGACACTTCGTCTCGTGCCATCTGGCATGAGGACCGTCATCGATCTCGTCACGCGGTCTTCGCGGGCCACGGTATGACCTGTCCCGACATCACCAGCCGGTCACGGCCGCCGTCCTTCGCGGCATAAAGCGCGCGGTCGGCGGCGGCGACCAGCGTGCTGCAGTCCATCGCGGTCTCGGACGGAACAGCCGATGCGCCGCCGAGGCTCGCAGTCACCAGCCGGGACGGCGGATTTTGCCCATGCAGCATGGCGAGCTCCTTCAGTGCCAGGCGAATTCCCTCGCCGACCTCGGCGCAGCCGTCAGGGCCGGTGTTCGGCAACAGGACGGCGAATTCCTCGCCGCCATAACGCGCGGCGAGGTCGGCCGGCCGCCTGGCCTGCGCCGATAGAATCCGGCCGAGCGCGCGCAGGCAGGCGTCGCCCGCCAGATGTCCGTAATGGTCGTTGAACTTCTTGAAATGATCGACATCGATCAGCAACAGCGAGAGCTGCGTGCCGTCGCGCCGGGCCCGCGCCCATTCGTCGGCCAGCCGCTCGTCGAATGCGCGCCGGTTGGCAAGGCCCGTGAGGCCGTCGGTCGTTGCCAGCGAGGCGAGCCTGTCCTGAAGATCCTTCTGCTCGGTCATGTCGCGCACGACCGCGACGACGCCGTCGATCTCGCCGCTGTCTGACGCCAGCGTCACGTGCAGCGCCGCCTCGGCCCAGATCTCGCCCTTGTCGCGATGACGCTGGCGATAGACGAACCGAGCCTCCTCGGCTTCGCCGTTCTTCAGCGCGGCGATGGCCTGCTCGACCCGCTCCATGTCGTCCGCGTGAATGCCGGCGATGGCCGACGTGCCAAGCAGCTCTTCGGCCGACCAGCCGGTGATGCGCGCGCAGGAAGGCGAGACGTAGAGCAGCCGGTTATCCAGACCGATGCGGGTCACCATGTCGCTGGATTGCTCGGCCAGCAGGCGGAAATTGGCTTCCTTGGCGACGAGGGCCTGTGCCGTGCGTTGCCGCTGCAGCAACTGACGGACAAGATAGTAGCCGATTACGGCGATCAGCAGCACGAGGCCGAGGACGAAGGTCATGCGCGCGGCTGCCGCGCGGCGCCAGGGGGCCAGCACGTCGTCCTGCGACTTGCTCGCCAGCACCAGCAGGGGATAGCGGCTGCTGCGCTGGTAATAGCTCAGCCGCTGCACGCCATCGAGCGGCGACTTGAAATAGTAGACCGCCGCGTCGGGGCGGCTTTCCCAGCCATTGAACAAGGGCGCATTGGACAGGTCGCGTCCGACGAAGGCGCCGCTCTCGTCGCGGCTGCGCGCCAGCATGATGCCACGGCTGTTGAGCAACGATGCCGAGCCGTTCGGGCCGATGTCGAACCGCTCGTAGAACTTGACGAAATAGCTGACGTCGATCGTGAGCAGAGCAACGCCGGCGAAGCCGCCGTCGGAATCGTTGATCCGGCGGGACGCGGTGATGATCCATTGGCCTCCGGAGCGGCTCTTGACCGGAGGTCCGATCAGCGTGCCCGGTTCCGGCGAGTCGCGATGGCGCCGGAAATAATCACGATCGCTGTTGTTGAGCTTGGAGAAGTCGAGGCGCTCGGTCGTGGCAAGCCACCGGCCGCTCGCGTCATAGATGAAGATGCCGCGGATGCGGTCCGATGATTTGCGCGTCGGCAGATAGGCCTGGAGCTTTGCGATCGTGTCCGGCCCGGTTCCGTCGATTTCGAGCCGATGGACCAGTCCAACCAGGAGCGTGTCGGCGAGTTCGAACGTGTCGTCCGCATGCTGGACCAGGGAATGCGCCACATTGGCGACCTCGACTTCGGCGTTCCTGAGATCAGCCTCGCGCGCTTCCCATTCGCGCCAGGCACTCAAGCCCAGGATGGCGACGCAAATCAAGGCGACGAACCCCGCCGCCCAGAGCGGAAGAGGCGTCTTGCCGAGTTCGCGGCCCGTGACCATCAGGCTTGCTCCAAATTGGTGCAAACCTCTCACCTTCACCTTAACGGCCTGTTGCAATATTTGCGATGATTGCGCCGGTCCGTAGTGGACCGGAGACGGTCGCGGATATCAGATCCGCTCGCCGGGCGGATGTCACGCCGCGCCGCGCGCGACGGTTCCGCCCGGCGTCCACCGCGTCATCCCTCCAGCGTGAAGCCGACGCGCAGCGTCACCTGGTAATGACCGACGGTGCCGTTCTCGATGTGGCCGCGCGTCTGCACCACCTCGAACCATTTCATCTCGCGAACGGTCTTGGCAGCGCGGCTGATCGCATTCTTGATCGCGTCCTCGATCGAGGTTTCCGATGATCCGACGAGATCCAGGATCTTGTAGACGTGATCACTCTCGGTTGCGGGCATGAGTGTTTTCCTGTTTCATTGGGTGGCCGACGAACGCGTTTGGTGAACGTGCATGCCGGTGCGCATGGCGTCGAGTCTGAACGGGCACGGGCGCTTCGAGTTCCCAGCGTCGTGATGGCCCCGCATGCGCCAGCCGAGGTGGAGCCGGCCGTGCTTGCCTGCTAAGCGCTTAGTCATGGATCCCGCGCGACGCGACAGGACGATCGGCGCTCTCTGCCTCTGCGTGACGGCCTTCGGCTGGGCGTTGAACTGGCCGCTGATGAAGCTGCTGCTCCAGCAATGGCCGCCTCTGTTCGCGCGTGGACTTGCGGGCGTTTGCGCCTCGCTCATTCTCGGCGCTCTGGTGCTGAGCCGGAAGGAGTCGTTTGCCGTTCCGCGCGAGGCCATCCCGCGGCTGGTGTTTGCGACCCTCACCAACGTGGTCGCCTGGATGGGGCTCGGCACGGTCGCGATGAAATATGTGACGGTGAGCGAGGGCGCTCTGCTCGCCTACACCATGCCGATCTGGGCGATGCTGTTCGCCTGGCCGGTGCTGCACACGCGGCCGGCCCTGCGGGATATCCTCGGGCTGGTCCTCGGCGTTGCCGGCGTCACGCTGCTCTTGAGCGGAAACGGCTTTGCGTTCACCGCCGACAAGCTGCTGGGTATCGTGCTCGCGCTGCTCTGCGCCATCCTGTTCGCGCTCGGCAACGTGCTCAACCGCAAGCCGCTGCCGATGCCGCCGCTGGTCGTCGTCGCCTGGCAGGTCGGGCTCGGTTGCGCCACGATGCTGGTCCTCGGTGTGCTGTTCGAGGGTCCCGACGTCACTGCGATCACCCCGGTGGGGCTCGGCTGCTTCGTCTACATGACATTGGTGCCGATGGGCGTCTGCTACGTCACCTGGTTCGAGACGCTGCGCCGCCTGCCACCGACGACGGCCTCGACCGGCATGCTGATCGTGCCGGTGATCGGCGTGGTCTCCGCCGCCATCATTCTGGGCGAGCCGCTGGGCTATCGCGAATGGACGGCAATGGCGCTCACGCTCGGCGGCGTGACGCTGGCGTTGCAGCGGGGATAACCCGTTCGCAGGCTCTCCGCTACGGATCCAGCTCTGTATCCCAGTACAGATAGTCCAGCCAGCTGTCGTGCAGGTAGTTCGGCGGGAACAGGCGGCCGTTGCGGTGGAGCTGGTGCACGGTCGGCGCGAACGCGCTCTGCCGCGGAAACATCCTGGCCTGAGCCGGCGTCAGATTGCCCTTGCGCAAGTTACACGGCGAGCACGCCGCGACCACGTTCTCCCAAGTGGTCTGACCGCCTTTGCTGCGCGGGATGATGTGGTCGAAGGTCAGGTCTTCGGGCGAGCCGCAATATTGGCAGGCGAAACGGTCGCGCAGAAAGACGTTGAATCGGGTGAAGGCGGGGTGGGTGGTCGGTTTGACGAAGGATTTGAGCGAGACGACGCTCGGCAGCTGCATTTGCAGGGTCGGACTGTGGACCGCCTGATCGTAGTGAGCGACGATGTTGACGCGGTCGAGGAACACCGCCTTGATCGCGTCTTGCCACGACCAAAGAGACAGCGGGTAGTAACTCAGCGGCCGGAAGTCCGCATTCAGCACCAACACCGGCCAACTGCCTTGCGAGACATGTGCGTTCAAGTAACGCTCCCGGCCTCCAATGTACGCTGCGAAGCAGCATGTACTGACATACTACATGCAGCGTGACGGGATTGTGAAGCCCGTTGAGCGACTTATTCAGGCCGAAGCAATACGGCGGCGAGGTGGCAGGAGCGCTCAAAAAGCCGCGATCTCAAGGGGCAGCCTGGCTGGTCCGGGACCGCTTGTCCCTGTACGGCGTGATTTGCCGCGCTACTCCCGTACCCGCTCCAGCTTCTGCAAGCACCGCGTTGCGCGCACGGCGGCCGGCATCTCCTCGTCCGGAAAGCTCGTCTTCCAGTCGGTGACGCCGACCTCGCCGACATAGATGTCGCCTTTCGAATCCAGCGCGATGCCGTGGGGCGCCAGGAATTTTCCGCTGGCAACGCCCGGGCCCTCCTCGCCGCCGAGCCGCGCGATGCGCTTGCCCTTGGCGTCAACGATCGACAGCCGCGGGCCGAGATTGGGCACCTTGCGGTTGACGGCCAGGCCGGGCCCGAGCTCGCCGATCACGAAGATCGGACTGTTAGCCCCGCCGCTGCAGCACAGCGCACAGGGTCGGTGAAGATTGTTCCACTGCGTCTCGTATTTGCCCTCGCCGTTGAACACCTGTACGCGATGGTTCTCGCGGTCGGCGACGTAGACCCAGCCGTCGGCATCGGTGGCGATGTTGTGCACGATGTTGAACTGGCCGGGATCGGTCCCCGGCTCGCCCCAGCTCTTGAGCAGCTTGCCGTCGGGGGTGAACTTGTGCACGCGCGCATTGCCATAGCCGTCGGAGACATAGATCTCGCCCTTCGGCGACAGCGCGGTGTGGGTGCAACGGTGGAACGGCTCGCCGCTCATGAACGGCGACGGCTTTGCGGGGATGCCGATCGTCAGCAGCACCTTGCCGTCGGTGGTACATTTGCGCACGGTGTGGTCGCCATCGTCGGTGCAGTAGAGATTGTCGTCGGCATCGATGTGCAGGCCGTGCGCGCGCGAGAACAGCCCCTCGCCGAAGCTGCGCAGGAAATTGCCGTCACGGTCGAGCACCACCATCGGATGGGCGCCGCGGTTGAAGACGTAGATCCGGTCGCGGCTGTCAACGGCGACGGAGGCGACATCGGTGAGCTGCCAGCCGTCCGGCAGCTTGGCGAAATTTTCGACGACGCGGTAGCGGTGCTCGCCGGTGCCGAGAATGGCTGGCATGATTTCTTCCTCCTGTCATTCCGGCTCCTGTCATTCCGGGGCGCGCGTAGCGCGAGCCCGCAATCCATCTATCCGCGCAATAGGCGGCGCAATGGATTCCGGGCTCGCGACTTCGTCGCGCCCCGGAATGACGGCTGGCCTAAGCCGTACTCACCTCACGCCCCCATATCCCTTCCTCGATCGCCTTGATCTGGAGTGCGAGGTATTTCGAGTTGATGCGGCATTGCGCGAGGCTGCCGGCGATGAACCACAGGCCGGGCTGCTTCGTGCGCGCATACATGTTGCGCAGCTCAAAACCGTCGCCGAAGCCCCAGATCGGGCCGACGCGGTCGGCGACGGCATCGCCGAACAGCTTTCGCACCAGATATTCCTGCGGCTTGTAGCCGGTGGAGAGCACGATCAGGTCGGCGGCGATGGTGGTGCCGTTCTTCATCCGCGCGCCTTCCCCGACGAAGCCCTCGATGTCGGAAAACTGCCTGAGCCCGATCTTGCCCTCGACGATCAAATTGGAGCAGCCAACGTTGAAATAATAGCCGCCGCCGCGGGTGAGGTATTTGAATTGCCAGCCCGTCCCGCCCTCGCCGAAGTCGAGCTTGAAGCCGACGCGTGAGAGGCCGTCGAGCAGCTCCTTGTCGAGCTCCTTGGATTGCTCGGTCAGCATCACATGGGTTTTCTTCGCCAGCGGTGTCGGCATCGAGGCCGCGATCAGATCATTGTCCTCGAGCGTGCCTTCATTGTAGGTGGCGTAAGCAAGCTGTGCCGACGGCTCGATATTTGTGACCAGCGTCGGCGAGCGCTGCACCAACGTCACCTCGGCGCCACTGGAATAAAGATCCTGCGCGATGTCGTGGCCGCTGTTGCCGGTGCCGATGACGATCGCGCGCTTGCCGGTCCAGTTCTCGCCGTCCTCGTAGCGGCTGGAATGCAGCAACGTGCCCTTGAAATTGCCGAGCGTCGGAATGTCGGGTATGTTGGCGATGCCGCTGACGCCGGTCGCCATGACGACATGGCGGGGATGCATGGTCCGCATGCTGCCGTCGGCGCGCCGCAGTGTGACCGTCCAGCATGCCTTGGCCTCGTCATAGGCGCCGCCTTCGAACTCGGTCCCGGTCCAGAAGTTCAGCTCCATGGCATCGACGTAAGACTCGAACCAGTTGGCGAGCTTGTCCTTGGGGATATAGGTCGGCCAGTTCGGCGGAAACGGCATGTAGGGGAGGTGATTGACCTGCACTTGGTTGTGCAGGGTCAGTGCGTGATAGCGGTTGCGCCAATTGTCGCCGATCCTCAACTCGCGATCGACGATCAGCGCGTCGACCTGCAACTGCTTCAGCCGCGCGGCGATCGCGAGTCCGGCCTGGCCGCCGCCGACCACCAGCACGGCAGGATCTCGTTTCGCATAATCTCGTGAGGCGTTGCGCAGATCGAGCCAGTTCGGCCCGCGGAAATCGCGCGAATAGGCCTGACCGCGCGGACGCGAGATGCCGAGCTGCTCCTCGAATCCCTTGAGCTCGTCGAGTGCCGTCAGCAGCGTCCACGCTTTCAGGCGGTCGCCATCGGTGCTGTCAGGAATGAGCCGGACGATGCCGCTGCCGCGCCCGATCGCGCTCTCGAAATTGAAGATCGCTTCGATGGCGCTGGTGCCGGCGCGCGTTACCCAGCGCGGTGGCGCGCGGTTAGGGGCGATCCTGAAACTGGTCGGGCTCGCCTTGGGCACGAGCCTGCTCAGCTCCTGCGTGATCGTATCGCGGCCTGCGATTGTCTGCAGGTTCCAGCTCAGCGCCAGTACATCCCGCCAAAAACTGTCCGCCACGAACAGCTGCTGGAGGGCTTCGCGATCGGGCTCGTTCAGCGTGCGCTCGAAAGCGTCGAGCCAGGCTTGCGCGGCGACGGAAATATCCTTCGTCCTGTCCAGCATGCGACCTCTTGGCCGTCTTCGCGGCGTTTCCTCTGGTCGAAGCTATACGGTTTCGCAGGCCGCCAAAAGCACATCACCCGAGCAATGCCGGCATATGGCCCTGCTCGGACGGAATATTGCGTCCGGCGGCTAAAGCCCGCCCGCCCTCCGGTCCGCCCAGTAGGGATCGCGCAGCTTGCGCTTGAAGATCTTCCCGGTCGCCTCGCGGGGCAGCGTATCCAGGAACTGGATCTCCTTCGGCACCTTGAAGTTGGCCAGTCGCTCGCGCAGAAAGGCCTGCACTAACGTGGAAGAGAGCCGCGCGTCCGTCTCCGGCTCGATGCAGGCGCACAGGCGCTCGCCATACTCGGCGTCGGGAATGCCGAACACGGCACAATCGCGCACGCCGGGCATGGCGATCAGCGCGTTCTCGATCTCGGCGGGATAGATGTTGACTCCGCCTGAGATCACCATGTCGCGCTTGCGGTCGCACAGGAACAGATAGCCCTCGTCGTCGAGATAGCCGACGTCGCCGACGCTGACGAGGCCGTCGCGCCCCGCCTCGGCGCGCGCCTGCGCCTTGCCGTGATAGTCGAAATCGGGCACCGCCGTCTGGCGCATGTAGATCTCGCCGACCTCGTTCGCGCCGCAGAGGCTGCCGTCGTCTCGGAAGATCCTGACGATGCCGCCGTCGATGGCGCGCCCCACCGTGCCGGGCTTCTTCAGGGCCTCCTCGGCCGAATGCCAGACCGGGATGCCGGTCTCGGTCGAGCCGAAATATTCATTGATGACTGGTCCCCACCACTGGATCATGGCCCGCTTGACTTCGGGCGGGCAGGGCGCGGCGCCGTGCACGACGAACCGCAGCGAGGAGAGATCGTGGCGCCGCCGGATTGCGTCGGGCAGGCGGAGCAGACGAACGAACATGGTGGGCACCATGTGGATGTGCGTCACGCGGTGGCGTTCGATCAGCGCCAAGAGCTCCTCGGCATCGAATCGCGGCTGCAGGACGATCGTGCAGCCGTTGCGGAACGCCATCATGCCGTAGGAATGCGGCGCCGAATGATACATCGGTCCGTTGATCAGCACGACCTGGTCCTCGCGCGGCTTGATGCCGTAGGCAATCGCGCCGACGCGTTCGGAAGCGGCGGCCTGCTCGGGTTGCATCGGCATGCGCCGCACGCCCTTCGGCATGCCCGTGGTCCCCGAGGTGTAGATCATCGCCGCCGCGCGGCGCTGCGGCTCCTGGGTTTCCGGATGCCCGTCGCGCCAGCGGTCCCAATCCGTCAAACCAGCCGGGACCTCGGTTAGATCAGGGGGTATTGCGAAGGTCGCCGCAAGCTCGGGCGGTGTCGCGACGACGAGCAGGCGGACATCCGCCGGCACGCCGTCACGGATCTGCGGCAGCAGATCGGCATGGCAGACCAGGATCTTGGCGCCGCTGTCGGCGAGAATGTAGCGGACCTCCTCGGCCTTGAGATGCCAGTTGATCGGCACCACAGGGCTGCCCAATGCGGCCGAGGCCGCGACCACCTCGAACAGGGTGAAATCGTTGCGCAGCATCATGGCAACGGGCGCGCCTTCGCCAAGGCCGAGGCCGCGAAGCCCGCTCGCGGCGCGTTTGATGCGCGCCTGGATCGCGTCATAGCCGATCAGGCGTTCGCCGCTGATGATCATTGATCTGTCCTTGTTCCGCTCGCCTCAGCGATCATCCAGCACGTCGCCGAATCCCACCCAGCTCTTGCCGTTGAAGCGCCGGAGCTGAAGCTGCTGGAACGGCAGATAGTCGTCGGGGCCGGTGCTCACACTCATGCCCGGCAGCAGCAGCGGCAACTTCACCTCCTTCAGAGAAGCGGCCTGGCGCATGATGTTGTCGCGGCTGACATCGTCCTTGCACCCTTTGAGCACGGTCATCAGCAGCGTCGCATAGTGATAGCCGGCGCCGTAGTTGGAATTCGAGAGGTCCGCATTCGGCATGTACTGCTTCATGAAGGCGAAATACTCCTTCACGCCGGGATCGTCGGCCCATTGCGGATCCATCGTGTCCTTCTGGTTGCTCGACGAGATCAGGCCGACGGCGTTGTCGAGGCCGGCAGGCTCCAGGAACGAGATCGACGAGGCCGAGGTCGGCACGAAGAACAGCTCGGGCTTCCAGCCGATCTCGGCCACGCCCTTGATCATCTGCGAGGTGAACTTGCCGAGCACGACGCCGAACAGCACATCGGCGCCTGAGGCCTTCAGGGTCGATAGCTGCGAGCTGATCGTCGGGGCGCTGGTCTCGTAGGTCTGCTCCGCGACGATCATGCTAGCTGCCTTGTCGCCCAGCGCGCGCTTGAAGCCGGCGACATAGTCACGGCCGAAATCGTCGTTCTGGGACAGGATGGCGATCTTGGCGCCGGGCTTGGCCCGCAGCACGTGCTTGGCATAGACCACACCCTCGGATTCGTAGGCGGCCATGCCGGGCATGGTCCACGGATATTTCTGCGGATCGGCCCATTTCGTCGCGCCGGAGAGCACGAACAGCTGCGGCACCTTCTTGCTGTTGAGGTAGCGTTGTACGGCGCTGTTGGTGGCGGTGCCCAGCGAGCCGAACATCATCAGCACCTCGTCCTGCTCCACCAGCTTGCGGGTCTGCTCGACCGTCTTCGGCGGCGAATAGGCATCATCCAGCGTGATGAACTTGACCTTGCGGCCGTTGATGCCGCCTTCGGCGTTGATCTTCTCGAAGAAGGCTTCCTGCGTCCGTCCGATCGCGCCGAAGCCGGAGGCCGGGCCGCTATAGGGCAGCGTCTGTCCGATGCGGATCTCCCCCGTGCCTTCGGCACGGACGCTGCCGCCGGCGAGCGTCAGCAACGACAGGCCGATCAGTGCGGCTGCCAGCTTCATGGTGTCCTCCCGTTTTTCTTGTCAGTCCAATTTTCTTGTTCGAACAAGCCTCAGGCGCTTGCGCGCATCAGGAAATCCTGCCGGGCCTGATCGAACTCTCCCTTCATCCGGTCGACGAGTTCGGCGACGGCGGGAGCGTCGCTGATCTGGCCGATGCCCTGGCCGCATCCCCAGATGTCGCGCCACGCTTTCGATTTCATGTTGCCGCCAGAGCCGAAATTCATCTTCGACTTGTCAGCGGCCGGGAGATTGTCCGGATCCAGCCCGGCGGCGGCGATCGAAGGGCCGAGATAATTGCCGTGCACGCCGGTGAACAGATTGGTGTAGACGATGTCATGCGCGGCATGCTGGGTCAGCGCCGATTTGTAGGCCGCGTCGGCGTTGGCCTCCTTCGTCGCGATGAACCGCGTGCCCAAATAGGCGAGGTCGGCGCCCAGCGCCAGCGCCGAGGCGATGCCAAAGCCGTCGCTGATCGCACCCGACAGCAGGATCGCGCCGTCAAACCATTGCTTGACCTCGCGCACCAGCGCGAAGGGCGACAGCGTGCCGGCATGTCCGCCCGCACCGGCGCAGACCAGGATCAGGCCGTCGACGTCTTGCTCGGCGGCTTTTCGCGCATGCTTGACGTTGATGACGTCGTGGAACACCAGCCCGCCGTAGGAATGTGCGGCCTGGACGAGCTCTGCCGGCGGCCGCAACGAAGTGATGATGATGGGCGCCTTGTGCTTGACGCAAATTTCCATGTCCCTCATCAGCCGGTCGTTCGAAGCATGGCAAATCTGGTTGACGGCGTAGGGTGCGACCTTCTTGCCGGGATTGCGCGATTTGTATTCGCCGAGCTCGTCCTCGATGCGGCTGAGCCATTCATCGAGCTTCTCGACCGGACGGGCGTTGAGCGCGGGAAAGGAGCCGACAACGCCCGCCTTGCACTGGGCGATCACCAGCTCCGGTCCGGAGACGATGAAGAGCGGCGAGCCGACCACCGGCAGTTCCAGATTGTTCTTGAGCAGCGCAGGCAGTGCCATCCGATCCTCCTGACGACGCGCATCGCCGGTTCTTCCGGCCGGCGGTGAGCGCTTCCATGTCGATTGTCGCGGCTGGCAGCGTGCGCCTGCCTCGCGGTTTGACCGCACTATAGGGTTGGACGGCGCGTGCAGGATCGTTCAAGATTGAACATGTGCGCATTCAGTTTTGAACGGAGTGGCCGTGGATTGGGACCTCTGCAAGACCTTCGTCGCGGTGGCGGATACCGGCAGCTTCACGGCAGCGGCGCGGCGCCTGCACGCGAGCCACCCGACCGTCAGCCGAAAGATCGCGGCGCTGGAGGCGCAACTCGGCACCAAGCTGCTGGCCCGTGCTGCCGACGGCTTCGTGCTCACTGCCGATGGCCGTACTTTGCGCGAGCATGCCGAGGCAATGGCGGCTGCCGCGCTCCGCGCCGAGGCCGCCGTCGGCGCCGGCGGGCGCAAGGCGCGCGGCACGGTCAAGCTGTCGATCGGGGCGACGCTGGCCTCACACTGGCTGATGCCCCGGCTGCACGCCTTTCTCAGCGCGCATGATCACATTCGCCTCGAGATCATCACCCATCCGTTTCCGGCCAGCGTGCGGCGCCGGGAAGCCGACGTCGTGCTGCGGCCGCTCGACAGCGGCGAGGAAAATCTGGTCGGCCGCAAGATCGGCCGGCTCGGCACGGGCTTCTATGCCTCGCGCGACTATGCCGCGGGGCGGTCCCTGCCGGAGCGCCGCGGCGAGTGGAAGGAGCACAGCGTAATCGGCTTTGCCGACCAGGATTCCAACGCGCAGCTTGCGCGATGGAGCGATGCGATCACCCGCCAGGGCACGGTCGTGATGCGCTGCTCCTCGCAGGGCGACATGCTGGCGGCCGTGCGCGCAGGGATCGGAATTTCCGCGCTGTCGTGTTTCGTCGCGGAAAGCTATTCCGACCTCATCCGCGTCGCGCCGCAGAAGCTCGCCAGCGTGGCCGACCTGTGGCTGCTCGCGCATCCCGACCTCGTCGAGCTTCCTGCGGTACGGGCCGTGATCGACTTCGTGGCCGAATGCGCCCGCGCCGATCGCGAGCGGCTGCGCGGCTAGTTTGACCCGGCGAGCACGCCTTCGCGCTTCTTCACCGCGCGATAATAGCTCCACCACAAATGCGCCGCCGCGCCGCGCAGGGGACGCCAGGGTTCGGCGAGCGGCGCCATCTGCTTCTCGGTCGGCCGCGCCTGGAGGCCGAGGCCGATCTTGATGGCCTCCTGCACGGCGAGGTCGCCGGCCGGCCAGGCATCGCCATGGCCGAGGCAGAACAGCAGATAGACGTCCGCGGTCCAGGGGCCGATGCCGGGCAGCGCAATCAGCGTATGATGCGCGGCGTCGGCATCTTCCTCGGCGAGCACGTCGAGGTTCAGCCGCTGCGCGCCGATCTCGCGTGCCAGATGCTTCAGCGTCTTGATCTTGGCGGCGGACAGGCCGAGCCGCCCCAGCCGGTCGGCGCGTGCGCGGCGCACGGCGTCATGGTCGAACGGGTCGAACGCCGCTGACAGTCGTCCCCAGATCGCCGCCGCGCTCGCGGTCGAGAGCTGCTGCCCGCAGACGATGTGGGCAAGACCCTCGAAACCCGGCTCGCGCCGCCGCAGCGCCGGCATGCCCGCCGTGGCCAGCACGGGTTTCAGGCGGGGATCGCGCTTGATCAGCGCGTGGACGGCCTCTTCGAGATCGGACTGGGTTTCGAGGTGGATGGTCATGGTCACTCAACTTGTCATGCGCGGGCTTGACCCGCGCATCTATTATCCTACTCCGTCATTCCGGGGCGATGCGACGGGATCGCGCGAAGCGCGACCCGGACATCGAGCCCGGAATCTCGAGATTACGGGCTCGGTCCTTCGGTCCGCCCCGGAATGACAGCTGTCGCGGCTACGCCCGGCCATGACGAGACTTATTAAATGGCACCACCCGTTTTCCGATTTGCCCCGAGCCCGAACGGCCTTCTGCATCTCGGCCACGCCTATTCCGCGCTGCTCAACTTCGAGCGCGCGCGGGAGACCGGCGGGCGGCTGTTGCTGCGGATCGAGGACATCGACACCGCGCGCTGTCGGCCGGAATTCGAGGCGGCGATCGACGAGGATCTCGCCTGGCTCGGGATCGATTGGGAGACACCGGTGCGGCGGCAGTCGGAGCATCTCGCCGACTATCGCGCCGCGCTGGACAAGCTGTCCGCGCTTGGCCTCGTCTATCCCGCCTTCGAAAGCCGCGCCGAGATCGCAAAGCTCGTCGCCGCCCGGGAGGCCGATGGCCCGTGGCCGCGCGATCCCGACGGCGCGCCGCTCTATCCCGGCGATTCCAGATCGCTGCCTGCCGGTGAGCGGTCGCGGCTGATTGCGTCAGGCGCGCCCTACGCGTTGCGGCTGGACATGGCAGCCGCATGTCAGGGCGTTACCGGCCTGAGCTGGAATGAACTGGGCGAGGGCTCCCAGCGCGAGCGCGGCATCGTCCCCGCACGCCCTGAGGCGTGGGGGGACGTGATCCTAGCCCGCAAGGAGACGCCAACCAGCTACCATCTGTCTGTTGTCGTCGATGACGCGCTCCAGGGCGTCAGTGAGATCGTGCGGGGCCAGGACCTGTTTCACGCGACATCCGTGCACCGCCTGATCCAGGTTCTGCTCGGCCTGCCGGAACCCGCCTACCGCCATCACCGGCTGATTTGCGACGGCGAGGGGCGGAAGCTGTCAAAATCGAGCCGGTCGACGGGTCTGCGCGAATTGCGCGCGGCCGGCATCACGCCGTCAGGCATCCGTCGGCTGGTCGGATTAGGTTAAGTTTCTCTGGGGGTTAGCTAAACGCCGCCGTGACTCCGGGGGTTCCGCCGTGCCATGCTTGGCCGACAGCGCGGGGTTCGAAGGGGATACTTCGAAGGGGAGTCATGGCGGCGAAGAAGCGCGCAGCGCGTACCACGCGGACGTCCAAGCGGCCGCCTCGGAAGCGGTCCGGGTCGGTCGCTCCGTTGCGCAAGCGCAGCACCAAGCAGGTCGCGCCGGATGTGGTCCAGGCGGCGCTCGCCGCCTTTGCCCATGAGGTTCGTACCCCCCTGACCGGCATCCTGGCGATCAGCGACCTGCTCGCGACCTCCGATCTCGGCGAACGGGAACGGCGCTGGGCCGACACCATCAAGGCCGGTGCCGAGCATCTGGCGAGCCTTGCCACGTTGTTCGTGGATGCCGCCAGGACCGGCAAGGGTGCGGGGAAGGGGGGAAGCGCGCTGCGACAGGATCTGTTCGACCTGCGAACGCTTGCCCGCAATGCCGGCGATTCGCTGGCCGGCCGGGCTGCGGCCAAGGGACTGAAGGCCGAGGTCGAAATCTCCGGAAAGCTTCCGGGGCTGGTGGTCGGCGACCCCGTCCGCCTGCGCGCCGCGCTCGAGAATCTGATCGACAATGCCGTGAAGTTCACCGATCAGGGCGGCGTGGCGCTCGCTGTCGCGCCGTGGCGGCCCGTCAAGGGCAAAGCCAGGGCCAGGGTGGGCGTTGCTTTCGCGGTGTCCGACAGCGGCATCGGCCTGACCATGGCCGAGATCAAGCGGTTGTTCCGTCCGTTCACCCAGGCCAACGTCACCATCGCCTCGCGCTTCGGCGGCGCCGGCCTGGGTCTGTCCTCGGTCAAGCAATTGGCGCGCGCGATGGGCGGCGACATCACTGTCGCGCTGCGGCGCGGCGGCGGTGCCACCTTTACGCTGACGGTGTCGCTCGAAGGGGCAGGACCGCGCAAATCCGGCAAGACGAAGGGTGAAGCGGACGCCGATGCGGTCGCGGCGCTACGCGTCCTCAGCGTCGAGGACAATCCGTTCGGACGCGTCGTGCTCAACACCATTCTGACCGAGCTCGGCCATCACGCCGAGTTCATCGGGCGCGGCGAGGACGCCGTGAACCGGCTGGAGCAGGGCGCGTTCGATGCGGTGCTGATGGACATGGTGCTGCCGGGGATCGACGGCGTCGAGGCGATCAGGCGGATCCGCACGATGCCGGCGCCGCTGGCCCGGATCCCGATCATCGGCGTTTCCGGACGGGGTGAGGACGAGGTGGCCTCGCGCGAGGCCGGCGCCGACGCCTTCCTGGTCAAGCCTGTGTCTCCGCGGGCGCTAGCGACTGCGCTGCTTGAAGCGACACGCCGTGAGGAAGCCGCGACTTGATGATGGCGGCGTTGAGTTCCCCGCCGTAAACGAAGATCGCGGCGATGAAGTACAGAAACACCAGCGCGATGATCACCGAGGCGAGCCCCGCATACATCGTCACGTAGTTGTTGGCGAAGCGGGCCAGATATTGTCCGAACACGACACTGGAGATCAGCGAGGCCACGATGGTGAAGACGATGCCGGGCAGGATCTGGAGGAAACTGCGCCGTCCTGCCGGCAGCCAGGCATGCAGGATGATCAGCGCCACCACCAGCGCGCCGATGGTGATGCCGTAGCGCAGCCAGGTGAGGATGCTTTCGTTCGACTCGACGAACAGCGGGATATGGCGTCGCGCCGCTTCGATCAAGAGCGGACCGAGCACGATCAGGAACGCCATGGCGAGCGCGGTGAAAGCTGCGATCAACGTGTAGGCAATCGATTCCAGCCGCAGCCAGTACCAACGCCGCATCTCCACCACCGCATAGGCGCGGTTGAGCGCAACCCGGAGCGCCTCGACGCCGTTGGAGGCGAAATAGACCGACAGCGCCGCGCCGATGGTCAGAATGCCGGTGCGGGTCGTGGTCAGCACATCGTGAACCTCGCCCGAGATCGAATCCGCGACCTGCTTGGGCCAGATCTGCAGCATCAGGCTGGCGGCCTGGTCGGCGAGTTCCTTGGAGCCGAAAAAGCCGGCGAGCGAGGTCAGCACGATCAGGAACGGGAACAGCGCCATCAGCGTCGATAGCGCGATATGGCTCGCGATCGCCCAGCCGTCATCGGCCAGGAACGTGTAGAACGCGTCCTCCACCACGACGTAGATGTAGCGGATCGCTTTCATGCGCGACCTACAAGACGGGTGCCGCTCGCGCGCGCCGTGCGCGGGGAGAGGTGAGGGGAGGCGAGCGGCGCAAATCGGAGGTCATCTCGCTACCTTCTGACATTATTCCCCCAAAAGCCAGATCGTGAAGCACCTCGCCGTCATTCCGGGGCGCGCGAAGCGCGAGCCCGAAATCCATCTCGCCGCAGCGCAAGTCGCGCGATGGATTCCGGGCTCGATGCGCCGGGCCTCACTTTGCTCGGTCCCGCCGCATCGCCCCGGAATGACGCTCGGGAGATGGCGGACCGGCGCGCACGGTGTTATCACCCCCCAATGGCATCTATCCTCACTACTTTCATCCTGCCGATCGCGGTCGGCGCCGTTGCGTTGGTGCTGCTGCTCGGTCTCATCAACATGATGCGCGGCGGCTCGCCCAACACCTCGCAGAAGCTGATGCGCTGGCGCGTCCTGCTTCAGTTCGTGGCGATCGTCATCGCGATGGCTGCTGTCTGGGCGATGGGGCGCTGACATGGTCACGTTGAACCGCATCTACACGAAGACCGGCGACGACGGCACCACGGCGCTTGGAACCGGCGAGCGGCGTCCGAAATACGATCATCGCATCGAGGCCTATGGCACCGTCGACGAGACCAACGCTGCCATCGGCGTCGTCAGGCTCCATACCGGCGCCATGCCCGAGCTCGACGCGATGCTCGGCCGGATCCAGAACGACCTGTTCGATCTTGGTGCCGATCTCGCGGTGCCCGAGCGCGAAGGCAAAGCGGAGCGGCTGCGGGTGGTTGCGAGCCAGGTCGAGCGGCTCGAACGCGACATCGACGCGCTCAACGACAAGCTCGCGCCGCTGACCTCGTTCGTGCTGCCGGGCGGCACGGCGGCCGCGGCTCATCTCCACGTCGCGCGCACGATATGCCGCAGGGCGGAACGCGTGATCGTGGAACTGGCGGCCCGTCCGGGCGAGCCGGTCAGCGCGGCTGGCATTCAATATATGAACCGCCTGTCGGACTTCCTGTTCGTGGCCAGCCGAGCCGTCAATGGCAATGGTGCCGGCGACGTGCTCTGGGTTCCGGGCCAGAACCGCTGACCCATCGAGCGGCCGTATTTCAGAAGGCCAAAATTAGGCCCGTTCGCGCGTTGACCGGGGCAGATCAGGCCTTTAGGTTCCGCGCCAGTTGATAACCCCCCTCCCAAATTGAGTGAAAGAGGATCGATGAAGGTCTTAGTGCCGGTAAAGCGGGTGGTCGATTACAACGTCAAGGTCCGCGTCAAGGGCGATGGATCGGGCGTTGAACTCGCCAACGTCAAGATGTCGATGAACCCGTTCGACGAAATCGCGGTCGAGGAAGCGCTGCGCCTGAAGGAAGCCGGCAAGGCCACCGAGGTCGTGGTGGTCTCCATTGGACCGGCGCAGGCGTCGGAGACGATCCGCACCGGTCTTGCCATGGGCGCCGATCGCGGCATCCTGGTGAAGGCCGAGGGCAGCGTCGAGCCGCTCGCGGTTGCCAAGATCCTGAAGAAGGTTGCGGATGAAGAGCAGCCCGGCCTGATCATCCTCGGCAAGCAGGCGATCGACGACGACTCGAACCAGACCGGCCAGATGCTGGCTGCGCTGCTCGGCTGGTCGCAGGCGACGTTTGCCTCGAAGCTCGAGGTCGAAGGTTCTGACTTCAAGGTCACCCGCGAAGTCGACGGCGGCCTGCAGACCGTCAAGCTGAAGGGACCGGCGATCGTCACCACCGATCTGCGTCTCAACGAGCCGCGCTATGCCTCGCTGCCCAACATCATGAAGGCCAAGAAGAAGCCGATCGCGGAGAAGACCGTCGCCGATTACGGCGTCGATGTTGCCGCGCGTCTCGAGGTTCTCAAGACGACGGAGCCGGCCGGCCGCAAGGCGGGCGTCAAGGTCAAGGACGTCGCCGAGCTGGTGTCGAAACTCAAGAACGAAGCCGGGGTGCTCTGATGACGACGCTTCTGATTGCCGAACACGACAACGCGTCGCTCAAGGATGCGACCAATAAGGCCCTCACCGCGGCTGCTGCGCTCGGCGCGGATGTCGAGGTGCTGGTCGCTGGCCAGAACGCAAAGGCCGCAGGCGACGCCGCCGCCAAGCTTGCCGGCGTGAAGAAGGTGCTGCTCGCCGACGGCGACCTCTATGCGCACGATCTCGCCGAGCCGCTGGCCGCGCTGATCGTCTCGCTGGCTCCCGGCTATGACGCGATCGTCGCGCCCGCGACCTCGCGCTTCAAGAACGTGATGCCGCGTGTCGCGGCCCTGCTCGACGTCATGCAGGTGTCGGAGATCACCAAGGTGGTCGCGCCCGACACTTATGAGCGTCCGATCTATGCCGGCAACGCCATCCAGACGGTGAAGTCCAAGGACGCCAAGAAGGTCATTACGGTGCGGACCTCCACCTTCGCCGCAGCAGGCGAAGGCGGCAGCGCCGCGGTCGAGAGCGTCGCGGCGGCGGCCGATCCCGGCCTGTCGTCCTTCGTCGGCGAGGAGGTCGCCAAGAGCGACCGTCCCGAACTGACCTCGGCCAAGATCATCGTCTCCGGTGGCCGCGCCATGCAGAGCCGCGAGAACTTTGCCAAATACATCGAGCCGCTCGCCGACAAGCTTGGGGCCGGTGTCGGCGCCTCGCGCGCGGCGGTCGATGCCGGCTATGCGCCGAACGACTGGCAGGTCGGCCAGACCGGCAAGGTCGTGGCCCCCGAGCTCTATGTTGCCGTAGGCATTTCCGGCGCGATCCAGCATCTGGCCGGCATGAAGGACTCCAAGGTGATCGTTGCGATCAACAAGGACGAGGACGCGCCGATCTTCCAGGTTGCCGATTACGGTCTGGTCGCCGACCTCTACCAGGCGGTTCCGGAGCTGACGGCCGAACTCGGCAAGCTCGGCAAGTAAAACGAGCCAAAAACACCGGCCGGAGCTATAAACTCCGGCCGGTGTTTCATTTCTGAGGCGTTTTCTTTGGCGTGGGGCACGCCTTGGAGGCGATCCAATCTAGGTTTCGAGCCAAGGTTCTGATTAAATCGGACCTCCCGGCTCTGGGGATAGGCAGGCGCGACATGCGCGCCGTTCCGGTGGATGACAAGATGGCGGCAGTGATCAAGAAGGTCGGCGTGATCGGCGCGGGGCAGATGGGCAGCGGCATCGCGCATGTTGCGGCGCTGGCCGGCTTCGACGTGGTGCTCAACGACATCTCGGCCGACCGCCTGAAGTCGGGCATGGCCACCATCAACGGCAATCTGGCGCGACAGGTTTCCAAGAAGGCCGTCTCCGAAGACGACAAGGCCAAGGCGATGGCGCGCATCACGCCCGCCGAGAAGCTGGACGACCTCGCCGATTGCGACCTCGTGATCGAGACCGCGGTCGAGAAGGAAGAGGTCAAGCGCAAGATCTTCCACGAGCTTTGCGCGGTGTTGAAGCCGGAGGCGATCGTGGCCTCCGATACCTCGTCGATCTCGATCACGCGGCTCGCCGCTGCGACCGACCGCCCCGAGCGCTTCATCGGCATTCACTTCATGAATCCGGTGCCGTTGATGGAGCTGGTGGAACTGATCCGGGGCATCGCCACCGACGACCAGACCTTCGAGGCGTCCAAGGAATTCGTCGCCAAGCTCGGCAAGCAGGTCGCGGTCTCCGAGGATTTCCCGGCCTTCATCGTCAACCGCATCCTGCTGCCGATGATCAACGAGGCGATCTACACGCTGTATGAAGGCGTCGGCAATGTCGAGGCGATCGACGCGGCGATGAAGCTCGGGGCGCACCATCCGATGGGCCCGCTCGAGCTTGCCGATTTCATCGGCCTCGATACCTGCCTTTCCATCATGCAGGTGCTGCACGAGGGCCTGGCCGACTCCAAATACCGCCCGTGCCCGCTGCTGGTGAAATACGTCGAGGCCGGCTGGCTCGGCCGCAAGACCCAGCGCGGCTTCTACGACTACCGCGGTGCCAAGCCGGTTCCGACGAGGTAAGGCGGCGGTTCCGTAGGGCGGCCAGAGGCGCAAAGCGCCGTGCCCACGATATCTCTTCGATCACACGATGGGTTTGGCGGGCACGCTTCGCTTTGCCCACCCTCCGGCACTTTTGCCGTGGAGCGGCTCTGTGACATTTCATGTCGCGTTAACCTCTCGCGCCTAGGTTACGGCCGGTAAGAGGGTTCGCGTAATGGACATGATGGCAATGGTCAGCACCATGCTGGCCGCTCAGCAAGGCGCGCTGCAGTCGAATATTGCGGCGACGCTGACCAAGCAGAACGCGGATATGGAGAAATCCACCGTCCTGACGCTGATGGGTGCCGGTCAGCCTTCGCTGGCCAATGTCGGTGCCGGCGTCGGCGGCAACCTCAACGTCACCGCTTAATATCCCTGGAGCGCAGCGGCGGCTTTGCCCGTTGCCGCCCGGATCAGCTTGAGCGCGTCCTCGCTCGCCCATTCCGCCGGCCCCGCGATCGTCGCAATCTCGCAGCCTTGCGGATCGACCAGCACCGAGGTCGGCATGCCCAGGGCCCGGCCTACAGCCTTAAGATCCTGGAAAACCTTGGCTTTCTGGTCGCTGAAATAGCCGAGCCGGGTCAGATTCGCCTCTTTCAGGAAGGTCTTCGGCTTCTCGGGGTCGCGGGTGTCGATGTTGATCGCCACCACCTCGAAATTCGGGCCCGACAGCTTGCCCTGGAGTTCGTCCAGCGCCGGCATTTCCTTGCGGCAGGGCACGCACCAGGTCGCCCACAGGTTCACCAGCAGCGTCTTGCCGCGGAAATCCGACAGTTTCTTCGGCTTGCCGTCGGCGTCCTCGAAAGCGAGGTCGGGCAGCTTCAGCGGGGCGCTCGCCATGGTCAGCGCCGCCACCTCGCCATGGGCGAGCGGGGCGATCTTCTGCGCCGTCGCCACCGCCGCCTTGCAGGTCGGATCGCCCGAGGGGGCCCGGCTCAGGCCCAGCCCGTACAGCGCGGCGAAGCCGGCCAGTCCCACGACCGCCACGGCGGCGATGACGAGGGGGACCCGGCGCGTGGCGGAGGGCGTCTTGTCGAGCATATCGTTTGTCATCCGGTCGCAGATATGGCTATCAGGGGCCTCTTAATATGGCTGGCGGCGGCCAGCAAACGTGGCTAGCGACAGGCGTGAGCAGGGGATCATGAGCAACAAGATGTGGGGCGGCCGGTTCTCGGAACGTCCCGATGAGATCATGGAAGAGATCAACGTCTCCATCGACGTCGATCGTCACCTCTACGCCCAGGACATTGCCGCGTCCAAGGCCCACGCTGCGATGCTCGCCAGCCAAGGCATCATCACGGGCTCTGATGCGAAAAATATCGGCAAGGGTCTAGACACGATTTTGTCAGAGATCGGCAAGGGCGACTTCGCGTTCAAGCGCGCGCTCGAGGACATCCATATGAATGTCGAGAGCCGCCTGTCCGAGCTGATCGGCCCGGCCGCCGGTCGCCTGCACACCGCGCGCTCGCGCAACGACCAGGTAGCGACCGATTTCCGTCTCTACGTGCGCGACGTTCTCGATGAGACCGACGCCGCGCTCGCTGCCTTCCAGCAGGCCCTGGTCGAGCGTGCGTTGGAGCACGCAGGCACCGTCATGCCCGGCTTCACGCATCTGCAGACCGCGCAGCCGGTGACCTTCGGCCATCATCTGCTTGCCTATGTCGAGATGGCAGCGCGCGATCGCGGCCGTTTTCAGGATGCGCGCAAGCGGCTGAACGAATCGCCGCTCGGCGCCGCCGCGCTCGCAGGCACCTCGTTCCCGATCGATCGCCACGCCACCGCGAAGGCGCTTCTCTTCGACCGTCCGATGGCGAACTCGCTCGACGCGGTGTCCGACCGCGACTTCGTGCTGGAGACGCTGTCGGCCGCCTCGATCTGCGCCGTGCACATGTCGCGCTTTGCCGAGGAGATCGTGATCTGGACCTCGCCGCTCGTCGGCCTGATCCGGCTCAGCGACAAGTTCACCACGGGCTCCTCGATCATGCCGCAGAAGCGGAATCCGGATGCGGCCGAGCTGGTGCGCGCCAAGACCGGGCGCGTCATCGGCGCGCTCAACGGTCTGTTGATCGTGATGAAGGGCCTGCCGCTCGCCTATCAAAAGGACATGCAGGAGGACAAGCAGGGCGCCATGGAGGGCTTTGCCGCGCTGTCGCTGGCGATCCGCGCCATGACAGGCATGGTCCGCGACCTCGTGCCTGACGAAGCCAGGATGAAGCTTGCCGCGGGCGAGGGCTATGCCACCGCGACCGACCTTGCCGACTGGCTGGTGCGAACGCTGAAAATGCCGTTCCGCGAGGCCCATCACGTCACGGGCCGCATCGTCGCCAAGGCCGCCGACGGCGGCGTCGCGCTGCATGAGGTACCGCTCGAAGAGATGCAGGCGATCGAGTCGAAAATCACCAGGGACGTGTTCGGCGTGCTCTCGGTCGAATCGTCGGTGAAGAGCCGCACCAGCTTCGGCGGCACCGCGCCGAAGAACGTGACGGCCCAGGCCAAGGCCTGGTTGAAGCGGCTGGAAAAAGAGCGAAAATTGGGCTGAGGGTAAAATTTCGCTGATGTTTCATGGTCATCGGGCTCTCGCCAGAGCAGGCCAATCTCTGTATGGTGCACCGCGCGTAGTGGGGATTTCGTCGTGACGTCAAAGTTTCGCCCGGCCGGTTCGGGGTGGGCCATCATTGTCTTGAGCCTGACGGCGCTTGCGCTTGCCGGCTGCGGCCGCAAAGGTCCGCTGGATCTGCCGCCGACCGCCACCAACGCGCCGACGGCCAACGGCGCCGCACCTGTCGACACCGACACCGCAGCCCAGAAGACGTCGAGCATGTTCAATCCCACCTCAGCCTCAGGTGCGGATGCCGAGCCCGCGGCGGCCAAGGGCCGGAAGAAACCGTTTATTCTCGACCCGCTTCTGGACGAACCTCCCGGCAAGAAATAAGCCGGGACAACCGAGCCCGAGTCATGAACCATTTCGACTATCGCAACGGCGTACTGCACGCCGAGGCGGTGAACCTGTCCGAGCTGGCCGCATCCGTCGGCACGCCGTTCTATTGCTATTCGACCGCGACGCTGGAGCGGCACTACCGCGTTTTCACCGAGGCCTTCGCCGGCGAAAAGGTGCTGGTCTGCTACGCCATGAAGGCGAACTCCAACCAGTCGGTGCTGCGTACGCTGGCCAAGCTGGGCGCCGGCGCCGACGTGGTCTCAGGCGGCGAATTGAAGCGCGCGCTGGCTGCCGGCATTCCACCAAACAAGATCCTGTTCTCCGGCGTCGGCAAGACCGAAACCGAACTGCGCGCCGCGCTCGCCGCCGATATTCTCTGCCTCAACGTCGAATCCGAGCCGGAGCTCGAGCTGCTGTCGCGCGTTGCGACCGAGATGGGCAAGACCGCGCGCATCTCGCTCCGGGTCAACCCCGATGTCGATGCCGGCACCCACGCCAAGATCTCGACCGGCAAGTCCGAGAACAAGTTCGGCATCCCGATCGTGCATGCCCGCGAGGTCTATGCCCGCGCCGCGAAACTCCCGGGCATCGAGGTGACCGGGACCGACGTGCATATCGGCAGCCAGATCACCGACCTTTCCGGCATGGAGACCGCGTTCCGCATCCTCTCCGAGTTCGTGCAGACGCTGCGCGCCGACGGCCACAACATCTCGCATGTCGACTTCGGCGGCGGTCTCGGCATTCCCTATTACATGGACCGCGAGGCGCCGCCGGCGCCAGCCGCCTATGCCGCCATGGTCAGGCGCGTCAGCCACAATCTCGGCTGCACCTTGATGTTCGAGCCGGGCCGCATGATCGTCGGCAATGCCGGCATCCTGGTCGCCAAGGTGATCTATGTGAAGCACGGCGACGGCAAGAATTTCGTCATCATCGACGCTGCGATGAACGACCTCATCCGACCGACGCTGTACGAGGCGCATCACGACATCCTGCCGGTGAAGCAGCCGGCCGCGGGTGCCGCCACCATCGTTGCCGATGTCGTCGGCCCGGTCTGCGAGACCGGCGACTATCTCGCGCTTGATCGTACGCTGCCGACACCCGCGCCCGGCGATCTCCTCGCCATCATGACCGCGGGCGCCTACGGCGCGGTGCAAGCCGGCACGTACAACACCCGGCCGCTGGTGCCGGAGGTGCTGGTGAAGGACGATCAGTACGCCGTGGTGCGCCCGCGCGTGGAGGTCGAGCAGCTGATCGCGATGGATACGCCCGCGCCGTGGCTGTGAGGCGTTGAGAGAAAGCTCAAGCGCGTTCGCGCGTTGCGCGCCCCGGGACGACAGCGGAGATTGCGACGGCTATTTCCCCGTCACTCCACTCTTCGCTCCACCCACCACCACGCCCGCCTTCTTCTCGATCGGCTTGATGGCCGCGGTGAAGTCGGACTCGGCGCCTTCCGCGGCTATTACGGTTTCCCACAACCGGCCGACCGCGTCCGCGACCTCCATCGACAGGCCGAGCTGCTTCATCTCCTCCAGCGCCAGCCGCACGTCCTTCACCATCAATCCCGTGGCGAAGCCGAAGTCGAATGTGCGCGGCAGCACCGCGCGCGGAAACTTGTCGCGGCTCGCCGTGTTCATGCCGGAGCCGGCATTGATGACGTCGATCATCACGGCGGGATCGAGCCCGGCCTTCAGGCCCATCACCACGGCTTCCGACGTCGCCACGATCGCGGTGGCCGACAGGAAGTTGTTGGCGAGCTTCATGGTCTGCGCCGCGCCGGGCTTCTCGCCGATGAAGAACACTTTTCCGATCACGTCGAGCGCGGGCTTGAGCAGCTCGAATTCCGCCTTCGGCCCGGAGACCATCACCGCCAGGGTGCCCTTCTCGGCGCCGCCGACGCCGCCGGAGACGGGGCAGTCGATCTGCACGATGTTGTGCTTGGCGAGAAGCCCGTGAATCTTCGCGGCCATCGCCGAGCCGACCGTGGAGAGATCGATGAAGCGTTTTGCGCTTCTGCCCTCGATCACGCCGTTCGCTCCGGTTGCAACCTCGAGCGAAGCCTGCAGCGAAGGCAGGCTCGCCATGACGGTCTCGACCCGATCGGCGACGTCCCTTGGTGAGGTCGCGGGCGTAGCGCCGAGCGCAACGAGCTTGCCCATGATCTCCTTGCGCGTGTCGAACACGACGAGGCTGTGCCCCGCCTCGATCAGCCGCCGCGCCATCGGGAAACCCATGTTTCCAAGGCCGATGAATCCGATGTCCATGGTGTTTCCTTTCTGTTGTCATTGCGAGGAGCGAAGCGACGAAGCAACCCAGGGATGTGTCCGTGGAGGGATTTCTGGATTGCTTCGCTTCGCTCGCAATGACGGAGCGATACGTTGAAAGCCGTTTGTTCGGCTCAAGCCTTGCCGTCGATCTCCGCGAACACCTCGCGCGCGATGCGGAAACTGTCGACCGCGGCGGGCATGCCGCCATAGATCGCGACCTGCATCAGGATCTCGCGGATTTCCTCGCGGCTGACGCCGTTGGTGAGCGCGCCCTTCAGATGTACGCGGAACTCGTGCTGGCGGTTGAGGATCGCGATCATGGCGATGTTGAGCATGCTGCGGGTCTTGCGCGGCAGCTCCTCGCGGCCCCACACCGCGCCCCAGCAATATTCGTTCAGCATCTCCTGGAACGGACGGTTGAAATCATCGACGTTCTTCAGGGCGTTGTTGACATAGGTCTCGCCCAGCACCGCTTTGCGGACTTCCAGGCCCTTGTCGTGCATTTTCTTGTCCATGGCGTTTCCCTTGCTTTCTTGCGCTTCTCGGAGGTGGCGGCGCGCGGAAATTACGGGGTTGGACGGCCCCAGTCACGTCCTCGTGTTATGCGGGAAAAGGGGTGTCTCCCGTACGGGAATGGATGCCTCAGTGCTGCCGTTGTGATAGGCTCCTCTCTACCGGGCAACCTGGAGAGTTGATTGAACGGCGTCACCCCCGACCCGTCAGACCCGATCCGCAACAGTGACGCTCTGTCGCGGTTGAAGCTGGCGCAGGCCCTCGACCGGGCCACCTATGCCATCGCGTGGGAGCGTGCCTGGCCAAATCTGGCGCGGCTTCTGACTGTCGTCGGCCTATTCCTGGTGGTGTCCTGGGCCGGCCTGTGGCTGGTCCTGCCCTTTATCGCCCGGACCATCGGTCTCGTCGTTTTCGCCGGGATTGCGATCGCCGTCCTGCTGCCCCTGATTCGCTTCCGCTGGCCGAGCCGCGACGAGGCGCTGGCCCGGCTCGATCGTGGCTCCGGCATCCGTCACCGCCCGGCGACCACGCTGACCGACACGCTGTCCTCGCATGATCCGGTCGCACAGGCGCTGTGGCAGGCGCAGCGCGAGCGTACGCTGGCCTCGATCAAGCGCATCCGCGCCGGTCTGCCCCATCCGCGCCTTGCGCTCCATGATCCCTGGGCGCTGCGTGCCCTCGTCATGGTGACGCTGGTCGCGACCTTCTTCGCCGCCGGCGACGAGCGCGCGATGCGGCTCGGGGCCGCCTTCGACTGGAACGGCGTGCTGGCGCCGGCGAATGTTCGCGTCGATGCCTGGGTCACCCCGCCGCTCTACACCGGCAAGCCGCCGGTCATCCTGTCGGCCGCCAATAGGGAGGCTGCAGCGCTGCCGGCTTCCGGCCCGCTTGCCGTTCCCGCAGGCTCGACCCTGATCGTGCGCTCTTCCGGCGGCAGCCTGGATGTCGCCGTCTCCGGCGGCCTCAAGGAGGTCGCTCCCGCGGAGGCCGCACCGAAGGGCACCAACGAGAAGCATTTTGCCATCACCGGCGACGGCACCGCGCGTGTCCGCGCGCCCTCCGGCCAGCCGCAATGGGCGTTCGCGGCGACGCCAGACCGTGCGCCGACCATTGCGCTCGCCAAGGATCCCGAGCGCCAGGCGCGCGGCGGGCTGCAGCTCTCCTACAAGATCGAAGACGATTACGGCGTCACCGGCGCCGATGCGCACATCGCCTTGCGCCCCGCCGAGACCAAGGATGCTGTCAAGGATGGCAGCAAGGATTCCGACGGCAAAGCCGCGGCGCGGCCGTTGTTCGAGCCGCCGCAATTTCCGCTGGTGCTGCCGAACGCGCGCACCCGCAACGGCGTCGGCCAGACGGTGAAGGACCTCAGCGAGAACCCCTATGCCGGCGCCGACGTCACGCTGACCCTGACCGCCAAGGACGAGGCCGGCAACGAGGCCAGAAGCGAACCCTTCAACATGCGCCTGCCCGAGCGTCTGTTCACCAACTCGCTCGCGCGCGCGCTGATCGAGCAACGCCGCATCCTCGCGCTCGACGCCAACAGGAATTCCGACGTCTACACCGCGCTCGACGCGCTGATGATCGCACCCGAATTGTTCACGCCGGATGCCGGCTGCTATCTCGGCCTCCGGAGCCTGGCGACCCAGCTCGAGGCTGCCCGCACCGACGATGCTCTGCGCAATGTCGTGGCGAGCATGTGGGCCTTCGCGGTCACCATCGAGGATGACGGTGTCGCCGGCAGCGTCAACGCCGCGCTGCGCTCGGCGCAGGACGCGCTCAAGGCGGCGCTGGAACGCGGTGCCAGCGAGGACGAACTCAGGGTGCTGACGCAGAAGCTTCGTGAGGCCATGGCCGGCAAGGTGCGCGATCTCGCCCGGCGCGCCGAGCAGAATCCGCTCGGTGCCCGGCAGCCGTTCCCCGCGGAGGTCCAGCTCATCCTCGACAAGGCGATCGAGCTGCGACAGAAGACCCAGCATGCGACGCCCGAGCAGCTCGCAGAGCTGGCGCAGCAGCAGGACGTCTTGCGCGAACAGCTGCAAGCCTATCGAAAGTCGGCGAACAGCCGTGCCAACAAGGCGGGGGACGACAAGACCAACCAGTTTACGCGGGACCGGAAATGCGGAAGCTAGCGCGCGTGCCAGTCTTGAAGGCGATGTCGATCGCCTGTCTCGCCTTCCTGTTGGGAGGCGTTCCCCCCGCCCTGGCCCAGCAGGACTTGGATCCCGATGCGCTGCTCGATAGCGCAGAAAAGGCGATGCAGGATTCCGGCGACAGCCTGAGGCAGAAGGAGTCCGGGAAGAGCCTGAACAACCAATCCGACGCCATCCAGAAGCTCGAGGAATACAAGCGCGCCACGGAGAGGAGCCAATCTTCCAGTCGCGATCGTTCCGTCATCACGCAGCGGGATCTGGACGATCTCTTGCGGCAGATCGAGAAGGCGGCGCGCGAAGGCAACAAAGAGGCCGCACAGCGCATGCTCGAGCAGCTCGCGCAGATCATGGAAAATCTCCAGATGGCGCAGCCCGGGCAATCCGGCGAGAGCGAGATGGAGCAAGCGCTGAACGAGCTCAGCGACATGATCCGCAAGCAGCAGCAATTGCGCGACAAGACTTTCAAGCAGGGCCAGGACTCCCGCCGTGACCGCTCGCGCGGCAAGCAGGGCGACCAGTCGATGTCGGACCTCCAGCAGGATCAGCAGTCGCTGCGCGACCGCCTGAAGAAGCTGCAGGACGAACTCGCCAAGCGCGGTCTCACGCAGAAGGGACAAAAGGGTCAGAAGGGGCAGCAGGGTCAACAGGGACAGAAAGGCCAGCAGGGCGATCAGGGCCAGAGCGGAGATCAGGACGGCGACGACGGTGATGACGATGGCAGCCTCGACACCGCGGACGGCGCCATGGGTGATGCCGGTTCAAAACTCGGCGACGGCAATGCCGACGGTGCCGTGGATTCGCAGGGCAAGGCGCTCGATGCGATGCGCAAGGGCGCGCAGAAGATGGCCGAGGCGATGCAGCAGGGCGATGGCGACGGGCAGGGCGATGGTCCCGGCAATCGGGCCGGCCGTCAGCAGAGCGGCGGCAATCAGACCGATCCGCTGGGCCGCCCGCTTCAGGGCCGCGATCTCAGCGACGATTACTCAGTCAAGATCCCCGGCGAGATCGACGCCCAGCGTGTCCGCCGCATCCTCGAAGAGCTCCGCCGCCGCCTCGGCGACAGCTCGCGCCCGCAGATCGAGCTCGATTATATCGAGCGGCTGCTGAAGGATTTTTGAGGCGCACTCACCCCTTGTTCACTGTCGTCGCCCGGCTTGACCGGGCGATCCAGTATTCCAGAAGCCTGCGTTGCACTGCTCGCCCTCACCGCGTCCGCCTCGGCGTACTGGATGCCCCGGTCACGCCGGGGCATGACAGCGGAGCGTGAGGCGGCAGCTTCGCGTCACGCCTTCTTCGCCGCCAGCGCATCCGCTACGGCGGTACGGATGTCGGCGACCGAGAACGGTTTTGTCACGACGTCGTGCACCAGCGCATTCAAATTCGAGGCGCGCTCGCGCTGGTCGGCAAAGCCGGTCATCAGCAGAATGGTCAGATCGGGGAAGTCGCGCGCAGCGGAGAGCGCCAGTGCGATGCCGTCCATGACGGGCATCTGGATGTCGGTGAGCAGCAGGTCGAAGGCGCCGCCCTCGCGGGTCAGGATCTCCAGCGCCTCGGCGCCGTCCTGCGCGGTGACGGTCTCGTGGCCGTCCATCGCGATGGCACGCGCGACCAGCGTGCGCATCGAATCTTCGTCGTCGGCAATCAGGATTTTCGGCATCAGATCAGTCTCTGGGGCGAACCTTCCTAGTGCGGGACTCTACACGCTGATTATACGCTGCCGCCGGCGATGTCGCGCCGGTTGAAGAAGCGAACGTCGATATTGCGGCCCTCCGGCGGCGGCGAGGCGAGGCGAGAGCGGAAGAAGGCGCGCTCGCCGGGCCGCAGCACGGTCTGCTCCAGCACCGTGTTCCAGGCGTAGATCTCGGCGCCTTGCCCGTCGCGCACGGCAAAGCGCAGCCGCGGGATGTCGAGCGGCTTCTTGCCCTCGCCGACGATCATGCCCTCGATCACCAACACCAGCTTACCGTCCACTGTCTCGCTGGACAGCTTCACGTCCTTGAAGGCGAGGCCGCGCAGGTTCACCTCGAGCCCGACCATCTTGTAGAACGCCGCCGTCTGCGGCAGCAGCCGCACCATGTCGCCGCGCCAGATGACCAGCGCCAGCACCAGCGCGCCCATGGCGGCGCAGGCGGTCGGGAGGCCGAAATAGGATTTACGCGGAGCAATGGTGGCGGCCGGGCGGCTGACCCGCGCGCCGCGGCGGCCGAACAGGCCGCGGAACCAGGATTGATGCTGCGCGCCGACGACCTCCTCTTCGGCCTCGCGCGCCGCCACTGACCACTCGTCCTCGGTTTCCTTGGCCTCTTCATCGGGCCAGTCGCTGGCGATCGAGGGGCTGTCGACGACAGGCGCATCAGACGCCCCGTCGTCCTTGGCATAGGAGTTCCACTGCTCGGCAAGGTCGGACTGGTCGTCGGCCTGGCTGGCAGCGGCCATGGCCGGGACGGATGCCTCCTCGATGGCATCCTCGGCATGGGCGATCCAGGTCTCCTTGCAGCGGGAACAACGGACCGCCCGTCCGTTCGCCCCAAGGCTCGCAAGCTTGATGGCGTAGGATGTCATACAATGGGGGCAGACGATATGCATGGACGAGCCTTGATGCATGAACCGAGGACTTGACCATGTATGCTACAGCGCGACCGTTAACGAACCGGAAACCATAACGGCGGCAAAACCCGTTGATCGCGTATGGCGGAGCAGCAGTGCGACCCCGCCCCCTCTCGAACGGAGCTGAGCTTGGTTCGGTTCGAAAATGTCGGATTGCGTTACGGTCTGGGGCCGGAGATCCTGCGCGACCTCAGTTTCCAGATCCCGGCGCATTCGTTCCAGTTCCTCACCGGCCCGTCCGGCGCCGGCAAGACCTCGCTGCTGCGCCTGTTGTTCCTGTCGCATCGGCCGACGCGGGGCCTCGTCAATCTGTTTGGTCATGATATTTCGCAGCTCGGCAAGGACGAGATCGCCGATTTGCGCAAGCGCATCGGGATCGTGCTCCAGGATTTCCGTCTGCTCGATCACATGACGACCTATGAGAACGTCGCGCTGCCGTTCCGCGTCATGGGGCGCAGCGAGTCGAGCTATCGCAAGGAGGTGATCGATTTGTTGCGATGGGTCGGGCTCGGTGAGCGCATGGACGCGCTGCCGCCGATCCTGTCGGGCGGCGAGAAGCAGCGCGCCGCGATCGCGCGCGCCGTGATCTCGCGGCCGCAGCTGCTGCTCGCGGACGAGCCGACCGGCAGCGTCGATCCGACGCTCGGACGCCGCCTGCTGCGGCTCTTCATCGAGCTCAACAAATCGGGCACCGCCGTGATCATCGCGACCCACGACATCGGGCTGATGGATCAGTACGAGGCACGGCGCCTCGTGCTGCACCAGGGACGGTTGCACGTCTATGAGTAGGACCGACGAGCGCGGCGTGCTGGTCGATCTCGGACAGGAGCGTCCGCAGCTCCCGGCCAAGGCGCGCAACATGTCGCCGATCGTGCCGCGCGCCTCGATCCACGGTCGCGCGCTGGTCGCCGTCGTCGCCATCATGACCTTCCTCGCCTCGATGACCACGGGCACGGTGCTGCTGGTCAGCGCCTCGGCCGCCGAATGGCAGTCGGACGTTGCGAGCGAGATCACCATCCAGGTTCGCCCACAGGCCGGCCGCGATCTCGAGCGCGACACCGCAGCGGTGACGGAGGCGATGCGCGCGCAGGCCGGCATCGTCGAGGTCAAGCCGTTCAGCAGGGAGGAGAGCGGCAAGCTGCTCGAGCCCTGGCTCGGCACCGGGCTGTCGATGGACGATCTGCCGGTGCCGCGCATGATCATCGCGCGCGTGCAGCCCGGCACCTCACTCGATCTCGGCACCTTGCGCGCGCGCGTGACCCAGGTCGCGCCGGGCGCCAGCGTCGACGATCACCGCGCCTGGATCGAGCGGATGCGCTCGATGACCAATGCCACCGTGCTCGCCGGTCTCGGCATCCTCGCGCTGGTCATCATCGCCACCATCATCTCCGTCTCGTTCGCGACCCGCGGCGCCATGGCGGCGAACCGTCCGATCGTCGAGGTGCTGCATTTCGTCGGCGCCGGCGACCGCTACATCGCCAACCACTTCCTGCGTCATTTCCTCCGGCTAGGGCTCGAGGGGGGCTTGATCGGCGGCGGTGCCGCCATGCTGGTGTTCGGCTTCTCCGAGTCGATTGCCGGCTGGTTTTCCGGTACCCCCGTGGGCGACCAGTTCGCCGCCCTGCTCGGCACTTTCTCGCTCCGGCCATCCGGCTACATCGTGCTCGCGGTCCAGGCCGTGCTGATCGGCGCCATCACCGCAGTGGCCGCGCGCCAGACGCTGTTTGCGACGTTGAATGATGTGGATTGAGCTCGCTCTTCTTCCTTCTCCCCGTGTTGGAGAGGGTGACCCAGCTCGCAGCCCGAGCGTTCGTCACATCCGCAGGACTCCACTTCGCGTCAAAACGTCATAAAATCACCTCAGGGAAGGGATCACCGACATCACATGACCTCGCCGACCGACGAACGATCGCCGAACCTGCCGCGCGGCTGGCTGCGCGCGGCATTGGTGTCGACGATTGCGTTCGCCTTCGTCGTCGCTGCGGCGGGTTTCATCGCATTCCTGTCGCAATTGCGCGGCGCCGAGATCGCGCCGGGCCGCAAGGCGGACGGCATCGTGGTCCTGACCGGCGGCTCCTCGCGGGTGTCGGATGCCATGGAGCTGCTCGCTGCCGGCTACGGCAGGCGGCTGCTGATCTCCGGCGTGCATCCGACCTCCACGGCGAACGACATCTCCCGGACCCTGCCGGAGAACCAGTCCTTCATGACCTGCTGCGTCGATCTGGACCGTACTGCGCTCTCGACCCGCGGCAATGCGGCGGAGGCGCGGCGCTGGGCCGAGGGGCGCCGCTTCCAATCGCTGATCGTGGTCACCTCGAACTATCACATGCCGCGCGCGCTGGTGGAGTTCGCCCATGCGATGCCGAAGACGACATTGATCCCGTTCGCGGTGGTCGGCGACAAATGGCGCGAGGAGCCCTGGTGGACGTCGGCGTCCACCTTGCGGCTGCTGTTGTCGGAATATGTCAAGTACGTTGCGGCCGAGCTCAGGGTCAGGCTGGAGAATTTCGGGATTGACCTTTCGCCCGAGATATCGGAGCAGCCTGCAAGCGTGCAGCCGAAGCGGCCCAACACTGCACAGGCCAACTGATTGGCAAATTAATCGGATCATCGATGTTCCTGATTTTCCTGCGCTCGCTCGTGTTCAACGTGCTGTTCTACGCCGTGCTGGTGTGCCTCGCGATCGTGGCGCTGCCGACCTTCGCATTGCCGCCGCGCGCGATGCTGACGGTGGCGCAATGGTGGGCGAAGGCGACGCTGGTCCTGATGCGGGTTGTCTGCAACATCAAGGTGGAGTTTCGCGGTGTCGAGAAGATTCCGCAGGGGCCGCTCGTGATCGTTGCGAAGCACCAGTCGTTCTGGGAAACGTTCGTGCTGCCGGGCTTCTTCGACCGGCCGATCTTCATCCTCAAGCGTCAGCTGATGCAGATCCCGGTGTTCGGTCAGTTCCTGGTCAAGACCGGAATGATCGCGATCGACCGCAATGCCGGCGTGAAGGCGCTGCTCGACATGACGCGCCGCGCGCGTGAGGCGGTGCGCAGCGGAAAGCAGCTCGTCATCTTTCCGGAAGGCACGCGCCGCGCACCGGGCGCACCGCCCGATTACAAGACCGGCTATGCGCAGATCTACTCGTCTTGCGGCGTGCCGTGCCTGCCGATCGCGCTCAACTCCGGCCTGTTCTGGCCACGCCGTACCTTCATGCGCTATCCCGGCACGCTGGTCGTGGAATTCCTCGATCCGTTGCCGCCGGGCCTGCCGAAGGACCAGTTTCTCTCCCGCGTGCAGACGGCCATCGAGGACGCGACCGGCCGTCTCGTCGAGGCGGGGCGGAAAGAGCAGGAGCAATTGATCGGCTCCTCGCCGAGCTATGCTCCATCCGAGAGCTAGCGGTTCTCTCGATCTTCGGTCGGCGCCGGCGCGTGCAGGGAATGCGCATCACCATGCAGCATCAATGCAAGCTGATGCAGCTGCGCGTCGCGAAAGCCTTCGGCCTCGATCGCCTTCACCGTCGCCGTCACGTAGTCGCGGTTCGCGCCGGACTGGCCGTGGCCCTGGATGACATAGCGGTGCTGCTCGGCGAGCGACAGCCGGCCGGCATATTGGACATGGCCGCGATCGACGACATAGGCGAGCGCGGAGACGCGCTGCCGCGCATCGTTCTCCAGCCATACCGAGCGCATCACCTCGCGATAGACCGAGGTGACCTGCTCGCGCGCACGCAGGTATGAGACGACCTCAGCGCGGTTCTTCTCAGCGACGCGAAAGGCGATGCCGCGGCAGGCGCCGCCACGGTCGAGCCCGAGCACCAGACCCGGCCTCTCCGGCGTGCCGCGGTGCACGAAGGAGTAGACGCAGAGCGCGCGGTGCTCGCCGACCAGCCGCGCCGGGACGCGCTCGTCGAATGCGAAGCCCGGCCGCCACATCAGCGAGCCGTAGCCGAACACCCAGAGGTCGCCTTTGGCTGTGGTGACGGAGGGGAGGGTGATTTCCGACATTTCGGGCACGGCTAGCAGAACCCTGCGCCCAAGCGAAGCAATTTCTCCGCCTTTTGTCGCAGGCGCGCCTCGCTTACATTTGCCTGAATCTGGGATCAAAGGGTCGCCGCATGTCCAATATGACCGTTGCCGCAGGCCGCCGCCGCTCCCGTTGGGGCCTTTTCATCGCACCCGTTCTCGTCCTGATCCTCGCCGTCGCTTGGACCGGATTCTGGTTCTATGCGGCCTCGCAGGCCGAAATCGCCGCCGACGCCTGGCGGGCGCAGGAGGCCAAGGCCGGTCGCATCTATGATTGCGCCAAGCGCTCGATCGCCGGCTTCCCGTTCCGTTTCGAGGTCCAGTGCTCCGGCGCCAGCGTCGCCCTGGTCTCGCAGAACGCGAGCAAGACGCCGTTCACGGCGAAGCTCGACAACATCCTTGTCGTCGCCCAGGTCTACGATCCCAAGCTCGTCATCGCCGAATTCTCCGCGCCCGCGACGCTGACCGACGGCGTGACGCAAAACACCTTCGTGGTGAACTGGAGCAAGGGCCGCAGCAGCGTGGTGGGCCTCCCTGCCGTGCCGGATCGGGCCTCCATCGTGTTCGACGATCCCAGCCTCAACCGGCTCGACGGCAGCGTGCAGGTGCCGCTCGCGCGCGCCAGGCAGGTCGAACTGCACGGCCGTCTCGCGGAGGGATCGAGGTCCGACCATCCGGTCATCGAGACGACGCTTCACGTCGCGCAAGGCAGCATCCAGGGCGTTCATCCCCTGCTCGCCGAGCCTTTCGAGGCCGACACGCGCGCCAAGATCACCGGCCTCTCCGACCTCACGCCAAAGCCCTGGCCGCAGCGTTTCCGCGAGATCCAGGCCGCTGGCGGTCATATCGAGATCGTGCAGTCGCGGATCCAGCAGGGCGAGATGATCGCGATCGCGGCCGGTACGCTCGGCATCTCGGCCAACGGCCGGCTCGACGGCGAATTGCAGATGACGGTGACGGGCCTCGAGCGGGTGATCCCGGCGCTCGGCATCGAGAAGATGCTGGAGGAGGGCGTGCCGCAGGCAACGCTCGATCGCGTTGCGCCCGGCGTGAAGTCGCAGGACCTCAACAATCTCTTCGGCGCGCTCGACCGGGCCGTGCCTGGCCTCGGCAAGGTGATCAAGCAGAACGCCAATGCCGGCGTCGCCGCGGGTATCAACTCGATCGGCACCGAGAGCACGCTGGAAGGCAAGAAGGCGCGCAGCTTCCCGCTGAAATTCGTCGACGGCGCCGTGCTGCTCGGCCCGGTCAAGGTCGGCCAGATCCCGCCGCTGTATTGATTGATTTTGTCGTCATTCCGGGTTCGCCCTGCGGACACCCCGGAATGACGGAGGGTTACGGCTTCTTCAGCGCCCCATGCTGCCGCCCAAAGTCCGGCGCGGCCGAATCCTGACCGATCTCGACGATGCCGCGGCGGATGGCGCGGGTGCGGGTGAAGTGGTCGAACAGCGCTTCGCCGTCGCCGCGGCGGATTGCGCGGGTGAGCTTTGCGAGGTCCTCGGTGAAGGTGCCGAGCATCTCCAGCACGGCTTCCTTGTTGGCGAGGAAGACGTCACGCCACATCGTCGGGTCGGAGGCAGCGATGCGGGTGAAGTCGCGAAAACCGCCGGCGGAGAACTTGATGACCTCGGATTCCGTCACCTGCGCCAGCTCGTCGGCGGTGCCGACGATGGTGTAGGCGATCAGATGCGGCAGATGGCTGGTGATCGCGAGCACGAGATCGTGATGATCCGGCGTCATGATCTCGACCTTGGCGCCCATCGCCGCCCAGAACGCGCGCAGGCGATCGGTGGCCGCGGCATCGACGCCTTCGGGCGGGGTGAGGATGCACCAGCGGTTGATGAAGAGCTCGGCGAAACCCGAATCCGGCCCCGAATGCTCGGTCCCGGCCACGGGGTGCGCCGGCACGAAATGAACGGTCTTCGGCAGATGCGGCGCCATGTCCCTGACGATGGCGCCCTTGACCGAGCCGACGTCGGAGACAATAGCCCCGGGCTTCAGGTGCGCGGCGATCTCCTGGGCCACAGGTCCGCAGGCCCCGACGGGAATGCAGAGGATGACGAGATCGGCATCCTTCACCGCTTCCGCATTCGTTGCCACGACCTGGTCGACGATGCCGAGCTCGAGCACACGCGCGCGCGTCTTCTCCGAGCGCGCGGTGGTGACGATCTCGCCGGCCAGGCCCTGAAGCTTCGCAGCGCGCGCGATCGAGCCGCCGATCAGGCCGAAACCGATCAGCGCGACACGCTGGAAGTGCGGATCTGCGCTCATTTGCCGGCCACGAAGTCGCGCAAGGCATCGACCACGAGACGGTTGGCTTCCTCGGTGCCGATGGTCATGCGCAGCGAATGCGGCAGGCCGTAGTTCTTCAAGCCGCGCAGCACGAGGCCCCGCTTGGTGAGGAAGGCGTCGGCGTCGTCGGCCGTCTTGCCCTTGTCGGTCGGGAAGTGGATCAGCACGAAATTGGCGACGCTCGGCGTCACCTTCAGCCCGAGCTTGCCGATCTCCTCGGTGAGCCAATTGCGCCAGGTCTCGGTGAACTGCTTCGACATCGCCTGGTGCGCTGTGTCCTCGATCGCGGCGACCGCGGCATACATCGCCGGCGTCGACACGTTGAACGGGCCGCGGATGCGGTTGACCGCGTCGATGATGTGCTCGGGGCCGAACATCCAGCCGATGCGCAGCGCGGCGAGGCCGTGGATCTTCGAGAACGTGTGCGTCACCACCGTGTTCTCGGTGGTGGCGACGAGCTCGATTCCCATTTCGTAATCGTTGCGGGAGACGTAGTCGCAATAGGCGGCATCGAGCACCAGCAGCACGTGCGAGGGGAGGCCGGCACGCAGCCGCTTGACCTCGTCGAACGGCACATAGGTCCCGGTCGGATTGTTGGGGTTTGCAAGCCAGACCAGCTTTGTCTTCGGCGTCACGGCTTTCAGGATGGCGTCGACGTCGCAGGTGAGGTTGGTCTCCTGCGCGACCACGTTCTTGGCGCCGACCGCCATGGTCGCGATCGGGTAGACCAGGAAGCCGTGCGTGGTCGAGATCGCCTCGTCGCCGTGGCTGAGATAGGTGTGGGCGAGCAAATTGAGGATCTCGTCCGAGCCGGCGCCGCAGATGATGCGGTTGGGATCGAGCCCGAAGGAGCGGCCGATCGCCTCGCGCAGTACGCGCGAAGTGCCTTCCGGATAATCCTCCAGATGGTCCGCTACGCGCTTGAACGCCTCGATCGCCTTGGGCGAGGGCCCGAACGGCGTCTCGTTGGCGGAGAGCTTGAACACCTTGCGGCCCGGCTCGGCGACCGGACTCTTGCCGGGCGTGTAGGGCGCGATATCGAGAATGCCGGGATTCGGCACGGGGCGGGACATCTTCAACTCCGAAAATGGCGGGGCGCGGCGCGCGGTTTACGATTTCGCCCCGGTCGGGGGCACCGTATAGCGCGTTGCGTGGCTGCCGACGAGGGCCGTGGAACGCACCGAGGCCCCCGCCTCGATCAGGGCAGCCCTGATTTTGTCGATGCTGGTCGCACCCGTGACCGAGACCAGCAATGCCGCGCCGTCGAAGGCGGTATCGGGCACCGCCACGATCTCGGCGAGCGGCGACAGGGCGCGCGCGACCTCGGCGTTCCACCCCGAGACGCGCACGCTGAAGGTCTCGACCTCCGTCACCAGGGCGCTATCGGCGACGCGCGAGATCGCGAACACCGGCAGGGCTGCAGGATGGTCGGCACGCTCGATGAAGGGCATCCGCGCGATGATCTTCGGCGCGCCGTCCGCTTCCAGCTCCAGCCACCACGGCGTGCGGCTGGACGTGGCCGAGACCAGCGCCAAATCGCCCTTGGACTTCGCCACCGCTTCGACCGCGGCCTGCGCGCTGAAATGCGCGACGTAGGGCACGGTGAATCCGAAATTGAAGCGCACGGAATCGCGCATCGCAGGCTCGCTCACCGAGACGTCGGCATGCACCGAGAACGGCGCCTGCACATAAGTGAAGGTCGAGATGATGACGCGCCAGATGCTCTCGACCGTGTCGAGCGGAAGGATGCCGCGATGACGCTGCACGAGCTCGCGCATCATGGCGGCCTCGCGCGCCGGACGGAACGCCGAGCCCACCTCCTGGGTCTGCTTCACCTGGATCAGGCGGTCGATGATGTCGCCGCGCTGCATCAGCAGGCGATGCATGCCCTCGTCGATCGCGTCGATCTCCTTGCGAAGTTCCTGCAGCGATGGTGGCGCGGGCGGACGTTGGGACATGGCTTGGACTGTCGATCGTTCCGATGGGGGATATCCTGATTAGGCAGTCGGGGCGGCGAAAGCAAAGAGAAATGACGTCCTTTTTGGCCCGCGCGACGGAGACCAATCAGCCCGATCCGGTCCGCGACTTGACGAAAACCGCCCAAGACGGTAGCGTTTGCCCGTTCCGTGGTCATTTGAGCCGGCCGGCTTGCAGCCACGTTAAAAAACTCGCTAAACAGGCCGGGGACGCTTTCGATCCCGGCCGAACCTATCGTTCAGGCCGGGTTTTTCATGGCCTGATGCAAGTGGCGATCGAGGTTCGATCGCAAACGAGGTCGATGGTCAGATGGGTGGCGTCAAGTCGATACCGAGTCCTGCGATCAGCGCCGACGAGCGGTCGCACGAGGTGGATCATCCGAGCTCGCAGGTCGCGCATTTCGGCACCGAGCAGCCGCTGCGGCTCGATTGCGGCGTAGATCTCACCCCGTTCCAGATCGCCTACCAGACCTATGGCGAGCTCAACGCCGATCGCTCCAATGCCATTCTGATCTGCCATGCGCTGACCGGCGATCAGCATGTCGCCAACGTGCATCCCGTCACCGGCAAGCCCGGCTGGTGGGAGACGCTGGTCGGTCCCGGCCGCCCCATCGATCCCAAGCATTACTTCATCATCTGCTCCAACGTGATCGGCGGCTGCATGGGCTCGACCGGGCCCGCGTCGATCAATCCTGCAACCGGCAAGGTCTGGGGCCTGGATTTCCCTGTCATCACCATCCCCGACATGGTGCGCGCGCAGGCCATGCTGATCGACCGGCTCGGCATCGACGCGCTGTTCGCGGTCGTCGGCGGCTCGATGGGGGGCATGCAGGTGCTGCAATGGACCGCCGCTTATCCTGCCCGTGTGTTCTCCGCGCTGGCGATCGCCTGCGCGACGCGGCACTCGGCGCAGAACATCGCCTTCCACGAGCTCGGGCGCCAGGCGGTGATGGCCGATCCCGACTGGCACGGCGGCGGCTATGCCGATCACGGCATCCACCCGCATCGCGGGCTCGCGGTGGCGCGCATGGCGGCGCACATCACCTATCTCTCGGATGCAGCGCTGCATCGCAAGTTCGGCCGGCGCATGCAGGACCGCGAGCTGCCGACCTTCTCGTTCGATGCCGACTTCCAGGTCGAGTCCTATCTGCGCTACCAGGGCTCCTCCTTCGTCGAGCGGTTCGATGCCAATTCCTACCTCTATCTGACGCGCGCGATGGATTATTTCGACATCGCCGCCGACCATGGCGGCGTGCTGGCGAAGGCGTTCGCCGATATCAAGACCCGCTTCTGCGTCGTCTCCTTCACCAGCGACTGGCTGTTTCCGACCTCGGAATCGCGCGCGCTGGTGCACGCGCTGAACGCCTCGAGCGCGCGGGTGTCGTTCGCCGAGATCGAGACCGATCGCGGGCATGACGCCTTCCTGCTCGACGTTCCCGAATTCTTCGACATCTCCCGCGCCTTCCTGCAATCGGCAGGCAAGGCCCGCGGACTGAAGGGTAGCTAGCATGTCGGTGCAGGAGGTCTTGCCGCTCGGCGGCGTTGCGACCGGGCAGTCCGGTGATTTTCGCGCGGATCATCGGCTGGTCGCCGAGATGGTCAAGCCGGGCTCGAAGGTGCTCGACGTCGGCTGCGGCGAGGGCGATCTTCTTCAATTGCTGGAGACCCGCGGCATCGACGGCCGCGGCATCGAGCTGTCGCGCGAGGGCGTCAACCGCTGCGTGGCCAAGGGTCTTGCTGTGGTGCAGGGCGATGCCGACACCGACCTCGTCAATTATCCGGATGACGCCTTCGACTACGTGATCCTGTCGCAGACGCTGCAGGCGACGCGGCAGCCGCGTGTCGTGCTGGAGAACCTGCTGCGCATCGGCCGCCGCGCCATCGTCTCGTTCCCGAATTTCGGCTTCTGGAAGATGCGGCTCCAGCTCCTGGTCGGCGGTCACATGCCGCGCACCGAGAACCTGCCGGCGACCTGGTACGACACCGCCAACATCCACTTCTGCACCATCAAGGATTTCGTGCAGCTCTGCGACGAGATCAACGTCAAGATGGAGCGTTCGGTGGCGCTCGATCTCTACGGCCGCCCGGTGCCGCTGAACCTGCCCTGGTGGGTGTGGAACATGTTCGGCGAGCAGGGCGTGTTTCTGCTGAGCCGCGGCGGCGGGAAGTAGTCTTGCCGTCATTCCGGGGCGGCACGACGTGCCGAACTACGGTGCGCAATTGCGCACCTGGGAATCTCGAGGTTCCGGGTTCGCTCTCCGAGCGCCCCCGGAATGACAGCTAGTGCGGAGCCAGCGACCTCGGATCGCGCGCCGGCCATCTTCCTGCTTCCACCAGCGTCACGAAGCGTTCCACGCTTTCGTTGAACAGCGCGGGCTCTTCGAGATTGAGCACGTGGCCTGACTTCGGAAACATCGCCAGCCCCGCCGCTGGCAGATGCTTCTTCAGGAACAGGCTCGGCCCAACGCATAGATCGTCCTCGTCGCCGCAGATGATCAGCGCCGGCGTCGTCGCCTTCTTGATCGCATCCGCCATCGTGTAGATCGAGGGACGGCAGCCCTGGAAGCCGCGCATCGTGCGCGCCGATCCCTTCGCGTCATGCCGCGCCAGCGCGGCGTAGAAATCGGCGTGTCCGCGCGGATCCTTCACCAGGAAGGGAATCCGGCTCGGCGCTTCGCGCGTGACTTTTGCCACTTCCACTGATCCCAGCGTCTCGAACTGCTCGGCATTGGCGCGGCACTGCTGGCGCCAGGCGTCGAGGTTCTCGAGCTCCGAGCCGGAGCCGACGCCGGCCAGCGTCATCGACAATGCGCGCTGCGGCGCGTTCAATCCGATCTGGAGCGACGAGTAGGCGCCCATCGACAGGCCGACGAGATGCGCGCGCTCGATCCCGAGATGATCGAGCACCGCGAGCGCGTCGCTGTAGAAATGCGTGTAGCCGTAGACTTCGCCCTCGGGCACGTCCGAGGGCGTGTAGCCGCGCGCCGAATAGGTGATGCAGCGATGGCTGCGCGAGAAGTAGCGCATCTGCGGCTCCCAATTGGTGTAGTCGGCCGCGAATTCGTGCAGGAAGATGATCGGCGTGCCGCTGCCTGTTTCTTCGAAATAGAGACGGCACTTGTCCTCCGTGACGGCGTAAGGCATCGGGTTTTCTCTCTGAGGGTGTTGCGGCATTGGAATGCCGTGCTGCAGTTCACGCATGTGAGTTCTAACATCCGTTAACCTGCGCGCAAAATCTTCCAGAACGCGTCTTGATCTCGCCACATCAGGATTCTGATACGCAAAGCGGATGTCGGCCGCCGCACGGGCCGATCGGGAAGTGGGGTGTCAACGAAGGATGAAGAATGTTCGAGTTGTTTGCGTCTCGCCTGTCGCGTCGTGTTGTCGCGCTGGCGATCTTCCTCGCGGCGGTCGCCGCGTTCGTCTCTCCGGCCTCAGCGCGGCCGTATCATCGTCATAGCGCAGAGCGGCACGCTTACGTGCACCACGCCAGACATCATCATCACCGCCACCACGCACGCAGCTCGCGCTTCGAGCGCAGCGCGGCGCAGCTGCAGGCGAACGGGTTCGGCAACACCTTTGCCAGCTATGATCCGAACGCCAACAGCCCAGGCATTGCCATGAGCGGCAATGGTGAAACGATCATTAGACGCAGCGGTCGCATGGCCACGAGCGGTGTCCGTCGAATGGCCATGCGCGATGGCGATGGAATGGCCGCCAGCGCGAACGGCGGCATGGCCAGCAACGGCATGAGTGGCGGCGGCTTTGGCGGCGGATCGGGCCTCGTCTCGGAGGCGCGCCGCTATGTCGGCAGCAATCCGACCGGGCGCGGCAGTCTGTGGTGCGCGCGCTTCATGAACATGGTGCTGCAGAAGACCGGACATCAGGGCACGGGATCCGACATGGCGAGCTCGTTCGCGCGCTACGGCACCCGCGTCTCCGGTCCGCAGGTCGGCGCCATCGCGGTGATGTCGCGTGGCAGCCGTGGCGGCCATGTCGGGGTCATCACCGGCATCGACGCGCACGGCAATCCGATCATGATCTCCGGCAACAACGGCAACCGCGTCCGCGAGGCGCCGGTCTCGCGCGGGAAGATCTATGCGTATGTGATGCCGAATTGAGGTGAGGCGCGTAGGATGGGTTGGCTGGCGGGCGCGCGAAGCGCGGTCGCTGGCGTAACCCACGCTACGGCAACGTGGCTCTCACAGCAGCTTCGGTTCTTCCACCGCAACCGCGTCGCCCACACCGATCTCGCCGCCTTCGATCACCTCGGCATAGATGCCGCAGTCCATGTGGCCGAGCGTGCGCGAGAGCGTGGGCGGGATTTCGAGATCGCGCTTGCCCGTCTCGGGATCGACGTTGGTGGCGGGGCAGCGCACAATGCGCTTGACCACCTTCAGCCGGGCCTGCCCGATCGCAAGCGTCTGGCCGACGAGATCGAGCTCCGACCAGGCCGGCCAGCCCTTCACGTAGAGATTGGCGCGGAAGCGCAACGGATGCACGGCAACGCCGCCCAGCATGGCCTCGATGGCACGGACACTGTCGAGATTGATGATGGAGACGACCTTGCGGGCGACGTCGGAGAAGCTGTGGTCGCGGCCGGACAGAACCTTGGGCGGCCCCTTCAGCTCGGGCTGAAAATTCTCCGTGAAGTAGCGCTCGATTGCGGCACGTCCGGTTGCGGTCTCCAGGTCGCCGCTGGCGACGGTCTGGCCGTCTTTGCGGATCGTCAGCACATTGGTGGCGTCGTCGAAGCGGCTGTCGAGCTGTGCCAGCCGCTCATTGCGAGCGAGCATCAGAAACTGGATTTTCGGCTTCCATTCGGGCGCATCAGGGTCGAATCCGCTCGGGCCGTTTTCGATCGCGTAGCGGCGGTCCGCGGGTAGGGTCTGGCCGGCCCGCAAAGGGACCCGCGACAGGCGTTCGGGCGTCAGGCCCTTGATCGGGTAGCGGTAGAGGCCGGTGATCTCGGCGGTGTGGCTGGCGGACTTTGCGGTAGGGGTCATGCCGCTACTTAAGGGATTCGGCCGATCCGAGCCAACCCCGCCCACCAACGCACGAAATTGTGAAGTCGCCTCTTTCGCATCCGCAATCTGCTTCCCACATCTGCGTCAGGCCGGCGGCAACGTCGGCAAAATGCGACCGTTACCGGTTGAGAAACGTCAATGCGGTAATTGGAAACCCAATGAAGATGCCGTTTGGGGTGCCTTAGGGGCCCCGATGGCAGGCCGAGGGACAGAAAGATGAATATCGACAAATATACCGAACGCTCCAGGGGTTTCGTCCAGTCTGCGCAGTCGCTTGCGATGCGCGAGGGACACCAGCAGTTTTCCACCCTGCACGTGCTGAAGGTCCTGCTGGACGATAATGAGGGCCTCGCTTCCGGCCTGATCGACCGCGCCGGCGGCAATTCCCGTGCAATTCTGAAGGCGACCGAGGACGCCCTGAACAAGGTGCCGAAGGTCAGCGGCGGCGGCGCCGGGCAGATCTATCTGGCGCCCGAACTCGCCCGCACCTTCGACGCGGCCGAGAAGGCCGGCGAGAAGGCCGGCGACAGCTTCGTCACCGTCGAGCGGCTGCTGCTCGGGCTCACGCTGGAGAAGACCAGCGAGGCGGGCACGATCCTCAATAAGGGCGGCGTCACCCCGCAAAATCTCAACGCGGCGATCGAGGCGTTGCGCAAGGGCCGCACGGCCGACAGCGCGACGGCCGAGAATGCCTATGACGCGCTGAAGAAATATGCCCGCGACCTGACCCAGGCGGCGCGCGACGGCAAGCTCGATCCGGTCATCGGCCGTGACGAGGAGATCCGCCGCACCATCCAGGTGCTGTCGCGTCGAACCAAGAACAACCCCGTCCTGATCGGCGAGCCCGGCGTCGGCAAGACCGCCATCGCCGAGGGCCTTGCGCTGCGCATCGTCAATGGCGACGTGCCGGAGAGCCTGAAGGACAAGAAGCTGCTGTCGCTCGATCTCGGCTCGCTGATTGCCGGCGCGAAGTATCGCGGCGAGTTCGAGGAACGGCTGAAGGCCGTGCTCCAGGAGGTTACCGGCAGCGAGGGCACCTTCATCCTGTTCATCGACGAGATGCACACGCTGATCGGCGCGGGCAAGGGCGACGGCGCGATGGACGCCTCCAACCTGCTCAAGCCGGCGCTCGCCCGCGGCGAACTGCATTGCATCGGCGCGACCACGCTCGACGAGTACCAGAAGCACGTCGAGAAGGATGCCGCGCTGGCGCGGCGCTTCCAGCCGATCTTCGTCAGCGAGCCCTCGGTCGAGGACACCATCTCGATCCTGCGCGGCCTGAAGGACAAGTACGAGCAGCACCACGGCGTGCGGATCACCGATTCCGCTCTCGTGGCCGCGACGACGCTGTCCAACCGCTATATCACCGACCGCTTCCTGCCCGACAAGGCGATCGACCTCATGGACGAGGCCGCGGCGCGGTTGAAGATGCAGGTCGATTCCAAGCCGGAAGAGCTGGATTCGCTCGACCGCGAGATCATCCGGCTCAAGATCGAGCAGGAGGCGCTGAAGAAGGAAAGCGATCCCGGCTCCAAGTCCCGGCTCCAGACCCTGGAGAAGGACCTCGCCGAGCTCGAGGAGAAGTCGGCTGCGCTGACGGCGCGCTGGAGCGCGGAGAAGAACAAGCTCTCCGATGCCCAGAAGCTGAAGGCCGAGCTCGACGGCTTGCGTGTCGAGCTCGCCAATGCACAGCGTCGCGGCGAATTCCAGAAGGCCGGCGAGCTGGCCTATGGCCGGATCCCCGAGCTCGAGAGGCAGCTTGCGGATATCGAGGCGCGCGAAAGCTCCGGCGAGATGATGGAGGAGGCGGTCACCGCCAACCACATCGCGCAGGTTGTCTCGCGCTGGACCGGCGTGCCCGTGGACAAGATGCTGGAGGGCGAGAAGGAGAAGCTCCTGAAGATGGAGGAGCAGCTCGGCAGGCGCGTCGTCGGCCAGGCCGAGGCCGTGCGCGCGGTCGCAACCGCCGTGCGCCGCTCGCGCGCGGGCCTGCAGGACCCGAACCGTCCGACCGGCTCATTCATGTTCCTGGGGCCCACCGGCGTCGGCAAGACCGAGCTGACCAAGGCGCTCGCGGAGTACCTGTTCAACGACGAGACCGCGATGGTCCGCCTCGACATGTCCGAATACATGGAGAAGCATTCGGTCTCGCGGCTGATCGGCGCGCCTCCGGGCTATGTCGGCTATGACGAGGGTGGCGCGCTCACCGAAGCGGTGCGACGCCGGCCTTACCAGGTGGTGCTGTTCGACGAGATCGAGAAGGCGCATCCCGACGTCTTCAACGTCCTGTTGCAGGTGCTCGACGACGGCCGCCTGACCGACGGCCAGGGCCGCACCGTCGACTTCCGCAACACGCTGATCATCATGACCTCGAACCTCGGTTCGGAGTATCTGGTGAACCAGCCGGAGGGCGAGGACACCTCGGCCGTGCGCGAGCAGGTGATGGGAATGGTGCGGGCGCACTTCCGCCCCGAATTCCTCAACCGCGTCGACGAGATCATCCTGTTCCACCGCCTGCAGCGCAGCGAGATGGGCCGGATCGTCGAGATCCAGTTCGCGCGGCTGCAGAAGCTGCTCACCGACCGCAAGATCGTCCTGAGCCTCGACACGGCCGGCCGCGACTGGCTCGCCGCCAAGGGCTGGGATCCCGCCTATGGCGCAAGGCCGCTCAAGCGCGTGATCCAGCGCCACCTCCAGGATCCGCTCGCCGAGATGATCCTGGCCGGCGACGTCAGGGACGGCGATGCCGTTGCCATCTCGTCCGAAGGCAACGTGCTCACCTTCAACGGCAAGGCGCCGCAGACCGCCGAGATTGCCCAGTTCGAGGCGCCGGTGGCGAAGCGGAAGCTGAATTGATGAAGTAAACGCCCTCCGCGCCAAACGCGCGGAGGGCTTTTTTCAATCTGCGAAGAAGGCGTCCACCACGGCCTGATCGCGGTCGTATACCCAGCATTCGCTCAGCAGGCCTTCACGCACGGCATAGACCAGCAACCGTTCCAGTTCAGCCGTGCGACCGTCCCGGCTGAATGATTCCCGTGCGAGAATGGCGCCGCGCGCCGGCCCGGCCATCACCTCATCGATGCCGAGAAGTTTTCGGTTGGAGCGGCGTGCGACCTCGGCCAGAGTGGCAAGCGCGGCCGCCTTGCCATGGTGAGTGCCGGAGAGCGGGTTATGGCCGGCATAGTGCAGCACGAATTCATCGTGGTAGCAGGCGGCGATCGCGGCGCGGTCACCGGCCTGCCAGGCGGCCGCGTAGCGCGTGACGGCGGCGCGGATCGCGGCGATGTGTGCGGCGTCATCCGCCAGAACTTTCTCCATCGATATGATCTCCCGGGTCCTCGGCAGCGTGGTGCCGGTGCGCTATGATAGGGCATGATCTCGCCACCCGGCTTTCAGGAACTGGCTATCGGCACGCCGCCCAGCGGCGGACCGAAGAAGGCGCGGATGCTCGATTGGGACGCGCGGGTGCTCTATCTCGGTCCGGCCTTCGGATTGACGCCCCACCGCAATGCAGCCGGCGTGCTGGCCGTGGCGCTCGACGGGGGGATAGGCGTAGCTGACCATCCGAGGGCACGCTCACCGTCTTATCGCCAGACCCGCAGCGTGCTGATCATGCCCAACAATCTGCACCATCTCCGCGTCGATGCCGGACGGATGGCCTTCCTCTATGTCGATCCCCTCGGGCGCGATATCGAGGCGCTTCGCTCACGAATGAAGGATGTCGGGTCGAGGGCCGCGTTCGACATGATCGACGAGAGGTCGGTGGTCGCGCTGTTTGGCGACATCGCGGATCGACGCCTCGCAGCTGAGGACGCGCGGCAAGCAGCCCGCGACATGCTTGGGATTGGATCAAGTGCGCAGCCGGATGCGAGAATTGCCGCCGCCATCAAGCGGATGCGCGAGGAGCCCGGCGGTTCGCACACGCTTGTTGAACTCGGCCGCAAGGCCGGGCTTTCGTCCTCGCGCTTCCTGCATCTGTTCAAGGACGTCACGGGTGTGCCGCTCCGCCGCTATCGGATCTGGTCCCGGATCGGCGCTGCCGCGCGGGCGGTCGCACAAGGCCAATCGCTGACCGAGGCCGCGCATGGCGCCGGCTTTTCCAGCTCCGCGCATTTCAGCACGGCCTTTCGCGACATGTTCGGTATGATGCCGTCGGAATTGTTCGCACGGTTGCGCGCGGGATAACGTCTGCAGCGTGCCGCTGCAGTGCCTCAAAGCCCTCTCCGCCGGCGCGGAGAGGGCTCTCGCTTTTGCGGGGGAGGCCGGATCGTCGCAGTGTTGTGTCGTTGAAAAGCCACACGCACCGCGGTTATCCGCTCTGGCTGTAAATTGGTATTGAACAACCATAAGATATGTTGTCATAATTCCATCTTGGTTGGCGCGGCGGTCCCGCGGACGCGAGCTCAAGGAATTCACGCGAGTCTTTGAGCAACCGACAATTTTAGACTGAGCTCGCAATTTCGAGCTGTGATGATTGAACGCCACAGGCAATTTTTGTTGTGTTTTGCGTGGAGGGGCGGCGGTGTTGACCGTTAGTTTGCTGGGGGCCAGCCGGGTTGCGCGCGGTAACGAGCAGATTTGGTTGGATCTCGGTCCAGCAGGACGGAGATTGGCCGGCTTCCTTTTCACATTTCCGGACCGTCCGCACCGTCGCGAGCGACTCATCGACCTGTTTTGGCCGGAGCTCGATACGGACAGGGGACGCCGAACCGTGAACTCTGCGATCTGGCGCTTGCGAAAGCTGCTCGCGTCGGCTCCGGAGTACAGAGAGGGCTATGGCCTCAGAACCGTCGGCTCGGAGACCATTCTCGAGAGGACGTCTTGGCTGGACGTCGACACCTGGGCTCTGCTTGAAGCGGCACAGGCGGCTCTCAAGGGTGTTGAGGCGCAGGTGGATCCTTCCACGATGAAGCAGGTGCTCGCCGTCCTGTACCGTTACGAGGGGCCGTTCCTGGACGGCGAAGACGCTGACTGGATACTGGAGGAGCGCGAGCGATTGCATTCCCTTTTTGTGCAGTCGGCGATGACCATCGTTCGTCACCTGGGGCTTTGTGGCCATTATCATGATGCGATCCTGCTCGCCCGTCACGCGCTGCGCTTCGATCCCTATCGCGAGGAACTGGTTCGGCATCTCCTGACTTTGCTTGCACTTGATGAGAGGCGTATCGACGCCATCAGGTACTACGATCATTGGATCGCCATGATCCAGCAGGAGCTGGGAATTTCTCCGCTTCCGGCGACACGTGCGATCATTGACGAGATCAGGAATCTGCATAACGCCGATGACGCCCAGCATTTGCGCGTACGGCTGATGAGCCGCGACGAGAGGCGGCGCGCTGTAAACTAGCGCCGCAGTCCCGATTCCATCTGACTTCGCAACCTGACAAGGCTTGGCCTGACCATGGCCGGGCAGGGCTCTGCCTTGCCCGGCCGCATCGTGATTCTGCCGTGATCGCGGCGCGATCGCTGCGGAATTCTCGCCACAAGCTGCCGTGACGAGACGGCGACTATCCCGGAACGATCGCGCAATTCTCCCGAATTCGCACCATGCGACGCTCGGCCCATGAGCTCACAACAGCCGCTCTCGGATCAGGTTTTCATTCTGCGCTTCTGGCGGGAAACCGCCAGTGGCAGCGGAGATGACGGTTGGCGGGTCCTTGTCCGCAATATCAATACGCGGCGGCGCGATGTGGTCGACGACGTGCAACGCGCTTTCGCAATCGTCACCGCCAATCTGAACGTGGCGGCGGAGGCGCATCAAGAGCAGGCGCCCTGGGACGTCGGGCCGTCAACATCCGAAAAGTGAGAGGTACGCCGTGCGCAAGATCGATCACACAACGAGGCCACAGCTGTCATCCACGCGATGCTTCCATGGCCGCAAGCGTGCGAAGCCTCTCGAGCGATTTGATCGGGGCTCGCCACAGGTTCTATTTATCTTGCGGGATTACGTCGATGCGTAGCGTTTGGGGAATCGTTGCGGGTCTGGTGCTGGCGCTGATGACAGCCAGCTGCAACACGACCGAAGAGATGTTGATCGAACGGGGAATAGGAACGGAGCTTCCGTCCGACGACATCGTCGATCAGACGCGTCGTATGGCGTTGTACCTGAACTATCTCTGCGCCCAGGCTGGAATGTCTCAGGTCGTCGCCGACGGCACCGAGACCGGATTTGTCTGCGACATGAAGCCGTATGGCGGCGCTGGATGGTCACTATTGGTGCGAGCGGGTTTCAACGACATCGATCGCCGCTGCGACAGCTATCTCGCCTGGCTGAACAGCCGGCGACGAAATCGCGCCGCCATTCTCGACCAAATCACCGACACCAGAACTTTCACGGAAGCATTGCTGTACACGACTGGCGCGGGCGCCGCGCCGATTGCGATCGCGGGATTGGCGTTCGGCCTGGCGAGCAACTCTTTCACCAATTACTACTCCCGCCTGCTTTTCGAGATCGAGAAGTCGACGGTCCAGGTTCTCGTGCACCAGAAGCGCCTGCAATTTCGCGAGAAGCTGGGCAAGAACATCGCGTTTCAGCCGGACGCTGTGCATGTGCTGCGTGAGTATCTCCTGATTTGCACGCCGTTCTACATCGAGGATCTAATCAACCAGCGTACCCGTGACAGTGTCGCCGGCAACGAGCCTGCAGACAAGGGGAATGCGGATCAAATCCGCAGATCGATCGTCGCCGATTCTCTGATCAGGTCGCTTCCGGCCAAGCCACGCGATCCGCTGCCGCCCGTCCATCCTGTAGAAACGATGGGAGGAGGAGAGACCGATAGCGAACGGAATACGCCAAAAGTCGTCGGACAGACGATTCAAGCGAACCTGTGCGTGCCGACCAGCGCGACTTTCGATCCAACAACGCGAGAGGCTATCCGGCAAGCGAAGGTCGGCGGCAATAGCAGTGGTCCCAACGCAAGGCCGTTTGTGAATCTCAAAAATCAGATCATGAGCGCGGCCGAGGTTCAGATCTTCCTGGGAGCGCGTCCGTGCGGCATCGACTTGAACGGAATCGATCGCGGATACCAGACGGCCTTTGAGAAGTTCCGCTTTGCGGACGAAAATGGCGTGAAGATACTCCAGGGCATTCTCGCACTGTGCGATCCGACGCTGAAAGACAAGGCGTCCGGCAAGTTCGATGTCGCGACACGCGCGGCGATTAAGGTTGCGAAGAGCAAGATGTCCGAAGCGCGGAAGGCCGAAACTGCCGATCGCGATACGGATACCCTGACCGACAAGTCGTTCCGGAATATTTCGCTGACATGCATTTGACACGAGTTTTCCTCGCCTGAGATTCGTTTTGCGGGAGACAGGTTCATGCCCGAGGTCAAGAAGCTTCTATTCGATCGTTTCCTGCGCAAGAACGGCAAGGAGGACTCTCCGATCGTCGAACTCGACGGGCTGGAGCTGCAAATCTTTGCCGGCCAAAAGGTAGATACCGGCGCCAAGGATCCCGTGACCGAAATGATCGGCGGCAATCCCGTGACGTGGGTTTTCGTCAGTGCAAAGGACGGTGTCGACGCGAATGCCAAGAAGGGGTTTGTCGTTGCGCGAGACCTTGTCGACGAAGGGGTCGAGGTTCTGGCATCGGGCGGTTACGTGCCGTTTCCGAAAGAAGTCGAAAAGGCGGCTTTTGCCGATGCCTGCTTTGTACATGCCGAGCTGAACAGGACGAATCCAGCCTACCTCTACGCGCTGGCGTTTGTTCAAAGCGGCGATCGATGGAGCGAGACCAGCGTCAAGACCGATGATCCGGCGGACGCGGTCGCGCTCGGGGCTTACCGGTTCACGAGAGAAGCATGGACGAAATTTCTGGCGCTGCCCGAGCTCGCCGGACTTACGGTGGAGAGTATCGCGTCCCCGACGGCGCAATGCGTCGTTGCCGGCGTGCTCGCGGCGAAATCGGCGACGCTGCTCAAGGGATTGATCACCGATCACGGATTGAGCGCGATTGATCTCTATCTCGCGCACATCTTCAATGACGACGGTACGTTCGGGTCGAGTGCAGCCGACAAGATGCTTCAGGCTGAGAAGGCTGATCCCACGCAGCCATCGCTGAATGTGATTAAGAAGGTCTACGACGATGATGCGGCGCGGACGGCGTCCCTGAAGCGCAACAAGGCCATCTTCAAGGAAGACGGCTCAGCCACGATCAAGGAGGCGATTCAGACCTGCGTGGACAAGTTCACCGCGGCCTTCGAGGAAGTGAAGAAGCTGGCGCATGAGATCGAGAAGAGCGTGCCGTCCGACGCCGACAATCCGATCTTTGGCATTCAGTTCAGCGGAAAGATGGTCTCGATCACGGATCAGGACGTGGATGCCCTGGCCCGGGTCGGCGAAAGCGAGGTCGGCAACTTCGACGAGAAGTTTGGGGTGCAAATGTTTACGGATGCGATAGGTGCCGTGATCGATACCGTTTTCAATCGCATGATCTATCCAAGCACGGAATTCCCGAAGACAATCCAGGGCGTCATCAATCAACCGAAGCAGTTTTCGGCGATCAATGATCTGGGGACCTGGGAGAAGCTGCCGAAGCCGTCGGACAAGCATTTCCAGATCGCACTTCATCACATCCAGAATCGGGCACGCGGAACGGCCAGCCAGATCAAGGGGGCGACCCACTTCTTCAATCCGACATCCCACCCGAGTTGGGGGGAGCCGATCCGGGCGCGCCCGATAGCCTCCTACGGGGTGCCGCCAGATTCCCATATTCACGGGTTTCCGGCGAATTATCATCCCCCCGAGGGCCACGCGATTCAACTTGGCCAGGATGCCTGGGTGTTCTCGGGAGATGGGCAGCCGCAAGGACCACTCATCAGCCCGGACAAATCCGCTTCGGCGATCGTTGCCGCGGCGACGAAAGAATGGGAGTTTTGGGGCAGATCGGTTCCCGGAAACGTCGGACACGTCGACAACGAAGTCCCGTTCGCGACCTATGTCCGCGATACCTATTGCAAGCTGCTGGGAGCGCGTCCGTCACTGGAGGACATCGAGAAGGACGTCTACTTCTGGTCGGCGGTGACGATCTCCTACATGATCAGACAGGCCGGCATTCAAGCCCCGGCGTTCACGATCTCGCAAATGCACTGCACCTACATTCGCGAGGCGATCAAGGCGCAGCAGCAGCAGGATGCCAGCAAAGCCTATTGGGGCTTCCGTCTGAAAGACAAGGAAGCGGTCGTGGCGGTTGGAGACATTATCGGAGCCGGAAGGACTCGTGGGATGTCGTTCGATGAGGCCCAGGCTCTGTTCGACAGAACGGATGACTATGAAAGCCACAGCGATATCGTCGTGGCCGTCAGACCCGGCGAAGCCGATCTGATCGGCGGCAACGTGTCCGACTCCGTCACGAAGAAGACAATCGCCTTGGATACCAAGGGGAAGGTCAAGGACCGCCAGAATCTCTCATTCGTCGTCATGAAGAAGCGCTGATCCCGAGGAAGAACCGCTGGAAGCAGAATCGTGTTCAGCCAACAGCGACTTTCTCTCCGTTCCCTCTCCCCTTGCAGAGAAGGGGGCACCACACGGAGACTCGTTTCCTCGTGTGCCCTCGTGCACCCGCTCAGAGACGACAAGGCCCGGAGAAAGATCTCTCCCTCCGGGGTGCCTCGTCTTGTCGGGCTCGCCAACTGACTGCGGATGCGGCGCCAAGATCGGCCGGGCCTTCCTCCTCATCCTCCTCCAGCTCCGACAAAATATCCACCAGCTCGCGCACCCGGCCCTGCGCCAGCGGGCGCAGGTCGTTGATCATCGGCTCGTCGTTGACGAGCCAGGCCTGGGCCTCGGTGAGCTCCTCGGCGGTGGCGCCGGTTCCGATGATCTGGGCAATGGTGACGTCGTCGGCGCGGTCCACGGCCTTGACGACATCGTCGCGTGAGAGGCGCGTCATGGGCGATCCTCCTGCTGGCTTCGGTCAGCCTCTAACCGGGGAACCGACGTGCCGGTTCCCGCCGGTCCCGTTGCAGGCGGCTCCTACTTCTTCACGACCTTGTAGATCGCATTTTCGAGATCCGAGCTGACGTAGATCACGCCGGTTGCGCCGACGGCCACGCCCGTCGGAATATGCGTCGGCAATCCGCCCGGCGCACCCGTGAGCCCGATCGGCAGACCAGCCGCGATCTCCGTCACCGTGCCGCTCTCCGGCGCGATCTCGATCAGACGCTTCGCGCCGACTTCCGCCACGATCAGCTTGCCGTCGCTCCCGCGCGCGATGCCCTCGGGCATTTTCAGCTCCTTGACGAGGACGGTCTTTTCGCCGTTGCTGTCGATCCGGGACACGGTGCCTGCAAAGGCTTCGGTGACGTAGACCTCGTCAGTCTTCCCGCCGACGAGGCCAACCGGGCCCTCGAGGCCGCCGATCAGGGTGGTGCGGTCCTTGCCATGTTCGCCGCTCACCTTGACCAGCGACTTGGTGCCGAGCTCGGCTACCAGGATGCTGCCGTCCGCGAGCACGATCGCATCGTGCGGCGCCTTGAAGCCGTGCAACATGTCGCGCGTTGCGCCGGTCTTGCCGTCGATCACCTGCACGGTGCCGGTGAACCAGCTCGACAGGACCACATCGTTGCCCCTGGCCGTCGCGCTCATCGGATATTCGAGCGTGGTGCCGGCGGCGTGCATGCGCGCCTTCTCGGTGACCTCGCCGGTCGCCCCATTCACCGTGCGATAGGCGAATACATCGGCGACATGGATGGTGTCCTTGCCGTTCTCCGAGGTGACGCCGATGCCGCCGGGCAGCGCCAGCTTGCCGATGATGATCTGCTTGGCCTGGCCAGTCGCGGCATCGACCTCCTGGATGCCGTTGTCGGCCATGTTGGAGACGTAGATGCGGTCCTTGTCGTCGATGGCGAGATTGTCCAGCGAAGGCTTCAGTTGCGCGACCATGGTCTTGGCGCCCGATTTGGTGTCGACCCGGACGAGCTGGCCGAGCGCGGTGTCGATCACGAAGAGATTGCCCTTGGAGTCGAAATTCACAGCGGCGGGGACCTTGAAGCCGTCGGCCACGACGGTCAGCTCGGCCTTGTCGACGTCGACCTTGGCGACCTGCCCCTTGAACCAGAGCGGACCGTAGAGCTTGTCGTCGGGACCGAACTCGAAGCCGTTGAGGCCGCCCATTTTCTCCATGATCTGGCGCGGCGGCTTGGTGCCCTCGACGTCGATCTCATAGAGCGTGTCGCCGAGGAAGACGGTGGTGGCGTAGAGCCTGCCGTCCTTGCGGAAGGCGAGCGAGTTGATGCCGGGAAGGCCGGATGCGAGCTTCTTGATCGGGCCGTCGCCCTTGCGTGAATAGAGATCGCCGGCCAAAAAACCCGTCCAGGCCATGGTGCCATCAGGCGCGAACGCGATGTCGTCGGCCATGCCGACGGGAGAAGGGATTGCAACCTTGGCGGTACCGCCGGCGATGTCCACCTCGTAGAGCGCTGCGCCGGCGACGCTGCCGGCGAACAGGTGGCCGGCCTTGTCGATGCCGAGCCCGTGCACGCCATGGAACGGCGAGCCCGGAACGAGTTTTGTCACTTCCCAACCGTCGGCTGACGCGCTCGATGCGGTGAAAAACGCAGCGACGACGGCTGCGCAGGCGAGCCTGTTCTTCATGGCGAGACCTCCCGTTTTTTGGAAAGTATTCGCCCCTGACGCCGCTTTGGCAAACGAAACTTGACGTTGTGACGCCGCGCAACGGCCTCGCGCGGTCAACGTGAATTCGAATCGTGTTTGGAGATGTCCGGCCGGACTTAGCCGGTTGCCGGCTTACCGGTTGGTGACCTGCAGCGGGCCGCCGGTCGCATCCGACATGCGGGCGATGGCGCCGCCGCGGCCGCTCATCATGCCCTCGAGCCGGTCGCGCTCCTTTTCGAAGCTTGCGAGCATCGGGCCCTCGAGCGAGCGGCCGCGCGGCAGCTTCACGCGCATCGGGTCGACGAAACGGCCATTGACCAGGATTTCGTAATGGACGTGGGGGCCGGTCGACTGGCCCGTCGAGCCGACGAAGCCGATCACCTGGCCCTGACGCACCTTCTTGCCCGCCTCCATGCCCTTGGCGAAGGCCGACATGTGACCGTAGGCGGTCTCGTAGCCGTTGGAATGCTTGATGCGGATGTACTTGCCGTAGCCGCCCTCGGGGCCGGCCTTCTCGATCAGGCCGTTGCCGGAGGCGAAGATCGGCGTGCCGTAGGCGGTGGCCCAGTCGACGCCGGTGTGCATCTTCACATAGCCGAGGATCGGGTGGCGGCGGCCGCCGAAGCCGGAGCGCATGATGGCGTTGTTGACGGGCTTCCGGACCAGGAACTTCTTCGCGCTCTTGCCGGTCTCGTCATAGTAGTCGACGACGCCGTCGTCGGGGCTCTGATAGCGGTAGTATTTCTTGGTCTCGCCGCCGACGGTGAGGGAGGCGAACAGCACGTCGTTCTTTTCGCTCGACGTCACGCCCTCGTCTTCGCCGGCGTAGAAAACGTCGAAGGAATCGCCCGGCTGCACCTTGCGCTGGAAATCGACGTCGTAGGAATAGATCTTGATCATGTCCTCGATGACCGGCATCGGCACCTTGTTGCGCATCGCGGTCTCGTAGATGCTCTGGTACAGCCGCACGCCGGAGCCGTCATCGTCGTCATCGTCGTCGCTGCTGGCGCTCGCCGCAGCGTCGGCGACGGTGTTCATGCTGGAGACGTCGACCGCGACGTATTTGCCGAGATCGGACAGCGCCGCGATCGCCTCGACCATGGTCTCGTTGGCGACGACGACGCGGTAGGGCTGGAGGCGGGCACCGGGGCTTGCGGGCGCCATCAGGATGCGGAGCTTCTCGCCTTCCTTGAGGCCGCCGTCGCGGCCGCGGGGGCCGAGCGTCGCGGTGATCGCCTTGATCTCGTCGGCGTTGGCGCCGAGATCGCGCAGCACGCCGGCAACGCTGTCGCCCTTCTTGACGAGATGGACGCGTTCGCCGTTCGGATTGCCACCGGTGATCTGCTCCTTGGTCTTGGGCAGCAGCGTGACGTTCTCCGGCACCACGCGCGTCTCGAAGCCGGCATAGGGATCGGACGGCGAGGCTTCGGCGGCATAGGCGGTTCTGATGTCGGAGGGGCCGGTCGCGCCGGAGATGTCGGCGGCGGCATTGGAGAGCGAGGCGTAGCGCACTCCGCCATTACCGCGCCAATTGGCGGCGTCGCGCACCCGCATCAGGATGTCGTCGAGCGCCACCACTGCGGAAATCTTGGCCTTCGGCAGCACCGGCGACAGGTCCTTGGTGACGAAGGAGACTTCCGCGTCGGGCTCGACGGCTTCCGGATTGTTGGGGTCTTCCGCCGCCGCCTTCGGATCGGAGCCGACATCGGTGAGCAGGCGCTGGGCGTTGAACGGCGGAATCTTCGCCGACAGATCGCTCGTCGTCATCGACAGATTGCCGGCGATCCGCACGAAGGGGCGCACCCGCATCACGTCGCGGTTGCCGACGCGGGCGACCGTGGAGACGCGCACGATGTTGCGGGAGGCCGTGGACTCGCTCGGCGGCGGCAGGCGGTCGCTCTTGTGCAGCGTGGCGGCGCGATCGGCGGCGCCGAATGCGCCGCGCAGCGCGCCCTCGACCCGCTCGGGCACCTTGGCGAAGGTCATTTCGCCGTCGAGAGATGCGAAAACGGCGCCGCCGATCAGGGCCGCGCCGCAGAGTCCGGTCAAGATTGTGCCGCTGAACCATTGCACCGAGACGCGGCGGCGGTCGATCACGGCGGCTTCAGAACCATCGACGGACAGCGGCGGCTCGTGGCCGAGATCGATGATCCCGGTCTCACGCCCGTAAGCGCCGCGTGACGTCCTGTGGTTCACTCAAGTCCCCCAATCAACGACCCAAGAAGCCCGTTTCGAACCTCGTCCCTGGCCGCCCTCTTGAAGGGGGATCGCCGGAAAAAGGCAAGCCGCACAGGCGTCCGCGCTCAGAAGGCCCCTCGGATGGGGCCGGCTGGAATTACGAACAGCTGGACGGGTAAAGCTCTCTCGATGTCTTTCGAATGTCAGGGGAAGGCCGCGTCATCTGCAAGATCGCCTCCCTCTGACCCCATGAAAACCGCCGGCAGCCCCCTCTGGCATCCCCGCGATTCAAGCTTGTCTCTTATCAGAACGCCGCGGGATTGTGGCTCAAGTACGGCGCCTGTCATGGAAAAAGTTTCCTGAACGGCCGGCCGTAAAGGCCCCCGTCTGACTGGGGGAGCGAAGCTCGGCCCGACCTCGCGGGACTTTCCATCCGGCTTGGGGTGTCTGGCTGGGGATCCCGGGCCTCAGGCTATAACGCTTCCGGCGCCGTGAGGCGGTCGCGCTAGGAAGGGACCAGGGGGAGGGGCCAAATGGGGGGGCCTTAAAGCCCCTTCCGGCGCCCGCCGGCGAGCAAACTTTTTTTCAGATTTTTTGCCGTCCCGCCCCCGCCGCTGCGCCCCACGCCTCGCTAATCGATTGGAAACGCTCGAATTTTTTCCGCGATCCACTGTGCGACGATTTGTTGACGATTGGCGTTGACAGCCCGGAAGGTGGGGCCTATAACCCCAACCACTGAGCGCGGCGCCGCCGGGTCACTGACCAAGGCGAGCGAACGCGCCACTGATGCTCCTCACCTTGTTGAGTGACACAACAGTCGACGCAAGTCGATTGGAGTTCATTCATCGTCGGTAAGGGTGTCGGAACCCTTCCTCCTAGGGAAGGTTGAGGCCTCCACGGTCTCGGGCTGTTTGACAAGTGAAGATGAAGAAAGAGAAACGTGGACGGCGGAGTCCTTGCGGGTCTCGCATTTAGAAAGCTTCGGCTTTCTGGATCGGGACCGGACGAAAGACTTCGGCGGTACACGTTTTAAAGGAAACACCATCGTTGCCAGCGATGTGAATCGCAGGCAGCTCGGCGACTTCGGTCGTCGGAAAAATGGTGGGACCTCGTCAAACGTTGTGATCAGCCGGTTCAAAGTTCAAGTCCAACTTGAGAGTTTGATCCTGGCTCAGAGCGAACGCTGGCGGCAGGCTTAACACATGCAAGTCGAGCGGGCGTAGCAATACGTCAGCGGCAGACGGGTGAGTAACGCGTGGGAACGTACCTTTTGGTTCGGAACAACACAGGGAAACTTGTGCTAATACCGGATAAGCCCTTACGGGGAAAGATTTATCGCCGAAAGATCGGCCCGCGTCTGATTAGCTAGTTGGTAGGGTAATGGCCTACCAAGGCGACGATCAGTAGCTGGTCTGAGAGGATGATCAGCCACATTGGGACTGAGACACGGCCCAAACTCCTACGGGAGGCAGCAGTGGGGAATATTGGACAATGGGGGCAACCCTGATCCAGCCATGCCGCGTGAGTGATGAAGGCCCTAGGGTTGTAAAGCTCTTTTGTGCGGGAAGATAATGACGGTACCGCAAGAATAAGCCCCGGCTAACTTCGTGCCAGCAGCCGCGGTAATACGAAGGGGGCTAGCGTTGCTCGGAATCACTGGGCGTAAAGGGTGCGTAGGCGGGTCTTTAAGTCAGGGGTGAAATCCTGGAGCTCAACTCCAGAACTGCCTTTGATACTGAAGATCTTGAGTTCGGGAGAGGTGAGTGGAACTGCGAGTGTAGAGGTGAAATTCGTAGATATTCGCAAGAACACCAGTGGCGAAGGCGGCTCACTGGCCCGATACTGACGCTGAGGCACGAAAGCGTGGGGAGCAAACAGGATTAGATACCCTGGTAGTCCACGCCGTAAACGATGAATGCCAGCCGTTAGTGGGTTTACTCACTAGTGGCGCAGCTAACGCTTTAAGCATTCCGCCTGGGGAGTACGGTCGCAAGATTAAAACTCAAAGGAATTGACGGGGGCCCGCACAAGCGGTGGAGCATGTGGTTTAATTCGACGCAACGCGCAGAACCTTACCAGCCCTTGACATGTCCAGGACCGGTCGCAGAGATGTGACCTTCTCTTCGGAGCCTGGAGCACAGGTGCTGCATGGCTGTCGTCAGCTCGTGTCGTGAGATGTTGGGTTAAGTCCCGCAACGAGCGCAACCCCCGTCCTTAGTTGCTACCATTTAGTTGAGCACTCTAAGGAGACTGCCGGTGATAAGCCGCGAGGAAGGTGGGGATGACGTCAAGTCCTCATGGCCCTTACGGGCTGGGCTACACACGTGCTACA
>NZ_JBHLEV010000003.1:467500-1149130 GCF_042263385.1 Bradyrhizobium tunisiense
CCGGCGCCCGCGGTCGAGCACAAGGGCAATATCGACCTCGTTGCCAAGTATTACGACAAGCTGGTCGCCGCGCTCGGGGATGAGGAGAACTGATAAAACTCCTGCCTCGCAAAGTGCGATGCTTCGCGCGGCGTGAGGATGACATGCCATACCTCCAGCCTCCGCTGTCATGCCCCGGTCTGGCCGGGGCGCCGGGCGATGACACCTTCCGGGTGGCGTCGTCTTGTCAAATCCGTTGCCGTGAATGCAAAAAAGCCCCGGAGACATCTCCGGGGCTTTTGTCGTCTTTGCGTTCTCGCACGATGCAGCTACGTCCGCGTGCGCATCCGCATCATGAAGCTGTCGAAGCTGAGTTCTGCCACCTGCATCCACGCGAGCGAGTCGGCCCGGAAAGCGGTGAGGCTCGCATACATCTTGGCAAAATGCGGGTTGGTCTTAGACAGATCGGCGTAGATCTCATTGGCCGCGCCATAGCAGGCTTCGAGCACCTCCTGCGGGAACGGCTTAAGAACCGCACCGGAAGCCAGCAGGCGCTTCAGCGCCGGCGGATTGACCGCGTCGTATTTGCCCGTCACCCAGGTGAAGGTGTCCAGCGATGCCGCGCTGATCGCGGCCTGATAATGCTTGGGTAGCCCATTCCACTTCTCGAGATTCATGATGTTGTGGCCTTGGCCGGTGCCTTCCCACCAACCTGGATAGTAGTAGAACTTCGCCACCTTCACGAAGCCGAGCTTCTCGTCGTCATAAGGGCCGACCCATTCGGCCGCGTCGATCGTGCCCTTCTCGAGCGCGGGGTAGATGTCGCCCGCCGCGATCTGCTGCGGCACGCCGCCCAGCTTTCCGATAATGGTGCCGGCGAATCCGCCGACGCGGAATTTCAGCCCCTTGAGGTCGTCGACGGTCTTGATCTCCTTGCGAAACCAGCCGCCCATTTGCGCGCCGGTCGAACCCGTGGGCACGCCGATCGCCCTGTGCTCCTTCAGGAGATCGTTGAGCATGTCCTGGCCACCGCCCCAAATCAGCCAGGAGATATGCTGGCGCGTGTTGAGGCCGAACGGCAGCGACGTGCCGAACGTGAAGGCGGGGTTCTTGCCCCAATAGTAATAGAGCGCGGTGTTGCCCATTTCGACCGTCCCATTGGAGACGGCGTCGAGAACCTGCAAGCCCGGGACGATTTCGCCCGCGGCGAACGGCTGGATCTGAAACTTGTTGTCGGTGATTTCGGCGACGCGCTTGCAGAAATACTCGCAGCCGCCATACAGCGTGTCGAGCGACTTCGGCCAACTCGCCGCCAACCGCCATTTCACCTCGGGCATTGATTGTGCAATTGCCGGCGCGGCGACGGCACTTGCGGCAAGACCCAATCCGCCTGCCGTCAGAAATTTACGACGTTCCATGCTCTTCCCTCCTGTGATGTCGAGTCCTCGACGAGGGATTGCGGACTTGATGCCGCATTGCTTCGCCGTGGCCGACGCTTCTTTGTGTCCGAAATTAAAGCTTCCGGATCGGGGAACAGGATGGCGAAAGGGCGGTAGCAAAGCAAGCGCGCTTTGGTTGCGCTACCGGCGCTGCCTCAATGTTGCGCTGCGAACGCGGCTTCCATGGCTTTTCGGGTGCGAATGGTCTCACTCCCGGCGTCGAATTCGACGTCGCTCCACCGCACCATGGTCCTGTGCGCGACGTCATGCTTCAATTTGATCCCATGCGCGAGGCCGATCGGTAGCCCGCCGGCCCGCAGGCTGGCGGCTGCCGGTACTAACTTGCCCCAGACGGTGTAGCCGCCTTCGCCGTCCAGCATCTCGCCGGCGCGCAAGTTACGCTTCGCGACCGAGACGACATCGCCGCGAAATCCGTTCGCCTGTCCGGTCGGCTCGCCCCGCAGCGCGGCCGACAGCACCGAAATGTTCAGCTCGAGTCCGATCAGGTGATAGGGCTTGTACATCGCGGCATAGCGTCCGCTGTGGTCAGTCTTGAGGCCATATTGCCTGAAACAGTCGGCGGCGTAGTCGCTCGGCGCCTCCAGTACGACGTAGACACCCCAGCGCAGGTCGCGAAACACCGGCCTTCCGTCGCGCTCGAGCGAGGAGACCACCTCCACGACGCCGGCGCGCTCCAGCACGCCGCCGTGCGAGCGCGGCCGCATGATGTGCGGCAGATCGTCGACCCCACAGGGCGGAAACAGCAGGCCGTCCGCGGGCACGTCGAGCGCGCAGGCGTTGGCGATCGCAGCCATCTCGATCGCCGATTTGGTGCCGTCGAGAAACGAGTTGAACATCTGCGGATTCATGCCGGCCGACTGCGCTTCGCCAGCGGTCAGACCGTAATGCTGCCAGACGCCGTCCGGTGTCACATCGTGATAGGCCGGCAGATATTTCGTGCCCTTGCCGGCGGCGACGACGCGGAAACCGGTGGCGCGGGCCCAATCGACCATCTCCGCCGTCAGCGCCGGCTGGTCGCCATAGGCGAGCGAATAGACCACGCCCGCCTTGCGCGCTTCCTCGGCGAGGAGCGGGCCTGCCAGTACGTCGGCTTCGACATTCACCATCACGATATGCTTGCCCGCGGCGATCGCGGCGCGCGCATGCTTGATCCCCACGGCGGGATTCCCGGTCGCCTCCACCACCACGTCCATCGCCCCGCCGGCGATGGCGCGCGCGCCGTCATCGGTGAACACGGTCGCGGCGATCCGCTCGGCGCTCCAGCCCACGGTGCGGCACGCCTCGCGCGCGCGGTCGCGGTCGATGTCGACGATGATGGGCACCTCCAGCCCCGGCGTGTGCGGTACCTGCGCCAGAAACATCGAGCCGAATTTGCCCGCACCGATCAATGCGACACGGACGGGCTTGCCGGCGGAAGCGCGAGCCTGGAGGAGGCGGAAGAGGTTCATGGGAGGGGTCCGTGAGCGTTATGGCCGTTAGGCGATGCGAACTATCAATAGTCGTCATTCCGGGGCGCGCGAAGCGCGAGCCCGGAATCCATTTGTCCGCAGTCTCCGCGGCGCGATGGATTCCGGGCTCGACGCTACGCGTCGCCCCGGAATGACAGGTTACTCCGCCGCCTGCCGCGGCGCTCGCGCAAGCCGCACCAGCGCATCATCCTCCACCGTCTTGATCGGCGCAAAATCGCGGTGGGCGATGTACTCCGGCCGCGTAGGGGTTCGGATGTAGTTCGAGACCGCGTTCAGCGTCAGGTACACGATCTTGCGCGGGTAGGGCGTGATGTTGCCGCTCGAGCCGTGCACGAGATTGCCGTGGAACATCAGCATTCCCCCGGGCTTGCCCGTGGGCGCCACGATGCCGCCCTGCTCGACCAATCGCGTCACCGTCGCCTCGTCCAGCGTCCACAGCGGATAGGAGGTGGTGGCCAGGTCGTGCGAGGCTTCGAGATCGCCGGCGTTCTGGCTGCGCGGCACCAGCATCAGGGGGCCGTTGATCGGCATCACTTCGTCGAGGAAGATCGCGATGTTCATCGCGCGCGGCTCCGGCATGCCGTCGTCGCGTTTCCAGGTGCCGTAATCCTGGTGCCACTGCCAGACATCGCCGGTGAAGGCCGATTTCGCGTTGATCTTGAACTGGTGCATGTAGACCTTCTCGCCGAAGAGCTGCTCGACCGGCTCGATCATGCGCGGATGCGCGCCCAGAATGCCGAAGGCCTCGTTGTAGAGATGCGCGGCAAAGGCGGTGCGCGGCGCGCCGCTTTTCTCGCGCCAGACTTCCGGCCGGTTGGCGTCGTAGATGCCGACCGCCTCACGCGCGAGCAGGTCGACCTCCTCCTGGGTGAACAGCTCGGGCAGGAACAGCCAGCCCTCGCGGTGGAAGAACTCCAATTGCTCCTGAGACAGTTTCATGGGTCGTCCTCCTTGGTTTTGTCTTATTGTCATTCCGGGGCGCGCGAAGCGCGAGCCCGGAATCCATTCATCCACCGTCGCTGCCGCCCGATGGATTCCGGGCTCGCGCCAAGTGGCGCGCCCCGGAATGACGGCGTGTGTTGCGGCTAAGCCGCCGCCTCTTCGCTTGCCCTCAATCTCTCCTCAGTCATCCGTCCTGCCGTCTGCGCATGCGCCAACGCCGTGCGTTCGGCTGCCTTGGCGTCGCCCGCGAGAATGCGTGCGGCGATGTCGGCATGCTCCGCCCAGGCGCTGCCGCGATAGTCGAGCTCCGACAGCACCGTCGCCATCGAGCGGCGCATATGCGGCCATTGCGGCGCGATCGTCTCCTCGATCACGGGATTGCCGGCGAGCTGATAGATGGCGCGGTGAAAATCGACGTCGAGCACGATCAGCTCGGCAAGCGTCGTCGTGCGGTCGATGCGGCTGCCGGCAGCGAGCGCCGCTTCCACCCGCGCGCGGCCGGCTGCGTCGTAGCCCGCGCGCTCCGCTGCGAGCCCGGCGGCGAGCGCATCGATGGCGCCCCGCACCTCGTAGAGCTGGCGGAGGCGTGAGGGGTCGAGCTGGGTGACCTCGAAGCCGCGTTTGCCGCTTTCGGCGACCAATCCCTGCCGGTGCAGCAGATGCAGCGCATGCGATACAGGCTGTCGCGACACGCCGAGCTTGTCCGCCAGCTCGTTCTGCCGGATGCGCTGGCCGGGCTGCAGCGTGCGGTCGGAGATCGCCTCCAGGATCCGGGCATAGACCTGGTCGATCAGGTTCGGGAGCGGGTCGAGAGGGATCACGCCGGCAGCTCCGAAGATAAATAGGAATACGGAATTCAGTATTCGAAAATATCGCTAGAGAGCGATGGCGTCAAGATGGGCGCAAGATGGGGCGGCAGGCCGGCGCTAAGCCATTGACATCACTGGCCCCGTTTACTGTGCATGGGGTTGTTTTCGCAAAAAAAGTATCGGCCTCAGCCCTCCAGCACCTCCACCTCAAGCGCGGCAATCCGCTCCGCATCGGCCAGCGCCTCGATCCCGGTAATGCGGTCGTCCCTGATCGTCACGCGCAGCGCGATGCGCAGCTGTCCGGCGAGGATAACGGCAACGCCGATCTCGCCATCGACCAGCGCGGTCCGCGCGGCCCGCGCGCGGCCCTTGTAGACTTGCGCGACCGCATCGGCGCCGCGGATCTCCGGCAGCGAACCGAGCCGTACCGCGGCGTCGTCGGCGCGGAAAACGACGTCGGGATCGAGCACCGCGAGCAGCCCCTCGAAATTGCCCTCGCGCGACGCCTTGAGGAAGGCATCGACGATGCCGCGCTGGCGCGACATGTCTGTCTCGGGCACCGGCGCCCCCTGCACGCGCCGCCGTGCCCGGCTCGCGAGCTGCCGCGACGCGTCGACCGAGCGGTCGACGATCGGTGCGATCTCCTCGAAGGGGACTGCGAACATGTCGTGCAGCACGAAGGCGAGCCGCTCCGCCGGCTGAAGTGTTTCCAGCACGACGAGCAGCGCCGCGCCGACGGAATCGGCCAGCTCCGCCTCGCGCTCCCGCGTGTCGTCGACCGGCTCGGGCACATGCGGGCCCATCGGATCTTCCTTGCGCGACTTCCGTGCGCGCAGCATGTCGAGGCAGATGCGCGCGACGACGGTCGTCAGCCAGCCGCGCAAATTCGCGACGTCGGACAGGTCGTAGCGGCTGACACGCAGCCATGCCTCCTGCACGGCATCATCGACCTCGGCGCGGGACCCCAGCATCCGGTAGGCGACCGCGCGCAAATGGTCTCTGCTGGCCTCGAACTGATGGCTGAGAAAATCCTGTTCAGAGTTTTTTTGGGTCATCGGTCACATTCCCTGGTCGCGATCCGTCATGCCCATGACGAAGCCAATCCGGCCGATGTGACCGGAACCTTCGAAATTCGAACGATGGAGACGAAAAGATGCATGCCCGCATGAATCACCCCGTCATGGTCCTCCCCGAAGCCATGAATGTCCTTCAGTCCCTCGGCAGTTTGACCAAGCAGGGGCTGCCGGAAAAGCTCCTGGAATTGGTGCACCTGCGCGCCAGCCAGATCAATGGCTGCAGCGTCTGCGTCGACATGCACCCCAAGGTCGCGCGCAAGCTGGGGGAGACCGACGAGCGCCTGTTCGCCGTGTCAGCCTGGCGCGATGCGCCCTATTTCACCGACGCCGAGCGTGCCGCGCTGGCGTTGACCGAGGCCGTCACGCGCCTCGCCGATCGGGAGGATCCGGTGCCGGATGCGATCTGGAACGAGGCCGACAAGCATTTTGACGAGCGCGAGCTGGCAACCCTGATCGTCGCGATCGCGACCATCAACGTCTGGAACCGGCTGAACGCGACGATCAAGATGCCGGTCGGTGTGTGGAAGGTGTGAGTGTCCGTGCCCTCTCCCTTGCGGGAGAGGGCAACGCCGCAAGGAGACGCGAATTCACATGGGTGAGGGGTATCTCTCCGCAGACTCATCTGCAGATGTGACCGCGGACAGAGCCCTCATCCGGCGCTTCGCGCCACCTTCTCCCGCAAGGCGAGAAGGGAAGAAGGAAGGAAGAGCTACTCCGCCAGGAACCGGTTCACCACCTCGCCGAACTCGAGCGGAGCCTGCTCGAACATCCAATGGCCGGCGTTCGGAATCACCGCCGTCTTGGCGCCTGCAATGTGCGCGGCCAGCACGCGCCACATCACCGACAGGCTTCCTGTCGTCGCGCCGCCGCCGATCAGCAGCGTCGGCGTCCTGATCGCCTGCGCATCGCTAAGCGTGTAGGGTCTGCGCTGCTCGTTGATCTGGCCGAGGAAGGTCAGCGCGTTGTCGCGCAGCTGCTGCTTGGCCGCCGCCGGCACGCGCCGCCAGGAGCCGTCGCCTTCGATTCCCTCGTAGAAATTCTGCAGCGCGCCCTCGATATCGCCGGCGCGGATCATCTCGACCGAGCGCACGGTACGCGCGGCGAGCGAGGGGTGGCTGGGCGTGCCGTCGGGCACCGGCAGGGATGCATCGAGATCGCCGCCCGGCTCGGCCAGCACCAGTTTCCGCAGCAGATCAGGCCGTGCCTGCGCCACGCGGAATGCGATATGGCCGCCGCGGGAATGGCCCATCAGATCGACGGGTCCGGGTCTCACCTGCGCGATGAAGGCAGTCACGTCGGCCACATGCTGCGCCATCTTGTAATCGTCGCCGACGGCATCCCAATGTTCGGGGAAGAAGTGCCGCAGGCTGACCGAGATCACGCGGTGCGTCTTCGAGAGCGGGCCGAGCACGGAATACCAGGTGCGGAAATCCCCGAGCGTGCCGTGCACGCAGACCAGCGGCGGGCCCTCGCCGACTTCGAGATAGGCCATGTCGTAACCGTTGACGTGGAATGTCTGCATGCTCAGCTCGCCAGAAAATCCAGGACCATTTCGGAGTATTTCTGCGGCGCCTGCTCGAACATCGGATGCGTCGCATTCGGGATGACCGCCGTCCTGGAATAGGGCACATGCGCGGCCAGCGCATGCAGCACCTTCGGCAGCAGCCCCTTGGTCCGCGCGCCGAGGACGAACAGCGTCGGCATTTTGATGGACTCCGCATCCGCCTTCGAGAACGGCGGGCGGTTGTCGCGAACCTGGCCGATCAGCGTCATGGCGTTGTCGCGCAGATTCTGTTTCACCATCGCCGGCAGCCGCGGCCAGGTGCCGGCCCCTTCCAGCGTATCGACGAAGACGGCGAGGCCGCCGTCGACATCGCCGGATGCGATCTTCTCGGCCGAGGCCGTGAACCGCGCCAGCAGCGGTGACGGGCCGCCGACGTAATCAGGGTCGAGGCTCACATCGAGTTCACCGCCGGGCTCGGCGAGGACCAGGCGGCGCAACAGATCAGGCCTCCGCTGTGCCACACGGAAGCAGATATGCCCGCCGCGGGAATGGCCCATCAGGTCGACCGGACCAAGGTCGAGCTTCTCGATGAAGCCGATGACGTCCTGGACGTGCTGCTCGATCGAATAGGTGTCACCGACGCCGTCCCAGCGTTCCGGGAAGAAGTGCCTCAGGCTGACGGCGATTACCCGGTGCCGCTGGCTCAGCGGTCCGAGCACGCAGCCCCAGACGCGGAAATCGTTGAGCGAGCCATGCACACAGACCAGAGGCGGACGACCCCAGTCTTCGCCCACGTCGAGATAGGGCATGTCGTATCCGTTAACGTGGAGGCTTTGCATGCGAGGCTCGCGAGGGACCGGAACGCTTGTGCAAGATCCCCGGAAACCGGGTGGATCGCAACTATTTCCAAGCCTAGATTTGGACCGAGATCTCATTGGGGGCGTGCGACAAAGGACGCAAGCCAGGAACCGATCCATGACCAACCAGCATTTTGCCCTGTTCGACACCAAAATCGGCCTCTGCGCCGTCGCCTGGGGCCCGCGCGGCATCAACGGCACGCAATTGCCGATGGGCGGTGAGCAGAAGATCCGCACCCGGATCAGCCAGCGTCACGCCGACGCCAGCGAGGCCGAGCCGACGGCCGAAGTGCGAGAGGCGATCGACCGGATAACAAAACTGCTCTCAGGCGAGCCGGATGACCTCACCGATATCGAGCTCGATCTCGACGGTGTGCCCGAATTCAACCGCGGCGTCTACGAGATCGCCCGCGCGATTCCGCCCGGGAAGACCGTCACCTATGGCGATATCGCCAAGCAGCTCGGCGGTGTCCAGCTGTCGCGGGACGTCGGTCAGGCGCTCGGTCGCAACCCGTGTCCGATCGTCGTGCCCTGCCACCGCGTGCTCGCCGCCGGCAACAAGCCCGGCGGATTTTCGGCCAACGGCGGCGTGGTGACGAAGCTGAAGATGCTGGAGATCGAAGGCGCGCTGGTGAACCACACGCCGAGTCTGTTCGATTGAGGTGGTCCACCCTCCCCCGTCCAGGGGAGGGTAAGAGGCGCCTCAAATCTTCGCGGCCGCCTTCGGCCAATATTTGTCGCGAAGATGCCGCTTCACCAGCTTGCCGGTCGGCGTACGCGGCAGCTCGGGCTCGAAATCGATCGAGCGCGGGCACTTGATCGCGGAGAGGCGGCTCTTGCAGTAGGCGATCAAATCGGTCTCCAGCGCCTTGCCGGCGCGGCTCATGTCGTGCGGCTGCACCACCGCCTTGACCTCTTCGCCCATCTCCTCGTTCGGCACGCCGAACACGGCGACGTCGGCGACGTCGGGATGGGTGATCAGCACGTCCTCGGTCTCCTGCGGGTAGATGTTCACGCCGCCGGAGATGATCATGTAGGACTTGCGATCGGTGAGATAGAGGAAGCCGTCCTTGTCGAGATAGCCGACGTCGCCGAGCGTCGACCAACCTTTGGCGTTGTAGGCCTTCTTCGTCTTCTCCGGGTCGTTGTGATAGGTGAACGCGGGCGCGTCGGCGAAATAGACCGTGCCGATCTCGCCGACCGGCTGCTCCTCGTCGTTCTCGTCCAAGATCTTGATCTTGCCGACAACGGCGCGGCCGACGCTGCCGCGATGCTCCAGCCATTGCTGTGAGTTGCAGACGGTGACGCCGTTGCCTTCCGAGCCTGCGTAATACTCGATCAGGATCGGTCCCCACCATTCGATCATCTTGGCCTTCACGTCGACCGGGCACGGCGCGGCGGCATGGATCGCGCCCTTGAGCGTGGAGACGTTGTATTTGGTGCGAACCTCGTCCGGCAGTTTCAGCATGCGCACGAACATGGTCGGCACGAGTTGCGACTGCGTGACCTTGTATTTCTCGACCAGCTTCAGGAAATCTTCGGCGTCGAAGTGCTCCATGATGATCGAGGTGCCGCCGAGCACGGTCGCCATCATGTTGAAGCGCAGCGGCGCGGCGTGATAAAGCGGCGCCGGCGACAGATATGTGCTCTCCGCATTCATGCCGCACATGTCGGCGCAGAGCACGCGCAGGAAGGCGTTCGGCACGTCGATCTTGTTGCCTTCGAACGCCTTCTTGATGCCCTTGGGCCGGCCGGTGGTGCCCGACGAATACAACATGTCGTAGCCGGCGACCTCGTCCGCGATCGGCGTCGTCGGCTGCGCGGCGGCCTCCTTGTCATAGGAACGAAACCCCGGCAGCGGCTCGTCCATCATGTAGAAGATCGGCTCGGCGGGTGCGCCCTTGACCAGATCCTTGATCTGGTCAGCGCAGTTCGGCGTGGTGATGACGACCTTGGCGCCGCAATCCTTGATGATGTAGTCGATCTCGTCCTGCTTCAGATAGCGGCTGATCGCGGTGTAATAGAGCCCGCTGCGCTGCGCGGCCCAGCAGATCTCCATGAAGGCGAGACGGTTTTCCATTAAGAGCGCGATGTGGTCGCGGGCCTTGAGGCCGAGCGCGCGGAACAGATGCGCGCCCTGGTTCGAGAGCTCGTCGAGCTCGCGATAGGTGATCGCCTTGCCGGTGCCGGCCATCTGATAGGCGACCTTGTTCGGCGTGGTGCGGGCGTGGACGGAGGGGTGGGTCATGGCGTTTCCTCAAAACGCGAATGGCGAGTAGCGAAGGGCGAATAGGGAAGGGCAAACCGCTCTTCGCCTACTCACCATTCGCTACTCGCCACTTGCTACTCGCTTTTGTTTCTTACAGCCGCTCTACGATCGTCACATTTGCCATGCCGCCGCCTTCGCACATGGTCTGCAGGCCGTAGCGCTTGCCGCGCTGGTGCAGGGCGTGGACCAGCGTGGTCATCAGCTTGGTGCCGGAGCCGCCGAGCGGATGGCCGAGCGCGATGGCGCCGCCGTTGACGTTGAGACGCGCGGGATCCGCGCCAGTGGTCTTGAGCCAGCCGGTCGGCACCGAGGCGAAGGCCTCGTTGACCTCGAACAGGTCGATGTCGTCGACCTTCATGCCGGCCTTCTCCAGCGCGCGCTTGGTGGCGTGCAGTGGCGCGTCGAGCATGATGACGGGGTCGCCGCCGGTCATCGTCATGTGGTGGATGCGCGCCAGCGGCTTGACGCCGAGCTGCTTGAGGCCACGCTCGTTCACGACCATCACGCCGGAAGCGCCGTCGCAGATCTGGCTGGCGCTGGCTGCGGTGAGCTTGCCGTTCTCGGCAATCAGCTTGACGCCCTTGATGCCGTCGAGCGTGACGTCGAAGCGGATACCCTCGTCGATGTGGTGGGTGTCCTTGGAGCCGTCGGCGCGGGTGATTTCGAGCGGCACGATCTCCTTCTTGAAGTGGCCGGCTTGGGTCGCCGCGATCGCGCGCTGATGGCTGTTGAAAGAGTACTCGTCGAGATCATCCTTCGACAGGCCGTACTTCTCAGCCATCATCTCGGCGCCGGTGAACTGGCTGAACACGATGTTGGGATACTTCGCCTCGATGCCAGGGCTCTTGTAATTGCCAAAGCCGTTCTTGGCCGGAAGCTGCGACGACAGGCCCATCGGCACGCGCGTCATCGATTCCACGCCGGCGGCGATCACAACGTCCATCGTGCCCGACATCACGGCCTGGGCTGCGAAGTGCAGCGCCTGCTGCGAGGAGCCGCACTGGCGGTCGATCGACGTGCCCGGCACGCTCTCCGGCAGCTTCGAGGCCATGATCGCGTTGCGCGCGACGTTGTTGGACTGCTCGCCGACCTGCATCACGCAGCCCATGATCACGTCCTCGACCAGGGCAGGATCGACCTTGGTGCGATCGACCAGCTCGTCCAGCACCTTCGCGGCGAGATCGGCCGGATGCCAGCCGGCGAGGCGGCCCCCCTTGCGCCCACCGGCGGTACGCGCGGCGGCGACGATGTATGCCTCGGCCATGTCGGTTTCTCCCTGAATTTCTTGATTGGGGTTGGTTGTCGGGGACGGATTTAAGGGACGGAAGATCGTTTAGTCAATCGATCAATTAACTCTTGTGATGAGGCGCTGCTTGGGCTTATCTGCGCGCCTCTCGCAGCGCATTCAGGGATCTCCGTGGCTACCAGCGTACCGAACAGGCTCTCCAGCGGGAAGAATTCCACCGCGGAGAAATTGCTCGTGGCCGCGAGCGAGCTGATGATCGAACGCTCCTCGATCGAGATCTCGCTCAGCGACATCGCGCAGAAGTCGGGCGCCAACGCCGCGCTGGTCAAATATCATTTTGGCAACAAGGATGGCCTGCTGCTTGCGCTGCTCGAGCGCAATGCCGCGACCGAGCTCTCCAATCTCGAATATCTGCTGGCGCAGCCGATTACAGCCACGGCGAAGCTGAAGCTGCATATCGGCGGCATCATCCGCGCCTATTACCGGTTCCCTTACATGAACCGGTTGATCCACTACCTCTTGCACGAGACCAACACGGCCGCCGCCGACGAAGTCTCGAAATTCTTCGTGGCGCCGCTGCTCGACTTTCACCGCCGCCTGCTGGCCGATGGCGTCAGCCGCGGCGAATTCCGCCAGACCGATCCGGTGCTGTTCTACACGAGCCTGATCGGCGCCTGCGATCATTTGTTCTTCGGCCGGCACGCGATGTCCCGCGCGACCGGCGTCGGCCCGGTTACCGACGACGTCTGCCGGCAATACATCAAGCACATGGAAACGCTGATCTGTGGCGGCATCCTCACGCAAGCCGGGGAAGTTGCCGCTGCCGGATAGTCCGGCCAATACACCACAAGTCCAGAGAAGAAACGCCCAAGGAAAGGTGCCTGTCATGCAACTGAAAGACGTAGCCGTTCTCATCACCGGCGGTGGTTCGGGCCTCGGTGAGGCCACCGCCCGCGCCATGGCGGCCAAGGGCGCCAAGATCGGCGTGATCGACCAGAACAAGGACAATGCCGAGAAGGTCGCCGCCGAAGTGAAGGGCGTTGCGCTCCATGCCGACGTCACCAGCGAAGAGCAGATCAAGGCGGCGATCGCCGAGGCCGAGGCCGCGCACGGTGTTGCCCGCGTGCTGATGAACTGCGCCGGCATCGGCGGCTCGCAGCGCATCGTCGGCCGCGACGGCGTCTATCCCTTGGAAAAATTCGCGCGCATCATCAACGTCAATCTGATCGGCACCTTCAACTGCCTGCGCCTGTTCGCCGAGCGCCTCGTCACGATCGAGCCGGTCGGCGAAGAGCGCGGCGTCATCATCAACACGGCGTCGGTCGCCGCTTACGAAGGCCAGATCGGCCAGATCGCCTATTCGGCATCGAAGGGCGGCGTCGTCGGCCTGACCCTGCCGGCCGCGCGCGACCTCGCCAGCCAGAAAATCCGCGTCAACACCATCGCGCCCGGCCTGTTCTTCACGCCGCTGCTGATGGGCCTGAACGAAGAGGCGCGCAAGAGCCTGGGTGCCCAGGTGCCGCATCCCTCGCGCCTCGGCGATGCCGCCGAATACGGCTCGCTGGCGGTGCACATCGTCGAGAACCCGATGCTGAACGGCGAGACCATCCGCCTCGACGGCGCGATCCGGATGGCGCCAAGGTAGCTTCTTTCCTTCTCCCCTCTTGTCCGCCGAAGCCTTCAGGCGAAGGCGGATGTGGGAGAAGGTGGCGCGCTTCTTAGCGCGCCGGATGATGGGTTCTCTCCACAATCTCATCAGTGGAGGCAGACCCCTCACCCAAGCGAGTATGTGGTCAGCGATGTACATGCCCTCTCCCACAAGGGGAGAGGGCGCAGCAATTGGCACCGCGATCGGCGGTACTCAGGAGCGCCCATGTCCCAACCGCTGCTGATCGAACATGACGACGGCGTCGACCGGGTGACGCTCAATCGCCCCGACAGTCTCAACGCGCTTGATCCTGCGCTGATCGACGCGCTCAACGTTTATTTCCAGGGCCTGCAGCGCAATCGCGACACGCGCGTCGTTGTGCTCCGGGGCGCCGGCAAGAATTTCTGTGCGGGTCTTGATCTCAAGGCGGCGATGGCTCGCCGCGCAGGACAGCAGGAACCGCCCGGCGTCACGGAGTCGCTCGATTCGCAGCGCCGCATCGCAGATATCGTGATGCTGATGCGGCGCTGCCCACAGCCGATCCTTTCGCTGGTGCAGGGCGCGGCGGCCGGCGGTGGCTTTGCGCTGGCACTGGCGTCCGATATCCGCATCGCGACGAAATCGGCGCGGATGAACTGCGCCTTCATCAAGCTCGGCCTCGGCGGCTGCGACATCGGCACCAGCTATTTCCTGCCGCGCCTCGTCGGCGTGTCCGTGGCATCGGAATTGATCCTGACGGGTCGCTTCATCGGCGCCGAGCGCGCGCTCGCGGTCGGACTGGTCTCAGAGGTCGTCGACGAGGACAAGCTCGACGATGCGGCTGTGCCCTATGTCGATGCGATGATGACAGCCTCGCCGGTCGGACTGCGCCTGTCCAAGGAATGTCTCAACATGAGCGTCGACGCCGGCTCGCTCGAGGCCGTTATCGCAATGGAAGATCGCAACCAGGTCCTGTGCAGCCGCTCCGAGGAATTTTCGGAAGGCATCAGGGCCTTCCTTGAGAAGCGAAAGCCTGTCTATATCAAGCGCTGAACGAGAACGATCCGCAAAGGACGATAATTCCGGGAGACGCAAAATGAGTGGGAGCGCGGCGGCGGTGATGACGAAGCCCGCCTTTCGCAAGGTCGAGTGGCTCGCGCGCGACATCGACGTCGGGCGCCGCGCCGACGGCACGGTGGTGCTGAAGTCGCGCATTCCGCTGCAGTCTTACGAGAAGCACATCCCGGCGTCGCTGGCGAAATGGGCGAGGGAAGCGCCCGAGCGCATCTGGCTGGCGCAACGCGGCGGGCCCAACCGCGAATGGCGCAAGGTATCTTATGCCGAAGCCAAGCGCACCGTGGATGCGCTGACGCAAGGCCTGCTCAATCTCGGGCTCGATGGCCGTCCCGTCGCGATCCTCTCCGGCAATTCGATCGAGCATGCGCTGATGACGCAGGCGGCGATGCAGGCACGCGTACCGGCGGCGCCGGTATCGCCGGCCTACTCGCTGATGAGCCACGATCACGTCAAGCTGAAATACCTGTTCGACTTGATCAAGCCGGCCGTATTGATGGTGCAGGACGGTCCGACCTTCGAGAAGGCGCTGAAGGCGCTCGACCTTGGTGGCGTCACCGTCGTTCACGTCGCGCGGCCCTGCGACGGCATCACAAGCGTCAGCTTCGCCGAACTCGCGGCGACGCCGGTGACGAAGGATGTCGAGGCGTCGATTGCGACGATCACGCCCGACACCGTCGGCAAGCTGCTGTTCACGTCAGGCTCGACCGGCATGCCCAAGGCCGTCATCAACACGCAGGAGATGATGTGCGCCAATGCTGCGATGATGATGCAGGTGAGGCCCCGTGACCCTGGCGGCCCGATCTCGACCATGCTGGACTGGATGCCCTGGAATCACACCATGGGCGGCAATGCCGCGTTTCATCCGATCCTGGTTGATGGCGGCACGCTCTATATCGATGACGGCCGGCCGATGCCCGGCCAGTTCGAGGAGACGTTGCGGAACCTGCGCGAGATCTCCCCGACCTATTACGCCAATGTCCCCGCCGGCTATGCAGCGCTCGCGGCCGCCATGGAGAAGGACGATGCGCTCTGCCGTTCCTTCTTCAAAAATCTCTCGATCATGGCCTATGGCGGCGCGCGGCTGCCGGACGATCTCTACGACCGCATGCAGGCCCTCGCCGTGAAGACGACCGGCGAGCGCATCGTGTTCTACACCGGCTGGGGCTCGACCGAAACCGCGCCGACCTCGACCGGCACCTATTGGGACACCGAGCGCGTCGGCCTGATCGGCCTGCCGTTCCCAGGCGTTGAGTTGAAGATGGTGCCTTGCGGCTCGAAATACGAGTTGCGCCTGCGCGGCGTCAACGTCACGCCCGGCTATTTCGGCCAGCCCGAGCTGACGAAGAAGATGTTCGACGAGGAAGGCTTTTACTGCATCGGCGATGCCGGCATCTTCGTCGACGATGCCGATCCGGTAAAAGGCATCATCTTTGCCGGCCGTGTCGTTGAGGATTTCAAGCTCACCACCGGCACATTTGTGCATGTCGGCTCGCTGCGGACCGATGCGATCGCGGCGGCGACGCCCGTGGTTCATGACGCGCTGGTCGCGGGGCAGGATCGCCCGTTCATCGGCCTGCTCGCCTGGCCGAACCTTCACGCTTGCCGGCAGCTCGTTGGTAATCCCGATCTCAGCTTTGCTGATGCGGTGAAGCATCCCGAGGTCATTGCCTGCTTCAGACGGGGGCTGGAAGCTCACAACAAAGAATGCGAAGGCGCCAGCAGCCGCATCATCGCGCGCGCCATGCTGATGGACGAGCCGCCGTCGATCGACGGCAACGAGCTCACCGACAAGGGCTACATCAACCAGCGCGCCGGCCTGGAGCGCAGAGCGGTGTTGGTTGGGCGGCTCTATGCTGACAAGCCGGACCAGGATGTGATCGTGCTGCGATGACGCACCGTTCTCGCCTGTCATTCCGGGGCGCGCGCAGCGCGAACCCGGAATCCATCAGGCCGCATAAACGCGGCGAAATGGATTCCGGGCTCGCGACTTCGTCGCGCCCCGGAATGACGGTCTCAAAATGAACAAGACGAACAAACAAGAGGTAGCCCGCCATGAACTTCGATTTCTCCGACGATCAGAAGCAGCTCCGCGACCAGGCGCGCAAATTCCTTGCCGAAAAATGCTCGCCCAAGGCGGTGCGCGTCGTGCTCGACGGCAAGGCGCCCTATGACAAGGAGCTATGGAAGGGCCTCGCCGAGATGGGCTTTCTCGGCGTTGCGATTCCCGAGGAGTTTGGCGGGGCGGGTGCGGGCCATCTCGAGCTCTGCGTGATCGCGGAGGAGATGGGACGGGCCAATGCCCCGGTGCCGTTCTCCTCGACCGTGTATCTCGCCGCCGAGGCGCTGCTGATCGCCGGCAGCGACGCGCAGAAAAAGAAATGGTTGCCGGCGATCGCGTCGGGCGAGGCGATCGGCACGCTGGCGCTATTCGAGGGCAAGGGGAATCCGTCGCCGAAGAACGTCAAGCTCACGGCTGCGAACGGCGTGCTCAATGGCGTCAAGAAGCCGGTCGCCGACGGCGCCATCGCCGATTTCGCGGTTGTTGCCGCGCGTACCGGATCGAGCGGCCGGGACAGCGATATCTCGCTGTTCCTGGTCGACCTCAAGTCCGGTGGCGTCGAGGTGAAGAGCCTCACCAATCTCGATCCGACCCGCGGTCAGGCCGAGATCATCTTCAAGGACTGCAAGGCCGAGCCGCTAGGAGTTGCCGGCGAGGGCTGGAGCATCCTCACCCAGGTGCTCGATCGCGCCGCGGTGCTCTGCGCGTTCGAGCAGGTCGGCGGCTCCGATCGCGCGCTGGAGATGGGGCGGGACTACGCGCTCGACCGCATCGCCTTCGGCCGGCAAATCGGGTCGTTCCAGGCGGTCAAGCACATGCTTGCCGACATGTATGTCTCGGCGACGCTGGCGCGCTCCAACTGCTATTACGGCGCCTGGGCGCTCTCGACCAATGCTGGCGAGCTGCCGGAAGCTGCGGCTGCCGCCCGGATCAGCGCGACGCAGGCGTTTCAGCACTGCGCCAAGAACAACATCCAGGTTCACGGCGGCATGGGTTTCACCTGGGAGTTCGACTGCCACATGTACTATCGCCGCGCCAACGCCATGGCGCTTGGTCTCGGCAGCCTGTCCTATTGGGAGGACCAGTTGATCGACCGCATGCGCAAGAAGAACGCGGCTTGATGTTGTCGTCATTCCGGGGCTCGCGAAGCGAGAACCCGGAATCTCGAGTTGAGTCGATAACCTCTGGATTCCGGGTTCGATGCTGCGCATCGCCCCGGAATGACGGAAGAAGAGATAAAGAACCATGAACTTCGACGACACCCCGCAGGAAGCCGAATTCCGCGCCACCGCGCGCGCCTGGATCGGCGCGAACGCGCCGAAGCAATACGAGGACGAGCTGCGCAAATCCTCGCTCGGCCGCACCGTGCTTAGGAATGCCGACATTCTCGAGGTCGCAAAGGCCTGGCAGAAGAAGAAGGCCGACGCTGGCTGGGCCTGCCTGCACTGGCCGAAGGAGTATGGCGGCCGCGGATCGTCGCCGATCGAGCGCGTAATCTGGCAGCAGGAAGAGGGGCCGTTTGGTCAGCTCTCACGCATGTTCATCATCGGCCACGGCATGTGCGGGCCGACCATGATGGCGTTCGCACGCGAGGAGCATAAGCGGACCTATTTGCCGCCGCTCGCATCAGGCGAGAAGGTGTGGTGCCAGCTGTTCTCCGAGCCGGCCGGCGGCTCCGACGTCGCGGGCTTGCGCACGCGCGCAGAGAAGGATGGCGACGAGTGGGTCGTCAACGGCCAGAAGATCTGGACGTCGGGCGCGCATTATTCCGATTACGGCATCCTGCTCACGCGCACCGATTCGACCGTGCCGAAGCACAAGGGCCTCACCATGTTCTTCCTGGACATGAAGAGCCCCGGCGTCGAGGTCAGGCCGATCAAGCAGGCCAGCGGCGCTTCCGACTTCAACGAGGTCTATTTCACCAATGTCCGCATCCCCGACCACCAGCGTCTCGGCGAGGTCGGTGACGGCTGGAACGTCTCGCTGACCACGCTGATGAACGAGCGCAGCGCGATCGGCGCGGCCGTCTCGACCGGCTTCCCTGAATTGTTCGAGTATTGCTCCAGCCTGATGCTCGACGACGGGCCGGCGATCGAGGATCGCGCCGTGCGCGCGAAGCTGGCGAACTGGGCGGTGAAGGCGAGCGGGCTGAAATACACCAGCATGCGCGCGATTTCGGCGCTCTCGAAGGGCGAGCGGCCGGGGCCGGAAAATTCCATCGGCAAGCTGGTGGCGGGCTCGATGATTCAGGACGTCGCGACCTACGCGCTGGATCTGCAGGGGGCTAGCGGCGTGGTCAGCGGTGAGGATGCCGAACTCGCCGGCCGTTTCCAGGCGATGCTGCTGCGCGCGCCCGGCACGCGCGTCGAAGGCGGCACCGACGAGATCATGCGCAACATCATCGCCGAGCGGGTGCTGGGCCTGCCCGGCGATATCAGGGTCGACAAGGACGTGCCGTTCAACAAGATCCCGACGAAGGGAAGAGGGTAGAGGTCCGCCATGAATTTCGACGACACCCCGCAGGAAGCCGCATTCCGCGAGACCGCGCGGAAATGGATCGACGCCCACGCGCCGAAGGAATTGCATGCCGAGCTGTCGAAATCCTCGCTCGGCCGCATTCGCCTTGCCAGCCACGACATCGTCGATGTCGGCAAGGCCTGGCAGAAGAAAAAGGCCGAAGGCGGCTGGGCCTGTCTGCACTGGCCTAAGGAGTATGGCGGCCGCGGCGCGACGCCGATCGAGAAGGTGATCTGGCAGCAGGAGGAGGGCGTCTACGGCAAGCTGACGCAGCCGTTCCAGATCGGCGAGGGCATGTGCGGCCCGACCGTGATGGCGTTCGGCAGCGAGGATGCGAAGCGCAGGTATCTGCCGAAGCTCGCCTCGGGCGAGGAGATCTGGTGCCAGTTGTTCTCCGAACCGTCCGCTGGTTCGGACGTCGCGGGTCTGCGCACACGCGCGGAGAAGAAGGGCGACAATTGGGTTGTTAATGGCCAGAAGATCTGGACCTCGGGCGCGCATTACTCCGACTACGGCCTTTTGATCGCGCGCACCGATCCGAGTGTGCCCAAGCACAAGGGCCTCACCATGTTCTTCCTGGACATGAAGAGCCCCGGCGTGGAGGTCAGGCCGATCAAGCAGGCCAATGGCATGCAGGAGTTCAACGAAGTCTATTTCACCGACGTTGTGATTCCCGACAGCCAGCGCCTCGGCGCCGTCGGCGAGGGCTGGAGCGTATCGCTGACCACGCTGATGAACGAGCGCATGTCGATCGGCTCGCGGCTTGCGACCGGCGTCCCCGAGATGTTCGACTTCTGCTCCAACCTCATGTTGGAGGAGGGGCTCGCCATCGACGATCCCGCCGTGCGCTCGAAGCTTGCGAGCTGGGCGGCGAAGTCGAGCGGGCTGAAATACACCAGCTACCGCACCATCTCGGCCCTTTCGAAGGGCGAGCGGCCGGGCCCGGAGAACTCCATCGGGAAGCTGGTCTCGGGCATGATGCTCCAGGACATTGCGACCTACGCGATGGACCTACAGGGCGCGGCCGGTGTTCTCACCGGAAACGACGAGGAAACGGTGCAGGGCCAGTTCCAGCAGATGCTGCTGTCCGCGCCCTCGATGCGCATCGCGGGCGGCACCGACGAGATCCTGCGCAACATCATCGCCGAGCGCGTGCTGGGGCTGCCGGGCGACATTCGTGTCGACAAGGACGTGCCGTACAACAAGATCCCGACCAAGGGGCGGTGATTATCCTCGTGTCCCGGACGCGGCGCAGCGCGCCGTGAGCCGGGACCCGGAATTCCACAATGGGCCCCGGCTCTGCGCCGCATCACTTCGTGCTGTGTCGCGTCCGGGGCACGAAAGCGAGTCAAGCCATGGACGCTAAAGCACCCAATGCCCGCCACTCCACTGAAGACCGTATCGGCGTGCTCGAAGAGCTCCTCAATGAGCGTTATTCCGTCCGCGCCTTCCTGCCGAAGGAAGTCGACCGCGCCACCATCGAGCATGTGCTGACCACCGCGCAGCGCACGGCCTCATGGTGCAACAGCCAGCCCTGGCAGGTCGTCATCGCCAGCGGCGCTGCCAAGGAGCGCTTTCGCCAGGCGATCTACAAGGAGGCTTCTGGTGGTCTCGGCGACGACTACGACTTCACGCCGCCGCGCGAATATGTCGGGATCTATCTGGAGCGGCGCCGCGAGAGCGGTTTTCAGCTGTACAACACGCTGGGCATCGCCCGCGGCGACAGAAGCGCCTACGCCAAGCAAGCGCTGGAGAACTACAATTTCTTCGGCGCGCCGCACGTCGCGATCATCCACACCAACGAGCCGCTCGGCATTTACGGTGCGATCGATTGCGGCGCCTATGTCAGCAATTTCATGCTGGCGGCGCAGGCGCTCGGGCTCGGCACGATTCCGCAGGCCGCCTTGGCGCGGCATTCCGGTCTGATCCGCCGCCACTTCAACCTGCCCGACGATCGCCGGATCGTCTGCGGCATCTCGTTCGGTTATGCGGACGACGCCCACAAGGTCAACAGCTACCGCACCTCGCGTGCGAGCGTGGCAGATACGGTCACCTTCGCAGAGGAGTGATCGAGCGGCGTGGTCCCGCGCCGTCGGCCTCAGACGCGCGCGAAGACGGCCGTGGAAACGGCCGCCTTCGTCTGTCTCGGTCGAATGGCCGTCAGCCGCCGCTGCCGCCGATCACCGCCCGCACCGTCTCGTCAGGCCCGAAATCCTCGGCGCCGTCGACATAGAGCAGTGCGGCGAGCTTCGAGCGGGCGCGGTTCACGCGGCTCTTGATCGTGCCGACCGCGCAGCCGCAGATCGAGGCCGCATCCTCGTAGGAGAAGCCCGAGGCGCCGACCAGGATCAACGCTTCACGCTGGTCCTGCGGAAGCTTCTCGAGCGCCGTGCGGAACTCCTCGAACTCGAGATGTGCGTTCTGCGAGGGCTGTGTCTTCAGCGTCTTGGCGTAGTTGCCCTCGGCATCCTCGACCTCGCGCCGCCGCTTGCGATAGTCGGAACGGAACAGGTTGCGCAGGATCGTGAACAGCCACGCCGGCAGATTGGAGCCGGGCTGGAACGAGTCGATGTTGGCGAGCGCGCGGAGCAGCGTCTCCTGGACCAAATCGTCGGCGCGGTCCGCATTGCCGCTGAGCGAAATGGCGAACGCGCGCAGACTGGGCACGGCCGCCAGGATGTCGTTACGCAGGGAATCCGTGAGAGGCATTAGTCCCTCCCATTGTTGTTGTCGTTGGATCCGCCCTCATCGCCCAATTGGGGTGTCGCTCCCGGCGCATCAAGCTTCTTGATCAGCTCTGCGAACCGATCCGGAACGCCTTGTCGCACGACATCATCATACATGGCGCGCAACTGATGCCCTATCCGGGATTGGATCTCCGGAGTGAGGCCTCCCTTGCCGGGGGTCGTGCTTCTGCTGGCTTGAGACTTGAGATCTTTCATGACCTGTTCCACGTTTCCCCGAGTTAAGTGACTGTAAGTTCGAGAGGTTTTCTCAACCGGGAGCCGTTCCCTGGTTAGGCACAATTCCAGGTTCGAGAAAAAGTTCCCGGCCGGACGGAACTTTTCTCAAGTTGAGGCGTAATCAGCCCAGCAGGGGAACCCGGGCCCCCCGCGTGACGCCTGACCTCAGGATTTCGACCTCAAGGCCGGCCCGAACACGAATGGAGTGGGGATGTCCCGTTCACAGCTTGTTGCTGAACACTTGCCGTTGTTGCGCCGGTACGCACGCGCCCTGACAGGCAGCCAGGCCTCCGGTGACGCCTACGTCGCAGCCATGTTGGAAGCCATGCTGGGAGATCCGGCGGTGCTCGACGAGAGCCATGGACCGCGCGCCGGCTTGTTCCGGCTGTTCACCCAGATCTGGAATTCGGTCTCGGTCAACGACGATTCGGAGGTGACGACCCTGCCGATGCCGCCAGAGCGGCGCCTGTCGAACATCACGCCGCTGCCACGGCAGGCCTTCCTCCTGCTCTCGCTGGAGGGGTTTTCGGAGGAGGAAGTCGGCTACATCCTCGGCACCGACGTCGCCGAGACGCGGCGCCTTGCGGACGCCGCAGGCCGCGAGATGGCGGCCGAGATCGCGACCGACGTGCTGATCATCGAGGACGAGACCTTCATCGCCATGGACCTCGAGAGCCTGGTGAAGAATCTCGGCCACAACGTCGTCGGCGTCGCGCGCACCCATGCCGATGCGGTGGCGCTGGCCAAGAACAAGCGGCCCGGCCTGATCCTCGCCGACATCCAGCTCGCCGACGGCTCGTCGGGCCTCGACGCCGTCAACGAGCTGCTGCGCACTTTCGAGGTGCCGGTGGTGTTCATCACCGCCTACCCCGAGCGCTTCCTCACCGGCGAGCGTCCCGAGCCGGCGTTCCTGATCTCGAAGCCCTTCCAGCCCGCGATGGTGTCGGCGGTGGCGAGCCAGGCCCTGTTCTTCCAGCGCAACTCGCGCAACCGCGCGCCAAAGGCGCCGGCGGCGTAAGGAAGGCATCGTTCGCGAAACGATTTGATCCGGCGTGCTGCAGGGCACGCCGGATTTTTCGTGTCGGTTGTCCGCGCTTGACGCGCATCCGCGGCGCCGCTCATACCTCATGCATGAATCTAGCCGGAGACGGACCATGGACCAGCAACTCCTCGACCGCCTCGCAATCCGCGACCTCGTCGAGAACTGGGCGGTGTGGCGCGATGCCGGCGACTGGGAGCGCTTTGCCACGGTCTGGCACGAGGAGGGCTGGATGTCCGCGACCTGGTTTCAGGGGCCGGCGCGGGATTTCATGCGCGTCAGCCAGGAGGGCTTCGCCAAGGGCGTGCGCATCCTGCACTTCCTCGGCGGCACCAGCATCGACCTCAAGGGCGAGCGGGCCATTGCCCAGACCAAGATGACGATCTCGCAGCGTGCCCTGGTGCACGACGTGCTCTGCGACGTCGTCTGCACCGGGCGCTTTTACGATTTCCTGGAGAAGCGCCAGGAAAGATGGGGCATCGTCCGCCGCCAGCCGATCTATGAGAAGGACCGGATCGACCCGGTCGATCCCGCCGCGACACTCCGTCTCGACCAGAAGGCGCTCGCCGCGCTGCCCGAAGGCTACCGCCACCTCGCCTACATGCAGGAGCTGATCGGCTACAAGGTCAAGCGCGACATGCCGGGCCTGACCGGCGCAGAGGTCGAAAAGCTATATGGCGAGGGGCGGGAGTGGCTCGCGGAAAAAGCCAAATAGCGCGACTCAAGCGAGCCCCAGAAAAAAGTAAGGCGCGACTGGCATCACCACAGTCGCGCCCTACGTCGCCGGCTTATGGGGCAGGGGGGAATAGCCGGCTGCTGAGACGACTCCTGCCTGCGCGAGTCGTTCCACGCCCCGCGAAATATTTTGCGCGCGCTGCGGCCATTGTCGCACACGGTTAAGTGATCGTAACGGTCAAGAACCCCTGGTCCACCGCCGGCGTTGTTCCCGTGATCGCCATGGGGCGAGGGATCGGCAGTCATGTCACAGATTTACAAGGCATTTTTGGGCGCCATCGCGATTGCCACAACGCTCGGCGCGGCGCAATTGGCCTCCGGCCACGATCTGGCCGACCGCTGGCAGGCGGTCGCCGATATCCCCAGCCACGGCTCGACCTCCGCGCCAAGCCAGAACGTCAACCGCGCCGGCAAGGCCGACCGGCTTGCCGACATCAAGCCCGCACCGGTACCCGTCCGCACCGTCTCAATGCGGCTGAACGATCTCGCCAATACCTCGGTGTTGCTGCGGGTGCCCGCGGTGATCGAGACCGGCAACGCCAAGCCGCCGATGCTGCTCCAGAACCAGAAGAAGGTCCGCAACAAGCCGACGATCGCCTGCGAGCCGATGGTCAGCTCCCTGACCGAGGTCGCAAAGCTGCTTCAGCCCGGCCGTTGCGTGACCTGATCCGCAAGGACGCCGGACCGGGCGTCCTTCCGCCGAGAGCAAGATCGTTCACGTCCACTTGATCCCCCGCACGCTCGCGTTATATCCCGGGTTTCTTCCCCTTCGTTTTGACCGGGTAAACGCATGACGACGTCAGACACGGCTGTGCATACGCAGCCCTTCAAGGCCGAAGTTTCCGAGCTCCTGCACCTCATGGTGCATTCCGTCTATTCCGAGACCGACATCTTCCTGCGCGAGCTCGTCTCCAACGCCTCCGACGCCTGCGACAAGCTGCGCTACGAGGCGATCGCCAGCCCGGCGTTGCTGGGCGAGGGCGACGCGCTCAAGATCCGCATCATTCCCAACAAGCAAGCCGCGACGCTCACGATCGCCGACAACGGCATCGGCATGGAGCGGCAGGAGCTGATCGATCATCTCGGCACCATCGCCCGCTCCGGCACCAAGGCGTTCGTATCGAAGCTGAAGGAGGCCAAGGATGGCCTCGGCTTGATCGGCCAGTTCGGCGTCGGCTTCTATTCCGCCTTCATGGTCGCCGAGAAGATCGCCGTGGTCAGCCGCCGTGCCGGCGAGAGCGACGTCTGGACCTGGACATCTTCCGGTGGCTCCGGCTTCGAGATCGCCCGCGCCAGCGACGAGGAGGCGGCGCGCCTGACGCGCGGCACCGAGATCGTTCTGCATCTCAAGGACGATGCCAAGAAATACCTCGAGGCCTACGAGATCGAGCGCATCGTCGGTGCCTATTCCGACAACATCCTGTTTCCCATCGAGCTCGTGCCGGAAGAGGGCGAACCGCGCCAGATCAATTCGGCCAGCGCGCTATGGCAGCGCTCGAAATCAGAGCTCACGGCAGAAGACTACAAGAAAGCCTATCAGCAGATCGCGTCCGCCTTCGACGATCCCGCGATGACGCTGCATTACCGCGCCGAGGGCCGCTATTCCTACGCCGTGCTGCTGTTCGCTCCCTCGACCAAGCCGTTCGACCTGTTCGAGCCGAACCGCAAGGGCCGGGTGAAGCTCTACGTCCGCCGGGTCTTCATCACCGACGATGCCGATCTGCTTCCGGGCTATCTCCGCTTCGTCCGAGGCGTCGTCGACAGCGAGGACCTTCCCCTCAACATCTCCCGCGAGATGCTCCAGAACAATCCCCAGCTCGCGCAGATCCGCAAGGCGGTGGCGACCCGGGTCGTGTCGGAGCTCGAAAGCCTCGCCGAGAAGGATCCGGACAATTTCGCCAAGATCTGGGACGCCTTCGGCGCGGTGCTCAAGGAAGGCATCTACGAGGATTTCGAGCGGCGCGAGAAACTGCTGGCGCTGTCGCGCTTCACCACGACGTCGGGCGAGAAGCGTTCGCTGAAGCAGGTCATCGCCGATTTCAAGCCGAACCAGACCGAGATCTATTATCTCGTCGGCGACAGCATCGAGCGGCTGAGGTCCAACCCGCGCCTCGAGGCCGCGACGGCGCGCGGCATCGAGGTGCTGCTGCTGTCCGATCCCGTCGACGCCTTCTGGACCTCGATGCCCTCGGAGTTCGAGGGCAAGCCGCTGAAGTCGCTGAGCCAGGGCGATCTCAATCTCGACCTGATTCCGCGCGTCGACGACAAGGACGAGGCGAAGAAGGATGAGCCCGAAGCCGACGAGGCCGCCACCATCGCTGTGATCAAGGCCGCGCTCGGCGAGCGCGTCAGCGACGTCAAGGCCTCGACGCGCCTCACCAGCTCGGCCTCCTGCCTCGTCGCCGACAGCCAGGGGCCGAGCCGGGAGCTCGAGCGAATCCTGGCGCAGCAGAACCGCGGCATGAAGACCAAGCCGATCCTGGAGATCAATCTGCGCCATCCGATGGTGGGCGCGATCACCAAGGCGCAGGCCGGCTCCAAGGCGGTCGACGATCTCAGCCTGCTCCTGCTCGAACAGGCGCAGATTCTCGATGGCGAATTGCCGGAAGATCCCGCCGCGTTTGCGGCGAGGCTGAACCGGCTGGTGCTGCAGGGGCTCGGCGCATAGCGCCGTAGCCCGCTGCGCTCACCTTGCCGTCATCCGATCCAGGAACTGTCGCCGCCGGCTTCGTGTTATGCCATAGCAGGCCGTTGGCATCAGACCCGCCGCCGACGTCGTCGATTCGAGGATTAAGTCCATGCGCCTGCCGATCTTGACCCTCACCGCGACTGCGGCGCTGTTCGTTGCGGCACCGGCCAATGCTCAGAGATACGACCCGCGCTATCCGGTGTGCATGCACGTTTACACGGCCGGTGGCGGCTTCGGCGGTGGTGGCGGTGATTATTTCGACTGTTCTTTCACCTCGATGCCGCAATGTCGGGCCACGGCGTCAGGGCTCGCGGCGAGCTGTGACGTCAATCCCTACTACGCGCCCAAAGAGTCGCCGCCTCGCCGGCGCCACAAGAAGCCGCACTAGCGATCGTCGATGCGGCGTGCAGGAGCACTCTTCATGCGTCTCTGGTCGTGCCCCATCATCGTCGTCGCGGCATTGCTCGCGCTCACGCCCTCGCATGCGCAGACCTACGATCCGAGCTATCCCGTCTGCATGCACGTCTATTCCGGCCGCGGCGGCCTGAATTGGTATGATTGCTCTTTCACCTCGATGCCGCAGTGCCGCGCCACAGCCTCGGGCCGCGCTGCCACTTGCGATCTCAATCCGTATTATCGGTCCAATGCACCCTCGCAGCGCCAGCGTCACCGGCGCAGCGGCTAGCGCCACTGCACAGGCCACCAAGCCAATCGTGGTCCGCTTGTGCAGATGATGTGAGGGCCAGGCGCTCCGCCCATCTTGCGCCGGCCATCGGCCTGCGCCGACACCATGCCGCCGAGATCGCCGGCCTGGTAAAGGATAGCTAGCGTTAATTCCGCACTAACCGGGTTTTACCTTGTCCTTTAACACCTGGGCAGGGCGCGCGAGCTAAGTTGCCGGAACCAGCAGAAACGTTCCGAAAGAATGAACGGCAATGACGACCGCTGTCATCGAGCAACCGAAAACCGGGCGTGCCCCTTCGGCATCAAAGATCTGGCTGAAAGCCATCGAGCTCACCGCGCGGATCGAGACGTTGCCGGGACGCCTGTTCGCCGACGTCATCGACGACTGGGCGCAGCGCCAGCCCGACCGTGTCGCGCTGGTCGCCGATGACGCGAGTCTCGACTATAAAGGCCTGTCGAAGCGGATCAGTCGCTACGCGCGCTGGGCGCTCTCGGTCGGCGTGACCAAGGGTGATATCGTCGCGTTGATCATGCCGAACGGCATCGACTATGTCGCGGCATGGCTCGGCATCAGCCGCGTCGGCGGTGTGGTCGCGCTCCTCAATACCAAGCTGGTCGGTCAGTCGCTCGCGCATTGCATCGACGTCGCCAAGCCCAGGCATATCATCGTGGCGCACGAGCTCACGGAGATATTCGAGAGTTCAACGCCGCATCTGAAGACCCAGGCCAAGGTCTGGACGCATGGCGATGCCCGCAGCGATCGTGCCATCGATGTCGCGCTTGCCGTGCTGGACGACGCTCCTCTTTCGCCGCTGGAGCGCGGCGAGGTTACCATCGACGACCGTGCGTTGCTGATCTACACCTCGGGCACGACAGGCCTGCCGAAGGCGGCCAGCATCAGCCACCGCCGCATTCTCAATTGGGGCTTCTGGTTCGCCGGCCTCACCGGCGCGACCCCCCAGGACCGGCTCTATGATTGCCTGCCGTTATTCCACTCGGTCGGCGGCATCGTCGCGCCGTGCAGCATGCTGGCCGCCGGCGGCTCGGTGGTGATCGCGGAGAAATTCTCTGCGTCGCATTTCTGGCCCGACATCGTCCGGCACGACTGCACGCTGTTTCAATACATCGGCGAGCTCTGCCGCTATCTGCTCAAGGCGCCGCCGTCGGAATACGAGAACCGTCATCGTCTCCGCCTCGTCTGCGGCAACGGCCTGCGCAGCGACATCTGGGACGACTTTCAGGCGCGTTTCGCCATTCCCCGCATCCTCGAATTCTATGCGGCGACGGAAGGCAATTTCTCGCTGTTCAACGTCGAGGGCCAGCCGGGCGCGATCGGCCGTGTCCCGCCGCTGCTCGCGCATCGCTTTCCAGCCAATCTCGTCAAGCTCGACCCCGGCAGCGGCGTGCCGCTACGCAATGAAGAGGGATTTTGCCTCGCCTGCGCTCGCGGCGAGGCCGGCGAAGCCATCGGCCGCATCGGCACCGCCGATGAGGGCGGCGGCCGCTTCGAGGGCTACACCGACGCCGGCGAGACCGAGAAGAAGATCCTTCGTGATGTCTTTGCCAAAGGCGATGCCTGGTTCCGCACCGGCGATCTGATGCGGATCGACGACAAGGGCTTCTTCCATTTCGTCGATCGCATCGGGGACACTTTCCGCTGGAAAGGCGAGAACGTCGCGACATCGGAGGTGAACGACGCGATGCGCGACTTCACCGGCGTGGTCGATGCGACCACCTACGGCGTCGGCATCTCCGGCACCGACGGTCGCGCCGGCATGAGCGCGATCGTCGTCAACGAGGGCTTTGACATTGGGGCATTGCCCGCACATCTGGCGCAACGCCTGCCGGCCTATGCACGTCCCGTCTTCATCCGCATCTCCAGCGAGATCGATGCGACCGAGACGTTCAAGCAGAAGAAGGGCGATCTCGCGCGGGAAGGCTTCGATCCCGCCGCGATCTCCGATCCGCTGTTCATGGTCGACCCGAGATCCGGAGCCTACGTCCCGCTGGACGCCGAGGCTTATGCACGAATCCTGGACGGCTCCATCAGGCTGTAAACCCGGCAAAATCCGCAGATAGGTCCAATTTTATCTGAATTGTCCAAGAAGCCATTTACTTCTCTCGGGTAAACAAGCGGCCATGGGGAGGCGGCCAGCAAGAGCCGCCGCAACAGCAACGATAACAAAGCGAGCCAGCCATGTCGGTAAGGTCTAAGGTCATTGAGGCGATCCAGCAGATCGCCAGGGAGCAGCACGTCACGCTTCCCGCTCTTTCGGACGATCTGTCCCTGCACGAGACGGGCTTCGACTCGCTCGCCTTCGCCATTCTGGTCGCGCGTCTCGAGGACGAGACCGGCGTCGACCCCTTCACCATCTCCGAGGACGCTGCATTTCCCGCCACGGTGGGCGATTTCGTGCGGGCCTACGAAAATGTCCCCGCGTGAGATCTTTGCGCTCCGCGACCATCTCAGCGCGGAGCTGAAGGGCCGCACGATCTCCGATGCGCACGATGTCGTGTCGCTGACCGACGTCCTGTCGCACACGGTCCTGGGCGGCCGCCTGCGCGAATTGTCGGGCCGCGCCGTCCTGCTCAAACTATCGGACCAGCTTCGCTCCGGCCTTGCCATGATCGAGCTCGACGGCATCGCCCGTCGCATGCTGCTATGTCCACCCGATCTCAACGCGGCACATCTCGACGCGCTGATCGCAGATGCCGCGATCGACGCCGTCGTCACCGACGAGCCCGACCGCTGGACCGACACGGGCATCGCGCTCGTCGTCACTGCGCAATTGCCACTCGAAGCCGCCACGCCAGCCAAGTCCGAACGCGCAACCGAATGGCTGATGCTGACGTCGGGCACGGCCGGCGTGCCGAAAATCGCGGGCCATACGCTGGAGGCGCTGACCGGCGCGATCGTCGCCGAGGGCCCCGCACGCGGACCTGCGCCGGTGTGGGCGACGTTCTACGACATCCGCCGCTATGGCGGCCTGCAAATCTTCCTCCGTGCCATCCTCTCCGGCGGCTCCATGGTGCTGTCGGATCCGCAGGAGGCGCTGGCCGATCACGTCGCACGGTTGAATGCGCGCGGGGTCTCCCACATCTCGGGCACACCCTCGCACTGGCGCAAGCTCCTGATGAGCGGTTCGGCCACGCAATTCGCCCCGGCGTACGTCCGTCTCTCCGGTGAGATCGCCGACCAGGCGGTGCTCGATGGTTTGAAGGCGGCATTTCCCAACTCCTCCATCGGTCATGCCTATGCCTCGACCGAAGCCGGCGTCGGCTTCGCCGTGAATGACGGGCTGGAGGGCTTTCCGGCCGATTATCTCGGCAATCGCAACGGCGTCGAGATGAAAGTGGTCGACGGCTCGCTCCGTATCCGTTCGACGCGCACCGCGCATGCCTATGTCGGCCGCAGCGCCGGGGCGCTCACCGATGACGACGGATTTGTCGACAGCGGCGACATCGTCGAGCTGCGCGGTGACCGCTATTACTTCGTCGGCCGCCGCGGCGGCATCATCAATATCGGCGGGCTGAAGGTCCACCCCGAAGAGATCGAGGCGGTGATCAACCGACATCCCGATGTGCGGATGTCGCGGGCAAAATCGCGGAAGAGCCCGATCACCGGCGGCATCGTCGTCGCCGACGTGATCCTCACTGCGGGTACCGATCCCGCGCGCGCCAAAGAGATTCGCGACCAGATCCTGGATCGGTGCCGCGCGCAGCTCGCCTCCCACAAGGTGCCGGCGGTGATTCGCTTCGTCGAGGCGCTCGATGTCACCCCGGCCGGAAAACTGGCGCGAACCGATGCATAAGAACGTTCTCGTCACCGGCGGTAGTCGCGGCATAGGTCTTTCGATCGGCAGACGCCTCGCCGGCGCCGGCTACAACGTGATCGCGGCGGCGCGGCGTGAGAGCGAAGAGCTCAAGGCTGCGATTGCCAGGTCCGACGGGCGGCTGCATTTCCGTGCATGCGACCTTGCGGTGATCGACGCCATTCCGGCCTTTGCAAAATTGGTGCGCGACGAATTCGGCCCGGTCTACGGCCTCGTCAACAATGCCGGCCTCGGCACTGAAGGCCTGCTCGCCACCATGCATAATTCCGAGATCGAGGCGCTGGTGCAGCTCAACGTGCTGTCGCCGATCATCCTCACCAAATATGTGGCGCGGCAGATGATGGCGGACGGCGCCGGCCGCATCATCAACATCTCCTCGATCATTGCCACGACCGGCTATAACGGCCTGTCCGTCTACGGCGCGACCAAGGCTGCCGCCACCGGCTTCACCCGATCGCTTGCGCGCGAGGTCGGCAAGGTCGGCATCACGGTGAATGCCATCGCGCCGGGCTTCATCGACACCGAGCTCACGCATAATCTTTCCGACGAAGGCCGCAAGCGCATCGCCGGCCGCAGCGCGCTGCGCCGCCTGCCGGAGACGGACGACGTCGCGCGCATGGTGGAATACCTGCTCGGCGAGGGCGGCCGCAATGTCACCGGGACCGTGTTCACTGTCGATGCCGGGAATACGGCATAGGCGGAACCGTGACATCAACACTGCGTTGATCCGGCGCAATGACAGTCAGCCGGATCTGGTCGTAAGATGCCTCGCAATCGATTGGGTTACGTCAATCGATCTGCCCTAATCGACAGGGAGCAGTCCATGGCCATGCCTGACATGACCGCTTCAAATCAGGACGCCACGGCACAATCCCGCGCAAAGCCGAATGATGGCCATTGTCCGCCGATGACGCATCAGAATTCCGGCGGTCACGGCCATGAAATGTACCCGCAGCAATTCGTGCGCCTGGTCGGCTGCCACGATGCCTCTCTCGAAACCTTGCGCAAGCGTCAGGACGAGAAGCTGCACTAACGCGCGCCGAGATTGGAAGAATCGTTATCGCGCTTCAGGTTCTTGTTCGAGCATGATCTTTTCGGAAAACCGCGGCCATTTTCCGGATCATGCGTCAGCTCCTCACGTCCGGTGCTTCGGCAGGTCGATTCGTTGGTGTGAGAATTCCGGCGGGCCTTCGGTGAGGCGGCGGATCCGGCGCTCGCGTTCGTCCGCCGGCAATGCGGGATCGAGCAGGGTCTCGATCTCGTGAACTGCGATCTCTTCGATCCTGGTGTCGTCCGAGGCGATCGGATGCCCCGCCAGGGGCGCCGGCGGCGCGATCTTCAGACCCAGCTCGATCAGCTTGCAGATTGCGTCCGAGCGGGTCAGGCGATGGGCTTCAGCCCAGGCATCGACCGCCTCCGTCAGTCTTTCGGGCAGCTTGACCGCGCTGACCGGCTCGATGCCGGTGCGCCGGCGGACCGGAACGGTGGAGTCCTTGTTGCCGAAGTCGGACACCTCGATCATCCCTTGCAACCCTTGAACTCGAAAAGGATAGCCGCACTCCCCGGCCCCTCGCTTGATGCCGATCAATGACATGCTGCGGCATTGCAACGCGGTTACATCTTGTTGCCGCCGCACCTTGTTGTCCTGGCCGGTTTCGGCCAAAGATTGAAAGGGACGCCGGCCGGCGAAACCGGATCCATTCCGCCCCGTATTTGTTTCGCATTCCAGACACCCAGCAGCCGCGATGACCTCAGGCGAATCCTTCTATGGCGGCATTCCCGTCTTCCGCGGCTTCACCAGCCTGATGGACCCTGCGCTCTATGCGCCGCTGCCGGACGATTGGAGCATCGGCGTTGCCGACATCGTCGATTCCACCAAGGCCATCGCGGCGCAGCGCTACAAGGCGGTCAACATGGCCGGCGCGGCCGTGATCGCGGCGGTGACGAACGCGCTCGCGGGGCGCGAATTCCCCTTCGTGTTCGGCGGCGACGGCGCCAGCTTTGCGGTTGCGCCTCACGATGCCGAACTGGCCCGCGACGCGCTGGCTGCAACTGCGACCTGGGTGCGGGAGGATCTCGATCTGGAGATGCGGGTGGCCCTGGTGCCGGTCAGCGCCATCCGCGCGCAAGGCCTCGATGTGCGCGTGGCACGCTTCGGTCCCTCGGCGAACCTGTCCTATGCGATGTTCTCCGGCGGCGGCCTCGCCTGGGCCGATGCTGCGATGAAGCGCGGGGAGTTTGCCGTTCCCGAAGCGCCGGCGGGCACGCAGCCGGATCTCTCCGGCCTGTCCTGCCGCTTCGAGGTGATACCGGCCTCACGTGGCCTGATCCTGTCGGTTCTGGTGATGCCCGCTCGCGGGGGCGATCCGAATGCCTTCCGCAAGGTGATCGAGGACATCATCCATCTCGTCGAACGCAGCCCGGATGGTGCGCGCCCGGTGCCCCCGCAAGGGCCACCGTTGAAATGGCCGCCGCAGGGGCTGGACTTCGAGGCCCGCACAAGGCGCGGTGGTCCGCTGCTCGCGCGCCGCGCCAGCGTGCTGGCCTATACGCTGTTCGTTTATCTCGTCATGCGCTTCGACCTTAACGTCGGCGGCTTCGTGGCAAACGTCTACAGGCGTCAGGTGGTCGAGAACTCGGACTTCAGGAAGTATGATGACGGCCTGCGCATGATCCTTGACTGTACGCAGGAGCTCGAACGCGCGTTGAGCGATCGCCTCGCGGCCGCCGCGGGCGAGGGCGTCGTGCGTTACGGCCTCCATCGGCAGGATGCTGCGATGATGACATGCTTCACCCCGTCGGTGCTGCGCAGCGATCACGTGCACTTCATAGATGGCGCGCGAGGCGGCTACGCCTCGGCGGCAACCGCGCTGAAGGCAATGATGGCGTGAGGCGTCAGCGCCCGGCGCGAGTCCAGGTCTCGCCGCCGCAGAGCGCGCCGACGCAGCCTTCGACCCGTAGCGAATCCGCCGACGTTACGGTGACGCTGCTGGCATAGCTACTGCCATCGTCGGCGTTGTAGATCTGGCCCGACCATTTGTTCTGGCCTGACGGCTGCATGGCACTGAACAATGGCAGACCGATCATCGGACGCCTGGCGAGCGCGGGATTGGGATTCTTGCTGTCGGTGGCGGGCTGGCCGGTGGCGGTGTCGTAGGGTTCGCGCAGCCAGACGATGTGGCCACAGATGCCGTCGCCGCACCTGCTGATCTTGACGCGCGCATCGCCCGCCTGGGTGAGCCAGGTCCCGTCGGCGCTCTGCGCACGCGCGGCAGATGCGCCAAGCAGCGCGGCGATGAGGACGATGAGAGCAGAGAATCTGGAAGTCATGGAGAGGGGTTCCGAAAAATGGAGCGCCTCCATAGCAGGCCGGCGGGATAGTGCAACGCTGGCCGGAATCACATTCCTGCGTTTATTCGTCCGCTCACTTGGCTGCGCTCATTTGCCCCAGCGCGCGACGGCCACCGAGGCCGCAGTCGACAGGCCGAACACGACCATGGCACCGCCGACCAGCGCGAACAACGTCCAGGCCGGCGCCTGCGCCGTCATCAGGCCGATGCCGCCGATCGCAACGATCAGAAGCCGCGCGGTAGAGGCCAGGACGGGCCCACCGACACGCGTCGCGCCTTGCGAGGAGAAGTAGAGCGACACACCTATGCCGAAGAACACGAAGGCCGGGCCGGCCCAATGGAAATAGCTGTAGGCGGCGGCGGTGACGGCGGGATCCCGCGTGAAGAGCGTGACCCACAGCGAGGGATAGATCGCGATGACGAGCCCGATCAGGCCAACCGTAAGTCCGGAGGCCGCAGCTGCAGTCCAGGCCACGCGTCGCGCGCGCTTCACATGTCCCGCGCCCATCGCCACGCCGACCATCGGCACCGAGGCGATGCCAAAGGCGAAGGTGATCGGGATCAGCAGAAATTCCAGCCGCGAGCCGATGCCGTAGCCTGCCAGCATCTCGGTGCCGAAGGTGGCGAGGATTTTCGTGAAGATCAGAATGGTGAGCACGGTCTGCAGCGGCGACAGACAGGCCACCGCGCCCACTTTGAGAATGTCCAGGAACATTGCGCGCTCGAAATGAAACGCGCGAAGGTTCAGCGGCAGTCGGCTGCGGCCGGAGGCGAGATACCAGAGGAGGAAGATCGCGGCGAAGCTGAACGCGATCAACTGGCCGCTCGCGACGCCGGGCATGCCGAACTGCTTCACGCCGAACAGACCGAGCCCCAGCGTGCCGCCGAGCGCGATCTGGAGCACGCCCGCCGCGATCAACGTTATCGAGGGAATGCGCATATCGCCGGTGCCGCGGATCACCGAGGCCAGCGTGTTGACGAGCCAGATCGCGACCGCACCGGAAAACAGCACCTGCGAATAGCCGCAGGCTTCCTCGAGCACGTGATCGCGTCCGCCGAGCAGCGCGAACAACGAGCGGCCGAAGACGAGCATCATCACCGTGAAGAACAGTCCGCCGCAGAGGCCGATGATGGCGGCATGCAGCGCCAGCGTCGCTGCGCGGTCCCGATCGCCTGCGCCGAGCGCGCGGCTGATCGCGGATGAGACGCCGCCGCCCATCGCGCCCGCGCTCATCATCTGCGTCAGCATCGCGAACGGAAACACCAGCGCGATCGCGGCGAGCGGAACGGTGCCGAGCCGGCCGATATAGGAGGTCTCGGCGATCGAAACCAGCGTGCTGCCGACCATCGCGATCATGTTGGGAATCGCGAGCCGCAGCAACGTGGGCAGGATGGGCGCCGTCAGCAGGCTGGCGATGGAGGAGGCGACCGGGGCACGCGGCGGGGCGGCGTCTAGGGTGGCGTCGATCGTCATGTGTCACCGGACGGAATTTAGATGATGATTGACATGTTATAGGGGCAGGCAGGGCCCGGCGGCAGCCTCACCTCACGCAGGGGTCACCACGGCAAGCCGCATAGGTCGATGGTGCCCAAGGTCGGCGCCCGGACGATGTTGAAGACGTAGGGTGCCATGTGGGTGAACCGGATCCGCCCCTCCGGCTGCTCGCAATAGACCTCGCCCTCGAATGGCAGCCAGCTCCGGGCCGCGTAGAACGCGGCGTTGTGCGGCTCGCAGAACAACAGTGCGAACCGGACCGCCTCATTCGCGCGCATGGTGTGCACAGCCGCGTCGATCGCCAGGGTCGCGTAGCCGCGGCCACGCCGGTCTTCGCGGGTGCAGACCCCGCCGATGCCGCCGATATGCGTCTTCTGTCCGTTCCAGGTGACGGTCCGAAAGTAGATGCCGACATGACAGACGAGGCCGTCCTCGGGCGTCTCGATCAGCACGCGCAGATCGGCATTGGCCCATTTGACGTGAGCCCAGGGCTTGTCGGCGACCAGATGCGGTGCCCAAATTGCCTGATGCAGTGGCTCCGCGATCGGCCAAGAGGCATCGCCGTTCAGGATGTCGATCTCGACGCTCATCGCTCCGTCTCTCGCATGTTCGGTTCGCGGTGCATTCGTTCTGTCATAACCGCTTCAAAGGCAATGATATTTTGCGGCGATCGGCCAACCCTGGGCGATCGTCCGCCGCCCGCGCCGATTTTTGCAATCGTGCCAAGCGGCCGCATCACGCGTTTTGGCAAATTGGCGGTATTTAACGGCCACGGAACCTTCTATAAGGGGTGACCGTTAGAACTCGTTCCCCCATCAGTCGCGGACAACACCCATGACCTTTACGCTGCCCCCACTCCCTTACGCCTATGACGCCCTCGGCCAGTTCATGTCGAAGGAGACGCTGGAATTCCACCACGACAAGCATCATCAGGCCTACGTCACCAACGGCAATAACGCGCTCAAGGGGACCGAATGGGAAGGCAAATCCCTTGAAGAGATCGTCAAGGGCTCGTTCGGCAAGAACCCCGCGGTGTTCAACAATGCCGGCCAGCACTACAACCACATCCACTTCTGGAGCTGGATGAAGCCCAATGGCGGCGGCACCAAGCTGCCGGGCAAGATCGAGAAGAAGATCAACGAGGACCTCGGCGGCTTCGAGAAGTTCAAGACCGACTTCCAGGCGGCCGGCGTCGGCCAGTTCGGCTCCGGCTGGTGCTGGCTCCAGGTGAAGAACGGCAAGCTCGAGATCTCCAAGACCCCGAACGGCGAGAATCCGCTGGTTCACGGCGCCACCCCGATCCTGGGCTGTGACGTCTGGGAGCACTCCTACTACATCGACTATCGCAACCGCCGCCCCGACTATCTCAAGGCGTTCGTCGAGAACCTCGTGAACTGGGAATACGTCGAGTCCCTGTTCGAGAAGGCTTGAGCTTCTCGGTCATTCCGGGCCGCCCGCAGGGCGAACCCGGAATCCAGAAGTTATGGCGCGAGATTCCGGGTTCGGCTTCGCCGCCCCGGAATGACAAGAATAGCGAAAGGCGGTCGCATGTGCGGCCGCCTTTTTGCTGTTTGGAAAGCCCTGCGCGGCGCGCGCATGGGTCTGCCGTCCTATCGTTTGCATCCGGGGAATACCGCCCTTAATCAGGACGTGCATCACCCTCGAGCCGACCGGCACCCGTTGTCAGAACCTTCCCCGAAGAACCCGGCGCCCGCCGAGGACGCGGAGTCCGAGCCGCGGCCGGGACGAGTCCGCAAGCCGATCGGTTGGTCGACCATCATCATTGCCGTGCTGGTGGCGGTGAGCGCGGCACTTGTCTGGCGCCGCGACGGCACCGACGGCGTTCTCGACATCCTGACCCATGACCTTTCGCTGTTCTCAGGCATCCTGCCGCGCGTGCTGGCCGGTTGCCTGCTCGGGGCTTTCATCTCGGAAATCCTGCCGCACGAAAAAGTGTCGCGCTCGCTCGGGCCGAAGTCCGGCCTGATGGGTCTCCTGATCGGGACCGCCTTCGGCGCGATCCTGCCCGGCGGTCCCTTCACCGCTTATCCGGTGGCGAGCGCGCTGCTCGCAGTCGGTGCCGATTTCGGAGCCACCATCGCCATGGTCGTAAGCTGGACCCTGATCGGCTATGGCCGGGCGGTGGCCTGGGAGATCCCGATCATGGGCACCGATTTCACGCTGTGGCGGATCCTGATCTCGCTGCCGCTCCCGGTGCTCGCAGGCGCCCTCGGCCGCTTCGTCTATGTCCGGCTCTATCCCAAGCCCGAGCGGAAGGACGAGGAGACGTGAGTGCGTCCCTACTGATCGATATCCTTCTGTGGGGCTCGGTCTTCGGCGTCGGCCTGATCGCCTTCCGCCGTGGCCCGGCCGTGTTCAAGGCCTCGCTGCGTGAAGGCTCGATGGATTTCGTCAACATCGTGCCGCGGATCGCGCTCGGTGTGATCGGCTCCGGCTATATCGCCGCCATCATTCCGCAGGAGGTGATCACCGGCTGGCTTGGGCCGGACAGCGGCTGGCTTGGCGTTGCGACCGCTGTGGTCGCCGGCGCGGCGACGCCCGGCGGGCCCGTGGTCGGCTTCTCCATCGGCACGGTTGCGCTGAAGTCGGGCGGCGGGATGCCGCAGGTGGTCGCCTATGTCGTCGCCTGGGCCCTGTTTGCCTTCCAGCGCGTGATCCTGTGGGAAATCCCGTTCATGCCGGCCCGTTTCGTCTGGTTCCGCTGTGCCGTCTCGGTGCCGTTTCCCTTCGTGGCGGCCGCCATCGCCATGGTGATCGGCAAGCCCTGAGCCGCCGTGGACAGGGGTAATGTTATAATATAACGTCCAGCCATGGTTCCCGCCGCGTCCCACGCCCATCGTCACGACCATGCTCACAGCCATTCACATGCGCACGGGCATGGACACGACCATACCCACGCCCATGTCCACGATGCGGCCTCGCCACATCCTGCCCAGGCGGCGCCCTGGTCGATTCTGCGCATGACCATGGCCGCGCGCCTTGCGGCTGCGCTCGCCGTCTGTGCCGTGCTCTGGGGCGTGGTCTTCCTGGCGATGAGGTGACCGTGGCACAGCTGGCATTCCGCAACGTCACGCTTGGTTACGACCGGCACCCGGCCGTGCACCATCTCAACGGCGAGGTCGCGCGAGGTGCGCTGGTCGCCGTGATCGGCCCGAACGGCGCGGGCAAGTCGACCCTGCTGCGCGGCATCGTCGGCATCCTCAAGCCGCTCGACGGCAGCATCCATCTCGGCGGGCTCGATAGCAGGGACATCGCCTATCTGCCGCAGAGCGCGGAGATCGACCGCAGCTTTCCGATCTCGGTGTTCGATTTCGTCGGCACGGGGCTTTGGCGCGAGGCCGGCCTGTTCGGCGGCATCGGCAAGGCCGCCCGCGAAAAGATCCTCCGCGCGATCGCTTCCGTCGGGCTCAATGGTTTCGAGAACCGCCCGATCGGCACGCTCTCGGGCGGCCAGATGCAGCGCGTGCTGTTCGCGCGCGTGCTGCTGCAGGATGCTGCGCTCATTGTGCTCGACGAGCCCTTCAACGCCATTGACAGCAAGACCACGGCTGATCTGCTCGCGCTGGTGAAACGGTGGCAAGGCGAGGGCCGGACCGTGCTCGCCGCGCTGCACGACATGGAGATGGTGCGTAACCATTTCAGCCAGACGCTGGTGCTGGCGCGTGGCCCCGTGGCATGGGGACCGACGGCGGAGGTTTTGACGCCGGAGAACCTGCTGGTCGCGATGCGGATGTGCGAGGCCTTTGACGACAGCGCCGCGGCCTGTGCGGCTGACGATGCCCGTTCGCGGGCGGCTTGATATCCGATGCTCCATGACGCGCTGATCGGCCCGTTCACCGAATTCGAGTTCATGCGGCGCGCGCTTGCCGCCGTGATCGCCCTGTCGCTGGCCGGCGCGCCGATTGGCGTGTTCCTGATGCTGCGGCGGATGAGCCTCGTCGGCGACGCCATGGCGCATGCGATCCTGCCCGGCGCGGCGGTCGGCTTCCTGCTGTCCGGTCTCAATCTGTTTGCGATGACGGCGGGCGGCCTGATCGCCGGCTTTGCGGTCGCGATCCTCGCCGGCGTGGTTGCGCGCTCGACCGGGCTGAAGGAGGATGCTTCGCTGGCGACCTTCTACCTGGCCTCGCTGGCGCTCGGCGTCACCATTGTCTCGATCAAGGGCACCAACATCGATTTGCTGCACGTGCTGTTCGGCAACATCCTCGCGATGGACGATCAGACGCTGCTGGTGGTGGCCTTCAACGCCACCGTGACGCTGCTGGTGCTCGCGGTGATCTACCGCCCCCTGGTGATCGAAAGCGTGGACCAACTGTTCCTGCGGACCGTCAGCCGTGCCGGCGGACCTGCGCATCTCGCCTTCCTCGCGCTCGTCGTGATCAACCTCGTCAACGGCTTTCAAGCCCTCGGCACGCTGCTTGCGGTCGGGTTGATGATCCTGCCGGCTGGCATCGCGCGGTTCTGGTCGCGCGATCTCACCGGCATGATCTGCATCGCTGTCGTTGCTGCCGCGGTCTCGGGCTATGCGGGCCTCGTGCTGTCGTTCCAGACCCGTGTGCCGTCGGGGCCCGCGGTCATTCTGGTGGCGACGGTGCTCTACATCGTCTCTGTCCTGTTCGGCCGCGTCGGCGGCATCGTCCGGCAATTGTTTCCCGGCCGGCATCTGGAAGCGTGACGATGCGGATCATCCTGCTTTGTGCCCTGTTGCTGATCGCCTCGCCGCTCCAAGCCGCGGAGGGGCTCAACGTCATCGCGAGCTTCTCGATCCTCGCCGATTTCGTCCGCAATGTCGGCGGTAACAGGATCAATCTGACCACGCTGGTCGGCGCCGACGGCGACGTCCACGTCTACACGCCGGCACCAGCCGATGCGAAGCGCGTTGCGCAGGCGAAGCTCGTCATCGTCAATGGGCTCGGGTTGGAGGGCTGGCTGCCGCGTCTCGTGCAGTCTTCCGGCAGCAAGGCGCGGGTCGTCACTGCAAGTGCCGGCATCGTGCCGCTGAAGCTCGGCTCGGCCGCAGATCCCCACGCCTGGCAGTCCGTCCCCAACGCCAAGGTCTACGTGACCGACATCGCCAATGCGCTCTCCGCGGCTGCCCCGGATGACGCGGATGTCTTCCGCGCTCAGGCAAAGGCCTATCTGGAAAAGCTCGACACGCTCGATCGTGAGATCCGGGAAGCGATCGCCAGAATCCCGCCGGAGCGGCGCAAGGTGATCTCCACCCATGACGCCTTCGGCTATTTTTCAGCCGAATATGGTGTCCAGTTCGTCGCCCCCCTGGGCGTCTCCACCGAAACCGAGCCCAGCGCGCGGGACATCGCTGCCATCATCGGCCAGATCAGGGCCCAGAGAATCCCGGCGGTATTTCTGGAGAATATCAGCGACGACCGCCTGATCCGGCGGATCGCGGCGGAGACCGGCGCAAAGGTCGGCGGGACCCTGATTTCGGACAGTTTAACGGGCGAAAAGGGGCCGGCACCCACTTACATTGACATGGTCAGGCACAATATAAAGACCCTGACCAGCGCGCTTGACCAATAGGGCAGGGGCCACCCCGCCTCGCGTCGCGCGAACAAGCCTGATGTCGGAGTTCTTATGTCTGAAGCGACCTCCTCCAAGATTCCCGTGACCGTGCTGACCGGCTATCTCGGGGCCGGCAAGACCACGCTTTTGAACCGCATCCTGTCGGAGAACCACGGCAAGAAATACGCCGTCATCGTCAACGAATTCGGCGAAATCGGCATCGACAACGACCTCATCATCGGCGCCGATGAAGAAGTGTTCGAGATGAACAACGGTTGCATCTGCTGCACCGTGCGCGGGGACCTCGTCCGCATCATGGACGGCCTGATGAAGCGCAAGGGCAAGTTCGACGCCATCATCGTCGAGACCACAGGCCTTGCCGACCCCGCGCCCGTGGCCCAGACCTTCTTCGTCGACGAGGACGTGCAGAAGAATGCCCGCCTCGATGCGGTCGTGACGGTCGCCGACGCCAAATGGCTGTCCGACCGGCTGAAGGATGCGCCCGAGGCCAAGAACCAGATCGCCTTCGCCGACGTCATCGTGCTGAACAAGACCGATCTCGTCAGCAAGAGCGAGCTCGCCGAGGTCGAAGCCCGCATCCGCGGCATCAACCCCTATGCGAAACTCCACCGCACCGAGCGCTGCTCGGTGGCCCTGGCCGACGTGCTCGATCGCGGCGCTTTCGATCTCGACCGCATTCTCGACATCGAGCCGGATTTCTTGACGGCCGACGATCATGACCACCACGATCATGATCACCATCACGGCCACGACCATCACCACCATGATCACGGCCACGGTCTGAAGCACTATCACGACGAAGACATGCAGTCGCTCTCGCTCAAGACCGACAAGCCGCTCGATCCCAACGTGTTCATGCCCTGGCTCCAGAACCTGGTGCAGGTCGAGGGCGGCAAGATCCTGCGCTCCAAGGGCATCCTCTCCTTCCACGACGATGATGACCGCTACGTCTTCCAGGGCGTCCACATGATGCTGGAGGGCAACCACCAGCGGAAATGGAAGGACGGCGAGCCGCGCGAGAGCCGCCTCGTCTTCATCGGCCGCGAACTGCCGGAAAAGGCGATCCGCGAGGGTTTTGAGAGCTGCATCGTCTCGTGATGAAAGAGTTCACGCCCGCCCCCGATTCCGCCTCGATCGTCTCCGTCACCGACCGCGTCAAGCCCGTTGCGCTCGGCATGAGCGTGACCTCGGTGCACTTCCTCGGGCCCCGCGCCGCCTTCGTCGGCGGCGAGGAGAACGTCGCATTCGTCGACGCCAAGGGAGAGATCACCACGGTCGCCGTGCACAGCGGCGGCGTTCTCTCGACCGCAACTGACGGCAAGCGCCTCATCATGGGCGGCGACGACGGCAAGGTCGTGTCGCTCGACGCCAAGGGCGAGGTGACGCTGCTCGCCACCGATCCGAAGCGGCGCTGGATCGACGCGGTGGCGTTGCATCCGGATGGCGCCTTCGCCTGGTCGGCCGGCAAGGTCGCGACCGTCAAGAGCGGCAAGAACGAGGAGAAGTCGCTCGAGGTGCCCTCGACTGTCGGCGGGCTTGCGTTTGCGCCGAAGGGTCTGCGGCTCGCGATCGCGCATTACAACGGCGCAACGCTGTGGTTTCCGAACATGGAGGGATCGGCCGAATTCCTGCCCTGGGCCGGCTCGCATCTCGGCGTCACCTTCAGCCCGGACAACAAGTTCCTGGTCACCACGATGCACGAGGCCGCGCTGCACGGCTGGCGGCTCGCCGACAACAGGCACATGCGCATGACCGGCTATCCCGGCCGTGTCCGTTCGATGTCCTGGAGCGCCGGCGGCAAGGGGCTGGCGACCTCTGGCGCCGACACCGTCATCATCTGGCCGTTCGGCAGCAAGGACGGTCCGATGGGCAAGGAGCCCGCGATGCTCGCGCCGCTGCAGGCGCGCGTGGCGGCGGTCGCCTGCCATCCGAAGAACGATATCCTCGCCGCCGGGTACAGCGACGGCACCGTGCTGATGGTGCGGCTGGAGGACGGCGCGGAGATCCTGGTCCGCCGCAACGGCACGCCACCGGTCGCGGCGCTCGCCTGGAATGCGAAAGGCACGCTGCTGGCGTTTGCCGATGAAAATGGGGACGGCGGCCTGCTCGAGCTTTAATCTGTCATGGTTCCGGCCCTATAGGGGACCATGCGGTTTCTAACGACCTTCCAGCTAGCAGACTTCGGCGACACGCTGGTCAGCCTGTTCACGGCCTTCGTGCTGGGCACCCTGATCGGCGCCGAGCGGCAATATCGCCAGCGCACCGCGGGCCTGCGCACCAACGTGCTGGTCGCGGTTGGCGCCGCGGCCTTCGTCGATCTTGCCATGCATCTGACCGGCGCCGACGGGGCGGTGCGGGTGATTTCCTATGTCGTCTCGGGCATCGGCTTCCTCGGCGCCGGCGTCATCATGAAACAGGGCATGGACGTGCGCGGGCTCAACACCGCCGCGACGCTGTGGGCTTCGGCCGCGGTCGGCTCCTGCGCCGGAGCCGACATGGTCGCCCAGGCAGCTGCGCTGACCGTGTTCGTCATCGCCGGCAACACCATGCTGCGCCCGCTGGTCAACGCCATCAACCGCATCCCGCTGAACGAGAAGGCGCTGGAGGCGACCTATTACTTCAAGCTCGCGGTCGCGGCGGATGCCGTGCCCGACATGCGCGACCGGCTCGTCGAGAAACTCGAGGGCGCAAACTATCCGGTGGCCGATATCGACGTGGTCGAGACGGGGGATGATTTGATCGAGATCGTCGCAAAGCTGGTCGCGTCCGCGGTGGACCCGAATGAGCTGAACGCGGTGGCGACGGATCTCCAGCACCTGCCCGGCGTGCGCCATGCGACGTGGGAAGCCAGCACGACGGAGTGAGCGCGGCGTTTTGGCGCGCAGGTGTTCGGTTCCCGTCGTGCTGGCCAAGGAACCGCAACTGGCCAAATTCGTTGGTCCCGCAGACAAAGGCGGTGATCGACATGCCCGGCCAGTATGACAAGCGCAGACTGAAACGCGACCTGATGGTCGCCTGTTCGCTGTTCGCGGCGGGCGTGGTGGTGTCGGGAATGTCGCTCGCACAAATCCGAGCCCAGAGCCGGATGGAATTGGCGCAGGCGACGCAGCCGCTCCAGGGCACGCCGTCCGACGATCAGAACAAGCCCGCGGAAGCCAAGCCCGGCGGCGACCGGCCGACTACGCCGGCGCCCGAGCCGGCGCGGCCCGATTCCCAGACGCAGGGCGCGGCGGGTGCCGCCAAGCCGGCATTGCCGCCAGCTCCGCCCGAGAAGATCGCGCCGCCGATGGACAAGAAGTAGGCCTCTCCGAGAGAGGCGCCCTCACCGCACCAGAACGTTCTTGAACTGCCACGGATCAGACGTGTCGATATCTTCCGGAAACAGTCCGGGACGATCCGTCAGCGGCGTCCAGTCGGTATAGAAGCCCTTCACCGGGCCGAGATAGGGCAGCTGGATTTCCAGCAGACGATCGAAATCCATCTCGTCGGCTTCGACGATGCCTTCTTTCGGGTTTTCCAGCGCCCACACCATGCCGCCGAGCACGGCGGAGGTCACCTGCAGGCCGGTGGCGTTCTGATAGGGCGCGAGCGCGCGGGTCTCTTCGATCGAGAGCTGCGAGCCGTACCAGTACGCATTCTTGTCGTGGCCGAACAGCAGCACGCCGAGCTCGTCGATGCCGTCGACGATCTCGTTCTCGTCGAGGATGTGGTGCTTCTCCTGCATCTTGGCGGCGCGGCCGAACATTTCATGCAGCGACAGCACGGCATCGTCGGCGGGGTGATAGGCATAGTGGCAGGTCGGCCGGTAGACCGCCGTGCCCGAGGCGTCACGCACCGTGAAGTAATCGGCGATCGAGATCGACTCGTTGTGGGTGACGAGGAAGCCGTATTGCGCGCCGCGGGTCGGGCACCAGGTGCGCACGCGCGTGTTGGCGCCGGGCTGCATCAGATAGATGGCGGCGCCGCAACCGGCCTCGTGGGTCCGCGCATTCTCGGGCATCCATTTCTCATGAGTGCCCCAGCCGAGCTCGGACGGCTGCACGCCTTCCGACAGGAAGCCTTCCACCGACCAGGTATTGACGAAAACATCCGGTTCTTTCGGCTTCTTGGAGCGCTGGGTGTCGCGTTCGGCGATGTGGATGCCCTTGATGCCGCCCTGCCGCATCAGGTCAGCCCATTCGGCCTTGGTCTTGGGCTTGGGCGCATTGAGCTTCAGATCGGCGGCGACGTTGAGCAGCGCCTGCTTGACGAAAAAGGAGACCATGCCGGGATTGGCGCCGCAGCAGGAGACGGCCGTGGTCGAGCCCGCCGGGCGCGCCTTCTTGGCGGCCAGCGTCACCTCGCGCAGCGCGTAATTGGAGCGCGCTTCCGGCCCCTTCGACGAATCGAAATAGAAGCCGAGCCAGGGCTCGTTGACGGTGTCGATGTAGAGCGCGCCGAGCTCGTTGCAGAGCTCCATGATGTCGGTGGAGCCGGTGTCGACCGAGAGATTGACGCAAAAGCCCTGGCCGCCGCCTTCGGTGAGCAGCGAGGTCAGCAACTCCCGATAATTGTCCCTGGTCACCGCCTTCTGGATGAAGCGGACATTGTGCTTCTCGCAATGTGCCTTGCGGCCCTCGTCCTTGGGATCGATCACGGTGACGCGCGACTTGTCGTAGTCGAGATGCCGCTCGATGAGCGGCAACGTGCCTTTGCCGATGGAGCCGAAGCCGACCATGACGATGGGACCGGTGATCTTCGCGTAGATCTGCGAGGTGGGGCTCATGGGATGGTTTCTCCGGAACGTGCTGGCAGGCAAACGGTGGGTGGATCAGGCGCCGCGGCGCTTCAGATGCTGCGGCGCTTGGCGGTGGCTTCGATCTCGACCTTCATCTCGGGCTTGTACAGCGCCGAGACGACGAGAAGCGTGGCGGCGGGGCGGATGTCGCCGAGGACTTCGCCGCAGACGGCGAAATGCGCGTCTGCGTCCTTGATGTCGGTAAGGTAGTAGGTCACGCGGACGATGTCGGCCATCTCGAAGCCGCCCTCCTTCAGGGCAGCTTCGATGGTCTTGAAGCAGTTGCGTGACTGGCTCGTGACATCAGCCGGCATCGTCATCGTGGTGTAGTCATAGCCCGTGGTTCCCGCGACGAAGGCGAACTCGCCGTCGATCACGGCGCGGCTGTAGCCGGCGGTTTTCTCGAACGGGGAGCCAGTGGAAATCAGGCGACGGGACATGTCTTGGGCCTCGACTGACGGGAGGATTTCGCGGGGTTAAAGGGCGTTTCCGGCGCCTGCGCAACCCTAAACGAACGGGCTTAGCGCAGGCGTGGCCGGGCCGCTCGCGGCGGCTTCGGTCGCCACCATCATGGCGATCCCTCAGGCCGCGCGCGCGTGGAGCGCGCGAACCGACCTCCGTTTGGGCAGGGGCGCGCCGGTCGGGACGATCATCCCCGCGGCGCCGTCGAGCGCGCCTTCCGCGAACTCGATCGCCAGCAGGCGGTCGCGCTCGAACGGGCCGGGCAGCGACAGCGCGCCGGTCCTCTCGCCCGAGAAGCCGAAGCGGGCGTAATAGGGCGCGTCGCCGAGCAGGATCACGGCGGCATGGCCGCGCGCCCGGGCGGCGGCCAGCGCTTGATGCATCAGCGCGGCGCCGATCCCGAGCTCGCGGAAGGCAGGGTCGACCGCCAGCGGTCCGAGGACCAGAGCGGGCCTGCCTCCGGCGCTGACGTGCCACAGCCGCACGGTTCCCACGAGCTTGCCCTCGCGCACCGCCGACAGGGCAAGGCCTGTGGCGGGCGCACGTCCGTCACGCAGGCGCTGGCAGGTGCGGCCATGGCGGTTCTCGCCAAAGCAGGCATCGAGCAGCGCTTCACGCATCGCGACGTCGGCAGCACGTTCCGCACGGATCACGAACGGAGCGGCTTTCGAGGTGAGGGCGATCTGTGGCTTCCGAAAAGCGGTCATGGCGCGTCAATCCCCGCTTGAACGGACGTGCGAGCGGCACGCCAGTTCAAGACGTCGTCAGATATCGAGATGTGGAGGAGGAGCCGGCAAGCCGGCTCCCGGGTTCGTCAGGCCTCGGAGAAAGAGAGGCGGATCAGATGTGGTACGTCCGCAGCGGCGGGATGCCGTTGAACGCCACCGACGAGTAGGTCGACGTATAGGCCCCGGTGCCTTCGATCAGCACCTTGTCGCCGATCTCCAGCGTGACGGGGAGCGGATACGGGCTCTTCTCGTACAGCACGTCGGCGCTGTCGCAGGTCGGACCTGCGAGCACGCACGGCGTCATGTCCGCGCCGTCGTGACGGGTGCGGATGGCATAGCGGATCGACTCGTCCATGGTCTCGGCGAGACCGCCGAACTTGCCGATGTCCAGATAGACCCAGCGCACCTCGTCCTCGTCGCTCTTCTTCGAGATGAGCACGACCTCGGATTCGATGATGCCGGCGTTACCCACCATGCCGCGGCCCGGCTCGATGATGGTCTCCGGAATCTGGTTGCCGAAGTGCTTGCGCAGCGCGCGGAAGATCGAGCGGCCGTAGGTGACGACCGGCGGCACGTCCTTCAAGTACTTGGTCGGGAAGCCGCCGCCCATGTTGACCATGGACAGGTTGATGCCGCGCTCGGCGCAGTCGCGGAACACCTGCGAGGCCATCGCCAGCGCACGGTCCCACGCCTTCACCTTGCGTTGCTGCGAGCCGACATGGAACGAGATGCCGCACGGCTCCAGGCCCAGGCGCTTGGCAACGTCGAGCACCTCGACGGCCATTTCCGGGTCGCAGCCGAACTTGCGCGACAGCGGCCACTCGGCGCCGGCGCAGTCATAGAGGATGCGGCAGAACACCTTCGCGCCGGGGGCGGCTCGGGCGATCTTCTCGACCTCGGCGGAGCAATCGACCGCGAACAGCCGGATGCCGAGCGCGAAGGCGCGCGCGATGTCGCGCTCCTTCTTGATCGTGTTGCCGAAGGAGATGCGGTCGGGCGTCGCACCCGCGGCCAGCGCCATCTCGATCTCGGCGACCGTCGCGGTGTCGAAGCAGGAGCCCATGGACGCAAGCAGCGACAGCACTTCCGGCGCCGGGTTCGCCTTGACGGCATAGAACACGCGGCTGTCGGGCAGCGCCTTGGCGAAGGTCTGGTAATTGTCGCGCACGACTTCGAGGTCGACGACGAGGCACGGCTCGGTGTCCTGGCCCTCGCTGCGGCGGTTGCGCAGGAATTCCTGAATACGTTCGGTCATAGCACTCTCCCAAACGGCCCAGCGACGGGGATCCGTTCAAAAAATGTCGTCGGATAAGCGCCCCGGCCAGATCGCGCGATGGAGGCGCGACGAGCCAAAGACTCAAATCAGACTGTGCTGCCGTGGATTGGTTGGGAATTTCCCGCCCGCACACCTGGCAATGAAGGACAAGCCTTTTCAGTAGCCCGCGCCGGCGTTGGAATGCCGGTAGAGACCAAAAAAGCCCGATCCGTCGTTGCTTTAAGTCGCGTCCCCCGTTGAGAGCGGGGTGCGCCGGTTCGCCTCCGGCTGCCAGTCACGGTTGCAAAAAGTGAAGTCACCTTCGACAAGGCATCTCTTGAGAGAGATGCTGGACGCTCCGGGTTTGCTTTCGTCTTCCGGCTATGAGCCTTCCGACTTCCGCACTTCCGAAGAGCCCCTCGGCTTCTTCACCCCTTGGCGGCTGTCCGGCCTCTTGTCCGGATACCTACCGACTGACACACGACCACAGGCACGTGCGAAATTGGGCAAGAGCGCACATAAGCGTTTTGACTCTGCTTCGCAAGAATTTTTTTAGGCTGAGAACAGAATTGCCTAACATCTGCTTGCGCAGTGTTGCGCGAGCGACGCGGAAGATGAACGGGCGTTAAGTTTTCAAGCCGGCGCGAGCGTCATGCTCGCGCGTGCGTCAGCCGCGCTTCGTGAACGGCTCGATGCGCTGAGCTGCGCGGATGAAGGCGGTCATCACCAGCACGCCGAGTGCGAACAGCACGGCCTGCAGGATGTGCGTGCCCTGATCGCCGAGCCCGAACAGGATCGCGAGTGCCCAGCCGCCCGCAAAGGCCGCGCCGAACACTTCGGCGCCGATCAAGATGGCGGCGCTGATGACCGTGATGACGCTTGGCCAGGCGATCTGACGGGAAGACGAGGAAGGCGCGTTCATTAGCTCAGGGGTCCGTGGTCCAATCAAGGGCCGCAATCTCCCCGAAAAGGCGGGCGGGAGCAAGGCCAAATGGCCCAAAAAAGCCCCATCGCGTGCTATAGCTGGCCGCAACAATCGACCCATGAAAACCGGGACTTGCGATGTCAGAACCCCGCCAAACTACGGACTCCGCGACCAATCCGCTGCTGAAGGCCTGGGTAACGCCGTTTGCGACCCCGCCCTTCGACGAGATCGAGCCGGAGCACTTCCTCCCGGCCTTCGAGCAGGCCTTCGCCGACCACTCCGCCGAGATCGCGGCGATCACCAACGATCCCGCCGCGCCGGACTTCGCCAACACCATCACGGCGCTGGAGCGGTCGGGCAAGCTCTTGAGCAAAGTTGCGGCGGTCTTCTACGACCTCGTCTCGGCGCATTCCAACCCGGCCATCCTGGAGATCGACAAAGAGGTTTCCTTGCGGATGGCGCGGCACTGGAATCCGATCATGATGAACGCCGTGCTGTTTGGTCGCATCGGCCAGCTGCATGAGAACCGCGCCGGTCTCGGTCTCACCCCCGAGCAGCTCCGCCTCTTGGAGCGCACCTACACCCGCTTCCATCGCGCCGGCGCCGGCCTCTCCGAGGAGGCCAAGACGCGGATGGCCGAGATCAACGAGAAGCTGGCCCAGCTCGGCACCGGCTTCAGCCATCATCTGCTCGGCGACGAGCAGGACTGGTTCATGGAGCTCGGCGAGGCCGATCGCCAGGGCCTGCCGGAGAGCTTCGTCGCCAGCGCCAAGGCTGCGGCGGAAGAGCGCGGCATGGAAGGCAAGGCCATCGTCACGCTGTCGCGCTCCTCGGTCGAACAGTTCCTTAAGAGCTCGGCCCGGCGCGACCTGCGCGAGAAGGTCTACAAGGCTTTCATTGCGCGGGGCGACAACGGCAATGCCAACGACAACAACGGCACCATCGTCGAGATACTGAAGCTGCGCGAAGAGAGCGCGAACCTCCTGGGCTATCCGACCTACGCCGCCTACCGGCTCGAGGATTCCATGGCCAAGACGCCGGACGCGGTGCGGGGCCTGTTGGAGCGGGTCTGGAAGCCCGCGCGCGCCCGGGCGCTCGCCGACCGCGACGAGATGCAGGCGCTGATCACGGAGGAGGGCGGCAATTTCAGGCTCGCTCCCTGGGACTGGCGCTTCTACGCCGAGAAGCTGCGCCTGCAGCGCGCCAATTTCGACGACGCGGCGATCAAGCCGTATCTTTCGCTCGACCACATGATCGAAGCCGCCTTCGATTGTGCCACGCGCCTGTTCGGGATCACCTTCGAGGAGCGCAAGGACGTTCCGGTCTGGCACCCCGACGTCCGGGTCTGGGAGGTCAAGGGCTCCGACGGCAAGCACAAGGCGCTGTTCTATGGCGACTACTTCGCCCGGCCGTCGAAGCGCTCCGGCGCCTGGATGACCTCGCTGCGCGATCAGCAGAAGCTCGACGGCGACGTCGCCCCGCTCGTCCTCAATATCTGCAATTTTGCCAAGGGAGCCGGCGGCGAGCCTTCGCTGCTGTCGCCTGACGACGCCCGCACCCTGTTCCACGAGTTCGGCCACGGCCTGCACGGCATGCTCTCCAACGTGACCTATCCGTCGCTGTCGGGCACCTCCGTATTCACCGACTTCGTCGAGCTGCCTTCGCAGCTCTACGAGCACTGGCAGGAGCGGCCCGAGGTGCTGCAGAAGTTCGCCCGTCACTACCAGACCGGCGAGCCGCTGCCGGACGAGCTGTTGCAACGGTTCCTTGCCGCGCGAAAATTCAACCAGGGCTTTGCCACGGTCGAGTTCGTCTCCTCGGCACTGGTGGACCTCGAATTCCACACCCAGCCGGCTTCCGCTGCGCAGGATGTCCGTGCCTTCGAGAGACGCGCGCTGGAGAAGATCGGCATGCCCGAGGAGATCGCGCTACGTCACCGCCCGACGCAGTTCGGTCACATCTTCACCGGCGACCATTATGCTGCCGGCTATTACAGCTACATGTGGTCGGAGGTGATGGATGCCGACGCCTTCGGCGCGTTCGAGGAGGCCGGTGACATCTTCGATCCGGCGGTGGCCAAACGCCTGCACGACGATATCTACGCGAGCGGCGGATCGGTCGATCCGGAAGCGGCCTATGAGGCCTTCCGCGGCCGCCCGCCGGAGCCCGACGCGCTGCTCCGCCGCCGCGGCCTGCTCGACAACGCCAAGGCAGCCTGATGAGTATGCGCCGCTTGTTCGGATGGCTGCTCGCCGCCGCGACGATGCTCGCGGCGGGCGCGGCGAGCGCGCATCCGCATGTCTGGATCACCGCGACCAGCGAGCTGCTCTACGCGGCCGACGGCACCGTCACCGGCGTCCGCCATGCGTGGACTTTCGACGACATGTTCTCGACCTATGCGGTGCAGGGGCTCGAGAGCAAGACCAAGGGTGCCTATACGCGCGAGGAGCTCGGTCCGCTGGCGCAGACCAACGTCGAGTCGCTGAAGGAATATGCCTACTTCACCTTTGCGCGAGCCGACGGCAAGAAGGAGCGCTTCCAGGAGCCGGTCGACTATTTCCTCGACTACAAGGACACCGTGCTGACGCTGCACTTCACGCTGCCGCTGAAGAACCCGGTCAAGCCCAAGCAACTGGTGCTCGAAGTGTTCGACCGTTCATTCTTCATCGACTTCAAGATGGCCAAGGACAATCCGGTCAAGCTGGTCGGCGCGCCCGCCGGCTGCCAGACGAAGCTCGAGCGGCCGAATGACGGCACCGCCAGTGCGCAGAAGCTCAACGAGCAGACCTTCCTGAACGGCGAGAACACCAATTTCGGCATGATGTTCGCCAACAAGATCACGGTGGATTGCCCTTGATCGGTCCTCTTCGATCCCCGTTCGCCCGCGGGCTTCTCGCCTGCGCCGCGGTTGTCGTCGTGCTCGGGGTCGCGGACGCCGTTCTTCACGATCTCCTCGCGCAAAACCCCTTTGGCGCGCCGCGTCCGGCGCAAGCGGCCCAGCCCGAGGCGGGCGGCTTGATCGGCTGGCTCCTGGCAAAACAGTCGGAATTCTATCGCCAGATGTCGACGACGATCCGGGCAGCGAAGTCCGACGGGTCGGCAGTGTGGACGCTGCTGTTCATCTCGTTCGCCTACGGCATCTTCCACGCCGCCGGCCCCGGCCACGGCAAGGCGGTGATCGCCTCCTATCTGGTTGCCAACCGCGAGACTGCCCGGCGTGGCATCGCGCTGTCGTTTGCCTCGGCGCTGATGCAGTCGCTGGTAGCGATCCTGATCGTCGGCATTTCGGCGTGGGTGCTGAACGCGACCGCCAAAACCATGTGCAAGGCGGAAGGGGTCATCGAAATCGCGAGCTACGCCTTGATCGCACTGTTCGGGCTGCGCCTCGTCTGGGTCAAGGGCCGCACCTTCATCCGCGCGCTCCAGGCGATCCAGCCGGTGCCGGCAATCGCCGGCGTGCCACATCACCATGATCACGACCATCACCATCATCATCATCATGATGCGCATGGTCATCATGACCACGACCACGGTCACGCGCATCACCACCACGTGCACGATCATGTCCATGACGAGCATTGCGGCCATTCCCACGGCCCCACGCCGAGCGAGCTGGCGGGCCCCGGTGGCTGGCGGCGTGGCCTTGCCGCGATCGTCACCGTTGGCATCCGCCCCTGTTCGGGTGCGATCCTGGTGCTGGTGTTCGCGCTCGCGCAGGGCCTGTTCTGGGCCGGTATTGCCGCGACCCTCCTGATGGGGCTCGGCACTGCGATTACGGTCGCGGCCATCGCGGTCGTGGCCGTCTCCGCCAAGGACATCGCCGCTCGCCTCAGCGCAGGGCGGGATGGCGGCGGTGCGCTGTTCATGCGCGGCATCGAGTTTGCGGCCGCGGGTGTCGTGCTGCTGTTCGGCGCGGGCCTGTTGCTGGGCTATATCGCGGCCGAACGGACGACGTGTTTTTGAGTAGTCTTCGTGGCTCGCTGCGCTCAGTTAGGCATGACGCTCGTGCACCTGTTCTGCGAGCGTAGCGAGGCAATCCAGGGTGCCTCCGTGGCGGCAGTCTGGATTGCTTCGTCGCAAGGGCGCCTCGCAATGACGAGCCGAAATGATCTCGGCCGGGGGATCTTATGTCGCGCGAAAATTTCTGGTTCTTTCATCCGTTCCGGGTGCGCTATTCCGAGATCGACGGGCAGGGCGTCGTCTTCAACGCGCATTATCTGACCTATTTCGACACTGCCATTACCGAATATTTCCGCGCGCTCGGCTTCGACCAATATGCCGACGCGCAGGCGAGCGGCATTGATTTCCACGTCGTCAAGTCCGTCATCGAGTACAAGGCGCCGGTCCGCTTCGACTGGGAGCTCGACGTCGGCGTGCGTGTGGCCCGGATCGGCAATTCGAGCCTCGTCTTCGAACTCGCCATCTTCCTGAAAGGCGGCACGGAGGCGCTGGTCACCGGCGAGATCGTCTGGGTCTACACCAACCAGGAGACTCATCGTCCGGTCACGATCCCGGCCTCGATGCGAGGGCTGATCGCGACACGGGAACGTCATCTGGCGCCATGAGGCCGCCTCACACCGGCAGGAACCGCTTCAGTGCCGGCATGAGGAAGATCCCGAGGTTGATTGCAAAGCCGACCGTCCAGAGGATCGAGCGCAGCGTTGGGCGGTTGCCGAGATAGGTCAGCACATAGGCGATCCGTACGATCAGGAACAATGCCGCGAGCTCGTCGATCAGCCGCTGCGGCGAATCCCTGTATTCGGCGAGCAGCACCGCGAAGGCGAAGAATGGGAACGTCTCGATGCCGTTCTGGTGCGCGCCGAGCGCGCGCTGCGAGAGCGCGTCCTCATAGAAGGCGGGGTCGCGTGGCCGGGAATTATCGAAGCGGCGAAACCCGATCCATTTGACCGAGGCGATCGTAGACAGATAGAGCAGCAGCGCTCCAAAGACGCACCATTCCGCCAGTGTCATGAACCCCTCCCGCCTGGGTGCGACCCTAGCGATGCCGGGCTCACCTTGACAAGTTAGGACCAACGCGCGACCCACAGAGCCATGACCAGTGTCGTCCCCCTCGAGGCCGCGAGACCGGCCACCCAATCTGCCTTGCCGCGCGTCGGTGTGGTCCTGATCAATCTCGGAACACCGGATACGGCCGATGCTCCGGGCGTGCGGGTGTATCTCAAGGAGTTCCTCTCGGACGCCCGCGTCATCGAGGACCAGGGTCTGATCTGGAAGCTGGTCCTGAACGGGATCATCCTGCGCAGCCGTCCTCGTACCAAGGCGCTGGATTACCAGAAGATCTGGAACACCGAGAAGAACGAGTCGCCGCTGAAGACCATCACGCGGTCGCAAGCCGAGAAGCTCGCGGTCACCCTTTCGGACAGGGGCCACGTCGTGGTGGACTGGGCGATGCGCTACGGCAATCCCTCGATCAAGTCGGGCATCGACGCCCTGATCGCGAAAGGTTGCGAGCGCCTCCTGGCGGTCCCGCTCTATCCGCAATATTCCGCCTCGACCTCGGCGACCGTCTGCGACGAAGTGTTCCGCGTGCTCGCCCAACTGCGCAATCAGCCGACGCTGCGGGTGACGCCGCCCTATTACGAGGACGCGGCCTATATCGAGGCGCTTGCCGTCTCGATCGAGACGCATCTTGCAACGCTGTCCTTCGAGCCTGAGCTGATCGTGGCGTCCTTCCACGGCATGCCGAAATCCTATGTCGACAAGGGCGATCCCTATCAGCAGCACTGCATCGCCACGACCGAGGCACTGCGCCGCCGGCTCGGCATGGACGAGACGAAGCTGCTGCTGACCTTCCAGTCGCGCTTCGGCAATGACGAATGGCTCCAGCCCTACACCGACAAGACCATGGAGCGGCTCGCGAAGGAAGGCCTGCGCCGCATCGCTGTGGTGACGCCGGGCTTTGCCGCCGACTGCCTGGAGACGCTGGAAGAGATCGCGCAGGAGAACGCGGAGATATTCAAGCACAATGGCGGTGAGCAGTTTTCCGCGATCCCCTGCCTCAACGACAGCGAACCGGGCATGGATGTAATCCGCACCCTGGTGCTGCGTGAGCTTCAGGGCTGGATATAGAGCCGTGAACCGCCGCGAACTCCTGACGCTTGGGATGATCGCGGTGTTGCCGTCGAAGGTAGCGGCGCAGCAACCCGCGCGCCGGCTCGGCGTGCTCTCGGTCACGGCGGCCGATGATGCGATCGGCCAGACGCGCAGCATGGTCCTTGTCGAGGCGCTCGCCGGTCACGGCTGGAAGGAGCGCGACAACCTCAAGATCGACTGGCGCAGCGGCGGCGGTGACCGCGCGCGCATCGCGGAGCTCGCCAACGAGTTGATCGCGCTCAAGCCCGACATTCTGCTTGCGGTCGGCACGCCCTCGGTCGAAGAGTTGCGACGGCGCACCGCGACGATCCCGATCGTGTTCGCCGTCGTGACCGATCCCGTCAGCCAGGGCTTTGTCGAAAACCTCGCGCATCCCGGCGGCAACGTCACCGGCTTCACCGATTACGACGGCCCACTGGCCGGCAAATGGCTGGAGATGCTGACGCAGGTCACCCCGCCCGTTCGCCGCGTCTTCGTCGTCTACAATCCCGATACCGCGCCGTTCGCGTCCCTGATGCTGCGCACGATCGAGGACGCCGCGCGGACTCTTCACGTGGCCGTCGAGCCCGCGCCGGTGAACGACGCGGGCGCGATCGCGGCGCTGGCTACGCGCAGGGACGGCGGCTTTCTGGTTCTGCCTGATTTCTTCACCATGGCCAATCGCACGCAGCTGCTGGCGGCGATCGGCGAGGCTCGTTTGCCGGCGGTGTTCTGGAGCCGTACCTTCGTCGGGGAGGGTGGGCTGATGGCCTACAGCACCGACAGCACCGAGCAGCTGCGCCGCGCTGCGGACTATATCGATCGCATCCTGAAGGGCGCGCGACCAGCCGACCTGCCGGTGCAGAACCCCACCAGGTTCGAGCTGACGATCAACCTGAAAGCCGCCGAGGCGCTTGGCATCACGCTTCCCGCGGGCTTGCTCGCGATCGCGAACGATGTCATCGAATGAAAGCGTCCGCAGCGGGCCTGCGTGCTTCAAGGGCCTTCCGCACATGCATATCGAGGCCGCTCCCTCTCTGCCCGTCTTATTCAGAATTGCGCCGGTACCGACGTTACTTGCGACCGCTGAACCGGTAAGGTCGTGATCCCGACCAATGACTGCGCGGGAAAAGGGCTTTTCCCGGCTTCTTTCCGCCTTGGAGGAAATATGAGCGGTTTCGGTATTTTCGCGATTGTTCTGGTGGTGCTCGTCATCGTCACGCTGGTGGCCGGCGTGAAGACGGTGCCGCAGGGGTATGACTGGACCATCGAGCGATTCGGCAAATACACCCAGACGCTCAGCCCCGGGCTCAATCTGATCGTACCCTATTTCGACCGGGTCGGACGCAAGATCAACATGATGGAGCAGGTGATCGACATTCCCGAGCAGGAGGTCATCACCAAGGACAACGCCACCGTGACGGTGGACGGCGTCGCCTTCTACCAGGTGTTCGATGCCGCGAAGGCGAGCTATGAGGTCTCAAATCTCAACCAGGGCATCACGGTCCTGACCATGACGAACATCCGCTCGGTGATGGGCTCGATGGATCTCGACCAGGTGCTGTCGCATCGCGACGAGATCAACGAGCGCCTGCTCCGTGTCGTCGACGCCGCGGTCTCGCCCTGGGGCGTCAAGGTCAACCGCATCGAGATCAAGGACATCGTGCCTCCGGCAGACCTCGTCGAAGCCATGGGCCGGCAGATGAAGGCCGAACGCGTCAAGCGTGCCGACATTCTCGCCGCTGAAGGCCAGCGCCAGTCGGAAATCCTGCGCGCCGAAGGCGCCAAGCAGGGCCAGATCCTGCAGGCCGAGGGCCGGAAGGAAGCGGCGTTCCGTGACGCCGAGGCGCGCGAGCGTTCGGCGGAGGCCGAGGCAAAGGCCACCCAGATGGTGAGCGAAGCCATTTCCAAGGGCGACGTCGCCGCGTTGAACTATTTCATCGCCGACAAATATATCAAAGCGTTCGGCCAGTTCGCGGACGCGCCGAACCAGAAGATCATCATGCTGCCGATCGAAGCCACGAGCATGCTCGGTTCGCTCGCCGGCATCGGCGAGATCGCCAAGGCCACGTTCGGCGAGAGCGCGGCCTCTGGCTCTGCCGCTCGCCGCCCCGGCTCAGTGCCGCCGACCGGCAGCACGCCGCCGGCGGTGCCGCCGCGGCAGGGATAATGACCGGCGCATCAGCCTTTGAAAGGGGCTCGCGCCAATGATGGAAGGTCGTGTCATGACCGACATGTTCGTATCGCTCGGTAGCTGGAACTGGCTGATCTTCGGCTTCATCCTGATGGCGCTGGAGGTGCTGGCGCCGGGCATATTCCTGTTCTGGCTCGGGCTCGCCGCGCTGCTGGTGGGGACGGTCTCGTTCGCCGTTGCCATGTCATGGCAGATCCAACTCGTGATGTTCGCGGTGTTCGCCGCTGCCGCCGTGCCGGTGTGGCGCCGCCTCGCCCGGCCGAAGCCGGATGCGAGCGCCAGCCCCTTCCTCAACAAGCGTACCGAGGCGCTGCTCGGGCGCGAGTTCACCCTGGAGAAGCCGATCATCGACGGCAGCGGCACCGTGCGCATCGGCGACACGGTGTGGCGTGTGGCCGGGCCCGATACGCCGGCGGGAACGCGGGTGAAGGTGGTGCAGGTGGATGGCGCAAATCTGACCGTGGCGGCTGCGTAGTCTCTTACCCTCCCCTGGAGGGGGAGGGTCGATCGCGCGTAGCGCGAGCGGGGTGGGGTGATCGCTCCACTCGGGCACTGTTGGATGTTGAGGCACCGCCACCCCCGCTACGTATTGCGCTTCGCTTCATGCGCAGCGACCCTCCCCCTCCAGGGGAGGGTAACAGAGCGCTACCTCTTCCATTTCTCCGCAAACCGGTGCAGCGGCATGAACGTCTCGCACAGTTCTCGCCCCAGCGGCGTCAGTCCATAACCTCCCGCCTCGCCGAGTTCCACGAATCCCGCTTCGCGCAACTCCGTCAGCCGCGCTTGCAGCACTGTCGGTGAGGCCTCGTCGCAGGCGGTGCGCAATGCGCGGGAGGTGAGGGACTCGCCACGCAATTCCCACAATATTCGCAGGCTCCAACGCCGGCCGAGCAGATCCAGCAGCGCCATGATCGGTCGTCCGGTGCGGGATCCCCGCGCCGGACGCGTCTTCGTGTGTGTCTGCTTCGACATCGTCGCCCCCCTTGCACATTGCTACAAATAATGTAGCATTCTGCTACTATAGTTGTAGCAATGGAGACGGCTCATGTCCCAATCCACGCAGCGCATCGCCCCGCTTACCCCGCCTTATCCCCCGGAGATCCAGGCGCAGTTCGATCGCATCATGCGCGGCGCGCCGCCGCTGATGCTGTTCCGGGTGATGGCGGGTCACGGCCGCGCCTGGGACAAGTTTCGTGCCGGTGGCCTGCTCGATCCCGGTCCACTGTCGCTCCGCCAGCGCGAGATCGTCATCGACCGCACCTGTGCGCTGAACAAATGCGAATATGAATGGGGCGTGCATGTCGCGATATTTGCCGGGGCGGCGAAGCTCAGCGAGGATGAAGTGCGTGCTACCGTGCAGGGTGATGCGACGTCGTCGTTCTGGTCACCGGGCGAGCAGGCGCTGATCGCGGCCGTAGATGCGCTGCATCACCGCGCGACGTTGGACGATGCTGAATTCGCCGCGCTATCCGCGCATTACGAGGAGGCGCAGATCCTGGAGATCATGTTGCTGTGCGGCTTCTATCGCACCGTGTCGTATCTGGCGAACGGGCTGTGGCTGCCGCTGGAGGAGAACGCGGCGCGGTTTCCGGTATAGGTCTCCCCCGTCATTGCGAGGATCGCCTTTCCCTCCTCGTCATTCCGGGGCACGCGAAGCGTGAACCCGGAATCCATCGTGCAGCGTCCACTGAGATAAATGGATTCCGGGCTCGCGCCCAAGCGGGCGCGCCCCGGAATGACGGCGGAGAGAAACGGGGCCCGCTTACGCCACGCCCGCCCGCAGCAGATCGTGCAGATGCACGATGCCCACCACCTTGCCCGCCTCGGTCACGACGAGCGTCGTGATCTTGCTTGTGTTCAGCACCTCGATCATCTCGGTGGCGAGCATCGAGGGCGGCACGGTTTTCGGCTGCTTCGTCATGATGTCGTCGACCGATGCCGTCAGCAGGTCGGGACGCATGTGGCGGCGCAAATCGCCGTCGGTGATGATGCCTGCGACCTCGTTGGCTTGGTTGACGATGCAGACGCAGCCGAGACCCTTGGCCGACATCTCGACCACGGCTTCCGACATCTTGGTGCCCATGGGCTTGAGCGGGATCTCGGCACCGGTGCGCATGTAGTCGCGGACGAATTTCAGCATCGCGCCCAGCTTGCCGCCGGGGTGGAAATGCGCGAACTCCAGCGCGGTGAAGCCGCGGCCTTCGAGCAGCGCGATCGCGATGGCGTCGCCGACCGCGACCTGCATCATGGTCGAGGTGGTCGGCGCCAGATTGTGCGGGCAGGCCTCGCGCGCCTTCGGCAGCTCGATCACGATGTCGGCGGCTTGTCCGAGCGAGGACGCTGCGTTCGACGTCACCGCGATCATGGGGATGGCGAAGCGCGCCGAATAGTTCACGACGTTCTTCATCTCCGGCTGCTCGCCGGACCAGGACAGCGCCATGATGACGTCGTCGGTGGTGATCATGCCGAGGTCGCCATGGCCGGCCTCGGCGGCGTGCACGAAGAAGGCGGGCGTGCCGGTCGAGGCCAGCGTCGCGGCGATCTTGCGCCCCATATGGCCTGATTTGCCGAGCCCGGTGACGATGACGCGGCCCTTGGCGTTGCGGATCAGGTCGACCGCTCTGGCAAACGTCTCGCCCAGCGGGCCGCGCAGGGCGGCTGCGAGCGCGTTGATGCCGCCGCTCTCCGTCTCCAGCGTGCGGAGCGCGGATTCGACGCTGTCGGGGATGTGGCCGGATGATGAGGTCATCAGCGGTTTCGAACTCGGCATGCTCTGGTCCAGGGAGGAGGGGGCGTTCGCCCCGGTCGGCGCCTCATTAGCACGCCGCAGCCCGCGAGGCGACGAGCCTGCCCGAAGCCTCAACCGGTCATTAACCATAATTGTTTTAACTCCATTAACGATGGTTCCCGCCAGCCGGTGGGGACGATCGTAAAAGTGTTTGATTTCGTTGGAGTTATTCCATCGTGGGGTCGTCTCCAGGCACCGGCCGGAGCAAACGCGTGCTCGTTCTGCGCGCGGCTTTGCCGTGTCTTGTCCCCTGTCTTGCGCTGACGACCCTCGGAAGCCTCCCCGCGGCCGCCCAGAGCCTCACGCCCGATCTGTTCAACCCCAACCGCGGCGGCTTCGCCTCGCCCGAGACGCTGCCGACGCGCCGCACGGCGGGCGTGCCGCAGGCGCCGTCGGATACGCTCCCCGCGCTGCCCGATCCCAATGCCGATCCGCGCAAGCGCCAGCAAACGCCGGCGACCTCGCGCATCGGTCAGGTCCCGACATATGGATTGCCCGCCGCGAGCGGCGCGAGCAGCTCCGGTTACGACGCCCTCAACCGCAAGCGGCAGCAACCCAAGCTCTATCCCGGGCAGCCGAAGCCGAAGCGCGCGGCCGGTCCCGGCTCGCCGGCGCCGACCACAGCGCCGCCGCCGTCCACGCTCGGCCTGCCGAAGATTGCACCGCCGCCATCTGCCTCCGCCAACAAGGCGCCGGTGCCGGCGGCGATGGCAGGCACCGTGCCCGGCCAGCCGCTGCGTCGCCGCCTCAAGGCAGATGACGATCCGTTTGGAGCCGTCGGCGATTATGCCGGCAGCTTTTTGATCAAGGGCGGACTCGAACTCTCCACCGGCTACGATACCAATCCGACGCGTCTCAACAGGCCGGTCGGATCGCCGGTCTACGTTGTCGCGCCCGATCTCCTGGTGACGTCCGACTGGGAACGCCACGCGCTGGTCGCCGACCTGCGCGGCTCGTTCTCCGGCTACACCAACAACATGCCGGCGACGATCAACGGTTTTGCCTCGCCTTCGCCGGTCGAGGCCAATCGTCCGGACTTCACCGGCCATGTCGACGGCCGGCTCGACGTCGACCGCGATCTCAAGCTGACCTCGCAGCTGCGCCTGCGCCTCGCCACCGACAATCCCGGCAGCCCGAACGTGCAGGCCGGCCTGCAGAAATATCCTGTTTACGCCGCCTACGGCACCACCGTCGGCTTCGACCAGACCTTCAACCGTTTCCAGGTCGCCGTCGGCGCCACCGTCGATCGCACCGCCTATACGGATTCGAAGCTCACCGACGGCTCGACTTTCAGCAATGACGACCGCAACTTCAACCAGTATGGCGGGATCGGGCGCTTCTCCTACGATCTCAAGCCCGGCCTGAAGCCGTTCGTCGAGGTCCAGGGCGACACCCGAATCCACGATCAGGCCGCCGACCGCAACGGCTATTTCCGCGATTCAAACGGCGGCTATGCCAAGGTCGGCTCGTCGTTCGAGTTTTCGCGCATCCTCACCGGTGAAATCTCGGTCGGCTATTCCGCGCGCAATTATACCGATCCGCGCCTCAGCCAGCTCGCAGGCTTCCTGACCACGGGCTCGCTGATCTGGAACGCGAGCGGCCTGACCACGGTGAAGTTCTTCACCGACACGCAGATCGCCGAGACGACCATCCCCGGCTCCTCCGGCGTGCTGGTGCGCACCTACTCCGCCGAAGTCGACCACGACTTCCGCCGCTGGCTGACCGCCGTCGGCAAGTTCACCTACGGCACGCTCGACTACCAGGGCCAGAACCGCAACGACAAGACCTACTCGTTCGAAAGCAACCTGATCTACAAGCTCAACCGCAACATCTGGGTCAAGGGCACGCTCCGGCATGACATCCTGGATTCGAGCGTCGCGGGGTCAAGCTCGCAGGGGACTGTGGTGATGCTCGGGGTGAGGCTGCAGAATTAGAGTCGCCTGCTGCCGAGCGCATTCAGCGCGATCACGATGCAAGGCGCCGCTCTTTCCGCTGTCATTCCGGGGCGCGCGAAGCGCGAGCTACGGTGCGCAATTGCGCACCTGAGAATCCATTTATCCACCGACCCTGAGGCTCGATGGATTCCGGACTCGCGCCAAGTGGCGCGCCCCGGAATGACCGCCTCTACCGCGGCAGATCCGTCTTCCCCATCAGGAACGTATCGATCGACCTTGCACACAGCCGGCCCTCGCGGATGGCCCAGACCACCAGCGATTGCCCACGCCGCATGTCGCCGGCGGAGAACACGTTCGGGCGCGAGGTCTGGTAGTCGAGCGTGTTGGCCTTGACGTTGCCGCGGGGGTCGAGCTCGACAGCGAGCTGCTTGAGCAGGCCTTCATGCACGGGATGCACGAAGCCCATGGCGAGCAGGACGAGCTCGGCCTCCAACTCGAACTCGGTGCCGGCAATCGGCTTGAACTTGTCGTCGACATGCACGCAGTGCAGCTTCTTGACCTGGCCGTTCTCGCCGGAGAACTTCTGGGTCAGCACGGCGTATTCGCGCACTGCGCCTTCGGCCTGGCTCGACGACGTCCGCATCTTCAGCGGCCAGTTCGGCCAGGTCAGGCCCTTGTTCTCGCGCTCGGGCGGGGCCGGCATGATCTCGAGCTGGGTCACCGAGAGCGCGCCTTGGCGCAGCGAGGTGCCGATGCAGTCGCTTCCGGTGTCGCCGCCGCCGATGACGACGACATGCTTGCCGCCGGCCAGGATCTCCTGGACGCCGCCGAGCGGCTCGCTGGAGACGCGGCGGTTCTGCTGCGGCAGGAAGTCCATGGCGTAGTGGATGCCTGATAGCTCGCGGCCGGGAATCGGCAGGTCGCGCGGGGCTTCCGCGCCGCCGGTCAGCGCCACGGCGTCGTACTCGTTGAGCATCTCGCGCGGATCGATGTTGCCGTCAGCGCCGACATGGCTGTTGTAGTGGAAGGTGACGCCTTCGCCTTCCATCTGCTTGACGCGGCGGTCGATGACGCCCTTCTCCATCTTGAAGTCGGGGATGCCGTAGCGCAGCAGGCCGCCGGCCTTGGCGAACTTCTCGAACAGATGCACGTCGTGGCCGGCGCGCGCGAGCTGCTGCGCACAGGCCATGCCGGCTGGGCCCGAGCCGATCACCGCGACCTTCTTGCCGGTCTTGACGGCTGCAACCTCCGGCTTGAGCCAGCCATTGTCCCAGGCGCGGTCGACGATTGCGCATTCGATGGTCTTGATGGTCACCGGGTTGTCGTCGATGTTGAGCGTGCAGGAGGCTTCACATGGTGCAGGACAAATGCGCCCCGTGAACTCCGGGAAATTGTTGGTCGAGTGCAGGTTGCGCGAGGCTTCTTCCCAGTCGCCCTGATAGACGAGGTCGTTCCAGTCGGGGATCTGGTTGTTGACCGGGCAGCCGGGCGTGCCGGGCGCGACCGAGCCGGTGCCGTGGCAATAGGGAATGCCGCAGTTCATGCAGCGCGCGGCCTGGTCGCGCACTTCCTTCTCGGTCAAGGGAACGACGAACTCGTTGTAATGCTTCACGCGCTCGGCGACCGGCGTGTACTTGCGGTCGTGCCGTTCGATTTCGAGAAAACCCGTGATCTTGCCCATTAAACCCGAAGTCCCTGCCGCTTGGTCGTTTTGATCTCTCACTCCTCATCCTGAGGAGCGGCGCGCTCTGCGCGCCGCGTCTCGAAGGATAGAGGCCCGGATGGTGACCTCATGGTTCGAGACGCGCTTCGCGCTCCTCACCATGAGGGCTTTATCTTACGCCCCGATCGCGATTTTCGGCTCGGCGTCCGCGTTGGCGGCCATTTCGCGCAGCGCGCGCCGGTACTCGACCGGCATCACCTTGCGGAATTTGGGCAGCCAGTCCTTCCAATTGGCAAGGATGTCGGCGGCGCGCTTGGAGCCGGTGGCTTTCGCATGGCGCGAGATCAGCACGTGCAGCCGCTCGACGTCGGAGGCGAGCAGGTTCTTGAACACGTCGACCCGGCCGTGCGCCTCGAGGTCACCGGAATGGTGATAGGTGCCGGCGTTGATCAGCTCTTCCGACAGCACCGGCTCGAGATCGACCATCGCCATGTTGCACAGCCTGTCGAAGTCGCCGGTCTCGTCGAGCACATAGGCGATGCCGCCGGACATGCCGGCCGCGAAGTTGCGCCCGGTCTTGCCGAGCACGACCACGATGCCGCCGGTCATGTATTCGCAGCAATGATCACCCGCGCCCTCGACCACCGCGACCGCGCCGGAATTGCGCACGGCAAAGCGCTCGCCGGCGATGCCGCGGAAATAGCACTCGCCCTCGATCGCACCGTACATCACGGTGTTGCCGACGATGATGCTCTCCTCCGGCACGATGGCGGAGTTCTTCGGCGGCTTGACGATGATCTTGCCGCCCGAGAGGCCCTTGCCGACATAGTCGTTGCCTTCGCCTTCGAGCTCGAAGGTGACGCCGTGGGCGAGCCACGCGCCGAAGGCCTGGCCCGCGGTGCCCTTGAGGCTGACATGGATGGTGTCGTGCGGCAGGCCGGCATGGCCGTAGATCTTGGCGACCGCGCCGGACAGCATCGCGCCCGCGGAGCGGTTGGTGCTGTTGATACTGGCCTCGATCTTCACCGGCGCACCGCGATCGAGCGCAGGCGTCGCCTTCTCGATCAGCGTGCGATCGAGCACCGCCTCCAGATGATGGTTCTGTCGCTCGGAGTGATAGATCTTCTGGCCCTTCTCTTCCTTCTGCTTGACGAACAGCTTCGAGAAGTCGAGGCCCTTGGCCTTCCAGTGCGCGACCAGCTTGGTCTGGTCGAGCAGCTGAACCTGGCCGACCATCTCGTTGAAGGTGCGGAAGCCGAGCGAGGCCATGATCTCGCGGACTTCCTCCGCGACGAAGAAGAAGTAGTTGATGACGTGCTCGGGCTGGCCCGTGAAGCGCTTGCGCAGGACGGGGTCCTGGGTCGCGACGCCGACCGGGCAGGTGTTGAGATGGCACTTGCGCATCATGATGCAGCCTGCCGCGATGAGCGGCGCCGTGGCGAAGCCGAACTCGTCGGCGCCCAAGAGCGCGCCGATCACGACGTCACGCCCGGTGCGGAAGCCGCCGTCGACCTGGACCACGATGCGGCTGCGCAGCCGCTCGCGCACCAGGGTCTGGTGGGTTTCGGCGAGGCCGATCTCCCAAGGACTGCCGGCATGCTTGATCGAGGTCAGGGGCGATGCACCCGTTCCGCCCTCGAAGCCCGCGATGGTAACGTGGTCGGCGCGCGCCTTGGCGACGCCCGCCGCCACCGTGCCGACGCCGATCTCGGAGACGAGCTTGACCGAGACGTCGCCGGTGGGGTTGACGTTCTTGAGGTCGTAGATGAGCTGCGCCAGATCCTCGATCGAGTAGATGTCGTGATGCGGCGGCGGCGAGATCAGGCCGACGCCCGGCGTCGAGTGCCGGACCTTTGCGATGGTCGCGTCAACCTTGTGGCCGGGCAGCTGGCCGCCTTCGCCGGGCTTGGCGCCCTGCGCCATCTTGATCTGCATCATGTCGGAGTTGACGAGATACTCCGTGGTGACGCCGAAGCGGCCGGAGGCGACCTGCTTGATCGCCGAGCGCATCGAATCGCCGTTCGGCATCGGCTTGAAGCGGTCGGCTTCCTCGCCACCCTCGCCGGTGTTCGACTTGCCGCCGATCCGGTTCATGGCGATCGCGAGCGTGGTGTGCGCCTCGCGCGAGATCGAGCCGAAGCTCATCGCTCCCGTCGCGAAACGCTTGACGATGTCCTTGGCCGGCTCGACCTGGTCGAGCGGGACGGGCTTGCGCTTCTCTTCGTCGGCGTTCTTGATCCGGAACAGGCCGCGCAGCGTCAGCAGGCGCTCGGACTGCTCGTTGAGGATTTTTGCGAAGGCGCGATAGCGCTCCTGCGAATTGCCGCGTGCGGCGTGCTGCAGCAGCGACACCGACTCGGCGGTCCAGGCATGGTCCTCGCCGCGGCTGCGATAGGCATATTCGCCGCCGACATCGAGCGCGCTCTTGTAGACCTGAGCATCGCCGAACGCGTCGGCATGGCGGCGCACGGCTTCTTCGGCGATCTCGCCAAGGCCGACGCCCTCGACGCGGGTGTGCGTGCCCGCGAAGAATTTTGCGACGAAGTCGGCCTTGAGGCCGACCGCGTCGAAGATCTGCGCGCCGCAATAGGACTGGTAGGTCGAGATGCCCATTTTGGACATCACCTTCAAGAGGCCCTTGCCGATCGACTTGATGTAGCGCTTGACGATCTCGTAGTCGTCGAGCGAGCCGGGCAGGCGGTCCTTCATCGCAATGATGGTCTCGAACGCCAGATACGGATTGATCGCTTCGGCGCCGTAGCCGGCCAGGCAAGCGAAGTGATGCACCTCGCGCGGTTCGCCGGACTCGACGACGAGGCCGACCGAGGTGCGCAGGCCGGTGCGGATCAGATGATGATGCACGGCGGCGCAGGCCAGCAGCGACGGGATCGGCACCCGGTCGGTGCCGACCATGCGATCGGACAGAATGATGATGTTGACGCCCTCGCGCACCGCGCTTTCCGCGCGCGCGCAGAGCTCGTCGAGCACCTGGTCCATGCCCGCCGCGCCGAGACCGGCGTGGAAGGTGGTGTCCAGCGTGCGCGACTTGAAGTGGGTGTCGGCCACGTCCGAGATCGAGCGGATCTTTTCCAGGTCCGCATCGGTCAGGATCGGCTGACGCGCTTCGAGACGCTTGGTGGTGGCAAGGCCCTGCAGGTCGAACAGGTTCGGCCGCGGTCCGATGATCGAGACGAGGCTCATCACCAGCTCCTCGCGGATCGGGTCGATCGGCGGATTGGTGACCTGCGCGAAGTTCTGCTTGAAGTAGGTGAACAGCGGCTTGGCCTTGTCCGACAGCGCCGAGATCGGCGTGTCGTTGCCCATCGAGCCCGCGGCTTCCTCGCCGGTGGACGCCATCGGCGTCATCAGGATCGAGATGTCTTCCTGGCTGTAGCCGAACGCCTGCTGGCGATCGAGCAGCGACAAATTCGAGCGCACGCCTGTCGTCGGGACCTTCGGCAGCTCTTCCAGCACGATCTGGGTCCGCTCCAGCCACTCCTTGTAGGGATGGCTCTTGGCGAGCTCGGCCTTGATCTCGTCGTCCGGAATCAGCCGGCCCTGCTCGAGGTCGACCAGCAGCATCTTGCCGGGCTGCAGGCGCCACTTGGTGATGATCTGGTCCTCGGGGATCGTCAGCACGCCCATCTCGGACGCCATCACGATGCGGTCGTCCTTGGTGACGAGATAGCGCGCCGGCCGCAGGCCGTTGCGGTCGAGCGTGGCGCCGATCTGGCGGCCGTCGGTGAAGGCGATCGCGGCGGGGCCGTCCCACGGCTCCATCAGCGCGGCATGATATTCGTAGAACGCGCGGCGCTTCTCATCCATCAGGGGATTGCCGGCCCACGCTTCCGGAATCATCATCATGACCGCGTGCGGCAGCGAGTAGCCGCCCTGCACCAGGAATTCGAGCGCGTTGTCGAAGCAGGCCGTGTCCGACTGTCCCTCATAAGAGATGGGCCAGAGCCGGTTGATGTCCTTGCCGTAGAGTTCGGAGCTCACCGAAGCCTGGCGCGCCGCCATCCAGTTGGTGTTGCCGCGCAGCGTGTTGATCTCGCCGTTATGCGCGATCATGCGGTAGGGATGCGCCAGCGACCAGGCCGGGAAGGTGTTGGTCGAGAAGCGCTGGTGAACCAGCGCGAGAGCGCTCTCGAAATCGGTCTCGTGCAGGTCGGGATAGTACTTGCCGAGCTGGTCGGCGAGGAACATGCCCTTGTAGATCACGGTGCGGCAAGACAGCGAGCAGGGATAATAGCCCGCAAGCCCACGGTCGCGGCGCTGATAGATCGCCTGGGAGATCGACTTGCGCAGGATGTAGAGCCGGCGCTCGAAATCGTCCTCGGTCTTGGCGGTGCCGTTGCGGCCGATGAACACCTGCATGCAGGCGGGCTCGGTCGGCTTCACGGTGACGCCGAGCGAGGAATTGTCGGTCGGCACGTCGCGCCAGCCGAGCAGGGTCAGGCCCTCCTCCTTGATCTGGTCGGCGATGATGCTCTTGATGACGTTGCGCCACGCGGTGTCGCGCGGCATGAACAGCGCGCCGATGGCGTATTCGCCGGGCGCCGGCAGCGTGAAGCCGAGCTCGCTCGCCTTGCGGCTGAAGAAGGCGTGCGGGATCTGCACCAGAATGCCGGCGCCGTCACCGGCGCGCGGATCGGCGCCGACGGCACCGCGATGCTCGAGGTTGCAGAGGATATTCAGAGCGTCAGCGACGATCTCGTGCGACTTCCGGCCCTTGATGTTGGCGATGAAGCCGACGCCGCAGGAATCCTTCTCCAGACTCGGATCGTACAGGCCTTCGGCCGGCGGGCGCGAATTGTGCTCCTGAATCGGATCGGTCATCGGATCGGTCGTTTTCGAGGCGACCGTCGCCGACAGCTCTTCTGCCACGATGTTTGCGCGCTCGAATTGCGACCCGTTCATTGTTCCAATCCTCTCCATGCGGCAAGCTGCCTCACCGCCATCTTCGGCGCACCTTGGGCGTTCCGCGGCACCCGCCTCTGGGTCACCGCTCGTCCGTTGCGAGCCGCATTTTCTTAAATTCAGGCCTAGGCGTTCTTCGTCCCCGAGAACGGCTTTGCCTGGTACCTCGCCGGCGCTCGAAAGTGCCAGTTTTCGCTGCAATCCCTGTGCCGGAACCGCAAGCAAAATTGAGACAGTCTTCCTGTCCTAAACATCACCTTGCCAAATTTTTGTCTATCACACAAGCGCGCGGAAGTCCCGATTCCCGATATGTCAATCAATCGCTTTCCGAATGTTGCGCGGCCCCGGTTTTGAAGCAAACGCGCCCCGATCCGGCCCTGCGGGCGCCGAAATCCCAAATGAAGCTTCGGATCGGCCCTTCGGAAGGCGCGCCACGCCGCAAGAAGCGAAAGAGCGCAAGTCATCCAGGGCCTGACAGGAGCGTGTCGACCATGAAGTTTTTCACAGGATGTGTGGCTGCTGCCACGCTGGTGCTGGCTGTAACCACTGCTCAGGCGCAGGTTCCGGCGAGCGGTATTGGGCGAGGGGCAGTGATACCCGTGTCCGATTTCGACGGACCTTACGGGCCGCCCGAGGTCGCACCGCCACCGCCGCCGCGTTACGGCTACGGGTATGGCTACGAGGAGCGCGGTCCGGCCCCGGAGTTGCTGCCGTCTACGGAGGTGTATGCAGTGTTGCGGGAAAACGGCTTCTCGCCGCTCGGCATCCCGCGCCTGCGCGGCAGCGTCTACACCATCGCGGTGATCGACCGCCGCGGCGACGACGGCCGGCTCGTGATCGACGCCCGCGACGGGCGGATCATCCGTTTCGTGCCGGCCGCTGACGCCTATGGCATGGCGCCCGGCTATGACGAGCGTGCGGTCGCGCCCTACGGCCCGCAAAGCGCGCTGCCGCCGCCGACCATGGTTCGCAGTGGCCCGCCGCGGCCGCCGGCCGCGATCCCGCATGTGGCGAGCCGGACCGTGCCGCTGCCCAAGGCTGCGCCGCGGCGCGCTGAGACGCCGGTCGCCGCCGCCAAGCCAGCTGAACCGGTGGCGCAGCAGGCTCAAGCGCCGCAGGCTCAACCGGTGCAGCAGACTGCCACCGCACAGGCGAAGCCGGTGGAGGCTGCACCGCAAGCCGTGGCATCGACGGTCGGACAGGCCAAGCCGGCACCGTCGATCCTGCCGACGCAGGACATGCCGGCCGCGCAGGGGCTGGATTAGCGCTGCGAGTTTGCCGCGACAGCGCTTGCTCCATCCTTGGTGTCGTCCCTGCGTTCGGGGATAGAGGCTGGCAAACAAAAGGCGCCTGAAATGTTCGGGCGCCTTTTGCATTGAGGCGATCGCCTCAGCTCCGCGGATACCCCGCCGCTTCCAGGATCAGGTTCGCCACCTCCTTCGGATGCGAGACCAGCGAGAGGTGGCCGGCATCGAGTTCGACCGTGGTGGCGTTCATGCGCTTCGCGAGGAAGCGTTCGAGATCCGGATTGATCGTGTAGTCGCTCTTCGACACCGCATACCAGCTCGGCTTCGAACGCCACGCCGCTTCCGTGGTGCGGCCGGCGAAGATCGAGGCCGCGGTCGGCCATTGCACGGCGTACAGCTCCTTGGCCTGCTCAGGCTTCACGCCATTGGCAAAGTACTTCAGAAAGGCGTCCTCCGAGAGCTTGGTGTAACCGTCTCGCTCGACGATGCCGGCGCGTACCGGGCCGGTCGGAAACTGCTTCGACAGGGCGACGAAATCCTCGTTCGCATCCGGAGCGCGGGCGGCGACATAGACCAGCCCGGTCACCTTCGGGTCGGTGCCGACCTGGCTGATCACGGTGCCGCCCCAGGAATGCGCGACCAGCACGGTCGGCCCGTCCTGCTCGGCCAGCGCGCGCTTGGTTGCATCGACGGAGTCCGCCAGCGACGACAGCGGATTCTGCACGGCCGTCACATGCAGGCCCGCGGCCTGGAGGATCGGGATCACCTCCGACCAGCTCGAGCCATCGGCCCAGGCGCCGTGCACCAGCACGACGTTGGTCGCCTTCACGGTCTGCGGTGTCTGGGCCTGAGCAAGGCTAAGGGGGGCCGTGAGCAGGCCCGCGGCGACGAAAAGGCTGCGCCAGAGTGTCATGATCGTTCTCCGTCTTGTTTCGGGTTCGATGCCCAAAAGACGGCGCGCGAGGCCGCGGCGTTACGCGCGTTCACCGCTCTGTGATGCGGCGCAAAAAACGCCCCGGGGCACCGGGGCGTTTTCGTAACCTGGGGGTGGCGTGCGCGGTTTACGCGGCGGCTTGCGCGGCCGAGTTCTCGATCACCTGCGCCTTTGGCGTGCCGGTGTTGATCGCGATCTGGCGCGGTTTCTTCGCCTCGGGAATCTCGCGGACGAGATCGACGTGAAGCAGGCCGTTCTCGAGCGAGGCGTCCTTCACCTGCACGAAGTCGGCGAGCTGGAAGGCGCGCTCGAAGGCACGCGCGGCGATGCCGCGGTAGATCACTTCGTTCTTGCTGTTCTCGTTGGCGACCTTCTCGCCCTTGATCGTCAGCGTGTTTTCCTTCGCGACGATGGAGAGCTCGTCCCTGGCGAAGCCCGAGACCGCAACGGTGATGCGGTAGGCGTTCTCGCCGGTACGCTCGATGTTGTAGGGGGGATAACCGGGGCTGCCGTCCGAACCGGCCTGGTCGAGCAGGCTGAAGAGGCGGTCGAAGCCGACGGTGGAACGATAGAACGGGGTGAGATCGTAGCTACGCATGGTCAAGTCCTCCATTGAGCGACTGTTGGTAACCCGCCCGCCAATCGGGCCGGGCTTTAGCCTGTGTGCAGCCTGATGTTCCGGTTCCGAAACACTGGTAGCGGCCTGCACGAAGGTGATATGGGTGGAACGAGACGGCGTTCAAGAGGGCGGCATTTGCACCTTTTCGGCGCTTTGGCCCCTTGATTCGCAGCACTTCGCGCCCAAGCACCTCCAATCATGACGCTGGTCTCGATCCCGTCCAATCCCGTTCCCGAAAACGTCGTCAGCGGCACCATCAAGACGCCCGATGGTGTCGAGCTTCGCTTTGCCCGCTGGGCGCCGCCGGCGGGCCGCAAGGGCACCGTCTGCGTCTTCACCGGGCGCAGCGAGCAGATCGAGAAATATTTCGAGACCGTGCGCGACCTGCGCGATCGCGGCTTTGCGGTGGCGATGATCGACTGGCGCGGGCAGGGCCACTCCTCGCGCCGCCTGCGCGACCCGCGCAAGGGCTATGTGCGCGATTTCTCCGATTTCGAGGTCGACGTCGAGGCCTTCGTGCAGCAGGTGGTGCTGCCGGATTGCCCGCCGCCGTTCTTCGCGTTGGCCCACTCCATGGGCGGCACGGTGATGCTGCGGGTGGCGCATGCCGGCAAGCGCTGGTTCGACCGCATGGTGCTGTCGGCACCGATGATCGACCTGCCCGGCCGCACCACCTCGCTTCCGGTGCGTGCGCTCCTCAAGACGATGCGCCTGCTCGGGCAGGGCGGCCGTTACGTCCCCGGCGGCAGCGACCGCCTCACCGGACTCGATCCCTTCATCAACAATCCCGTGACCAGCGATCCCGTGCGCTATGCACGCAATGCCGCGATCCTGGAGGAGGACCCGACGCTCGGGCTGGCGTCACCGACCGTGGCCTGGGCCGATACCGCCTTCCGCGCGATGCACACCTTCAAGCGCGTGAACTATCCCACGCAGATCCGCCAGCCGATCCTGATGCTGGCGGCCTCCAATGACGCCGTGGTCTCCACTGCGGCGATCGAGGAATTTGCCTATCACTTGCGCGCCGGCTCCCATCTCGTGATCGCAGGCGCCAAGCACGAGATCCTCCAGGAGCAGGATCGCTACCGCTCCCAGTTCTGGGCCGCCTTCGACGCCTTCGTGCCGGGCACGCCGCTGTTCAAGTGAGGAATTGAGCGCGAGATCGCGCTACAACGTCTTCAGATACTCGATCAAATCGTAGCGCTCGGCATCGTCCTTGAACATGCGGCCGATCACGCCGGGGCGTTTCGGCTCGCCGTCCTTGCGCTCGAAGGAATGGCCGAGCACGCTGTTGCCCTGGATCGGATCCTGCTCCGACCCCGCGGAGAACAGCGTTTCGCCCGTCTTGCACTTTTCGTCCGCGCTGACGGCAAAGCCGACGGTCACGGGATCATAGTCGCGGCGCCCCATGCAGAATTTCTGCGGGCGCTCGCTTGCCGGCTTCAGCAGCCAGTACAGCGAAGGCACCGAGCCGTTGTGCAGGTAGGGCGCGGTGGCCCAGATGCCGTTCAGCGGCCGCGCGCGATAGCGCGGATCAGGGGCTGGATTGAGACAGTTCTTGCGCGCCAGATTCCAAATCTTCCCCCGCTCCGCCTCCGGGATATTCTCGTCGTCCATCCATTTGCGGACGGCCAGGTCGACCACCGTCATGAGGCCTAGCGCATAGACCATCTCGTTGGGCCTTTTGCTCGCCGTTGGGACCTCGCATTGCCACCAGGTCTGGAGGTCGGCCGTATTCACCTTCAGGAAGCTCGGCACATCGACGATCCTGTTGCTCAAGACAAGCGACTGCTCGGGATCCGTGTTGATTTCCTTGAGCGGAATCGTGACGGCGTTCAGCACCTTGCTGTCGCCGCTCTGCTCCCAATGCGACGAGGACCAGAACGCCGGGGTGTTGATATCAGGCAAATGACATCCGGAGCACATCTCGGCGTAGATCTTGCGGCCATTCTCGACTTTCCTCTGATCGATCCTCCAGGCGTCGCCGAGGATCTGCGAGGGCCATTTCGGCGCCAGCAGGCCGCCGAACTTCGGGTCGGCCGACTTGAACGGATCAGGTCCCCTGAGCATGTCCTCGATCCAGCCGAGTGTCCTTACGTTGACCGAGGAGCGCCACAGCCGATCCGCCGGATAGGCGTCGGACAGGTTGAGCAGCGCGGTGACGCCGAGCGCTTCGCCCGCGTTGCGAATCAGCGGCTGCTCGATCGAGGCGTCGTATTGCGCGAACTTGAGCCACGGCACCGTCCAGATCGCGGGATAGCTGACCGGCGCGTCCTGGGCGTGCAGGTTCTTCTCGAAGCCCTTGACCCCGCTCAGCGCGAGATCCTGCGAGAAGACCTGGTTGCCGATGCGGTTGAGCGCGTCAAGGCGGCCGAACCCTTCCTCCGTGTCCTGCTGCTGCCGGCCGTTCCAGGTCTTCTTGCCTTCAATCGTCTTCTGCTGGGTTTGCGCCCAGTCGATCAGGAACGAGCCGATCGCGCTGAGCTTCTGCTTGAGTGCGGCGCGATCCGTCTTGCTGGCGTCGGGGCCGAGCACGCGGTCGGCAAAGCGCTGGAAGCGGAACGGGACGTACAGCGTGTAGGCGATCGAGAGGCCGGTGGAGAGTTCCAGCTTCTTCAGGTCGGTCATGGCCGGGCCGCCGTCGAAGCGAACATCCACGCCCTGGTAGTGGATTTGGCCGGTGTGGCAGGCCGCGCAGGTCAGCCCGATCATGTCGTCCTCGCGTCGGCCGGTCGCGGGATCGACGACGCCGGTCATCCGCGCGAAGCCGACCGGCAGGCCGTCGACGTTCTCCGCCGGCGTCCATCTGGTCGACCAATCCGGCACCTGCGTCGTCTCATAGACATTGGCGTAACCGAAGCGGCGCAGTGTCGTCGTGTCGGTGTGGATTGACTGCGGGCTCGGGATGAAGCCGAAGCTTTCGAGATAGGCGCTGTCCTTGATCAAGCCCGGCTTCGAGAACAGATGAAGCCGCGGCTGCTCCAGCGCCACGAACCATTCATAGGGCACCGGGAAGGTCGCGGTGCCCTGGCTGGCATGGTGGAACCAGTGCCGGTCCTTCAGCGACCAGTTCTGCTCGAGCCAGAAGGCGGCCTTGGTCTCCGGAACCGCAGGTAAGGGCGGCGGCAGAAGATTCACCAGGATGCCCTTCTGGGGCAGCATGGCGCGGACCTGGTTGGGGAATTCGGCGACGGCCACCAGGGCGACGAGGCCAAGGCCGATGACGAACGCTGTCAGCGCGACCGCCCAGCGAAAGCGGAGCTGACAATTCGACAGCAACGGCTGCGACAATATCCGCTGGTTGATGCGATCGGGCAGCTGGCGCTGTTCGAACAGCGTGCGCACGTCGGCCACGCTGAGATAACGCTCCTCGCCCGGCTTGCCCTTGCCGATGATCTTCAGAAGGATCGGCCATTCGAACTTCATCAGCAGCGGGTAGTACCAGCGCGCGGCGCTGCCGGCGCGCTTGATGTTATCCTGCATGAAGGTCTTGATTTCCGCGGCGTTGAGGCCGGGTTCGCTGCTGCCGGTGTTGGGGTCGGTGTAGGTCCGGCCGAAGCTTGCGAGCCGCGCGATCTCGCCCTCGTTGACCTTGCCGTCGACGCCGAGGATGCGCGAGCCGGCGCCGCGCTTGTCGAGCGGGCCGCCGCGCAGCGCGTCGAGTTGCGCCCCCGACCAGATGCTCTTCAGGATGTGCTTGATGCCGTTGGCGATCAGCGCAACGCCGCGGACCTGGATGCGGGCCGAGACCTTCTTCAGCCCGGTCTCGCCAGTCGCATTCGCGATGGTCTGCGACAGCGTGTTGAGCGGAACAGTCCCGCCGTCGACGAAACCTTCGCCGACGAGACCGCGCAGGAACGGGCAGGGATTATTCGGGGAGACCGGGATCGAGGGATCGAAGGGCGGCTTCGAAGTGGGATGATGCATGGCCCAAATCCTGAAAACAGCGAATCGAAATACGCAGGCGCGCTGTTAGAGCGCGGAAAGTCCTAACAAACCGACAGCAGGTTATACTACTTCAGCGTGCAGCGAAGTGTGGCCGAATTCACTGTCGTGTCAATAAAAGCTGGTCCGGATCGCCAAGGGATCGGACCACGATTGCCGAGAGCCGCGGCCGCCGTTCAGGACTCGGCGGCGCGTTTGACGCCGCTCTGCACCAGGGTCAGCTTGCCGAGCGGCACGCCGGCCTTGAGCAGCCCCTCGCGGTAATGGGCGATGTCCTCAGGCCGCTTCCAGTGGAAGTTACGCAAGTGTCTTTCGACATTCAGGGTTGGATAGTTCGCCATCAGCACGCCGACGGCCTCGCTCGCTTCGTCGCTCCGTCCCATCTGGGCCAATGCCGCGGCGCGGATCGCCAGCGCCTGCATGTGGTTCGGGTTGATGTAGAGCTGCTCGCGAGCCCATGACAGGGTCGCGTCATATTGGCGCAACAGGTAGTGACTGAAGGCGTTCAGCGCCGCCCATTGGTAGCGCGGGTCGCTGTTGTCACGTTGTGAAGCCATTGAAAACAGCTCGATCGCCTCGCGATGCTCGCCGATGACGAAATGGCAGATGCCGAGCACGCCGCGCGCGCCGTTGTCGTAGGGGTTGAGCGCGACCGCGCGCTTGGCGGCGTCCATCGCGGCCTCGTAATGGCCCTCCATCGCATGGGCCCAGGACAGGATCGAGAACGCGAAGGAGGAGCGCGGGTCGAGCCGGACGCTGGTCTCGGCGAGGCTCATCGCCTCGGCCCACATCTCCCGCGTGCCCTTGACCCAGCCGAATTGGATGCTCTGGATCTGGATCGTGCCGAGATAGGCGTGCGCGATCGACAGTTTGGGATCGAGCCGGATAGCCTCGCGGAAGAGGTCGACGGCGGTGGCCAGGTCTTCCTTGGTCTGCCGGTAGTAATGCGACAGGCCCTTGAGGAAGCGGTCCCAGGCGGTCACGTCGGTGCTGAGGCGCGCCGGCGCGGAGGCCTCGGCCCGGACGATCTCGGTGGCGATGGCGGCGGACAGGCTGGTGGTGATCTCGTCCTGCATCGCGAACAAGTCGCCGATGTCGCGGTCGTAGCGGCCGGTCCAGAGCTGCTCGCCGGTCTCCGGCGCGATCAGCTCGGCGGTGACGCGGATCTTGGCGCCTGCGCGCCGCACCGAGCCTTGGATCAGATAGGTGGCGTCGATCTCGCGCGCGATCAGGCGCGTGCTGGTGTTCTTGCCCTTGAAGGCGAAGGTCGAGTTGCGGCTCAGCACGCGATAGAAGGATTGCAGCGACAGCGCGTGGATCAGGTCCTCGGTCAGGCCGTCGGAGAAATATTCGTCCTGGGCGTCGCTGAGATTGGCGAAGGGCAGCACGCCGACGATCGCGGTGCGGTACTGTTGCGAGAGGGCGGATGCCTCCCTCGGCTCGGGGGCGAGAGCCGGCGCGCCCTCGGGCGTCCAGGTCCAGACCCCGACCGCATCCTTGATGTTCTTGAAGCGATGGTTGCCGGCATCGGTCAGCAGCGCGGTGAGATGCTTGCTCGCCTCGCGATAGGCCTTGGCCGAGATGGCGAAGCCGCCGGGACTCGCGACCGATTCCAGGCGGACGGCAATGTTGACATCGTCACCGAACACCTCGTCCTCGTCGGCAATGACGTCGCCCATGTGGATGCCGAGCCGGAACTGCATGGCGCGGTCGGCCGGCAGATGGTGGTTACGCTCCGCCATCAGGGTCTGCATCGCGATCGCGGCCTCGGTGGCACCGACGATCGAGGGGAACTCGAGCAGGAAGCCGTCGCCGGTGTTTTTGACGACGCGGCCGCCGTGATTGAGGATGATGGGGTGGATCGCGCTGCGATGAGCCTTGAAGGCGGCATGGGTGCCGGCTTCGTCGCTGCCCATCATGCGCGAATAGCCGGCGACATCGGCGCAGACGATGGCGGCCAGACGTCTTTCCATATCCTCGGAGCTCCAAGGGAGGGCGGACCGGCCACGGCATGGCAGTCGCCTCGAATCCCGCATTTCAAGAACCCTGCCTTTATAAAGCAGATGCGGCCGAGCGGAAGTGTGATCCGCGTTGCAAATTCGAGGTAAATCCTACGCGATCCCGGCGGTGGACGGGGACCGACGAACCGACTAAGCGGAATGGCGACCGCCCGGACGGCGGCAGGGACACCTCGCATGCTGGGCATTCACGAAATCTGGCTCTTCATCCTGTCGGGGGTGCTGCTCAACATCACGCCGGGGCCTGATTCCGTCTACGTCATCGGCCGCAGCATGCAGATGGGCTGGCGGGGCGGCGCCGCTGCGGCGCTCGGCATCAGCTGCGGCTGCTTTGTCCATGTCGCGGCCGCGGCGATCGGCCTTTCGGCGCTGCTGATGGCCTCATCGACGGCGTTCTCGATCCTCAAGCTCGTCGGTGCGGCCTATCTCGTCGTGACGGGGCTTCAAATGCTGTGGTCGCGCCCGGCGCTGGCTTCAAGCATCGACGAGCCGGTGCAAAGCTCGCTGCGGCGGGTCTTCCTCCAGGGCGTTTTCACCAATGCGCTCAATCCCAAGGTCGCGCTGTTCTTCCTCGCCTTCCTGCCGCAATTCGTCGCAGCCGATTCACCGCAGAAGCCGCTGGCCTTCCTGACGCTCGGCCTGATCTTCATCTCGACGGGTACGCTGTGGTGCCTGATCCTGGCGGCGTTCGCGGCCAGGGCCGCCCACAGCCTGCGGAGTTCCGAGGGCGCGATCGCCTGGGTCAACCGTGCGCTCGGCGGCCTCTTCATCTATCTCGGCATCCGCGTTGCCATGCTGGAGAGCCGCTAAGCATTCGAACGAATGAGGATACGGACGCGATCGACCCGAAAGAGGTCGTGCGGGGAGGTTTGAATGGTTCGAGGAAGCTGTCTGTGCGGCGCCGTGCGTTTCGAGATTGATCAGGTGCGCGCGCTGACGCACTGCCACTGCGCCAATTGCCGCAAGCTGACCGGTGCGGCCTTCGCGACCTACGCCCATGTCGATGCCGACAAATTTCGCTTCGTGACGGGCGAGGACGCGACGGTGGCTTACGAATCCGCGCCGGGGAGCTTCCGCTATCGCTGCAAGACCTGCGGTTGCCTGACGCCGGGCAAGGCGAGTTATCTTCCGACCGTCAGCATTCCCGCCGGCCTGCTCGACGACGATCCGCAAGTCAGGCCTCGCATGCACGTCTTCACCTCGTCGCGGGCGTCGTGGTGGGAGATCGAGGACGATCTGCCTCGATTCGAAAAATGGGTGCCGGGCTTTGAGCCGAAAGCGTAGGCTTCCTGGTGACCAGGCAGGGCCTGACCTAGCCGAATTCCTTCAGCAGCGCGCTGCCGGCAAGATAAAGGCCGAGCAAAATCATCGCGATCAGGAACCAGCGGCGAAACGCTTCCGCCGGCATCCGTGCCCGCACCGACTGGCCGACGTACATGCCGGCAAAGGCCATGGCCAGCCCGACGGTGCCCGGAACGATATTCGTCGGCGTCATCAATCCGACGGCGGTCAGGTTGAAGGCGAGCGCCAACGTCGCGGTCGTGAAGAACACGCCGAGCGCCTGCACTAGCTCGTCCTTCTCCATGCCGATCGCCTGCATGAACGGCATCGAGGGAATCACCTGCACCCCGGTTGAGGCCGAGATCACGCCGGTGACGACACCGACCACGCCGCCGACCCATTTCTCGTTCTGCGGAGCGACGCGAAACTGGAACTTGTTCAGACCGATCACGGCATAGACGATCAGCAGGGCGCCGAGCACGATCGTGCCGTAGCGCGCATGGGGGCCGGTCAGCGCCCCGGCATTGAGCCAGCATCCGACCACGGTGCCGATCATCAGTGGCCACAGCCGCCTCAGGATGTCGCGCAAATACGGGCCAACGAAAGTCTGCCAGATGTTGGTGATAATGGCCGGCACGATCACGATGGCGATCGCGCGGCTCGGGGCCATGCTCACCGCGAGCAGTCCCATGGACACCGTGGGCAGGCCGAGCCCGACCACGCCCTTGACGAATCCCGCAAGCAGGAAGACGGCGGCGATGAGGATGAGCAGCGGGTCGATCATTCCTGCACATTGACCGAAGCTGCGCGACGGCACAATCTGGAGCTTACGGAGAGTGCCTTCGGTTGGCACGAAGACTAGGACATGATCCGGACACGAAGGGCCGCGTTAGCGCAAGGTGCGCAGCGTTTTCCGAGAAGATCATGCTCCGCCAATGAAAGCACAGATCTGCCATGCGCTTCGACCTCGTCGACCTCCAGCTCTTCATCGCCGTGGCCGACCAGCGCAGCATCACCCGCGGCGCGGAGCGGTCGAACCTGGCGCTGGCCTCGGCCAGCGCGCGCATCAAGGGTCTGGAGGATGCGCTCGGCGTCACGCTGCTCAAGCGCGGGCGGCGCGGCGTCGAGTTGACCGCGGCCGGCGAGAGCCTGCTCGATCATGCCCGGCTCGTGATCCATCAGATCGACGCCATGCGCGGCGATCTTGCCGGCTTTGCCAGCGGCGTCCGCGCCAGCGTGCATTTCCTCGCCAACACGTCGGGCCTGTCGGAGCATCTGCCGAAAGCACTGGCCGGCTTCCTGCGCGAGCATCGCGACGTCGCCATCGACATTGAGGAGCGCGAGAGCACCGACATCGCGGCGGCGATCACCGGCGGTGCGGCCGATCTGGGCTTTGCCGCAGAGCACGCGCTGCCCGAACACATCGAGCGTTTCGCGTTCAGTGAGGATCGTCTGACGCTGGTGACCTCACGTCGCGGCCCGTTCGCCGGCCGCCGCCAGATTGACTTTCAGGAGGCGGGAGCCTGCGACTTCGTCGGCCTGACCAGTGCCACCGCGCTTCAGATGCACATCGCCAAGCACGCGGCCCGGCTCGGCATGCGTCCGCATTTCCGGGCGCGCCTGCGCGATTTCGACGCGATCTGCCAGATGGTCGCTGCCGACGTCGGCGTTGCCCTCGTGCCCGAAGCCGCCGCCCGCCGCTGCGCCAAGACGATGCCGCTCGCCATGGTCCGGCTACGCGACGCCTTCGCCAACCGAAAGCTCGTCATCTGCGCCCGCAGCTTCAAGGCGCTGCCGCGGCCCGCCAAGATGCTGGTGGAGCATCTGCGGGCGGCGAAGGTGTGAGCAGTGCCATTGCGATCGAGGAGCCGCGTCCTGACGGACCGCGGCTAGTGCGTGTTCGATTTGTGCCATTTCTCCAGGTCGATCGGTGGCCGCTTCGGATCGATCTGGTCTTTCTCCGGATTGCCCTGCCAGGGCTTGTCGGTCTGCCGGTGACTCGGCAAGTCGTTCTGCTGTCGTGGATCGTCGAGCGGCGTCTCTCTCGGATCGTTTTCAACTGCCTTCGGCATATGTTCACCTTTCGGAACTGCAGGATGTGTTGCGCGGCGCGCTGGGCATGCTGACCAACCCGGGTCAAAATGGGTCGTTCCGTCGCGCGCTCTCATTCACCTGCCACTGCGGCGATCGGTCCAGGAACAGTCCCAGCCGCATGTCATTGCTCCTCTTTGGCAAAACCGAGCCAGGGAGCAAGCCATGTCGAAGATGCCGCCCGTACCTGCAGAGCAGCGCAGCAACAAAGGCCCCGGTTCAGATCCAGCGGTTGAGGTCGAAGAGAAGGTCCCCGGCCGTGAGAATTTCGACACCCAGGGCCATCACGGTAACATCAAGCAGAACACCACCAATCAGGGCCATCGGCAGGATCGATGATGGCCGACTGGAATAGGTGCAATGCGGGTTCGATGATCGTTCTCGTGCTGGTCGCCGCCCTGGCAAGCGCGCCCGTCAGTCAAGCGACAGCACAGGGCGGCGGAGGCTCGGGTGGAGGTGCGGGCAGTGCCGGCACCTCGTCGGGGACGACGACGGCTCCCGGAACCAACGCCGCCGGAACGGCCCAATCGGGCGGTGGCGCCGGCCCGCGAGGGTCCACGACAGTTGGCCGGCCCGGCAATCCGGCGGGTGGCGCCAACGTCGGTCGGATCGACGGGACGGTCACGCCGGGTCCCTCGCTGCAAGGCGATGACCAGATCCGCTCGGAGACTTCGGGGAGCTCAGAGGCTGATCGGAAGATCAAGAGCATCTGCAAAGGGTGCTGACGGATGATCGGGACGCCGGCTTGTCCGGCCCCCCGTCGAGATCCGCGTCATCGTGCGGTTCGGGGTCGGCAGCGCAAGGCTTGATGTTCAATTCGTCCTCGAACACGGTCTGGTCGTGACTATGTTCGACCAGACGGCCCGATCCGCCTTCTGCGACGTTGCGATCGGAAGCAGGATGCCCGAACAGGCTCCCGACCTGAGAAATTTCCCGTCGTTTACCTCGGCATCCGGCGGCCGTGGCGTGCTGCGGCTTGTGCTCGAGCGAAGCAGCCTGCGTGAGATCGTCATGCAAGCCGCCCGCTCGCGATTGTCATTGATTGAGCAGCTTCAGTGCTTCTTCGTGGACCCTGGCGTCGCCGGCCGCGATGATACGGCCGCCGCCCTGGGCCGGCTTGCCCTCCCAGGTGGTGACGACGCCGCCGGCGCCGGTCACGATCGGGATCAGCGCCGCGATGTCGTAAGGCTTCAGCTCGGTCTCGACCACGAGGTCGACGTGACCTGCGGCCAGCATGCAATAGGAGTAGCAGTCGCCGCCATAGCGCGACAGCCGCGCGTCCTGCTCGATGCGGCCGAAGATGGCGCGGTCGCGCTCGTTCATCAGCAGGGGGCTGGTGGTGTAGGTCGTGGCTTCCGAAAGCCTGGCGCAGCGGCGGACCTGGAGCCGGCGCTCGCCGGAGGGCCCCTTGTAATTGGCCGAGCCGTTGTCGCCGGAGAAGCGCTCCCCGATGAAGGGCTGGTGCATCATGCCGAACACCGGCGCGCCCTTGTGCAGCAGTGCGATCAGCGTGCCCCAGATCGGAAACCCGCCGATGAAGGATTTGGTGCCGTCGATGGGGTCGAGCACCCAGACATAGTCGGCGTCCTCGCGCTCGTTGCCGAATTCCTCCCCGACGATACCGTGCTGGGGGAAGTTGGCCTTGATCAGCCGCCGCATCACCGCCTCCGCAGCGCGGTCGGCCTCCGTCACGGGATCGAAATCCCTGGTCTTGCTTTTGTCGTCGATCGACAGCGAGGTGCGGAAGAACGGCAGGATGGTTTCGCCGGAGGCGGTGGCAAGCCGTCCGATGAAGGCGGAGAAGTCGATCACCGTCACAGGCCGAATCCTCGAAAGCGAAAGTTGGACGAAGCTCGCCTCCTGCCTAGCCCAATTCGGCAGGATCTTGCAGCGCTGTCTTGGTTTGCTCCCTGGTATTTTGAATACCGCGACCGGCTGCCATATCTCAGGCATCTCTTGGCCAAATATCGATCACGACGTTGAAAACTTAGTTCCGACTATGCCTTGTTCGTATGCAAACATCTATCAACTCATTGAATTTCCTTATCAAAGAAACTGAATCTGGGTTTCCGTGGAAGCAACTGAGCCATGTGCATATTGCATGGGAAACGGCTCAAAAGTCCTTGCACTTTGTGCGTCGCGGTCGCATATTGTTGCGGTGCGGTAGCGCTTGGCGTTACCGCTGCCCTCCTTGGGCGTTTCCTCCCTAGACTTGGGCCGCTTGCGTCATTCGCGAGCGGCCCTTTTTTCTTGCGGCCTTGTTTCTGCGGCTTCGGCTTTCAGTTCAGCGCGCGCAAACGTGCGAAGCGAAGACACGCTCGCGCTATCCGCAGGCCACACGATCTCAAGAAGAAATACCGGCGCCTATTCCGCCGCGGCCTGGAACGGGCCGAGGTCGCCGAACGGAATCGTGGTCGCCAGCACGTCGGCGAGAACGCCGAAATCGGTCGCCACTTGCGCAAAGCGGGGACTGCGCTCGCGCCGCCGCTCGTCCATGTAGATCGCGCGGTTGAGCTCGAGCTGCACCGCATGCAGGCCGCTCGCGGGATTGCCGTAATGCTCGGTGATGAAGCCGCCGGCATAGGGCTTGTTGCGGCCGATCGAATAGCCGAGCCCGGTCATGGTCTCCTCGACCCGGTCGGGCAGCAGCGGCGTGCAGCTCGTGCCGTAGCGGTCGCCGATCACGACGTCGGGCCGGCGCGGCTCGTCGCGGGACACGCCGACCGAGGGCATCGAGTGGCAGTCGACCAGCACCACGGTGCCGAACATCTGGTGCACCTTGTTGATCAGCCGGCGCAGGGCGCGGTGGTAGGGCTTGTACAGCGTCTCGATCCGCTCCAGCGCATCGTCCACCAGGATGCGGTCGCGGTAGATCTCCTGGCCGTCGCCGACCACGCGCGGAATGGTGCCGAGGCCGCCGGCGACCCGCATCGAGCGGGTGTTGGCAAAGCTTGGCAGCCGTCCGGTGAACATGCGGGGATCGAGCTCATAGGGCTCGCGATTGACGTCGACATAGGAGCGGGGAAAGTTGACCCGCACGGTCGGAAAGCCGCGCTCGCTCAAATGGCCGATCAACTCGTCCATGAAGGAATCTTCGGACCGTCGCAGCGTCGGCAGGTCGATCCTGGAGGCGGCGAGGAATTCGTCCGGATAGGTCGAGCCGGAATGGGGCGAGTTGAAGATGACGGGCGCACGCCAGTGCGTGGGCTCCACGATCTCGAAGGCTGGCGACACCTCGCCGTCAAACCGGGTCATCTTCTCAGGCTTCGTCCCTTCGCGCCGGGATCTGGCGGGTCCAGACCACATCGATTCGGCCGATCGAGCGGCTCTTATGTGTCGTCATTGTCCGGAATCGCAACCATTCTGCCAAGTGAAAAGATGGGATGCCTTGTTGGAACACGTCTTAACCGTGCGGGCAGCGAGGCGGGGATGAGCCGCCGCGGCTCGATTGCTTCGAGGCGCATTTCGGTTCACAACGGGCCGGCAACGGCAGCCGTCTCTGGGTTAAGATTTTCACCCCAAATTTACCCTCTGTCAGGCTTAGTGACCTCTGCTGATATCCTCTGGGGATGCGACGATTCCTGCCATGCCAAAGATCCTGCTCGCCGAAGACGACAACGACATGCGCCGTTTCCTGGTCAAGGCGCTGGAAAACGCCGGTTTTCAGGTCTCGTCCCACGACAACGGCATGGCCGCCTATCAGCGGCTGCGGGAAGAGCCGTTCGAGATGCTGCTGACCGACATCGTGATGCCGGAGATGGACGGCATCGAGCTCGCCCGCCGGGCCTCGGAACTGGATCCTGATATCAAGATCATGTTCATCACGGGTTTCGCCGCGGTCGCCCTGAACTCGGATTCGGACGCCCCCAAGAATGCCAAGGTGCTGTCCAAGCCCGTGCATCTGCGTGAATTGGTCAGTGAAGTGAACAAGATGCTGGCGGCCTGAATCGGCCCCGTTCCGTCCTTGCGCCGGCTCCCCTGAGTCGTTATAGGGACCCCACCCGATCTAGAAGACGACCTCTAGGGCACGTAGCTCAGCGGGAGAGCACTACCTTGACATGGTAGGGGTCACAGGTTCGATCCCTGTCGTGCCCACCATCCTTCGCTCGCGGTAGCAGAGAGAAGGATGCCGCGCCGAAGCCCAAAGGGCGCAGGCGGGCTGCCGCCGCGAGCTACGGCTCGGCAAGCCACCGATCTGAATGCGAAGCGTGTCCGACGGAGCTCGAAGAGCGTAGACGGACTGCCGCCGGGGTTCTCTCCCGACACAACACGATCTCATCGATAGCAGCTCCTCATCAGGATGGAGCGAACGCGTTCGTATCGCGAACGCAGGATTGACCGCCGCCGCTCCCCCGAAATCGGATCTGTCCCTAGCCATAGGGACAGACTTTCTCCGCGGCCCGCGCGACATTGCGTCAGCGAAATATAATACTCGGGAGGACATCATGATCCGGCGCTGCCTTGCAGCCTTGTGCGTTTGCACCGCGATGGTTCTCGCCATCCCCCGCGCAAATGCCGATATCAAGGTGGGAATCGTGGTGTCTGGTTCGGGGCCCGGCTCGGCGCTCGGGCAGCCGCAGATGCGGACGGTTGCGGCGCTCCCGAAGGAAATCGGCGGCGAGAAGATCGTCTATATCGCCCTCGACGATGAATCGGACTCGACCAAGGGCATTCAGAATGCGCGGCGGCTGGTCATTCAAGACGGTGTCGACGTCCTCATCGGCTCCTCGCTGACGCCGGTGACCATGCCGATGCTCGATGTCGCCTGGGAAGCCAAGACACCGATCATCTCGCTCGCCGCGGCGACAGCCATCGTCCAACCCATGGACGAACGGCGCAAATGGGCCTTCAAGGTCGTTCCCAACGACGATTTGATGGCCGTCGCGATCCTCAAGCACATCGCCAAATCGGGCGTGAAGACGCTCGGCTATATCGGCGTCTCCGACGGTTATGGCGAGGGCTATTACAAGGAAGTGAGCAGGCTTGCTCCCACCTTCGGCCTGACCGTGACCACGCACGAAGTCTATGCGCGCGCCGACACCAGCGTGACCGGCCAGGCCCTCAAGGTGATCGCGACAAATCCGGACGCCGTCTTCATTGCCTCCGCGGGCACGCCGGCCGTGCTGCCGCAGCAGGCGCTGCGGGAGCGCGGCTATTCCGGCAAGATCTACCAGACGCACGGAGTGGCCACCGAGGAATTCATCAAGCTCGGCGGAGCCAGCGTCGAAGGCGCCGTCTTCACCGGCGAGGCGTTCACGATCGCGGACGATCTGCCGGCGGATGATCCGTTCCGCAAGGTCCGGGACGAATTCCTGTCCGCCTACGAAAAGGCGAACGGGCACAAGCCGAACATCTTCGCTGCGCATCTGTGGGATTCGATGGCGCTGCTCAAGACCGCGATACCGAATGCCATGAAGACCGCGAAACCCGGCACGGCGGAATTTCGCGCCGCCCTTCGCGACGAGCTCGAGCGCGGCAAGGACGTGTATCTGAACAACGGCCTGTCAACGATGAGTTCCACCGATCACAACGGCTACGACGAACGTTCGGCGTTCTTAATCAAGGTGGAAGGCGGCCGCTTCAGGCTGATGAAGTAGCAGCCGGACAGAACGCGACTTCCCGCTTGACGCGCCGCGTCCAAAAAATCGGGAGAGGCCTTACGCGGGGCTGCCTTTGGCGGCGCCCAGCAGCAAGCCCTTCAGCCCGGTCGGAAACAGGCTCGGCGCGCCGTCGACATCGAGATCGTCCAGGTCGAACCAGCGGGCGACGATGTGGGCCCCATTGTCCTCCCTGAAATCGATGCGCTCCTGGTCGCGGAACGCGGCATCAGGAAACTCGACCTCCGAGATGAACATCACCTCGTGCCCGGTCGCTCCCTCGTGCACGAAAATGTTTTCCAGCATCAAGGGCTCGCCCTTGAGCATGATTTCGATGCCGAGCTCTTCGTTGAACTCGCGCACCAGGGCTGCCCGCCAGCTTTCGCCGAACTCGATTTCGCCGCCGAGCGGCCGCACCCCCTTGATCCGGCCAGCATCGTCGCGAACCTCGGCCGCAAGCAGTCGCCCGTCCCGCCAGTGCAGGCCGATCGCGACGACGCGGATGCGGGAATGTGGGCGCCATGTGGTCATAGGGCACCGTTAGCGCGTGTACTCATGAATGACGATGTCGGATTCTGCCCCTTAGCGGAAATCAACGTTGCCCGGTCAAGATACGCGACATGCACTCCGAATGGCACCCTCAGCTCACTCATTTGGTCCACACCAACAGAGAACTCGGCCTGATGCTGAGGGGGGCGAAGCCGCTTGCGTATTTCATGGATATCGTCGGTCGTGAACCAGATGTCTGTATTCGGTACTGGCGGATGTTCGACAGACACGTTGATGCGGGTCGATTGATAAGGCGCGCAGTGATCGAACCGTGTCCTGACCTGCCGCAGCTCGAATATCGGATGCTGTTCTATATCTTACCTGGCCACGAGTGGCGGGTCGACGCCATGCTCGCGCTTCTGAACGAACCCGGAGCCTGGTCGGACGACCGTGAACGGCGTTTTGGCGAACTGCTTGGCTACGAGGCTGCATTTGGTGCTTTTGCAAAGAGCGCCCACTTCGCCTTCTGGCCCAAGGCTGCCCTTTGCTAGCCGCTCGGAGGTCAGCTTTTCGGAGGCGAGCCGACCAGCGAAATCGGACCTGGCAGGGCACTTTCTAACCCTGAGCAGAACTCGGGAAGCTGCACAGCCGACCGGACTCGGTCCTGCCGACCGGAGCAGCCGATGGGGCATTATCGCGCCGACTGCCGAACAAGCGCCGATCTAGTCTTCGTCTGGCTCGCGCACGACCGCTGGTTCGTCAACGTCATCCTCTCCTTCGTCTTCTTCGTCCTCCTCGTCTTCTTCCTCGTCCTCTTCATCAGGATCTCTTGGCGGCATCGTAGTGCCCGTGACCACGAGCGGTGTCCAGCAGATCGCTGTGATGGAAAATGCTTTGAAGGTGTGCTGCTTCATGGCGTTGCTGCTCCTTGATAAGGACCCGGAGTCGAATATTCCGGACGGGCGGCCCGCGCAGGTCCAGGACGCGATCGTTGCAAACGTGAGGGTGACTTCAGGTCGATGACATGAGCAAGCGCCACAGCCGCCACGCGACTGGCGGCGCTTGGGGCTACCTTATGCCCGAAGACCCATTAGACTCCATGTCCACCAAAAGTTCGCCGCTGATCACTTCGGGAATCCCAAGATCGAGATCATGTAGGCTAGCCTCAACAAACGCCAGTACCTTTGCGTTGGCTGCGTTGGCGCTCTCGCGGTCATCAAATATCATCACGGCGATACCGATGCCGCCGCCCGCATCCAGCACATGGTAGGATCTAAATCCCTGCGATTGCCTCAGGATCTCACCGACGCCGCTCTTGGCGCGACGGGCGGCGTCCGCGACCGAACGAACATTCGTGTACTTGCGAATGACCATGTACATGGGGCCACCACGTCTCATGCGCGCCCCTCGATCAGAGCATATCGGTCCCAATCGGACCAGTGCCAAATTCCGGGATGCCACAGCGTCCAGTTGGGCGGACCACGCAACACGCCTTTTCCAATGAGCCATCCTCGCCCGCAAAGGGGCGAGGTGCTGAGGCTCAGGTGCCCTCGAACTTGAACGATACGTTGAGCTTGGCGCGATAGGCCTCGACCTTTCCCTTGTCATCCAATTGCATATCGAGCTTGACGACCTCTGCGATGCGAAGATCTCGGAGAGATTTGGCAGCTTGCTCGACCGCGTTGGCGGCCGCCTTCTCCCACGAGTCTTTACTGGTACCGATCAGTTCAATGACCTTGTAGACGCTCTCGGGCATGTCGTCCTCCTATCCGGTAGGGCCGGGAAATCTAGCATCTGGATCTCGACGCCGATACCTGTCCGCGGATGCCGCGGAGAAAGGTTCGTTTGGCTGTCACTTTTTCTGTTCGCGCAAGAAGGAACTCGGGCGCCCGTCGCAAGATGCGATTGCATTTTCAGCCCGGACGGACGCGCATATGGAATGCTCTTCCCGCTGGTTGGTTTCTGATCTGAATAGAGTTCTGCAGGCCGATGTCGTCATTGCCGCTAAGGTTCTGACCCATGAAGCGATGGCACCGCGTAAGCATCAGCAGCATCGTTGTCGCCGTGGGTCTGGTGTGTGCCGGGGCCCTGGTCGTCAGTCGAACCCACGTTCCATCAGAAGCCATAGCTTCATCGGTAACACGTACTCCTGAACTCATGGAGCGTGCGTGGCACCTGCCCGTGGCAGCCACATTTCAAAGACACGTCGATTGGCAGTCAAATGGCTCTCGCTGCGGACCTGCCGCTGTTGCGAATGCGTACCGGTCCCTTGGCGAGGCGGCAAGGACGGAGGGCGAAGTGTTGGCCGGCACGTGGAGCTGCTGGACGGGGGTATGCATAATGGGACTCACGCTCGACGAGCTGGCCAAAGTCGCCCAGTCGCATACCAGCCGGAACGTTACGGTCTTGCGTGATCTCAGCGAGATGCAGTTTCTGGAGCATCTGCGTCGCTCAAACGATCCGGGGCGACGCTACATCGTGAATTTCGATCGCGCTCAAATCTTTGGCGCTGGTAGCGGACATCATTCCCCAATTGGGGGCTATTTCGAAGCCGAGGACCTCGTTTTCGTGCTCGATGTCAACGTTGATTTCCAGCCATGGCTCGTCGAGCGGAAGCGGCTGTTCGACGCCGTGAATACGTTCGACGGCGATCAAAAGCGGGGACTGCTGTTCATCGAGTAATATACCGCATGTCGCCTTGGCTCTCGGCGACTTTCGCCAGGACGGTCACCCAACGAGATATTTCTTCACCGCCGCCTCGTCCCACGCGATCCCATTCCCAGGCTCCTCGCCCGGCAACGCAAAACCGTCCTTGATCTTCAGCCGCGTCGAAAGCACCGCGTCGGCCCAGTCGACATATTCCAGCCAATGCGCAGTCGGCGTCACGCAGAGCAGATGCGCGCTGACTTCCGAGAACAAATGCGAGGACATCTCGATGCCGGCGGCATGGGCGAGGGCGGCGGCGCGCAGCCAGCCGGTGACGCCGCCGATGCGCTGCACGTCAGGCATCACGTAATCGCAGGCTTCCGCGGAGAGTGCCGCCTGCATCGAAAAGGCGCTGTCGAAATTTTCGCCGATCTGGATCGGGGTGAAAAGCTCGTCCGCGATGCGGGCGCTGCCCTCATAGTCGTCGTGGCGGATCGGCTCCTCGATCCAGCTCAAACCCTCGTTATCCAGCATCTCGCCACGGCGGATCGCCTCGGTCACCGTCAGCGCCTGATTGTAGTCGCACATCAGCGTGACCTGATCGCCGACGGCCTTGCGCACAGCGCGGACGACGGCGACATCCTCCCGCGCATCGGGCCGGCCGACGCGGATCTTGGCGGCCTGGAATCCCTCGGCCAACAGCTTGTGCGCCTCCTCGACTGCGGCGCCCGCCGGCATGATGCCGAGCCCCTTCGAATTGTAGGCCCTGATCGGCTTCGGTGCCCCGCCGAGCAGGCGTGCCAGCGGCAGGCCCTTCGCTCGTGCGAGCGCGTCCCAGGCGGCCATGTCGATGCCGGATTGCGCCAGCCGTTGCAGGCCCGCGAGCCCCAACAGCGTGAAACGCTGGGCCAGCTTGCGCTCGATCTCGAACGGCAGCAGTTCGTCCCCGGCGATAAGCGCTGACATTTCCGTGACCATCGCCGTCAGCGGCTTCAAGGCCGATGGTGTGATCGAGAACAGATAGGCGTGCCCGACCGCGCCCTGGTCGGTCTCGCAGTCGATCAGCACCAGCGGTGCCTTGGCGACCGATCCGGTCGAAGTCTGGAGCGGCAGGTTCATCGGCACGATCACGGGTCGCGCCTGAAGGCGCTTGATGCGGATGGTCTCGGTCATGGGTCTCTCCCGGCGGGACGGATGCAAGTCGGTCCGATCTTAAGCATCCGTGATCAAACGAAAAGCCGCTTCGCCCGACCACCATAAAATGGGGTTGCGCCGGCCAGCAATTATTGGCTCTGTGCCGCCGCATTCCTTGCCGCGGATTTCGAGGGATTTGCGACAAATCGCACACAACGGAGCCAGCGAGTGAAACAAGAGATCTCCGAAGAGCAGCGCAAGAGCGGCATCCTGACGGGCACGGTGATCGCCTTCCTCCTGCTCGCTCTGCCGCTTGCGGTGTGGCTGGACCTGACAGAGCTCAGCAAGACCGCGCTGCGGCGGCAGGCCGTCGATCTCAATTCGGTGATATCGAGCGTGCGCAGCTATTACGCCTCCAACGTGGTCGGGCGCGTGCTTGCCAACCCCGACGGCACCACCAAGGTCGTGCACAATTACGAATCCGTTCCCGGTGCGATCCCGATCCCGGCGACGCTGTCGCTGGAACTCGGCCGCGTGATCGGCGCGCAGCAGGAGAACATCACCTACCGCTTCGTCTCGGACTTCCCGTTCCAGAACCGCGCGCCGCACCAGCTCGACAAGTTCGAGAAGGATGCGCTCGATGCGCTGCGCCAGGACCCCGAGCGGAAGATCGTGGACACCGAGACCTCGCTGTTCAACGACAAGGTCCGCTTGGTTGCGCCGGTCATGATGGGGCCGGCCTGCGTGAGCTGCCACAACAGCCATCCCGAGAGCCCGAAGAAGGACTGGAAGGTCGGCGACGTCCGCGGCATCCAGGAGGTCATCATCGCGCAGCCGATCGCCGCCAACATCTTCTCGTTCAAATACCTGCTGGCCTATTTCGTGATCGCCGCGGGCAGCGGCCTCGCCTTCATGTCGCTTCAGCGCCGGCAGGCGAGCCGCATCAAGACCATGAACAAGGAGCTCGAATCCGCCAACGACTTCCTGGCGTCGCTGTCGATGAAGATCTCGCGCTATATCCCGCCCCAGATCTACAAGAGCATCTTCTCGGGCCAGAAGGACGTCACCATCCACACCGAGCGCAAGAAGCTCACCATCTTCTTCTCCGACATTCAGAACTTCACCGCCACGGCCGAGCGGCTGCAGCCGGAGCAGCTGACCCAGCTCCTCAACGAGTATTTCACCGAGATGTCGGCGATCGCCCACGACTATGGCGGCACCATCGACAAGTTCATCGGCGACGCCATGCTGATCTTCTTCGGCGATCCCGAGACCAGGGGCGACCGGGCCGATGCACAGGCCTGTCTCCAGATGGCCTGGCGCATGCAGCAGCGCCTGGCCGAGCTCAACGCGAAATGGCGCGCCTCCGGCATCGAACAGCCGTTCCGCTCGCGCATGGGCATCAATTCGGGCTATTGCAATGTCGGCAATTTCGGTAGCGCCGACCGCATGGACTACACCATCATCGGTGCGGAAGCGAACCTCGCCGCGCGCCTGCAATCGATCGCCGAGCCCGGCGGCATCGTGCTGAGTTATGAGACCTTTGCGCTCGTCAGCGACATCGTCCGCGCCCATGCCCTGCCGGCGATCACGATGAAGGGCATCAGCCGCGAGGTCATTCCCTATTCGGTCGACGCGCTGGCCGACGGGGCGGCAGAGCGAAGCGGCGTCATCACCGAGCGTGCGCCGGGGCTCGAGCTCTATCTCGACCCCGCCATGGTGAAATCGGGCGATGCCGCCCGCGTCCGCTCGTTGCTGGAGAACGCGCTGGCCTCGCTCAAGCCGGCGTGAGGGTGCGGTTTCTGATCGAGAGACTCCCCGCGTGATACCCCTCTCCCTAACCCTCCCCCGCAAGGGGGGAGGGAACCGACCTTTGTTGCCAATGGAAGCGATCCGCCGAAGCACAGTGCCACCACGCACTCCGCTGCGCTCCCTCCCCCCTTGCGGGGGAGAGGGGTAGCCCAGCAAAAGGTCCGTGTGAGTTACCTCACCTTGCCGCGCCCTCCGTGAAGGCCGTCTCGATCACCTCGCCGAAAGGCTGCCAGGATCGGCCGTCGAACTGGACGAGCCGCATCTGCTTGATCGGCAGATAGTTGCTGGGCGAGGTGCTCATCCTGATGTTGGGCAGAGTAACGGAGGGCTGGTGATCCCTGAGGGAGGCCGCTTGACGCATGATGTTCTCGCGCGAAAAGTCGTCGCCGCATTGTCTCAGCACTTTCGACAGCGCTTCGGCCGCGGCGTAGCCGTAGACCGCCGCGCTGTTGTTGGTGCTTTCGACCTGGTGATACTTGTCCATGAACGCGAACCATTCCTTCATGGCGGGATCGTCTTTCCAGGCAGGATCGCTTGGGTCTTTCAAGAAGGCCGCCGAGATCACGCCGGCTGAATTCTCGAGGCCCGCCGGCGCCATCGCATTGGCGATGGTGGCTGAGGCATCGTTGACGATGAAGACGGGGCGCCAATTCATTGATGCCGCCAGCTTGATCACCTTGGAGGCAGTCGACGGCACGCCCAGGAAGACGAAGATATCGGCGCCGGAGCGCTTGAGGATCGAGACATGCCCGTCGAGATGCTCGTCATTGATGTCGAACGCGATGTCGACGAGGACATGGCGGTTGAGGTCGCCAAGCCCTTCCTGGATGCCCTTGTAGAGCATGCGGCCAAACTGGTCGTTCTGCCAGAGCACGACGATCTTCTTCCTGGGGTAATAGGCCTGGATGTAGTTGGCGTAGATGCGCCCTTCCGATCGTAACGAGGGCTGCCAGCCCATGGTCCAGGGAAAAGCGCTTGGCTGGCTCAGCTCCTCGTCGCCAGAGGCGACGAACAGCTGCGGGATCTTCTTCTCGTTCAGGTACCAGCGCGTGGCGAGATTGCCGGGCGTGCCGAATGATCCGAACATCAGATGCACGTCGTCGGTTTCGACCAGCTTGCGCGTCAGCTCCAGGGCGGTTGCCGGATCAGAATTGTCGTCGCGCGATATGAAGCGGATCTTGCGACCGTTGATGCCGCCACGCGCGTTGACCATGTCGAAATAGGCGGCCTCTGCCTGGCCGATGGCACCGAATTCCGAGAGCGGTCCCGAATACGGCATGACGTTGCCGATGCGGATTTCCTTGTCGGTGGTGGGTTGCTCCGCGCGCTGCAGGGACATCGCTCCCAGCGATGTCGAGGCAACGACCAGAACGAACAGCAATCTGCCGGTGACGCGCATGCTCGACACCTTGTCGTTGGCCCCCAACGAGGTCGGCTCATTCCGCACCTAGGGGAGTTGATCTACGTCAAGCGTTTGGCGATCGTGTGGCTTGGCGGCACTTCAGCGAGCGCATCTGTGGACGAATGAAATGGCAGGCACGTTGACGGGCCGTTGCGGCGGTTTGCGTACGGAGCGCTTCCCTGATCGAGAGAGTCCCCGTGCGGTACCCCTCTCCCTAGCCTTCCCCCGCAAGGGGGAGGGGACACACGGTGCGCGTGCGCGGTGATTCACCAAGCACTTCGATGAGCCGCAGTGCAACCGCGCACTCCGGTGCGCTCCTTCCCCCCTTGCGGGGGAGGGCGGGGGAGAGGGATGGCCCAGCAAATGGTGTAAGTGGTCGATATTGAGTAGCCCCCGCTACGGCAGCCCCCGCGCCTCCAGCTGACGCACCAGCAGCAGCGTCGGCTCGGCGAGGCTGTCGCCGGAGCCGTCGAGGCCGAAGGCGCTGGCGATGCCGTCGCGGCTGCGCAGCAGCGCGCTGCGCGGACAATGGCCGGCGCCACAGAGCGTCTTCTTCAGCGTCTCGCCCTGCGCCACGGTTCCCGCGGAATCGTCCGCGGCCCAGGCCAGCACGATTGGCACGTCGACATTGAGGATGCCGGGGAAGACCGAGCGGCTGTTATATTGGCTGGCGTCGGTGCCGAGATAGGCCTTCTCGCTGTCGCTGGCGTCCTTGCCGGCGCGGTAGATGCCGGACACCAGCACGACGGCGGCGACATCGGCGCGATCGGTCTGAAACTCGGGATGCGACAGCAGGGTCGCGACATGAAAGGCGCCGGCGCCGTAACCGACTGCGACGATCTCGCGGGCGTCGCCGTTGAACAGGTCGATATTGCCGTGAACCCAGGACAGCGCCGCCGCCACGTCGGTCGCTCCCATCGGCCAGGTCGCTGCGGGAGCGAGGCGATAGTTGACGCGGACCCCGATCATGTCGTTGCGCGCGGCGAAGCACATGGCCTGGTCCTGGACCTGGCGCGACAGTTCCGGCGCGGCGCGGTCGCCGGCAAAAGTGTCGCCGACCACGAACAGCAGCACCGGCCGCGGCGTATCCGCCTTGGTCTCGCTGGTGGCGACGTCGAGCACGTGGGCCTCGCTCTCGCCGTAGCGCAGGCCGCGCGAGAAGGTGACCCGTTCGCATAGCCGCGCGGTGCCGCCGGCGGTAGTGTCGGAATCGGTGAGGCCCACTTGCATGAGATCGGACGGCGGCGAGAGCCGGGCCGGCACAGGTCCATGCGCGGAGGCTGTGGTCATGGTCAGAAGCAGGAAAAATGTCAGATAATTCTTCATGGTGATGTCGGCCTTGCGGGTCTCATACTGGCTCGCAGATATGGCCCGTCTTTTCAATTCGTCTCATTAGTTGGCTGGCCTTGAGGCGAATTCACGGCACCCTTGGCGGGCAGGCGGCTGGCGCGGAACGGCGGCCGGTGCGGCAAGCCGCCGCGTTTGGAAGGCACCTCCGAAGGCCCGGGACGCTTGCGCTCGACTGTGCATGGGGTTGTTTTCGCATTTTTTGTTTTGGACGACCGGTCAGGCCCGCTTCATCGTCCGGAACGTGATGGAGTAGCGGCGCGCCTCGACCGGCGGGATGCTGTGCTCCCATTGCGACCGCGCCTCGCCGTCCATCATGTAGAGCGAGCGCGGCAGGGCTTCGAGCGTGTGGCGCTCCCATCGCTCGCCACTGCGGCGACGGAAACGGAACTTGCAGGGCGCGCCGAGCGATAGGCCAAGGACCTTGTCGAAATGCGGTTTGTCGCGGTGCCAGCCGATGCCGACGCCGACCTCATATTCGGTGCAGAGCACCTGCCGGACGCTGGCCTCCGGCAGCCCCGCCCATTGCTCGACCTGGCGCACGACAGGTGTCACCCAGCCCGGGATCGGCTCCGCTTCGGCCAGCCGCTGCAGCGAATAGTCGTAGCGATAGCCGAACGAGGCCACCCGGCGGTTGCCCTCGAACGCGCCGAACTGGAAGCGCTGGAGCGGCAATGCTGCGATGCGGCCGATCAATTCCTGCTCGAGGGCGGCATCGATAAAATTGTCCGCATGGCGAAGCCCGGCAGGCCCCGCCAGCGGTTCGGCGAACAAGCCCAACTGCGTCATTCCTCGCATTTCCGTGACGGAACCTTTTGGCGCCCCAAGCGACTTACATAGGACGCGGGGAGTAACGTGCGAGGCTGTCATGGCACATAAGCATACCGCCGATCCCACGGAGATCATGCGGGCGACCGGTCATCCCGAGCTGGAATATGCCGCCGGCTGGACCATCGCCGGTCTGGTCACCATCGGCACCATCGTCGCCGCCTGGGTGTTCGCGATCTAGGCAATCGGAAACTGAAGCTCGAAGGCCGCGCCCGCGTCGGTCGGCCTGAGGCTGATCGAGCCGCCATGGCTCGCCATCACCGCGCGTGCGATCGCCAGCCCCATCCCGGTGCCGCCCTGATCGCGGCGGGTGGTGAAGAACGCATCAAAGATCCTGTCGCGGTTCGGTGCCGAGATCGGTTCGCCGTCATTGCTCACCGTCAAACGCAAGGTCGTCCGCTCAAAGCTCGCCTCCAGCCTGATTGACCGCGCCTTGTGCCGCATCGCGTTGTCGGCGAGATGCGACAGCACGATCAGCGCCTTTTCGCCGGACATGCCGATGGGCCGGTCGAGGCTGCCACTGGCCGAGATATCGCTTGTCGGAAACCGGCTCCTCAGGTCGGCGATCACCGGCGCGAGCTCCGTACGCTCGTTCTGCGGCAGGCTTTCGGCACGGGCCAGTTCCCGCAGCCGCTGCGCCATCGCCTCCAGCCGCTGCGTGTCGGACAGGATGTTGGCGATGAACGTGTTCTGCTCGGCCGGCGTCAGGCCCTCGGATTTGCCTTGAACCGAATCCTGCAACAACTCGGCCGCGCCCTTGATCGAGGTCAGCGGCGATTTCAGCTCGTGGGTGAGGTGGGCCGAGAACGTCGCGATGTAGTCCGAGCGCCGCGCCAGCTGCTCGGCCATGCCGAGGAAGCTGTGCGAGAGCTGGGCGAACTCGCGCGTGCCGTAATGGCGGAGCGGCTTGAATGCCTCGCGGTCGCCCCGGCCGATTCGAGCGGCCCGGTCGATCAGCTCGCGCATCGGCAGCGTGATGGTGCGTGAGAACACCAGGCCGATCGCGATGGTGCCGAGGATGACGGCCAGCCCCGCCAGCACGAACTTGGCCCGCTCCTGGTAGAGATGATCGAAAATGTTACTCGGCGTCCGCGTGGTGTAGATCACGCCGGCGACGCGGTTGTTGACGATGACGGGCATGGCCGAGAACACGTGCATGCCGAGGCCTCGGCTGAAGGAATAGATCGGCGGCGGCGGCTTGTCCGGCACGCGGTTGCGCAAGGTGGCGCGGTATTGCCCGTGCAGCGCGTCCGCGACTTCCTCGATATGGGCGAGCGACTGCCCGACCTCCTGCCGCCCGGCGATCACCACGCCTTGCGGATCGAGGATGCGAAAGCCCGCCAGCGTCACCTTCTGGGTCTCGCGGATGATCGGCGTCAGTCTTGCGCCGATCTCGACATAGGCAGGCTGCGCGGGCTGGGGGGCTGCTTGCGCATCCGGACGCCGCCGCAGCAGGTCGTTGGCCGTGAGATCGAGCGCGGGACGGATCGGGGTGACCTGATCGCCGGGGTCGGGCAGCACGCCCGGCGGCACCTCGGCGCCGAGCGCGAGGCCGCTGTCGAGCCTCGTCGTGACCTCCTGTGCATAGATCGTCGCCAGCACGCGGCTCTGCGCGATCAGCTCGGCCTGAGTCTGGCGGATGAGCTGGTTGTCGTAGAGGCGGAAGAAGAACAGGCCGACCAGCGGCAGCACGGCGACGGTCGCCAGCACCGTGAAGATCACGAGCCCCAGCGACGGCCGCCATTTGTCGGGGGCCGCCCTCATGCCTCTGTCTCGCAGCGGCCGAGCTTGAAGCCGACGCCGTGGATGGTTTCGATGACGTTCTCGCAATTTTGCGCCGCAAGCTTGGCGCGGATGTTGCGGATGTGGCTGTCGATGGTGCGATCGGAGACCTGGATGTTGAGCTGATAAGCTGCCCGCATCAGCTGCTCGCGGTTGAACACCGAGGTCGGCCGGGTCAGGAACGCGCGCAGAATACCGAACTCGATCGCGGTGAGTTTCAGCGGCGTGCCTGCAAACGTCGCGACATGCTGATCGGGATCGAGCAGCAGGCCGCCTTGGGCAAGCGCGGTGGGTCCAGCCTTGACCTCGCCATTGCGCGGGCTGAGGCGGCGCAGGATGACGTTGACCCGCGCCACCAGCTCGCGCGGGCTGAACGGCTTGGTCACGTAGTCGTCGCCGCCGATCTCGAGGCCGAGGATGCGGTCAATTTCCTCGTCGCGCGCCGACAGGAACAGGATCGGAACGTCGGAGCCCTTGCGGATCTCGCGGCAGACGTCGAGCCCGTCGAACTCAGGCATGCCGATGTCGAGCACGATCAGATCGGGCCTGTCGGCGGCGACGCGGGCGAGCGCCTCCCTGCCGTCGCGCGCCTCGATCACGTCCATGCCCGCCTTCTTCAGGGCGACCCGGATGACCTCGCGGATATGGCCTTCGTCGTCGACGATGAGGATGCGATGCGCCAAGAAACTCTCCGCTGCCCGTCAGCCCGCCGGCTGGTTCGTCGCCTGCGTATCCAGCCTGTGCCGGAGCCGCCAGTTGCGAAACCCCCAGCTTCGCCAGGCCAGGTCCTGACGCTGCTGTTCTACAAGGCGGTCGCGGCGTGGCACAAGGTAGCCCTCTCCGGCGGCAGGTCGCAGCGCGATCGCCTTGTCGATGGCAGGCAGCGCCTGCGGGCCGAGCGTCAGGAGATAGTCGATGTCGATCTGCACGCCTTTCCCCGATGCTTCCCGGCTGTGGGCGACATTGTAGTCGGCGATGAGGGCGTCGAAGTTCACGAGCGAGCTACCATAGAGTACGATCGCGAGCGCGATCAGATTGGCGCCCACGAGCCAGCGGTTGGGCCGGTTGAGAGCGATGCGGGCCATGATCAGGATCAATCCCAGCGCCACCAGCCCCATCCAGATGAAGGCCGCGATGCGCCAGTAGGTCAGCATGTAGATGTCGACGTAAAGATCGAGCCGAAGGATGGACGAGGCGACCAGCAGCACGTTCTGTCCGACCCAAAGATAAACCAGCGCCCGAATCACCCTCGACTTTTCGGCCGGTCCGCCCGGCCGCATCGCCACCAGCACGAAGGCCGCGGCGAGCAGGGCGGTTACGATCAGCGGGTAGGCGCCGCGATGGGCGTAGGCCGCATAGGTCATATTGGCGGGCAGCGCCGCGTGCCCCCAGAGATAGATGCCGTCGAGAATCGACTGCGCCGCGAACAGCAGATTGAACAGGATCAGCGAGCGCAGAATGGCGGCGGGGCCCAGAAATTCCGGCGAGACGAAGGGCGGAAGCGGGGGCGGCTCTACGGCACCGGCTTCGCTGGCGATGGCAACCTTCTTGCGCCGCCAGCGCACATGGATGAAGGGCCAGACCAGCGCGAGCATGGCGGTCCAGAACAGCACGCGCGGGACGCTGATATATTCGAAGATGCGTTTTGGATTGAGCAGGGACAGCCATTGCTCGATGACCGGATTGGCCGCTGCGAACAACGCGACGAAGACGGCGCTCAGCGCTGCCGGCAGCAGCCACAGCGCGATGCCGCGGGTGAAGGCCGACATGTTGAAGATCTGGAGCGCGTCGGGAAAGAAACTGAAGGGACCGAGCAGGACGAAGTTGCGGAGTGCGCGGGCACGCTCGGCGAGACCGGTCGTTTCCGGATTGGTCGCGAGCAGCAGGGCCATGAGCAGCGCCGCGACGAGGATCAGGAACGACAGCGTGTTGAGCTCCTCGATAACAGGTACGAGACCGGCGACCAGAATGGCCACGCCTGTCATCGCACGCCGCAGATCCAGAGCCGCATGATTGAACAGCACCGACACGCCAACGATCGCGACCGCAAAGAGCGTCAGCGACAGGCCGATGCGTTCGCCGTAGAACAGCCAGTCGGCCAGTGCGGCCAGCGCCAGCGCGAGACCGAGCTTGGCCGGAACGGCGGGATCCCTGATCGGCTGGAGGTCCGCTGCGATCGTCGAAGCAAGGCTCGTCATGTCCAAAAGACCTTTCGTGATATGTGGCATCACGAAGTCTGAAGGGTGCTTGTGCAGAAGCCGGGATCAACGTCTGCATGGTTTCAGGAGTCTTCTGCAGATTTCGTGCAGACGGCCTCTTGCCTCTCGCCCGGCGCAAATTGCTTTGATAGGTGCGAAGCATTCGCCACTCCCAGCACGTGATGCATCATGCAATTGCTCCGCAATATCGGCCTCATTCTGCTCTGGCTTGCCGCGCCTGTCGTCGCCTTCGCGGCTGCGAACAAGAACGATCCCTATCTGTTGACATTGCGCGGCGCCGGAAACATCGCGCTTGTCGTCGCAAGCATCGTGATCGTCATCCTCCTGCTGCGCAGCGGGCGTTGGCGCACCGTCGCGGGCAAGCTGCTCGTCATGCTCTGGTGCCTGCCGCCGGTCCTGATGTCGGCGGCGCATCTGAAGTTCGAGCTGCGAAAGAGCGATGTCCTCGGCGTCAGCGCGGCGGAAGCGCGTCAGCTCGGACCGCACTTCATGGTCGGCTATTCCTCGTTTCCCGAGGTGGCGCGCCTTGCCGGGCAGGGATTGATTGGCGGCGTCTATGTCACCCGGCACAACATCCGCGGCCGGACCGTCGAGACGCTGCGCGCCGAGATCGCGGCGCTCCAGGACATCAGGCGCGCCGCCGGCTTGCCGCCGCTGGTCGTCGCGGCCGACCAGGAGGGCGGCATCGTCGGTCATCTCGCACCGCCACTGACCAAGGTGCCGGCGCTGGCGACGCTCGCCGAACTCGGTCCAGACGACCAGCAGGCCAAGGCCGAAGAGTTCGGCCGGATCCATGGCCGCGAACTCGCGGACCTCGGCGTCAACCTCAATCTCGCCCCGGTGGTCGACCTCAAGCCGCCGGCGCGGCGCAACCGGCTCGATTTCCACACGCTGATCGGGCAGCGCGCGATCGCGACCGATCCGGCTGTCGTCAGCACGATCGCGAGCGCCTATGTGCGCGGGCTGGAGCAGTCAGGCGTCGGTGCCACGCTCAAGCACTTTCCGGGCATCGGCCGGGTGCGTGCCGACACACATCATTTCAGCGCCAATCTCGACACGCCGGTGAAGGAGCTGGAGGCATCCGACTGGCTCCCGTTCCGCGGCCTGCTGGCGCATTCGCGCAGCGCGCTCATGGTCGGCCATGTCACGCTCACCGCCGTCGATCCCGATCGCGCCGCATCGCATTCGAAACGCGTCGTCCAGGGCATCCTCCGCGAGACGTGGGGTTACCAGGGGGTGGTGATGACCGACGACCTCGTGATGGGCGCGATCTACCAGAACGACGTCTGCAAGGCTGTGGTCGAGGCGATCAATGCCGGCGTCGATCTGCTGCTGGTCGCCTATGACGGCACGCAGTTCTACCGCGTCTTCGCCTGCGCCCTTGACGGGGCGCGGCAAGGCAGGCTCGACGCGGCCATGCTGCGCGCGAGCGCGGCGCGGCTGGAGCGGGGTTTCTCGCTCGAGCAGGCGCGCGCGGCGTCAGGTGTGCTCCGCCTCGTCGATAGGCACTAAAGCGCGATGCAATCAGTATGAATCGTCACCGCGCTTTATGTTGTTGCTTAGGCATGATCTTTTCGGAAAACCGCTGCGCACTTTTCCGGATCATGCCTCAGCCCTTGACGAACTGGCGGTAGTCCGGTTCGCGGTGAAACCAGAACTCGTAGCCTGTGACGGCCTTCTGCATCGCGACATCGTGGATCGGCTGGTTGAGCGGAACGACGGGAACGTCGCGCATGCAGAGCGCGATGAAATCCTTCACGCACCGGTCGTACTCCGCGGTATCGACCGTGAACCGCGCCTTGTCGATCAGCGCGTCCATCTCCTTGTTCTGATAGGACGAGATGTTGAAGATCGAGTTGTTGCCGTGGAAATTCCAGTAGAAGTAATATTCGGGATAGTCCAGCCAGCCGCTGAAGCGGTTGAGCGCAAGCGGCAGCTCCTTCTTGTTCAGCGTGGTGCGCCAGTTGGCGCCGGGGATCTTTTCGATGGCCGCCTTGATGCCGATCTTGGCGAGGCTCTCCTGGATCAGGATCGCTGTCGGCTCGCCGACAGTGGCGGTACCCGTGTCGAGCGACAACGTCGTCTCCAGGCCGGACTCGAAGCCTGCTTCCTTCATCAGCGCCTTGGCCTTGTCGAGATCGGTGACATAGGGAAACGGCTGCGGCCAGACCGGCTTTGAGACCTCTGCCGCTCCGCCGTACATCGGAACGGCGCGCCCAAAGAACGCACTGCTCTGGATCTGCTCATATGGCATCGCCCAGGCGATGGCCTGGCGCAGCTTCACATTGTTGAACGGCGGCTTCGCGGTGTTGAGCGCGAGGGACCAGAGCGCGTTCGGGATCGGCACGCCCGACACCTTGACCTTGCCCTCCCTGATGATCTGCTCGAAATCGCGCGGCGCAAAGCCGCTGGAGATGTCCGCATCGCCCCGCTCCAGCATGGCGCGGCGCGTGCCGGCGGAGGGGACGTCGCGCGCGATCACGCGCCTGACTTTCGGCAGCGGGCCGCTCTTCCAGTCGTCGAACCGCGCCAGCACGGTTTCGCTGCCCGGCTTCCAGCTCTCGATCTTGTAGGCGCCACCGCCGGCCTCGTTGTTCCTGAGCCACGCCAAAGCCCAGGGGTCTTCCGGCGTCGCATTCTTTTTCGCAAGCTCGGAGTTGATGATGAAGGGCACGACGACCGCGACGTTGAACAGCAGCATCTTGTCCTTGCGGACATAGTCGATGCGGAAGGTGTGGTCGTCGACCACGACGAACTGCTCGGGCTTCTCCAGCGATCCCGCCGACATCTGGAAGGTCGGAAAGCCGCCGACCTTCACCGCACGGTCGAACGACCATTTGACGTCCTTGGCGGCAACAGGCGTGCCGTCGTGGAATTTCGCGTCCTTGCGGAGCTTGAAGGTGCAGGACATGCCGTCGGCGGCGACCTGCCAGCTCTCGGCGAGTTCGGGTGCTAGCTTCTCGCGGTCGTACGAGAGCGTCCCGTCAGGGAGCGTCTTCGAGGCGTAGCTCAGCAGCCGGTCGTAGCAGTTCCAGGACAGGCCGTTCACAGTCTGGTTGGAGCCGACGCCCTGCATGTCGAGCGAGTTCGGCCCGAGCTCCTGCACCACCAGCAGCGTCTCGCTGCGCGCCTGCGCTGATGCGAAGCGCGGGGCAAGGGTCGTCCCGGCGATGCCGAGGCCGCCGAGCACGACGCTACGCCGGTTGATGTCGAAAGATGATGCGCTCATCGCCGCCTCCTCGAGAGAATTGCACGATGAGGAGGCAAGGCGCATGCCATGCGCAGCTAGCTCTGGTGCGCAATCAACCCTTCGATCATCGCACGCACGAGGCGAGCGATTTCCTCGCGCAGCGCCGGCAGCGGCACGGCAACCAGCTTCTGCTCCAGTCCCAGTGCCACCATGCCATGCACCGCCGAGAACAGGCTGCGCGCGGTGATGCCGAGCTCCTCGGGGCTACGCTTCGGAAATAGCGTGGCCAGCGGTTGGTAGATGTGGCGGAACAGTTGCATCTGGTCTTCGACGGACCAGTCGGGGACGGTCTTGTCGGACTCCATGCGGTGCTCGAACAGCGCACGCCAGAGCTGGAGATTCTCCGCCGCAAAATCGCAATAGGCGATGGCGATGCGGACCAGCGTCTCTTGCGGTATTGCCTCGCCCGCGCTGACCGCGGCGCGGAGCGCCTCGTCGAGCCGGAGCAGCGTGCGGGAGCCCACGCGCAGGATCAGCTCGTCCATGTCGGCCACGAGATTGTAGACCGCGCCATTGGCGCAGCCGATCTCGCGGGCGAGATCGCGGGTTTTCAGACCGGACAATCCGCGCTCGGCGATTATCCGCTCCGCCGCCAGGATCAGGTCGGACCGAAGTTTCTCTCGACGTTTCAAGGCTTTAGACATAGGCGAACCAAATTTTGAGCGTCGCTCAAATTTTTATTGAACGATGTTCAGGGATCTTGCTACAAAGGATCATGAGCAACGCTCATAACAAGGAGCTACAGATGTTCAAGACAGTCGTGACACTTTTCCGCGGTAGCGTGGCAGCCGCGGGTGAAGAGCTGGAAGACCGTACGGCCCTTCTGATCCTCGACCAGCAGATGCGCGATGCGGCCGCGGCCGTCGAGCGCAGCAAGCGGACGCTGGCCTTGGCGATCGCGCAGGATCAGCAGGAAGGCCGCAAGCTCGCGGCGACCGTCGCCCGTATCGCGGATCTGGAAACGCGCGCGGTTGCGGCACTCGACGGCGGCCGTGAGGATCTCGCCAGGGACGCGGCGGAGGCCATCGCAGGCCTGGAGGCCGACCGCGATGCGGCGATGACGGCCCGTGCGTTGTTCGCGACCGAGATCATCAGGCTGAAGCGGCACGTCGCAAATGCGCAGGCCCGCATCACCGAGCTCGATCGGGGCCGTCGCGTCGCCCGCGCCTCGGAGGCGGTGCGCTCGCTTCGCCGCAGCGGCATCGAAGCGGCGCGTCCCTACGAATCCACGTTGCCGGAGGCGGAGAGCACCCTGAGGCGGCTGCGCGATCGGCAGATGGAAGCCCAGGCTGCCGACGATGCGCTCGTCGAGCTCGATGCGGCGATGGGTCCCCTCGCCACCGCCGAAAGATTGGCGGAGCAGGGCTTTGGCCCGCGGCTGAAGACGACTGCAGACGACGTGCTGGCGCGGTTGAAGTCCAACCGGACGCCGGCTGCCTGACCCCATCATCATTCGAGCCAACAGGAGACCATCATGAACCAGAACGGCCAGCCCCACAGCAGCGCCTGGGTGAGCTTCACTTACGCGTCCTTTGCAGCCTCCGCTTTCCTCGTCGCCATCGGTGTCTTCTTCCTGCCGATCGACGTCTGGATGAAGGGTTATCTCACCATGGGTATCGTGATGCTGGTCCAGACCTGCATCACCCTGACCAAGACCGTGCGTGACAATCACGAGAGCAGCCGGCTGGTGAACCGCATCGAGGACGCGAAGGCCGAGCGGCTGCTGATGGAGGTTTCCAAGGCCGCGTGAAGAATGGCCGCGTGAAAAATGCCTCGAGCTGATCCGGACGAGAAGCAAGAGAGCCGCGGAGCAACTGGCGCCGCGGCTCTCGCGTCCGCAACCGTCCGGAATGACGTCTTGATGGTTGCGATCCCCGTGGCGCATTGTGCTTCGGCTGCAAGTGGGATATGGCTCTCGCGCTTTTCAGAGGCGGAGACGAGCTTTGTCGAAACAATCGCTGCGTGAAGAGGCCGAGCGCCTGATCCGCGAATCGATGGAAAAGAAGACCATCGTCGTCAAGCAGGGCGCGACCCGCATCGAGGCCGTCTGCGGCAAGTGCGGCGCGCCGAACCGGGTCCAGGCGGAGAAAGGCCAGACCCGGGTCAAGTTCGCCTGCAAGAATTGTGGGCATCAGCAGGAGACGCTGTAGGGTTTTAACCCTCTCCCTCAAGGGAGAAGGAAAGATCTAGTTCCCCTCCACAAACCTCTTGAATGCATCCGCATAGTCCGGGTGCCAGCGCGACAGCGGCGGGCGGTTCTCGATGATGTCGCCGGCGGCCCATTCCATGCGCTTCTCGTCGAGCACGCGCGGTACGTCATTGTCCGGGCAGAGAATGTAGAAATCGCCCATCTCCAGCCGCGCCAGCATGAAATCGATCGTCTGCTCCGGCGTCCAGGCGCCGGCCGGCTTTTCGGTGCGCCCCTTTGCGGTGAGGCCGGTGAAGACGAAGCCCGGTATCAGCAGGTGTGCCGTGATGCGACAGTCTTTTGTGTTGCGCAGCTCGTGCTGGAGCGCTTCGGTGAACGCCTTCACCCCGGCCTTGGAGACGTTGTAGGCGGGATCGCCCGGCGGTGTAGTGATGCCCTGCTTCGAGCCCGTGTTGATGATGAGGCCGCCTTTGCCACGCGCGATCATCTGGGGCGCGAAGATGCGCGAGCCGTTGATGATGCCCCACATGTTGACGGCGATGATGCGCTGCCAATGGTCGGGTTCGCCGAGCAGCGTGCTGCCCGGCTGGATGCCGGCATTGTTCATGAGCAGGTCGGTTCCGCCGAAATGCGCGCCCACGGCGCGCTCCAGTTCCATCACGCTCTCGGCCCTGCTGACATCGACGACGGAGGTCATCACCTTTGTGGCATCGGTAACGGATGAGAGTTTTGTTGCGGCCTCGGTCAGTCGAGCCTCATCGACATCCGCGATACACACCTTCATTCCGGCGCGCGCGAAGGCCATGGCTGCAGCCAATCCGATGCCGGACGCGCCACCGGTGATCACGGCAACATTGTTTTTCACGATGGCGGGATGTGGCATGGGACGTCTCCGGAGCGGGGCTTGCTCGAGCTATAACATGGCGCTGCTGTGACCCCGCACAAGTCGGCATGGGAGGTCTTCGTTCCGCGCTGCCTTTACGCCTATCCGGCACCGCTGTATCCTTCAACGCAACGATCCCGCCCAGATCGAACCAATCAATCACCTGACAGGGAGTGCAGCCATGGCTGTGTCGCAGGCTATTCCGATCACGCGTCATCCGTTCGCGAACGGGTCCTACAAGCAGATGCTGATCGACGGGAAGTGGGTCGATGCAGCCTCAGGCAAGCGCTTCGAGACCCGCAATCCCGCGACAGGCGAGCTGCTCGCAACGGTCGCCGAGGGTGACAAGGAAGACATCGATCGTGCGGTTGCCGCCGCCCGCCGCGCCTTCGAAGGACCCTGGAGCAAGGTCAAGCCGTTCGAACGGCAGAACCTGCTTCTGAAGCTTGCCGATCTCGTCGAGAAGAATTTCGACGAATTGTCGCAGCTCGACACGCTCGACATGGGCGCGCCGCTCAGCCGCACCCGCGCCTATCGCCTGCGCGCCGTCGGCATGCTGCGCTACTACGCCGGCCAGACCACGGCGATCCACGGCGAGACCATCGAGAACTCGCTGCCTGGCGAAATCTTCTCCTATACGTTGAAGGAGCCGATCGGCGTCGTCGGCGCCATCATCCCCTGGAACGGTCCGCTCACCGCGACGATCTGGAAGATCGGCCCGGCAATCGCGACCGGCTGCACCGTGGTGCTCAAGCCCGCCGAAGAGGCGCCGCTGACCTCGCTGCGCATCGCCGAGCTGGCGATGGAGGCAGGCATTCCGCCCGGCGTCATCAACGTCGTGCCCGGCTACGGCGAGACCGCGGGCGCCGCGCTCGCCTCGCATCATGACGTGGACAAGGTTGCATTCACCGGCTCGCACGTCACGGGCCAGTCGATCATCCGCGCCTCGGCCGGAAACTTGAAGCGTGTTTCGCTCGAGCTCGGCGGCAAGTCGCCGGACATCGTGTTCGCGGATGCCGATCTCGATGCCGCCGTGCCCGGCGCGGCGATGGCGGTGTTCGCCAATTCGGGCCAGATCTGCAGCGCAGGTACGCGGCTGTTCGTCGAGCAGTCGATCTACGAGGAGTTCGTCGGCCGCGTCGCCGAGTTCGGCAAGAAGCTGCAGGTCGGCAACGGTCTCGATCCCAATGTGCAGATCGGCCCGCTCGTGTCCGAAGAGCAACTCAAGCGCGTCACCGGCTATCTCGACATCGGCCAGAAGGAAGGCGCGAAGGCACTCGCCGGCGGTGGCCGAGCTACCGAAGGCGCGCTGTCGAAGGGCTTCTTCGTCTCGCCGACGGTGTTCGCGGGCGTCCAGGACAATATGCGCATCGCGCAGGAGGAGATTTTTGGTCCCGTCATCTCCGCGATCGCGTTCAAGGACATGGACGAACTCGTCAAGCGCGCCAACAATACCACCTTCGGCCTCGGCTCCGGCCTGTGGACGCGCGACGTCAGCAAGGCGCACGCGGTTGCAAAATCGCTGCGCGCAGGTTCGGTGTGGGTGAATTGCTACCAGGCGATGGATCCTGCCGTGCCCTTCGGCGGCTACAAGATGAGCGGCTACGGCCGCGAGTCCGGCAAGCAGCATGTCGAGGAATATCTCAACGTGAAGGCCGTCTGGATCAAGACGGCTTAAAGATCTGTCCTCTTCCGCCTTCCACGAGGGGGAATATCTACTTGGGGCGGCGCCTTTCCGGCGACCGCCCCCTCGCTATATGATCCACATCCTTTCATAGACATCCGGGGACCACATGAAATTCGAGGCGTTGTTCAAACCGTTGCAGGTCGGTCCGTACAAGCTTGCACATCGCGTCGCGATGGCGCCGCTGACGCGCATGCGCGCCGAGCGCGAGACTTTCTCACCGCGGCCGCTCAACGCCGAATATTATGGCCAGCGCGCCACAAAGGGCGGCCTGATCATCGCCGAAGCCTCGCCGGTGCTCTCGCATGGCCGCGGCAATCCGGCGACACCGGGCATCTATTCGGAGGCGCAGATCGCCGGCTGGCGCAAGGTGGTCGACGCGGTCCACGCCAAGGGCGGCATCATCTTCCTCCAGCTCTGGCATGTCGGCCGCGTCTCGCATTCATCCTTCCACGGCGGCGAGCTGCCGGTTTCGGCCTCCGCGATCCCGATCAAGGCGGAAGGCATGAAGGCGATGACGGCAGACGGCAAGATCTCCGACTATGAGACGCCGCGCGCGCTGGAGACCGAGGAGGTCAAGGGTATCGTCGAAGCTTTCCGGCAAGGCGCCAGGAATGCGCTCGCCGCCGGCTTCGACGGCGTCGAGATCCACGGCGCCAACGGTTACCTGCTCGAGCAATTCCTGCAATCGCGCAGCAACCAGCGCACCGATCAATATGGCGGCTCGATCGAGAACCGCGCGCGCCTGTTGCTCGAAGTCACGCAAGCCGCGATCGACGTCTGGGGCGCGAACCGCGTCGCCGTCCGGCTGTCGCCGCACGGCATCGCCAATGATTCCGGCGAGCCCGCTCCGATGCCGCTCTATACCCACGTGGTGAAGGCGCTCGACAAGCTCGGGCTTGCCTATCTGCACTTCATCGAGCCGCGCTCCAGCGGCGCCGGCCGTGCCGACGTCCATTGGGAGAATGTGCCCTCCGCGATGGTGCTGTTCCGGCCGCTCTATAGTGGCGTGCTGATGACCGCCGGCGGCTTCACCGGCGAGACTGCGAACGCGGCGATCGCCGATGGCCACGCCGACATCATCGCCTTCGGCCGCATCTTCATCTCCAATCCGGACCTGCCGCGCCGCATGCAGCATGACTACCCGATCACGCCGTACAATCGTGCGACGTTCTACGGCGGCGAGGAGAAGGGGTATACGGATTATCCGACGTATGACGAACTGACGCCGGCCTGACCAGTCATTCCGGGGCGACGCGAAGCGTCGAGCCCGGAATCCATCTTCGTTCTTGGACTGCCGCTCGATGGATTCCGGGCCCGCGCCTTCGGCGCGTCCCGGAATGACGATGAGGAGACACCATGGCCAAAGCCGCAGCCGCCGCAGGTAAAGCCACCGGCCAATGCCTCTGCGGCAAAATCCGCTTCGAGATCGACGTCCCTGCGCGCTGGGCCTGGCACGATCACTCCGCCGCCAGCCGCCGCGCCCACGGCGCGGCCTACGCGACCTATGTCGGAAGCTGGACGAAGCGGTTTCGCATCATTTCGGGCAAGTCGGCGCTTAGCCGATACGAGGATAAGACAACGAAGACCGCCCGCAGCTTCTGCTCGCATTGCGGCACGCCGATCGCCTATGAGCGCCCGCGCGGGCCGCACATGGTCAACATCCCCCGTGCGCTTTTCAAGGAACGCACCGGCCGCCAGCCGCTCTATCACATCGCGATCGAAGAGCTGCAGGAATGGGCCTATACCGGCGAGCCGCTGGTGCCGCTGAAAGGTTTTCCCGGCGTGGTCTGGCAGCGCTCGAGAAGGAAGAAGCGATCGAGAGGTGAAGATCCGTTCGAGCTGGGGCGGGAGGAGGCTTAGCGCTGCGTTCCCGCGCAACGCAGCCATGACCGCGCTTCCTTGCGCGTCTCCGGAAATTTCGGCCATCATGCCGCCGTCCTTGCGGCAACGTCCGCTCCTGGAGGAAACATGAAGAACAAGATCACCGGCCGCTCCGCTTTTCTCGCGCTGCTCAAGGACGAGGGCATCACGCATCTGTTCGGCAATCCCGGGACCACCGAGCTGCCGATCATGCATGCGCTGAAGGACCATCCCGACCTTACCTATGTGATGGCGATGCAGGAGAGCCTGGTGGTCGCGATCGCCGACGGCTATAGCCGGGCCTCCGGCAAGCTCGTTGCCTGCAACGTCCATGTCGCGCCCGGTCTCGGCAACGCCATGGGCTCGCTCTACAACGCCCAGTTCACGGGCACGCCGATGATCCTCACCGCGGGACAGCAGGAGCAGGGCCACGGCCTGATGGAGCCGGTGCTGTATGGCCCGCTGGTGCGCATGGCCGAGCCGCTGGTGAAATGGGCGGTCGAAGTGACGCGGCTGGAAGATCTGCCGCGCATCGTCCGCCGCGCCGCCAAGGTTGCGATGACCCCGCCGACCGGCCCCGTGTTCATCTCGCTGCCCGGCGACATCCTCAACAGCGAGGCCGGGATCGATCTCGGCCGCTCCACCCGGATCGATGCCCGCACCAAGCCGTCGGATGAAGCGCTGAAGGCTTTCGCCGCGCGCCTGCTCAAGGCCGAGCGCCCCGTCATCGTCACCATGGACGAGGTGGTCAAGAGCGACGCGCTCGAGGAGGCGGCCGAACTCGCCGAGCTGCTCGGTGCCGCGGCCTATCAATCGTCCACGCCCTATGGGTCGCACTTCCTCTCGCAGAGCCCGAGCTTCGTCGGCACGCTGGCGCGCGTGCAGAAGGTCGCGCGCGATACACTCGCCCCGCACGATCTCCTGGTCGCGCTCGGCGGCGATCCCTTGCGGATGTCCGTCTATAGCGAGGTCGATGCGCTGCCCGATGGTCTGGGCATCGTGCAGATCGGCCTCGTCGATTGGGAGATCGCCAAGAACTACGGCGCGGAGATCGCGCTGAAGGCGGATTTGAAGGAAACGCTGCGCGCGCTGATCCCGGTGCTGAAGGAGTTGGGCGGCGCCGCACTCGCGAGCCGTGCAAAACAGCGCCTCGCCGAGCTGGCGCCGAAGAACTGGACCGCGCGCCGCGCCGCGCTGGTCGAGCAGATCGGCAGGAGCGCCGGCCGCAGCCCGATCGATCCCGACTTCCTGGTGCTGCGGATGGTCGAGGCCATGCCTGACAATGCCATCCTGGTCGACGAAGGCCTCACCTCGAGCCGCCAGATCACGGCACTGCATCCGCACCGCGACCGCTACGGCTATCACGGACTTGCCTCCGGCGGCATCGGGTGGGGCCTGCCGGCCTCGGTCGGCGCCAGCATCGCCAATCCGGATCGCCCCGTCGTGTGTTTCTCGGGCGATGGCAGCGCGATGTATTCGATCCAGTCGCTGTGGACCGCGGCGCATCACAAGCTGCCGCTCAACGTCGTCATCGCCAACAATGGCGGCTACCGCATCATCAAGCAGCGCCTGCTCGCCTTCCACGGCGATGACAATTATGTCGGCATGGATTTCGTCGATCCCCCCGTGGATTTCGCCGGCGTCGCGAGAGCGCTGGGCTGCGAGGCGATCAAGGTCAGCGATCCCGCCGAGTTGCAGGCGACGCTGGCGTCGGCGTTTGGCCGGCCGGGAACGAAGCTGATCGAGGTGATGGTGGACGGGAAGGTGTAGGGCCGGCGTCAGCCGTCATTGCGAGGAGCGAAGCGACGAAGCAATCCGGACTGTTTCCGCGGAGAGATTCTGGATTGCTTCGCTGCGCTCGCAATGACGAGCAACGGGCAGCCTACCCCGTCTTCCCCACCCGATAACCCGCCGCCGGATGCGGTGCGCCGAGCCTTGCGCGACCATCGCCGAACAGCTTCTCCCGCAGTGTGCCCTTCGCATATTCCGGCTTGTACCGTCCGCGCCGCGTCAGCTCCGGCACCAGCATGTCCGAGATATCCTCGAAATCGCCGGGCGAGATCGCGAACGCGACGTTGAGCCCATCGACGTCGGTCTGCTCGAACCAGTCCTCGATCTTGTCGGCGACGCTCTCGGGCGTGCCGACCACGACGGGGCCGGCGCCGCCGATGCCGACATGCTCGATGACGTCGCGCACGGTCCAGACGCGGTCGGGATCGCCGCGGGTGACGTTATCGAGCGCGCTGCGGCCGGCATCGTTCTGGACGTGACGCACCTGCTGGTCGAGCTCGTAGCCGGAGAAGTCGATGCCGGTCCACCCCGACATCAGCGCCAGCGCGCCTTCGGGGCTGATGTGGCGGCGATAGTCGGCGTACTTTTCTTTCGCCTCGGCTTCGGTCCGGCCGAGGATGATCGTCATCATCGAGAACATCAGGATCTCCGCCGGGTTGCGGCCGATCCTGGCGGCTTCCTCGCGGATTGCGGCCACGCGCGGCGCGATGATCTTGGCCGACGGTCCCGACATGAACACGCATTCGGCATGCCTGGCCGCGAACTGCCGGCCGCGCGGCGAGGTGCCGGCCTGGTACAGCACGGGCGTGCGCTGGGGCGAGGGCTCGCTGAGATGGATGGTGTTATTGATCCGGTAGTTCGCGCCCTCATGATTGACGCGATGAACCTTCGTGGGATCGGTGAAGATGCCGCGCTTGCGGTCGCGTAGCACGGCGTCGTCCTCCCAGCTTCCTTCCCAGAGCTTGTAGACCACCTCCATATATTCGTCGGCGATGTCGTAGCGGTCGTCATGTCCGGTCTGCTTGTCCTTGCCGGCCCCGCGGGCGGCGCTGTCGAGATAGCCGGTGACGACGTTCCAGCCGATCCGGCCCTCGGTGAGATGATCGAGCGTCGACATTCGCCGTGCGAACGGGTAGGGCGGCTCGAACGACAAATTGCTGGTGACGCCAAAGCCGAGATTCTGCGTCACCGCGGCCATCGCCGAGAGCAGCAGCAGCGGCTCGTTCGACGGCGTCTGTGCTGCGTTGCGCAGGGCCGCGTCAGGGCTGTTGCCAAAGACGTCGTAGACCCCGAGCACGTCGGCCAGGAACAGCCCGTCGAAGCGGCCCCGCTCCAGCGTCCTGGCGAGATCAATCCAGTAGGGCAGGCGGTTATACTCGGCGGTGCGATCGCGCGGATGGGTCCACAGACCCGGCGACTGGTGCGCGACGCAATTCATTGCAAAGGCGTTGAGCCTGATCTGCTTGGCCATGATCGTTCCCCGGCGCTCTGTACTGCGCGCTCTTCGAATGGTAGTCGTGCCGCCCGAACTTGGCGAAGTTCTTGCATATAACCTGCGCATGGCAAGGCCAAATCAGGTCCGCTGCTGCACTTGGCAAGCCGATCTCAAGAGAGCAAGAACGAAATCCCGAGAGAACTAGAAGCGAACGACAAAAGAATACAGGAACGATCGAACTCCCCGCCACTTTCGAAGGCCAACCCGTGCGGGTAAAGTCCTTCGTCTCAAAGTCTCGAAAAGCACGTCATGACCAGAGCCGACGCCATCGCCCGCGCCCGTGAGGATTTCAAGTCCGGCGCGTTTCTCACCGAGCTCGACCGCCGCGTGGCCTTCAAGACCGAAAGCCAGAACCCCTGCCGCGGCGCCGAGCTGCGCGCATATCTGGAGCAGGAGATGCAGCCGGCATTTGCTGCGCTGGATTTCACCAGCCGTATCGTCGAATCCCCCAGCGGCAAGGCGCCGTTCCTGTTCGCCGAGCATCACGAGAGCGCAACGGCGCCCACCGTGCTGATTTATGGCCATGGTGACGTCGTCGACGGCATGGAAGGCGAGTGGCGCGAGGGGCGCGATCCCTGGCGCACGACGGTTGCCGGCGCGCGGCTCTATGGCCGCGGCACCGCCGACAACAAGGGGCAGCACAGCATCAACATGGCGGCGCTCCGCGCGGTCCGCGACGCCCGTGGCGGCAAGCTGGGCTTCAATGCCAAGTTCATCGTCGAAATGGGCGAGGAGATCGGCTCGCCCGATCTCGGCAAGGTCTGCGACCTCAATCGCGACGCGCTCAAGGCAGATCTGTTCATGGCCTCCGACGGGCCGCGCCTGTCCGCCGACCGCCCGACGCTGTTCCTGGGCTGTCGCGGCGGCATCCGCATTCATCTGGATGTGAACCTGCGCGATGGCGGCCACCATTCCGGAAATTGGGGCGGCGTGCTGTCCAATCCCGCGACCATTCTGGTCAACGCGATCTCGACGCTGGTCGATGGCCACGGCCGCCTCCGGCTCGACGCCCTGAAACCACCGCGGCTCACCAACCAGATCCGCAGCTATCTGGCCGATGTGCAGGTGGTCCCTACCGAGGACGAGCCGGCACTCGCGGAGGACTGGGGCGAGGAGGGATTGTCGGCGGCCGAGCGGCTCTACGCCTGGAACACTCTGGAAGTGCTGGCGATGTCGTCCGGCAATATCGAGAAGCCGGCCAACGCCATTCCCGGACATGCCAATGCCGTGCTGCAATTGCGTTTCGTGGTTGGCACCAAGATCGACGGGCTGATCGAGGCCATCCGCGCGCATCTGGTTGATAAGGGTTTTCCGATGGTCGAGGTGCGGGCGGCCCAGAGTTTTGCTGCATCGCGCACAGACTTCGACAGCCCCTGGATCAGATGGGCGGCGGATTCGGTGCGCGAGACCACCGGCAAGCCGCCGGCGGTGCTGCCGAATTTCGGCGGCTCCTTGCCCAACGACGTATTTTCCGAGATCCTCGGCCTGCCGACGATCTGGGTCCCGCACTCCTATCCCGGCTGCTCCCAGCATGCGCCCAATGAGCACATCCTGCTGCCTCTGACCGAAGAAGCCTTGACGGTGATGGCCGGCCTGTTCTGGGATCTCGGTCAATTGCCAGAACCCCTAACCTGAGCCGTTAACCTGAGCCGCGATCCAGCCAAAAGTCACATTCTAATCCGGGCCGATTTGTGCTTGCATCTGGCCGCATCATCCTGAAAGGGGACAAAAAAGTGAAACATTTCCGTAGCATTGGGCTCGCGCTCGCCGCGACCTTCGCCGTCAGCCAGGCCGGAGCCCAGGAGCTGACCGGCACACTGAAGAACATCAAGGACACCGGCGCCATCACGCTCGGCTTCCGCGACTCCTCGATCCCGTTCTCCTATCTCGATGACAACCAGAAGCCGGTCGGCTTCGCCATGGACATCTGTTACAAGATCGTCGACGCCGTGAAGAAGGAGCTCAAGCTCGACAAGCTTGAGGTCAAGCTCAACCCGGTGACCTCGGCGACACGCATTCCGCTGATGGCGAACGGCACCATCGACCTCGAATGTGGCTCGACCACCAACAACGCCGAGCGTCAGAAGCAGGTCGCCTTCACCAACACCCACTACCTGACCGCCAGCCGCTACGTCTTCAAGAAGTCGAGCGGCCTGAAGTCGATCGACGATCTCAAGGGCAAGACGGTGGTCTCCACCGCCGGGACCACCAACATCAAGCAGCTCACCGAGGCCAACGTCGCCAAGAGCCTCGGCGCCAACATCATCCCGGCCAAGGACCACGCCGAGGCCTTCCTGATGGTCGAGACGGACCGCGCGGTCGCCTTCGTGATGGACGACATCCTGCTGGCGAGCCTCGTCGCCGGCTCGAAGTCGCCGGACGACTACGCCATCTCCAAGGATGCGTTCTCCAAGCCGGAGCCCTACGGCATCATGCTGCGCAGGGACGATGCGCCGTTCAAGAAGGTGGTCGATGCGGCAACCGCTGCGCTCTACACCTCCGGGGAAGCCCAGAAAATCTACGACAAATGGTTCACCCAGAAGATCCCGCCGAAGGGGCTGAACCTCAACACGCCGATCTCGGCCGAGTTGAAGAACGAGTTCGCCAAGCCGACGGATTCGCCGAACCCGGACGACTATAAGTAGGCAAAACCTCGAACTTTCGATCGAAATCATGTCCGGCCACTCTTGACACCAGGGTGGCCGGACATTTGCATAGGCGTCCGGGTCGTCCAATGACGGGCGCGTTCGCGCGGGGGATACGTGAACTACAACTGGAACTGGGGAATCTTTTTCCAGCCGAACCCGATGGGGACCGGTACCTATCTCGACATGCTGCTGTCGGGCCTGGTGCTGACCCTCAAGACCGCGGCGTTGGCCTGGGTCATCGCGCTGATCACCGGCTCGCTCGTCGGCGTGATGCGCACGCTGCCGTCGAAGGGGGCGAACTGGTTCGGCTTTGCCTATGTCGAGTTCTTCCGAAACATGCCGCTGCTCGTGCAGCTCTTCCTGTGGTACTTCGTGCTGCCGGAATTGCTGCCGAAAGCCGCCGGCACCTGGCTGAAACAACTGCCGAACGCCCCGTTCTGGACGGCGGCGATCGGCGTCGGCTTCTTCATGTCGGCGCGCGTTGCCGTGCAACTGCAGGCCGGCATCGGCTCATTGCCGCGCGGGCAGAAGATGGCCGCAACGGCGCTGGGCCTGACCACCGCGCAGGGCTATCGCTACGTGCTGCTGCCGATGGCGTTTCGCATCATCCTGCCGCCGCTGACCTCCGAATTCCTCAACACCATCAAGAACACCGCGGTTGCGATCACAATCGGTCTGCTCGAGCTGACGGGGCAGGCGCGCTCGATGCAGGAATTCTCGTTCCAGGTGTTCGAGGCCTTCACCGCCGCAACCATCCTCTATCTTCTCGTCAACGCCGTCGTCGTGACCGCCATGCGCTTCCTCGAGCGCTGGGTCGCGATCCCCGGCTACATCACGGGGAAATAAGCGATGTTCGGCAATCTCGATTTCGACGTCATCCGCCGCGCGCTGCCCTATCTGTTCTTCGAGGGCATGACGTTCACGCTGACGCTGACGGGCCTTGCAGCGCTCGGTGGTCTCGTGTTCGGCACGGCACTCGCCCTGATGCGGCTCTCCGGCTTCAAGATCCTTGGCCGGGTCGCCGGCGTCTATGTCGACTTCATGCGCTCGCTGCCGCTGGTGCTGGTCATCTTCTGGTTCTACTTCCTGGTGCCCTATATCGGGCAGTGGGTGACCGGTGCCTCGCGCCCGATCAGCGTCGGCGCCTTCGCCTCCTCGCTCATCACCTTCATCATGTTCGAGGCGGCGTATTTCTCCGAGATCATGCGTGCCGGCATCCAGTCGATCTCGCGCGGACAGCCGGCCGCCGCCAGCGCGCTGGGGCTGACCTACGCCCAGACCATGCGCTACGTCGTGCTGCCGCAGGCCTTCCGTAACATGCTGCCGGTTCTGATCACGCAGACCATCGTGCTGTTCCAGGACACTTCGCTGGTCTACGTCCTGTCGATCACGGACTTCCTGGGAGCGGCGAGCAAGGTGGCGCAACGCGACGGGCGTCTGGTCGAAATGTATCTGTTCGCAGCGGTCGTCTACTTCACCATTTCCTGTATCGCGTCCTTCGGCGTCCGCCGCCTGCAGGCGCGCATCGCCATCATCCGCTAGGGCTAGCCGCTCATGATCGAAATCAGCCACGTCAACAAATGGTACACGCCGAGCTTCCAGGTGCTGACCGATTGCACGACCAGCGTCACCAAGGGCGAGGTCGTGGTGGTCTGCGGTCCCTCAGGCTCGGGCAAATCGACGCTGATCAAATGCGTCAACGCGCTGGAGCCGTTCCAGAGCGGCGACATCAGCGTCGACGGCACCAAGGTCAACGACCCCAAGACCGACTTGCCGAAACTCCGCTCGCGGGTCGGCATGGTGTTCCAGCATTTCGAGCTGTTCCCGCATCTGAAGATTATCGACAACCTCTGCCTCGCGCAGCAGAAGGTGCTCGACCGGCCGCGCGACAAGGCGATGGCGAAAGGCATGCAATTGCTGGAGCGCGTGGGCCTCAAGGAACAGGCGCAAAAGTATCCCGCGAACCTGTCCGGGGGACAACAGCAGCGCGTTGCGATCGCCCGTGCGCTCGCCATGGATCCGATCGTCATGCTGTTCGACGAGCCGACCTCGGCGCTCGACCCTGAAATGGTCAGCGAGGTGCTCGACGTCATGGTGGACCTCGCTCATGAGGGCATGACCATGATGGTCGTCACCCACGAGATGGGCTTTGCCCGCAAGGTGGCCAATCGCGTGATCTTCATGGACCGCGGCGAGATCGTCGAGGACGCGGCGAAGGAAGACTTCTTCGGCCAGCCGCGCAGCGACCGCGCGCAGAAGTTCCTGTCGAAGATATTGTCGCATTAACCGGTCGTCATCCCGGGGCGCGCGTAGCGCGAACCCGGGATCCATCAGGCCGCGTGCGCGGGGCGAAATGGATTCTCAGGTGCGCAATTGCGCACCATAGCTCGTCGCTTCGCGCCGCCCCGGAAATGACGGGTTGAGGGTTTCGTGGCCCCAACAAATCCCGTATACGGGCAGGCAAATCCCTTTCCCTCCTCAGGAGATCTGCCTTGGACCCGATCGCCTACGTCAACGGCTCGTTCGTCCCGCTCTCGGACGCCAAAATCTCGGTCCTCGATCGCGGCTTCCTGTTCGCAGACGGCATCTATGAGGTCTCGGCCGTGCTCGACGGCAAGCTGGTCGACAACGCCTCGCATCTGGCGCGGCTCGAGCGTTCGGTCGGCGAGATCAAGCTGAAGCTTCCGGAGACGGTCGAGCGCATCACCGAGCTCCAGAAGGAGCTGATCGCACGCAACAAGGTCGTGAACGGCCTCGTCTACCTCCAGGTGACACGCGGCGCCGACACGGGCCGCGACTTCGCCTTCCCCAAGGGCGACATCAAGTCGAGCCTGGTGATGTTCACCTCGGAAAAGGACATCGTCAACGCGGCGTCGGCGAAGACCGGCATCAACGTGATCACCGTGCCCGACATCCGCTGGGAGCGGCGCGACATCAAGAGCGTGGCGCTGCTGGCGCAGGTATTGGCGAAGCAGGCGGCGGCCGAAGCCGGAGCGGGCGAGGCCTGGATGCTGGAGGACGGTTACGTCACCGAGGGCGGCTCGTCCTCGGCGTTCATCCTGACCAAGGACGACGTCATCGTGACGCGCAAGAACTCCAACGCCATCCTGCCCGGCTGCACCCGCAAGGCGGTGGTGGCGCTCGCCGAAGAGCGTCAGCTTCGCGTCGAGGAGCGCTCGTTCACGGTCGCCGAGGCACTGGCCGCCAAGGAGGCCTTTGCGACCTCGGCGTCGTTGTTCGTCCAGCCGGTGGTTGCGATCGACGGCAAGAAGATCGGCGACGGCAAGCCCGGCCCGATGGCAACGCGCCTGCGCGAGATCTACGTGGAATTCGCCAAGGCGACGGCGGTTTGAGCCGCAGGTGCAGCTGTCATCGCCCGGCTTGACCGGGCGATCCAGTACGTCGTGACGACAGTGATGGGCCCGATGGGCCGCGGCGCACTGGATGCCCCGCCTTCGCGGGGCATGACAGGTGCGGATGCCTCACGCCGCCGACGCCTTCACCTTCACCGGATGGAGCGCACGGAACGCGATCGCGATCCTGTTCCAGGCGTTGATGGCGCCGATCAGCATGGTCAGGTTTACCGTTTCCTCCTCGGAGAACTGCGCACGGACCTGCTCATAGACATCGTCGGGCGCATGCGTCTGCGAAATCAGCGTTACCGATTCCGTCCAGGCCAGCGCGGCGCGCTCGCGGTCCGAGTAGAGCGGGGATTCGCGCCAGGCATTGAGCAGGTAGATGCGCTGCTCGGTCTCTCCGCGCTTGCGCGCGTCTTCGGTGTGCATGTTGATGCAGAAGGCGCAGCCGTTGATCTGCGATGCCCGGATCTTGACGAGTTCGATCAATGATTTCTCCAGGCCCGTCGACTGGATCTGCGTCTCTAGTGCCATCAGTGCTTTGATCGTTTCGGGCGCGGCCTGGTAGTAGTTCATGCGGGGCTTCATGGTCGTTCTCCTTGCTCTCTCTGGTTGGGATCAGTGGGCTCCGCCGGCCGAGGCCTGGCCGGGTTTCTTCAGGAAGAGGACGGCGGCCAAAGCCACGATTAGCGCCATGCCGAGCAGATAGAAGGTGTCGCTGAAGGCGAAGATATAAGCCTGCTTCTGCACGATACGCCCGATCGCGACATAGGCGCGATGCGCGGCGTCTGCACGGTCGAGGATGCCGTGATTGACGAAATACTGGGTGAGCTGCTCCAGCCGCGTGCGCGTCGCCTGCTCGAACACCGAGACCGACTGCATCAGCACGTTGGAGTGATACTGCTCGCGCTTGGTCAGTACGGTCTGGAGCAGTGCGATGCCGACGGCGCCGCCGAGATTGCGCATCATGTTGAACAGGCCGGAAGCCGAGCCCGCGTTCTCCGGCTCGATGCCTGCGGTTGCGACGGCCGACAGCGGCGCCATCACCAACGCCTGGCCGATGGCGCGGACGATGTTGGGCCACAGCAGCTGGTCTGCGGCATAGTCGCTGGTCATATAGATGTTCATGAAGTTGGAAGCGGCGAACAGCACGAAGCCGACACCGATGATGATCCGCGCATCGAACCTCTGCATCAGGCGCGGCACGAACGGGATCAAGAGGAGCTGCGGCAATCCGGTCCAGGCCAGCACCATGCCGATCTGTTCGGCATTATAACCCTGAATGCGCGAGAGATATTGTGGGAGGATGAACACGGAACCGTAGAGCGCAATGCCGAGCAGGAAATTTGCGAGCATGCCGAAGCCGAAATTGCGGCGAACGAGCAGGCGCAGATTGAGCAGCGGCTTCTTCACCGTCAGTTCGATGATAAGGAAGGCGGCCAGCGCAACGGCCGCGATCACTGACAGCTTGACGATGAAGGGTGAGCCGAACCAGTCGTCCTTGTTACCTTCCTCGAGCACGGTCTGGAGCGCGGACAGCCCGATCGCCATGGTGATGATGCCGGCCCAGTCGCCCTCGCGCAGCAGCGACAGCTTCATGGGCTGTGCGTCGAGCGCGTACCAGAGCATGCCGACCATGATCGCGCCGGGGACGAGGTTGACGTAGAAGATGTACTCCCAGCCGAAATTCTCGGTGAGATATCCCCCGATGGTCGGGCCGATCGCAGGAGCGAACGTCGCGGACAGCGCGAACAACGCAAGGCCGACCGGCTGTTTTCCGCGCGGCAGCAGCGTGATGATCAGCGTGAACGCCATCGGAATCAGAACGCCGCCGGTGAAGCCCTGCACGGCGCGCAGCACGATCATCTGCGGCAGGTCCTGAGCCAGGGCGCAGGCCGCCGACAGCAGGAGGAACAGGATCGCGTTGGTGAGCAGATAGATCCGGATCGAGAATACCTGTGCGAGCCAGCCGGAGAGCGGAATCACCACGATCTCCGCGACCAGATAGGAGGTGGAAATCCAGCCGCCGTCGTCGATGCCGGCGCCGATCGCGCCCTGGATGTCGGCCAGCGAGGCGTTGACGATCTGGATGTTCAGCACCGCCATGAAAGCGCCGAGCGTGGCGCCGATCACCGCGATCCAGGTCTTGGCCGACACCGCCGGTGCGGCGGGCGCTGCGGAGGCGGAGAAACCGGTAGCATTGACGGTCGGTTGGAGCGTGCTCATGGATTTCAGCCGCCATTGGCGCGAGACGTGGTGTCGGCCAGACGCTTGGCCGTCTCGCGCTCTGTCAGAACCGCCTGCTTGGTGTTCACGGTCGGCACCGCCGACATGCCGGGGCGCAGCAGGCCGGTGAGGCTGTGGTCGTCGAGCACGATCTTCACGGGAACGCGCTGCACGATCTTGGTGAAATTGCCGGTGGCGTTGTCCGGCGGCAGCAGCGCGAATTCGAGCCCGCTCGCCGGCGACAGGCTGTCGACATGGCCGCGCAGCGTCTTGTTGCGGAAGCTGTCGACGTGCAATTCGACCGGCTGTCCCGGTCGCACATGCGTGAGCTGGGTCTCCTTGAAATTCGCGACGACATAAACCGCATCGAGCGGCACCACCGCCATCAATTGCGTGCCGGCTTGCACATACTGGCCGACTCGCAAGCTCCGGGCGCCGACAGTGCCGTCGACCGGCGCATTGATCTCGGTATAAGACAGGTTCAGCGCCGCCTGCTGCGCGACGGCGCGGGCGCGTTCGAGCTGAGCGGTGGCCTGGGCGCGCTGGGTGGTGAGCACGTCGATCTTGCGCTGTGCGGCCAGAAGGCCGGATTTCGCGTGCTGCAATTGCGCGCTGCTGGCGCGCAACGCCGCGTCGGTCTGCTGCGCGCGCTGGATGGTGCCGGAGCCCGACTTCATCAGGTCGTCGTAGCGGGCGCGCTCCTCCTGAGCGAATTTCAGATTGGCGCCGGCGGAGGTGACATCGGCCGTGCTCTGCTCGATGATCGGCTGCTGCAGTTCGAGCTGGGCGTCGATATTGCGCACCGAGGCTTCGCCGGCGGCGACGTCGGCTTCCGCCTGGTCGAGCGCCGCCTTGAAGTCGCGGTCGTCGATCTTGGCCAGCGCCTGGCCTGCCCGAACCTTCTCGTTGTCGCCGACCAGCACCTTTGCGATGTAACCGGACACCTTGGGTGCGATGATCGTGGAATCGGCCTTCACATAGGCGTCGTCGGTGGATTCGAGGTAGCGGCCCGTCGTCAGATAGTCATAGCCGTAATGGCCGGCGGCGGCGACGCCGAGTGCCAATGCCAGGCCCAAGGCTGCGCGCTTGATGGCTTGGCGGGATGGGCGAAGGCTGGTTTGTTTATTGGTTTCAGCGACATAAGAGGCGTTCGACATGGCATCCTCGAAAACTTCACGGACGCCGAAAAGCGTCTGGACGACCCTAAGATGCGTTGTCCAGCCAATTGTGATAATCCCGGAATTGATGGAAGCATTATCCAGTTTTAGCGGATAATTGGAGCGTCGAGCCTTGGACCGCTTTACCAGCCTCACCGCCTTTGTCCGGGTGGTCGAAACCGGCGGCTTCTCCGCCGCAGCCCGTAAGCTCGACATGTCGACCACCATGGTGAGCAACCACGTGCAGGCGCTGGAGGACCGGCTCGGCGTGCGCCTGCTCAACCGCACCACGCGCAAGGTGAGCCTCACCGAAATCGGCAAGGCCTATTACGACCGTTCCACCCAGATTCTCGCCGATCTCGAACAGGCCGACGACATCGCCAGCGAATTGCAGTTGGTGCCGCGCGGTACGTTGCGCATCCACGTGGCCACGCACATGGTGCCCTTCGTGGCGCCCGTCGCGGCAAAGCTCCTGTCGGCCTATCCGGAACTCAAGATCGATCTGCGCATGGGCGAAGCCGAGGTGGACCTCATCGAGGAGGGCTATGACGTCGCTCTGCGCATGACCTCGCCCCCGGACTCCAGCTTGATCGTCCGCAGCCTCGCCACCTGGCGCCACGTGCTGTGCTGCTCGCACGACTATCTCGAAAAGCATGGTCGTGTTCACAAGCTCGGCGAGCTTGCCGCGCACAATTGCGCGCGACATCTGAACTATCCCTTCGGTGACGATTGGCGCTTCTTCGATCGCAAGGGCTCGCCGGCATCGGTGCGCGTCTCCGGCAGCTTCATCACCAACAGCGGCGAAGCGTTGCGGAAGGTGGCGCTGGAGGGCGCGGCCGTCTGCCTGATGGCCGGCTTTCTCGTCCAGGGCGATCTCGACGCTGGGCACCTCGTTCGGCTGCTGCCCGAATATCGTCCGGTCGAGATGTCGATGAACGCGGTCTATCCACACCGGCATCACCTGTCGGCGAAGGTCCGGACCTTCATCGACATGCTGGTGCATCACAGCGCCGAGCAGCAGAAGCTGATCAATCCGTACGCATGAAGTCGTTATGTCGCAGCGCGACGCCGCCGGAAGGTTAGACGTTCGAAAGCCCGCGCCTCGCGCTATTCCCTCAGGAAGGCGGCGGCAGCCGGACGAACACGCCGTCGAGCGCCATGCCGATCGCAAGCAGGCGGCGATCGCTTCCGGCAGGGCCGTCGAGCTCGAGTCCGACCGGCAATTTGCTGCTGGCGCCGAGCGCGATCGGGATCTGGATTCCGGGAATACCGGCATTGCTGCCGGGATCGGTGTTCTGTATGAAGAGTCCGAAGTTCTCGAGGCTGCTGGAGTCGGGGTTGGAGGCGATCGCGACCCGCGGCGTGGTCGGGAAAGCGATCGCGTCGAGCCCGTTGCTTGAAAATGTATCGCCGTAGAGCGCCTGAAGCGCGGGACGCGCCGTCTTGACCGCGGTATCATAGATCGGCCCGGCATCAACCAGCGTGCCGTCCGGACCCGGCAGCTTGCGCGGGATGACGAGGCCGTCATAGGTGCCCTTCACGTCGGGACTCGCGATTTCGCTCGCCAGCGCTTCGATGGTGAGGCCCGTGCCGGTGTGCTTCAGATACAGGACCATGTCGTCATAGGCTTCATACAGGGCGACGGGGAAGCCGATCTGGCCGTTGAGTTCGGCGAGCTGTGGCATCTCGACCTCGACCACCACGACGCCACGTGCCTTCATCTGCACGATAGCGGCCTGGAACGCGGTTTCGGTATCGGCATCAAGATTGGTCAGCATCGACTTCACGACGCCGATCCGTACCTGCTTCAGGTCGGCCGGCGCGAGCACATCGCCACCCGCGATCACGCGATCGATCAGCGCGACATCGGCCATGGTCGCAGCCATCGGGCCCGCGGTGTCCCGCGTATGCGAGATCGGCGCGATGCCTTCTTGCGGATAGCGCCCGACGGTCGGGCGCAGCGAAGCGCATCCGTTCAGCGCGCCCGGCACCCGGACCGATCCGCCGGTATCGGTGCCGAGCCCGCCCGCGACGATCCGCGCGCCGATGGCCGCACCCGTTCCGGACGAGGAGCCGCCCGCGATCAGGGCGCGGTCATAGGCATTGCGTACGCCGAACTCGGCGCCGGTCTTGAATGCGGTATTGTAGCCCGAGATGCCAAAGGCCAGCTCGTGCATGCTGGTCTTGCCGATGATGACCGCGCCCGCCGCGCGCAGCCTTGCCACGACTGGCGCATCGGCTTTTGGAACGTAGTCCTTGAGCGCGGGTGTGCCGGCGCTACAAGGCAGTCCCGCGACCTCGATGTTGTCCTTGATCACGACGGGCACACCGCCGAGCGGCTTGCTCGTGTCGCCCGTCGCATCGAATGCCGCGGCGGCCGTCAAGGCGCCGGCCTCGTCCAGCGTGACGAAGGCATTGAGATCGGGGTTGGCCTTGGCACGGGCGAGAGCCTCCGTCGTCAGCGCGGTGCTCGTGACTGTCCCGGCCCGGAGCTCCGCGGCGGCCTGGCTGAGGGTCAACTGGTCGAAATCCATGATGCGTCACCCGATGAGCGGGGCAGTGCCCCTCGGGCCTTGAAGCTGAAGCCTCGGCGGCTTCGCGTCAACCGGTGGCGCGCATCTTTGCCGGCGATGGCGTGTGGAGTTCATCAAACAGCCGCTCGACCTCTGTCTTCACAGCCTTGATCGCGGTGTCCTTGACCGGGCCGTAGCCGCGGATCTCCATCGGCGCCTTTGCAATTGCGATGAGAGCCGGCAGCCGCGCGGGTTCGAGCTCGCCGAGCATCCGCTCGATTAGGCCTTGATACCACGGAATCAATTCGCGCTCGGTGCGCCGCTCCGCGGCGTAGCCGAACGGATCGAACGGCGTTCCGCGCAGCCCCTTCAACCGCGCCAGCAGGGTGAGAGGCGTCTGGATCCACTGACCGAACGCGCGCTTGCGCGGGCGTCCACGAGCGTCGTTGCGCGACGGCAGGAACGGCGGGGCGAGGTGATACTGGATCTTGAAGCCGTCCTCGAATTCGCGTTTGAGCTCGTCGAGGAATCCGCTCTGCATGTGCAGCCGCGCCACCTCGTACTCGTCCTTGTAGGCCATCAGCTTGAACAAGGCGCGGGCGACTGCCTCGGTCAGAGCCTCGCTGTTCAGAGCAGCTTCGGCCCGGCGGACCCTCGCGACGATCGTCCGGTACCTTGCCGCATAGGTACTGTCCTGATAGGCGGTGAGAAAGCCGGCGCGACGGTCGATGATCTGGTCGAGTGTCTCGGCCGCGAGCGTTTCGTTCACCTTTGGCAGGAAGTCCGGATCGGAAGCCGCAATCCGGCCCCAGGCAAAGGCCTGCTTGTTGTGCTCGACGGCGACGCCGTTGAGCTCGATCGCGCGCAGCAGCGCTGCAATCGAAATCGGAACCAGCCCCCGCTGCCAGGCAAAGCCGAGCATGATGATATTGGCATAGACGGCATCGCCGAGCAGCCGTTCGGCCAGCGCGTTGGCGTTGATCGTGCTGAGATTGTCTGCACCGATGACCCAGCCGATCGCGCGCAGGCGGGCAGGGGAGGCGAGATCGGCGTCACGGAAGCGGACGACGTCGCCGGTCGGCATTTCCGCGGTATTGACCGCGGCCCGCGTACCCTTGCGGAAGGTGCCGGACGCCTTGGGCGAAGAGCTGACGACGAGATCGCAGCCGATCAGGGCATCGGCGGCGCCCTGGTCGATACGCACCTGCTGCAGGGCCTCGGGACTTGGTGCAAGCCGGATATAGCTCAGCACAGGCCCGAATTTCTGCGCAAAGCCGGTGAAGTCCAGCACCGAGACGCCGCGACGTTCGAGGTGTGCGGCCATGCCGATCAGCGCGCCGACGGTGATGACGCCGGTGCCGCCGACGCCGGTCACGAGCAGGTCGTAGGGCCGGTCGAGCGTTGCGGTCGCAGGGAGGGGAAGCGTCGCGGCGTGGCCTACCGCGTCGATCCGACTCGCAGTCTTTTTCCGGCGCGTCGCGCCTTCGACAGTCACAAAACTCGGGCAGAAGCCGTTGAGGCAGGAAAAATCCTTGTTGCAGGATGAGAGGTTGATCTGGCGCTTGCGGCCGAACGGCGTCTCCTTCGGCTCGACGCTGAGGCAGTTGGATTCCACCGAGCAGTCGCCGCAGCCTTCGCAGACGAGGTCGTTGACATAGGCAAAGCGCTTGGGGTCGGCCATCTGCCCGCGCTTGCGACGGCGCCGCTTCTCGGTGGCACAGGTCTGCTGATAGATCAGGACGGAGACGCCGGAGACCTCGCGAAGCTCGCGCTGCACGGCATCCATCTCCTCGCGCGGATGGACGGTGACGCCGGACGGCAGGTCGCCAGGCGAGAACTGCGCGGGATCATCGGACACCAGCGCGATGCGCGTCACGCCTTCCGCGCGGACGCTGTGCGCGATCGCATGGACGCTGACGGGACCGTCGACCGGCTGGCCGCCGGTCATGGCGACGGCATCGTTGAACAGGATCTTGTAGGTGATGTTGGCCTTGGCGGCGATCGCCTGCCGGATCGCCATCGAGCCCGAGTGATAGTAGGTGCCTTCGCCGAGGTTCTGGAAAATGTGCTTATGGCCGGTGAATCGCGACGAGGCCGCCCAGTTGACGCCTTCACCGCCCATCTGGATCAGCGACGAGGTCTCGCGGTCCATCCAGCTCGCCATGAAATGGCAGCCGATGCCGGCCAATGCCTTCGATCCCTCAGGCACCTTGGTCGATGTGTTGTGCGGGCAACCCGAGCAGAAATAGGGCGTGCGGGTTGCGCCAGAGACGTTGATGGTGCGTGCTGCCTCCGGCAGGAGCGCGGCCGCGCGCGCGGCGAGGTTGAGGCCCGGGAACATCGGATCGAGCCGCCGCGCGAGCACGCCAGCCAGCGCGCGCGGCGACAATTCGCCGATCCACGAGATCAACCGCGCCCCTTGCTCGTCGTGCTTGCCGACCATGCGCTCGGGCTTCGCTCCCGGATAGTCGTAGAAATACTCCTTGAACTGGCTCTCGATGATGCCGCGCTTCTCCTCGACCACGAGGATCTCGCGCTTGCCCTTCACGAAATCCATAGCGTCATGCAACGCCAGCGGCCAGACCATGCCGACCTTGTAGACGTCGATGCCGATGCTGCGGCAGGCCGCTTCATCGAGGCCCATCAGTCGCAGCGCCTCCATCAAATCGAGATGCGCCTTTCCCGTCGTAACGATGCCGTAGGTCGCGTTCGGGATGTCGTAGATGTGGCGGTCGATCGGATTGGCCTTGGCGAAAGCGTAGACCGCGTGCTTCTTCGCCTCGAGCCGCTCCTCGATCTGCGGGCCCGGCAAATCGGGCCAGCGATAGTGCAGTCCACCAGGCGGCGGCGTGAAGTCGGGCATGCGGAAGCTTCGGGGCGAGCCCAACGCGACGGAGGCGGCTGACTCCACGATCTCCGAGATCGCCTTGAAGCCGACCCACATGCCGGAGAAGCGGCTCAGCGCGTAGCCATATTCGCCGAACGCGAGATATTCACCGACGCTGGCGGGATGCAGCGTCGGCATGAACCAGCTCATGAAGGCGACGTCGGACTGGTGTGGCATTGAGGAGGAGACGCAGCCATGATCGTCGCCGGCGACCACCAGCACGCCGCCATGCGGCGAGGAGCCGTAGGCATTGCCGTGCTTGAGCGCGTCGCCGGAGCGGTCGACGCCCGGGCCCTTGCCGTACCAGAGCCCGAACACGCCATCGACCTCGCGGTCTCCTTGCGTTTCGACCTGCTGCGAGCCGAGCACGGCGGTCGCAGCTAAGTCCTCGTTCACGGCGGGCAGGAATTCGATGCGGTCCCGCTTCAAACGTTCCTGGATGCGCCATAGCTCGAGATCGATGCCGCCGAGCGGCGAGCCGCGATAGCCAGAGATGAAGCCGGCGGTGTTCAGCCCACGCGCGCGGTCGCGCCTCGCCTGGTCGAGCGCGATGCGGACGATGGCTTGCGTTCCCGTGAGGAAGACACGGCCGTGTTCGCGATCGTAGCGATCGGACAGTTCATAGGGGTCGAGTAACGGAATGGCGTCCATACGGACCTCCCGCGGCATCCCTGGATGGAGGAAGGTTAGGCCCGGGCCGCTGGTAGGTCTTACCTATCTTTCCTGAAAAGGCGGTCGTTCTGGTAGATTATCCCGAATTGTCATATAATCCGGTAGAATCGTCCGATTTGGTGAAGTTCATGATCGAAGAGCAGGACAGGCGGATTCTCGCGCACCTCCAGAAGGACGGTCGCGCCACCAACCAGCAACTCGCGGACGAGGTCGGAATGTCGACCTCTGCCTGCTGGCGCCGGATGCGCGCGCTAGAGGAGGCTGGGGTCATTCAGGGTTACGCGGCACTGGTCGCGCGCGAGCAGGCGGGCTTTGCGATGTCCGCCATCCTCCATGTCTCGCTGGAGCGGCACGACGCCAAATTCGTCGACGAGTTTGTGTCCCGCGTCACCAAACGTCGCGAGGTGCTGGAGTGCTTTGCGACCACGGGCGATGCCGATTATCATCTGCGCGTCGTCGTGCAGGACATGGCCGCCTACAACAGGTTTCTCGACGAGTTCATGTTCCGCATCCCCGGCATCCGCTACGTCCGCAGCAATGTGGTGCTGAAGGAGATCAAGACGGGGGTCGCGTTGCCGTTTTGAGTGCACGGCGCACACAAATCCATCTCCTCTCCTTGAGGGGCCGACACGACCGGGTCTTCGTTGTTGTCACTCCGCGGCGCCGCGCCGCTGCACCTTCCAGGTACCGGCGGCCGGCCGCTTCAGCCCGAGATTTTCACGCAATGTCTTGCCGCGGTATTCCCTCTGGAACAATCCGCGCCGCTGCAACTCCGGCACGACGTGCTGCACGAAATCGGCGTAGGAGCCGGGTACGTAAGTCGCGGCGATGACGAAACCGTCGCAGCCGCGTTCCACGAACATCTCCTCGAGCTTGTCCGCGATCTCCCTGGGTCCGCCCACCATCGCGTCCTGGACCTGGCCGCGGCCGGAAAAGGTGACGAAGTCGCGCGCACTCGGGTTGCTCTTGCCCGAAGTCTTCAGCACGCCATCGCGGATGCCCAGAATCCCCTGCATGCTCTTCAGCTCGTCCGCCGTCAGCGGCTCATCGAGGTCCTTGGAAGCGAAATCATAGTTGAGCGCTTCGGCAAGCAGCGACAGCGCGTCGATCTGCAGCGGCAGCTTGTTGATCAGCGCCATCCTGTCCTCGGCCTCGGCTTTGGTGGCCGCGCAGACCGGCGTCGTCAAATTGCAGAGGAACATCTGGTCGGGGTCGCGGCCGGCCCTGGCGGCTTCGTTACGCACGGAGGCATAGCCTTCCTTGGCCGCAGTGAGATTGCGCGCGGCGGTGAAGATCACCTCGCCCCATCGCCCCGCGAAACGCTGGCCGCGGCCGGACGCGCCGGCCTGGATGATCACGGGATGGCCCTGATCCGAGCGCGGTACGGTGAAGGGCCCGCGCGACTTGAAAGCTGGTCCCTTGTGGTCGAGCCGCTTCACCTTGTTCGGATCGGCAAAGCGGCCGCTTTGCTTGTCCATGATGAGCGCACCGTCCTCCCAGGTGTCCCAATGACCGAGCACCACGTCCATGAACTCGTCGGCGCGGTCATAGCGGGAGTCGTGTTCGGGATGCGAATCCCGGCCCATGTTGAGAGCTTCGCCGTCGTTGAGCGAGGTGACGACGTTCCAGCCCGCGCGTCCCTCCGACATCAGGTCGAGCGTTGCGAAGCGGCGGGCGACGTCGAACGGTTCGTAATAGGTGGTCGAGCAGGTCGCGCCGAGGCCGAGCTTCTCGGTGACCATGCCCATCGTGGTCAGCACGATCAGCGGGTCCATCTTCACGCAGCGGATGCCGTATTCGACGGTGTGGGCGTGGTCGTTACCGTAGCGGTCCGGCATTGCCAGGCGGTCGTCGAAGAAGGCCATGTGGAACTTGCCGGCCTCGAGGATCCTGGCGATCTCCTGATAATAGTCCGCCGACATCCAATCATTGCGCGAGTCCGGATGTCGCCAGGAGCTCGGCAAATTGGTGCAGTTCTGCGCCTGGAGAAAGCCGACCAGGACCATCTGTCGATTCATGCTGCTGTTCTCCTGATGCCGCCGGGCCAGATCGAGGACCGGCCGGGCCTGTGCGCGCGCCAGCGGGCGCAGCCCGTTCCGGAAGCTCCGGCGGCACGGAGCAGAGCGGCGCCGATGCGCGTGGGGCGGTCGGCTCCGGCGATCGGCATGGCGTTCCCTCGGCCTGGTACCCTTGGCGGGCTGCTCGTTGGCTGCCATCGTCTCAAAGCGCCGTCGCGATATCAATCTCCCGTAAACCAATACAGCGCTGCAAGTTTGTACGGAGAAGGCGCCTTTGGCCGAAGATTCGTCCCGCGCGGCGGTATTTTCGACAGTTTCGCACCCGTCGTTCGCAGCTCGTTCACTTTGATCGACGGTTTGCAGCGCGCAATAACGACCACTTAGGCGATCGCGCTTCATAAAGGCACCCGGGAGAAATAGGCAGAATGCCCGGGAGCTGAGATCGTGCCGACGACACTCGCGCGCACATTTGCGGCGTTGAGCGCCATTAACGAAGCGATCCTCTACGCGAAATCGCCGGACGAGCTGTACCAGAAGGTCTGCGACGCCGGGTTTTCGAGCGGGGACTTTTTGGCGGTCGCCGTGTTCCTGGTGGAGCGGGACGGCAATCGATTGCGGTTCGCGGCCGGCTGCGGTGACGACATTCCGCGACTGCGCTCGATCGTGATCACGACGGAAGCCGGTACCCCCGAGGGATCAGGCGTCGGAGGCGAGGCGTTTCGCGAGCAGAAGCTGTGCATCAGCAATGATTATCTGAACGACCCGCGTTCGCTGGCGTGGCGCGCGGGCGCGGCTTCGGCCGCCATCGGCGCGGCTGCGGCGCTGCCGCTGCTCTGCAACGGCAACAGTGTCGGCGTGCTCTACGTGACCCGCCGCGAAGCCGGCTCGCTGAACGAGCAGATGGTGTCGCTGTTCGAGCGCATGTCGGCCAACATTTCCTATGCGCTGGACAATTTCGAGCGAGAGGAAGCGCGCCGGGACAGCGAAGCGGCGATGCGGCGGCTCAATCGCATGTTTCGGGCGCTTAGCGCGACCAACGAGGCAATCCTCAAGGCCAATACCGAGTTGGACCTGTATCAGCGCGTCTGCGACGCGGCCGTGCACGGTGGCAAATCGCTGGCGACTTTCGTGCTGCTGCGCGAGCAGGAGTCGCACTGGCTGACGCCGGTGGCGGCGACCGGACAAAATCTCGACCTGATCAGGCAGGCGCGCTACTCGATCGATCCCGAAAATCCTCACGGGCGTGGCATCTCCGGCCAGGTCTTCCGGACGCAGAAGGCGATGGTCGAAGACGACCTTGTCAGTCGGACCAAGGGAACGACCTGGGAACAGGCCAACATCAACGCCGGGGCGGTCGCGTGTGTCGCGGCGCCGCTGATCAAGCGCGGAACCAGCATCGGGGTGATGTACTTCTTCGTCAGCAAGTCCTGGGCGAAGGACGAGGGCGTCGTCGCGCTGTTGTTGCGCATGACCGAGAACGTGTGCTTTGCGCTCCAGAATTTCGATCGCGACGAGGAGAAGGCGCAGATCGCGCACGAGGAGGAGCGGCTGGCGCGCATGTACGCCGCGCTGAGCGCTACCAATGAAGCGATCATCCGGGCGACGTCGCGTGCGGAACTGTTCGATCTCGTATGCGAAGCGTCCGTGCAGGGCGGCAAGTTCGGCTCGGCCACGATCGCGCTCGCCGAGCCTGCCTCCGAACTGCTGCGCGTCGTCGCCTCCGCAGGGCCGAATTCCGACGAAGTGCGAAGGCTCAAATTCGCCACGACCGACGAGGTGCCGGAAGGACGAGGCCTGACCGGCACGTGTTTCCGCACCAGACAGCCTTGCCTGACCAACGACCTGCTGTCCGATGATCGCCTCAAGCCCTGGTACGACAGCGCGCGCCGCACCGGCGTCAAGTCCTCCGCCGCGCTGCCGTTGCTGAACGGCGATCGCGCAGAGGGCGTGTTCCTGTTCAATTCCCTCGAGACCGGCACGTTCACGCCCGAGCTGGTCGAACTGCTGGAGCGCCTTGCGCGCAACGTGTCATTTGCAATTGCAAATCTCGACCGCGCCGAGGAGAAGGCGAAGGCCGACAAGCAGCGAGACCGGCTGAGCGGCATGTTCGCGGCGTTGAGCGCCACCAACGAAGCCATCATGCGCGCCGAGACTCGGGATGAGCTGTTCGACGTCGCATGTCAGGCGGCCGTGCTGGGCGACGTATTCGCCTCGGCGACGATTGGAATCATCGACGAGACATGCGAGATGGTCCGGGTCGTCGCCGCGAAGGGGCGGCTTCAGGAGCGGATGGTCGGGCGCAGCTGTGCGATTTCCCCGGATCATCCCGAGGGCCAGGGAATCATCGGAACCTCGGTGCGGACGCGCCGGCCCAGCGTGATCAACGACTACATGAACGACCCACGCTCGGCACACTGGCACTCCAAGGCAGTCGAGGACGGGACCCGCGCCGCCGCAAGCTTCCCGCTTCTGCGCGCCGGTCAGGAGCCGATCGGCATCCTGCTGTTCCTTGCTCCGGAGGAAGATACATTCACGCCCGATCTGGTCGAGCTGCTGGCCCGCCTCGCGGAAAACGTCTCGTTCGCGCTCGACAATTTCGATCGCGCCGAGGAAAAGGCCCGCACCGAGGCGCAGAAGGAGCGGCTGAGGCGCATGTTCGCCGCTCTGAGCGCGACCAACGAGGCGATCATGCGGGCGAAGTCGCGCGCCGAATTGTTCGACCTCGTGTGCCTCGCGGCGTCGGACGGCGCCAAGTTCACTTCGACCACGATCGCGCTCACCAGAGCCGGTACGGACCAGCTGGAGATCGTGGCCGCCGCCGGCCCGTCCGCCGACACGACACGCAACGTCCGTCTCTCCATCGATCCCGAGCGGCCCGAAGGGCGCGGGATGAGCGGTACGGCGTTCCGCACACGCCGGCCCTGCATCAGCAACGACTACCTCAACGACGATCGCGTACGCGCCTTCCATGCCGTCGTCCGCAGCGACGGCGCGCGGTCGGGCGCGGCATTTCCGCTCATCGTGCACGACCAGGCCGTCGGCGTCATGATCTACATGTCGACCGAGCCAAGTACCTTCACGGCCGAGTTCGTCGAGTTGCTGCAGCGTCTCGCCGACAACGTGTCGTTTGCGATGGAGAACTTCGATCGCGCCGACGCCAAGAGCGAGGCGGACGAGCGGATCGAATACCTCGCCTCGCATGACAGTCTGACGGACCTTCCGAACCGCGAGACCTTCAACGGGCTCTTGCGCGAGGCGATCAACAGGGCAGAGCGCCGCGATCGACATTTTGCGGTGCTGTTCATCGATCTCGACCGTTTCAAGGTCATCAACGATTCGCTGGGCCACGAGGCCGGCGACCTGCTCCTGCTCGAAGTGGCGAACCGGCTGCGCAGCGCGCTGCGGGCAAGTGACGTCGTGGCGCGGCTCGGCGGCGACGAGTTCGTGGTGATCCTCGATCAATGCGGCGAGATCGATGACGTCCAGCGGATCGCGACCGGGCTCCTGACGGCACTCGCCGAGCCCATGGAGCTGGCGGGGCACGAGTGCCACACCACGGCTTCGATCGGCATCGCGATGTATCCGGCGAACGGTTCCGACGCACAGACGCTGACCAAGAACGCCGACATGGCGATGTATCTGGCCAAGGAAGACGGCAAGAACGGCTACCGCTTCTTCTCCAACGAAGTGAAGACGCAGTCGATCGAACGGCTCTCGCTGGAGAGCGCGCTGCGCCGGGCGCTGGAGCGCGAGCAGTTTTCCCTGAACTACCAGCCCAAGGTGGAGATGGAGACCGGTCAGATTACCGGCGTGGAAGCGTTGCTGCGCTGGACGCATCCCGACCTGGGCAACGTCTCGCCGGCCCAGTTCATTCCGCTTGCGGAGGAGACCGGCCTGATCGTGCCGATCGGCCGCTGGGTGCTCAACGAGGCCTGCGCGCAGGCCATGGCCTGGCAGCGCCGCGGCCTGCTGCCGTTGTCCATGGCGGTCAATTTGTCGCCGCGCCAGTTCGCCGACGAGCATCTGTTGCAGGACGTCGACGAGGCGCTGGCGGCCTCCGGCATGTCGCCGGTGCTGCTCCAGCTCGAGGTCACCGAGAGCATGATGATGCGCAATGTCGGACGCGCGCTCAAGGTGCTCGACGCCATCCAGAGCCGCGGCATTCGTCTTGCCATCGACGATTTCGGTACCGGCTACTCGTCGATGTCGCTGATGAAGCACTTCCCGATCGACACCATCAAGATCGACCGCTCCTTCGTGCGCGACCTGCCGCAGGATTCGGAGGACCAGGCGATCGCGCAGGCGATCATCAGCATGGGCAAGGCGCTCGGCATGACCGTCGTCGCCGAAGGCGTCGAGAACGTCGAGCAGGAAGCGTTCCTGCGCAGCCATGGCTGCGACGAGATGCAAGGCTTCCTCATCTCCAAGCCCTTGCCGGCGCGGCAGATGGCCGAGCTGCTGCGGCCGATGACGCTGCCCGTGGCGCCGCCGCTCCAGCCGGAGCAGGACCTTGCCGCGACCGAAGCCGTAGCGTTACGGCCGAAACGCGCTGTCGTCTGACGGCAGCGGGTGCAGCTCGCGAGTCTCGTCATCCTTGCTTTCCGACTTGCGCGGAAACTCTTCCGGCCAAGACACGAAGGTCTGATCCTCGAACAGCGCGAGAAGCAGGCGCGCGCCCCCGGCAAAGGTCGATCCGTCTTCGAGGCCGAGCGCGTGCGACCACGCAGCGGGCATCGGCTGGCGCAGGTCGAGCACCGCGATCGCGGGTCCCCACCACCAGGCCGGCGCCGGCGAGCGCTCGTCCTCGGGCACGGCGAGCCAGCGGGCGAACTCGTTCACCACGCGCTCGAATTGCAGGCTTGCAGCCTGATGCATTCGCTCGGTGCTCCTTGTCGCGCCTGAAACCAGGCCGATGCGCGCACTCGGTCGTGGTCGTGAAGTTTGGAAGAACGGCGTCTCTCGAAGGCCGTATGCCGCCCAATCGGGGTCACGAGCTAGCGACGGCCGGATAAGCGGCCAGCGTAGCTGTCATAGTCTCTTCATTCTCTTTAGCGGCTGAAGGTGCCTACCGGCAAGGAACAATATGGCCGACTAGCGCGGCCGGAACGGATGCGCCTTCTGGTGCCAGGCCCAGGCGGTGCGGATCACCGTCGGCAGGTCGGAGTGACGCGGCACAAAGTTCAGCACCTTTCGCGCCGCGGAGGGGTCGGCGACCAGATAAGTGGGATCGCCGGCACGACGCGGCTTGACGGTGTGAGGCACCTCGCGCCCGGTCTCCTGCCTGATGGCATTGAGGATCTCGCGCACGGAAAAACCCGAGCCGGTGCCGAGATTGAAGCTGCCGCCGGCATGTCCGTCTTCGAGAAGCTTCAGGGCCGCCACATGTGCTGCGGCGAGGTCCGTGACGTGGATGTAATCGCGGATCGCGGTTCCATCGGGCGTGTCGTAGTCGTCGCCGAACACCGCGAAGTCGACATGGCCCTGTAGCGCCATCATGGCGCGAGGAATGAGGTGGGTTTCGTTGTCGCGCAGCTCGCCGATGCCGCCTGAGGGATCGGCGCCGCTGGCGTTGAAATAACGCAGGCAGAACGCGCCGAAGCCGTAGGCCGTGCGATAGTCGGCGAGCATGCGCTCGATCATCAACTTCGACGCGCCGTAGGGATTGATCGGGGTGCAGGGAAAGTCTTCCGGCAGTTCCTTGGAGTCGGCATTTCCGTAGACGGCGCCGGTCGAGGAGAACACGATGCGATGGCAGCCGGCGTTGCGCATCGCCTGCAACAGCGACAGCGTTCCCTGCACATTGTTGACGTAATATTTCTGCGGATCGGTCATGGATTCGCCGACCAGGCTCGCCGCCGCGAAATGCATCACCGCCGTGATCTTGTGGTCGGCGAAGGCGCGGGCCAGCGCCGTGCCGTCGAGCAGATCGCCCGTCACCAGGGGGCCGGTCACGAAGCTGCGATGGCCTGTCGAGAGATTGTCATAAACGACGGGCTGATAGCCGGCAGCAGTCAATGCGCGGCTGGCATGCGAGCCAATATAGCCCGCGCCCCCTGTGACGAGGACGGTCGGTCGGTCGGTCATGTCGTCTTCTGCTCTTCTCTTAGCGGAGGGGCCGTTTGCGGCTGAAGAGAAGATAGAGCGCGCGGGGGTTGGTGGTCAAATAGCGCCAGAACAGGCGGCGTGGCTCGAGCCAGGTGCGCCAGACCCATTCGAGCCCGATTCGTTGCATCCATTCCGGCGCGCGCGCGCGGCTGCCCGACAGGAAATTGAACAGGCCGCCGGATGTCTTGATGACGCCAACATTGGTGAGATGCGGCGTGAAATCTTCCACGAATGCCTGCTCGTTGGGCACGCCGAGCGCGACCCACAGGTAATCAGGCGCAAGCGCGTTGATCTCCTCGACCTTGGCGCGCAGCGCCTCGCCGCGCAGATAGCCGTGGCTGCGCCCGACGATCTTGAGCTTCGGATACATCTTCTGGACGTTCTCGACCGCAGCGAGGTTCTCGGCCTCGCTGGCGCCGAACATGTAGAAGGTGCGGCCGACCGCCTCCGCCTTGCGCGCGACGATGTGGAACAGGTCCGTGGTCGCGACGCGCTCGGGCAGCGGAAACCAGGATTGGAGCTTCGAGGCCGCGACCAGCGGCTGACCGTCGGCGTTGATGAGGTCGGCGGCGCGGAACAGGCGTTCGGTCTGCGGCTCGGTCGAGCAGCGCGCCAGGACCTCGCCATTGGCCGAGGTCAGGAACAACGGACGGCCGATGCGATGATCCGGATTGGTCGCCTCGATCATGAAATCGGCGGTGGCTTCCAGGTCGAGCGCGGCCATGCGAAGCCCGCCGACGGTGGTCCGCGGCACGTCGGCAGTCGCTGCCCGTCCGTCGAGGTTGACGCGGCGCTCAAGCATATTGTCTGCCTCGCTGGCGCGTTTCGATTGCGGGGGTGAGCTCGTCGAGCACGACGCCGACGAGCTTGCGCTCGGCGCTGCCGAGCGCGGTCAGTATCTCTTCCAGGCTGTCGTTGATGTCGTGGCTGGTCGGCAGCACCGCCACCAGCGCGTCGGTGTCTTCGAGCAGCTTGCGGCCGGCGGCCGAGAGGGGCATCGCGGGGCCGTCGAGGACCACGAGGTCATAGCCGCCCGCGGCGCGCGCCTGTGCAATCGCCTTGCGGATCGCGTCGGCAGCCTTGCCGGCATCACCGTCGCCGGCCGGCAGCACCGAAATGCCGTTGATCGTCTTGATCTCACGCGCGGCCTTGCTGCCGATGGAGAGCCAGCCGAGCTTGCTCGGCTCGCTCTTGCCGGGACGGCTGACCTTGTTCGACAGCGCGTGGGCCTGATGATCGGCGTCGATCATCAGCACGCGGACGCCGTCGCGCGCAGCCGCGAGTGCGAAATTCAAGGCGCTCACGTTGCGTCCGGTGGTCTCGCCGCCGCCGACGAGCGCGATGACCGGCATTGCCTTGCCGCCGGCACGCCGGGCCATGGCACTGCGCATGTCGCGCCAGGCGTTGAGCAGCCTCGTCATGGGAAAGCCCGGCCGCAATGTCGGCCAGCCCAGCCTTGTGAGATCGACGCCGCCGCCGGTGGCGAGAATGGCGCCGAGCGTGTGAATGACGTCGGCTTCCTGGAGACGCGCGATCAGCGGCTTTTCGATCAGAGGCCTTTCGACCATCGCGGGTTGCAGCGGCGGCGCGGCAAGTTCGGGCGGGATCTGCGCGACTTCCGGGCTTCGCGACACCTGCTCGAGCCGCGAGGCTTCCTGCGCGCGCGAAACTTCGCGAGCGCGCGGTTTCTCCGGCATCGGCTTGCGCGCGGGGCGGGCTGGTGCGGGTGCCGGTGCGGCTGCGCCGGCGAACAGGAGTTCGGCCGCGACGAACCAGCCCGACGCTGCGAGCGCGCCGAAGATGAAGCCGATCATGGCGAACATGCTCATCGCCGGCGGGAACGAGCGCCGTTGCGGTACCGTCGCCTCGCCGATGACCCGAGCCGCCGAGGTATTCAGGCTCTCCTGCTCTTCTGTCTCGCGGGAGCGCTTGAGGAAGGATTGATAGACGTCGCGGCTGGCGTCGGCTTCGCGCTCGAGTTCGCGCAGGCGCACGGCGGCCTGGCTGAGCTGGACGCTCTGCCGCTTCTGCGCTTCCAGGGCCCGGTTGAGGGAAGCTTCGTAGTCGCGGGCCCGCGTCAGGTCGTTCTTGGCGGACTGGGCGAAGCGGTCGATCTCTTCGTTGATGGTGCGCTTGAGGTCCTCGACCTGCTTTTCGGTCTGGCGCAGCGCCGGATGACGCGGCCCGAGCTCGCCGGCCTGCTCCGCATATTTCTTGCGGGCGTCGGCATATTGCGCGCGCAGATTCGCAATCGTCGGCGATTGCAGCGCTTCCGAATTCGCGCCGGCATCGGCCGCGGTGCGGCGGCTCGCCTCGATCTGGTCGAGCCGCGCCTGCGCGTCCATCGTCGCCGCGCGCGCCGCGGAAAGCCGCTGGTTGCTGGCGGAGAGCTGCTGGTCGCTGATCAGCGCGTCCTGGGTGCCGACGAAATTGTTCTGGGCCTTGTAGGTAGCGAGCGCGGTCTCGGCGCCGCGCAGCCGCTCGCGCAGCTCCTTGAGGCGGCCGGAGAGATCGCTGGTGGCGCGCCGTGCGGCCGAGGCCTGCGAGTTGCGGGATTCGGCGAGATAGGCGCTGGTCAGGGTGTTGGCGAGCATCGCCGCCTTCGCCGGATCGATCGACCAGACCTCGATGTCGACGATGAAGCTCTTCTCGGTCTTGCGGATCGTGATGTGCCTGTTCAGCGCCTCGAGCGCCGCAAGCTGCACCTCGTTGTTGGCCGCAGCGGAGGGCGCCCGGGGCTGCAGGCCGATCAAGCCGAGCAGCGACGACATCAGGCTCCTGGCATCGCTGCCGCCGAATTCCGGATCCTTCTCGAGACCGGCCTGCTGGATCACCTTGAGCAGCACGCTGTTGGCGGTGATCAGGCGCGCCTGGCTCTCCACCACCATGGACATGCCGGAGACGTCCTGGGCGCGCGGCGTGAGCTCCCGGTCGACGAGCTGAAGCTCGCGCGGATCGACATAAAGCTGGGCGGTGGCGGTGTAGCGGGGCGTCAGGCTCTTGCCCACGGTGACGGCAAGCGTTGCGCCGAGCAGAGCGGCCGCGGCAATCGCAATCTTGCGCCGCCAGAGCAGGTTGGCGAGCTCCAGCACGTTGAAGCCGGCTTGAGGACTCTGTTGCTGGGGCTCCGGTCCGGTCCGATCTATCGGCTGGTTGTAGTCAAGCATGATCCCCAGCTTTCATTCCAATTGCCGCAGGCTGAGGGGTTACTCTTCGCTCTACGCCATGCACCCGGGATATAGGTGCCCAATCAACGCAACAGGGAAAATTAACCATACTCACTGAGGGACTATTCACCGAAATGGCAAACAAAGCGTTTAAGCCCATGCCATTTCGCGCTGCGTCCCCATGCCCCTCGGGGCGCGTGAGATTCCTGGAGATTAACGGTTCGTTACCGCGCACGGCGTGGCCGCGAGGCTCCGCTTGCTCCGTGATGGGCTGCGCACGCGCCATGATGATCAGCGTTTCCGCAGGATGACGTGGTAGTCGCCGCGGCGGACGTCGATGCCGCGCGGAAGCACCGCGTTCAGCAACGCGGCGCCGGTGTCCACGAGAGAGGCGAACAGCGGCTTGCGCCGACGCATCTCGGGATAGCGCGGGCTCTCGACCTCGCGGCGGTAGATCATCTCGAGGCCGTTGGCGGCCGCGAATGCTTCGAGCCGGGACAGTGTGACCAGCGGGTGAAAAAAGGTCGGGAATGGCGGCTCGCCGGGCAGGCCGGCGTCCTTGATGCCGCGGATGTGCCGGTAGAACCAGACGTGAAACCAGTGCGGCGAATATTTGGTGACGACGCCGGACAGCGAGCGCGGATTGGGCGCGCCGATCAGCACCATGCCGCCGCGCTTGAGCGCATCGCGGAAATTCAGGAGCGCGGCGTCGACGTTCGGCAGATGCTCGATCACGTTATAGCAGATCACCAGATCGAAGGTCTCGGGCTCGAAGCGGTAGGTCTGCACGTCGCCGAGGATCGCCTCGTCCGCGTAACTGTTGTTGCGGACCTGGTCCTCGTCGATATCGACGACGGTGACCTTGCTGCGGTCAAGCATTTCCGGTGGCAGGACGCTGCATGAGCCGCCGCCGGCTTCGTAGATGGCGAGCTGGCCTTTCGGCAGCTCGCGGCGCAGCACGTCGTGAACGGCGAGCAGGCTGTCACGGGCTTCGCCGGCGACGAGGTCGTGGAGCGCCTGGACGGGTGCAACGGCCGTGGTATGGATCGCGGTGGCAGTCGCGAAATCGATCGTGGCTGGCTTGTTCATGTTTCTTGTCCGCGCTTGTTCTAATCAAATTTACAGGAAAAAACTCGCCTGCCCGAAGAGCAAATCTGATGCCGCGTCGTCTCACCGGTCGCAGTGCTTACGGCCGGGTTAATGCGCATGCGCATTAACTACGGCATTGTCCATGTTGGGTCGTCGTTCGCACATGGACCGCGAATTGCAGTATCACGCACGCATGATTTCGCGGGAGAAGCCGGTTAAAGCGCATGATGTCGGTTCAAGACGGCCGGGAGATCGGCGCGGGGCGCAGGCACGCGCTTCCGCTCATCCGTTCATTTCGGGACGCATCTGTCCCGCGGCGATGTGCCGTCGTGGGACGTGTGATGAAGCAGGGCTTTCTCAACATATCTCGGACATCTAGAGCGTCATGACATTGATCCCGACAGACCTGTCCGCCATGCGTATCTCGGATGCCGTGCGCGATCCCGACCGGGAGATCGTGGCGAGCTCCCGCGTCATCGACCTGTCGGTCGGCATCGTCGTCTGCATTCCCTGCTTCCGCCGGCCGCAGCATTTGCGGCTGACGCTGGAATCCCTGGTGAACCAGCGTACCCCGCGTTCCTTTGCCGTCGTCATGGTCGAGAACGACGCCGCACTGCGCGAAAGCGCGCCGGTCGCGGCGGAATTTCTGGTCGAAGGCAGGCTGCAGGGCATCTGTCTCGTCGAGAAGCGGCAAGGTAATTGCCAGGCGATCAACGCTGCGTTCGAGACCGCGCAGGCGCTGTTTCCCGCCGCGACCCGCTTCCTGATGATCGACGACGACGAGATCGCATCACCCGACTGGCTCGAGCTGATGGTCCGTACCGCGGAAGCAACCGGCGCCGAAATCGTCGGAGGGCCGGTGCTGCCGGTCTTCGACGACGACAGCAAGCCCTGGCTTTCGCGTCATCCCGCCTTCTGTCCGGCCTACGACTATTCCGGCGCGGTGCCGCTGATCTATGGCTGCGGCAATTGCCTGATCACGCGCGCGGCCTTCGAGCGGTTCGAGCGTCCCGCCTTCGACCTGCGTTTCAATTTCCTCGGCGGCGGCGATTGCGACTTCTTCGTGCGGTGCCGCGATGCCGGCATGATCTTCCACTGGACGGCCGAGGCGGTGATCACCGAGACCGTGCCAACGAGCCGCACCACCCTCGGCTGGATCGCAAAGCGTGGCCTGCGTATCGGCGCGATCAACTATCGTGTGCAATACAAGGCCGCGCAGAGCCCGGCCGCGCGGGCGCGAGTGTTCGCGCAGATGCTCGGACGGTTGCCGCTGTCGCTGGTTCGCGCCGCAGGCCTGTTGACGTCGTCGAAGGCCGTCGTCGCAATGCATCCGGTCATGGTTGCATTTGGTGCCGCCCTGGCGGCGCTGGGTGTCGAGCCGAAGCCCTACGAGGCCTCGAAGATCGTGTCCTGACGCCGAAGCTGCCGGTCAGATGCCGAAACGGGCGAGGGCGACCCTCACCGTGGCACGCGGCAGCGATTTGAGCGATCGCCGGCCGATCATCGCGAGGTAGGCGAAGGCGTCGCGATATCTGCTGAAGCGGACCGCCTGCATCGCCGAATAGGTGACGAGATGAATCTCGGCGGCGAGGCGCAGCCCGGCCGTCATGCGCTCGGGCAGTCTCGCCAGGATCAGCCCATCATCGAACACCCGTGCGATTGCCGGGAAGAAATCCTTCGGCGTTCGCAGCGCCGCGTTCATGGTGTTGGCCGTGTGCAGGCGATAGTCGAGCAGCAGCTTCGGAGCGAACTCGAACTCGCCGATCGCGGCAAGCCGGCACCAGCAGTGCCAATCCTCGCAGTATCTGAGCGAGGTGTCGAAACCGCCGATGGCGCGGAAGGCCTCGGCACGCGCGAGCGCGATACCGCCGTTGACGATGAAGTTGCCGGCCGCGAGCCGGGCCAGCACGTCGCCCGACGGCTTGCGGCGCCCCTTCAGCAGGCCCCGCCGGCCGATCTGCCGTCCCTCGCTGTCGATCGTGTTGTAGTCGCCGTAGACGAGAACCGCGCGGGGCGCGCCGCGTGCGGCCGCCAGCAGTGCAGCCACCGCGCCGGGACGCAGGCGGTCGTCAGCATCGAGGAAGAGCAGCCACTCGCCGCTGGCAGATCGCGCGCCGAGATTGCGCGCCGCTGATACGCCGGCGGAATCATTCGTCATCAGGCGCAGTCGCGGGTCGCGAACGGCGCGGACGATCGCGGCGGTGTCGTCGGTCGAGCCGTCGTCCACCACGATCACTTCTCCCACCCCGCTTTGCGCCAGTGCGCTGGCGAGGGTTTCGCCGACATAGGCCGCAACGTTCTTGGCGGGAATGACGATGGATACCGACGTGCTCGAGCTCGACGGCAGCGGCTGGCGGGCCGGCGTAACGACGCGCGTGTTGGCCGGCAAATCGAGAACGTCTTCGGCAGTGATCTGAGCCACGGCTCGCCTTTAAGAGTCTGTTAACCAGGGCGCATCTGTTGAATGGACGATGCGATCGATCGCAACGTTGGTTGCTTGCGAATGATACCTGCATTGCGGCGAGATCGTTGCCGCGAAGGCACGCGTGAGCGTGGTTTCGCCAATTAGCGTTAAGCCGCTGGCATTAAGCCTGTGGCAAATTTGGAAGAGTGCGACAGCCGGTCCCATGCGAGAATGCGCATCCGGCTGCCGCGGATGGAATCCAGTGCCCGCAAAGACATTCAAACCCGACCCCGACGCGATGATCCTCAACCTGTTCTATGAGGACAAGGACGACCGCTGGTTCCCCGGCGACCGGCATCTGCGGCGCGTGGCGCGTCGCTTGCTGCTCGGCGAGCCGCGCATGAGCGGACAGCTTCGCGTGTTCCTCAATCTCTGCGCGGGGCTCGATCGGCTCGGCATCCGCTACCGCGTCAACGATTACGGCTACATCGCGCAGCACCCGGACGAGCTCGCCTGCATCGTCGGCCGCACCTTCCTGCTCGACAAGTTCGCATGGAAGAACCCGATCCTGCTCGGTGTGGCCGCCCACAATCATCCGCTCGACGACCCCGATTTGTTCAAGCGTCTGCCGGTCAAGAAGGTCGTGGTGCCCGGCCCCTGGTACGTCGACATGTACCGGCCGTATTGGCCCCAGACGGAGGCATGGCCGGTCGGCATCGACACCGATCTCTGGACACCGTCTGAGCCATCGCAGAAGAAGGTCGACGTGCTGATCTACGACAAGGTCCACTGGGAGCGCGAGCGCTATGCGGCGGAGCTGATCGAGCCCGTCCGCGCCCGTCTGCGAAAAGAGGGGCGCTCGTTCACGGAGCTGCGCTACGGCAGCTACAAGGAGGAAGACTATCAGGCGGCGCTGGCGCGCTCGCGCGCGATGATCTTCCTGTGCCAGAACGAAAGCCAGGGCATCGCCTATCAGCAGGCCTTGTCTTGCGGCGTTCCGGTGTTCGCCTGGGATCCGGGCGGTCCTTGGCGTGATCCCGATTACTATCCGCACCGCGTGCAGTTCGCGCCGGTCTCGTCGGTGCCCTATTGGGACGACCGCTGCGGAGCCAAGTTCCTGGACATCGCGGGATTCGAGGCGGGCTGGGACAAGTTCTGGGCCGGGTGTGCTGCCGGCGGATTCGATCCGCGCGGCTTTGTCCTGGACAGCCTCACGCTGGAGCAACGCGCGCTGCAATATTACGAGATTGCGCGGAGCATCGTGCGGCAACCGGCGGAGCAGGCCCCCGGCACGCCTGTTGAGGGACGCTCAGCAGGGTTGAGCCAGGACCTGGAGCTTCACCGGCGTCATCAGATGTTTTGAGCCATGGACCGGAGCATCGACCGCAGCGCCGCTGACATGATGGACCTCGAGGCCCGATCGTTCGGCCATGTCCTGCGCGATGGCCTGGCGCGGCTCAATGCCGGGCAGGCTGCGCGCTGTCTCGTCGCCGTCGCGTCGCTGCTACTGGTGCTGGTGACGCTCGATCCCTTCCCCGACTTGCGCAACCCTGACATCAGCAATGTCGTCGGCGGACGAATGGCGCTGACCTATGTGTCCTGGGGGCTCCTGGCTGCGATTGCGGTGCTGTTCGTCGCCGCGACGGATGGACCGGCGCTGAAGAGCCTGGTGACGCCGCTTCACCTCTGTCTCGTGGGCTGGCTGATCATCAGCATCGTTCTCTCCGAAAGCCGAGGCGTTTCGATCCAGCGGTTCGTGCTCCTCGCAAGCGTGACGTCGCTCGCCGTCGTGCTGCCATTGCTGCCGCCGACGCAGCGCAGCTTCAACATGTGCCTGGGCGCCGCCGCGCTGGTGCTGCTCGCGCTCTGCTATCTCGGCGTCTTCCTGGCGCCGCAATATTCGATCCACACCGCGCTCGATATCGCCGAGCCGCAGCTCGCCGGCGACTGGCGCGGCAGTTTTGGCCACAAGAACGTCGCCTCACCCGTGATGACGATCCTGGTCTATGTCGGCATCTATCTGTCGGCCGTCGGATCGTTCGTGATGGGCCCCGTGATCGCAGCGCTCGCCGGCATCTTCCTGATCTTCACCGGCGGCAAGACGTCGTCGGTGCTGTGCCTTGCGATCTACGCACTCGCATCGCTGGTCTATGTCACGCCCGGCCTGTGGCTGAAGCGGATCATGTGCTTCGTGCCGCTGATCGCGATGAACCTGCTGACGGTCGGCAGCGTGTTGAGCCCCGCGCTCGGTGCCATGACGCGGCTGCTTCCGCTGGATCCCACCTTTACGGGCCGTTCCGCGATCTGGGAGTTCGCGCTCGCGGCCGTCGCCGAAAAGCCGATGATCGGTCACGGCTATGCGGCCTTCTGGGACGACGTGACGGCACGGCAAACCACCCAGGGCGCCGAATGGGCGACATCGGCGGCCCACAGCCACAACAGCTATCTCGACCTCGTGGTCACCATCGGCCTGCCGGGACTGCTGCTCGTGATTCTCATCTTCGTGCTCGCACCGCTCCGCAATTTTCACGCAGCACAGGCTCACAACCGCAGTGGCGCGCTGGCAAAGCTGTTCCTGACCGTGTGGCTGTTCGGCCTTTATTATGGAGCGACCGAGACCTTTCTGCTCGAACGGCAGAATCCGATCTGGTTCCTGTTCGCTCTGGCGGTGGCCGGCCTGCACTTCCTGGCGAGGTTCCAGTGCGTCACGCGGACGGAACCGAAGCAATGACGGCTTGTCGCGTTCAGGGCTGTCCGCCGTGGCAATCGCTTAACGATAAGCAACATTCCCCGTGGTCTGCGACAAAACACAATCTATCTGCCAACATTCAGTAATCGTATGCCCCGCGGATGACGGTCCTCAGCGTCGAGCAACCAGATGGTCGGGTGTCCAGCACGTCGGGCATCGTGGTCGATTTCGTACGTGACTGGGGCCAGGCCGCTTCGCGCCTGAACGCCGGGCATCGCACTGCTTTCCAGCATGGCTGCTGGCTGGGAGCCTGGTACCAGGCGTTCGATGACGTCGCGCCGTTGATCGCCGTGATCTCCAATGCCGCCACCGGCAAGGACGTCGCGATCGTGCCGATGATCAGCCACGTCAGGCGCGGCATCCGCATCGTCGAATTCGCCGATCTCGGCGTCTCCGACAACAACGCGCCGATCCTGGCGCACGATGCGGTGGCGACGGATGCGATCGGCAAGGCGCTGGTCGAGGCGTTGCGTGCCTTGCCTGATGGCCTCGATCTCCTCCGCCTGAGGAAGATGCCGGCAAAGGTCGGCGGCAAGGCGAACCCGCTGGTGTCGCTCGGCCGGACGGGATCCTCCTCGCTCAACTGCAATCTCGTGCTGACGGGCGACGACTATCGGGTCTACCAGGCGTCGATCAAGCGCATGCAGATGCCGCGCTGCTGGCGCGTTTTCACCCGCCATGCGGGGGCGCGGTTCGAGATCGCAACGGATGTCGCGCGCGCACAAGAGCTGCTGGATGTGATGGACGAACAGCAGCAGGCACGCATGCGAAAGCTCGGCTCGCCGTTCGTCCTCAACGATAAGACCCATGCGCGGTTCTATCGCGAGGTTGCCCGCCAAGGCCTTGCGGAAGGCTACGCCGTCGTCTCGGCCTTGGTCTGCGACGAGGGCATCGTCGCCACCACGCTCGGTGTCATGCACGGCGCGACCTATTACCTGTTGCGCATCAGCCATGGCGGCGATTCATGGTCGAGCTGCTCGCCGGGGCTGCTGGTCGCCGAGCGCACGATAGCGGGGCTGCATGCACGGGGCGTGCGCCGCTTCGACCTCAGCATCGGCAATCTGGACTACAAGCGCCGCTTCGGCGCCGAGCGGGTGCCGCTGACCGATGTCAGCGTCGCGCTGTCCTGGCGGGGCTTGCCCTTTGCATGGCGCGATCATGCCGCGCAGGGCCTGCGCCGCCACCCCAGGCTCGCCGCCCTCGCGGCGCGGGCCATGGGCAAGGGGAAGCGTTGATCCGAGCGAGACTTGCGTGTGTCATCTTGGAAGCCCCGCACGAAAGGCCTCCAGCAGCGCGCGACCCTGCGGCCAGTCGCCGAGCCCGCTCGACGCATTGATGTGGCCGAGTGGGCCGAGCGCGACCAAACCGGACTGCCAGATGCGTGCTTGTCGCTGCGTGAACTCGATCGCGCCATAGGGATCGTTCGTGCTCGCGATGATCAGCGAAGGAAAGCGCAAGACGCGCTCCGGGACGGGCTTGAACGTGGCGGCTTCCAAAGGAAAATTGGCGCCGTCGGGATCGGGGACGGCGACCAGACATGCGCCGGCAATTGCGGTCGGGAAGCGAGCGGCCCAATGCGCCACCAGCAGGCATGCGAGGCTATGGGCAACCAGGACAGGCGGCTTCGGGCTGCGCACGATCGCTCGCTGCAGCGATTGCTCCCAGTCGTCGAGCTCCGGACGGTCCCAGTTCGCCGGTCGAAATCGCGTGAAGCGCGGCTCGGAGCATTCCCACAGCGTCTGCCAATGGGTGTCGCCTGAGCCGCCGAGGCCGGGCAATGTGATGATGTCGTGCATGATCGTCCCGTGATATCTGAGTTGAGGCGGCAGTGTGACCGATCCCGGTCCTGCATCACATGGCAAGTCATCGGCGCAATCGGCCGTTTACCGATGATCTCAAGGTGAAATGGAGAATTCGGTTGGATCGCTTCGGGAGCATCGATGCCAAGGACCTGAAGATCCTGGAGGCGCTGCAGGTCAACGCGCGCGTGCCGCTGTCCGAGCTTGGCCGTTCCGTAGGGTTGTCCCAGCCCGCGGTGTCCGAGCGCGTCAGACGGCTCGAGGACGCCGGGATCATCGAGGGCTACGGCGCTCGCATCAATCCGCGCGCGCTCGGGCTTGGTCTGATGGCGCTGGTGCGTCTGCGGACCACGCATGAGCACATCAAGACATGCCTCAAGAGGTTCGCGGAGATTCCCCACATCATCGAAGTCCATCGTGTGACCGGTGATGACTGTTTCGTGCTCAAGGTGCTCGTTCCCGCTCCTGAGGATCTCGAGACGATCGTGGATCGCATTGCCGGATTCGGTGCCGTCACGACATCGCTGGTGCTGCGGAGCGAGCCGGTGCGGCCGATCGGCCGCGAGCTTGTCAGGAAGAAGAGCGTCTGAATGTCGGGCGGCGGCAATGCCGCCGCTGCACCAAACGGTGCGGCATTCCCGAACGGGAATGCCGCGATCCCCGTCAACCGTGCAGTTTTTTTGCCGTCTCCGCGATCTGGCGGCCCTGGTACCGCGCGCCGGCGAGCTCGTTGGCGCTGGGCTGGCGGCTGCCGTCGCCGCCGGTGATCGTGGTGGCGCCATAGGGCGCGCCGCCTGTGACCTCGTCGAGCTTCATCTGACCGGCGAAGCCGTAGTTCAAGCCGACGACGACCATGCCGAAATGCAGCAGGTTGGTGATGATCGAGAACAGCGTCGTCTCCTGGCCGCCATGCTGGGTCGCGGTCGAGGTGAAGGCGCCGCCGACCTTGCCGTGCAGTGCACCCTTGGCCCAGAGGCCGCCGGCCTGGTCGAGGAAATTCGCCATCTGCGAGGCCATGCGGCCGAAACGGGTGCCGGTGCCGACGATGATCGCGTCGTAATTGGCGAGGTCCTCGACCTTGGCGATGGGAGCGGCCTGATCAACCTTGTAATAGGAGGCTTTGGCGACCTCGGCCGGCACCAGCTCCGGCACGCGCTTGATGTCGACGGTGGCGCCGGCCTCGCGTGCGCCTTCGGCGACGGCGTTGGCCATCGCCTCGATATGGCCATAGGCGGAATAATAGAGGACGAGAACTTTGGTCATGGTGGTCTCCGTTTCAGATTTGATGGATTGATCTTGTTGAGGTCGTCAGGCCGCGTCGACGAGCACGATCTCCGAATCTTCCAGCGCGGTGATCGTCAGCCTGGCCTCGTCGCGGATCGCGGCGCCGTCGCGGGCGTTGACGCGGACGCCGTTGATCTCGACGGCACCCGCCGCCGGCACGAGGTAGAGGTGCCGTGACGTCTGCGGCGCGTACTCCGCGCTCTCGCCCGCCTTCAGCGTGGTGGCGAGCACCCGCGCATCGGCGCGGATCGGCAGCGCGTCGGCATCACCTTCGATCCCGCTCGCGATGGTGACGAGCTTGCCGGAGCGGTCCGCCTTCGGGAACGGCTTGGATCCCCAGGTGGGCTGTCCCCCGCGCGCCGTGGGCTCGATCCAGATCTGGAAGATCCGCGTCTGCGTCGGCTCGAAATTGTACTCGGAGTGCCGGATGCCGCTGCCGGCGCTCATCACCTGCACGTCGCCCGCTTCGGTGCGGCCCTCGTTGCCGAGACTGTCCTGGTGGGTGATGGCACCCTCGCGCACATAGGTGATGATCTCCATGTTGGCGTGGGGATGGGCGGGAAAGCCGGTGTTCGGCGCGATCTCGTCGTCGTTCCACACCCGCAGGGCGCCATGACCCATGTTGTTGGGGTCATAATGGCCGGCGAAGGAGAAATGGTGCTTGGCCTTGAGCCAGCCGTGGTCCGCGCCGCCGAGCTTTGCGAAAGGTCTGAGTTCGATCATGGACGTGTTCCTGATTGGAGGAGAGAGCTTGGCGTCACGCGCCAAATCCGCCGTCGACATTGAGCACGGTGCCGGTGACGAAGGAGGCTTCCGGGCTTGCGAGAAAAACGACGCCGGCGGCGACTTCCTCGGGACGGCCGAAGCGTTGCAGTGCGTGCTGCTTGCGCTGGGTCTCGGCGAACTCGCCGCCATCCTTCGGATTCATGTCGGTGTCGATCGAGCCGGGCTGCACCACGTTCACGGTGATGCCGCGCGGGCCGAGATCCCGTGCCGCACCCTTGGTGTAGCCGACCACGGCTGCCTTGGTGGCGACGTAGTCGGCAAGGCCGGGGAACGAAGCGCGGTCGGCCAGCATCGAGCCGACAGTGACGATGCGGCCGCCTTCACCCATCAATTGCGAAGCGGCGCGGATCGCCGCGATCACACCATGCACATTGACCTGGTCCTGACGGGCGAGCGCTTCCGTGTCGGCATTGGCATCGTCGATCGCACCTCCGGCGGCGACGCCGGCATTGTTGACGAGGATATCGAGCTTGCCGAATTCCCTGGCGACGTCGTTGACCAGTTGCGTGACGTCCTTCGCGGAAGCCTGGTCGGCCTTGAAAGCGCGGGCCCTGACGCCCTTGGCCTTGAGGTCGGCGACGACGGCCTCCGCCTTGTCCGGCGAGGCGACATAGCTGATGGCGACATCAGCACCTTCATCTGCGAGCGCGCGGGCCGAAGCGGCGCCGATGCCGCGCGAAGCGCCGGTGACGAGGGCAACCTTGCCCGAGAGCTTCTTGGTCATTGGATTTCTCCATTCCTGAATGTCTGATGACCCCTTGGATAAGCCTCCGCCTGTGGTATAGAAATAGAAACTATCGAAACACATTGTTTCCTAAACTTCAGATCGGACCGGCTGCCATGGCAAAACTCCCCGATTTCGAGGCGCTCGCGATTTTCGCGAAAGTCGTGGAGTTACGGTCATTTGCAGGGGCCGCGAGCGAGCTCGCGATGTCCAAGGCGACGGTCTCGAAGGCCGTGACCCGGCTCGAGGAGCGGCTCGGGGCCCGCCTGTTCAACCGCACCTCGCGCCGCCTCGCGCTGACGGATGCCGGCCACAAGCTCGCCGACCGCGCCACGCGCCTTCTGGCCGACGGCGAGGCCGCCGAGAACGAGGCGCTGGCGCAATCGGTGGCGCCGCGCGGCCTGGTGCGGCTCGCCGTGCCCATGACGTTCGGCATCAAGGCGGTGGCGCCGCTGCTGCCGGAGTTCTTCGAGGCCTATCCGGAAGTCTCGGTCGATCTGCATTTGAGCGATGCGACCGTCGATCTGATCGGCGAAGGTTTCGACATGGCGGTGCGGATCGCGCGCCTGCCGGATTCCTCACTGATCGCGCGGCAGCTCTTCACCATGCCGCGCTACACCGTGGCTGCGCCGTCCTACCTGAAGCAACACGGACGGCCGACGCATCCGATGCATCTGGCCGAGCACAAATGCTTCAGCTACGCCTATCTGTCCACGCCCAACGTCTGGCACTACACCAATTCGGCCGGCGAGCAGGCCAGCGTGCGCCCGGGCGGCCAGCTTCGCGTCAACAATGGCGAGGCGTTGATGCCGGCGCTGCTCGCAGGCCTCGGCATCGCCGAGTTGCCCGAGTTCATCGTTGGTGAAGCGATTTCGTCCGGCGAGGTCGAAGTGATCCTGAAGGACTGGAAACAGGCCGAAGGCGCCGTGCATCTGGTGACCCCGCCCGGCGGCCCGCGCCCCGCGCGCGTCGAAGCGCTCGGTGATTTTCTCGCGGCCAAGCTGCCGGGCACATGCAAGCGGCGGACGCGCGGGAAAGCCAAGATGTCGTAGGAGCGCGCGCGGCTTCAACGATCTCCGTCATTGCTTCGTCGCAAGGGCTCCTCGCAATGACGGTGTTTGACTACGACACCTTCACGCCGTCGATCGCGACGATGCGCAGGCTCGGCTTCAGCGTTTCCTCCAGCTGCGACTTCAATTCGTGAACGCGCGGGTCGCTCGAACGCTTGGCGCAAACTGCATATTGATGGACGGATTGCGCCAGGGCGCGCCGCGCTTCCGGCGTCTGCGTCAATTCGGGCTTTGAAAGCCGCAACACGATCGCCGCGAGATTCACCAGCATCTCGTCCAGCGCAACGTCGATGGTCGCCAGATTCCGCATCATCCACTCTCCCTGAGAGGGCAACAGCGGGTCCGGACATGCGTTCCGGAAGGAGCCCGACATGGCTAACATTTCGTAAACGTCTTGTTCTTGCCGCCTGGCGCGTTAGGCTGGCAGCGAAAACAAGAAAAATCAGGGAGGGCACCATCATGGATCGACGCGGTCTCTTGCGCGCGGCTGCGGCATTGCCGTTGTTGGGGGTTGCAGCACCGGGCCTGGTCTTCGCGCAAGCCTACCCCTCGCGCAACATCACCCTGATCGTGCCGTTCCCGGCCGGAGGCCAGGCCGACCTTGCCGCGCGCCCCGTCGCCATGGCGCTGGAGCGTATCCTCGGCAAGCCCGTGATCGTCGACAACAGGGCCGGGGGCGGCGGCGGCTCGGTCGGCAATGCCGCGGCGGCACGCGCCGAGCCGGACGGCTACACGCTGCTGATGACGCTGTCCTCGCTCGCGGTGCTCCCCGAGGCCGACCGGCTGTTCGACCGCCCCGTCGCCTACGAGGTCTCGCAGTTCATGCCGATCGCGCGCGTGCTCGCCGATCCCACGCTATTGGCGGTGCCCGCCTCCGCGCCGTGGAAGACGGCGCAGGATTTCGTCGAGGATGCGAAGAAGCGCCCGGGTCAGATCCCCTACGGCTCGTCAGGGCCCTATGGCACGCTCCATGTGGCGATGGAGATGTTCGCAAGCAATGCCGGCATCAAGCTGCTGCACGTGCCGTTCCGCGGCGCAGGTCCGGCACTCACCGCGATCCTCGGCGGCACCGTGCAGGCGATCGCCGCGGCACCCGGCACGCTGAAGCCGCAGGTCGACGACGGCAAATTGCGCGTGCTCGGCAATTGCGGCGCGCAGCGCATCGCGAGCTTCCCCGACGTGCCGACCTTCCAGGAGCTCGGCTACAAGGACGTCGAGTTTTACATCTGGGCCGGGCTGTTCGCACAGAGCTCTCTTCCCGCGCCGGTCGCGACACGCCTGCGCGAGGCGATGGCGCAGGTGATGACGAGTCCCGACGTGCTCAAGGCGTTCGAGACCTCGGGCAGCCTCGTCGCCTATCAGGACGCGCCGGCCTTCGCCGAGTTCGTCGCGCTGGACAGCACGCGGCTGATCGCGGCCGTGAAGAAGATCGGCAAGGTGGAGTAGGTTCCAGGCTCGATTTCACATTTTTTTGTTGGTCCAGAACCGGCTCCCGCCTCATTGATTGAAGAGAATTCGCTGGAATCGAGAAGGACTGGACATGCGAACAGAGCGGATTGCGCTGGGTGTGGCGCTCGCTGTCGGCGGCATCGTCGCGCAGGGCGCAGCATTCGCCGAAGAATATCGTGGAACCATGGAACAGCAGATGGCCTGCACACCGGATGTGTGGCGCCTGTGCAGCGACCAGATTCCGGACGTGAGCCGCATCACGGCCTGCTTGCAGCAGAACACGCCGCAGCTCTCGAGCGGCTGCCGCGCGGTGTTCCAGTCCAACAATCAGATGCCGCCGCAGCAGATGCCGCCACAGCAGATGCCGCGCAATCGCGCCGCGCCGCCGCCGCGCTATAACAATGCGCCGCCACCTTCCCAGGTGCAACCGCGTCCCTATGACGATAACGACGACTAGACTCTATTGAATGCATGATCCGGAGGCACGCGCAGCGCCAGGACGCTGTCGTGCCGCCTTGTTCAGCGCTCGCTTCTGCTGTCCGATTCAGGCCTGCTTCCAAGCACCATCCGCATGGCCATACCGAAGAGAATGGCTGCCACTGGCCAGTGGAACCAGATCTTGTTGCTGGTGAACAGATTGATCGCAATCAGGAAGGCCGACACGGTGAGGGCTGCTGCAACCGGGCGAGGCAGCTTTGCGAACCAGTTCAAGACGACATTCGTCGGCGAAGATGGCACCCGCCTGTCGTCGATCCGCTGAGCACGCGCTCTCTCTGAGGACGTTGCGCTCTCCTCGATGGCGAAGCTCCCTGGTCCGGTGGCCTGGCTACCCAGGGTCAGCCGGTAACTGGTCAGGGGGGCGATGTTCTTCATCGGGCGCTGACCGAGGCAGTCGAAGCCCACGGACAGCTTGTTGTGCACCTGATCGTAGACGGAGCTCGAGATCACGACGCCGCCGGGCTCGGCAAGCTCTTGCAGCCGCGATGCGATATTGACCCCGTCGCCGTAGATGTCGGAGCCGTCCACCATGACATCGCCGAGGTTGATGCCGATGCGAAACTGCATGGGGGGCGTTCGGGGCGCGTCCGACGAGATTTCCTGCTGAATCTCGACTGCGCATTGCACGGCCTCGACGACGCTGGCGAACTCGGCGATCACGGCATCGCCCCAGGTATTCACGATGCGGCCGTCATGACGCTCGACCAGTCGCGCAATGGCCGCGCGGTAGCGGCGGAGCGTCTCCAGCGTCCCGGTCTCGTCTGCTTCCATGAGACGAGAATAGCCGTACACGTCAGCGCACAGCACGGTGGTCAGTCGTCGTTTCACCTTGTCGTCGGTCATCGCCGCCATGCTAGCCTGCCTCGCGGGCAAATGCATCAGGCATCGTATCCGGTGCCGCTTTACGGCCTGACCTCGCAGACATCGACCCATTCGGCCGCGGTGAGCTCGGCCATCCGCTCCGGCGTGATGCGCACCGCGCTGTGGGTCGAGCCCGCGGCCGGCACCACGACGTCGAAGGCCTTCAGCGAGACGTCGCAATAGACCGGCAGCGGCGCCTTCAGCCCGAACGGGCAGACGCCGCCGACCTCGTGGCCGGTGATCTCGGCGACCTCTTCCAGCCCCAGCATCTTCGGCTTGCCGCCGAATTGCGCCTTGACCTTCTTGTTGTCCATCCGCGAGGTGCCGGCGGCCACGATCAGGATCACGCGCTCGCCGACGCGCAAGGACAGCGTCTTGGCGATCATTCCGGGCTCGACGCCAAAGGCTTCGGCGGCAAGCTGCACTGTGGCCGAACTGATCGGGGATTCGATGACGGAGATGTCGGGGGCTTTCTCGGCGAAGAAGGCGCGAACGGATTCCAGGCTCATTCCGGGCAGCTCATGTCAGACTTGCGGGCGGCGATGCCTAAGCAATCATTGGCAGCTCGGACAGCGCCCTGACGCGGTGGTCCGGCGCAACGCCAAGCTCGTCCATCTGGGTGCGGATCGCCCTGAACATCGTTAGCGGTGCCACGAGTTCGTTCTCGACGCAAGCCAGCGCCATGGCTCCCGGCGTCACCCGCTCGATCCAGGCGACATTCAGCCCAAACGACTTTGCGCCCGCCACGTCCCAGGGATTGGAGGACACGAACAGAACCTCGTTCGGCGCGGTCCCGAGCTCCTCGCCGATCAGCGAATAAGCTTCCGGGCTCGGCTTGAAGATCTTCCTGGCATCGACGCTGATGGTGGCATCGAGCAGGGCATCGAGGCCGGAGTTGCGCACCAGCGCATCGAGCATGGCCGGACTGCCGTTGGACAGGATCGCGAGTTGTCGCGGCTTCAGGGCCGCAAGCGCCGTTGTCGCGTCCGGATAGAGATCGAGATTCAGATATTTCTCGATCACACCCTCGAACGCCTCGCTCTCATAGGCAAGCCCGAGCACGCGCAGCGTATAGGCGAGCGAGTCGCGGGTGACCGCGGCGAAATCCTGGTAGCGCTGCATTAGCGAGCGCAACCAGGTGTATTCGAGCTGCTTGATCCGCCAGACCTGCGTGATGATCTCCCCATAGCCCGGAAACGCATCCTCGGTGACCTCTGCGACGGACTGGATGTCGTAGAGCGTCCCGTAGGCGTCGAACACGACGGCTTTGGTGGGCATTGGCTATCCTTCCAGGCAGCTGTGGTCACAACGAACTCCTCTTGAGGGAGTTCGTAAATCATCAGCTATACCATTAATTGCCCGTTCGCACTGGCGGTCTCATCGCAAAGTGCTAGGCTTTGGACATCGACCGGCGTTTACTCCGCGGTGCTCAATGCGACGACGCGAGTTCATGGGGCTGATCGGCGGCGCGGCAGCAACGTGGCCGCTCGGCGCGCGTGCGCAGCAACCGGCAAGATGGGTCTACAGGATAGGATATCTCGCGAGCGCGTCGCGGGAGCAAACACTTCGCAATGTTAAAGCCTTCGAAGCCGGCCTGCGGAGTCTTGGCTATCGCGTCGGCGAGAATGTCGTCATCGAGTACCGCTTTGCCGACGGAGACGTGGGGCGGCTGGCGGCGCTTGCCGCAGAGGTGGTGGGGCTCGGCGTGGACGTTATCGTGTCCGGAACCAATGCGACCACGGTTGCAGCCATGAAGGCGACCCGGACGATCCCGATCGTGATGGCCAACAGTGCCGAGCCGGTCAGTGCAGGACTCGTCGCCAGTCTGGCGCGTCCGGGTGGCAATATCACTGGGTTTAGCTCCGAGCCCGGCGATGAGATCAACGGCAAGCGGCTCGAATTTCTGAAGGACACTCTGCCGAACCTCTCGCGTGTGGGCATTCTATGGAATCCGGACTTTCCGCCCAATCAGGACCGGCTGGCGTCGCTGCGGGAAGCTGCCAAGGCGCTGGGGTTGACGCTTGTTCCGGCCGAGGCGCGCGGCTCGGACATACTTGAACAAGCGTTCGCGACGATGGTGAGTGAACGCGCGCAGGTGCTCATCGTGCTGAGCGATGGAGTGCTGTTCAACCATCGCGGCCTGATTGGCGTCATGGCCATCAGACATCGGCTGCCTGCAATCTCTGCGGTGAGAGAATACGCCGAAGCGGGCTTCCTCTTGAGCTACGGAACTGACTTGCCAGATCAGTTTCGTCGGTCTGCGACCCTCATCGACAAGATTCTCAAGGGTACGAAACCTGGCGATCTGCCGGTCGAACGGCCGACCAAGTACGAACTCGTAATAAACCTCCAGACTGCCAAAGCACTCGGCGTCAACATGCCGCCGGCCCTGCTGACGCGGGCCGATGTGGTGATCGAGTAGGCGCTCTGACGTCGCTTATTGGCCCAATCCGAACTCAGGGCAGTGGCAGGCGCAGTTCGGCTACTCGGGCAGTCCTGCTTTACGCATGGCGCTGATAAATTTCTCAAAGTGCTCCGGCCGCTTGAGGAATATCTGTTCATGAAGGTTCGATAGCCGCAACGTAGGTTGCATCGCTCGTAGCCGCGTCATCACCTCTTGTCTTGCTCGCTCACGACCGGCCAGGGCGTGGCTCATCGCCAGGACGCGCAGTGCAGCTGGCCAATCGGGTCGCATCTGCAGCGCACGATCAGACCAGGCGGAAGATTGATCGAGATCTCCAAGAAAGAAATATCCGTAAGCAATGGCGCAGTGTGCGAGATGCATCAGGGGGTCTAGTGGGCTGAGGCGCATGGCATTGCGGACGTGCTGGATCGCCACCTCGGGCTCTCCGGCATAGACGTGGATCCAACCGCTTCGCTGCCACGCAACCGAAAGGTTCGGGTTCAATTGCAGGGCATGATCGATCAGGGCGATACCTGCCTTGATGTCACCGACGACGTGAGCAAGCGCGTGTGCGCACCAGGCGAGCGCGACGGCATCCGTACGGCCCAGGTCTGCGCCCAGTCTCGCCAGGCGTTCGGTCTCGGCCATCTCCGTCTTGCGATCGACGACCCACCCGTTCGACTTCCGCATGAGATAGCACCCGGCGGCAAGCGCATGCGGCCTCGCGAAGGTCGGGTCGAGTTCAGTCGCGCGACGGAAGTGCTTGAGCGCCGCCTCGTGACCGGACCGGGTCCAATCGTGCCAGTCCGCCATGCCGCGCAGGAAGCAATCATAGGCGGTCAGGTTTTCCGTGGGCTTTCGCTTCGCCCGTTCGATTTCTGCCTGTTCCAGCCGGGGCGCGATCGCGCCCACGACGCTATGCGCCATCTGATCCTGCATCGCGAAAATGTCCTCGACCGAGCTCTCGAAACGATCGGCCCAGATATGCTTTCCGCTTTCGGCGTCGATCAGCTGCCCGGTGATGCGAACGCGCTTCGCGGCTTTGCGTACACTTCCTTCCAGCGCATACCGCACGCCCAGGTCGCGTCCCACGGTCCGGACATCGACGGCTTTGCCCTTGTAGGTGAAGCTCGAGTTGCGCGCGATGACGAACAATTCAGAAAATCGGGACAACTCGGTGATGATGTCGTCGACGACACCGTCAGTGAAATAGTCCTGCTGCGGATCACCGCTCAGGTTCGCAAAGGGCAGAACGACGATCGATGGCTGTTCCAGCGAGGCCGTGCCGGCGACTGGCGTTGGCGCAGTCGGAGTGACCGCCGGCTGCTTTTCCTCTCTTACCTCGCCTACAAAACGGACTCCTGCGCGGCGCAGAGTCTTGATCAGTCGCTGTGCCTCGCCAGTGTCGCCGATTGCCTTGCGAGCGCCGTTCAGCCGCGTCGTCAATGCGCTTTCCGATACAATGCGGCCGCCCCAGACCGCGCCGATGAGCTCGTCCTTGCTTACGACGCGGTGGCGATGGTGAATCAGAAGGACAAGGATATCAAAGACCTGAGGCGCCAGCGGTACCAGCTCGTCGCCTTTCCGAAGCTCCCGGCGGTCCGTGTCGAGCACGTACGTTTCGAACCGGTACAGCAAGTTTCACTCCGATATTCGCGGGAGCGGCCTGCCCCTCGAAATGAAGCTTAAGGTAAGGATAAAGTAAGCCAGCCGCAAAGCGGCAAACCAAGGCGCATGACACTGTCACAGCCATCAGTTGCAGCACAAGGACAGGAGTCATGACGGTCACCCGCCGCAGATTGCTTCAACTTGCCGCAGGACTTGCCACCCTCCCGGCGGTGGCCCTGACCGCGCGAGCGGAGACCTACCCGGCGCGGCCAATCCGCGTGATCGTCCCGCAAGCTGCGGGAGGCGCCGCCGACATCAGCGCCCGACTGATCGGTCAATGGTTGGGCGAACGCCTGGGGCAGCCCTGCACCATCGAGAACCGGCCGGGCGCGGGCGGCAACATCGGGACAGAGGCCGTCGTGGCGTCGGATCCTGATGGCTATACTCTCCTGCTGGCCGGATCGTTCAACGCCATCAACGCAACGCTGTATGAGAAGCTCAGCTTCAACTTCATCCGGGATGTCGCGCCGGTCGCCGGAATCATGCGAATTCCGCTCATCATGGTCGTGAATCCTTCGCTTCCAGTCAGATCCGTGGCGGAACTGATCGCGTATGCCAAGGCCAACCCGGGCAAGCTGAATTTCGGGTCTGCGGGCAATGGCAGTCCCCAGCACATGGCCGGCGCGCTGTTCAAGATCATGGCGGACATCGACATCGTGCATGTGCGCTATCGAGGATCGGCGGCCATGTTGACCGACCTTCTGCGTGGCGAAATTCAGTTGGCGTTCGACCCGATTCTCTCGTCACTCGAGCATATCAAGTCCGGGAAGCTGCGCGCGCTGGCAGTAACAACAGCGACAAGGTCTCCCGCTCTGCCGGATATCCCGCCCGTGGGGGAGGTGGTGCTCGGCTACGAGTCGGTCGGCTGGGTCGGGATTGGAGTGCCCCAACGCACGCCGGTCCAAATAGTCGAGAAGCTCAACGTCCAGATAAATGCGGCTCTCGCAGATCCAGGCATCAAGGCCCGGCTGGCGGACCTCGGCGGAGCGCCGCTGCCGGGCTCACCGGCCGATTTCGGCGCGCTCATCGCCGAGCAGACCGAGCGCTGGGGCAATGTGATCCGCACGGCGCAGATCAAACCCGAATGACACCCAAGGCATTGGAGATGTCCATTTGGCGCAGCAAGGACTGGCCAACTCGCTCCCCCCGCGGAGTCTAGGTGTCTGTCATGCTCGAGTTGGTGGAAACGATCGTGATCGGCGGCGGCCAGGCCGGACTGGCATTGAGTTATTACCTGGCGAAATCCGGAAGAGAGCACGTCATCCTGGAGCGCGGCCGTGTCGCCGAGCGATGGCGCAGCGAGCGTTGGGATTCCCTTCATTTCCAATTTCCCAACTGGATGATCCGGCTTCCGGGGAGGGCCTATGATGGAGACGACCCCGATGGCTTTTCTGAACGAGATGACATCGTTCGGTTTATCTCGGACTACGCTGCCCGCAATGTAGCGCCCCTGCGTTGCGGGGTGAATGTTACCGGGTTGAATCGAGACGAGAGTGGTCGTCTAGTTGTGAGCGCAGGCTCGATGTCCATGGCGGCGGCTAACGTCGTCGTAGCAACCGGCCCCTATCAATTGCCGACACTGCCGCCCTGCGCTGCACATCTGCCGGCGAGCGTCCGCCAAATCACGGCGAGCCGCTATACCCGTCCGTCCGATCTTCCGCCCGGCAATGTCCTGGTCGTGGGGTCCGGCGCGTCCGGCTTTCAAATCGTAGAGGACCTGCTTCTCCAGGGACGGGGCGTATACTACTCCCTGCGCGGACACCGGCGTGTTCCAAGACGCTATCGTGGGCGTGACACCGGCAGATGGAACGAAGAGATGGGCCTCAACAACCGGACTGTTGACGTGCTTCAACCGGGTTTCAGGCCGCCTCTGGTTACTGGTTACAAGGGAGGCGCAACGGTTGATTTGCGTGACTTAGCGGAGCGCGGGGTGACGCTTCTCGGCAGTCTTCAGCATGTTGAGAAAACGTGCGTCTTTTTCGCAACGGATCTGAATGCAAACCTCGACGCAGGTGACGAGACGTTCCGACAAGCGGTTAGTGCCATCGACGCGCATATCGAGGCTAATGGTATCGATGCCCCACCCGCTGGCGAGTTCTCAGATCTGATGGCCAAGCAGCCAAAGAGTCTTCCAGAAATCGCGATGCTCGATCTGAATTCCGTTGCGATAACCACTGTCATATGGGCGGTCGGCTACAGCTATGATTTCGGATGGATCAACTGCGATGTGCTGGACGCGCGTGGAGCACCCATCCAGCGTCGGGGAGTTACCGCAGTTCCCGGCGTTTATTTTCTCGGTTTGCCTCGAATGCACAAGGTCCAGTCGGCATTTCTCTGGGGTGTCGGTGAGGACGCCGAATTTTTATCTCAACACATCGACGGGTCGACGGGTGTCTCCTGATCAGCCTTGGCGGACTTGGCTGATCGGTACCCGTGAGGCTGCTGCTGATCCCAAGCCGGCATTGGCTAACGCATGAGGGTCATTTAGCATCTGCCCCCAGCTTCATTTGCTTTGGGTGCCCTCTCAATGATCGGACGAAGCTTCAAACAGCTACTTCGCGTCGCCAGTGCGGTGGCGTTTCCCCTCCTTCTGGAGGTGCTTACGCTGAATTCGCAGCGCGCCTTCGCCCAAGCAGAGCCGGCAACACAAGCCGCCGGTCCCCGCTTTCGTGCGGATGGACCGACGGCAGACGAATTTGGCCAGCAGGACGGATATCCGGCTTGCAAGGGAATCGACTATGTCGATCAGAAGCGCTGCCGGGTAGGCGCGCTGAGCCGCTACGACACGCTGTTTCCCGCACGCACCATCAGTGCTCCGAAACAGTCGATCCCGCTGGCTCGCGCAGCGCACGAACCCGTCATTCACTATGCCTTCGCCGGACTCAAGCTGACGCTCGATGACTACCTCGATCGGCAACCGGTCACCGGCCTGTTGATTGCGAAAGACAATACGATTCTGGTCGAGCGTTACCAGTACGGACGCACCGATCGGGATCGCCTGGCGTCGTTCTCGATGGCGAAGACCGTGCTTTCGCTGCTCATCGGGATCGCGGTCAAGGAGGGCGCCATCCGGTCCGTCGACGATCTCGCGGAAAGCTATGTCCTTGACCTGAAGGACACCGAATACGGCCGGACGCCGATCAAGGCTCTGCTACTGATGTCTTCAGGTGTCGCGTTCTCGGAGGATTACGGCAGCAGATCCAGCGATATCAACAAGCTGGCCCGTATGACGGTTGAGCCGGGCTCTCCCGGCAGCCTCTTCGCGGTGAAGCAGTTCAATACGCGTCTCTCCCCGCCCGGCGTGCGTTTTTCTTATTCGTCCGCTGAATCGCTGGTGCTGGGCCTTGTGCTCGCGGCCGCCACCAAGCGCACCGTGTCCGACTATGCCGCCGAAAAACTCTGGCAGCCAATGGGGGCGGAAGCCGATGCGACGTGGATCGTCGATGCGACCGGGCAGGAAATCACGTTTGCCTATGTCAACGCGGTGCTGCGCGATTGGGCGCGCCTCGGCCTGATGCTGGCCAATCACGGCAACTGGAATGGCAAGCAGATCGTGCCTGCAGACTGGCTCACGGCATCGGCTGCTGATGCGCTTCCCACGGACTCCCCCCTGGCGAAGTACGGTTATCAAGTCTGGTTTTCCGCAGACACCAGGCGCTTCTCGCTCCAGGGTTTCCGCGGACAATTTGTCTTTGTCGATCCGGACCTGAAGCTTGTTCTCGTGCAGACCGCGCTCAGCGGTGACCGACCCGCGCCCGCTGAGCTGTTTGCTCTTTGGATCGCGCTGCGAGCGCAGGTTCGGTAGGGCGCGGGTGGCAAGTCGGCATTTCGGCTTGTGGCCCACCGCGCAAGCTAGATAGTCGGCTGACGTCCTCGCCGCGTCCACGTCGCCCGCTCGGCGAAGACTTGGCTGACCTCCGCCATGTGCTCCGTGCCCCACGTGCAGAGCGGCACGAGAGCCTGGGCGAGGCTATGGCCCAACGGGGTGAGGCTATAGTCCACCCGCGGCGGCACCTCCTTGTAGTCGGTCCGCTTCACGAGACCGTCGGCTTCCAATTCCTTGAGTTGCTGGATCAGCATCTTGTCGCTGACGTCGCGCACGGCGCGCCGCAGTTCGCCGTAGCGGGTCGGGCCGTCCTGGGCGAGGAAGTACAGGATCAGCGGCTTCCACTTGCCGGCGATGACCCGCAAGGTCGCATCGAGGCCGCATGTGAAGCCGGGCAAGGTCGGCGTGCAACGCTGGACATCCGGTGGAGACTGCGTGGGCGGAAAGGCTGGATCTGACATTTTTGGGCACTTACCAAAAGGTGCATACTTGTCGATAAGTGGGTACGCCGCCAGCTCAGTGCAACCTCAGTGAAGGAGCACATCATGAGCAGACTACAAGGCAAGACGGCAGTGGTGACCGGCGGCGGAACCGGCATCGGACTGGGAGCAGCGAAACGGTTCATCGAGGAAGGCGCGTTCGTCTATCTCTTCGGGCGGCGCCAGGAGCCGCTCGACGCCGCGGTGGCGCAACTCGGGTCCTCGGCGCGCGCGATCAGGGGATCGGTCACAGACCTCTCCGATCTCGACCGGCTGTACGCGGCAGTGAAAGCCGAACGGGGAGGGCTCGACATTCTGTTCGCCAATGCCGGAACGGGGCTGTTTGCGCCGCTCGGCGAGATCACGGTCGAGCACTACGATCACATCTTCGACGTCAACGTGAAGGGGCTGGTGTTTTCGGTGCAGAAGGCGCTGCCGCTGATGAGGGAAGGCTCGTCGATCATCCTGACCGGTTCGAGCACGGGCGTGATGGGAACGCCGCAATTCAGCATCTACAGCGCGACCAAGGCCGCGATCCGCAATCTGGCACGAAGCTGGGCGCTGGATCTGCGCGGCACCGGCATCCGCGTCAACGTGCTGTCTCCGGGGCCGATCAAGACGGAGCTGGCGCTGGAGATCGTCGGCGAGGAGGCATTTGATGCGCTCGGAAGCACCACGCCCATCGGGCGTGTCGGCGATCCCTCGGAGACGGGGGCGGTGGCCGCGTTCCTGGCGTCCTCGGACAGCAGCTTCATGACCGGCGGCGAAGTGTTCGCCGATGGAGGCCTGGCGCAGGTCTGAGTGTTGAGCGTGAGGGCTTCGGTCATTCGATCGAAGCCCTCGATGCGCGACGCGATGAGGGGATGCGCTTAGATCCCCAGAATCTTCCTCGCGTTGGCCTTGAGCACCTTCGGCCGGATCTCGTCGCGGATGTCGATCTTGGCGAAATCCGACAGCCAGCGGTCCGGCGTGATCACCGGCCAGTCCGAGCCGAACAGCATCTTGTCCTGCAGAATCGAGTTGATGTAGCGCACCAGGATCGGCGGGAAGTACTTCGGCGACCAGCCCGACAGGTCGATGTAGACGTTGGGCTTGTGGGTCGCGACCGACAGCGCCTCCTCCTGCCAGGGGAAGGAAGGGTGGGCGAGGATGATCTTGAGGTCGGGGAAATCGGCCGCGACGTCGTCCATGTACATCGGGTTGGAATATTTCAGCCGCATCCCCATGCCGCCCGGCATGCCCGAGCCGACGCCGGTCTGGCCGGTGTGAAACAGCGCGATCGCGCCGCCATTGTTGATCTCTTCGTAGAGCGGATAGGCCATGCGGTCGTTGGCGTAGAAGCCCTGCATGGTCGGATGGAATTTGAAACCGCGCACGCCGTATTCCTCGATCAGCTTGCGCGCTTCGCGGACGCCGAGCTTGCCCTTGTGCGGGTCGATCGAGACGAAGGGGATGAGGACGTCGAGATGCTCGGAGGCGACCTCCAGCATCTCGTAATTGTTGTAGCGGCGGAAGCCGGTCTCGCGCTCGGCATCGACCGGGAAGATCACGGCGGCGATGTTCTTGGAGCGGTAATAGGCCGCGGTCTCCGGCACGGTCGGCGGATGCTTGTTCGGCGACTTGAAGTACTCCGCCATCTGCGCCTGGAAGTCGTCATAGCCGTCGTCGGCATGGCAGCCGCAGGGCTCCTCGGCATGGGTGTGGATGTCGATGGCGACGACTTTGTCGATATCAGGCAGCTTCAGCTTCGGCATGGGTGTCCTCCCGACGGGTTGCCGAATTGATTATATGATATAACGAATTTGGCAAGGTGTCCTTGAACGCCTTGAACCCCCGGGGATAAATCAGGCCGATCCGGCCCGTTCGACTGTGCATGGGGTTGTTTTCGCGAATTTGCCGGTTCGGAAGGCGGCAGTTAACATTGACAGCACCTGCCGCCATGCCTTAAGAACCGCCCCGTCCCGGGCGGTCGGTCCGCCAGCGGGAAAAATCTCATTTTGCCACATTCGCGCGTGCCGAAACGGTAGTGCCGAACACGGCCTTTCGAACGTTCAGGATTCTGCCATGAAGGTCCGTAACTCGCTGAAATCGCTGCGCGGTCGCCATCGCGCCAACCGCCTGGTCCGCCGCAAGGGCCGGGTCTATGTGATCAACAAGGTGCAGCGCCGTTTCAAGGCACGTCAGGGCTGATCTCGCCCTGCCGGACGCCCGCGCGCCCGCAAGACCACGATCTCACACGAGTTTGACGCCGCCCTGCTTTGCAAGGGCGGCTTTGCGCGTTTAGACTTCGGCCATGGCTTTGAGATTCCCGCATCCGCGCACCCTGTGTCTGGCACTTGTGCTGGGAAGTGTCGGCCTCGCTCCAGCTCTGGCGCAGCAGGTCGAGCCGCCCGGCAAGCAGAAGAAGCTTCCCGAGGCACCGGCCAAGCTGCCCAAGGTCGACCGCAGCAAGAATCTCGAGTTTCTGTTCGGCGCGCTGAAGGCGGCACCCGACGAAGCCAGCGCCAAGCATGTCGAAGCGCGGATCTGGGCAATCTGGATCCAGACACCGAGCGACACCGCGGCGTTGTTGATGGCGCGCGCCAAGACCGCGGTCGACGCCAAGAAGATCGAGGTCGCGATCAAGCTGCTGGATTCGGTCATCAAGCTCAGGCCCGACTACATCGAGGCCTGGAACCGGCGCGCCACGCTCTACTACATGCAGAACGACTATGGCCGTTCGCTGGCCGATATCCAGCAAGTGCTGGTCCGGGAGCCTCGCCATTTCGGCGCGCTCGCAGGCCTCGGCATGATCATGCAGGAGGTCGGCGACGAGAAGCGCGCGCTCGAGGCCTATCGCAAGGCACTCGCGGTCAACCCGCACCTCGAAAAGATCCCCGATCAGGTCAAGGCGTTGACCGAGAAGGTCGAAGGTCGCGACATCTAGCGGATAAGTTGATCATTGCCTGAATGATTGCGGCCGGCGCGGGTTAACCACGTTCGAAGGCGCGGCGTCTTGCGGACTATTGCCGATGCCGCCGCAGGCCTACCTGCAATGGCAGGAGCCAAAGCCATGAAGCGTTTGATCTTTGCAGGGTGCTTGCTGCTGGCGTCGGGGGCGTCGAGCTTCGCCGACGGACTGTTCTGGGTGGTCGGCAACCGCGCGACCGGAAAATGCAATATCGTGACCAGCAATCCGGTCATCATCGGCGACATCTGGTTCGGCGACGGTCCCTACAAGTCCAGGGCCGATGCCAAGCTTGCCCGTTCGACGATCCGCGCCTGTCCCGCGCCCACGCCCGATGAGGAAAAGGCCGAGGACGGCTCGAACTAGGCTGCGCTTAATGCAGGACGCTGCCGCCGCGCTCGACCAGGCCGCGATCGGCGGCGGCGGCGTAAGCCTTTGCAAGCTCCGTCTCGAGGTGCTCGTTGATCAGGAGCAGTGCCCGCACGGCGCCGCGCAGGTCGCCGTTGCAGCTTGCGACGATCTCGTCGATCGCGCTGTCGTTCGATCTGATGCTCATCGAAAAATCCTTCGGTTCAAACCAGGACAAATTCTGCCGGTCTTTCCCACATCCCCTGGGGCCTGCGAGGAGGATCGGCGCCCACCCGCGCCTAGATGGCGGAACCGACCATGGCGATTATATGGAAGCCGCGATGACGGCTGCATGAAGCTGTTCCGAGGCTTGCGTGTCGTCTGAGAATATTGTTGATTCCATTGAGTTTTTACGTTCCTCAATTATGCACATATCCACAGCCCCGGCGCTTTTGGTGGACGCATGGAAAGCCGGTGGATCGAAACTGCCGCCGATCGGACCCGTAACTCCCCTGTGCCCAGGCTCTCCCGGATTCTCTCCATGATCGTAATGTCAGTCGTGGCGGCGCTGGTTCTGCTGGCGCTGGTCACGCAGGCCGGAATCGTGGCGGTGCAGCGGGCCTTTCCGCCGCAAGGCAGGATGGTCGAGGTCGACGGGGCGACGCTTCACGTCGTCGATATCGGTCCGCGCGATGCAGGCCTGCCGATCGTGATGCTGCACGGCGCAAGCTCCAATCTCGAAGCGATGCGGCGCCCGCTCGGCGATCTCCTCGCCAAAGACCATCGCGTCATCCTGGTCGACCGTCCCGGCCACGGCTGGAGCACGCGCGCGCGGCGTCAGGATTCCACCCCGCAGGTCCAGGCGCGGATGATCGACGATGCGCTTCACAAGCTCGGGATCGAGCGTGCGATCTTCGTCGTGCATTCCTGGAGCGGCGCGCTCGGTGCGCGGATTGCGCTCGATCATCCCGGCCGCGTCGCGGGCCTCGTCATGCTTGCGCCCGTCACCCATCCCTGGCGCGGCGGCGTCGGCCGATACAACGAGATCATTGCAACGCCGGTGATCGGTCCGCTGCTCGCCTACACCGTCACGCTGCCGCTCGGCTATTTCGTTGCCGAAGCCGGCGCGCGCAACGTGTTCCTGCCGCAGACGATGCCGGACGGTTTCGTGAAGGATTCCGCAACACCGCTGCTGCTGCGTCCGCGCGAATTCATCGCCAATGCCTATGATCTGGTGACGCTGAAGGAAGCGGTCGCCGCGCAGGCTCCGCGCTACGGCGAGATCAGAGCCCCGGTCACGGTCATCGCCGGCGAGCCCGACAAGACGGTCAGGACCAACATCCACGCCCGCCCGTTCGCGGCCACGGTGCCGAATGCGAAGCTGATCGTGCTGCCCGATCTCGGCCACATGGTGCAGAACGCGGTGCCGGATCGCGTCAAAGCGGAGATCGAGACGATGATCGGAAAAATCGCCCCGGCACAGGCGGCCGCCGATTAGAGCGTCTTCGAACTCTCTTGGGGTGGGCAAAGGCGCACTTGCGCTGTGCCCACGATCTTTCGACGACGGCAAAAGACGTGGCACTTTGCCTGTGTCGCCCGCAGTCAATCCTCTTCCGCGAAAATATTCCACTTTACCGAAATTCGGTTTCGGCGTATGTGTCGTGCATCCCGGCTCACTCAAGAGGGGCGATCATGAGGTCGTCATTTTCGCGAGCCGGGTCTGCGGTGGACGCGGCAGCGTCGGGCGCGAGAGGTGCGGGCAGGGAGGGTAGTCCCCGGTGAGCCCGTGGCCGCGCGCGGACGAACGGCGCTGCTAGGTTCGTCTCGTCTGCAAGTTTTCGGCTTCGTCGACAGGGCCGGGAAAACTGCGGGCGAAATGGCGGGCCGTGCGTACGGCAAAACCGTGTGGTCCTGGCCGTCGTTGCTACGGTCAAGCTCTTGCGGAGGCGGCATCTGCGTCAACCGGCGCGGGTACCGGTGAATTCCGCGAGGACGAGGGAGGCCAAAGGAAAGTTCGGCTCCCGGGAGAGCACGGCATAAGCCGTCCGACCACCGCGCAGGGAAGGCCGAGTGATCGGCACCACCTGTATGCTGCTGTGCGGTTCTTCCTGCGTGTGCATTTCGCGCAGCGGACCGCGGGTGCGTTGTCGGCACCCGGCCTTCCCTGCGCCCTCTTGGATTAGAGGGTGGAGTGACGAAGCAAAGCTCGGGCGAAACAAGCCGCGAGGACGAGAAGCGATGTCTGCAAGCGAGATGTAACGGGAAGAGCCATGCCCTTGCGTCATACTCCGTCATTGCGAGCGCAGCGAAGCAATCCAGAAGCTCTCCGCGGAGAGGTTCTGGATTGCTTCGTCGCAAGAGCTCCTCGCAATGACGTGGAGAGAGTGAGACTATGCGTCACAAAAAATGCCGCAGCTTCGATCCTGATCCGATCAGAACCGAAGCTGCCGCGGCTACCTTGTGCAGGCTTACTGCTTGACCTTCCCGTCCTTGTCGTATTGGGCAATGAAGGCCCAGAGATTGTTGATCTCGGTCTCGTTCTTGATGCCGGCGAACGCCATCTTGGTGCCGGGGATCTTGGCCTTGGGGTCCTTGATGTATTCCTTGAACACGGCCTCGTCCCAAGTGATGCCGGAATTCTTGTTCGCATCCGAATAATTGTAGCCCTCGGTGGTGCCCGACTTGCGGCCGTTGAGACCGTTGAGCTCGGGACCGACCTTGTTCTTGGCGCCTTCGCCGATCGCGTGGCAGGCCAGGCATTTGTTGAACGATGTCTTGCCGGCCGCGACATCCTGCGCCATCGCGGCGGGTGCGGTGGCGATGAGGGTGAGGATCGTCAGCGCGCCGTAAGTCAGTTTTGTCATAAGTGTGCTCTTCGTCTCTTCCCGGGTCAGATGGAGGGTCGTGGTTTTGGCAGGTCCGATGTAAGTGGACAAGCCGCGAAACTTTGACAGGTTTCATGATAGCCGACTTGTCCCAGAGAGAACTTGCGCTGCAACAAAGCAATGCGACCTTCGGAGGACCTACCCAAAGACGGCAAGACATGATTGATTTGCCGAGACAATTCCATCCGTCGGACGAAGGCTTCTCAAAATGGCCATCATGATGCCAGCAAGCGACCAGGCTGTTTTGGCGCGTCGCAGCGAAATCGTCGCCGCCTTGCGCGCAATCGTGCCCGGCGAGGGCGTGATCGATACGCCTGCCGAGATGCGGGCCTACGAATCCGACGGCCTGACCGCCTATCGGCAGCCGCCGATGGTCGTGGTGCTGCCTGATACCACCGAGCAGGTCTCGCTGATCCTGAAATATTGTGCAGGACAGAACATCAAGGTGGTGCCGCGCGGCTCCGGCACCTCGCTGTCAGGCGGGGCGCTGCCGCTCGAAGACGGCGTGCTGCTCGGGCTCGGCAAGTTCAAGCGCATCCGTGAGATCGATTTCGACAACCGCGTCGTCGTCACCGAGCCCGGCGTCACCAATCTGGCGATCAGCCAGGCGGTCGCCCATGCCGGCTTTTATTATGCGCCCGATCCGTCCTCCCAGATCGCCTGCTCGATCGGCGGTAATGTCGCGGAGAATTCCGGCGGCGTGCACTGCCTGAAATACGGCATGACCACCAACAACGTGCTCGGCTGCGAGATCGTGCTGATGAGCGGCGAAATCCTGCGTATTGGCGGCAAGGGGTGCGAGAACGCCGGCTACGATTTGATGGGCGTCATTACGGGCTCGGAAGGTCTGCTCGGCGTCATCACCGAGGTCACGGTCCGCATCCTGCAAAAGCCGGAGACGGCGCGCGCGCTGATGGTCGGCTTTGCGCAAGTCGAGGCGGCCGGCGAATGCGTGGCGCGCATCATCGGTGCCGGCATCATTCCCGGCGGCATGGAGATGATGGACAAGCCGGCGATCCACGCCGCCGAGGCCTTCGTCCATGCCGGCTATCCGCTCGACGTCGAAGCGCTCCTCATCATCGAGCTCGACGGTCCCAAGATCGAGGTCGACGAACTGATCACGCGAGTCGAGAGCATCTCCAATGCCTGTGGCTCGACCACCTGCCAAATCTCCAATTCCGAGGCCGAGCGCAACCTGTTCTGGGCCGGCCGCAAGGCTGCGTTCCCGGCGGTGGGCCGCATCTCGCCCGACTATCTCTGCATGGACGGCACGATTCCCCGCGGCGCGCTGCCGAAGGCGCTCGCGCGCATCCGCCAGCTCGGCGAAAAATACCAGCTTGGCTGCGCCAATGTGTTCCATGCCGGCGACGGCAATCTGCACCCGCTGATCCTCTACGATGCCAACAAGCCGGGCGAGATCGAGCGCGCCGAAGCCTTCGGCGCCGACATCCTGCGCGCCTGCGTCGAGTTCGGCGGCGTGCTCACCGGCGAGCACGGCGTCGGCATCGAGAAGCGCGATCTGATGCCGGAGATGTTCACCGAGATCGATCTCAACCAGCAGCAACGCCTCAAATGCGCCTTCGACGCGCAGGGCCTGCTCAACCCCGGAAAGGTGTTCCCGACCCTGCATCGCTGCGCCGAGCTGGGTCGCATGCATGTGCATGCGGGCAAGCTGGCGTTTCCGGATTTGCCGCGGTTCTAGCGTCAACGCCAGATTTGCTTTCCGCTCTAAACTTGGATACCGGCTCAGTCGTGGATACGCTTAAGGTCAGAGACGCCAAAGACGTCGAAGAGGTGGTGCGCGCGGCGATTGCCAATGAGCAGCCGATCGAGATCATCGGTCATGGTTCCAAGCGCGGCATCGGCCATGCGATGGCGACCAATGCCGTGCTCGACGTCTCCGCGCTCAATGCGGTCACCTCCTACGAGCCGAACGAGCTGATCGTCACGCTCCAGGCAGGTGCGCCGCTAGACGACGTGCTGTCGCTGATCGACGCAAAGAACCAGCAATTCGCCTTCGAACCTGTCAACACCGCCCCGCTGCTCGGCACGCCCGTATCAGGCACCATCGGCGGCATGATCGCGGCGGGGCTCGCCGGCCCGCGGCGCATCAAGGCGGGCGGCGCGCGCGATCACCTGCTCGGGGCGCATGCCGTCTCCGGTTTCGGCGACAGCTTCAAGACCGGCGGCAAGGTGGTGAAGAACGTCACCGGCTACGACCTCTGCAAGCTGCTCGCAGGGTCCTGGGGCACGCTGTCCGTCATGACCGAGGTCACGCTGAAGGTGATGCCCAAGCCCGAGGCCGAGCGGACGCTGCTGCTGCGCGGGTTGGATGATGCCGTCGCCAACAAGGCCATGACCGCGGCGCTCGGTTCGCCCTTCGACGTCTCGGGTGCCGCGCATCTGCCGAAATCGATGCTCCGGGCCAAGACCGAGGGGCTTGGCGATCTCGGAGGGGAGGGCGAGGCGCTGACCATGCTGCGGCTCGAGGGCATCACGGCTTCCGCCGCCCACCGCGCCGGATCGCTGCGCGAATTGCTGGCGCCGTTCGGCACCGCGACGCTGGTCGAGGACATGGCATCCGCGGCACTGTGGGCGGCGATCCGCGACGTGCTGCCGTTCGCGGCCGGCGGCACGCTCGGCGCCTGGCCGGTCTGGCGCATCGTCTGCCCGCCGGCCTCGGGCGCCATACTCGGCGCGCAATTGGCGCGCGAGACGGGGGGCGATGTGATCTACGATTGGGGCGGCGGTCTGATCTGGGCGGCGCTGCCGCCGAAGCCGGACGCGCATGCTCCGGCCGTACGCGCGCATGCGAACGCTGTCGGAGGGCACGCCACGCTGATCCGGGCGGCCGAGGATGTCAGGCGGGAAGTCGACATCTTCCATCCGCAAGCACCGGGGCTTGCTGCGCTGAGCGAGCGGGTGCGCGCCAGTTTCGATCCAAAGACCATTCTCAACCGGGGACGCTTGCGGCGGAGCGTTGGGGCATGAAGACCGAATTCTCACTGGCGCAACTCGCCGACCCCGATATCGCGGAAGCCGACAAGATCCTGCGCGCCTGCGTTCATTGCGGCTTCTGCACCGCCACCTGTCCGACCTATGTGCTGCTCGGCGACGAGCTCGATAGCCCGCGCGGCCGCATCTACCTGATCAAGGAGATGCTGGAGAAAGACCAGGCGCCGACGGCCGAGGTGGTCAAGCATGTCGACCGCTGCCTGTCGTGCCTGGCCTGCATGACGACCTGCCCCTCCGGGGTGAACTACATGCATCTCGTCGACCAGGCCCGGGTCAGGATCGAGCAGCGCTATCAGCGGCCGCTCACCGAGCGGCTGCTGCGCCAGGTGCTGGCCTTCGTGCTGCCGGATCCCCAGCGTTTTCGCGCGAGTATGGTGCTGGCCCGGCTCGCCCGTCCGCTTGCCGTGTTCCTGCCGACGCCTCGTCCCTCGGCCACGCCCGGCCTGATCGCGCGCCTCAAGGCGATGCTGGCGCTGGCTCCAGACCGGCTGCCGGCGCCGGGCCCTGCCGGCGGCAGCGTGTTCGCGGCGCTCGGCAAGAAGCGCGGCCGCGTTGCGCTGCTGCAAGGCTGCGCCCAGCAAGTGCTGGCGCCGCGCATCAACCAGGCTGCCATCAGTCTTCTCACCCGCCACGGCATCGAGGTTGTCCTGGTCCGGGACGAGCAGTGCTGCGGCGCGCTGACCCATCACCTCGGCAACGACCAGGATGCATTGGCGCGGGCCCGGGCCAATATCGCGGCGTGGCGGAGCGAAGCGGCCGGCGAGGGGCTCGACGCCATCCTCGTGACCGCGTCCGGTTGCGGCACGGTGATCAAGGACTATGGCTATCTCCTGCGCGAGGATGCTGCGTTCGCGGCCGACGCGGCGAAGGTGTCTGCGCTCGCCAAGGACATCACCGAATACATCGCCGGACTCGGACTCGAACCGACCGCGCGGCAGGACAACATCGTCGTTGCCTATCACTCAGCATGTTCGTTGCAGCATGGGCAGAAAATCACGAGCCTTCCGAAAGAATTGCTTTCCAAGAATGGATTCGTGGTGAAAGATGTGCCGGAGAGCCATTTGTGTTGCGGTTCGGCGGGGACCTACAACATTCTCCAGCCCGAGCTTGCGGGCCGGTTGCGCGATCGCAAGGTCGCCAACATCGCGAGCGTCAAGCCGGACATGATTGCCGCGGGCAATATCGGCTGCATGGTGCAGATTGCCAGTGGCACGTCAGTTCCGGTCGTACACACGATTGAGCTTCTCGATTGGGCTACGGGCGGGTCGCGGCCGGCATTGAACGCGCAAGTTTGAGCTTTCAAAGGCTTTGGCTTTCGTCCGGAGGTGACGGCTGAAATCGCCCGATCGACCATTGTTTGGCGGCAACAGGAGGACCACGATGGCGAAAGCGAAAAAGAAGAAAAGCAAGAAGGCCAAAAAGGCGAAGAAGGCTGTAGCGGCGAAGAAATCCGCCAAGAAGGCAGCCAAGAAGTCCGCGAAGAAGTCCGCGAAAAAATCGGCCAGGACGTCGGCCAAGAAAGCTACGAAAAAGGCAGCCCCGAAGAAGGCCGCCAAGAAGGCGGTGAAGGCCACGGCCAAGAAGGCTGCGCCGAAGAAGGCCGCGAAGAAGGCGGCACCGAGGAAGGCGAAGGCAGCTCCCGCGCCGAAGCCGTCAGCGCCGGCGGCAAGTCCGGCTCCCGAGCCGGCGGCCGAGACGAGTTGGGCGATGCCTTCGTCTTCTGCGGAAGCGGCGCCGGCCGAGGGGCAAAACTAGGTCCTATCCAGCGACCGCGATCGACAACAGGAAGGCCGCTGCGGTGACGCTGCGGCCTTTTTGCATCGGCCAAGTACCCGCCGGAAGCCGCCTCTTTCCCGCGCCTGTCCGATTCGTAGCCCGGCTGCCACGTGACCCGCCTTGCCCGTACTTGCACGGTCCCTTCGTGCAGTTTGGAATGCAAATAATGTGATCGAGAAGACACACAGGCTGATAACCTTTCGTGGAAACGTCAAAACGCCTAAAAAGTCGGCAGATGCCCGCGCTTTTTGCTTCACGGATCGTGGCCTCCAATCCAGATTGTCGCAGTAACGCAATTTTGCACACAGGTCGTTCGCCCCGGGGGGCTTCCGGGATCCGACTAGTAAGAATTTGGCGATGGGGATCGAAATGAAAAAAGTGGCTTTGTTGGCAACGGCGCTGGCAATGGTGACGACGGGTTCGGCTTTCGCGGCAGACATGCGGGTCAAAGCGCTGAAGGCCCCGCCGCCGCCGGCGTTCGATCCCTGGGATATCGCCTTCGGCGGCGCGATCATGAGCAACTACGTCTTCCGTGGTATCACTCAGTCGAACAACAAGCCGTCGGTCGCCGCCTATTTCGAGCCGCGCTACAACGTCACCAAGGACCTCCAGCTCTATATCGGCGTGGCCGGCGAGAGCATCTCCTTCCCGAACCGCGCCGCTGCCGAAATCGACGTCTACGGCGGTATCCGCCCGACCTTCGGCGCGTTCGCCTTCGACATCGGCGTCTGGGGTTACCTGTATCCGGGTGGGACCTGCTACTACGGTGCGCCTGCCATCGACTTCGCCGGCAACTTCCAGGGCGCCGAGTGCGCCGAGAAGGCCCTGTTGAACACCAACGTCATCAAGCGGGACCTGAGCTTTTTCGAAGTCTACGGCAAGTTCACCTACACGGTGAACGACAACTGGTCGTTCGGTGTCACCGAATACTACACCCCGAGCTTCCTGAACTCGGGCGCCTGGGGCAACTACACCTCGATCGTGGGCAAGTATACCGCGCCCAGCACGGTGTTCGGCTCGAGCGGCGTCGGCATGTACGTGTCGGGTGAGTTCGGCCGTCAGTGGCTCGGCACCTCCGACAGCTTCTATGGTACGGCGGCTTTCCCGAACGGCATCAACTACGCCGATTACAACACCTGGAACGTCGGCATCGGCTTCACCTACAAGGTGATGACGCTGGACCTGCGCTACTCGGACACCGATCTGTCGAAGGGCGACTGCAACGCCTTCACCAGCGATTATTCGGCGCGCGGCAACCTCACCGCTTCGACCGGCACGTTCCTGACGCCCATCAATCCCTCGGGCGTCGGCTCCAGCTGGTGCGGCGCTGCCGGTATTGCCAAGCTGTCGTTCGACCTGACGGCGATGAGCAACCTGAAGTAAGTTTCTTCCGGAAACCATCTACGAGGGCGGCAGAGCAATCTGCCGCCCTTTTTGCTTTGGGGCTGGTGCCTGGCGCGACGCGAGGCCGAAATGCGAAGGGCTACGAGGCTTTGCCGAGGACGTGGATCTCGCCGTCCTCCACCAACGCCACCTTGCGGGTATGGAAAGCGTCCAGCGTCGAGCGGTGGCCGATCGAGACGATGGTGGCCTGTGGCAGCTTCTCCGTCAGCAGCCGATAGAGCCGATCCTCGGACGGCTCGTCCAGCGAAGCCGTCGCCTCGTCCAGGAAGAGATAGTCGGGCACGTGCAGCAGCGCGCGGGCAAGACCAAGGCGTTGCTGTTCGCCGAGCGACAATGTCCTGTTCCAGTGACCGTCCTCGTCGAGCCGGTCTGCCAGCCGCTTCATGCCGACCGCGACCAGGGCGTCGCGGATCTGCTCGGGCGGGAAGGTGCCGTGCTCGGCAGGGTAGATCACGGCGTCGCCCAGCGGGCCGATCGGGAAATACGGCCGCTGCGGCAGCATCATCAGCCTGGACTTCTCGGGAACGGTGATCGTGCCGGTGCCGAACGGCCAGACCCCGGCGATGGCGCGGAATAGTGTGGACTTGCCGGAGCCCGACGCGCCGGTGACCAGCACCCGCTCCGACGGCTGGATCGTGAAGCCGGCGGCTGCGACCAGAGGGGTGCCGTTCGGTAGCTTGACGAGGAGCCGCTCGAGCGCGATGGCCGTGCCCTTCGAGGGCGCGACTTCGATGGTCGGCTCCCGGGTCGCGCCGCGGGCGGCTGAGCTGACCGACATCTCGAAGCCGTCGAGGCGGGCGATCACCGCGCGCCACTCGGCGAGCGAACGATAGGCGGTGACGAAGAAGGACAGCGCATCCTGAACGCTTCCGAACGCCGAGCCGGTCTGCATCATGTCGCCGAGCTGGATGCGCTTGGCGAAGTAGGCAGGCGCGACCACCACATAGGGAAAGAGCGTTGCGGCCTGACCGTAGCTTGCCGTGAACGCGGTCAGGCGCTTGGTCCGGCTCATGATCTCGTACCAATTGCCGATGACGAAGCCGAAGCGCCGCAGCAGCCGCCCTCGCTCCGCGTCCTCGCCCTTCAAGAGCGCGATCTGCTCGGAATTCTCGCGCACGCGGATGAGGTTGAAGCGGAAATCCGCCTCGAAGCGCTGTTGCTCGAAATTCAGGTTGACGAGCGGGGCGCCGATCCAGTGCGTCAGGGCAGTGCCCGCGATCGCGTAGGCCACCGCGCACCAGACCAGAAAACCGGGGACGATGATGTCGGTGCCGTAAATGTACAAGGGCGCCTTGTAGGACAGACCCCAGAGGATGACGATGAACGAGGCCAGCGTCACGATCGAGGACAGAAGGCCGAGGCCGATGCTCAGCGTCTGTTCGACGAAGGTCTTGACGTCCTCGGTGATACGCTGGTCCGGATTGTCGGCGGCGTCGCCCTTGAGCTGCATGCGGTAATGCGTGGCGCCGTCGAGCCATTCGCCGAGATAATGTTGCGTCAGCCATTGCCGCCAGCGGATCTGGAGCCACTGGTTCAGGTAGAGCTTGTAGACAGCCAGCGCGACGAAGGTGAAGGCGAGGCCAAGAAAGATCCAGACCTCCCTGACGAACTCGGGCAGATCGTAGGCCTGCAGCGCGCTGTAGAAGCGGTTCTGCCACTGATTGAGGAGCACATTGATCGCGACCAGCACCAGCTCCATGGCAATGACGACGGCGAGCAAGCCGCGGCCGGCCCATTTGTCCTCCGACCAGAAATAGGGAGCGGCGATTCGCCAGACGATCGCGAGCGTGGCGCTGATGTTCTTCACAGAGCAGGGTCTCCTAGGGGGATGTGCACAACCACCCGGAGCCAAGGACTTGAGGCCATGGCGGAAATGGGCGCGCTCAGACTAAAGTCGCAAGTTTCTGCAATTTGCGTTGGCTTGCCGCAGCTTGCAACCCTAGCATGGGGCTCCACGGCGCGGGGCAGGCGGCTCCGGGATTTCGCGAGCTTGTGAGTGGACGGGAACCGCTGCATTCGCGAGGAATTCATATCCATCCGGGGGTTATCGCTTCGAGCATCAAGCAGGTTCGGCCGTCCACGCGGGCCGACTGCCATAACATGCGTGGGGAGAAGACTATGTGGAATCAAATCTATGATCCGTTGCACAGCCCGGTGTTGTCGACGATTGCGGCGGCGGTGCCGGTCGTCACGCTGCTGGTCCTGATCGCGAGCGGACGCGTCCAGGCCCATATCGCCGCGGTCATCGCCGTGATCGTGACCAACCTGATCACGATCTTCGTCTTCACCATGCCGGCGAACATGTCGATCCGCGCTTCGGTGCTTGGCATCGTGACCGGCTTCTTCCCCATCGGCTGGATCGTGCTCAACGTCATTTTCCTCTACCAGGTAACGGTGAGAACCGGCCGCTTTGAATTGCTCAAGCGGGCGGTCGGCGGCGTCACCGAGGACCGGCGGCTGCAATTGCTGCTGATCGCGTTCTCGTTCGGCGCGTTCTTCGAGGGCGCTTCCGGCTTCGGCACGCCGGTCGCGATCACCGGCGCCGTGCTGATCGGCCTCGGCTTCTCGCCGCTCGCGGCATCCGGCCTGTCGCTGATCGCCAACACCGCGCCGGTTGCCTATGGGGCGCTGGGCACGCCGATCCAGGGGCTATCCTCGGTCACGGGGCTCGATCCCTACATTCTCGGCGCGATGGTCGGCCGGCAATTGCCGCTCTTCTCACTGATCGTGCCGTTCTGGGTGGTATGGGCATTCGCGGGCTGGAAGGGTATGAAGGATGTCTGGCCGGCGATCCTCGTCACCGGCCTGTCGTTCGCGATCCCGCAATTCGTGATCTCCAACTTCATCAATCCCTGGATCGTCGACATCGGTGCGTCGCTGATCTCGATGGGGGCGCTGATCCTGTTCCTGAAGGTCTGGCAGCCCAGGCAGCTCTGGCTGTCGCCGGCGTTGCGCGGCAATGATGAATCGGCCGCCACCATGACGGCGGCAAAGCCGCTCGACAAGACGCCGCTGACGCAGAACGAGCTGTTCAGCGCGCTGCTGCCGTGGATCATCGTCTGCATCGTGATGCTGATCTGGGGCAACGGCACCTTCAAAGGCTGGGCGAATTCGATCTTCGTCTGGAACTATCCCATTCCCGAGCTGCATCAGATGATCAACAAGATGCCGCCGGTTGCGCCAGGGCCGACCAAGGAGAGCGCGGTGTTCGCTTTCACTTACCTGTCCTTCACCGGCACGGGCATGCTGATCGCGGCGATCATCTCCGGCTTCCTGATGGGTGTCGGTCCTGGCAAGCTCGCGATCGAGTACGGCCGCACCATCCGGCTGTGCGCGATCTCGCTGATCACGATCTCGGCGATGCTCGCGATCGGCACGCTGACGCGGCTGTCCGGCGTCGACGCGACGCTTGGCCTCGCCTTCGCGGCCACCGGCGTGCTCTATCCCTTCTTCGGCACGCTGCTCGGCTGGCTCGGTGTTGCGCTGACGGGATCCGACACTGCCTCCAACGTGCTGTTCGGAAACCTGCAGAAGATCACCTCCGAGCAGCTCGGCCTGTCGCCGATCCTGATGGCCGCGGCGAATTCGTCCGGCGGCGTCATGGGCAAGATGATCGATGCGCAGTCGATCGTGGTCGCTTCTACGGCCACCAACTGGTACGGCCATGAAGGCACGATTCTTCGCTTCGTGTTCTGGCACTCGATCGTGCTGGCCTGTCTCGTCGGCCTGTTCGTGACGTTGCAGGCCTATGTATGGCCGTTCACGGCGATGGTGCTGAAGTAGCAGGTCGCGCCAGGCTTCGACGCAAATCCCCGCGAGGCTCGCCTCCGCGGGGATTTTGCATCTACGGCTGCAGCGGGAGAACCTTCTCAAGGACGCCGCCGTCTTATAGAAGGTGCGGCAAATCAGGTCGGACGAGAGGTCTCATGGTTTCGCTCAAGCGATTGGTGTGTGCGGCAGTTGCAGTACTCGCGATGTCCACGCTCGCGGGAGCGCAGGAGGGATTCCCCTTCGGCACGGAGATGACGCTGGAAGCGCTGCCGCAAGCAGGCTCGAAGCGGATTCCGAACATCGAGATCGGCGACCATGGCGAAGTCGTGCTGGAGCTCTGGTGCAAGGGCGGCAAGGGCCAGTTCTCGGTCGCCGGCAACACCGTGATCTTCGTCCCCGGTCAGATCCAGGACCGTTCATGCCCGCCGGCAAGGGCGCAGGCCGACGACGAGCTCGTCGCTGCGCTCTCCAGTGTCGAGACCTGGAAGCGCCAGGGCGACGTGCTGACGCTGATCGGCCCGAAGTCGCTGCGCTTTCGCACAACGGGGAATTAGGCCCCTCGAAAGTTGCTCTTGTGTCCCGGACAAGGCGCATCGCGCTGCGTCCGGGGCACGATTGATCAGCGGGTCACTTCCACACCGACTTGTCGGCATCCCAGCGCTGACCCCTGAGCTCCCTGGTGAGCGCTTCGAACGAACCGTTGTCGTCGGGCTGCTCGCCTTCCTCGTCGATCGAGGCGTCGTCGGAGAGATTGAGCTTGGCGCCGCTGCTCTCGTCGGCGGTGGTCGTCGCGGGGCTGCCGATCCAGAGCATGAGCTTGTCGGTCGTGCCCGGCTTGTCGGGCGAGACGAGCCCCGCGACCTCGATCGTGTCGGTCAGCTCGAGCGCCGGAAAATCCTGGTTCGGCCGCTTGAAGACCAGCTTCAGCTTGCCCGTGGCGGGATTGAAGTTCTGCGAGACCGGCTTTGCGGCGAGTGTTCGGCTCAAGACGTTCGAGACCGCGGCTGCGAGCTTGTTGCGGTTGATCTTGTCGCCTTCGCGCCAGTCGGCCGCGGGAAAGCGGATGGTGCGGTCCATCTCGGTCATGCCCGCGGTCCAGCCTGCGGCGGTGACGCCCGGCATCGCCTTGAATTTCGCCAGCAGCGCGCTGGCGCGCTCGGGATCGACCGACATGTTGATGGTCTGCTCGCCTGCGCGCAGCGCGTCGCAGCCGACACTGAGGCTGGCCAGCGTCACCTCGATCTCCTGGCCCTTCAGGCTCTTCAGGAAGTCGGTCGCCGCATCGAGCTTGACCTTGACCGCGATGGCCTCCGGCGAGACGTCGGTGAAATCCTTCGGCTGCGGCGTGATGCCGTCGTCGGAGGTCTGGTTGTCCTGAAATTCCTTCTCGCTGAGGTCGGAATTATCGGGCGAGGTCACCTCGGTCACCACCTGGCCGATGCTGATCTGGCCGCGGAACTCGACGCTGTCCCCGCTCTGCTTTCGCAGCAGCTTGACGCTGACCGGAGCCTTCTCGCCGGTGCTCTGCGTGGTACCGGTCAGCGTCTGGCCCGCGACCTGGAGATTGACGACGAAGCGGTCCTTGCGGTCGGAGTTCTTCGCGACGGGATAGCAGACGTCCAGCACCGCCGCCGTGACCGTCTTGCCCTGGCGCGTTTCCTTGAGGATCACGTCGGCATTGCCGTCCATCAGCCCGTCGATCGAGGTAAAATAGCGCGTCTCCACGCCGCCGGGCGCCGCGGCCTTGGGTGACAGCTTCATCTGCGCGGATGCGGGTTGGGGCGAAGCGACGAGCAGCGCCGCCAAAAGGGCTGTCGGACAAACCAGAAGCGCGCGCATCGCGGAAATCCCTGATCAAGAATCGGCGCGCCACCGTAGTGGGTTTTCGCCATCGGTTGAATCGGAAAGCTGAAGGCAGAGTCTGCAAAAAAGAAGGCCGCCCGGAGGCGGCCTTCGCAACATTGTAATGAATGGATCGGCTCAGAAGCCGCCCATGCCGCCGCCGGCGGGCATGGCGGGCGGAGCTTCCTTCTTCGGGGTCTCGGCGACCATGGCCTCGGTGGTGACCAGCAGGCCGGCCACGGAGGAGGCGTCCTGCAGCGCGGTGCGCACCACCTTGGCGGGATCGATGATGCCCTTCGCGACCATGTCGACATAGTCCTCGTTCTGGGCGTCGAAGCCGAAGGTCTCGGACTTGTTCTCCAGGATCTTGCCGACGACGATCGAGCCTTCCACGCCGGCATTCTCTGCGATCTGGCGGATCGGGGCTTCAAGCGCCTTCAGCACGATGTTGATGCCGGCCTGGACGTCGGCATTGGCGTTGGTGAGACGGCCCACGGCCTTCTTGGCGCGGAGCAGCGCGACGCCGCCGCCGGGGACGATGCCTTCCTGCACCGCGGCGCGGGTGGCGTTGAGGGCGTCCTCGACGCGGTCCTTCTTCTCCTTGACCTCGATCTCGGTCGCGCCGCCGACGCGGATCACCGCGACGCCGCCCGCGAGCTTGGCGAGGCGCTCCTGGAGCTTCTCACGGTCGTAGTCCGAGGTGGTTTCCTCGATCTGGGCCTTGATCTGGCCGACGCGGGCCTCGATCTCCGGCTTCTTGCCGGCACCCTTGACGATCGTGGTGTTCTCCTTGTCGATCACGACCTTGCCGGCTCGGCCCAGCATCTTCACCGTGACGTTCTCCAGCTTCATGCCGAGGTCTTCGGAAATGAGCTGGCCGCCGGTCAGGATCGCGAGGTCCTCGAGCATGGCCTTGCGGCGATCGCCGAAGCCCGGCGCCTTCACCGCGGCGACCTTGAGGCCGCCGCGCAGACGGTTGACGACCAGGGTGGCCAGCGCCTCGCCCTCGACGTCCTCCGCGATGATGACGAGCGGCTTGCCCGACTGCACCACCGCTTCCAGCACCGGCAGCATGGCCTGCAGGCCCGAGAGCTTCTTCTCGTGCAGGAGGATGTAGGCGTCCTCGAGCTCGGCCGTCATCTTCTCGGGATTGGTAACGAAATAGGGGCTGAGATAGCCGCGGTCGAACTTCATGCCCTCGACGATGTCGACTTCGGTGTCGAGCGACTTGTTCTCTTCGACGGTGATGACACCCTCGTTGCCGACCTTCTGCATCGCCTGGGCGATCATCTTGCCGATGAAGGCATCGCCATTGGCGGAGATGGTGCCGACCTGGGCGACCTCGGAGGAGGCGGCGACGGGCTTGGCGCGCTTCTCGATGTCCTTGATGACGGCCGCCACCGCGCTGTCGATGCCGCGCTTGAGGTCCATCGGGTTCATGCCGGCGGCAACCGCCTTGGCGCCTTCGCGCACGATGGCCTGGGCCAGCACGGTCGCGGTGGTGGTGCCGTCGCCGGCCAGGTCGTTGGTCTTGGAGGCGACCTCACGCACCATCTGGGCGCCCATGTTCTCGAACTTGTCCTCGAGCTCGATCTCCTTGGCGACGGTGACGCCGTCCTTGGTGATGCGGGGCGCGCCGAACGACTTCTCGATGACGACGTTGCGGCCCTTCGGGCCGAGCGTCACCTTGACGGCATTGGCGAGAATGTCGACGCCGCGCAGCATGCGTTCGCGCGCGTCTCCGGAAAACTTGACGTCTTTGGCAGCCATGTCTGCAATCCCTCGTGTTTCGTGCTGTGTCTTGTTTTGTGCTGTACGGCGGAATGATGGATGCCCGGATCGCGTGATCCGGGCATCACATTCAGCGGCTGTTCAGGCGGATGGCCTTAGGCCAGAACGCCCATGATGTCCGACTCCTTCATGATCAGGAGGTCTTCGTTGTCGATCTTGACCTCGGTGCCCGACCACTTGCCGAACAGCACGCGGTCGCCGACCTTGAGGTCGATCGGGGTCAGCTTGCCGGCTTCGTCCCGGCCGCCGGGGCCGACGGCGACGACCTCGCCCTGGGACGGCTTTTCCTTGGCGGTGTCCGGAATGATGATGCCGCCCTTGGTCTTTTCCTCGGCGTCGATACGTTTGACCACGACACGGTCATGCAGCGGACGAAATTTGGATTTAGCCATGACGTTTCCCTTTGGAGGCTCGCTTCGGAAGTAGTGGAAGTGGGTGGGGCGGCGCTTCCGTCCATCCCCTATCCCGAGAATCGAACGGCGCGCTTAGCAATCGGGCTTTCCGAGTGCTAATAGTACGCCCGGAAATATGGCTTGGCCGCGATCCTGTCAAGCAAAGGTGGTTAAGCGATTGGTGAGGCGGATATAGGATGGTGGCATTGGAAACGTGTTCGGGGCGCCGGCGTGTCAAAGGACGTCATTGCTCCGGCAGCGGTTTTGCGCTTGGCTGCGGGAGGGGTGCGGCCATGGTTTTGTTCGGGGGAATGCCATGATCAGTTCGGCTCACGCGCGCACGGTTGCCAATCTGGCGGCCGCCTCTTGTCTGGCGCTGCTGCTGGGCGCTTGCGGCGGCGGCTTCAGCCTGCCGTCTCTGACGTCGTCCGCGCCGCCGCCCGAAGCCGAGCCGGGAGTAGCTCCGGAAATGCCCGCGACCATTCGCGCCGACGAGATCGTGGGCCGCTGGGGTCTGGCCTCGTTCCAGAACCCGGCCGACCGCGCCCGCACCGAGGCTGCCGCCCGGGCCCAGTGCAAGAATCCCTATGTGATCACCGCCGGCTCCTCCGGCGGCGTGATCATGCATCTGGCCGATCAGGCAACGCCCCAGGAGCTGCGGCTGAAGGGGTCGCCGAGCGGCAAGAACTACATCGGACCAGCGGGCCCGACCCCCGGCGACCAGGACCGCGAGATCATCTCCTTCGACGGCCGGGTCCTGATCACCCGCTTCATCGACAAGGACGCCGCCACCCGCTACGGCAACATGGTCTACGTCCGCTGCGCGCCGAGGGCGTAGCGAGGTCCCGGCCTAACCGTTCGTCATTGCGAGCGTAGCGAAGCAATCCAGACTGCTTCCGCGGAGGCAGCCTGGATTGCTTCGTCGCTTCGCTCCTCGCAATGACGGCAAACAAAAAACGCCGGCCTCTCGGCCGGCGTTTTGTTTTCCGTCTGTCGCGTCCGCTCAGTCGAACAGCGCGTCGATGTCGTCCTGCGAGGCATGGCCGACGTCGCCGGCGAGCTTCGGACCGTTGAGAAGCTTCTCGTCCTCGCTGCGGTTGTCGACATGCGCATGCGCAGGCACGTGGGACTTGATCGCGTCGACGCCGCCCCAGATCTCCATCATCGCATTGATGTGCTGCTCGATGAACTTCATCGTGGTCATGACCTTGCTGATGCGCTGGCCGGTCAGGTCCTGGAAGTTGCAGGCCTCGAAGATCGAGATCACGCGTTCCTGGATGTCGTCGGCGAGCCGCTTCTGCTGGTCGACCGAGTCCACCTTGGACATTGCGCTGGCGGCCTGGTCGATCGATTCCGCGGCTTCGAGGATCTGCTGGGTCGCGTGCTCGGTGCCGCCGACGACCGCGCCGAGTTCGCCGTTGACCTTGGCCATCTCGCCGCCGTCAAAGCTCTTGCCGTGCAGCGTGGCGATCTCGCGCTTGGTGCGGTCGATCGCGTCATGGATGAGGTCGAGCTCGACCTTCAGCTTCTCGCACTGCTCGATCTGGGCCCGATAGGTTTCGAGCATGGTGCGAGCCTCGGAGAGCTCGTGGGCGGTGGAGGCGTCGATTGCCGCCATGGCCGCGCTGCCCGATAGCGGCGCGCTGCCCTTCGCCATCTGTGCGCGGATCGCACGTAGCTCGGCCATGATCTCGCTATGCATCGGCATTGCCTCTTCGGTTACGTCCAAAATCGGCATCTCGCCACCAGCGATATCCTCGACGCGAAAACGTTTGCGGTGAACAGCCATCAGGAAACTCCCCCCACCTCACTCACGCGACTTTGTAGTCAGAAGCGATTTAACACGAAGTTCACAGCAGGAACTGTTGTGCGGCGTCGCGCGACCCCTCGCAAAGAAGCGATTAACCATGGCCGCGCCGCGTTCATCGAAAATAAACGCTGATCGCCAAATTGCCCCTCGGTTGGCGACGTGGTGAATCCAAACGGCCGATACGTTTACCAAACAAAACGGCTTTTGCTTTTTATTGACCACGTCGAGGGGCGCGGACCGGCCATCAGCCCTCCACGGCGCATGTGATCTAGACGAAACAGTACAGAGTACGTCGATGTTCAAGAAAATGTCTGTTGCGCTGCTCGGCAGCGCTTGCATCCTCATTGCCGGCGCAACCAGTGCCGGCGCCTTCGACAATTCGGTGCCAAACGATCCGCCTGCGGTGCTCTACCAGCCGCGGGTGCCGCCGGCGCCGGTGCGCGTCGCATCCAATTCGAACATGGGCGGCGGCTTCATCGAGTTCCTGTTCGGCGACGGTCCCGGCCGCGGTCCGGCCTACGCGCCGGAGCAACCGGTGTATCAGCAGCAGCCCGGCTATTACGATCAGCGCCGCCTGCCGCCGATGGGCGAGCCGCAGCTGCAGGGCGGATATCAGCAAAGCACGCTCCAGCAGGAGGCGGCCGATCCGCGGCAGCGTCCGTTCGATCCGAGGTTCGAGAAACAGTCTGTTGACTATAGCGGCAAGGAAAGTCCCGGCACGATCGTGGTCGATACGCCGAACAAGTTCCTCTATCTCGTCGAAGGCAACGGCAGGGCGATGCGCTACGGCATCGGCGTCGGGCGTCCCGGCTTCACCTGGTCCGGCGTGAAGTCGATCACGGCCAAGCGCGAATGGCCGGCCTGGACGCCGCCGCCTGAAATGATCGCGCGCCGCCCCGACCTTCCCCGGCACATGGAGGGTGGTCCGGACAATCCGCTCGGCGCCCGCGCGATGTATCTCGGCTCGACGCTGTACCGCATCCACGGCTCCAACGAGCCATGGACGATCGGCACCAACGTCTCCTCCGGCTGCATCCGCATGCGCAACGAGGACGTCATCGACCTCTACGGCCGCGTCAATGTCGGCACCAAGGTGGTGGTGCTCTGACTCTTCACTCGTCTCCCGCCCGGGAGAAGCTGGACATGAAAACGGCCGCCTCATCGGCGGCCGTTCTCGTTTGCGAAGGTACGGACTGGCCCTTACGCGTAATCGCTATCGCCGTCGTCTCCGCCGCCGAAATCGCTGTCGTCGGCCATGTCCATGTTGCCGTCGTCGTGATTGTCGCCGTAGTTCTGATCGTTGTTGTTCCGATCGTCGTTCGAGGCCTGGTCGAAGAAGCCCTGGCGCGAATCGCGGTTCGAGCCGATGTCGTTGAGACCCGCGTCACGCGCGAGCGATCCGCCGGACGACTGGTCGCCGCCGCCGCCTCCCCAGGGGCTGCGGTCGCCCGAGGCGTTGGTGTCGCCAAACGCCTGCTGATGCGATCCGCCCATCATGCCGCGGATGCTGGAGAGCAGCAGCGAGCCGCCAACCACGCCGGCCGCAGCCGCCGCCGCCGTGCCGAGGAACGAGCCGCCGCCACCGCCGACCGGCGATCCTCCCAAGCCCTGACCGGGGCCTTGACCAGGACCTTGGCCATAGGGCTGTCCGTAAGGCGGTTGGCCGTAGCCTGGCTGGGACTGCTGCATGGCTTGGCCGGTGTTCCAGGCCGGCCGCGCGTCGCGCGGCGGCACGTTCGGAACCGAGCCCCGCGACGGACCGCCGCCGAAAAGGGACTCGCGCATGGAATCAAGGAAGCCGCCGGACTGTGCCTGTTCGGGAGCCTGCCCCGCTTCCAGCTCCTGGATGCGAGCATGGGCGCGCTTCAGCGCTTCGTCCTGCAACAGCGTGGTCTGCACCAGCGCGTAGATCGCGCTCGGCGCCTTGCGCAAACCGTTGGAGATCGCGGCGGTCGCGTCGGGATCGCGTGGTGCGCTTTCCAGCTTTGAAAGCCGGTCGAAAAGGTCGTCAACGAGCTGGCGTTCCTGCGGCGTCATGATCTATCTCCTCTGCGCAAACCAAGCGCGAGGCAGATGTAGGGTTCCATTGTGGCCCCAACAGTGCCGGCCGGATTAAATTTCGGTATGCGACAAGCTGCCCTCCCGCAGCCTTTATCGCCGGTTTCATCCCAGCGTGGCGCCGCTGTCCGCGAGCAGGCGCGCGAAGGCATCGCCTGAGAGATACGCGTGCTCGCGTTCGCGGACATCCGTCATCGGGTCGAGGCCGGCGAGGACATCGTCGACGAAGCCGGGATGGCACATCACGAGGCCGCCGTCCGGCAGGCCTTCCAGGAATTGCCGCATCAGCTCGCCGAAATCGGCCACCCGCGTGAAGTCATAGGCACCGGCAAAGCCGGGGTTGAAGCTGAGGCCGGCGCTGCCGGCGCGGCGGCGGAATTGCGCGCTGAGGATATCGAGCACCATGGCCTTGGGAGAGGCCAGCCGCTCCCTGAGCGGCAGGTCTCGGCCGCCCTGACGCACCCAGGCGTTTGGCGCGACTTCGGCGACCGCTTCGACAAAGCCGTCGCGCACCTGCGGGTAGAGCTGCACGTGCTGATGACCGTCGACGAAATCAGGCGCGCGGCCGAACGCCTCCGCGAAGGCGGCGAGCTGCGCCTTCACCTCGTTGCGGAAGAATTCGGGGTCGAGCCGCCGCACCAAGCTGGCGCGCAACAGCTTCGGAAACGGCATGAACATGTCGCCGTCCAGCGGACGGAAGTGCATGGTCAGCGGGCGGAACGGCGCCGACAGCGTCACGTGCAATCCGATCGCGCAGCGCGGGCTCGTGGTCGCGGCCGCCTGGAGCGCCTCGACCTCGCTGCGCGCGATCGCCGGGCCCACCATCATCACCGAGGTGGCGTTGAGGCGGCCGCGTTCGATCAGGTCGCGGATGGCGCGGTTGACGCCCGGGCTGATGCCGTAATCGTCGGCGCAGAGCCAGATCCGCCGCAGGTCCGCGGCCGCGTTCATTCGGCCGCCGTCCGCTTCGCGGCGTCGTCAGCCTTGTCCGCCTCGAAGTGCTTTTCACTGTGCTCGGCGACGAAGTAGATCGGGCGCGCCTTCAGCTCGGAGAGGATCTTGCCGATATATTCGCCGACGATGCCGATCATGATGAGCTGCACGCCGCCGATCGTCATCAGGCCGATCACCAGCGAGGGATAGCCGGGCACCTGCTTGCCGGTCGTCAATACCTCCCAGAGGATCGAAAGGCCGAACAGGAAGGCGCCACCGGCGAGTATGACACCGAGCAGGCTCGCGAAGCGCAAGGGTGCGACCGAAAACGAGGTCAGGCCCTCGATCGACAGGCCAAGCAGGCTTGCGGCGTTGAATGTGGTGACGCCATGGGCCCGCGCCGCGGGCTCGTAGTCGACGCGGATCTGGCGGAAGCCGATCCAGCTGGCGAGTCCCTTGAAGAAGCGGTTGCGTTCCGGCAGCTGCCTGAGGGCGGCGACCGCGCGCGGCGAGAGCAGGCGGAAGTCGCCGGCGTCCTCGGGAATCTTCTGGCGCGCGCCCCAATTGATCAGCGCGTAGAAGCCGTGCACGGCAACGCGGCGCAGGAAGCCCTCGTTGTCGCGATGCGCCTTGGCGGTGTAGACGACGTCGTAGCCGTCATCGATCCAGTGCCGCACCAGCTGTTCGATCAGGGCCGGCGGATGCTGGCCGTCGCCGTCCATGAACATGACGGCGCCGAGCCGGGCGTGGTCGAGGCCGGCCATCAGCGCCGCCTCCTTGCCGAAATTGCGCGACAGAGACACCACCTGGACGCCGATCGAATCGGCCGGCAATGACCGCGCGATCGAGAGCGTCGCGTCCTTGCTGCCGTCGTCGACATAGACGACCTCGCAAGCCAGCCGATAGCGCTCCCGCATGGTCTTCGCGAGATCGCAGATTCGCTGGTGCAGGGCGGCAAGGCCCGCCGCCTCGTTGTAGACGGGGACGACGATCGACAGTCCCTTCGCGGCGGCGCTGCCCGCGGTGGTCGTCATGCCTGACACGTCAGAGCCCAGCGTCATCGATCAAGGTTCCAGAAGCGTTCAAAGTCATCTCAACAGCATATGGTAGCTGCCGTTTGCTGTCGCAAAGCTGAACGGAAAAGCCGAACGGACCCGGGGCTCATCGCCGCAGGAACGCCTCGAGCTTGGCGAACAGCGGGTTCTCCCGGTCGAACACATAGTCGAGCGAAACCACCGAGACGGTCTCGGCGCCATGCTCGCGCAGGAAGCTTGCCAGCGCATAGAGCTGCCCCGGGGGGCAGTGCAACGTCAGCATGCCTGACGAGGTCGGTCCGCCGAACGGGGTCTCGACGCCGTACCGGTTGTGGGCTTCGCCGAGCAGGGCGGCGTCGCATTGCCGGAAGCGGGTGCGGACCTCGCGGTATTTGTTGGCCCGCGCCCGCGCTGCGATGTGATCGAGAATGATTCGCGCCGTCTCCCGCGCCTGCGGCGACCAGTCGGCCTCCTTCGACGCCACGAGATTGGCCTGGCTGCGCAGGATCACGCCGTCGTCGAGCACCCGCAAGCCGTTGGCGGCGAGGGTCGCGCCGGTCGTGGTGATGTCGACGATCAGCTCGGCGCTGCCGGCCGCCGGCGCGCCTTCGGTTGCGCCGGCGCTCTCGACGATGCGGTAATCGCTGATGCCGTGGGCCTGGAAGAACGCGCGGGTGAGATTGACGAACTTGGTCGCGACCCGCATCCGCATGTGATGCTGCTCGCGGAAGCCGGTGGTGACGTCGTCGAGGTCGGCCATGGTGCGGACGTCGATCCAGGCCTGCGGCACCGCGACGACGACGTCGGCATAGCCGAATCCGAGCCCTTCGATCAGCGACACGCGCTTGTCGGCGTCCGCGATGGTCTCGCGCACGAGGTCCTCGCCGGTGACGCCGAGATGCGCCAGGCCGCGCGAAAGCTGCGCGGCGATCTCGCTCGCCGAGAGATAGGCGACCTCGACATTGTCGAGGCCCGCGATGGTGCCGCGATAGTCGCGGGCGCCGCCGGCTTTCGACAGCTTGAGGCCGGCGCGGGCGAAGAAGGCTTCGGTGTTTTCCTGCAGGCGGCCCTTGGAGGGAACGGCCAGAACGAATGGCGCGCTCATGATGTTACGCTCCCACCTTGCGGCCGATCCGGGTCAGCGCGTCCACCCAGACCGAAAAGCCGACCGCCGGGATCGGCTCGACTGAACCGAGCTGGGTCATCAGCCCGTCATAGCGGCCGCCGGCAACCAGCGGTTCGGCGCCGTTGCCCCGATGATGCAGCTCGAATTCGAAGCCGGTGTAATAGTCGAGGCCGCGTCCGAACGCGGTCGAGAAGCGCGTCTGCTTCACGTCGATGCCGCGTGCGGCCATGAAGCCGACCCGGCTCTCGAACTGATCGATGGCCGCGGCAAGGTCGAGCTTGGCATCAGAGGTGAGCGCGCGCAGCGCGGCGATGGCGTCGTCGGGATTGCCCGCGATCGACAGAAAGCGCTTGAGCACGGTGATCGCCTCGCGCGGCAGCGCGCCGCCCTTCAGCGTCGACTGCTCGAGGAAGCGATCGGCGATTTCGGCCGTGGTGCGCCCGCCGACATTGGTGGTGCCGGCGATCGACATCAGATCCGTGACGAAGGCGAGCGCCGCCTTGCGGTCGGAACCGGCGAGCGCGGCGAGCACGCCCTGGTATTCGCTGGGGCCAGCGGTGGTCGCGGCCGCCAGCCGCTCCAGATCCTGCTCCAGGCTGATCTTGCGGTTGAAATCCTTGACCAGGCGGCGGCGCCAGACCGGATAGAGGTCGAGCGCGTCGAGCAGCGCGTTGAACAGAGCCACGTCGCCAGTGCGGATCTCGACGTCGCGGACGCCGAAGGCCGCGGTCGCCTCCAGCGCCAGCGCCAGCATCTCGGCATCGGCCGCGGCGCGGTCCTGGCGGCCGAACGATTCGATGCCGGCCTGGAGGAATTCGCTGGCCTGGCCGCTGCGGTAACGAAACACCGGGCCGAGATAGCTGAACCCGGCCGGCTGGCCGGCGCGGTCGGAGGCGAGATAGTCGCGGGCAACGGGAATGGTCAGGTCCGGGCGCAGGCACAGCTCCTCGCCGGACAGATCGGTCGTCAGGTACAGGCTTTTGCGGATGTCCTCGCCGGAGAGGTCGAGAAACGGCTCCGCCGGCTGCAGGATGGCGGGCTCGGCCCTGACGTAACCGGCCTGCGCGAACGACAAGAGCAGCGTATCCGCCCAGGCGGCGGAGCCGGCAGCATTCGTGGTGGCAGTCGCGGTCATAACGGGATCCATCGTCCCGGTAAAACCGGGCAGGCAAGGGATTAAGGACAGGATTGGCGCAGCCCTTAGCATGGCCGATGCGCGGTTTCGACCTCCAAAGGATCAATCGCTTAACGGGTGGGCAATGCCGGGATCAGTTGCCCCAATCGCCCAGCACCGCCTGCACCAGCGCCAGCGCCGCCACAGCGGCGGTGTCCGCCCGCATGATCCGGGGGCCCAAGGCCAGCCGAAGGCTCTTGGGCTGCCGCAGCAGCAGGGCCCGTTCCTCTTCGGCAAAGCCGCCTTCGGGGCCGATCAGGACGTCAATACCCTGTCCAGCCGCCCGAGCGGCTTGCAGGCTCTGAACCGGGTTTTCGACCTCGGCCGCCTCGTCGCAGAAGATCAGCAGGCGGTCGGCCGGGCGCTGGCTGAGGAAGCGCTCCAAGGCTACCGGCTCGGCGACGCTGGCGATGCTCAAAATCCCGCATTGCTCGGCGGCCTCGACGACATTGGCCCGCATTCGCTCGGTATTGACCCGGGAGGCCTGGGTGAACCGGGTCAGAACCGGCTGCAGCGTGGCGGCGCCCATCTCAATGGCCTTCTGGACCATGTAGTCGAGCCGGGCGTGCTTGAGCGGGGCGAAGACGTAAGCGAGGTCGGCGAGCCGGTCCTGCGGCCGGGTCTGCTGAAGGATGACGAGGCCGTCCGGCCGCTTGCGGCCTTCAATGGCGGCCTGCCACTCGCCGTCGCGGCCGTTGAACGCCAAAACCTCCGCCCCCGCGGCAAGCCGCAGCACGTTGCCGAGATAATTGCTCTGGTCGCGGTCGAGCGCGACCCTGGCGTCCTGGGCCAGGGGAGCATCGACGAACAGGCGGGGAGCACGAAAATCGTGGGAAGGCATCGTTCAAAAGTCCAATTTGAGGCCGTTATTAACCGAAAGCAGCCATTTCGGGGGTAAATATTGCCAAGCTCATGCGTCGGCGCGCCGCGCTCTTGCCCTATTCGACGGGTTGTTAAGGGCCGGCGGGAATCGTAAAATCGCGAGCACGCTGGTTGCGCTTCAATTGGGAAGACGCCGGACCCCGTAAGCTCCTGCCGGAGAGACCTTCTTGATGATCCGTCATTTGATGGTTCCGATCACTGCCGCCATGGTCACCCTGAGCGCCGCGGGCGCCTATGCGCAAAGCGCCTTCCCGGCGCCGCTGCCGAATCAGGCTGCCACCAGTTCCGCGTTTCCCCCCGTGAACGGCTCGGCGCCGACCGCTTCGGTCGGCACGGCGCCGTCGCAATCGTCCTTCCCCGTGAATGGCGCTGCGCCCCTCGGGGGCGCTGGCGCGTTCAGCGCAGCTCCGCCGACGCAAGCCGGTCCCGGCGAGGACTGCATGAAGGCGTTCATGCCCCTGCGCGAAGAAGCCGAGAAGCGCGGCAAGCTGATCAAGGCCGCGAGCGACCGTCATGCGGCGCCGGACGAGGCCTGCAAGCTGATCCGCAATTTCAGCCAGGCCGAGTCGAAGATGCTCAAGTACATCGAGGCCAATGCCGCCAAATGCGGAATCCCGGCGCAGGTCGGTGATCAGATGAAGGCCGGCCACAAGAACACCGAGGCCATGGCGACCAAGGTTTGCAACGTCGCGGCACAGATGCAGAACCAGCCTCGCGGTCCGGCCGGCCCGTCGCTGAGCGAGGTGCTGGGGTCGGGCTCCGCACCTGAGGCCAATGCCGGCAAGAAGGGCGGCAGCACCTTCGATACGCTCAACGGCAACGTCCTCACGCGATGATACACGTGTCGCCGATTTGAAGTTCCTACGATGCTCGTCGCGAGATCCTGATAGGAACTTCAAATCGATAAGCGGCACGTGAATTGAGATTTTCTGGCTAGTGCCCCTGTAGTTTTCGAAGTTCGTACCGGGATACGCCGCGATGGAATACGAACTTCGAAAACTGGGCACTAGCACATCCGCCCGCGTTGCCGATTCCACCGGCAATTGGGTCGATACGCGTGCGCCGCAATGGGCGCGGCCTTATTTGCGCCTGTCCCGCTTCGATCGTCCGATCGGCTCCTGGCTGCTGCTGATGCCGTGCTGGTGGTCGGCAGCGCTCGCGAACGGCATGGCGCATGACGTCCGCGACCTTCCGCTCACCATCGTCCTGTTCCTCGTCGGCGCCTTCGCGATGCGCGGGGCGGGCTGCGCCTGGAACGACATCACCGATCGCGATCTCGACGACAAGGTCGAGCGCACCCGCTCGCGGCCGCTGCCCGCGGGGCAGATCACCGTGAAGCAGGCGCTGGCCTTCCTGGTCGCTCTGGCGCTGGTCGGGTTCGTCGTGCTGCTCCAGTTCAACCGCTTTGCCGTCATGACCGGCATCGCCTCGCTCCTGATCGTCGCCATCTATCCCTTCATGAAGCGCGTCACTTGGTGGCCGCAGGTCTTTCTCGGGCTCGCCTTCTCCTGGGGCGCGCTGATGGGCTTTGCCGTCACCTTCGGACGCATCGACGTCACCGCGCTGGTGCTCTATGCCGGTTCGATCGCCTGGGTGATCGGCTATGACACGATCTATGCGCATCAGGACGCCGAGGACGACGCGCTGATCGGTGTCAAATCCACCGCGCGCCTGTTCGGCGCCCATACGCATCAGGCGCTGATCCTGTTCTATGGCATCGCGGTGATGCTGATCGGCGTCGCGCTGGCTTCGGGCGATGCGCGCTGGCCGGCCTGGCTCGGCCTTGCCGCCTTTGCCGCGCATCTGGCGTGGCAGATCGCGCGCTTGCGGATCGACGATCCCGAGCTGTGCAAGCGCCTGTTCTATTCGAACAGGGATGCCGGGCTGATGCTGTTCGCGGGGTTGCTGGCCGACGCGGTGATGCGGTCGGCGTAGCTCGCCGTGCCCACGATCTTTCAATGATCGATAGAAAGGTGGGCACGCTTCGCATTGCCCACCCTACGGTACCGTGATTGTCGTTCAATTCCTGGCGATGATCTCGCGCTCGCCCTGATGAACGGTGAGCTCGCGCGCCATCGCAACACGGCGGCGCATCAGGAATTTCGGACGGCGGGCTCGGATCGCATTGGCGCGGCGGCGGCGGGCTGCGGGCTTGCGCGCACCTTCGTCGAGCTGCGGAAGTGCGAAGAGCTCGCTCCAGACCGCCCAGGCTTCCGCGAGTTCTTCGCTATCAACGCCGACCAGCAGCGGCACCGAGAGCGAGGGATCGCGATGCACGAGCACGAGGGCTTGCGCCTCGTCATTGCCGCGCAGCGCGACACCGGTGAAGTCGCTGACGCGGACGTTGATCGCCATCTGCATGCCGCGGACGGCACGACGCAGCACGACACGCTCGCGATGAAGCTCGATCTGCCTCGTGTATCCGTCGGCGCGCGGATCATGCGCATCGAAGCGGACCGGGAGGGAAAGAGGGTCGAGCCGCAGAGAGCGGCTCGACCCGGCGGGACCGACCCCGCATGTTGCTGTTTGACGCCTCACGGCTCTAGTTCTCCCCGCCGGGATTATATTCCCGGTCGATGCGAGGACCTTAGCGCGCGCTCGTCCGAAACCGCTTAAAAAGGCTGGTTAATCCATCCTCACCGCTGCTCATGATTGACAAGAGCTTGGCGCGCATGATTGACGAGACGTTGCGCGCAACCGGCGAATCTGAGCTTTTGGCGGGCTGAAAATGCTTGAAGTCCGCGCCATTAGGGCACATCTGTGGGTTCCGGTCCCGAACCCCGCCCCAACAGGATTTCGTTCGTGAACTCTTCACCAAGCTCAACGCTTTCGCCTAAAGCCAATCGCGACCTGTTCGATCAGTCCGCGCTCTCCGATCTCGCGCAGCGGCTGGTGGAGGCTGCCAGGCGCGCCGGCGCGGACGCGGCCGATGCGGTCGCGGTGCGCGGCGTCTCGCAAGGTGTCGAGGTGCGCGACGGCCGCGTCGAGGAATCCGAGCGGTCCGAGGGCGATGATGTCGGTCTGCGCGTGCTGGTCGGCCAGCGCCAGGCGGTGGTCTCGACCAACGACGTCAGCGGCGATGCCGTCACCAAGCTCGCCGAACGCGCGGTCGCGATGGCGCGCGTTGCGCCCGACGACAAATATGTCGGCCTCGCCGATCCCGCGCTGCTCGCGCGCGACTTCCCCGATCTCGATCTGCTCGATCCCGACGTGCCTGCCACCAGCGAGCTCGAGCGCCGCGCGCTCGCGGCCGAAGCTGCGGCGCTCGGCGTGAAGGGCGTCACGAAATCCGGCGGCGCCTCCGCTTCCGCCGGCATCGGCGGCATGGTGCTCGTCACCTCGACCGGGTTTCACGGCTCTTATCTGCGCTCCAGCCAGGGCATCTCGGCCACCGCCATCTCGGGCGAAGGCACCGGCATGGAGCGCGACTACGACTTTACCTCGGCACCGCATGCCGCCGACCTGTTGTCCCCGGACGCCGTCGGCCGTTCCGCCGGCGAGCGCACGGTGGCGCGCTCCAATCCGCGCAAGGTGGAGACCTGCAAGGTGCCGGTCGTGTTCGATCCGCGCGTCGCCGGCTCCCTGGTCGGCCATGTCGTCGGCGCCATCAACGGCGCCTCGATCGCGCGCAAGACCAGCTTCCTGAAGGACAAGCTCGGCCAGCAGCTGTTCGCGAAGAACATCCGCATCATCGACGATCCCCTGCGCAAGCGCGGCCTGCGCTCGCAGACCTTCGACGCCGAAGGCGTCGCGGTGAAGAAGATCGCGCTGGTCGACGAGGGCGTGCTGACGACCTGGCTGCTCGACTGCGCCACCGCGCGCGAGCTCGGCCTCACCACCACCGGCCACGCCCATCGCGGCGTGTCGTCTTCGCCGTCGCCCGGCCCTTACAATCTTCATCTCGAGCCCGGCACACCGAGCCCGGCCGAGCTGATCTCCGACATCAAGCAGGGATTTTACGTCACCGATCTGATCGGCTCCGGCGTCAACGGCGTCACCGGCGATTACAGCCGCGGCGCCTCCGGCTTCTGGATCGAGAACGGCGAGATCACCTATCCCGTCAGCGAGGTGACAATCGCGGGCCACCTGTTCGAAATCTTCAAGTCGATGCAGCCGGCGAACAATCTCGAGTTCCGCTACGGCATCAATGCGCCGACGGTGCGCATCGAGGGTTTGACGCTTGGCGGACGTTGACGCGAACTCCCCTGGCGAAGCCATCCTGACGCGCGACGCGGCGCTGCTGCAAGACACGGTGCGGGAAGCGGGCGCGCTGGCGCAGTCGATGTTCCGCACCGAGTTGAAGAAGTGGACCAAGGGCGCCTCTTCGCCGGTGTCGGAAGCCGACATCGCCGTCAACGACCTGCTGGAAGCCCGCCTGCGCGCGGCGACTCCGGACTATGGCTGGCTCTCCGAGGAGAGCGCCGACGACGCGGCGCGGCTGTCGCGGCGGCTGACCTGGATCGTCGATCCCATCGACGGCACGCGCAACTATCTGGGCGGCCATGACGAATGGTGCGTCAGCGTCGCGCTGGTCGAGGATGCATCGCCGGTGCTGGCCGCGGTGTTCGCGCCGACGAGCGGGGAGTTCTTCTTCGCCGCGCGCGGCCAGGGCACCACGCTCAATGGCGCGGCCGTGCAGGCTTCGCCGGGATCCGGGCTGGACTTCGCGCGCGTCGCCGGCCCGAAACCGCTGGTCGAACGGCTCAAGCCATCACTCGGCGAGATCAAGCTGCATCCGCGAATCGGTTCGCTCGCGCTGCGCCTGTGCCGGGTCGCCCATGGCGCACTGGATGCGGCTTTTGCGGGCGGCAACAGCCATGATTGGGACCTTGCGGCGGCCGATTTGATCGTGCAGGAAGCGGGTGGTAGAATGAGCGACCTCTCCGGAGAACCCATCCTCTATAACCGCCGGGAAGTGGCGCACGGGGTGCTGGTGGCAGCGGGACGCGATCGTCATGCGGGCATTGTCGCGCATTTTCGAAACCGTCCCTTGGCCTAAGGCGCTTTTTGTCGTGCTTCTCGAACACTGCTTTGCCGGGCAGCCCGTTAGGAACAGAACTCATGCCAGATAGTGCCCCGCAACAACTGCTTCACCTCGTCATCGGCGGCGAGCTCGTCGATCTCACGCAAAACACCTTCAAGAATCTCGACGACGTCGAGATCGTCGGCCTCTATCCGAATTATGCGACCGCCCACGCCGCCTGGCGGGCCAAGGCGCAGAGCACGGTCGACAATGCGCAGATGCGCTACTTCATCGTCCATCTCCACCGGCTGCTCGACCCGAATCAAGAACCGGCACGTTGAAAAAACTGCTTCGCAATACGCTGCGAAGCAGCTGGTTTCAGCGTGCCGTCGGGGTCCTGGCGGCCGAATATCTGCGTCTGGTCTGGCGGACCAACAAATTCACGCTGGATCCGCCCGACGTCTATGCGCGGGTTGAGCCGCAGCTCCCTGCGATCTTCGCGTTCTGGCACGGCCAGCATTTCCTTACGCCCTTCATCAAGAACCAGAACAAGGCCTCCTATCGGGCCAAGGTGCTGATCTCCCGTCACCGTGACGGCGAGTTCAACGCCATCGCGGTGGAACGGCTCGGCATCGGCCTGATCCGCGGTTCCGGCGATCATGGCGGCGCATTCCACCGCAAGGGCGGGGTCGGCGCCTTCAAGGAAATGGTGCGGACGCTTCAGGACGGCTGTAATGTCGCGCTGACCGCCGATGTCCCCAAGCGCGCGCGCGTGGCCGGGCTCGGCATCATCATGCTGGCACGGGAATCGGGGCGGCCGATCATGCCTTTCGCGATGGCGACCAGCCGGTTCATCCGGCTGAAGAACTGGGACCGCACCACCATCAATCTGCCATTCGGGCGCGGCGCATTGGTTGGCATCAAGGAAATCCACGTTCCCCCGGATGCCGACGCCGCCGCGATGGAAGCGCTGCGGCTGGAGCTGGAAGAGACGTTGAACGAGGCGACCCGCCGCGCTTACGCGCAACTCGGCCGCCCGGGGCCTCAAGATGCCTAAATCGCTGCCCATTGCGCTGCCGATCACGCTGCGGATGTATCGGCGCCTGGCCTCTGGCCTCGTGCCGCTCGCGCCTGCGCTGATCAAGCGGCGACTGAAGCAGGGCAAGGAAGACCCCGCGCGCGTCGGCGAGCGCCGGGGCCTGTCCCGGGACGTGCGGCCGCATGGCCCGCTCGTCTGGATCCACGGCGCCAGTGTCGGCGAGGTGCTCGCCGCCGCGGCGCTGATCGAGCGCCTGCGCGATCTCAATTTGCGCATCCTGCTCACCTCAGGGACCGTCACCTCGGCCGCCGTCGTCGCAAAGCGCTTTCCGGCCGACGTCATCCATCAGTACGTGCCGTATGACTCCCCCCGCTATGTCGCGCGCTTCCTCGACCATTGGACGCCGTCGCTGGCGCTGTTCATCGAATCCGATCTGTGGCCGAACCTGATCCTCGCCGGCGCAGCGCGCCGGGTGCCGATGGTGCTGATCAACGGGCGGATGTCGCCGCGCTCGTTCCCGCGCTGGCAGCGTATGCACGGCACCATCTCGGCGCTGCTGTCGCGGTTCGACATCTGCCTGGCGCAGTCGAAGACGGATGCCGAACGCTTCTCCGCGCTCGGCGGCCGCGACGTCGTCACCACCGGCAATCTCAAGCTCGACGTGCCGGCACCGCCGGCCGATCCCGCCAGGCTCGAGCGGCTGATGGCGATGACGCGCGGGCGGCCGATCATCGTCGCGGCCTCGACCCATCCGGGCGAGGACGAGATGCTGGTCGCGGCGCATCGCAGCCTCGTCGGTTTCTTCCCGCAGTTGCTCACCGTGATCGTGCCGAGGCATCCCGATCGCGGCTCCTCGATCGCAGGCCAGATCACGGCCTCGGGCCTGAAGCCGGCGTTGCGCTCACGCGAGGAACTGCCGACGGCGACGACCGATATCTATGTCGCCGACACCATGGGCGAGCTCGGCCTGTTCTATCGGCTCTCGCCCATCGTGTTCATGGGTGGGTCGCTGATCCATCATGGCGGGCAGAACCCGATCGAGGCGATCAAGTTGGGTGCTGCGATCGTCCATGGTCCGCACGTGTTCAACTTCGCCGATGTCTATGCGGCGCTCGATGCGAGCGGCGGCGCGCGGCAGGCCGACACGCAGGAGGCGCTGGTCAAGCAGCTCGGCCAGTTGCTGGCCGATCCCGTCACGCGCGACAAGATGCAGCGCGCCGGCAGCGGCGTGGTCGAACAGCTCGGCGGCGCACTGGAGCGCACCATGACGGCGCTCGAGCCCTATCTGCTGCAATTGCGGATCGAGATGGGGGCCGCCAATGCGTGAGCCGGCCTTCTGGTACCGGCCGCGCTCCTTCACGTCCTATGCGTTACAGCCGCTGGCTCTGCTCTACGGCGCGATTACCGAGCGGCGCATGCTGCGCAAAGGCGCGGACGCCGGCATTCCCGTGATCTGTGTCGGCAATTACCATGTCGGCGGCGCCGGCAAGACGCCGACCGTGCTGGCGCTGACCAGGCTCCTGCGCGAGCTCGGTGAGACGCCGGTGGTGCTCAGCCGCGGCTATGGCGGCCGCCTCGAAGGCCCGGTCATGGTCGACCTCGAACGCCACACCGCGGCCGATATCGGCGACGAACCCCTGATGATGGCGCGCGACGTCCCGGTCGCGGTCGCGCGTGATCGTCTCGATGGCGCCGCGCTGGCGAAGTCGCAAGGCGCCACCGTGATCCTGATGGACGACGGTTTTCAGAACCCGCGCCTGCTCAAGGACGCCTCGCTGATCGTGATCGACAGCGAGCGCGGCCTCGGTAACGGCAACGTGTTTCCCGCCGGTCCCCTGCGCGCGCCGCTGAGGGCGCAGCTCGGGCGCACCGATGCGCTGGTGCTGATCGGCGATGGCCGCGCCGCCAACGACGTCGCGGCAGAGCTTGCCAAGCGCGACAAGCCGGAGCTGCGCGCGCACCTGAAGCCCGTTGCTGCATCGCTCGCGCAGCTATCCGGCAAGCGGGTCTTCGCCTTCGCCGGCATCGGCGATCCCGAGCGCTTTGTCCGCACGTTGCGCGCCAGCGGAATAGATGTCGCGCGCACGCGTGCCTTCGCCGACCATCACATGTTTTCGAATGAGGAGCTGGCCGCCCTCGCCGTCGAGGCCCAGCGCGAGCAGCTCACGCTGGTGACCACGGAAAAGGATCTCGCGCGTTTGCGCGGCCGTGAAGGCGTGCCCGACGGCATCGTGTCGTTCGCGGTGCAACTCGAGTTCGACGAGCCGGCAAAGCTGCGGCAATTGATCAGCGATCATCTGTACAGGGCGCGCGAGCGGCGGTTCAGCGCGCGTTGATCTCGTGCATTAGGCAAGCGTCTCTGCCGTAGCTCGTAAAGCGCGGCGGACGAATTCTCTTCCGCACACCTGGCAACTGATGTAGCCTTCCAAGAGAGCCGTCACCAGGACGTGCCGAACTCCCGGCAATCATAGACGGCGTTTATGCCCACGGCGGGCGCGATCTTCATTATTTCAGGTGCGACGGCCGCAACGACCAGTTCGGAGCGGCACGGAGAGTCATTGCCAAAAGCAGAGGAGAACATGCCATGCATTTTTGCCTCACCGGCCAATACACACCACGCGCTCTCAACGCCATCTTGGAAAACCCGGCAACCAATCGCCAGGAGGCCGCCAGGAAGCTCATTGAAGCGGCCGGTGGAAAGCTGATTTCAATGTACAGCGTTGCTGCCGACGGTCCCGGCGTCCTGGTGATCTTCGATGTGCCTGATCCGAGTACGGCTCCGGCCATTTCCGGCCTGACCGTGACGGCGGGCACCCTGCAGAACGTGAAACTGGTTCGGTTGTTCACGCAGGACGAGATCAAGCATGTCCGCCAGAACGCGGCGAAGCTGCGTTCTTCGTATACCCCGCCTGGAAGCTGACGTCCGAATCTAACGCACAGCCGCCGCAGTCGAACGACGCAGCGGCTGTGCTCATGTCGAAATCGGAACCATGTCTGCAAAGAGGCATGGGAACCTGCTCACCACGCCCCGACGGCCATCAAACCGACAATGGTCAGGCACGAGATGCAGGTCGCGATGACGGCATACCACTCGGGTGTATTCATTGCTGACTCCCAAACTGCTGCCAGTTGCTTGGTCACTGCTACGCGGGAGAGATCGCCGTGTCGGGTCGCTTCAACTCGGCAGGACGTGACCGGTCTTGCGATGTGCCTCCGTGATCCCATCGTCATCCTGCTCCGCAGGGCGATGATCTGCTTCGAACGCTTCAGAGCGTTTAGCTGAGATCAGAAGCTGTTTGCGCATTTCAGCGAGACGGGCGCGGCAATATTCACGATAGAGCAGGTCTAATATGGTGGGCATGATCACCCCCATCGTTGCCTTCGATTTACAGATATTCCACCGCGAGTTTCCGAGGCGATCGTAGTCCGCCGATCGGCTCTTCCATATGAGGCCGTTCACAGACGGCGGCAAATCCGAAGCTCGATGGCCGTCCGGTCGCTCGATTCCCCAACGACCTGACCTGCAATATAGCAGTGCTGTGTTTCACCGAGACTTCGTCAAACAACTTAAGGGCGCCAAGGCGCGGCGCAAATCCAACTACAGCGCGAAATGAGTAACCACGGAGTGCACGCGCTCTTCGATGCAACGCAGGCCGATTCGACGGAGACCATTTCGGTCGCAGACGCGCAACCCAGGTGCGCGAGCAATGTCCGCATCTCGATGATGCCGAGAAAACTGCACCGCGCGTTCTGGCCGGCCGAAGCGTGCGCGTTGCCGGAGTTGCGGCACCCTCTCATTCAGGGGGCATTCATCGCAAAGAGTCTATCGCTTCCGGACCATCAGGAGAGTTCGATGAAGCTGCCGTCTGCCGCCGTCGCCGCGAGCCTTGTGTGTCTGAGCATTGCGCCGGTGCTTGCACAAGCGAGTCCGCCGACAACTCCGGCAAATCCGGCCGGCACGGTGCCCGTTCCCGCGACCAAGCGGGTCACGTGCCTGGCGACGACCCAAGCTCTGCAGGGACAGGACAAGCGCGACCAGATGCAGCTCTGCATGGCGCAGGCGCGCCTGGATTGCCTGAAGCAGGCGATCGATCAGAAGATCGTCGGGAAGGCCCGGAAGGATTTCATCAACACTTGCGCAGGCTCGTCCGATGGCACGGAGCAGCGATAGCCGCGCGCCATGGGCCTCACGGCTGCGGCTTCGGCGCGCCGGGAAAATGCCGCTGCAGCACGGCGGCCGGGGTGGCGTAGGCCTCCTGCAAATCCACGCTCCAGTACTTCAGCTCGTCGAGCGGAATCCGCGTGTCGGTGATAGCGCAACGCACGAAGGTCCCCGGCGAGATCACGCGGAAGTCGCCGTCGAGATACTGCACCTGCGCTTCGCCATGGCCCGAGGGGCCGAACTTGTTCAGCACGGTCGAAAGTCTCCGTGGAAGGCCGTTTCCAGGGCAACCCCTGGAGGGCACGATGTGTTGGACGGGATGTAGCATAGATAGGGCGGCTTGTCCGCCCGGTAAACCCACCGGTTTGTGATGTTTTGCAGCCGTTTCCGCGTGATGGCGCGTCGCGCCATGGATCGCTGGTTCCGGCATCTCCTACGGCAGAGTCCGATGCGCCTTCGATTGACCGCCCTGTTCCTGTCGCTGCTGATGTCGGCCGCGCGCGCCGCGCCGGCGCCGCAAGCAGTCGACATTCCGCTGGCGTCCGGCATCCTCCATGCGCAGCTCTACAAGCCCGCAGGGGAGGGCCCGTTTCCGACCGTGATCGCGTTGCACGGCTGCGGCGGGCTCGGTACCCATTCCGATCCCGTGCTGCCGCGCTATCGCGACTGGGCCGAGCGGCTGCTCAGGGCGGGCAATGCCGTGCTGCTGCCCGACAGTTACGGCTCGCGCGAGCTCGGGCCGCAATGCCGCGTCAGCGAGATGCACGTCAAGGCGCGGCGCGAGCGCGTCACGGATGTCGCAGCATCGCGCGCCTGGCTGATGAAGCAGTCCTGGGTGGCGCGCGACCGCGTCAGCCTGATGGGCTGGGCCAATGGCGCGAGCGCGCTGCTCTGGGCCGTGCGCCCGCAGAGTGCGGCGCGCGATCCGGGGCCCGATTTCCGCGCCGCGATCGCGTTCTATCCGGACTGCCGGATCTCCGCCGGCCTCGGCTGGAGCACGCGGGTGCCGACCCTGGTGCTGATCGGCGCCGATGACGACGTCTCGTCGCCGCCGGCCTGCCGCCAGATGGTCGAGGGCGCGCGTGGCCGCAGCGCGCTGGCGCGCATCGTGGTCTATCCCGGCGCCAATCACGATTTCGACCGCGCCAACACGCCACGGCACGCGGCTGCCGGCAGCAACGATGCCGCCGCGCCCGAACGCGTCCATCTCGGCACGGATGCAGAGGCGCGCACGCAATCGCAGAAAGATGTCGCGGAGTGGCTGGCGCGTTAGCCCGGATGCGGACTTGTCGCGCTGTAGCTCGTTAGAAGCGAAGGCGGAAGCGGGGCCGCCCGAGGAACAACGTTGGGCGGACAGCCCCGCATCGACCACCGCCCTGCACGGAAAATGGCCGACCCAAAATCTACGAGTGGCGAGTGGCGCCGGTTTCAGCCCGTGACGGCGCCTTAGTTCGACCACGATGTCGATTCAACGCAATCCTCATGCGCAACCGCATCGTCCTCTTCTCCTCCGCCCTGGTCGTCTTCTCCGTCGCGATCTTCCTCTACGAGGCCCACGCCGGCGCCCCCTTGCGCGCGCCGGAACATTGCGGCTTCTGGACCACGATCGACGCGGGATTGTCCTGCCGGTAGGGCACGCACGCTCCCTCCCAATACTCCGTCATTGCGAGGAGCTCTTGCGACGAAGCAATCCAGACTCTCTCCGTGGAGAAGATTCTGGATTGCTTCGCTGCGCTCGCAATGACGAGTTTGTGGCTGCACTCGCCCCACACACCCTGCGTCATCGCCCGGCCAGTGCGCAATTGCGCACAAGGCAGGGGATGACAGCGAGGGTGGAATGCCGCCTTCGCACTCAGAACAAGCTGCCCTGATCCACCGGCTTGGCCACACGCTTCGGTGCGGCTTTTGCGTCTTGCGCGGCCGGCTTGGCCTGCGCCGGCGCGCGCTTGGCGGCAGGCGGTGGCCGATCCGCATCCGCCGTCGCCGCCACACGGCCATCGGCGAACTCGATCTCGAGCCGCGCGTTCGGCCCGACGCTATCAGCCGCATGCAGCGGATGGCCCGCTTCATCGCGCACCAGCGCGAAGCCGCGCGCGAGCACGCTGCGATAGGACAGCGCGGAGAGCAGCTTGCCGCTGTTCTCGACGCGGGCCTCCAGCCGCTGCAGCAGCGTGAGAAGCGCGCGGCCGGCGCGCTCGCCGAGGCGATGGGTGCGTTCGCGCTGGCGGGAAATGGCATTGCGCTGCGCCTGCGCGTTGGAGAGCTTTGAGGCGCGCAGGCGCACCTCGAGCCCGGCAAAGCGGTCGCGCCTCCGTCGCAGCAGCGAGCGCGCGGAGAGGCCGAGCCGCTCGCCGCATACTGTCAGCCGATGGTCGGCCTGCGAGATCTGGCCGTGCAGCACCCGCAGCGTCAGCTTCGAGCTCGCCGCGGTGAATCTGCGGAAATGCGCGTGCGTGTTGGCCTTGAGGCAGCGGGGCAGGGAGGCGCCCGCCGAATCCAGCCGTTGCCGCGGGATCGCGAGCAGATCCCCGGCCGCCGGCAGCGCGCGCGCGGCGGCGCGCAGCTCGCTGCGGCGGCTCTCCTGCGCGCGTTGCCAATAGGCGCGGGTGCGACGGCCGAGATCGGCGACCTCGACGAACAGATCGCTGCGCACCGGCACTGCCATCTCGGCCGCGGCCGTCGGCGTCGGCGCGCGCTTGTCGGCGACGAAATCGATCAGCGTGATGTCGGTCTCGTGCCCGACCGCCGAGATCAGCGGGATCATGCTCTCGGCCGCGGCGCGTACCACGATCTCCTCGTTGAACGACCAGAGGTCCTCCAGCGAGCCGCCGCCGCGCGCGACGATGAGCACGTCGGGCCGCGGAATCCTGTCGCCCTCGGGCAGCGCGTTGAAGCCGCGGATCGCGGCCGCGACCTGCTCGGCCGAGCCTTCGCCCTGCACCTTGACCGGCCACACCAGCACCCGGCGGGGAAAGCGGTCCTCCAGCCGATGCAGGATGTCGCGGATCACGGCGCCGGTCGGCGAGGTCACGACGCCGATCACCTCCGGCAGCCAGGGCAGGAGCTGTTTGCGCGCCTCGTCGAACAGGCCTTCCGCGGCGAGCTTCTTCTTGCGCTCCTCCATCAGCGCCATCAGCGCGCCGATGCCGGCGGGCTCCAGCGCCTCGATCACGATCTGGTACTTCGAGGAGCCCGGATAGGTCGTGAGCTTGCCTGTCGCGATGACCTCGAGCCCCTCCTGGGGCTTGAAGCGCATCCGCCCGTGCACGCCCTTCCAGATCACCGCCTCGATCTTGGCGCTCTCGTCCTTGAGCGCGAAATAGCAATGGCCGGAGGAATGGGCGCCGCGGAATCCCGAGATCTCGCCCCGGACCCGGACATGGCCAAAGGTGTCCTCCACCGTCCGCTTCAGGGACTGGGAGAGCTCGGAGACGGTGAATTCGAACGCGTTGTTCAGTTGTTCCGCAGGCGGCATCTAGCAAACGATTCGGGTTGGGGGGATCGAGCCCGACGTTAAGGATTTTCGCCGCGCCGCGCCAATCGATTCGGTGCCGCGAGCAGGCCCATGTGAGCGGAGCTTGACTCGCCTCACATTTCATATATGAAAATTAAAAATCACATATGAATGAGGAAGCGGACCTGATGGCTGTGGTCACCGATCCCAACGACCCGCGCGGACGCATGTTTGGGCCGTACCGGCTCAAGCCGAACAGCGGGGTCAACCCGCCTTATTCGCCGGCCTATCCGGTCGAGTGGGGCTGCACCCTGCGCACGGTCGAGGTCATGACCCGCGTGGCCCCGGGCAAGGTTTCCGCGTTGCTGGCCGACACCCCGTTCGAGATCGCGAGCGATCGCGTGGCCTTTCGTTTCATGCGTTCGCCCGGGCATTCCCTGGCCGTGCACGCCGGCGAGATGTTCGACCTGATGATCTCCGTGCCGGTGCGCTACAAGGGGCTGTTCACCGAGACGCATATCTTCATGTATTGCAGCGATCCCATGGGGATCTGCGCCGGGCGCGAGGTGTTCGGCTACACGAAGAAGGATACCCACTACGCGTTCGATGAGCATCCCGACGGATCGATCACGGGGTGGGTCCGGCGCCGCGGCATTCCGCTCGCCGATTTCTCCTTCACGCCGGACAGTTCGGCACCTGTCATACGCATCGTCGACGGCGACGAACTGCCGGCGGGCGAGATCCACGTGCGTCGCCTGCCGGATCCCGAGCGGCTCGCCACCGCCTATGCCGACATCGTCTATCGCCGCACGCCGTTGAAATATTCCAAGCCGGCGCCGGGCCGCGCCACCATGACCCTGCACGCCAGCGCGTACGATCCCATCGCCGACCTCGATCCGGAAATCCTGGGCGCGCATTTCATGGTGTCGGACGTGTATGGCGGCGGATTTGAGGTCGAAGACCGGCGGCTTATCGAACGGCTCGTTCCGTAACGACAAGATCGGCCTGCGCGCGATGCGCGCGCGGGCGACGAAATAAACAAGCGTGCAAAAGCACGAACCGGCAAGGGAGGATTGGACATGGTCGATCGATATCGGGTGAGCCGCCGTGGGCTGCCGGCCGGCGCTGGTGGCCTTGCCCTGGGCATGACAGGTCTCGGCGCGCAGGCGCAAGAGACGAAACCGCTTCGCATCGGCGTGCTGACGGACATGTCCAGCCTCTATGCGGATGTCACCGGTCCGGGCTCGGTGCTGGGGGCCAAAATGGCCGTCGAGGATTTCCAGGCGGCCCACAAGATGACCCGGCCGATCGAAATCATCAGCGGCGACCACATGAACAAGGCCGATGTGGGTGCCAATATCGCGCGCGAGTGGATCGACCGCCAGGGCGTCGACGTGATCGTCGATGCGCCGAATTCAGCCGTCGCGCTCGCGGTTCGCAACATCGTGCAGCAGAACAACAAGACGCTGCTGGTCTCCGGCGCATCCTCGTCCGACCTGACCGGCAAGGCGTGCTCGCCGAACCTCGTGCACTGGACCTACGATACCTACGCGCTCTCCTCCGGCGTCGCGCGCGCTGTCGTCGAGAGCGGCGGCAAGAGCTGGTTCCTGCTCACCGCCGACTACGCCTTCGGCCATGCCATGGAAGCCGATATCAAGAATGTCGTGCAGAAAGCCGGCGGCAAGGTTCTCGGCGGCGTGCGCACGCCGATCAATACGCAGGACTTCTCTTCGTTCCTGTTGCAGGCCCAGTCGTCGAAGGCGGAAATCATCGCCTTGATCAATGCCGGCGGCGACACCATCAATTCCATCAAGCAGGCGGTGGAATTCGGCATTCCCCAGAGCGGCCAGCGCGTGGTCGCGACGGTGCTGTATCTTAGCGACGTGCACTCGCTGGGCCTGAAGATCGCGCAGGGGCTGCAATTCACCGAAGCCTTCTACTGGGATCTGAACGAAGACACGCGTGCCTGGACCAAGCGCTTCGCGCCACGCAACAACGGCCGCTATCCGACCGCGCTGCATGCCGGCGCCTACGCCACCACGTTGCACTACCTCAAGGCCGTCGATGCGCTCGGCGCCTCCAGCGACGGCAAGGCCGTCGTCGAACAGATGAAGAAGCTGCCGACGGATGATCCCCTGTTCGGCAAGGGCAGCGTGCGGGCCGACGGCCGCAAGCTGCACAACATGTATCTGTTCGAGGTGAAAAAGCCCGAGGAATCCAAGCAGCCCTGGGATTACTACAAGCTGGTCAAGACCATCGCGCCGTCCGAGGCCTGGCGGCCCCTGGCAGATGGCGGCTGCGAGTTTCTGAAGTCGTGACGGCAAGTGACCGGCGGCCGGTGGCGCTCGTCACCGGCGGCGGGGGCGATATCGGACGCGCCATTGCGCTGAGGCTGGCGCGGATGAGCGTTGCGGTCGCGATCGTCGACCGCGATGAAGCGGCCGCCAACGCCACCGCGCGGCTGGTCGAGCAGGCCGGGGCGAGGGCACTCGCGATTCCCGCCGATGTCTCGCTCGCTCGGGATACAACCGCTTTCGTCGAGGCGACCGAAGCGCGCCTGGGGCCGATCGGGATCTTCGCCAACAACGCAGGCATCGAGGGCGTCGTCGCGCCTCTCCACGAATATCCGGACGAGACATTCGATCAACTGCTGCAGGTGAACGTGAAGGGGGTATTTCTCGGCCTCAAGCACGTGCTCGCACGCATGATGCAACGTGGGACGGGCGCCATCATCAACACCGCCTCGACGTCTGCGATCCGGGGGCGTGCAGGGCTTGCCGGCTACGTCGCCTCGAAACACGCCGTGCTCGGGTTGACACGCACGGCGGCGCTCGATGTCGCCGGAACGAGCATCAGGGTGAACGCAGTGCTGCCCGGACCGATCGAGTCGCGCATGATCCGGGAGTTGGAGAGCCAGGCGCGCAACGGCGGCATTGCCTTGCGCCGAAGCGATGCGGTGGCTCATGGCCGGCCGCAGGATGTCGCGAACATCGTAGCGTTCCTCGCCTCCGACGAGGCTGCGCACGTGAATGGCGCCGCCTGGGTCGTTGATGGCGGAATGACGCTGGCCTAGGGTCTGTACGCATCAAGACATGTCCGCCTCCGGAGCGAGGGGCCGAAATCTCATGATCGGCCAGGCATTGCTGCTTGTAGCCCAGGGCGGACCTGGGGGCGGACAGACGCGTTGTGCTCAGGTTGCACTGGCGTTGCAATGGAGCATGAGGAATGTTTGGGAAGTCTGCCGGCGTCTGGTTGAACGAGCCGAGAAAATGGTCCGAAACGGGCAACTATCTCGGGCTGGAAACAGACCAGGCCACCGATTTTTGGCGCGAAACTCATTACGGCTTTATCCGCGATAGCGGGCACTTCCTCGCCTTTCAGGCGGGAGATGCGTTCACCGCCGAGCTTCGTGTCAGAGGTGATTTCAAAGCGCTCTACGATCAGGCGGGCCTGATGGTGCGAATAGATGAACGACGTTGGCTTAAGGCTGGGATAGAGTTTTCGGACGGGCGCGCCATGCTGTCCAGCGTGCTGACCAACGAGCAATCCGATTGGGCAACAGCCCCCTATGAGCACGACCCCAGTGACTTCCGGCTGCGCGTCACGATCGCGCATGGCGTCCTTCGTTTGCAGGCATCCAGCGATGGACAGACGTGGCCTCTGATGCGGCTTGCGCCATTCGCCCGGAGTTCCTCCTACCTTGTCGGACCCATGGCCTGCACGCCGGAGCGGTCCGGGTTGGAAGTCGCCTTTTCCGATTTCCGCCTGGCGCCGCCGCTTGGCAAGGAGCTCCATGATCTCGGCTGAGAGCGCCGGCCAACGAGGCTGACGTCCGGGAGCAGGAACCATGTCCGGGTGATCTGATTGGAACGTTGGCACGTCCAATCCGGGATCAACCAGCGAGCTTCCTGGGAGGCGTCTTTATCAGGAAGGAGCCACCAATGGATGACAAACGAAAATCGTCGAAGGCGGGGGAGCAGGCCGCCGAAGGCTTGCGAGAAGCAACCTCCAAGGACGAAGCGAAGAACGAGAGCAGGATGGGGCACGATCTGGCCAAGGGGGCCGATCGTTTCGAAGAGCGCTCGAAAAGCTCCGATGGAAAAAGCGCGGAAGACAAACAAAAGGAGTGAAAGCAGCCGAGCACGACCGGTCGATCTGCTTGCGCGATCGCGCGTGTTGGCTTCGGCTGAAGCGATTGCGGCGGGTTGAAAGACCTGAGCGCGCGCCTCGTCCTTCGAGACGACCGCTTTGCGGTCTCCTCAGGATGAGGCTTGGCGGCATCGTGCCCGCTCACACTGTGGCCACACACTCCGTCCTCATCCTGAGGGCCCGCCGGCGGCGGGCGTCTCGAAGGATGGCCACAGGCGAGACCGCTCCAAATGCGACGGCCCTGCGCTTGTGAAAGTCGTGCGCCTACGTTGCAGCAATCAAACCTGATCTCATCACGGTTCAGGACACGCCGCCGATCTTCTCGGAGACGATCCTTGCCGCGCTGCGCAGCTCGGCGGCGATGGTGCTGGCCTCGGTGGCGGGGATCTGATCCTGCCTCACCAGCGGGACTGTCATCGCGGCCACCGCGCGGCCGGAGGCTTCGATGATCGGGCAGCTATAGGCAAGGATGCGCGTATAGCCGTCGTCGTTGGAGAAGTTTCCCCCGTCCGAGGAAATGCGGTCCAGCGCGGCAAGCGCCTTCTTGGCGCTGATACGGTCATTGGCGGCGATGACCTGTGCAAGCTCCTGGCGCCGGCCCTCGAGCTGGAAGGCCGCCAAAACCTTCGCCGAAGCATATTGCTGGGTGAGCGGAAACACCGCGCCGACCTTGACCGACCAGCCCATCAGCCATTCCGGCTCGATCCGGGCGATCACCATGAACTGCTCGCCGTGCAGCACCGTGAGGTGGCAGGACAGTTGCACGCGGGAGGCGAGCTGCTCCATCACCGGCAGCGCGGCCTTCAGCAGCCGCTCGGTCGGCGGGAATTGCGAGGCGATCCGGAACAGTTTCAGCGTCAGAGTATATTCGCCGGTCGCGGGATCTCGCGCGACATAGCCCCGACGCTCCAGCGCCACCAGCATCCGGAAGATCTCGCTGACGGAGCGGCCGACGGCTTCGGCGAGCTGCTTCTGGCTGAGACCGCGTGCGGCGCCCGCCAGCGCCTCCAGAAGGTCAAGCCCTTTCTCCAGGGCGGGCGCGCCCGGCTGCGGCTTCTCAGGGGTCATTCATCAGGCCTATGGGGTCCGCAGTCAGGACGCGCGGTGGGGATGCAATCCCATGTAGCCGATTGCTCGCACGGCGAAAAGTGATCGCCGGCAAGCGCCTGGCCGACTTCAAGGCAGCAGCAGACCTACGACGCCAGCGGATTGTGCAAGCATCTATCGCTGCCTCTGCTCGCCCTCCTGCATTGGGGCCGAGCGGCCGTATGCATCTAACACAGTGGCTGCATCTTGCAGATGCTTGATTACAATCTCGAAGTCTTGCGTCTTCAAATCTTTAAAGAGTTCCTTGATGTGAGGCTTCGAATCGAAATCTGCGCTATCGAACAGGGCGCCATAGGAAAAAATGTCGGGCTTTAGGGAAATGCTAAAACCATTCCCAAGCAGGAGGTGCCTTTTTGAAAGGCCAGAGACTGATTGCATCGCATCATCGAATGAAAGAACTTTCGTCATAGAATCCCTCCCAAGTGAAATGACTACGAAGATAATCTAGAACGTGATTTAAACCTAATGTTGCGCTTTGCTCTAAAAGCACGCAATCGCTCAAAGGCGCTGACCGCTCTACGTACGGCACCGCCCCTCGAATTCTGCGTTTAGCGTTCTACCGGTGCTCCCGGAATGACGGGGAAGTTCGCCCCCAACCCCCTTGAGCCCCCCGCCGATTCGTGCGACCTCCGCCCCAGCAAAACCCCTCATTCTGAGCCCTCGATGCACATTCTCCTGCTCGGTTCCGGCGGCCGCGAACATGCTCTGGCGTGGAAGATCGCGGCCTCCCCCCTGGTCACCAAATTCTGGTGCGCGCCCGGCAATGCCGGGATCGCGAAGGAGGCGGAATGCGTGGCGCTGGATGTCGCCGACCATGCGGCGGTGATCGACTTCTGCAAGGCGAACAAGGTCGAGCTGGTGGTGGTCGGGCCGGAGACGCCGCTGGCGGCCGGCATTGTCGATGATCTCACGGCTGCCGGCATCAAGGCGTTCGGGCCGAAGAAGATTCCGGCCCAGCTCGAAAGCTCCAAGGGGTTCACCAAGGCGCTCTGCACCGAGTTCGGCATTCCCACCGGCGCCTACAAGCGTTTCACCAATGCCGAGGAAGCCCGCGCCTATGTGCAGAGCCAGGGCGCGCCGATCGTCGTGAAGGCTGACGGGCTCGCCGCCGGCAAGGGGGTCGTCGTCGCCAAGACCGTGCGCGAGGCGGAGGACGCCATCGCCATGATGTTCGAGGGCGCCTTCGGCGAGGCCGGCGCCGAGGTCGTGATCGAGGAATTCCTGCCCGGCCGCGAGATCAGCTTCTTCGCGCTGTGCGACGGCGAGACCGCCATTCCATTGGCCTCCGCGCAGGACCACAAGCGCGTGTTCGACCACGACGTCGGCCCGAACACCGGCGGCATGGGCGCCTATTCGCCGACGCCGCTGGTGACGCCCGCCATCCACGACGCGATCATGGCCAAGATCATCCTGCCGACGGTCGCGGGCATGAAGCAGCGCGGCACGCCGTTCCGCGGCATCCTCTATGCCGGGATCATGCTGACGACGCAGGGGCCAAAGCTGTTCGAGTTCAACGTCCGCTTCGGCGATCCCGAGTGCCAGGTGCTGATGCTGCGCATGATGAGCGACATCGTGCCGGCGTTCCTCGCCGCCTGCGACGGCCAATTGAAGAATTTCGATCTGCGCTGGCATCCGGAATCCGCGCTCACCGTGGTGATGGCCGCACAAGGCTATCCCGGCGACTACCAGAAGGGCACGCGCATCGGCGGGCTGGAGGAAGCCGCGAAAGTGGACACCGTCGAGATCTTCCACGCCGGCACGGTCGAGAAGGATGGTGCGATCCTCGCCAACGGGGGCCGCGTGCTCAATGTCTGCGCGCTCGGCAAGTCCGTGACGGAGGCGCAGGCGCGCGCCTACCAGGCCGTCGACCGCATCAGCTGGCCCGAGGGCTTCTGCCGCCGCGACATCGGCTGGCAGGCCGTGGAGGCGGAGAAGGCCAGAAGCTGACAAGACCAGGAGCTGACAAGACCATGAGCTGACAGGCTTTTTTGCTCCCGCGCGTCATTTCGGCCGCGCCCGTCGGCACTCCAAAAAAACGCAGGCAGGGCTTGAACTTAGCTACTGTGCATGGGGTTGTTTTCGCACTTTTGGGGTCGAGGGCCGGCCCCGGCTGACCCAACAAGGATGCAACAAGATGTCCGATCTCGCCGACCTCTATCCGGGCTTTGCCTCCGAATGGATCGATACCTCGTTCGGCCGCATCTTCGCCCGCGTCGGCGGCAAGGGGCCGCCGCTGCTGCTCCTGCACGGCTTCTCCGAGACCAACGTGATGTGGCACCGCGTGGCGCCAGAGCTCGCCGACGCCTTCACGCTGATCATCGCCGATCTTCCCGGCTATGGCTGGTCCGACATGCCCGAGAGCGACGCGCTGCACATCCCCTACAGCAAGCGCGCGATGGCCAAGGCGATGGTGGAGGTGATGGAGCGGCTCGGCCACGTCCACTTCGCGCTGGCCGGCCACGACCGCGGCGGCCGCGTCTCCTACCGCCTCGCGCTCGACCACCCCGGCCGGCTGTCGAAGCTCGCCGTGCTCGATATCCTGCCGACCTATAATTACTGGGAGCGGATGAACCGCGCCTACGCGCTGAAGATCTATCACTGGACCTTCCTGGCGCAGCCCTATCCGCTGCCGGAGACGCTGATCTCAGGGCAGGGCGAGTTCTTCCTGCGCTTCAAGATGGCGAGCCAGACCAAGTCGAGGACGCTGGATGCCATCGACGCGCGCGCGCTCGAGCACTATCTCGCCCCGTTCCGCGATCCCGCCCGCGTGCATGCGATGTGCGAGGACTACCGTGCCGGCGCCTATTTCGACTACGACCTCGACAAGGCCGATTTCGAAGCCGGCAAGAAGATCACCATTCCCATGCTGGCGCTGTGGGGCAATGCCGGGATCGCGCAAGCCGCGGCGACGCCACTCGACACGTGGCGGCAATGGGCGACGAACGTGGTCGGCATGCCCGTGGATTCCGGCCACTTCCTCACCGAGGAGAATCCGGACGACACCGCGAGCGCGCTCCGCGAGTTCTTCCTCGCGGACTAGCGCCGCTCCCGAAAGAACTCCCGCAGCAGCCGCGCCGCCTCGCTCTCGCCGACGCCGGAATAGACATCCGGCGCGTGATGGCAGGTCGGCGAGGCGAAGAACCGCACGCCGGACTCGACCGCGCCGCCCTTGGGATCGGCCGCGCCGTAATACAGGCGCCTGACCCTCGCAAAGGAGATGGCGCCCGCACACATGGTGCAGGGCTCCAGCGTCACGTAGAGGTCGCAGTCCACGAGGCGCTCGCTGCCGATCTTTTTCGCGGCCTCGCGCAGGGCGACGATCTCGGCATGGGCGGTTGGGTCATGGTCGGTCAGCGTCCGGTTGGCGGCGGTGGCGATGACCTCGTGATCGCGGACCACCACGCATCCGATCGGAACTTCGCCCGATTTTCCGGCATTTTCGGCCGCCCGAAGCGCCAAATCCATGAAAGAAGGGGCTTTCATGCCTCGTATCATCGCCAGAAACCTGCTAGTAGCTGCGCCTTCAGCAGAAGTGCTTACCGAATTTGCCTGAGCGTGCGGCTCTGAATGAGCGCGCACAATGCTTTCCGGCTATCCCCTGAGTGAGATTATTCATGCCTCGCGACAGCGACAAAGACAACGATTCCCGCGGCCGGCGAGGCCCTCCCAAGGGATCGCCCAAGGGACCACCGAAGGGACCACCGAAGGGCCGGTCCGGCAAGCCGCGTGGCCCCGAGAAGAAATTCGCCAAGCGCGGCCCCGAGGGCAGGAGCGACGCCCGCCCGCCTCGTGGCGACCGCGACAGCCGCCCGCCTCGCGCTGATCGTGGCGACCGTCCGTTCCGCCGCCGCGAGGAGGGCGATGCCCCGCGCCGCGACTTCGGCGACCGTCCGAAATTCAAGCGCGACGACCGCGGTGGTGAGGGGCGCGGCGAGCGCAGCTTCAAGCCGCGTGGCGACCGTCCCTTCAAGCCGCGTGAAGACCGTCCGTTCTCCGATCGCTCCTCGCGCGACGGCGAGAAGCGGCCCTTCAAGCCGCGTAGTGATCGCCCGTCTTTTGGCCGTGACGATCGTCCGCCGCGTCGGGATCGCGATGAGTCCCGCCCCGCCGGCCGGAGCAGCGATCGCAAGTTTGGCGACAAGAAGCCCTACGCGTCGCGTGGCGATCGTCCCGAGCGCAAGTTCGACGGCGAGCGGAAGTTTTCGCGTGGCGGGCCGGATCGCGAACGCGACCGGGGGGATCGCGGGCCCCGCGAGGATCGTGGCGAGCGCAGCTTCAAGCCGCGCGGCGACCGTCCGAAATTCGACCGCGGTGATCGCGCGCCGCGCGGTGATCGCCCGGAGCGCAAGTTCGACGGCGAGCGAAAGTTTTCGCGTGGTGCACCGGAACGCGACCGTGGGGATCGCGGGCCGCGCAAGGATTTTGGCGGTCGTGACCGCGGCGAGGACAAGCCCTGGCAGAAGCGCGACGACCGTCGCGATGGTGGCCGCGGCGAAGATCGTCCGCGCTTTTCGCGCTCGCGCGACGACCGTCCCTCGGGTGATCGTCCGTTCCGGGACCGTCCGAAATTCGATCGTCCGCGCGAGCGATCGGAAGGCCGTTCCGACTGGCACGACCATCCGCGCAGCGAAGGCCGTTTCGGCGATCGCCCGCGCCGTGAAAACGAGGACGAGAGCAGGATCTTCGAGAAGCGTCCGGCCTTCGGCGGCCGCGGCGCCTATCGCCAGCGCGACCGCGATTTCGAGGGGCGGCCCCGTCGCGAAGAGGCGCCGAAGCCGAAGAAGGCCGGCGAGCGCATCGCCAAGGCGTTGGCGCGTGCGGGGCTTGCCTCGCGCCGCGACGCCGAGGAGATGGTCACGCAGGGCCGCGTCAGCGTCAACGGTCGGGTCATCAACTCGCCCGCGCTCGACATCACCAAGAACGACGTGGTCCTGGTCGACGGCAAGCCGTTGCCGGAGCGAGAGCGCACACGCCTGTTCCTCTATCACAAGCCGCGCGGGCTGATGACCACGCATGACGATCCCGAGGGGCGTCCGACCGTGTTCGACAATCTGCCGGAAGGCCTGCCGCGGCTGATCAGCGTCGGCCGGCTCGACTTCAACACCGAAGGCCTCTTGCTGCTCACCAATGACGGCGGGCTCGCGCGCACGCTCGAGCTGCCCGACACCGGCTGGCTGCGCCGCTACCGCGTTCGCGCCCATGGCGAGGTCACCCAGGCGCAGCTCGACGAGCTCAAGAATGGCATCGAGGTCGAGGGCGTCAAATACGGCCCGATCGAAGCGACGCTGGAGCGCGACCAGGGCGCCAATGTCTGGTTGGTATTTGCGATCCGCGAAGGCAAGAACCGCGAGGTGCGCAACGTCTGCGCCCATCTCGGGCTCGAGGTGAACCGGCTGATCCGCGTCTCCTATGGTCCGTTCCAGCTCGGCGAAGTCCCCGAAGGCCAGGTCGAGGAGATCAAGTCGCGGGTGCTGCGCGACCAGCTCGGCGACAAGGTGATCGAGAAGTCGGGGGCGCAGTTCGACGTGCCGCAGAAGTCCGCTTCGAGTGATGACGATGCGCCGCGTGAGAAGAAGCCCGTCAGCAAGCGCGGCGTGATCAACGACCGCAAGGGCCGCCGCGTGCTGGTGCAGCGCACCGGGAGCGAAGAGGCGCGCGAGCGCAACGAGGAAGAGGCCAGCGGCTACGGCCCGCCGCGCCGTCCCAAGCGCGGCTATCACGGCAAGCGCGATCTGATGCCGCGGGAGGACTGACGTTGCGCGTCGTCGGCGGTCGCTTGAAGGGGCGCAATCTCGCCTCGCCGTCCTCGCGCGACATCCGCCCGACGGCGGACCGCTTGCGCGAGTCCGTGTTCAATATCCTCGCGCACGCCTATGACGATCCGATTTCCGACGCGCGCGTACTCGATCTCTTCGCCGGCACCGGCGCTCTCGGCATCGAAGCATCCTCGCGCGGCGCGAAGTTCGTGCTGTTCGTCGACAATGGCGCTGAGGCGCGGGCCCTGCTGCGCAACAACGTCGAGACGCTGGGCTTAGGTGGCGTCACCAAGGTCTATCGCCGTGATGCGACCGATCTCGGGCCTGCGCATCCGGTCGAGCCGTTTTCGCTGGTATTCCTCGATCCGCCCTATGGCAAGGGCTTTGCGGAGAAGGCGCTGGCGTCCCTGCGCGATGGCGGCTGGCTGACGCCGGGCGCGCTGCTGGTGGTGGAAGAGGCCAAGGCCGCGCAGTTCGTGACGCCGGAGGGATACGAGGAATTGGAGCGTCGGGCGTATGACGATACGGAGTTCGTGTTTTTGAAGAGGCCGTAGGGCCGTGCTGCCGTAGGGTGGGCAAAGGCGCAACGCGCCGTGCCCACGATCTCTGCATGATGGAGACAGGTGGTGGGCGCGCTTCGCTTTGCCCACCCTACGGCACCTTCGCCACGGCACCATCACCTCCGCCCGAACAGCTTCTCCACATCGCTCAGCTTCAGCTCGACATAGGTCGGTCGCCCGTGATTGCACTGGCCGGAGTTCGGGGTGTCCTCCATCTCGCGGAGCAGGGCGTTCATCTCCTCGGGCCGCAAGCGGCGGCCGGCGCGCACCGAGCCGTGGCAGGCCATGGTGGCCGCGACGTGCATCAGGCGGCGCTCCAGTGGCAATGCCTCGTCCCATTCGGCCATGTGCTCGGAGAGATCGCGCAAGAGCCCGCCGGCATTGGTCTTGCCGAGCAGCGAGGGCGTCTCGCGCACGGCGACTGCGCCGGGGCCGAAGGATTCGATGGCGAGGCCGAACGAAGCCAACTCCTCGCTGCGATCCAGGAGGCGCTCCACCGTCGCCTCGTCCATCTCGACGATCTCGGGAATGAGGAGGATTTGCCGCTGCACGCCGTTCGCGGCCAGCGAGGCCTTCAGCCGCTCATAGACGATGCGCTCGTGCGCGGCATGCTGGTCGACGATGATGAGGCCGTCGCGGGTCTGCGAGACGATGTAGGTCTCGTGGATCTGCGTGCGCGCCGCGCCGAGCGGCCGGTCGACGAGGTCAGCCACAGGCTGCGTCTCGAACCGCACGTCAGCACTGGGCGCGCCAACGTCGAAAGCGGCTTGCGCGCGCTCGGCGAAGGCAGGCGCCGCGCCGCCTTCGAAGGACGGCATCGGCGCGACCGGGGCGGACGGCGAGGCCCGCCAGTCCCAGCTTGCCGGACGCTGTGGCGTGAAGGCGGGGCGGAACGCGGACAGTGCGCTCTCGCCGCTGTTGGCGGCGGTGCGGCGGCCCTCGCGTGCGAGCGCCTCCTTCAATCCGTGCACGATCAATGCGCGGACGAGGCCGGCATTGCGGAAGCGCACCTCGGTCTTGGCCGGATGCACGTTGGCGTCGACCTCGCGCGGATCGAGCGCAACGAACAGCGCCAGCACCGGATGGCGGTCGCGCGGCAGATAGTCGGAATAGGCCGCGCGCACGGCTCCCAGGATCAGCTTGTCGCGCACCGGCCGGCCGTTGACGAAGAGATATTGCCCGAGTGCGTTGGCTTTGGTCAGCGCGGGCGCCGCGGCATAGCCGGCGACGACGATGCCCTCGCGCTCGGCGTGGACCTCGATGGCATGGCTGCGGAATTCCGCGCCCAGGATGTCGCCGAGCCGGGTCAGCCGTCCCGCCGCGCCGGGCAGCGCGGCGGCCCAGGTTACCGGCGCGCGCTCCTCGCCGGCGAGGGTGAAGGCGATATCGGGCCGCGCCATCGCGAGGCGCCGGACCACTTCGCGGATCGCTTCGGCCTCGGTGCGGTCGGTCTTCAGGAACTTCAGCCGTGCCGGTGTCGCATAGAAGAGGTCATTGACCTCGACCCGCGTCCCATGCGCCAGCGCCGCCGGCATGATCTCGGATTTCTCGCCGCCCTCGACCGAGAGCGCCCAGGCATGGGACTCGCTGGCATGGCGCGTCGTGATCGCCAGCCGCGCCACCGAGCCGATCGAGGGCAGCGCCTCGCCGCGGAACCCGAGGGTGCGGATCTGGAGCAAATCCTCGTCGTCGAGTTTCGACGTGGCGTGACGCTCGACCGCAAGCGCGAGATCTTTCGCGGTCATGCCGCCGCCGTCGTCGGTAATGCCGATCCGCCGCCGCCCGCCACCATCGGTGAAGACGTCGATCCGGCTCGCGCCGGCATCGATCGCGTTCTCGACCAGTTCCTTGACCACGCTCGCCGGGCGCTCGACCACCTCGCCGGCGGCGATGCGGTTGACGACCTGTTCTGGCAATTGGCGGACGGGCATGAGGCTCTGACTTCGGCTTGCGATCCGGATTCGCGGACAGCGCTATTCTAGGCCGTGTTGCGTCAAAAGCATGTGTTGGGCAACAGTGGTGTGAGGGCCTGGGGAAGAAGGCTCCCTATCACATTGAAGACATTGGGCGTTCGAGAAAAACGCGCGGTGCAGATGGACCGCCCTTTCGCCGTGGTCGAGATTGTGAGCCGCCGGGCAGCGGTGTAGCATCGTGAAAAAACGGCAACAGGACGGGAGGACGCCATGTGCCATCTCTTCGCGCATCAGCCCCAACGCGATTACGAATCCCAGACCCGGTCTTTGCGGATCGACGGCCATTGCACCTCGATCCGGCTGGAAATGGCGTTCTGGGACACGCTGGAGGAGATCGCGGCCAAGGAGGGCATGAGCCTCGGCAAGTTCCTGACGACGCTCTACAACGAGGTGCTCGACCATCACGGCGAGGTCAATAATTTCGCCTCGCTGCTGCGTTGCTCGTGCTTGATCTATCGATCCAGGAGCATGGCGCCGGTGCAGGATTTCAAGGCCTCGGTTGCGCCCATCCTCGACGCGGCCGAGTAGCCGCGCCACCCTCGATGTCGTCCCGGCGAAAGCCGGGATGCGCAATCCCGCCTCAATGCGTCTCGGCGATCGATGACGCCGACCCTAGATCTCCTTCTTCTGCATCGCGCCCGCGATGTAGTCCGCCTGCCGCATCGCGAGCGCGACGATGGTCAGCGTCGGGTTGCAGGCGGCGCCGCTGGTGAATTGGCTGCCGTCCGAGACGAACAGGTTCTTGACGTCGTGGCTCTGTCCGAACCTGTTGACCACGCCGTCTCGCGGCTTCTCGCTCATCCGGTTGGTGCCGAGATTGTGGGTGCTCGGATAGGGCGGCGTCGGATAGGTTACGGTGGCGCCGACAGCGTCGTAGACCGCGGCGCCCTGCTTGTAGGCGTGCGCGCGCATCGCGATATCGTTAGGATGGTCGTCGAAATGGACGCTCGCGACAGGCTGCCCGAACTTGTCCTTGACGACAGGATCGAGCGTGATCCGGTTGGTCTCCTGCGGCATGTCCTCGCCGACCAGCCACATGCCGGCCATCCTGGGATAGCCGTCGAGCGCTGACGTGAACGGACGGCCCCAGGCGCCCGGGTTGAGGAATGCCGCCATGAACGGCAAGCCGATCGACAGCGTCTCCATCTCGTAGCCGCCGACGAAGCCGCGCTTGGGGTTGTTGGCGGCCTCGTCGCGGATGATGCCGGCCATGGTGGTGCCGCGATACATGTGCACCGATTTCTCGAACACGGCGTAGACGCTGCCCGTCATGTGCCGCATGTAGTTGCGGCCGACCTGGCCCGATGAGTTGCCAAGGCCGTCGGGAAACATGGTCGAGGCGCTGTTGAGCAGCAGCCGCGGGCTTTCGATGGAGTTGCCGGCGACCGCGACGATGCGCGCTTTCTGGCGCTGCATCGCGCCTGCAGCGTCGGCATAGACGACGCCGGTCACCTTGCCGCCGGCATCATGCTCGATCTTGACCGCCATGCTGCCGGGGCGGACCTCGAGATTGCCGGTCGCCTCCCCCTTGGGGATCTCGGTGTAGAGGGTTGACCATTTCGCGCCGGATTTGCAGCCCTGGAAGCAGAAGCCGATCTGCTGGCAGGCGCCGCGCCCGTCGCGCGGCTGGCTGTTGATGGCCATGTTGCCGGTGTGCACGGTCTTGTAGCCGAGCTTCTTCGCGCCGGCTTCGAGCACCTTGAAGTTATTGTTGCCGGGAAGTCCGGGAATGCCGTTGGTGCGGGTCACGCCCATCTTGTTCTCGGCCTTGGCGTACCACGGCTCCATCTCCGCAAGCGTGACCGGCCAGTCCAGGAGATTGGCGCCGGGAAGGTTGCCGTAGGTGCTCTTGACCCTGAACTCGTGCTCGTCGAAACGCAGCGAAGCGCCGGCCCAATGGGTCGTCGAGCCGCCGACCGCCTTGACGATCCAGGCGGGAAGGCCGGAAAAATCCTTGGCGACGCGCCAAGTCCCCGACGTGGTGCGGGCATCGGTCCAGGCGAGCTGGGAGAAACTCTCCCACTCGTCGTTGACGAAGTCGTGGTTCTCGATGCGGGGACCCGCTTCGAGGATGACCACCTTGACGCCCTTCTGCGCGAGTTCGTTGCCCAGCGTGCCGCCACCGGCACCGGAGCCGACGATCACCACAACGCTGGAATCGTTCAGATCGAATTTTGCCATATGCGTTCTCCTGAACCGTTGGGGTGGGTCTCAAGCCTTCGGCAGCCAGTCGATGTCGGCGAAGCCACGGTTGATGTAGCCGCCGTGCTCGGCCGACGATCCCTCGTAGCCGAACCGCGGCCAGACCTCTTTCTGATTGTAGAGCGAGACGATGAGATCGCCGCGGACCTTCTGGAAGAAGTCGCTCTGCTCGATTTCCTTCAGCAGCACGACCCGGTCAGCTTCCCAGGGCACTGCGGCGTAGGCTACCTTGTGGCGGTCCCGCGCGTTTTGGTCGAGCCGCGTGATGCCGTCGCTGATCAGCGACTTGACGGCGGGATCCTTGGCCGCCTTGCCGTCCCACGGCTTGATTGCGGTGATGTAGTAGCTGTCACCGAGAACGTCGTGCGGATAGATGTCGCGCGCGACCTTCAGCAGCGTCTTCATCGTGGCGGGCGAGAGCGCGCTCGCTTCATCGGCCCACGCATCTTCGATGCTGATGGCGACGCTTGTCGCGACTGCAACGACCGGCACGGCGGTTGCCGCGCCCTTGAGGAAAACACGGCGGCTGTGCTTGCTTCGGCGATCGACTTCTCTCATGGCATTCCTCCGTCAATTTTGATCTCATGATTGAATCAGTTGAAACGTCCGCCCCGCTGGATCACCTCGATCTTGTAGCCGTCGGGATCACTGACGAAGAAGAAGCGCGCCAGCGTCCTGCCGTCGTGCTTGAAGTCGCGCAAGGGCCCCGGTGCGAGCTTCTCGCGCTCGAAGCGCGCATGCTCGGCCTCGAGATCCTCCACCACCACGGCGAGATGACCGTAGCCGTCACCGAGCGAGTACGGCTCCTTGCGATCGAAATTCACGGTCAGCTCCACCTCAAACGACGAGGAGGGATGACGCAGATAGATCAGGGCAAAGTCGGAAAACTTCAGATGGTCGGCGACCTCCAGGCCGAAGGCGCGCCTGTAGAAGTCGAGCGAGCGCGCCTCGTCGAGCACGCGGATCATGGAATGAACGGGCTTTGCCATTCAGTTCTGCTCCTTCAGGTAGGTGATGATCGCAGCGCGCGTTTCCGGCTTTGCCTGCCGGTAGACCATGGTCACGCCCGGGATGATTCCTTGCGGATTGGTCAGCCAGGCGTCGAGCTTCGTCTCGTCCCAGGCGAAGTCCGCCTTTGCGAGGCTCTCCGAATAGCGAAAGCCCTCGACCTTGCCGGCAGGCCGGCCCACGATCTTGACCAGCGGCGGACCTTGCCGCACCGGTTCTGACAGGCTCGTGGTGTGGCACACCGCGCATTGCTGCTTGAAGAGTGTCCTGCCATCCGGCGGCTTTGCGGCAGGCAAGGGCATCTGCGCATCGGCAACCCGCACCACCAGCACCATCGCGGTGCACAATCCCAGCACGACTGCGCGCATCGCCAAGAGCTCGCCCATCCAACATCGACATCAGCCTGTGCAAACTCTAGGCGGCGTCAGATGGACGGTGGTAGTAGCGGGCTGTTTTGCCGCGAGCGGAGACGCTCGCGTCGTGTGGGTGTTCCGCGCTGCCATATATGCGGAGCACAATTCCGCGAAACCGCCGTCAAATCCCTAAACGTTCACCACACCATGCGCATTGCATGACGATTGCGCCGCTTGATTTCTTTACGCGATGCGATGGGTCGGCGCAGGCAAGCGGCGTCGGGAACGGCCGAGCCATACATCGCGAAACAATCCAGGAGAAATGGATGAAGTTGGTGAAGTCCTCGATGATCGCATGCGCTCTGTCGGCTCTCGTTGCCGCGCCTGCTCTCGCTCAAAGCGCGCCCCCCACCGCAAAGCCCGGCGGCACCGTGCAGAGCAAACCCATGCAAGGCAGCACGATGGGCAGCGGCGATGAGGAGATGAACGCTCAGCCGGGCGCGGCGGGCGAGAAGACCGGCATGAAGTCGACCAAGGGCACCAAAGGCACGGGCACCACGGGCAGCGCTGCGCACAGGGGAACGGCCGACGATTCCACGACGGGCGGTGCAGCTCCGTCCAAGCGTTACTAATCCCGCCGGGAGAACGGCAAGACTCCGGCCGCCTGTCGGCCGGAGTCCTTCGGCTGCGTCTGCCCAAGCGCGATGCGATCAGGATGAATCGTCATCGCGCTTTGGGTTGTTATTGAACATGATCTTTTTGAAGAACCGCTGCGCACTTTTCCGGATCATGCTTTAGTCGTCGAAGCGACCGCCGCGTCCGGCCTTGACGTCGCCGCGGCGCTTCTTGCCGTCGAGCCGGCGCTGCTTGGAGGCAAAAGTCGGCCGCGTGGCCCGGCGGGGCTTCGGCCGGATCATCGCCTCGGACAGGATCTCGACGAGCCGGTCGATGGCATCCTGCCGGTTGCGCTCCTGGGTCCGAAAGCGCTGGGCGTGGATCACGATCACGCCGTCCTTGGTCATGCGCTGGCCGGCGATGCGGGCGAGCCGAATCGCGGCGTCCTCCGGCAGGGTCAGCTTGCGTGTATCGAAGCGCAACTGGGCCGAGGTCGAGACCTTGTTGACATTCTGCCCGCCCGGGCCGGAGGCGCGGACAAAGCCGATCTCGATGTCGTCCTCGTCGATGACGAGATCGCGGGATATCCGCAGCATGATGGCACCATTCGTGATGCCCGGACATATCGTGGACGTTCACTTTCGGCAATGGCGCATCACCGGAAACGTAAATGGCCGGGCGAGCCCGGCCATTTCAGGAAGACGTACCGAACCTGCGGCCGTCAGTTCGACTTCGTCGCCGGTGCTGTCGCCGGCTGCGCCGCGGCCTGCGGGGCGCGGCCGACGACGACAGTCAGCAGCCCCTGGCCCCACAGGCGCCTGGCGGCGGCTTTGGCGTCGTCCAGCGTCACGGCGTCGATGACGGCGTTGCGCTTCTCGATATAGTCGATCGGCAGCTTGTCCTGCTGGTACTGCAGCAGTGCCTGCGCCAGCTTGGAGGAGGTGTCGAGCGCCAGCATCTGCGAGCCCTTCAGGTAGGACTTGGCCTCGTCGAGTTCCTTCTGGGTCGGGCCTTCCTCGGCGATCCGGCGCACCTCCTTTTCGATGGCATCGATGGTGTCGCCGGCGCGGTCGGCGCGCGTCCCGGTATTGCCGATGAACAACGCCGAATGCTCCATCCAGAGCAGCGCTTCGTACACGGAATAGGCGAGGCCTCGCTTTTCGCGGACCTCGCGATAGAGCCGGGAGGACAATCCACCACCGCCGAGGATGTGGTTGACGACATAGGCTGCCATGAAGTTGGGATCGTTGCGCTTCACCCCGGGGCCGCCGAACGTGATCACGGTCTGCGGCACGTCGAGGGTCACGAAGGCGCGCTGCGGCGGCTTTGCGGCCTCGACGTCGGGGACGGGCGTGAGATTGGCCTTGGCGGGCAGGCTGCCGAAGGTGTGGTCGAGCAGCTTGCCGAGCGTGGCCGGATCGACGTCGCCGACGACCGCGATCTTGAGCCCATCCTTTGCGAGCACGCGGCCCACATAGTCCTTCATGTCGGCGACCGTGATGGTCGGCACGCTGTCGAGGTTGCCGTTGCTCTGCCGGCTATAGGGATGATCGCCGAAGGCGACCTCCAGGAATTTGCGGCTCGCCAGCGATGTCGGGTTTGTGGTCTCGCGGCGCAGGCCCGAGATGACCTGCGAGCGGATGCGCTCGACATCGGCGGGGTTGAAATGCGGCGAGGTCAGCGCGCCCCTGAGCAAGTCGAAAGCCTCGTCCTTGTTGTCGCGCAGCATACGCAGGCTGCCGCGGAAGGTATCGCGGGTGGCGCTGAAGGAGAGCTCGATGGCGCGGCGGTCGAGCCGCTCGTGGAACGTCTTGGAATCGAGATCGCCGGAGCCTTCGTCGAGAAGATCGCCGACCAGATTGGCAACGCCCGATTTGTCCTTGGGATCCTGGGCCGAACCGCCGGCGAAGGAATATTCCATGGCGATCAGCGGCACGGTTGCGTCCTGCACGAACCAGGCCTCGATGCCGCCCGGCGAGACCAGGCGCTGGATCTTTGCGGCTGCATGCGACGGCGAGACCGCAGCGTATGCGAGGGCCGCGCCGGCGACGAAGGACAGCGCGAAATGACGCGCGCGAAGGGGATAGGTCACGAACGCTTCTCCTCGCGCTTGGCGGTGGTGGTGTCCTTGATCAGATAACCCGTCACCGAGCGCTTCTTCTCGAGCCATTTCTGCGCGGCCGCGCGAACCTGCTCGGCGGTGACCGCGCGGATGCGGTCCGGCCAGCTCCTGATGTCCTCGATCGACAGGCCCGTGGTCAGTGCGCCGCCATACCAGCGCGCCAGCACCGCCTGGTTGTCCTGGGCGTAGATCGCTTCCGCAATGAGCTGGGTCTTCACGCGTTCCAGATCCTCGGCGCGGATGGGGTTCTGCGCCACATTGGCGATGACGCCGTCGACCGCCTGCTCGACCTCGGCGAAGCTGACGCCGGGCTTCGGCGCGGCCGAGATCGCGAACTGCGTCGGGTCGAGCGAGATGCTCGAATAGCTGGCGTTGGCGGAGACCGCGAGCGGCTTGTCGACCACGAGCGCGCGGTACAGATAGGAATTGCTGCCGCTGCCCATCAACTGCGCCAGCACGTCGAGGGCGGCGCTCTCACCGGCCGCAGCCGTGGTCGCGGAGGGCACGAGGTAATAGCGCCGCATGCTCGGCTGCTCGACGCGCGGGTCGGCCAGCGTGACGGTGCGCGGCGCGGCCGGCTCGGGCTCCTGCGGACGAACGCGCCGTGCGGGAATTGCGGGCTGCGCCGGGATGGAGCCGAAATTGCGCTCGACCAGCGGGCGGATCTCGGCGGCGTCGACGTCGCCGGCGATCACCAGGATCGCGTTGTTCGGTGCGTAGAAGCGGCGGTAGAAGGCGAGCGCGTCCTCGCGATCCAGCTTCTCGATCTCCTGATGCCAGCCGATCACCGGCCGGCCGTAGGGATGATTGAGATAGAGCGCGGCCATGATCTGCTCGTTCAGCCGCGCGTCCGGGTTGTTGGCGACGCGCATATTGTATTCTTCGAGCACCACGTCGCGCTCGGGCAGCACGTTCTCGTCCTTGAGGATGAGGCCGGTCATGCGGTCGGCCTCGAACTCCATCATGGTCGGCAGCTGCTCTTTCGGCACGCGCTGGTAATAGTTGGTGTAGTCGACCGAGGTCGAGGCGTTCTCGTTGCCGCCGACGCGGAGCACGGTCTGGGAGAATTCACCGGCCGGGTGCTTCGAGGTGCCCTTGAACATCAAATGCTCGAGGAAGTGGGCGAGGCCGGACTTGCCCGGCGTCTCGTCGGCCGAGCCGACCTTGTACCAGATCATCTCCGTGACCACGGGCGTGCGGCGATCCGGGATCACCACGACCTGCATGCCATTGCCGAGCGTGAAGCTGGCGGGCGGAGCCGATGTGACGGTGGTCTGGGCAAGGGCCGCGCCTGACGTCAGGACACTGGTCGAAAGCAGCGCGGCAAGGAGGCAGGCAGCCGATCGTTTTGCGGACATCATGATCCCTAGTGAAAGGCCGAGGTCCGGATGTCGGGCTCGGAGGCACGGCATCGTACACCGTGCGGCTGAGGCTTCGCGTCACGAAGCAGAGAACGCATCAACTCGGGAGCCGAGCCAGCAGCCGAAGCCGCACTAGGGCCGGCAGCCAGCTCCCAGCCCGCCGAAACGCCGGGGCGAAGCAGGAGCCCTATTGCTCCTTCTCCTTGCCGGATAGGACGTCGAAATAGGTTCGCTTCGAATTATCCGGCCCGGAGCCGTAGGCGTAGTTCGACGACGGCGTTTGATATCCCGGCGGCGGCTCTACCAGCGATTGGCGTGGTGGCTCCGCCGTGAACTGCTTTGATTCGGGATCGTTCCCTTTGAACAGCTTCCACAGGCCGCCGGTGTATCCGAGTTGGGCGGGGCTGAGCGTCGGATTAGCGGGGTTACTGCCCGGCTGGGCCGGCTCATTGCTCTGGCGGGACGGCGCGGCCGTCCTGGTGGCGTTCATCTCGCTCGGCGAGAGCGGCCGGCCTGCTTGCCAGCTTTCGGTCGGCTTGTTCGCCTTCTTCCGCGCGGCGATAGCTTCCTTGCGGCGCCTCTCGTCGGGATCTTTCGGCCAGTTGGGTGCGACTGCGGCCTCCGTCGCGGCCGGCGGCGGCAGGTCGAGCTTCGGGGGCACGACCAGCGGCGAGCGCTCGCGGTACTCGATGCCGGGCTTCTCCATGCTCTTGGCGCCGAGGCCGGACATCAGATTGTCGATGAGCTTCTCTTCGAAGGTCATGTCGTCGTCCTCGTCGTCGTCACCAGCGCGGGCGGCGCCGGTCGACATGACGAGACCAATGCCGAGCGCGACAGCGGACAATTTCAACGCCCGCCAGAACCCCGATTGGGGGTCTCGAACCATCGAACCGCTGGTCTTCGAGCTGCGCATTACTGTACCTGTTCCATATTGTGGCAGATTGCCGCTCAAACGCGGCCCAACCCTCGCAAAAGCCGGGTTCCACCTGCCGGTCCGTATCGGCCGGGATCAGGGCGCTTTTGCGGCGGGTACCCCCAGGAAGGAATCATACAATAGCGCCGCCACCCCAGCAACGATCGCCACGTCCGCGAGGTTAAACACATACCAATTATAGGTATTTCCGCCGATCTCGATGTGGAACAGGGCGAAATCGACGACGGCGCCATAGGCCAGGCGGTCGATGCCGTTGCCGATGGCGCCGCCGATGATCAGGCCGAGCGCGATGGTGGCGAGGAGGGTGTGCGAGCGGGCCATCCAGATCGCCAGCGCAACCACGGCGAGGACCTTGACCGCCATCAGCGCGAGCTGCGCCGCCTGGCTGTCGTGCTGGAGCCAGCCGAAGCTGATGCCGATATTCCAGGCCAGCACCAGGTCGAAGAACGGCGTCACCTTCACCACGCCGCGACGGGCAAGGTCGAAGACGTTCAGCAGCCAGAGCTTTGAGGCCTGGTCGGCCACGAGCGTGATCGCGGCCGCGAAGATGCCGGCGCCGAGCGGGGACATGGCGGGGATCAGACCGTCACCCCCAACGCCTTCCATTCGCGCAGCGCCTTCGCGTCGCGCGGGGTGACGTCGGGGTATTCAGCGTCGTCGCCGACCATCGGGGAGATCTTCCAGGAGCGGGCGCATTTGGTGCCGACCGCCTTCTCCACCACGACCGCGACGCCGGGCACGGCATCGAGACGGAACGCAGCCGCCGGCGCCTCGCCCTCATGCACCTCGTAGTTCGAGGTGATGCAGATCTCGGCGAGATCCGCATCGAACAGCGTGGCGAGCATGTCGCGATCGGCGACATAGATCACCGGCGAGGCCTCCAGCGAGGAGCCGATGTTCTTGGCGGCGCGTTCGAGCTCGAGCGCGCCGGTGACGACGCGGCGGACGTTGCGGATCGTCTCCCACTTCGCGGCGAGCTTGTCGTCGCGCAAGTCTTCGAGATCGGTCGGGAAGAGCGTCAGGTGTACCGAGGGCTCGGCATCGGGCCGGTACATGCGCCAGCCTTCCTCTGCGGTGAAGCTGAGGATCGGCGCCAGCCATTTCAGGACCGAGGCGCACAACAGGTCGATCGTCGTCAGCGCCGCCTTGCGCGTCGGCGACGACGGCGGATCGCAGTACAGCGTGTCCTTGCGGATGTCGAAATAGAACGCCGACAGCTCGCTGTTCAGGAAAGCGGACAGGATCGCGACCACGGTCTTGAAGTCGAACTCCCGATAGGCCTTGCCGATGGCGGCGGCGCGGATTGCGAGCTCGTGCAGCATCAGCCGTTCGAGCTCCGGCATCTCGGCGGGCGCGACCGCGTCTGCCGGCTTGTAATGATGCAGCGTGCCGAGCATCCAGCGCACGGTGTTGCGCAGCTTGCGATAGGTCTCGACCGTGTTCTTCAGGATCTCGGGGCCGATGCGTTGGTCGTCGGTGTAGTCGGCTGACGCCACCCAGAGCCGAAGGATATCGGCGCCGGACTCCTTGATGACCGCCTGCGGCTCGATGGTGTTGCCGAGCGACTTCGACATCTTGCGGCCGTCCTCGGCCTGGGTGAAGCCGTGGGTCAGCACGATGTCGTAAGGCGCGCGGCCGCGGGTGCCGCAGCTCTCCAGCAGCGAGGAGTGGAACCAGCCGCGATGCTGGTCCGAGCCTTCGAGGTACATCACCGTGTCGGTGCCGCCGTCGACCTTGCGCTTGATGCCGGCGAGGCCAAGAAACTGCACGGGGTCTTCGAGCACGAAAGCGTGCGTCGAGCCGGAATCGAACCACACGTCGAGGATGTCGTCGACCTTCTGCCAGTCCTCGCTCGCGCGGGATCCCAGGAAGCGCTCGCGGGCGCCCTTCGCGTACCAGGCGTCGGCGCCTTCCTTCTCGAAGGCGTCGCCAATGCGGCTGTTGACGGCCTCGTCCTGGAGGATTTCGGCGGAGCCGTCGCTCTTCTCGCGCACGAACACGGCGATCGGCACGCCCCAGGCGCGCTGGCGCGAGATCACCCAGTCGGGGCGCGCCTCGATCATGCCGTTGATGCGGTTCTCGCCCGACGGCGGCACCCATTGCGTCACCGAGATCGCGTGCAGCGCGCGGGCGCGCAGCGTGTCGCCGCTCTTCGCCTTGCCGCCCTGCGCGACGTCCTTGTCCATCGCGATGAACCATTGCGGCGTGTTGCGGAAGATCACCGGCTTCTTGGAGCGCCAGGAGTGCGGATATTGGTGCTTGAGCCGGCCGCGCGCAATCAGCATGCCGCGTTCGACGAGCGCCTTGATCACGGCCTCGTTGGCGTCGCCCTTCTCGCCCTTGTCGTTGATGACGCGCTTGCCGGTAAAGCCCGGCGCATGATCGGTGTAGGCGCCGTTCTCGTCGACAGTATAGGGGATCGCCGTGGTGATGCCGCGCGCGTCGAGATCGCGCGCCTGTGCCATCCAGACATCGAAGTCCTCGCGGCCATGGCCGGGCGCGGTGTGCACGAATCCGGTGCCGGTGTCGTCGGTGACGTGATCGCCAGCCAGCAGCGGCACGATGAAGTCATAACCGCCGGCGATGCCCTTGAGCGGATGCGCACATTCCACCGCATCCAGCGTATCGCCGGGGATGTCGCGCACCTTCTCATAGGACGTGACGCGCGCCTGCTTGAACACATCCGCGGCCAGTGCGTCGGCCAGGATCAGGAGATCGCCGGTCTTCGTCCAATTGTCCGCGGGCGCGTCCGTCACCTGGTAGAGGCCGTAGGCGATCTTCGGCGAGAACGAGATGGCGCGGTTGCCCGGCAGCGTCCAGGGCGTGGTGGTCCAGATCACGACGCTCGCGGAGGCGAGCGCGCCATGCGCGGGCGACGTGATGGGGAATTTTACCCACACCGTATCGGAGGTGTGGTCCTCGTACTCGACCTCGGCCTCGGCGAGCGCCGTTTTCTCGACCACGCTCCACATCACCGGCTTGGAGCCGCGATACAGCGTGCCGTTGGCGGCGAACTTCATCAGCTCGCGCGCGATCTGGGCTTCCGCCGGATAGCTCATGGTGGCGTAGGGATGATCCCAGTCGCCGATGACGCCGAGACGCTTGAACTCCTCGCGCTGCACGCCGAGCCAATGCGTGGCGTAGGCGCGGCATTCCTTGCGGAAATCGATCATCGCGGCACTGTCGCGGAAGTCGGGCTTCTGCTTGCCCTTCTTGCGATAGTGCTCTTCCTCGACCTTCCACTCGATCGGCAGGCCGTGGCAGTCCCAGCCCGGCACGTAGTTGGAATCGAAGCCGAGCATCTGCTGGCTCTTGGTGACGAGGTCCTTCAGGATCTTGTTCAGCGCCGTGCCGATATGAATGTTGCCGTTGGCATAGGGCGGGCCGTCGTGCAGCACGAACTTGGCGCGGCCCTTCGCAGCTTGACGCAGCTTCTCGTAGAGGCCGATCTCGTACCAGCGCTTGAGGATCTCCGGCTCGCGCTGCGGCAGGCCGGCGCGCATCGGGAATTCGGTCTGCGGCAGGAACAGGGTCTTGGAATAGTCTTTGGCTTCGGACTTTTGGGACTTCTGCGGCTTTTCGGACATGAGGCTGACTGGCTCGGAAGGGCGCGGGAACGAATGGCGATGCGGAATCGCGGGGTGAAACGACAAAATCCCGGTCTTGCGCCGAGCCGAAAGCTCAGGCGGAAGCCGGGCCGCTAATCCCTATGATGCGCCGCGCAAACATGGGCACTCCATAGCAGGGGGCCAAGGGAAGCGCAAAGGTTCGGGCAGACCGGGTTCGGCCCTCAATCGATCACGCCCAGCCGCGGAAACGCGTCCGGGGCGGCGGCCAGGATGGCGCGGGCGCGGGCGGAATCGTCGTCCATCTGGCGGATCAGGGCGTCCAGGCTGTCGAATTTCAGCTCCTCGCGGATGAAGCCGATGAAGGCACAGTCCAGCGCCTGCCCGTAGAGGTCGCCCTTGAAGTCGAACAGGAAGATTTCGAGCAGGGGAGCGCCATTGTCGAAGGTTGGACGGCGGCCGAAGCTCGCCACCCCGTCCAGCCGCTCAGCTCCGCGGCCAACCCGCACCGCATAGATGCCGTGCTTCAGGCCGCAATTGGCGTCCAGGCGGATGTTGGCGGTGGGATAGCCGAGGCCGCGGCCGCGCTTCTCGCCGTGGATGACCTCGCCGGTGATGAACCAGGGGGCGCCTAGCATGGTGGTCGCCTCATCCAGCTGGCCCTCGGCGAGCGCGATCCGGATCGCACTGGAGGACACCGGCCGCTCGTCGATATCGACATGCGGCTGCACGTCGACCTCGATGCCGAGCCGGGGCGCCTCGTTGACCAGCAGGCTCGGCGAGCCGACGCGTCCTTTGCCGAAATGGAAGTCGTAGCCGACGGCGATGCCGCTGACGCCGAGCCGCCCGATCAGGTCATGGTGAATGAAATCTTGCGCGCTGGTTCCGGCGCGCGCCTTGTCGAAGGTCATGACCACGGCGCCGGCAAGCCCCGTGCCGGCCAGAAGCCGCAGCTTGGCCGGCTCGTCCGTCAGACGGAATTGCGGCGTGTTGGGGCTGAAGAACCGCCGTGGGTGGGGCTCGAAGGTCAGCGCCAGCGCAGGGCGGCCCTGCGCCCGGCCCATTTCCAGGGCCGCGGCGATAACGGCGCGGTGGCCGAGATGAACGCCGTCGAAATTGCCCATGGCGACCACGGCACCCCTTGGAATGGCGGAGTCCGGCGTGGTGTCGCGGATAACGGTAAAATGCGGAGCCATCAGGGGAATTCTCGAACCGGCGGGACCGGCCGGGACCGTGGCTTGAGCCGCCCGGCGAAGTCAAGCGGGAGGGGGCAACCGTATCGAATGCGATTTCAGTTCTTTGGGGGCGCCCCCAATTAACGCGCTGTTTAACGCCTTGGTGCTAGTCCTTGAGCGTGGAACTGCCGGGCTTCCCGGCCTGGGCAGGTCCGATCCTAATATTTCCTGCGTATGCGTTGGGGGAGTCGAGATGGCGGTTGATTTGTCGATGCCGGTTCTGGTGGTGGATGACTACAGCACCATGATCCGTATCATCAGGAATCTGCTGAAGCAGCTTGGCTTCGAGAACATCGATGATGCCAGCGACGGCTCGGCAGCGCTGAACAAGATGCGCGGCAAGAAGTACGGGCTCGTGATCTCCGACTGGAACATGGAGCCGATGACGGGCTACGACCTGCTGCGCGAAGTGCGCGCGGATCCGAACCTCGCCACCACGCCCTTCATCATGATCACGGCGGAATCCAAGACCGAGAACGTGATCGCGGCCAAGAAGGCCGGCGTGAACAATTACATCGTCAAGCCGTTCAACGCGGCGACGCTGAAGACCAAGATCGAGGCGGTCTTCCCGGACATGGCGAGCGCGTAACACTTTGGTGTCCCGGACAAGGCGCGGCACGCTAGTGACGCGACGCTGAGCCGGGACCCAGTCGATCTACGAAATCACTCGCAACCTCTGGCCCCGGCTCTGCAGCGCTTTGCCATAGCGCGTCGAAGACGCGCGTCAACGCGCTTGTGGCGTCCGGGGCGCGATATTTTCTACCACTTCAATTCGCGCATCAGCGCCTTCGGCGGGTGCCCGAACAACTCCGCCACCGAATTCGGGTCGAGCTGATCAAGACCCTCGAACTCCTCTGCATGGATGCCGCGGGTGACGAACAGGCAGTCGATGCCGAATTCGCGCGCGCCGGTCAGGTCGGTGCGGACGGAATCGCCGATCGCGAGCACCTTTTTCCGGTCGATCTGGTGGCCCTGGCGTTCGCCGGCGAGCGCCATCGCGCGCTCATAGATCGGGCGGTGCGGCTTGCCGTAGAAGATCACTTCGCCACCGAGCTCGCGATAGAGTTCCGCGATTGCGCCGGCGCAATAGATCAGCCGGTCGCCGCGTTCCACCACGATATCCGGGTTGGCGCAGACCAGCGTCAGCTTGCGCTCGCGCGCCTTCAGCATCATGCCGCGATAGTCTTCCGCCGTCTCGGTCTCGTCGTCATAAAGGCCGGTGCAGACGATGTAATCGGCTTCCTCCAGCGGCGCGGTCACGGCATCGAGACCCCGATAGATCGAGTTGTCGCGCTCGGGGCCGAGCCAGAACATCTTGCGTCCGGGATGCTCGGCCACATAGAGCCGCGTCAGGTCGCCCGAAGACACGATCGCGTCATAGGTCTCGTCGGCGACGCCGAGCTTGCGCAATTGCCGCTGCACCGAGTCGGCCGGCCGCGGTGCGTTGGTGATCAGGATCACCGTACCGCCGCGGCTGCGATAGGTGTGCAGCGCCTCGCAGGCTTCGGGGAAGGATTCGAGGCCGTTATGGACGACGCCCCAGATGTCGCTGAGCACGACATCGACGCCGCCCACGAGCTCGCGCAGGCTTTCGGCGAAATGCAGCGTGGTCATGATGCGCGCGGCCGGTCAGATGCGGCGCGCAAGCGCCGCGTTGCCGCTGATGCGTTGTGCCGGAGCTGCGGCTGACGTCGTGCCAGATGTCGTGCCTTGGCTGGGGGGAGCGGAGCCATTGGATCCCTGAATGTCCTGCGCCTGGTTCGGCGCGGCCCCGCCGGTAGCAGATGCCCCCTCCGGCCGCAATGGCCGGGGCGGCGCGAACAGGAAGCCCTGGCCGAACCGCACGTCATAGTCGAGCAGGTCCACGACCGCGCGCTCGCCTTCGATCCTTTCGGCGATCAGGTCGATGCCGAAGCGGCCGAGCAGGTCGGAGAGGTCGGAGGGATGGATGTCCGATGCCGAGGACTGCCTGGGGTCGAGCAGCAGCGTGGCCGGAACCTTGATGAAGCGCACCCCGCGGTCGGCCAACTCGCGCGGCTCGATCCTGAGATCCGTGACATGGTCGATCGAGAAACGGAAGCCGCGCTGGGCGAGCGCTGCGAGATTCTCGGTCTCGGCCGGGCCGAGATTGCGGAACGTCGATTGCTTGAACTCCAGCACCAGCGAGGGCGCCAGCGCCCGGTTGGCTTCGAGGAAGTCGAGGCATTGCGCGAAGGTGGTGGAATTGCCGAGCGTTGAAGCCGCGACATTGCAGAACACGCCGACGTCCTTGTTGCGCACCATCAGGCGTCGCAGCACCTGCACACAGCGCAGCATCACCATGTTGTCGATCCGCCCGATCAGCCCGGAGGCCTCCGCGATGCTGATGAACTCCTCGGCTGCGATCAACTGGTCGCGGTCGTCGCGCAGGCGCGTCACCGCCTCGTAGAACCGCACCTTGCGCTGCGGCAGCGTCACCATCGGCTGGAGGAAGATGTCGATGCGGTTCTCCTCGACGGCGTTGCGGAGCGTCGCCAGCAGCTGAGTCTGGTTGCGTCCGGAGGCCGTCTGAGACGGGTTGATGGTCTGGGGCTGGACCGCCGGCGCCGGCCGCGGATGCGCCAGCGGAGGCGGAGGTGCTGCGGGTAGCGGGGGAGGGGCAGCCGGGCGTTCGTCGAGCGGCGCCGCCAGATCGATGGGCTGCTCCGGCTCGGACCAGGCCGCCGGGGCGGCGGCCGGCGTCGGTGCGCCGCCGGCCAGCAAGTCCTCATGGGCCGACACGGTGGTTGCGAGCTGCTTGACCAAGCCGCCGAGCTCATTGATCTCGCCGACCACGGACTGGATGCGGTCGGAGTTGGTCGAATTGGACGAGGCGATGCGTCCCTCGATCGCAGCTAGCCGGCGGCCGAACTCGGCGACCTGGCGGGCGAGATCGGCGGTGCCACGCGACAGATCGGCGATCTGGCCGCCGACGTCGCTGCGGTCGCGCAGCCGCATCGACACCGCGTTGTAGAGGATCAGGAAGGTCAGCACGGTCAGCGCCACGATCGCCGATTCGGTTCCACTGATGCCGGCGACGGCGTAGAGCACAAGCCCGAGCGAGGCCGCGACCAGAACCATGCAGAAGGCGATGAAGATCGTCGAAATGCGAATCATGCCGCGCGTTACGCCTTTAAGAGCTGACTGCCTCGCCCGGGAAAATACGGGTCGCGTTGCGATCCCGTCACGCCTCGTGCTCCCCCTAGGCCGAATGACCCTAACATCATTGTTGATTCGAGGGGATAGCGGCCTGGTCGCGGCTCATGTCAATCCAGCCCGGCGAAAGCCATCGATGTAGCGGTCGCGGTCGCGGGCAAGCTTGACCGGCATGAACTCGGCGAGCCAGGCGAGGGAGATGTTCGGCTGCGCACGGCGCAGCTCCCTCAGCGCCGCCTGGGCGAGATCCGTCTGCCCAGCCATGCCGGCAGCCGCTGTCAGCACCCGGTGCGCGCCGACGAAATCGCTGCGCTGGCGCAGGGCCTCCTGGGCGAGCCGGATGGCCTCCGCGTCATCGCCGCCGAGGAAGCGGGCATAAGCGGCGATGCCGTAATAGACGGGCGCATAGGGATCGCGCGGGCTGAGGCGGATCGCCCGTCGAGCGGCCTCGTCGGCGTCCTGCCAGCGGCCGCAATAGCCGAGCGCCAATCCATAATAGCCCTGCGCCAGGGCGAAATTCGGATTGAGCCGCAACGCGGTCTCGAATTCGGCCAGCGAATCCTCGAACCGGCGTGCAAACAGATTGACGTGCCCGAGCGCGTTGTGAGCCCAGGCATCCTCGTTGTCGGCACGGATCGCGGCTCGTGCGGCACGTTCGGCGCCGGGGATCGCAGTGCTCATCTCCATCCAGCCCATATGGGCTGTGAACATGTAGCTGGTGCCGAGCAGTCCGAGCGCCTTGCCGTAGTTGGGGTCGAGCGCGATGGCCTTCTCGAGCAGTGCCTGCGCGACGACGTGATCCTGCCGTGTCACACGCCAGTAATGCGAAAGCGCGCGCATCACGAGATCCCAAGCGTCCATGCTGTCCGGCGGCTTGCGTTGGGCGCGATAGCTTTCCGCGGCATAGAGCTGCGGCTCGATCGCGGCGACGATGGCCTCGGTGATCTCGTCCTGCACGGCAAACACGTCGGCGAGCTCGCGATCGTAACGTTCCGCCCAGAGATGACTGCCGGTGGCGACGTCGTTAAGTTGCGCGGTGATGCGCACGCGATCACCGTCCTTGCGGACGCTGCCTTCGACGACATAGCGGACGCCGAGCTCCTCCGCGACCTCACGCAGATGAACCGCGCGGCCCTTGTAGATGAACGAGGAGTTGCGCGCGATCACGAAGAACCAGCGCAGCTTCGACAGAGCGGTAATGATGTCTTCGCTCATGCCGTCCGAGAAATACTCCTGCTCGGCCTCGCCGCTCATATTCACGAACGGCAGGACCGCGATGGCGGGCCGGTCGGGCAGCGGCAAGCCCGCCGGTGTTGCGGTGGCCGGCCGGCTCGCCACTGCCGGCGTCGCCGCCTCCGAGAGCTCGGTGACCTTGCCGACAAACCGGACGCCTTTTCGCGCGATGGTTCGGATCAGCCGCTGCTCCTCACCACTGTCGTCGACCGCGCGCCGCGCGGCGTTGATCCGGCTGGTGAGGGTTGATTCCGAGACGACGCGGCCGTTCCAGACCGCGTCGAGCAGATTGTCCCGCGTCGCCACGCGCTCGCGGTTACGAACGAGATAAAGCAGGAGATCAAACACCTGGGGCTCGAGCGCGATCAGCGCCTTCGCGCGGCGCAGTTCGCGCCGCTCGGCATCGAGCACGAAATCCTCGAAATGAAACGGCACGCCAGTCTCGGCTCCGGCTCGGAAATCAAGGTGATCTCAGCGTAAAATAACGCCGCTCTCAAGGCCAGCGCGTCGCGCACACCCTATCGTCCCGGCGTTTTCAAACCCTGGAGAATTGCCATGTCGACATCCGCCGCACTCAAACAGGCTCCGGCTCAGCCCGATCTAGCCGCCGTCAAGCAGCGCCAGCATGGCGCCTGGTCATCGGGCGACTATGCCGTGGTCGGGACCACACTGCAGATCGTCGGCGAGCAACTCTGCGAATCCCTGGATTTGCGAGCCGGCAGCAAGGTGCTGGACGTCGCTGCCGGCAACGGCAACGCGACGCTGGCCGCGGCCCGGCGCTGGTGTGACGTCACATCCACCGACTATGTTCCGGAGTTGCTCAAGCGCGGGCAGGAGCGCGCGGCGGCGGACCACCTGACGGTCGAATTTCGCGAGGCGGACGCCGAAGCCCTGCCGTTTGCGGACGCGAGCTACGACGTCGTGCTCTCGACCTTCGGGGTGATGTTCACGCCGGACCAGGACAAGGCGGCCTCCGAGCTCGCACGCGTCTGCAAATCCGGCGGCAAGATCGGCCTGGCCAATTGGACCCCGCAGGGCTTCATCGGCCAGCTGTTCAAGACCATAGGCAAGCATCTGCCGCCGCCGGCCGGCGTGAAGTCGCCGGCGCTGTGGGGCACGCGGGCACGACTCGAGGAGATGTTCGCAAGCCAAGCCTCCGACATCTCGGCCGAGCCTCGCATGTTCGTGTTCCGCTACCGCTCGCCCGAGCACTGGCTCGATGTCTTCAAGACCTTCTACGGGCCGACACTGAAGGCGTTTGCCGCGCTCGACGAGAGCGGCCAGGCTGCGCTGAGACGCGATCTGCTGGCGCTGCTCGGCGAATTCAACCATGCCGATGACGGCACCATCGTCGTGCACAGCGAGTATCTGGAAGTCGTGATCACCAAGCGCTGAGATGCCGCTTGATCGGGCCGGGCAAGCTCCGGCCCGATCGTCCTCATCGGCTAGAATGGGGCGCTTGCACCGACCGTGTCGGCAGAGACCGCCTGGCGGGTGCCGAGCGGTTTCGGCTGCCCCTCGGTCGTATCCCGCAGGGTCTGCCGCTCGATCTCCGAATTCAGCTCGGCGCCGAACATGATGACGATCGCCGACATCCACATCCACGTCATCAGGCCGATCGCCGCTCCGAGCGAGCCGTAGGTCGCGTTGTAATTGGCGAATTCGGAGAGATACCAGGACAGGAGCGCCGAGCCGGCGATCCAGAGAAGGGCCGCGATCACCGCGCCGAGGCTCAGCCATTGCCAGCGCGGGGCATCGCGACTGGGCGCGAAGCGGTACAGGATCGCAAGCGCCACCAGCAGGATGAGGAACAGCAGCGGCCATCGCGCCAGCGCCACGATCAGCTTGCTTTCGGGCGCCATGCCGAGGTGATTGAGCGCGAGGGGGAAGGCGACGACGGCACCGACCATCAGCAGCAGCGCCACGATGCCGCCGACCGTGAAGGCCAGCGATACCATGTTGAGCTTGACGAAGCTCCGCTTCTCACGCTCCTCATAGGCGACATTCAGGGCATCGAAGATCGCCTTGACGCCCGCATTGGCGCTCCAGATCGCGAGCAGGAGGCCGAGCAGGAAGGTGGCGCCGAGCGTGGTATTGCCGTTCGAGACCACGCGCGCGACCTGATCCTCGACGATCTGGAACGAACCTTCGGGCAGCATCGTCGCAAGCGTGTGGAGATTGGAGCTGATCGTGGAGGGATCGGCGAACAGGCCGTAGGAGGAGACCACCGCCGTGACGGCAGGGAAAACCGCGAGCAGCCCAAAGAATACGACGCCGCCTGCGGTCGCCAGCAGCCGATCCTCGTCGATGCGTTGATAAGTGCGCCAGAAGATATCCTTCCAGCCCGCCCAGGGAATCGTGAACGGGCTCTTCGCATGACGGCCGCGGCCAGGCTGCACGGCCGCGCCCGCCGGATGGGTTTCCGGTGAATTCGCCTCGCCTTTGCGGCGGTCTTGGGGAGGTCCCGACCGGACCAGGCCGGAGTCCTGAAAGTAGCGCTCCGCCGTCAGCACGAAGACGGCGGTCGCCGCCACCAGCAGCCAGCTGTCGATCTGCTCGGAGCGCCGCACCAGCATCAAGCGTCCAATCGATGGCCGTGACGCCTGCGGCGTGCCGCAGTGAACCCCGCCAGTCCAATTGCCGCGAGCATCAAGCCAAGCTGCACGGGCCGGTTGGTGCGCGCTGGCAACGCTCTTGCGCCATGGCGGCGCTCGCCGGGCGCGAGCGGCGCAAGGGGAATCGCGGTCGCGACCTCCTTCACCGCCTCCTTGACCGTTCCGCGCGGAATTCGCGGGGTCGCTATGGCCACGCGCAAACGGCTGGCAAGTGGCACGATCGGCCTGGCTTTGCGCTTCATCTGAGCGGCCGCCACGCCGGCACAGATCGCGGCCAGCACCAGCAGCACCGCGCCGACGGCACCAAACCCCCAGAACTGCCCGTAAGCGATGGCAACCCAGCGGTACAGAGCCATCAGGCCGACGAAGAATGCCGCCACAACGAACAGGCCCGCGACGGCGAACAGCCCGCCGGCAACGGCGTAAGACGTCACCTTGCCGGTGGCCTGGCTGGTCTGGTCACGCAGATAGGATTGAGCGGCGCGTTTGACGTGGTTGAGCTTCAGCGCCATGCCGGCGCGTAGCAATTCGCCCGATGGCGCGAGCATCTGGACATCCTCCGAGAGCGAGAAAATTCGTCGGGGGATGAACGTGGCCGAATTTGACTTGTTCCGTTCGGGCCCGCGGCCAGGAGCGTTCAGTTGAGATCGGCGGCTGCGATCCAGAACACCTCGCCCTCGGATTCCTCGGTGTCGAGCCAGAGCAGCGGCAGTTCCGGAAAGGCCTCGTCGACCAGATCACGGCCGCGGCCGATCTCGCAGATCAGCCCGCCCTCCGGCGTCAGGTGCTCGGGCGCCTCGCGCAGGATCCGGCGCACCACGTCGAGGCCGTCGCGGCCCCCATCGAAGGCGAGCTTCGGCTCGGCCCGGCATTCCGGCGGCAGCGCCGCCATGCCTTCGGCATCGACATAGGGCGGATTGGTGATGATCAGGTCGTAGCGCGCATCGCCGAGCGGGGCGAACAGGTCGCCGCGATACAGGCTGATCCGGTCCTCGAGCCCGTATTCGCCGACATTTCGCGCGGCGACCTCGAACGCGCCCTTGGAGATGTCGACGGCATCGACGGTGGCGTCCGGAAAATGATGCGCGGCAAGGATGGCGAGGCATCCCGATCCCGTGCACAGATCGAGCACGCGCTCGACGGCCATGGGATCGTCGATCAGCGCGCCGGCGCTTTCTTCGCCGCCGAAATGCGACTCCAGCAGCTCGCCGATGAAGGAGCGCGGAACGATGACGCGCTCGTCGACATAGAAGGGCAGGCCGCGCATGTAGATCTTGTTGACGAGATAGGCGGCCGGTTTGCGCGTGGTGACCCGCTGATGAATGAGATCGAGGACGGTCTTGCCCTCCGCGGCCGTGACGCGCGCGTTGGCGAACATCTCGAACTGTTCGGGATTGAGGTGCAGCGCCTCGCTGACCAGGAAGGCGGCCTCGGCAACCGGATCGGTCGTGCCATGGGCAAAGGCTAGCTCGGCTTCGACAAAGCGGCTCACCGCATAGCGGACGTAATCGAGCAGCGTGAGAAGTTCGCCCGGACCGATCTTGGCAAATCTTGGCGCGGCGCGGCCGCGCCCGGACTTTTTGGATGGTTTTGCCATCAGGATCGGGTCCAGCGTGCGGCGGCTTCGTCGTCGCGGGCCTGGGCCTCGACCCAGCCGGTGCCGGCGTCGCTTTCTTCCTTCTTCCAGAAGGGCGCGCTCGTCTTGAGATAATCCATCAGGAACTCGGCCGCCTGGAAGGCGGCCTGGCGGTGCTGCGAGGCGGCCAGCACCAGCACGATGTTCTGGCCCGGCATGAAGCGGCCGACGCGATGGATCACCGTGATGCCGTTCAGCGGCCAGCGCGAGGTCGCCTCGTCGACATGACGCCTGATCTCTTCCTCGGCCATGCCGGGGTAATGTTCGAGCGTCAGCGCTGCGATGTTCGCGCTGTCCTCGTCGGCGCGGCAGATGCCGGAAAAGCTCACGACGGCCCCGATGTCGGTGCGGCTCCCGGTCAGGAACGCGATTTCGCGGGCGATATCGAAATCATCCTCCTGAATACGAATCGTGACGGGGCAGGTGGAGACAGGGGAGGCCATGGTCTAGCCGCCGGTCATTGGCGGGAAGAACGCGATTTCGCGGGCGCCGGTGATCACGGCGTCCGATTTGACATGGGCGTGGTCGATCGCGGCGCGGATCACCTTCGGCTTCTCGAATGCGTAGGCGTAGGCCTCGCTTTGGCTCGACAGCCAGGCGATCAGCTCCGCGACGGTGTGCACGGTCGCAGGGGGCTCGATGGTCTCCTCCGCCTTGCCGACGCGCTCGCGCACCCAGGCGAAATATTTCACCTTCATCCCTCGTCCTCCTTGATGAGGTGATGGATGCCGGCACGGAAATAGTCGTAGCCGGTATAAATGGTCACGATCGCCGAGGCCCACAGCAGCGCCAGGCCAATCATCGAGACGACGGGCACCACCTCATCGCCGGCAGGTCCCGCGAGCAGAAAGCCGATGGCAACGAGTTGGACCGTGGTCTTCCACTTGGCAAGCTTGGTCACGGGCACACTGACGCGAAGCGCGGCAAGATATTCGCGCAGGCCCGAGACCAGGATCTCGCGGCACAGGATCACGATGGCGGCCCACAGCGACCAGCCGTGGATGATGCCGTCGGCGGCCAGCATCAGCAGGCACGAGGCGACCAGCAGCTTGTCGGCGATCGGATCGAGCATCCGGCCGAACGCCGATTGCTGATTCCAGATCCGCGCATAATAGCCGTCGAGGTAGTCGGTCACCGCGGCGCCGATGAAGATGGCTACCGCCACCCAGCGCAGCCACAGCGGCTGATCCAGAATCGACTGCGCGTAGATGCATCCGACCACGACCGGGATCGCGGCGATCCGGCCATAGGTCAGGATGTTCGGGAGGGACATCGCGCGGCTGGTCGTCCCTCGTGTCGTGGCGATGTTCATCCGTCCTACCAATACCGCTGCGGCCTGAAGGTCAACCGTCCCGCTCCCAGATGGGGTGCGGGATGCGACGAGCATATGACCGCGACTCCTTTAGTTCATCCCGGCTGGGGATGGAAATACTCGAAAATCCTGCGGGCGCTCTCGGCGCTCACCCCCGGAACCTTGCCGAGATCGGCAATCGAGGCGCGTTCGATCTCCTTCAGGGTCCCGAAATGATGCAGCAAGGCACGTTTGCGTGACGGGCCTATGCCCGGAATCTCCTGCAAGCCGGCCTCGCGGATGTCCTTCTTGCGCAGCTTGCGGTGCGAGCCGATGACGAAGCGGTGGGCCTCGTCGCGCAAGCGCTGGATGAAATAGAGCACGGGGTCGCGCGGCTCCAGCTTGATGGCCTCGCGTTCCGGCATGAACAGGGTCTCGCGGCCGGCATCCCGGTCCGGCCCCTTGGCCACCGACATCAGCGACACCTGGGTCAGGCCGAGATTTGCGAAGATCTCGCGGACGGCGTTGAGCTGGCCGCGGCCGCCGTCGATGATGACGAGATCGGGCCATTGCGGGAAGTCGTCGTCCTTCGCCTTGACCGTGCCTTCCTCGGGCGGATTGATCAGGCGCTTGAAGCGCCGCTCGAGGACCTCGCGCATCATCGCGAAGTCGTCGCCGGGCGTGATCCCTTCCGATTTGATGTTGAACTTGCGGTACTGGTTCTTCACGAAACCATCCGGGCCGGCGACGATCATGGCGCCGACCGCGTTCGTGCCCTGGATGTGGCTGTTGTCGTAGACTTCGATTCGTTTGGGCGAATGCGGCAGGCTCAGGGTTGCCGCTATGGCGTCGAGCAGGCGGCTTTGCGTGGCGGTATCGGCGAGCTTGCGGCCGAGCGCCTCGCGCGCATTGGTCAGCGCGTGAGCGACCAGCTCCTTCTTCTCGCCACGCTTGGGCGCGGCAACCTCGACCTTGTGGCCGGCCTTGATTGCCAGCGCATCGGCGAGCAGATCGGTCTCCTCGATCTCGTGCGAGAGCAGGATATTCCTCGGCGGCGGCTTGTCGTCGTAGAACTGGGCGAGGAAGGAACCGAGCACCTCTTCCGGGGTGAAGGTCTTTTCCGCGCGCGGAAAATAGGCGCGGTTGCCCCAGTTCTGGCCGGTGCGGAAGAAGAATACCTCGACGCAGGAGAAGCCGCCCTCCTGGTGGATGGCGAACACGTCGGCTTCCTCGACCGTGCGCGGATTGATGCCCTGCTGCGACTGGATTGCCGACAGCGCGGCGAGGCGGTCGCGGTAGAGCGCGGCGCGCTCGAACTCGAGCTCGCTCGCCGCCTTCTCCATCTCGCCCGCCAGCTCCTGCTTCACCGCATGGCTTTTGCCCGACAGGAAGTCGCTCGCCTCGCGCACCAGCGTCGTATAGCCTCCGAAGTCGATCTCGCGGGTGCAGGGGCCCGCGCAGCGGCGGATCTGGTAGAGCAGGCAAGGCCGGGTGCGGCTCTCGAAGAAGGAATCGGTGCAGGAGCGGATCAGGAACGCGCGCTGCAAGGCCGTGATGGTGCGGTTGACCGCGCCGGCGGAGGCGAACGGACCGAAATAGCGTCCGGGCCGGCTCTGCGCGCCGCGATGTTTCAGGATCTGCGGCGCCCAATGGTCCCCGGTGATCAGGATATAGGGAAACGACTTGTCGTCGCGCAGCTGCACGTTGAAGCGCGGCCGAAGCTGCTTGATGAGGTTGGCTTCCAGCAGCAGCGCTTCGGTCTCGGTATTGGTCGAGACGATCTCCACGGTCACCGTGGCGGCGATCATGCGCAGGATGCGGGCCGGCTGCGGCGCGTTTTGCCGCGCGTAGCTGGACAGGCGCTTTTTGACGTTCTTGGCTTTGCCGACATAGAGCACGTCGGCATTCGCATTGAGCATGCGATAGACGCCGGGCGAGGTGGGGGCGAGGCGGACGGCGCGCTCGATCGCCTCGTGGCCGCTCGCCAGCGGGCCTTCGCCGACTGCGCCGCTCTCTTCCAGGATATCAGGCAGCCGCGCCTCGTCCTCATCGTCGCCGCCCGTGGTGGCAGGATCGAGGTCGGGCGGCGTGTCGCTCGCGGCAGCCCGCGGCAATTTGTGCGCGCGGTCGTCCGGATTGTCGGTGGAATCGTGAGCCATGGAGCGAATTTAGGCGCTGGGGGTGCCGATTTGAAGTTCCGGCCATGCGGCGCGCACAGGCCGCGACGCAGTTCCCGGTAACACTTGCTTAAGCCTGTTAACAGCGCGGTAACCCGGCTTAACAGGCCTTTAACTTAAAACTCTCGATAAATCTTACGCGAAAAGGTGGTGGTTCCGTAACCATGCGGTTTGCCGCGCGCGGCGGCGCGGGCATCGCACCGGTGGCGGCAGTTGCGTTGGAGTTAAGTGATGAAGAGGCTCGTTGTGGGCGCAGCCGCGTTGGTTGCAGCCGGCTGGACAGCTTCGGCAGAGGCCGCCGATCTCAGTTACGGGCAGCGTGCGCCCTATACCGTCAACCAGCCGCTCAATGCGTATAGCTGGGCTGGCCCCTATCTCGGCGGCAACATCGGCTATGAATGGGGCTCGGTCGACAACAATCCTTCAAAGCCGTCCGGCTTCGTCGGCGGCGTGCAGGCCGGCTACAACTTCCAGAACGGCCCGTTCGTGTTCGGCGTCGAAGGCGACATCCAGGCCGCCGGCGCCGACGATACCTTCGCGCCGTGGAAGTTCTCCAATCCGTGGTTCGGCACCCTGCGCGGCCGCGCCGGTTATGCCTTCAACAACGTGCTGTTCTACGGCACCGCCGGCCTCGCCTTCGGCGAGCTGCGCGCGCAGACCTTCGGCTGGTCTGAATCGCACACGACCGCCGGCTGGACCATCGGTGCTGGTGCGGAAGTCGGCCTGGCTCCGAACTGGAGCGCCAAGCTCGAATATCTCTACATCGATCTGTCGACCAGTCAGTTCGCAATTACGGGCGTGTCAAACGGCTATAGCGCCAACGTCGTGCGCGCTGGCGTGAACTATCGCTTCTGATAGCTGAAGAAGAAAATACCGGACAACAACTCCCGGCCGCTCGCGGCCGGGATTTTTTGCGCGAAATGTTGCGCCGAATGTTGCTCGTCAGGCCCGCTAGGAGAGGATGACAAGGTTGACCGCCTTCGGTCCCTTCCCCTTCTTGTCCGGTTCGACTTCGAAAGTAATACGCTGCCCTTCCGCAAGGTCCTTCAGTCCGGCCCGCTCCACAGCAGTAATATGCACGAAGACGTCGCGGCCGCCGTCGTCAGGCTTGATGAAACCGTAGCCGCGTTCGCCGTTGAAAAACTTGACCGTTCCCGTCATGGCCATCGGGAAACTCCCCCTCATTGCTCCTCCGCCGCGACGCAGACTCACGTCACGACATGACCGGGCGTTACGAAGCCCGGGAGAGCTGGCCATCCTTGGGCGGACCGCTGGCGGTCCGGCCGGATCTTTCTTAGGCCTTCACTCCGCCGCAACCATTCGCGGAAGCGGAACGTAAAGCCAGTCACGGAAACAGCATAATACGGTTCTCTGCAGATTGACTACCGCTCCTGCATATTTTTCCCAAGAATGCCGGAGTGTTACGGCTTGCCTTCAAGGCTTGGGTACCTCCAATCGGAATCTGGCAGCACCGCCCTGGCCGAGCGGCATTTCCAGCTCGGGCAGGATCGTCTTGAGCTCGCTCTGCAGCGTGTAGGGCGGATTGACGATCAGGAGCCCGGTCGAGGCGAGGGCCCCGCCTTCGAGCTGGGGCGCGACACTGAATTCGAGGCGCAGACATTTTCCCGGTGGTTTTGCTGCAGCTGCGAGCCGCGCGACCGTTTCGGCCAGCATGTCGGTGGCACGGCGGTTCTTGGCCGGATACCAAATGACATAGATGCCGGTCGGCCATTTCGCGAAGGCCGTCGAGAAGGCTTCGCCCAGCCGCTCGAACTCGTCCTTTGCCTCGAAGGGCGGATCAATCAGCACGACGCCGCGCCGCTCCTTTGGCGGCACGAAGGCCGGCAGCGCCACCCAGCCGTCGAGGTCGACCACGCGGGCCTGTTCGTCCCGGCGCAGCACGCCGATCAGCGCTTTTCGCGCCTTCGGCTCGAGCTCGCAGGCGACGAGCCGGTCCTGCGGCCTGAGCAGACCGCGCGCGATCAAGGGGGAGCCCGGATAGGCCTTGAGCTCACCCTTCGGATTGAAGGCGCGGACGATGTCGAGATAGGGCTTGGCCAGCGCCGCGCTCTCGTTCGACAGGCGGGCCTGCAACAGCCGCGCGATGCCGGTCAGCCATTCGCCGCTCCTGCGCGCCTCGTCGCTGTCGAGATCGTAGAGACCGGCCCCGGCATGGGTGTCGATGACGCGGAACGCCCCCGGCTTGTCCTGCAGATAGGTGATGATGCGCGCCAGCACGATGTGCTTGATGACATCGGCGAAGCTGCCGGCGTGGAAGGCGTGACGGTAATTCATGGGAAGAGCACTACGCCACGTGATGGCTTGAGCAAAGAGGCACAATCACGTGTCCCGGACGCGGTGCAGCGTGTGACGCTGCGCCGCCGAGCCGGGATACAGCTTTTTCTTCTTGCGTGATGGCCCCCGGATCAGCAGTGCACTATGCCGCGTTCGCCGCGCATTGGACCGCATCCGGGGCAGGAGACCTCGGCCTATCCACCCCTGATCGGCGGCATGGTGACCTGATCGCGGCGGCAGGCGCGGCGTTCGATCTCGTCGCAGGCGCGGAATTGCAGGTCCTTGTTGAGGCAGATGCGGACCTCGGAGAGCCTGGTCCGGTTGCAGGTGACCGAGACCGCGGCGCTGCTCAGCCCGGGATTGGCCTTGATGAAGGCCTCCTCGACCTCCGCCGGCGCCACGGTCCTGGCCTGCGACAGATCGAGATATTCGGCCGGGATCTTGATCGCGGCGCGCGCCTTGCGGATCGTCTCGAAATAGCTGCGGCCCTCGAGGCCGGAGCAGGTGCCGTGCTTGTCCCATTCGTTGAAGATCAGGCCCGGGGCCGGCATCAAATCGAGCATCGAGGAGACGATGTTGCGGTTCAGTCGCGGCGCGGGCCGCTGGCAATATTCCGGAAAGCCATTCTCGTATTGCGGCCACAGCCCATGCACCACGAAGGCGTAGGGCCGTCCGCCGCACTGGATTTGCGACCGGCCGCCACGCTCGGCCGCCTCCTCACAGAACGAGGGCGACCACGACAGGGCCAGCACATAGAAGTCGAATTCGCCCGGCGCGTTCTGCCGTTTGTCCTGGGCCTTTGCGTCACCGGAGAACGAGGCCAGGCCCGCGGCAAGGATCAGGGAAAGAGCCAGCGAGATCATCAGGCGGGAGAACGAATGCAATCTGGAATGAAACATGGCAACGCCCCTCAACTAGACTGTGTGCGAAAGCCTAGCAGGCGACAAGAACATTTCAAGAACAAAATTCGGGCGGCTACTGCTGACGCCGCAAAGGGCCCGAATCAGGGCTCTTCAAGCTAGGGCCTCTCGAATTAAGGCTTGGCGGCTCGGCAGGCCGGATTGTAGGCCCAATTGCGGTCCACGCCGACCACGCACCACTCGACGCCATTGCCGTAAGCGGCGAAGCCGCCATCCTCGATGATCGAGAAGTGCACCTTGCGCATCTTGCCGTCGGTGAGCATGGCTTCGCCGGTGCAGTAGCGGCGCGGGATGTTGTCGGACTGCCAGGGCCGGAACGCGGTTTCGCGAACGGCCGCGAAGCCGGTGATCTTCAACGAGGAATTCCAAAATGTGGATTCCTTTTCGGCGAACTCGTTCGCGATCCGCGGGAGAGCCCAGTCGCAATCGGCAACGGCACCGTCATAGCGAGGGCCGCTCAGCCAGAAATTTAACTCCAGCGGATTGGCGGCCCTGGCCTCGCCGAGCGACAGCGCTCCGAACAGGAGGCCGAGCAAAGCGGCAAAGCGGAGCGATTTCAGGGAGGGGGCGCGCATGGTCAATCCAGACAGCTAAGGTCTTGCGAAGGTTGGACGGTGCCGCGAAGGCCGGGGGAGGTCAAGTGCAGCGCGGCAACACTTCGCCAGGAGTTGACTGCAACGCCCCCGCTGACGGGCCTTCAGTTCTTTTCACGGCGATCCCGGCACCGTAGACTGGCGCTAGCCAATTGGAGTGACGGTAATGCGAATCATTGCGGCCGCGGGTCTTCTCGCCAGCCTGGTTGTCTCGGGCCTGACGGCGAGCCAGTCGGCGCGTGCCGACTACGTGCCGGCGTTCAAGGGCAACGACACCGGCGGCATCGTCGCTTATTCCATGGCAACCCAGGTCGATGCGCGACAGGTCGCGGTCGATCATTGTGCGCGCTACGGCAAGGTCGTCAAATTCCTCGGCGTGCAGGCCTATGAGGGCGGCTACATTTCCTTCTCCTGCCGCTGGGTGCCCTATGGCGCCGCCGCCCAGCCGATCCGCACGCTGTACTGAAGCGCTTCGTAACGCCGCAATCTCTCAGCCGGGAGTCTCCCCCATGACGCGCAAACTCGCTTTGCTCGGCTCGGCCGCTTGTCTTGCGTTCTCGGCAGCCGGCGCCAGCGCCGACGATTTGCCGGTGCGCAAGGCCGGCCTTTGGGAAATGAAGCTGGTCACATCAGGCTCGCCGGTGCCCGAGATGACCATGCAGCACTGCACCGACGAGACAGTCGACAAGGAGATGAGCAACAACGTCTCGCCGATGGCCAAGCAGGTTTGCGCCAAGCAGGAGATCAAGAAGACCGCGACCGGCTATGTCAGCGATTCCGAGTGCAATGTCGCTGGGGTCAACACGACCTCGCATGCCGAGATCACGGGCGATTTCAACTCGGCCTACACGGTGAAGACCTCCTCGCACGCAAAGGGCGGTATCGCAGGTACGGCCGGCCGCGACAGCACCATGACGCTGCAAGCCAAATGGCTAGGGGCCTGCAAGCCGGATCAGAAGCCCGGCGACATCGTGATGCCCGGCGGCTTCAAGATGAACGTGCGCGATATGGACAAGCTGAAGGCACTGCTGCCGAAGTAGGTTCCTTCTCCTCCCAAGGAGAGAAAGGACGAGCGTCGAGTTTGTTGCAGCAGATTCTGCTACACCGGGATCCTCACGCTCGCCCTTAGCCCCCCCATCGGACTGTCGCCGAGGGTGATGTCGCCGCCATGCGAGCGGGCGATGTCGCGGGCGATGGCGAGGCCGAGGCCCGTGCCGCCTTCGTCCTGGTTGCGGGCGTTGTCGAGCCGCAGGAACGGCTTGAACACCTCTTCGCGCAAATGCGCGGGAATGCCCGGCCCGTCATCGTCCACCGTGACGGTCAAATAACGGTGATCGCGCTGGCCGGCGATGGCGATGCTCTTGCCGTAGCGCGCCGCGTTGGTGACGAGGTTGGCAAGGCAGCGCTTGAACGAGGCCGGCTTCACTGTCACGACGGGCAGGCCGTGGAAGGCAACGGTCGCGGTATGACCGTGGCGTTCGGCGTCGCCGCGCAATTCCTCCAGTGCCTGCGCCATGTCGGTCGGCTGCGACTGCTCGCCGGAATCGCCGCGCGCAAACGCGAGGTAGTCCTCCAGCATCATCGACATCTCGTCGACGTCCTTGCGCATCCCCTCCAGCTCCGGGCTGTCGCCGATCAGCGCCAGCTCGAGCTTGAAGCGGGTCAGGATGGTGCGCAGATCGTGGCTGACGCCGGCGAGCATCGCGGTGCGCTGCTCCATGGTGCGCTCGATGCGCGACTTCATCTCGAGGAAGGCGACCGAAGCGCGCCGCACCTCGCGCGCGCCTCGTGGGCGGAAGTTCGGCGCCTCACGGCCCTTGCCGAAACTCTCGGCGGCGTCCGCAAGCCGCAGGATCGGCTTGATCTGGTTGCGCAGGAACAGCACGGCGACGATCAGCAGGATCGAGGACGTGCCGACCATCCAGAACAGGAAGATCTCCGAATTCGAGGCGTAGGCTGCGCTGCGCTGCGCGAACACGCGCATCACGGCGTCGTCGAGCTGGATTCGGATCTCGACGAGATTGGAGCGGCCGACCGTGTCGATCCAGAACGAGCGTCCGATCTGGCGGCCGAGTTGCACCGACAGCGTCTGGTCGAGCAGCGAGAAGAACGGCTTTGGTCCCGGCGGCGGCATGTCGCCGGCGGGAAGGAAATCGACGACGAGGCCGAGGCGCTGCTGGGCGATGCGGCGGATCTGGTCGCGATCCCGGTCCTGCGGATAACCCTTGTAGACGTCGATCAGCGCGGCGATGTCCTGCACCACCGCGGCGGACAATCTGCGCGTCACCGTGTTCCAGTGCCGCTCCATGAACACGAAGGCGACGACCGATTGCAGCACCACCATCGGCACGATCATGATGAGGAGCGCGCGGGCGTAGAGGCCGGTCGGCATCCAGCCCTTGAACGCATTGCCCATCCAGCCATTGACGGCGGAGACGCGACCGGCCGCGCTCTTCAGAAGCGTGAGGCCGGTATCGATCGTGCTCATCTGGCGCGCTTCACTGTGTTATGGCGAGGCCACCAGCCGGTAGCCGATGCCGCGCACCGCCTGAAGAAACAGCGGATTGGCCGGGTCGGTCTCGATCTTGCGCCGGAGGCGATTGATCTGCACGTCGACGGCGCGTTCATTGACGCTGCCATTGCCGGTCAGCGCGCTGCGCGGCACGGTCTCGCCCGGAGTCTCCGAAAGAATGCGCAGCATCTCGCGCTCGCGGTCGGTGAGGTGGATGACCTCCTCGCCCTGGCGCAGCTCCCCGCGCTCGAGATGGTAGATGTAGGGACCGAAAGCGATCTTCTCGATCGTAGCGGCCTGCGGCGGCGGGGCGGCACGCTTGAGGATGTTGTTGATGCGCAGCGCCAGCTCGCGCGGCTCGAACGGTTTCGCCACATAGTCGTCGGCGCCGATCTGCAGGCCCTCGATGCGAGCCTCGGCTTCATGACGTGCCGTCAGCATCACGATCGGCACCGAGGAGGATGTCCGGATGAAGCGGGCGAGATCGAAGCCGGTCTCGCCGGGCATCATCACGTCGAGGATCAGCAGGTCGAAATGCAGGCCCAGCAGTTTCGATCGTGCATCACCGGCGCTTGCGGCGGTGGTGACGCGGTAGCCCTCTGCCGCGAGGAAGCGCGAGAGCAGATCGCGGATGCGGCGGTCGTCGTCGACGAGCAGCAGATGTGGTGCGTCATCGGCCGGGCGCGCCGGCGGGCGGGCGAGAGTGGCAGCGAGCGGCACGGTCACTCCTTGGCGTTGTTGACGGAAGCGAAGATCGTCTCGAGCACCTTGTCGGGATCGTCCCGATCGATCATCGCGCGCAGGAAGCGCTTGACGGTCTCGGCATCCTGCGGACTCATCTCGGCGAGCGCCTTGGTGATCCGCGTGGTCTGCAACCCGGCGAGCTTCTGCACCAGCGCTTCGCCCTTGGGCGTCGCGTAGAGCAGGCGCTGGCGGCGATCATTGTCGCCGGTCTTCTGCACGATGTAGCCCTCGTCCAGCAGCTGCTTGAGCACGCGGCCGAGCGACTGCTTGGTGATGCGCAGGACGTCGAGCAGGTCAGCGACCTTCAGGCCGGGATAGCGGTAGACGAAGTGCATGACCCGGTGATGTGCCCGGCCGAAGCCGAAAGCCTCCAGCTCCTGGTCGGGATCGCCGACGAAGTCGCGATAGGCGAAGAACAGTAGCTCGATGATATCCCAGCGCAAATTGCCTCCACCGTCTGTGGCCGGCTTGGGCTCGGCGGCGTCGTGAGAGGAAGTCGCGAAATTTATGTCAGGCATATTGACGTATCTTGGGTTCAATGTTACAAAACGGTCAACCCACACGAAATTTTAGATCGTTTCGCGGCGGGTGGCGTCGAAGCAGGGACGGCGGAAAGGGCCGGACAGGCGACGACGGCCGGAGCAGGTCTACCGTGCGATTGTCGAGCGGCATTTCGGCAAAACATACTGGACTTCCGCGTTCCGCAAAAGCATGTCCTCGGCGACATGCTGGCCACGGGAAACCGGCCGTAACAAGGCTGGCGGTGGTTCAGCCAGACACCTAATGAAGCCAGCCGGCCCGAAACAGGGCGGCCGGCGCCAGAACAGCGCCGATACCGGCAGCGGGAGCCAAGGACATGAGCATGACATTCGACATCCAGCCCGCATCCAATCCGACACCCGAGAAGGATCGTGTCGCCAAGCTGGTGGACCCGGGCTTCGGCCGGGTCTTCACCGACCACATGGCGATCGTCCGCTACAACCAGGCCAAGGGCGGCTGGTACGAAGCGAAGATCGAGGCGCGGGCCAACTTCCAGCTCGATCCGGCCGGCGCGGTCCTGCACTACGCGCAGGAGATCTTCGAGGGCCTCAAGGCCTACAAGCGCGACGATGGCGGCGTGAACCTGTTCCGCCCCGACGCCAATGCGCGGCGCTTCAAGGACTCCGCCGACCGCATGGCGATGGCGCAGCTGCCCGAGGACGTCTTCATCGAGGCGGTCGAGCAGGTCGTGCGCATCGACCGCGCCTGGATGCCGGGCGGCGAGGGCAGCCTGTATCTGCGTCCCTTCATGATCGCGAGCGAGACCTTCCTCGGCGTCAAGCCGTCCTCCGAATACATCTTCGCAGTCATCGCCTCGCCGGTGGGCTCGTACTTCAAGGGCGGGCCCGCGCCGGTCTCGATCTGGGTGTCGGAGAATTACACGCGCGCCGCGGTCGGCGGTACCGGCGCCGTCAAATGCGGCGGCAATTATGCCGCCAGCCTGCGCGCCCAGGCCGAAGCGATGCAGCATGGCTGCGATCAGGTCGTGTTCCTCGACGCGATCGAGCGCCGCTACATCGAGGAGCTCGGTGGCATGAACGTCTTCTTCGTGTTCGACGACGGCTCGCTCTCGACGCCGCCGCTCGGCACCATCCTGCCCGGCATCACCCGCGACTCCATCATCGCGCTCGCAAGGGATGCGGGCAAGACGGTGCGCGAAGAGCCGTATACGCTCGACCAGTGGCGCAAGGATGCGGCTAGCGGCAAGCTGAAGGAAGCGTTTGCCTGCGGCACCGCCGCGGTGATCTCGCCGATCGGCAAGGTGCGTTCGGTCAGCGGCGATTTCGAGATCGGCGGCGGCGCCGCCGGTCCCGTCGCGATGGGCCTGCGCAAGCAACTGGTCGACATCCAGTACGGCCGCACCAACGATCCGCACAACTGGATCCGCAAGGTGTTTTGAGGCCTCGTGTCCCGGACGCGCAAAGCGCGAGCCGGGACCCAGAGTGCAGTTGCTGGACCCCGGATCAGCAGCGCACCACGCCGCCGAGAGGCGGCGCGCTGCGCAGCATCCGCCGAACGCCGGTGGCGTCTAACTCCATGAACGCGCCGCCACAACTCCGCGACAAAGTCAGGATACATTGAGTCATCCTGGACATCGCGCGATCATGGCAGCAAAGCTCTCCCAAACCATGAAATGGGTCGTTCTCGCCGCAATCACCGGCGTTTCCGTCTTCGGCATCCTGGCCATCGGCCCCACGCACGAGGTCGTCGCGCAGGATCGCTCGCCGATCGTCGACGTCCGCACCGGCGATCCCGAGATGAATGCCGCGATCGCGCGCGCCCGTGGCTCGCTTCCCACCTTCTGGGCCTCCTATGACGCGCCAAAGCCGTCGGAGACGGGGCATTCTCTCAAAGCTCATTTTTCCACCCGCAAGGGCGGGGAGCACATCTGGATCGCCGAGATCAAGAAGCTACCCAACGGCAGTTATTCCGGCGTGTTCGCCAACGACCCGCGCGACCTGCCGGGCAAGCGGGCCGGCGACGAGGTCAAGTTCGCCGAGGCCGACATCTCGGACTGGATGTTCATGCGCAACGGCAAGATCGTCGGCGGCGAAACCATCAAGCCGCTGCTCAAATCCATGCCGAAAGCCGACGCCGACGCGCTCCGGGCGCGGATGGAGCAGCCGTAGGGCAGTTGCCGCCTCGCGCCCCGGCTGGTAAACGCCGCGCATGGCCGAAAAACCCAAAAAACCGCAGAAACTGAAGGCGCGCCTGCCGCGCGGGCTCGAGGATCGCGACCCCGCAGCGATCCGGGCGACGCGCGAGATGGTCGAGAAGATCCGCGCCGTCTACGAGCTCTACGGCTTCGAGCCCGTGGAAACGCCGGCGATGGAATACACCGACGCGCTCGGCAAGTTCCTGCCCGACCAGGACCGTCCGAACGAGGGCGTGTTCTCCTTCCAGGACGACGACGAGCAGTGGATCAGCTTGCGCTACGATCTGACTGCGCCGCTCGCCCGCTATGTCGGCGAACGCTACGGCACCGACGCCCTGGTCCTGCCCTACCGCAGCTACCGCGTCGGCTACGTCTTCCGCAACGAGAAGCCCGGCCCCGGCCGCTTCCGCCAGTTCATGCAGTTCGATGCCGACACGGTCGGCTCGGCGACGCCGGCGGCGGATGCCGAGATCTGCATGATGGCGGCGGACACGATGGAGGCGCTGGGCATTGCGCGCGGCTCCTATGTCGTGAAGGTGAACAATCGCAAGGTGCTCGACGGCGTGCTGGAAGCCATCGGTCTCGGCGGCGAGGAGAACGCGGCCCGCAGGCTCATCGTGCTGCGCGCGATCGACAAGCTGGACAAGTTTTCCGCCGACGAAGTGCGCAAGCTGCTTGGTCCGGGACGATGGGACGGTAGCGAAGAGGGCAAGGGCGACTTCACCAAGGGCGCCAATCTAAGCGCGGATGAAGCTGACGTCGTTCTCGCCATCACCAAGCCGCGCGAGGATTGGAAAGAGGCCATTGCCGCAGCGGAAACCTACCTTGCCAAGAGTGCAGTCGGTCAGGCTGGCGTGAGCGAGCTGGAGGAAATTGCAAAACTGGTCACGGCCTCGGGTTACGGTGCAGACCGCATCAAGATCGATCCGTCCGTCGTGCGCGGCCTCGAATATTACACCGGCCCCGTCTACGAGGTCGAACTCCTGCTCGAGACCAAGGACGAGAAGGGCCGCCCGGTGCGCTTCGGCTCGGTCGGCGGCGGCGGACGCTATGATGGTCTCGTCTCGCGCTTCCGCGGCGAGCCAGTTCCGGCAACCGGTTTCTCGATCGGCGTGTCGCGCTTGCAGGCCGCGCTGACGCTGCTCGGCAAGCTCGACACGCGGCCCGAATTCGGCCCTGTCGTCGTCACCGTGTTCGACCGCGACCGCGTCGCCGACTATCAGAAGATGGTGGCATCCCTGCGCACCGCCGGCATCCGCGCCGAGCTCTATCTCGGCAATCCCAAGAACATGGGCAACCAGCTCAAATATGCCGACCGTCGCAACAGCCCCTGCGTGATCATCCAGGGCTCGGATGAGAAGGCGCGCGGCGAGCTGCAGATCAAGGACCTGATCGAAGGCGCCAAGGCCGCCGCTGCGATCGCTTCCAACCAGGAATGGCGCGAGAGCCGGCCGGCGCAGTTCTCCTGCAGCGAAGCCGATCTCGTCGCCAGGGTGCGCGAGGTCTTGGCCCGCCATGACGTAAAGTGGGGATAGCCATTCCGCCAAGCCGTCATGCCCGGGCTTGTCCCGGGCAGCCACGTCTTGTTTGATGGCGGCCGTCAATGGCCGGTGTTCGGCCGGTAGGGAGAGAAAAATGCCTGAGATCACCGTCAGCATGGCCGAAGGCCGCACCGACGAGCAGAAGGCCGGCATGATGCGCGACATCACCCAGGCGCTGGTGAAGAATCTCGGCGTCGACGCCGATGCCGTCGTCATCCAGATCAACGAAGCCCCGCTCCGCCACAAGATGAAGGGCGGCAAGACGTTCGTGGAACGCGCGGCAGCGGCGAAGAAGTAGCGCAGGTTCGGCAAGTCCAGGTGTCGTCCCCGCGAACGCGGGGACCCATAACCACAGGGCGTGGTTGTGGGCGCGCCGGTAACGCCGAGTCTTCGTCAAACTACTCCCTGTGGCTATGGGTCCCGGATCTGCGCTTCGCTTGTCCGGGACGACACTGAGCAAGCACCATGGACGCACGCGATTTCATCACGATCGGCATGAGCGCCGAGCGCACGCTGGTGGTCCCGGCGGAGCGCACGGTCGGGCATTTCGTGCCTGGCATGCCGATGGTCTATGCGACGCCGATGATGATCCTGGAAATGGAGATGACGGCGGGCGATGCGATCCGTGCCGCGCTCCAGCCTGGCTGGGTCACCGTCGGCACCGAAGTCGACATCCGCCATCTCGCCGCGGCGCTGGTTGGGGCAACGGTGCGGACCACCGCGAGGGTCGTTGCAGTCGAACGGCGGGTGATCCGCTTCGAGGTCGAGGCGTTCGAAGGCATGCGCAAGCTCGGCGAAGGCCGCCACGCGCGCGGGCTCGTCAATGTCGAGATGTTCAATAAGCGCCTGGGGGCATAGCGAAGGACTCAGTGCCGTAGGGTGGGCAAAGGCGCAAAACGCCGTGCCCACCGTCCCTTCACAATGGATACAGATCGTGGGCACGCTTCGCTTTGCCCACCCTACGGCATTTAGCGCGCGCCCGGCGAGGAATAGAACGCTTCCTGCTCCTTGCGGATACGCACGGCGGGCAGCGTCTCGTCGATCGCCACATCGGCCCAGGTGATGCACGCGTCCTTTGCGACCGGCCTCGTCAATCGCACATTGTGCGCAAGCCCGAGCGGCAGATAGCCCTTGGCCAGCGACGTGCTCGCCGGCGTCAGCTTGCCGAAGACTGTGTATCCGCCTTCTCCGTCCAGCGTATCTCCCGCGCGCAAATCCTTCTTGGCCGTCGCGACGACATCGGCGTTGAACGTGGTCGCGACCCCCGTCGCCTCCTTGCGCAGCGCGATCGAGGCGACCGAAATTCCGAGCTCCAGACCGATGAGATGCCACTTCTTGTAGGAGCTCATGTAGCGGCCGCTGGGATCGGTGACGACGCTGTATTCCTGGAAGCAGTTGCGGATGTACTCGCTGTCGCCCTCGAAACAGACCCAGACTCCCTTGCGGATGTCGTTGGGGATCGGCTTGCCTTCAGCCGTCAGGCAGGACACGACTTCGACCTGGCCCTTGCATTCCAAAATGCCGCCCTCGGAATGGGGACGCATCAGCGTCGGGATGTCGTCGACCGATCCCGGCGGGAATGCGAGGCCTTGCGAGGGCGCCTGCAGCCCGGTTGCGTTCGCGATTGCGGCGGATTCGATCGCCGGCTTGGAGCCGTCGAGGAACGCGTTGAACATTTTTGGATTCATGCCGCCCCGCGCAGCCTGCTCGGCGGTCAATCCCCAATGATCCCAGACGGTTTCGGGCGTCGACTCGCGATAATGCGGCAGCCATTTGTGGCCGCGGCCGGCCGCAACGACCGGGAAACCGCAAGCCCTTGCCCAATCGACGAGGTCGCAGGCGAGCGCCGGCTGATCGCCATAGGCGAGGCTATAGATCACGCCGGCCTGCCTGGCCTTTTGCGCGAGGATCGGCCCGCAGAAGGCGTCGGCTTCGACGGTCACGTTGATGACGGCTTTACCCGCAGCAAAGGCGCCAAGGCAGTGCTCGACCGCCGCCACGGGATTGCCGGTGCACTCGGCGATCATTTCGACGCCTTCGCACTTCACCAGCGCTTCCCAGTCGTCGGTCAGGAAGGTCGTGCCGGTCTTGAGCGCATCCTCGAGCGAGCTTGCTGCGAATTGCTCCGGACGCCAGCCAACCCGGTTCAGGTTTTCACGGGCACGCGACGGGGACAGATCGGCAATTCCCACGAGATGGATGCCCGGCGTGCGCAGAACCTGATGCAGGTACATTGCGCCGAACTTGCCCGCCCCGATCAGCCCGATCTTGATGGGACGCCGCTCGGCCTGTCGTTCGAGAAGTTTTGCGTAGAGGTTCACGATCGCTCTCCCTTCCGGCAACAAGTCGGGATCGGTTCGCGTCCGGCCACCGGGAGGCCGAAGCGCTTTTGATCTGCCTACTTCGCCAATTCCTTCGACCGCTTCGTCGCCGCCGCGATCGCGCGGATCATGAGATCGCGCAGACCAGGCTCGCCCATCAGCACGCCGAGCGCTGCGGCGGTGGTGCCGCCGGGCGATGTGACGTTCTGGCGCAGCGTGCCGGCCGGCAGCTCCGACTGGTGCAGCAGCTCGCCGGAGCCGGCGACGGTTTCGCGCGCAAGCTTCGTCGCCAGCGCCTCGGGCAGTCCGGCCTCGACGCCGGCGCGGGCGAGCTCCTCGGCGAGCAGGAACACATAGGCCGGGCCCGAGCCGGACACCGCAGTCACCGCGTCCATCAGGCCTTCATCCTCGACCCATTCGACCGAGCCGGTGGCGCGCAGCAACGCATCGGCCACCGCGCGCTGCGCGGCGCTGACATTGTTCGCGGCGACTGCAACAGTGATGCCGCGGCCGATCGCGGCCGGCGTGTTCGGCATTGCGCGCACCACGGCGCCGCCACAGACCTCCTTGAGCGAGGCGATGGTGGTTCCCGCCATGATCGAAACCACTGAGGTGTTGCCTGAGACGAGCGCCTTCAATCTGGCGCCGGCCTCGCGGAACATCTGCGGCTTCACCGCGACGACCAGCGTCTCGACCGGGCCGACGGTCTTCATGTCCGGATTGAGCGCGATGCCCTTGGCGGCAAGCGCAGTGATCTCAGGTGAGATGTGCGGATCGATTACCGCGACGCGGCGCGGGTCGAGCCCGCCGGAAAGCCACCCGGTCAGCATCGCGCCGCCCATCTTGCCGGCGCCGGCGAGGAGGATGGTGCCGGTGATGTTCTGGAGGGGGTTGTTTGCCATCGCTGCTGCCACAAGCTCGGTGTCGTCCCCGCGGAAGCGGGGACCCCCGCGCGAGCGCTTGCTCGTCACGTTACCACAGGCGGTTCTAGTGGATGGCGGTGTTGGCAACAAGCCGCGTGCCACAAGATGAATCACGCGGTATGGGTCCCGGATCCTCGCTGCGGGTCCGGGACGACAGTGGAGAGAGGGCGCGACCTTACGCCTCTCCCACCGTATCGAACATCGCCGCGTCCATCGCCTCGGTCGTGGTCTTGCCGGCCCACACCACGAACTGGAACGCCGGGAAGTAACGTTCGCAGGCGTGGATGGCGCCGGCGAGCATGGCTTCGCACTGTCCGGTCGAGGCGGTGAGGCCGCCCGGCAGCACCAGCGCCTGGCGGTGCATGACCATGCCGGTGGTGGTCCACAGATCGAAATGGCCGACCCACAATTGCTCGTTCACGGCGGCGACGAGCCGCTGCACCTCGCCGCGCCGCGCAACCGGAATCTTCATGTCGAACGCGCAGGCCAGATGCAGCGCCTCGATCTCGCCCATCCAGGTGAAGGAGAGCTGGTAGTCGGTCCATTGTCCCTTCGAGACAATCGTGAGTTCGTCTTCGCCGGAGCGTTCGAACGGCCAGTTGTTGCTGGCAGCGATATCCTCGACCACCGCGAGCGGATGGCTTTTGGAATCGATAGTGCCTTCGAGCAGGGACATGCCGTCTCGACCTCTTGCCTTCTTGTTGTCTTTGATACGCACGCGGTTGGTCCGGCGCGCGCTCCCTAACGTCGCTGCGGCGATCCCTGGGATCGCTGTTGCGCTCCCCTCAGGGTCGCTCTTGCGATCCCAGGGTCGCACTTGCGATCCCTTGGATCAGCGCGGGCCTGTCGCGGATCAAGTGATGTGATTTGCGGAATCTGCGCAACGGGGTCCCGAGTCCGTCCACAAGCCATGACTCGTTCGTCCACAGCTCATCTCCGCCACAATTCTTAACGCCGGGAGTCCCCAATCCGGATGGAGGAGAACAAACCGGAATCGGATCCAGGGGGAGGGCGCCAATCGTTAATTCCGTGCCGCGAGGGCCGCTCCCACGGCGCTGGCATGGGACCATGCGATTTGCCCATGCGGAACGCGCTTGCCGCGACCGCGCGAGAGCTGCATATTTCCCGGCAGGCCGTTCATCCCGAACGGCCGATGTTCTCAGGGCGGGGTGAAAGTCCCCACCGGCGGTAAGGGCCGAAAGGCCTAAGCCCGCGAGCGCCTTCCGCGAGGGTTATCCCGAAGGGAAGGGTCAGCAGATTCGGTGCAACTCCGAAGCCGACGGTTAAAGTCCGGATGAAAGAGAACGGTCGGTGGCAGACGCATCGCAAGATGCGGCTGTTTGTCGTTCCGTGTGCCCTGATTCTGGTCCTTAAACGAGGAAAGCCATGAATCAGATGTTGCAAGATCCCCAAGCCGAAACGTCCGAAGTCGTCCAACCGCCGGTTCCGCAAGGACCCGCAACCGAGCACCCTCGCTTCGCAAAGCCGCAGCGGGTCGCCTTCGTGCAGGCCTGCTGGCACCGCGACGTGGTCGAGGAAGCCCGCATCGCCTTCATCAAGGAGGCCGAGGCGCGGCACCTCACCCATGTCGACGTGTTCGAGGTGCCGGGCTCGTTCGAGATCCCGCTGCACGCGCAGGTCCTCGCCAAGACGCGGCGCTACACCGCGATTGTCGCGGCGGGCCTCGTCGTCGACGGTGGCATCTACCGCCACGAGTTCGTCGCCGACACCGTGATCAAGGCGCTGATGGACGTCCAACTCCGCACCGAGGTGCCGGTGTTCTCGGCGGTCCTGACGCCGCAGCAGTTCCACGAAACCGAGGTGCATTACGACTTCTTCCGCAAGCATTTCGCCATCAAGGGCGTCGAGGTCGCCGCCGCCTGTGCTGAGACCTTGCTTGGCCTGGAGCGCCTGCGCGGCCAGGTCGCGGCGGGAATCGTAGGGTAGGCATAGTCATTCCGGGACGCGCGGAGCGCGAGCCCGGAATCCATCGACACGGATGGCTACGACATGGATTCCGGGCCGGCGCTGACGCGCCGCCCCGGAATGACGATCCCTTGCGTAGAACAGGCGCGACGTCGATCCTTCGGCGCGGCGCGGGCTGTCGTCAGCCCAACGACACACCCGCCTTGGCCCGGCTGATCCCGAGGGTCAGAATGCGGTGCAGGAGGTCGGGGTATTCGAGGCCGGCATGCTTGGCGGCCGTGGCGAATTCCTGGCTTTTCGCGATCTCGGGGTTGGGATTGGCCTCGATGAAATAGGGCGTGCCGTCGGCAGCGAGGCGAAAATCGATGCGCGCGTAGCCGTCGAGGCCGAGCGCCCGGTAGATGCGCTTCGCGGCGCGCTGGATGCGTGCGGTGACTTCGGGCGCGAGGTCCTTCGCCGGCCCGTCGACGATGCCGACCTTCTCCTGATAATCGGTGTCGTGCTTGGCTTTCTCGGTGGCGATGTGTCGTGACCTGCGCCCGCCCATGGTGCCGAATTTCAGTTCCCAAACCGGCAAGACGCGCAACCGGTTGTTGCCGAGCACGCCGACATAGAGCTCTCGCCCCTCGATGAACTGCTCGGCGATGGCTGCGGATTCGACCCGCTCGTGGATGAAGGCGACGCGTTCGGCGAGCTTCTCGTCGGTATCGACGATCGAGGCCTGAGAGATGCCGAACGAGCCGTCCATGTTCAGGCTCTTGACGATCAGCGGCAGCGCAAGACGTGTCGGACGTTTCACCTTGCGGCGCATCGGGAAGACGGCGAAAGCCGGCGCCGCGATCCGGCGATGATGCACCAGCGTCTTCGACAAATCCTTGCCGCGCGCCAGGATCAAGCCGCGCGGATTGCAGCCGGTATAAGCGACCTTCATCAGCTCGAGATAGCTCGCGATGTGCTGGTCATAGGCGACGTTGTTGTGGAATTCCTCCAGCAACGTGAACACCACGTGCGGCTTGAACTCCTCGATCGCCTCGCGCACCGGCTTGATCTCGTCCTGTGCGCCGAGGGCGCGAACCTCGTGGCCGGCCGCGCGCAGAGTGCTCACGACGTCGTATTCCGTTTTCCACGTGTTGATTTCCTGCGCGCTGTATCCGTCGCTCGAGTCCGGAGGCATGAAGTCCGGATGCATGAGGACAAGAATCCGCAGGCGTCTCATAGCGCGATCCATTTGCGCCGAGACGGGCCAAACAGCGCGTGCATCGTCTTGGCGGTCACGAGGACTGTGAAATCGAGAACGAGCTTTGGTTCGGGGCCGACGGCGCGCAGGTCGAGCTCGCGGCAGCGGAAAATCATGTCGTCGAGCACGGCATCGAGCGTGAGCTGGTTCTCGCCGGTCCATCGCGCGACCAATTGCCTGATCTTGGCGCGGTGGCGCCTGATCAGGCTCGAAGCCGGCTTTGAGCGGTAATGGCGCGGATCAGCCGAGAACAGCCGGGAGAGGTCGCGGTCGTAAGTCTTCGGCGGCGTAAAGGCGTAGAACGCCTGCTTCTTCTTGTAGTGATCTTCGAGCGTCTGGTTCAGCCGGCTCAGCGGGTCCACGCGCTCCCGCGTCGTGATCTCCGGCCGCTTTCCCGCGATCTCGCCCATCAGCTCGTCGACATATTCGAGCTTCTTGAGCGCCGGCCAGCCGGCATATCGCGTCCGCCAGTTCGAGCGCGGCCGCAGCCACACTGCAAACGTCTCGGCGAAATCCTCGTCCGGGTGGCTCTGCGCGTACCACAGCCGGAGATGCTGAACGTAGCGTCTGCTGGCAGGGTTGGGCCGATAGTAGCGCGGGTAGTGTTTCGACGACGGGCCGAACAGCTGCTGCCATCGGCGTCGGCGCTGCAGCTGGTAGCCGTGTTGCAGGGCATGGCCGGCCTCGTGACGGAGGATAGCCATGCATTCGCGCCACGTCCCACCCTCGACGTCGAACATCATCCTCTTCTCGAGCTTCATCAGGCGCGGATGGGCGAGATAGAAGGGGATGGCGATGCCTGGGACATCGCCCGGACTGAACCACTCGCTCGAGATCCATGTGTGCGGCCGCAGCCGGATGCCCCGCTCTTCGAGCTCCTCATAGAGCGTGCCGACACAGTCCTCGAGCCAGGTGCCTTCGACTTTGACATTCAGGCTGCGGAGGCGTTGCTTGAGCAACGCGTCATCCGACAGCTTTTCCCAAGCATGTTTCCGGCGTGGCATCAGGCATCCAGAGGGCGGCGATGACTCGGCATCCGATGATGTCACGGGCCGCCGCCCGCAACAACCCGCGCGGTCAGTATGGCGGGACGGGGCGAGAGGTAGACGGGCCGTCATTCCGGGACGTGCGTAGAACGCGCCCGGAATTGATCGATCTACAGGATTGCAGATGGGTTTTCCGGCTCACCTCTCTGAGGCAAACCGGAATGACGGCTGTCAGAACAATCAGTCGAAAAGGCTGGACACCGACTCTTCGGCGGCCGTGCGCGCGATCGCGTCCGAGATCAGGCTGGCGATCGGCAGGGTGCGAATGTTCGGCGCCTTGGTCACCGCCTCGGTTGGCAGGATCGAGTCGGTGATCACGAGCTCCTTCAGCTTGGAGTTGGTGATGCGGGCGGCCGCGCCGCCGGAGAGCACGCCGTGTGTGATGTAGGCGTAGACCTCCTTGGCGCCCTTGGCGAGCAGCGCGTCGGCCGCGTTCACCAGCGTGCCGCCGGAGTCAACGATGTCGTCGATCAGGATGCAGGTATAGCCGGCGACGTCGCCGATCACGTTCATGACCTCGGACTCGCCCGCCCGTTCGCGGCGCTTGTCGACGATCGCGAGCGGGGTGTTGATGCGCTTGGCAAGGCCGCGCGCGCGGGCCACGCCGCCGACGTCGGGCGAGATCACCATCGTCTTGGAGAGGTCGAACTTGTCCTTGATGTCGCGCACCATCAGCGGCGCGGCGTAGAGATTGTCGGTCGGGATGTCGAAGAAGCCCTGGATCTGGCCGGCATGCAGGTCGAGCGTCATTACGCGGTCGACGCCGGCCTGCGTGATCAGATTGGCGACGAGCTTGGCCGAGATCGGCGTGCGCGAGCCCGATTTGCGGTCCTGCCGCGCATAGCCGAAATAGGGCAGCACCGCGGTGATGCGGCGTGCCGAGGAGCGGCGCAGCGCGTCGGTGATGATCAGCAGCTCCATCAGGTGATCGTTCGCGGGATACGAGGTCGACTGGATGACGAAGGCATCCGAGCCGCGGACGTTCTCCTGGATCTCGACAAAGATCTCCATGTCGGCGAAGCGCCGCACCACCGCCTTGGTCAGCGGCAGGTCGAGGCCTTGCGCGATCGCCTGGGCGAGGGCCGGGTTGGAGTTGCCGGCGACGAGCTTGATGGAGCCGTTTTTGGCCGACATGGACGCTTCCTCCCGCGCTTTGCTGGATACGACGTTCAACATCTCAGATCCCACTGGAAGCACGGTTACAACGGGCGAGGAAATATCAGGCCGGGGGCTGCAATGGCAACCCGGGATGCTACGTTTTCCCTTCGAAAATCCTGAGTCGGGCCAACGGCTTGGCCGCGACTTGAGGCCGTGGTTTAGCGGGGGTTATCGCTCGGCATAGCCGAGGGCCGAGGTCGGCATGTCCGGCGCGGGCGCAATCGGAATGACGCTCGCCACTGCCGGTCCCCGCAGCCCTGGAGCTGCGCCAGGCGCATCCGGCGTCCCGTTGATCATGTTGGAAAGGCCGCTGAATCCGGCCTGGGCGATCTTCCGCAGCACGAGATCGTCGGCTGCCGTCCATGCATCCCGTCCAGCCTTCGTGGAGGTCGGTTCCTCGCCGGAGAGGCGCAGCGCCCGCTGCTGGTTGGCGTCGTAGACATCCCAGACCCAGGCGATCACGGTCTTGCCGCGTACCACCTGGGCGGAGAGGTAGCTGCGCACGCGGTAGGCAGCCGCGCCCTCGCGGGAGACGACGGACAGGCTGCGCAGCTTGGATTCGCTGTCGAGCACGCCGACCATGCGGTCGAAAACATGCGGCGGCGGGCCGTCGATCGATTCGAAGGCAACGGTTGCGCCGCTGCCGGTGCTCGGCGCCATCGCATAGGAATTGGCAGCACCACCGCCGCCGGCGCAGCCGCCGAGCGCGGTCGCCGCCGCCAGCAGCGTGACCGCCAGCAGGCGCGAACCCGTGCGGCCGAAGATGAATGACGCGTCCCTCATTATGGAGGGCAGCGATATCGTTAAAATCGATTAAGGTCTAGGGCGGGCGAGCCACAAACACGCTGTCATTCCGGGGCGCGCCACTCGGCGCGAGCCCGGAATCCATTTCGCGGCGAGAATTGCTGCACGATGGATTCCGGGTTCTCGCTTCGCGAGCCCCGGAATGACGGCGTGTTGCCCGTGTGTTCACCCCTCCAGCGCGATCGCGTGAACGTGGCGGCCATAATCCGGCTCCTTGCGATGGACCGAACGGCGATAGCTGAAGAAGCGCTCGTCGGCGTAGGTGTCCACACCAAGATCGTCGATCATCAGGATGCCGGCGGCGTCCAGGCGCTTGCGGATGAAGCCGGCGAGATCGAACATCGCGTGTCCCTCGCGCACCGACGGAATGAAGAACATGGCGTTGTCCGCATCCGCTTCGATGAAGCGCGCGACGAACTCGTTGCCGACCTCGTAGCTCTCCTGGCGGATCAAGGGGCCGATCGCCGCGATGATGCCGCCGCGTGTGGCGCCGAGCCTCTCCATTGCCGAGATCGTTGCCTCCAGCACGCCAGTCAGCGCGCCCTTCCACCCCGCATGCGCGCCGCCGATCACGCGCGCGTTGGGGTCGACGAACAGCACGGGTCCGCAATCGGCGGTGGAGACGCCGAGCGCGATGCCGGGCGTTTTCGTCACCAGCGCATCGCCCTTCGGTCGCGGTCCACTCGGCCAGGGGGCCTCGGCGACGAGCACGTCGGGCGAGTGGATCTGGTGCAGGCTGAGGAAGCGTTCCGGCGCGACGCCGACATGCTCGGCCATGCGGCGGCGGTTCTCCGCGACCAGGGCCTGATCGTCGCTGGAGCCGAGCCCGCCGTTCAGCGCGGCATAGATGCCGCCGGAGACGCCGCCTTCGCGGGTGAAGAAGGCATGGCGCAGGCCGGGCACCGCCGACAGCAGCGGCGAAACGAGCGTCATGAGGCTTCTCCGGCCTGTTCGAGGTCGCTGAGGCCGGCAAGGCCCGTCAGCCGTGGCTCGGAGATGCCGAGCACCTTGAACATCGAGCCCATGCCGCTGCGGCCGGTGTCCGTCAGCCGCTTGAGGGCGATCGAAATGTCGGTGGCCACTTCCGGCGTTGCCTTCTGCATCAGGGCGGCGGCCCTTGTATCGATGCCGATCCGCTTGAGGAAGTCGCCTTGCGTCACCGGCCCATGCACGCGTGCGCCGACATCCTCGGCCGCACGCACCAGCGCCTGGAAGTCGACATGGGCGGTGACGTCGGCCTGGCCCGGCGCCTTCAGGGGATCGGCGAAGGTGTGGCGTGCAATCGCCTGAAACGTATCGCCGGCATCGCTGCGCAGATGGCCGTAGTCGATGATCAGCGCCGCGCCGTCCTGGTCGCGCACGCGCGTGGCGAGCTTCATCATCTCGCTGTCGGGCCGCCATTCGAACACGGCGCCGACGGGTGCTGCGCGCACCAAGGGCGGCAGCAGCACGTCGAAGCGTGGCGTCGGCTCGGGCGCGGCGCCGAATTGAAGCTTGCCGTTGGGATCGATCTCGATCACGCGCTCGTGCCAGCCGTTCTCGAGCCTCACCATCTGGTGGATCGGCAGCACGTCGAAATATTCGTTGGCGAGGATGATGCTGGGACCATCGGGCACGTCGTCGATGCTGTCATGCCAGTCGATGTTGCGCACGGCGGACAGCGTCGCGCCTTGCCGTTCGCGCAAGACGGGATTGACCTCGACCATGTGGATATGAAGTGCCTGGTACAGTGGCGGGAGCACCCGGAGCGCGCGCAGCGCGTCCGCCATCATGGTGCCGCGGCCGGGCCCGAGCTCGATCAGCCGCAAGAATTGCGGCGAGCCCATCTGCTTCCACACCGAGGCGGACCATAGTCCCAAAAGCTCGCCGAACATCTGGCTGACCTCGGGCGCAGTGGTGAAGTCGCCCTCACGCCCGAGCGGATCGCGCGAGACGTAATAGCCATGGCGCGGGTGCATCAGGCACAGTTCCATGTACCGCCAGACCGGCATGGGGCCGGAGGATTTGATCAGCGCCTTGATCTCGTCGAGTAGCGGCTGGTCGGTCACGGCGTACTTTCTCGAAATGAATTAACGAACGGCCTCGATGGGCTTCGGAGCACCGCGCCTGACAGCCCATACAATAAGTATGAGGCCGACGATAAGCATCGGGATCGACAACAGCATGCCCATGGTTAATCCGCCCCAGAGGAAGCCGAGCTGCGCGTCCGGCTCGCGGAAAAATTCGCCGGCGATCCGGGCCAGACCATAGATCAGGATGAAGGCGCCGAGGATCATCCCGGGCCGCCTCAGGGCACCGAAGCGGATCATGATTGCGAGCACCGTGAACAGCAGGATGCCCTCCATACCGGCCTGGTAGAGCTGGCTCGGATGACGCGGCAGCTGCGTGGGATCGTTGGGGAAGATCATCGCCCAGGGCAGGCTGGCATCGGTGGCGCGACCCCACAATTCGCCGTTGATGAAATTGGCGATGCGCCCGAGCAGCAGCCCGACCGGGGCGACCGCGGTGGTGATGTCACCAAGCGACAGGATCGAGATGCCGTTGCGATAGGCAAATGCCATCACCGCGACGACGCAGCCGAGGAAGCCGCCGTGGAAGGACATGCCGCCCTCCCACAATCTGAAGATCGCGGCGGGATGATCGATGAAGAAGGGCAGATTGTAGAACAGCACGTAGCCGGTGCGGCCGCCGAGGATGATGCCGAGCGTGACCCACAGGATGAAGTCGTCGATCTGCACCAGCGAGATCGGCGCGGGCCCGCCCCACAGACGCGGGTTCTTCAGCAGCGAGCGCGCATAGAGCCAGCCGAATACGATGCCGCAGATATAGGCCAGCGCATACCAGCGGATCGCGAACGGGCCGATCTCGAGCGCGATCGGCTTGAAGGCCGGGAAGTCGATGAGCAGAAAGGGCATCGCGCCTTCTATGTCTGAGCGAGATTGCGGCGAAGGAGCACCAGCGGACGCCGTCTGATTCTTGTTATGCAGGGACGTTGAACACGATTGCAAGGAAACCGGGGCATGACAAGGATACCGCCGGTCGGCACTTGAACCGGTTTGATCGGATTGCCATTGTCTCCTCGCGAGTTCGCAAAGTTTATCGGAAGCCCGCCAGGAGACCGACATGACCCAGACCAACAACCGGTTTTTCGACGAGATCGGCCGCCTGATGAACGACGCCGCCGGTGCCGCCCAGGGCGTCAAGCGCGAGTTCGACACGGTGATGCGCACCCAGGCCGAAAAATTCCTGCGCGACATGGACCTGGTCAAGCGCGAGGAGTTCGAGGCGGTCAAGGACATGGCGCGCCTGGCGCGTGAGGAGAACGAGGCGCTGAAGGCGCGCATCGCGGCGCTGGAAGCCAAGCTCGGCGGGTAAGACCTCTCGGCGTCATTCCGGGGCGCGACGAAGTCGCGAACCATGGTGCGCGATTGCGCACCTGGAAATCTCGGGGGTTCCGGGTTCGATGCTCCGCATCGCCCCGGGACGACGGATACGGAACGACCCTCACCACCGCAAAAAATCCCTGCATTTCCTTGTCATTTCCGCATCTTCCGGGTAAAAGCCCGCCACGTCCGCGGCCCCCGCACCCCTGGAGGCTTGCTGCGGCGTATGCCATGGGCCGCGTTGCGGCCCATTAAAATTTGCAAAAACAAGGACTTAACGACATGGCGACGACCGTCAAGGAATTGAAGGCGACCGCACGTCCGAAGAGCGGCAAGGGGGCCGCCCGGGCTGAGCGTCGCGCCGGGCGCGTGCCCGGAGTGATCTATGGCAACAACCAGCCCCCCGTCACGATCTCGATCGAAGATCGCGAACTGCGCCAGCGCATCCTCGCCGGCCGGTTCCTGACCACGCTGGTCGACATCGATCTCGAGGGCAAGAAGCACCGCGTGATTCCGCGCGACTATCACCTCGATCCGGTCAAGGACTTCCCGATCCATGTCGACTTCATGCGGCTCGGCGAAGGCGCCACCATCCGCATCAGCGTGCCCTTGCACGTGGTGAAGTCGGAAACGTCCCCGGGCGTGAAGCGCGGCGGCACCGTCAACATCGTCGCCCACGCGATCGAGCTCGAATGCGGCGTCGAGAGCATCCCGCAATTCATCGAGGCCGATGTCGGCTCGCTCGAAATCGGTCACTCGCTGCATCTGTCCGACGTCAAGCTGCCGGCCGGCGTGAAGGCGCTGACCCGCGAGGACGCGACCCTCGTCACCATCGTGCCGCCGTCAGGCTACGCCGAGGAGCAGAAGGCCGCGGCTGCGGCTGCAGCTCCTGGCGCTGCCGCGGCAGCTCCGGCGGCTGGCGCTGCGGCTCCGGCCGCTGCGGCTCCGGCCGCTGCTGCCAAGGCTCCCGCCGGCGGCGACAAGAAGAAGTAATCTCTCAAAGAGCTGGCGCGCGGTCCTTGATCGCGCGCCGAGCGAGGGGCGCGCTGCGTCATGCGACTCTTTGTTGGGCTCGGCAATCCCGGCGCGAAATACGCACGCAACCGGCACAATATCGGCTTCATGGCCGTCGACGAAATCGCGCGGCGTCATGGTTTCGCACCATGGCGCCGTCGTTTTCAGGGCGAGACCTCGGAAGGCACGCTTGGACCTGAGCGCGTGATCCTGCTCAAGCCGACGACCTACATGAACGATTCCGGCCGCAGCGTTCAGGAGGCGGCGGGCTTCTTCAAGATCGCTCCTGGCGATGTCACCGTGTTCCACGACGAGCTCGAACTGCCGCCGGGCAAGGTGCGGGTGAAGATCGGCGGCGGCATTGCCGGACACAACGGCCTGCGTTCGATCTCGGCGCATATAGGCAATGACTATCGCCGGGTTCGTCTCGGCATCGGTCATCCCGGCGTCAAGGAACTGGTGCACGGCCACGTGCTGTCGGACTTCGCCAAGGCCGACAACGACTGGGTGGCGACACTGTGCGAGGCGGTGGCCGACCACGCAGGCCTGGTTGCCAAGGGCACGGACGCGACCTTCGCCAACAGGGTCCATCTTGCCATGCAGGCGAAGGGATTTTTGACCAAGGACGAGAACGGTAAGGAATAGCGCTCGTGGGATTTAAATGCGGGATCGTCGGGTTGCCCAATGTCGGCAAGTCGACCTTGTTCAATGCGCTGACCGAGACGGCCGCGGCGCAGGCCGCGAATTATCCGTTCTGCACCATCGAGCCGAATGTCGGCGAGGTCGCCGTGCCCGATCCCAGGCTCGACAAGCTCGCGGCGATCGCCAAGTCGGGACAGATCATCCCGACCCGGCTGACCTTCGTCGACATCGCGGGCCTCGTTCGCGGCGCTTCCAAGGGTGAAGGCCTCGGCAATCAATTTCTGGCCAACATCCGCGAGGTCGACGCCATCGCGCATGTGGTGCGTTGCTTCGAGGATTCCGACATCACGCATGTCGAGGGCAAGATCGCCCCGCTCGCCGACATCGAGACCATCGAGACCGAGCTGATGCTCGCCGACCTCGACAGCCTCGAGAAGCGGGTTGACAACCTCACCAAGAAGGCCAAGGGCAACGACAAGGACGCCAAGGAGCAGCTCGACCTCGTCAACCGCACCCTGGTGCTGCTGCGCGAGGGCAAGCCCGCGCGCCTCGTCGAGCGCAAAGCCGAGGAGGAGCGCGCCTTCGGGATGCTGGGCTTGCTGTCGTCCAAGCCGGTGCTCTACGTCTGCAACGTCGAGGAAGGCTCGGCCGCAACGGGCAATGCGTTCTCCAAGGCCGTTGAAGAGCAGGCCGCCAAGGAAGGCGCCGTCGCCGTCGTCATCTCCGCCAAGATCGAATCCGAGATCGCGACCATCTCACGCGAAGAGCGCGCCGACTTCCTGGAGACGCTGGGCCTGGAGGAGGCCGGCCTCGACCGCCTGATCCGCGCGGGCTACACGCTGCTCGACCTCATCACCTACTTCACCGTCGGCCCGAAGGAGGCGCGCGCCTGGACCATCTATCGCGGCACCAAGGCGCCGGGCGCGGCGGGCGTGATCCACACCGATTTCGAAAAGGGCTTCATCCGCGCCGAGACCATCGCGTATGAGGACTACGTTGCGCTGGGCGGCGAAGCCGGCGCACGCGATGCCGGCAAGCTCAGGCTCGAAGGCAAGGAATACGTCGTCGCCGACGGCGACGTGATGCATTTCCGGTTCAATACGTAAGGCTTGTCATTCCGGGGCGCGCGAAGAGCGAACCCGGAATCCATCGGGCGTCAGAGCCAATGGATGAATGGATTCCGGGTTCGCCTCTTCGAGGCGCCCCGGAATGACGGGCTAGCGCATCCCTCCGCCCTGGTCCCGGATCGCGCCGAGATGCTCGTTGATGCGGAACACGATCAGGATCAGCTCCGCGACGATGCGCGAGAACACGATGCCGACGACGACGCTGGCGATCGACGACAGCAGCATCAGGAAGCCGCCGAACGGGCTGATCGCCATTGCAGCGAGCCCTGAGAAGATGCCGGAGAGGCCGAACAGGCAGATCAGCGCGATCACCAGCCAATAGAAGGTCTTGATGATCGTCGGCGTGATGAAGCGGTCCCATTGGAAAAGGTCGCTGAATGAAAACATTGCTCTCCCCAGGGCAAATCGGGCCCGCAAAGCGGCCTTGGTACTCGGGTTCTGGCCCTCGATTGGTCCGACTCAAGGCCGCCGCCACCCCGTATGTAGCACGAGCCATGCGGGCCGGCGGGTTGAGATTGCCGCAAAGTGCGGCCACAATCTGTCATTCCCGCAAAGCTTACCCGAGATGACCCTGACCTTCGAAGATTTCCCGCCCGGCCGGTTCGGCACATTCGGCCCGCGCCATGTCACCCGCGACGAGATTTTGGCCTTCGCCGCCGAGTTCGATCCGCAGCCCATGCATCTGGACGAGGAGGCCGCAGCCAAAAGCATGCTGCGCGGCCTGTCCGGTTCGGGCTGGCACCTCTGCTCGCTGATGATGCGGATGATGGCCGACGGCTTCATCACCCGAGCCGCTTCGCTAGGGTCTCCCGGTGTGGATGAGGTCCGCTGGCTGTCGCCGCTCAGGCCGGGTGACGACTTGACACTCGATGTCGATGTGCTGGAAGCGCGTACCTCGAAGAGCCGGCCCGAGCTCGGCATCGTCACGTTCAAATGCACCGCGCGCAACGCGGCGGGGCAGGCGCTCGCCGAGATGACCTCACCGATCCTGATCAAGCGGCGCGAGGGGACGGCCTGATGCGGTTCTTCGAGGACATCGAGATCGGTCAGCGCCGCGAGATCGGCGCCTACACGTTCACGGCGCAGTCGATCAAGAACTTCGCCGCCAGGTTCGATCCGCAGCGTTTTCATCTCGACGAGGAGGAGGGCAAGAACTCGCTGTTCGGCGGGCTCGCCGCCTCGGGCTGGCATGTCGGCTCGGCCTGCATGAGCCTGCTAGTCGCCGACGGCCAGCGTCTGGCGCGCGAGGCCGCGGCGCGCGGCGAGGTGGTTGCGGTGTGGGGCCCGTCGCCGGGCTTTCGCGACCTGCGCTGGATCAGGCCGGTGCTCGCCGGCGATGTTGTCTCTTACGTCAATGTCGTCATCGACAAGCGCACCTCCGCCTCGCGTCCCGGCTGGGGCATCCTGACCGCCCGCACGACCGGCACCAATCAGCGCGGCGAGGACGTCTACTCCATCACTGCCAGCGCCTTCGTGCCGACGCGCGTGGAGGCCGGTTAGATCTGTTCCAGGATGAACGGTCCCAAATGTGCGCGAGTGTTGCCCGCGCGCTATGGACGCGTTTTGGGACGGCTGCCATAAGCCTGCGCAACATGGTTAGCGCGAAGCAGTTCGGCGGAACCATCGAGTTGCTAACTAATTATGAACCTGTCGCTGTCTATTTGAAACGAATGGGCAGAGACAGGGGACGAGGACCATGGCAGATCGCGGCGCACTCAAGTTTGTTGGATTCATCTTCGCGACCGCGACGCTGGCAGTGATGCTGGTCGCCGGCATGGTGGTGAAGGGCTATGCCGATGGCGCCTACACCCTGGAAGCCTCGACCGTCGACGCGAGCCGGTAAGAGTTCGTTAATTTTCGCGGCCGGCCCTCCGGCCGCACCTCAGCGGCTATAGACGAACGCCAGGATGGCGATCGCAACCGCCAGCAGCCCGACAAAGCGCAGCATGATCGTGCCGATTTGATTCGGCGCGGGCCGCAGCGGTATCGGGTCCGTGGTGTCGGGCCGAATGCTTTCCATGTGAAAATGTCCCCAGGCCCGGCCGAACAGGCCACGGGCGCTTGGCATTCGTCGCTGCGGAAGGGTGGAGGGTTCAAATCGCCGTGCTGGCTGCGGTGAGTGTGTGAACGTCTGTCCACTGCCGCGCTGTCCTACCTTTCGCGACCACACCACTGTCATGCCCCGGCTTGATCCGGAACATCCAGTACGCCGAGGCCTCTCGGCCCGATCACCGCCGTCTGGAATACCGGATCACCTGCTTTCGCGGGCAATGACACCTCTGTTGGCGGAACAGTGTGGGCCTGTCGCACCTCCCAGAATCAAAGCCGCCGCGCCCCCTTTCGGGAACGCGGCGGTTCGGTGATGCTTTCGTCGAGCAATCAGCTGTTGCGCAGGCCGTCGGCGGCGCGCTTCCACTGCGCGACGTTGTCGGCGATCATGCGGGTCGACTTCATCGCGGCCTGGCTGAGCTGGGCATAGCCGGAGATCTCGCGCTGGACGCGCTGGCCTTCTGCGTGGAGCAGGTCGCGCAGGCTCTCAAGCTCGGAGATCAGGTTCTCGATCTCGGCGAGCGAGGTGCCGGCGACGCGCTGGATCAGCGAGTTGACGTTGGTGACCGTGGCTTCCGCGCTCGGGTCGAGCGGGGGCGCGTCGGCGGTGGTGGTAGCAGCCGGACGACGCAGATAGGCGATGTCGTTGCGGACGAAATCGCGGATGCCGGCTTCGACTTCCGTCACGGCGGCGAGGTTGGTGTCGACCGTCTCGGTCTCGGTGGCTTCGATCTTTTCGGGACGCATGGCGTTCATCGTTGTTCCCCTGTTCGCGTTGAGCGCAGCGCGAGTGTCCCCCGCACGACGACGTCTGTGAGGCTTCCCTATCAGGGCGTCCGATTTTGACCGCAAATGGGCCGAGATGCGGCAAGGGCGGACCATTCGGGGGTTTTGCCGTGGCGCATGGTTAGGAGAGTGTGAATGCGGCGGAGACTAGCCTCTATCCCCTCATGGTGAGGAGCGCGCCCTTCGCGCGTCTCGAACCATGAAAGGCCCGGCTCCCGCAGCAGGGACCTGTCCTTCGGGACACGCTCCTTGAGCGTCCTCCGGATGAGGAGATAGAGCGGGGTTCGCCCTACCAGCTCTTCTTGAAGCCGGCCGTCAGGCTCTTGTTGATGGCGCCTTGCGAGGTTTCGCCGACCGAGCCGGAGACGGTGACGTTGTCGAACAGCTTTTGCTCGGCGCCGACCTTGCGCAGCCATTTGTCGTCGGTGGTCGACAGCGTCTGGCCGGCGGTGATGCTGGTGCCGGTGTCGACGAGGGTGACCTTGGCGGACTGGTCGGTCTCGTAATTGCGCGTAGTGATGTGGCCGCCGATGCCGGGCACGGCGGTGGTGCCCTGCTGATTGACGCTGTAGCCGTTCTGGAGCGTCAGCGAGGTGTCGCCCGACAGCGGCACCGATTTGATCAGCGACGCCCCGATCTTGCTCTGCTCCGCGCCGGGATCGACGCGGGCTTCCACCGCGGTCTTGTCCCAGATCGAGCCCGCGCCGGGCGCGGTCGCCGTCGCCCAGGCGCTGCCGGAGGATTGCGGCAGGTTGCCGCCATTGGTGGCCTTCTGCGCCAGCAGCTCGGACATCGTTCGCGGCTCGCTGGTCACCGTCATGTTGGCGCCGATCCTCGTATCCCAGAACGAGAATACCGACTGCTTGACCGTCACCGCCGAGGAGCCGTTTGCATTGGCGTTCGACGACCAGTCCAGTCCGTCCTTGGCGGCGGACTGGGCGCGCTTCCTGGCGGCCATCGGGTCAATGCCGGTGCCGGCGTCGACCGCGAGCTGGCTCCAGTCGAGCTTGTCGACGTCGATGCCTTTGAGCACGTCGGGGTCGTTGACGTCGGGAGCCTCCGCCACGGCCTCCGTCTCGGCTTCGTCGTCAGGCGCGGCTGCTGGGGAGGAGAAGGGCAGAATGATCTGCGCCGAGACCGTCAGCGCCGAGCCCAAAACGAATGCGGCCGCCAGCATCGGCAGCCTTGTCCAGCCAAACCCTGTCGAGAATTCCATCGTCCTGCCCGCAAGCCCCAGCGCATGCTTTCCGATAATATATATCGGCCGTCAGCAAAGACCATGCGCCATTCCGCGCTGAAAATGCTGATGCATCGTTGCGAAATTGTGGCGGGTTTTCGAGGCGGCGAACCAACGGGCCGCGCGCAAGGCGCGCGCCCGATGACGATCTTGTGACGCGACGGCATCCGGCGGGGCTGGAGGCCAGGACGTCGCGGCCGGCATCGTCATCGGTCCCGAACGACGGGGCCCGTTGGCGTCCCCCCTGAAGCGCGATGATCGCGCTTCAGGTTGTTGTTCGCATGATCTTTTCGGACCCTTCGGGTCCGGATCATGCGTTAGCCGACGCTGGTCATCTTCGGCAGATGAATGGCGCGGCCGAGTGCCTGCTCGACCAGGTCGAACGTGTCGATCAGGACGCGCATGCTGACGAGCTTGCCCGCCCTGAACTGGGCGAACTGCGCGACCCGCAAGCTGATCGGCTTGTTCGAATCCAGCGCCGTCAGCGAATAGCGCACCATCGAGCCCGCGGAATCGATGCCGAGCATGATGCTCTCGCGGTCGAAGCGGCGGACCTGGAAATTGTCGGCGAGCTGTCGGATGACCTCGAGCACGGCGTCCTTGCCCTGGCGCGCGCCGAGGAACGGAAACATGTCGATCGGGCCGTAGAGCGCCCATTCGACGTCCTCGTCGATCAGGGCCTCGATATCAGCGAAATGCCTGTCGTTGATCGCGCGGTGCAACGCGCGCGAGAAACGCCAGAGGCTGTGCTCTGTCATTTTGGGCAGTCCTGAAGCTGGCTTGCGAAAGAAACGGAAAACAACCCCATGCACAGTCAGGTGCCGAGGCTCAACTCGTTTGTATACGAACAAAATAGGGGGTTTCGGCCAAAACGCAATTCACGTTTTCGCAATGCACAATTGCGCGCAATTTGTGAGAATTGCAACAGAACCCCGTAGTTTCCCGGTTTTGGCCGGCGCGGGTTCCCATCGAGACGGCGGGCTACCCGTCCACCCCCGGCCCCAAGATCAACGGCCCGATCTCGCGTTCCAGCACCTGCTGCACCAGATCGTAGGAATCGATGATCTCGCGGATCTGCGCCACCAGCCCGCCGCGGAAGCTGTAGAACACCGCCATGTCGAACTGCACGACCCGGCCGTTGCTGCGTTTCCTGAAATAGGTCTGCATGTAGGTCGCGACCTCGTCGCCCTCCGCGACGATGACGGGTGCCTTGTAGCGGACCTCCGAATAGCGCGACCAGATCGTCTGCCAAAGTTCGCGCAACTCCGCCTTGCCGTGGCGCGGCACCATGTGCGGCAGCACGTCGATGGGCGCGTGGGTCAGGAAGTCGACGTCGTCGGTGCAGCACGCCAGCGCGGCTTCGAGATCGCCGCGCGCGAAAGCATCGAGCAGTTGCACGACGCGCTGGCGATTCAGCTTCTCCACCGTCATTCCGCCCGTCCTTGTTGGTCTTGTGCGTTACGCAAGGCTAACGCGTGGGCTCACGCACCGGCAATCCGCACGATCACCGGGATGTTCCAACCGGTATGACGCGCGAGTACAATGCCAGGTTCATGGTGTGCAATTGCCGGTTGAGCCGGAGCTTCGTCGCCCGGTTCCCCGCCGCAGTCAGCCGCGTGGCGCGCAGGCGCGCATGGACGAAAGCGCAATGCCGGAGGTCACGCATGGACCGGCGACCACCCGCACCCGCCAAGCTTGGGCTGACAAGCGCGGGGCGAGGTGAAGGGGCCGCGTGACCCATCTCACATCACCGCTTCGACGTCCCGCCTAACGTCATTGCCATGTCATCAGGGAGACGTGCCATGGCCGCCATCGCCACCGCCAGAAAATCCCGCCTGCACAACGCGCTCGAAGGCCTCGCGCTGACCGCGACCCTGCAGAGCTTCCCGACCTTCGCCGCCGCCGCCTTCCTGCTCAAGCTCTGCGGCGACCACGACCTCTCCGGCGACCCCGGCGTCGCCATCTTCGTCGCCATCGCCTCGTTGACCCACGCCCTGATCGCGGTAGCCCTCGGGCCGAGCTTCCCCGTCTTCTTCAAGACCGTCTATGAGCCGAAGTTCTTCGAGGCCCATCTGTCGCTGTCCGACAAGATCACCGCATGGCGCACCCAGCCGGTCGCCTCGCTCCAGCTTGTCACCATCGTGCTGCTGCTGTCGGTGATGGCGGTGGTGACGGCGAGCGTGGGGTGAAGGGCACAAATCCCTCCTCGTCATTTCGGGGCGTCGCGAAGCGGCGAGCTATGATGCGCAATTGCGCATCTGATAATTCATAGTCACGAACGGCAGTGGTGAAGCGATAGTGTGCCTACCTCTTCTTCCACCCACCCCGCCGCCCCGGCTGCCCGCCCGTCGACTTCGGCGCAGGTCCGAACTCCGGGCCCGACTGCCGTGAATCCGTCGGTTGGATGATCCGGCTGTTCCCTCCGAACGGCTTCGCCGGCAGCGTCTGCTTCTCGCGATAGGGCAGCGACTCCGGGCCGTGCATCTCGTCGAGGTGCGGCTTGTGCACGCGTGAGCCCTTGCCGGCGCCGGCCTTGAGGGCCGTTGCGGCGCTCTTGTTCTTCATGGCGCTGACGGGGAGATTGGCGGCCTCGCCATACTTCTTGGTGCCGGCATAGGCGCCGGCCTTGCCCGCGACGGTCCGTTGCTTGACCGTGGGGTCGTCGACGACCGCGAGCTCGGTGGCACGCAGGCGCTTGACTTCGTCGCGCAGGCGGGCGGCTTCCTCGAAGTTCAGATCTGCGGCGGCCTCGCGCATCCGCGTTTCCAGATCGGCGAGCACGGTTTCGAAATTGTGGCCGATCGAGATGACGTCGTCGGTCATGTCGTGGCCGCCGACCTCGACCAGCACGTGGTCGCGCTCGTAGACGGAGTTGAGGATGTCGCCGATCTGCTTTTTCACGCTCTCCGGCGTGATGCCGTTGGCGGTGTTGTACTCGACCTGCTTCTCGCGGCGGCGGTTGGTCTCGGCGATGGCGCGCTCCATCGAGCCCGTCATCTGGTCGGCATAGAGGATCACCTTGCCGTCGACGTTGCGCGCGGCGCGGCCGATGGTCTGGATCAGCGAGGTCTCGCTGCGCAAAAAGCCTTCCTTGTCGGCGTCGAGAATGGCGACCAGCGCGCATTCGGGAATGTCGAGGCCTTCGCGCAGCAGGTTGATGCCGACCAGCGCGTCGAAGGCGCCCAGACGCAGATCGCGGATGATCTCGATGCGCTCGATGGTGTCGATATCGCTGTGCATGTAGCGCACGCGAATGCCCTGCTCGTGCAGGTATTCGGTCAGGTCCTCCGCCATGCGCTTGGTGAGCACCGTGATCAGCGAGCGGTAGCCCGCCTGCGCCGTGGCGCGGACCTCGCCGACGAGATCGTCGACCTGGGTGCGGGCCGGGCGGATATCGACCGGCGGATCGATCAGTCCGGTGGGACGGATGACCTGCTCGACGAACACGCCACCGCTCTCGTTCAGCTCCCAGCCGCTCGGCGTCGCCGACACCGCGACGGTCTGCGGCCGCATCATGTCCCATTCCTCGAAGCGGAGCGGGCGGTTGTCCATGCACGACGGCAGGCGAAAGCCGTACTCGGCCAGCGTCGCCTTGCGGCGGAAGTCGCCGCGGAACATGGCGCCGATCTGCGGGATGGTGACGTGGCTTTCGTCGGCGAAGATCAGCGCGTTGTCGGGGACGTATTCGAACAACGTCGGCGGCGGCTCGCCGGGGCGGCGTCCGGTGAGATAGCGCGAATAGTTCTCGATGCCGGCGCAGCTTCCCGTCGCCTCCATCATCTCGAGGTCGAAAGTGGTGCGCTGCTCCAGCCGCTGCGCCTCCAGCAGGCGCCCCTGATGATGGAGCTGGTCGAGCCGCTGCTTCAGCTCTGATTTGATCGACTTGATCGCCTGCACCAGCGTCGGGCGCGGCGTCACATAGTGCGAATTGGCGTACATCTTGATGAATTCGAGCTCGTCCTGCTTGTGGCCGGTGAGCGGATCGAACTCCTCGATGGTTTCGATGGTGTCGCCGAACAGGTTCACGCGCCAGGCGCGGTCCTCATAGTGCGCCGGAAAGATGTCGATGACGTCGCCGCGCACGCGAAAGGTGCCACGGGTGAAATCGGCCTGGGTGCGCTTGTATTGCAGCGCGACGAGGTCGGCGATGAGCTGGCGCTGGTCGATGCGCTCGCCCTTCTTCAGCGCGAAAGTCATCGCGGTGTAGGTCTCGACCGAGCCGATACCGTAAATGCAGGACACCGAGGCGACGATGATGACGTCGTCGCGTTCGAGCAGCGCGCGCGTCGCCGAGTGGCGCATGCGGTCGATCTGCTCGTTGATGGACGAGTCCTTCTCGATATAGGTGTCGGTGCGCGGGACGTAGGCTTCCGGCTGGTAGTAATCGTAATAGGAAACGAAATACTCGACCGCGTTGTCAGGGAAGAAGTTCTTGAACTCGCCGTAGAGCTGGGCGGCGAGCGTCTTGTTCGGCGCAAGGATCAGCGCCGGGCGCTGCGTCTTCTCGATCACCTGCGCCATCGTGTAGGTCTTGCCCGAGCCGGTGACGCCGAGCAGCACCTGGGTGCGGTCGTTGCGACCGATACCCTCGACCAGCTCGGCGATCGCGGTCGGCTGATCGCCGCGCGGCTCGTAGGACGATTTGATCTCGAAGCGCACGCCGCCTTCGGACTTTTCCGGGCGCGGCGGCCGGTGCGGCGTCCACACTTTGGTGGAGCCGTCGTCCTTGCGGAACTCCGGACGGCCCTCGCGGATCAGCGACTCCAGCGCATCGGCGGTCGCCTTGACGCCGAGCGCCTCCATCTTGCTGCGCGGCGGACGCGCCAGCGCCTCGGCGTCGTCTTCCTCCGTGGGCAGTCCGAGCTGCCGCGCCAGTTCCGGATCGAGCGTCGGGATCGTGGCGGCGGTTCCGTAATTGGCCTGCGGCGCTTCCTCCAAGCCCGCCAGTTCGGATGACGAGCGCGCGCCGGGCGGCTGCGGATGGGGCCGCAACGGCATCGGCCGCGTCACATCCTGCGGAAACTCCTTGGGCGTCGAGGCCCGCGCCCGATGCGCCGCGGCCTCGCCGCCGGATCGCCGGTCGCGCGAATTGTCCGGCGGCGGCTGCAGCCCGGTGCCGGATCCGAGCCCCGCATCGCCGCGGTTGATCGCGGGATTGAGCAATTCGGCCAGCGCCGGCCCAATCGGCTGCACATCGGGGCGATGTGCCTTCGAGTTCGGAGCCTTGGTCTTGGGGGATTTGCCGGATTTTTCGGAGGATGCAGGTTTCTTCGCCATGAAGCGAATATGGGACGAGTCCGGCCCGCGATAAAGGGCGAATGCCCGTCGTCATGCAGGCTGCTGACAGCAGGTTGGCAGCAGCCTCGAGCCTCACGCCGCCGGCAGCGGCCCCTCGTCGTCCTGCGCCGTGACATTCGGCTTCAGGACGTCGAGGTGGATGCCGCCGCAATCGGTGCAGCGCATGGTCCAGTACTCGCATCCGGCGCGCCCGCCGATCACGCGGAGCACCGAGAGATCCCCGTCGCATTCGGGGCAGTTGGAGAGCACGGCGCGGGTGTAGATCCTCGGTTGCGAGGTGTCTTCGATTTCGATGACGGACATGACCGGTGGCCCCCTTTGTGCTGTCCCTGGTTCGCTTGCCGTCCTGCTCGCTTATTCGTCGTCGCTATCGGCCCGCCGGCGGAAGCGGTCGATATGGTGCTTGGCGTCGGCGATCGCGGCGTTCTGGTCGGGCCAGGCGAAACCGACTTCCATGGCCGGAAACAGGACGCCGTCGATGGCGAGGGGGCTGAGATCGGCGCGGCGGATGCGGGCGTGCCAGAGGCCTTTGCCGGCCTCGAAGGATTCGATGTCAAAGCCGTCGTAGATGGTCGTCATGGTCGTCCCCAAAGTGTTCCGTACGTGTCTTGTTGGAGGGTTAGGGGACCACGAATGCGGAATTTGGGATGTGAAGCCGTTCACAAGTGGCCGGCTTTTTGTCTTTGGACGCAGTCTTGGGACGTCGGTCTTGGGGCGTCAGTTCCGAGCGGCGGTGCGGCCGCTCCGTTTCACGGGGCGGGCCGCGGGTTCCGCCGCCGCGCGCATGATCCAGCGGCGGAACGCGGCAAAGTCGCGCTGCTCGGTCTGGAAGCTGCGATAGAGCAGGTACCAGCGCATGCCCTTGGGGACCGAAAGGTCAAATGGCGCGACCAGCCGGCCGGCGGCGAGGTCGTCGTCGATATAGGGCCGGATCCCCATGGCGATGCCGAGCCCGTCGGCCGCGGCCTGCAGCGCCTGGCCGTAGAACTGGAACTCCGGCCCGCGCGCGTTGATACGAGCGAGGTTCGCGGCTTTCAGCCAGATCGGCCAGTCCTCGGGTGAGTGCGCGACACGGATCAGGCTTGGTCCCTTCAGGTCGGCCGGGCGCTTCAGGCCGCTCGCGAGGCGGGGCACACAGACCGGCGTGAGGTCGCCGGCGAACAGCGGCTCGGCGACGAGGCCGGGCCAGTCGCCGGTGCCGAGCTTGATGCCGCAGCTCCAGTCCTCCCCGAACGGTACTGCTGCGCCGCCGGTGGTGAAGCGAACCTCGATGTCGGGCTCCTCGTTACGGAATTCCGACAGGCGCGGGATCAGCCACCGCATCGCAAAGGTGTGGCCGACGCCGATGGTGAGCACGCGGACGCTCGAGGGCGCCGTCACCTGCGCGGTGAGGCTCGCCAGCGCGTCGAAGATCGGCGTCAGCCCGCTTTGATAGGCGCGGCCGGCCTGGGTCAGCACCAGGCGATTGGCCTTGCGCTCGAACAGCGCGACGCCGAGCCGCTCTTCCAGGAGATGGACCATGCGGCTGACGGCGGCCGCCGACACGCTCAGTTCGAGCCCGGCCGCAGCAAAGCTGCCGGTCCGCGCCGCCGCCTCGAATGCCTTGATGCCGTTGAGAAACAGCAGCCGCCGCAAATGCCAGACCCTCAGGAAAGCTGATGCCAGACCAAGATAACCCAGTTTGCGCGAGATGAGCAAGCAAGGCACGTTCGCCTTCGCCACACACCGACAGGAGACGTTCGTGACGCCCATCATGACCGCTGCCCTCGGATTGCTGATGGTCGCCACCGCGTTTCTGTCGGGGCTGTTCGGCATGGCGGGCGGGCTGATCCTGATCGGCGTGCTCCTGGCCCTGATGCCGCTGCCGGCCGCGATGGTGCTGCACGCGATCACGCAGATGGCCTCGAACGGCTGGCGTGCGTTTCTGTGGCGGGCGCATATTCGCTGGCGGCCGGTCGCGAACTATCTGGTCGGCGCGGCCGTCGCGCTCGCGGCCTGGTCGTTCACCCGCTACGTGCCGGACAAGCCGATGGCGCTGCTGCTGCTGGGCATCACGCCGTTCATGGCGCGGCTGCTGCCGGCGAGCATCAAGCCGGATCCTGACAGGCTCTGGCAAGGCACGGTCTACGGCACGATCTGCATGGGCCTGATGCTGATGACCGGCGTCTCCGGCCCGCTGCTCGACACCTTCTTCCTCGGCGGCGATTTCGGCCGCCGCGAGAAGGTGGCGACCAAGGCGATGTGCCAGCTCGTCAGCCACTTCACCAAGCTGATCTATTTCGGCGGCATCATCGACCAGGCGGCGAGCCTCGATCCCGTGCTTGCCGGTGTCGCGATTGCCGCCTCGATGCTCGGCACCACGCTGGCGCGACGCATCCTCGAAGCCATGACCGACCAGCAATTCTTGGCCTGGTCGAACAAACTGATCACCACCATCGCCTGCTACTACATCGCCTATGGCGGCTGGCTCATGCTGCGCACGGAGGTAGCGGTCGCCTTCGACAAGGGAGTTTTGCAATGAGCGAGACAGCCGATCCGCTGGTGCTGGACTTCGTCGAATGGGTCGCGCGTGAGCCGCGCGCCTATGCCGAGGTGGTCGCGACGTGGAAGACCTCGTGCCCGCGCCTCACCATCTGGGAAGACGCCGCCGACCGCGGCTACGTCGCGCGCGAGACGATTGCCGGCCTCGGGCTGGTCATCGCGGTGACGGAGAACGGGGAGAGGTTGCTGACAAACGGGCGGTGAAGCGCACATCCGTCTCCCACATCGTCATTGCGAGCGCGAGCGAACCAATCCAGAATGTCTTTTGCGGCGGCAGGCTGGATTGCTCGCCGCGCTCGCAATGACGGAGCGGAATGGAGGCGCCTTGCATGTCACTCAAGCTGTTCGAACTCGTCGGCACCGACGCTTCGCGCCCGTTCAGCCCGTATTGCTGGCGCACGAGGATGGTGCTCGCGCACAAGGGTCTGTCGGCGGAATCTCTGCCCTGGCGCTTCACCGAGAAGAGCGCGCTTGCGCCGCACGGCTCCGAGAAGGTGCCGGTGCTGCTGCATGACGACAGGGCGGTGGTCGATTCCTGGACGATCGCGAACTATCTCGAGGACAATTTCCCGGACGGTCCGTCGCTGTTCGGCGGCGAGGGCGGCCGCGCCATGGCGCGCATGATCAACGCCTTCGGCGACATCGCCATCGTCGGCGGCATCTTTCCGCTGATCGTTGCCGACATCCCGAAAAATCTGGCCGAGACCGACGCGGACTATTTCCGCAAGTCGCGTGAGGCGCGGTTCGGTGGCAAGAGCCTGGAAGAGGTTATGGCGAGCCGCGACACCGGCGTGGTCGCCTTCCGCAAGTCGCTCGAGATCATGCGGCAGACGCTGAAGAAGCAGCCCTATCTCGGCGGCGAGGCGCCGAACTACGCCGACTACATCGTGTTCGGCGGCTTCCAATGGGCGCGCGTGGTGAGCCCGTTCAAGCTGCTGGAAGCCGATGATCCGGTTTATGCCTGGCGCGAAAAACTGCTCGACGCGTTCGACGGCATGGCAAGGCGATCGCCGGGGCATCCCGTGTAGGGCGAACTCTACTCCTCACGGTCGTCCCTGCGAACGCAGGGACCCATACCGCGTGATGTATCGATTGCGGATGGTCGGAGTACCGCACGACCAGTCTTCGCCAAACGTCTCCCTGGGGTTATGGGTCCCCGCGTTCGCGGGGACGACACCGAGGGTGTGGCCCGGGCTCCGGCATCACCCAGAGCGTTACACCCTTACTCCGCGCTCGCTGCCTCTGCCGCCGCCTTTCTCAGACAGTCCCGGCACAGGCAATCCTCGCCCTTGACCGGCATCGGCAGGCGCGCCGTTTCCTCCGCGCACCAGCAGGTGCCCGAGAGGTCGCAGCCGAATTCGGTGCCGCAGCGGGAGCAGGCGAGGCGGCGTGGTTCCTGGGACGAAGATTCTTGCGGATTTGTCATGATTTACGTCGAAGCTTCGCCGTGATTTTCATGTCGGGTTCATCGGTCGTTGCGGTATATTAGGCATCGCGCGCGGACTCGGAAAGCGGCTCCCGCCACGCGAAGGACAAATCGATGGCCCGCGATTCGCAAGCCGCGCTCGTCGCGCTCAACCGTTTTGGCTTCGGCGCCCGCGGCGGCGCCTCGGGCGATCTCGTCAACGCAAGCTCCGATCCGCGCGGCTTCGTGAAGGCCGAGCTCGCGCGTGCGAGCGGCGTGCTGCTGGAGGCGCCCGGCCTGCAATCGACTCAGCAGCTCGGGCAAGCCGTGTTCGCCTATCAGGATCAGGTCAGGCAGGCGCGCGAAGCCGCGAAGGCCGCCGGGCCGGCCGAGACGCCGCCGGTTGCGCCAGCCGAGCAGAAGCCCGCCCTCCGCCGCAATCTCTCGCTGAATGCGGCAGCAACGGAGGTCGCCGGCCAGATGACGGAGGCAAAGCCGGCGGATAACGCGGCGAAGCCGGAGGCGATGCAGCCCAACGCCGCTGCGCCGCCGGCCGCAAAGCCGGCTCCGCAGCCGCTCAACGTCATCCAAAAGACCTTCCGCGCCGAGGCGCTGGCGCGGCTGCAGCGCGCCACGCTGGCCGAATGCGGCTTCACCGAGCGCCTCGTCGTGTTCTGGTCCAACCATTTCTGCATCTCAGCGAGCAAGGGCGAGCTGGCGCGGATCTGGGCCGGCGCGTTCGAGCGCGAGGCGATCAGGCCGCACGTGCTCGGGCGCTTCGCCGACATGCTGAAAGCCGTCGAGCAGCATCCGGCGATGCTGTTCTTCCTCGACAACCAGCAATCGCTCGGCCCGGATTCGCGCGCTGGCCAGAACCGCAAGCGCGGGCTCAATGAGAATCTGGCGCGCGAGATCATGGAGCTGCATACGCTCGGCGTCGGCGGGGGATACACGCAGGACGACGTCACCTCGCTCGCGCGCATCATCACCGGCTGGACTTTCGCCGGCCGGCAAGGGCAGCTCGGCGCCCCCGGCTCCTTCGTGTTCAACTCCAATGCGCACCAGCCCGGGCCGCAAATGCTGCTCGGCAAGACCTATGAGCCGACGGGGCTCGCGCAAGGCGAGGCCGCGCTCGCCGACATCGCGCGGCATCCGTCGACCGCGAACTTCATCGCCGCCAAATTCGTCCGCCACTTCGTTGCCGACGATCCGCCGCCGGCACTCGTCGCGCGCCTGCGCGATGTCTTCGTCAAGACTGATGGCGACCTCAAGGCGCTTGCCATGGCGCTGGTCGATTCCGAGGAAGCGTGGCAAGCGCCGCTGACCAAGATGCGCTCGCCTTACGAGTTCCTCGTCGCGAGCGGCCGGCTGCTCGCGCGGGTGCCGGAAGATCCGAGCCGCTATCTCAATGGCCTCAATCTGCTGGGGCAACCGCTATGGTCGCCGGCCGGGCCCAACGGCTTTCCCGACACCAACGCAGCCTGGGCCGCGCCCGAGGGCATGAAGCTCAGGCTCGACATCGCGGCGCAGATTGGCTCGCGGCTCGGCAGCAATATCGATCCGATCGACCTCCTGGAATTCGCGGCAGCCGATGCGGCCTCCATCGAGACGCGGCGAGCGGTCGAGCGTGCGGAGTCGCGACAGCAGGCGCTGACGCTGCTGTTGATGTCGCCGGAAATGCAACGGAGATGACGATGATCGATTGCGTCGAGAACCGGCTTCTCACCTCGCGCCGCGGTCTGCTGCTCGGCGGCGCCTCGTTCGCGGCCTGGGCTTACCTGCCGAAATTCGCACGCGCCGCCGATGGGCGCGATCCCCGCCTGATCGTGGTGATCCTGCGCGGCGCGCTCGACGGGCTGGCGACCGTGGCGCCGCTCGGCGACCCCGACTATGCCAGCCTGCACGGCTCGATCGCGCTCAGCGCAGATGGGGCGCATCCCGCGATCATGCTCGGTAGCTTCTTCGTGCTGCATCCGGCCATGCCGGAATTTGCGCGCATGTACCGCGACAGGCATGCCGCGGTGATCCACGCGGTGGCGACGCCCTATCGCGACCGCTCGCATTTCGACGGCCAGGACGTGCTCGAAAGCGGCTACGCCGGCCCGGGACGCGTGCAATCCGGCTGGCTCAACCGCGCGCTGGAAGCGCTGCCGCGCGGCGAGCGCGTATCGAGCGGCCTTGCGGTCGGACCCACCACGCCGCTGGTGCTGCGCGGCAATGCGCCGACGGTCGGCTGGGCGCCGGTGGCGCTGCCGCAAGCCGACGACGACACCGCGATGCGCCTCGTCGATCTCTACCGTCACCGCGATCCCGCATTGGCCATGGCGTTGTCGCAAGGCCTCCAGCTCGACAAGGCCGCGAGCGGCGACGACATGAAGCGGAAGCCCGGCAATGCCGTCGCGCAGATGCGCCAGGTGGCGCGTGGCGCGGCCAAGCTGATGGCGGCGGACGACGGCCCGCGCATTGCCGCACTTGCTTTCGACGGCTGGGATACGCATGCCAATGAAGGCGGCCCGGTCGGCCGTCTCGCCTTCCTGCTCGGCGGGCTCGACGGCGCAATCGCCGAATTCGAAAGCGGCCTCGGCGATCGCTGGCGCGACACCGTCGTTGTGGTCGCCACCGAATTCGGCCGCACCGCGCGCATCAATGGCACCGACGGCACGGATCACGGCACCGGCACGATCGCGCTGCTCGCCGGCGGCGCCGTGACGGGCGGCCGCGTCATCTCGGACTGGCCGGGCCTCAAGCTCGCCAACCTCCATGAAGGGCGTGACCTCAAGCCCACAACGGATCTGCGTTCGGTCATCAAGGGCGTGCTGCAGGATCAGTTCGGCCTGTCCGACCGCGTGCTGGCCGAGACGGTGTTCCCGGACAGCGCGAGTGCAAGGCCGATGAAGGGATTGGTCGGCTGAGACATATCCGTCGTCATTCCGGAACACGCGAAGCGCGAGCCCGGAATCCATCTCCCCGCTGGCTCTGCTGCAAAATGGATTCCAGGCCTGCGCCTTGCGGCGCATCCCGGAATGACGAGATAATCGCCCGAGCATCAGGAGAATCCCCATGTACATCGCCATGAACCGCTTCCGCGTCGCCAAGGGCTCCGAGGCCGCCTTCGAGCAGGTCTGGCTTTCGCGCGACACGCATCTGGACAAGGTGCCGGGCTTCGTCGAATTTCATCTGCTGCGGGGCCCCGAGCTCGAGGACCACACGCTGTATGCATCGCACACGGTCTGGGCGAACCACGCCGCGTTCGAGGCCTGGACCAAGTCGGAAGCATTTCGGGCCGCGCATCACCGGGCCGGTGACAACAAGCCGCTCTACCTCGGCCATCCCCAGTTCGAAGGCTTTGAGGTGATGCAGACGGTCGGACGCGGCGCCAAGTAACGCGCCGCGTCGAAGATCAGCCCAGAGTGATCTTGTCGATCTCGGCCATCTCCTCGGCGCTGAGCTTCCAGGAGATCGCCTTGACGTTCTCCTCGATCTGCTCGACGCGCGTGGCGCCGGCGATCACGCTGGACACCTGCGGGCGCGCGGCAAGCCAGGAGAAGGCGAGCTCGAGCATGCTGTGACCACGGGCCTTGGCAAAGGCCTGGAGCTTCTCGACCATGTCCTCGTTGCGCGCTGTGACATAGCGGTCGCGCAGGGCCGGTGCCTTTGCAAAGCGGGTGTCGGCAGGTGCGGCCGCGCCGCGCTGATACTTGCCCGTGAGCAGGCCGCTTGCGAGCGGGAAGAACGGCAGCAGGCCGAGCTTGTACTCTTGCGCCGCCGGCAGCAGATCCTTCTCGATGTCGCGCACGACGAGGCTGTATTCGTCCTGGCACGAGACGAAGCGGCTGACGTTCATCGCGCGCGCGGTGAACTCGGCTTCGGCGATGCGCCAGGCCGGGAAGTTGGAATTGCCGATGTAGCGCACCTTGCCCTGGCGGACGAGGTCGTCCAGCGCGCGCAGGCTCTCCTCGATCGGCGTCAGAGGGTCATAGTCGTGCTGCTGGTAGAGATCGACGTAGTCGGTCTTGAGCCGCTTCAAGCTGGCCTCGACGGCGTCCATGATGTAGCGGCGCGAGGCGCCCTGCCTGGTGCCGTCGGTCGCCATCGGCTTGGCGTATTTGGTGGCGAGCACGATGTCCTTGCGGCGGTCGCCGAGCACGGTGCCGAGCACCGTCTCCGAGCCGCCCATGCCGGCATAGATGTCGGCGGTGTCGAACAACGTGATGCCGAGATCGAGCGCGCGATGGATCACCTTGCGCGAGGTCTCCAGATCCGTGCGCTGGCCGAAATTGTTGCAGCCGAGTCCGACCGCAGACACGCGAAGGCCGGAGGCGCCGAGATTGCGAATTTCCATGGGAGACCCTGTCAGAGATGAGCAGCCACTCATTCTGACCACCGCGCGCCGCCCCAGCAAGGCGCTCGCCGCGCTGCTGCCATGCCGGCAAGGCGGACAAAAAAATGCGGCCCCTGTCAGACGCGGCGACTGACGGGGACCGCTTTGGGGCGCTTGATCGGTGACGGGGGGCCAGATCAGACGCAGGTGCAGCGTAGCCGCGCTATGTTACGCGCGGGTGACAGGCGGAGTTATCCACAGGATGCGTGCTGCGATCAGAACAGCTTGCGATAGACGATGAAGCCGGACCGCTCCGCGACCTTGTCGTACAGGCGCTGCGCCGTGAGATTGGTCTCGTGCGTCTGCCAATAGACGCGTGGCGATCCCGCCAGTTTCGCCCGCTCATACACGCCGTGAATCAGCGCCGAGGCGACGCCCTTGCCGCGTGCGGCTTCAAGCGTGAACAGGTCCTGCAAATAGCAGGACGGCTCGATCGCGGTGGTGCTGCGATGAAACAGATAGTTCGTCATGCCGAGCAGCTTGCCGTCGCTCTCGGCGACCAGCCCGTGCACCGGCTCATAGGCGTCGAAGAAGCGCTGCCACGTCATCCGCGTGATCTCGGGAGCGAGCGCGGTCGGGCCGGAGCGGCCGTAGAAGGCGTTGTAGCCGTCCCACAGCGGCAGCCAGTGATCGTAGTCCTGCCTGGTGACGGAGCGAATGGTGAGCGACATGGAAAATTCCGCGATCTCGGGGCACGACGAAGAGATGTCCTTCATACGTGATGATCGCGTTGCCGATCAATCGTGTCGTTACATCACTCCGCGACCCGCAGATACCGGATCAGCTTGCGGCCTGCGGGATCGCGCAGCGAGCGGTAGTAGTCGGCTCGTGACGGCGCGTCGGTGTGGCGGACCAGATCGGTCACCGGCGTGTAGCTCAGCATCCGGCCACCGTTGGGCAGCGCGGCGCAAACGAAGCGCAGCACCTCGCCGTTGCGCAAGGCGATGTTGATCGGCGTAGCATCGCCGATCCGCACCATCTCCATTCGCTGCGCGATGAAGGTCCCGAGCTCGTCTTCGGGCAGCTCGAACGCGCCGGTGTCGCGGCCGTGATACATCAGCGCGATGAAGGGCGGCTTGCCGTCGGCGATCTCGTCCGGCACCGCAAAGTAATCGCGGAACGCGCGGTTTATGAACTCGGCCCGCGTCTCGGCATCGAGCAGCACGATGCCGATATCGACCTGGTCGAGCGCGGCCGACAGCCGTGCGGCGGTGGCGTGGCTTCGGCGCTCGGCCGCGAACGTGCCGAGCAGCCGCTCGCGCATCAGGCCGGTAATGGCTGCGGTGCCGGCAGCGGTGATGGCCAGAAGGCCGAGCCGGACCAGATCGGGGTTGCCATATCCGGCGACGCCGTGCTGGTTGAGGAAGAGCAGCGCGGCGCCGATCACCGCGACGGCTGCGCTGGTCATGGCCGAGGCGAGACCCGACAATGCGCCGGCAAGCGCCACGATGCCGACGAGCAACGGCGCGGGCGAGGGAGTGGGGACAAGGCGATCGAGGAGCATCGCCAGCAGCAGGGTTGCTGCCGTCAGCACCGGACCGGAGATCGCACGCCATCCGAACCGCATGGACCAGTCTCGCTCCTCCCGAACGAGGTAAGACCGCAACTCTGACTGATCGTTGCGCCACAGCGATGCGTTTTCGCGCGGTGTGCTTAAGGCCCGCTTGTCGGCAAGTGTAAGGCTTTCGGATGATTTTAGATCAGATGCGCGAGCTTGAAGGGTTGTTGCAGCGCAGGCCCATTCAGCGTCGACGTTCCCGGGCCCTTGCGGGTGCCGACGACAATCAACAGTGATGCCGCGACCAGGATGGCCGCGGTCAATGTGATTGCAACGACTACCACAGGTGATTTCATCGACGTCCCGTTGCGATGCCGGTCGGCCCGGGGCATGCAGCGCCTTGACGGCTGGACCAGGATGAAACGGGAATCAGACCGGCAGACCCATCGCCATGGTCGCCTTGGTCGACAGCACCGTCAGGGTGACGATCAGGCACAGCGAGAGCGCGGCGACGGCGAGCGAGGCCGCGACCGCGTTGGTCAGCCGGGAAGACGCGACGGTATCGGGATGGCCGCGAAAGCCTGCCGTGCCGGACGCCCGTATCATGGTCTAAATCCTTCAATGCGCGAGCGAATCACCCGCGACTTTCCACAATTTCCCAGTTTCAACCGGCAACATTGCGGCGGCTCTCGTGCTGAAAATGGCCAAATTGCGGCAAATATTACCTTTATACCCGCTATTTCCTGGAGCCGGGCAGGACGGGCGCCGTCAGGCGCTGGCGGCGATGCTGGCGGGGTCGTCGATATCGGCTGGCCGCCAGTCCATCGATACGAAGCCGGGAGCGGCTTCCACCCGCTTCAGCCAGTCCCGGATCGCAGGGAAGGCCTCGAGATCGAAGTCGCAGCGGTCGGCCAGGTGGGTATAGCCGTACAGCGCGATGTCGGCGACCGTGAGCTGGCGCGCGGCGAAATAGGCGTTGGTCTTGAGGTGGTTTTCCATCACCTGGAGCGCGCCATAGCCGCGCTCCATCCAATCTTCCAGCGAATGGGTCTGGAGGTCGCGGCCGCCCTTGACCAGTGACAGCCAGAAATAGGCGGCGCCGATGTTCGGCTCGAGCGCGTGCTGTTCGAAGAACATCCATTGCAGCGCCTCGGCGCGGTCGATGCGGTTCTCGGGCGCAAGCGGAGTGCCGACGGCGACATACCAGAGGATGGCGTTGGACTCTGCGAGATAGCGGTCGCCGCCGACCTCGAGCAGCGGCACCTGTCCCGACGGGTTCTTGGTCAGGAAGTCCGGCGTGCGGCTTTCGCCGCGCAGAATGTCCACCTCGATCGCTTCGTAAGGCAGGTTGAGCAGCGCCAGCGCAAGGCGGACCTTGTAGCTGTTGCCTGAGCGTTGCATCGAATAGAGCTTGTACATTCTGGGAAGTTCGGATCCGGGGATGGGAAGGCGCGGCGCTCGTGACCTCGCGACGCGGCTAAACAATGATGCCGATGCGAATCCGCCGCAAGGGCCGGCCAATAGAAAAACTCGAAAACCCTACCGCACTGCAACGGTGCAGAAGATCATTTTCGCGCGACGCTGCAAATCGGATCACGCTTGCGTCAATGCTCCGGCGCATTGCCCTGCGAGATCGTGAAGCAGGCAGAGCATCGTATCGACGAACGGGCGGGACCAATGCCTCCGCATCGTCTGGCTGGGCTCGCTTCGCCCAAGCGGCTTCGCCCGGGCAGGCGGGACCAGCCCGGGCAGGACGGCGTGCCGGTTTCTGCGCGCATTCCAACGTGCAAAATTGCTCCGAGGACAGGCCTTGCCGGATATGAGCAAATCCGGAGGCAAAGTTGCGGAAAATTGCGGGAAATCTCGCCTCGAAACGCGTTCCGCCCGTAAGTTTTTCCGGGATCGGGCCGAAGTTTCTTGCGGTGCAGTGACTCACGTTTTAGGGTGGCTGCATTCCCACAATCGGAGTCGTGAGGCGAAATGTTTCACGACGCTTGTCAGGAGATGACGATGTCCTTCCTTGCCGCTGCGCTCGACCGTGTGAAGCCGTCCGCGACCATCGCGGTCACGGATAAAGCACGCGCGCTGAAAGCGGCGGGCCGCAACGTCATCGGCCTCGGCGCCGGCGAGCCCGACTTCGACACGCCCGCCAACATCAAGCTGGCGGCGATCCACGCCATCGAGGCCGGCAAGACCAAGTACACCGCGGTCGACGGCATTCCCGAGCTGAAGGACGCGATCATCGCCAAGTTTCAGCGCGAGAACGGCGTCACTTACAAGCCGAACCAGATCATCGTCGGCACCGGCGGCAAGCAGGTGCTGTACAACGCGCTGATGGCCACCATCAATCCGGGCGACGAGGTGATCATTCCCGCGCCGTATTGGGTCAGCTACCCTGAAATGGTGGCGCTCGCCGGCGGCGAGCCGGTGCCGGTGGTCTGCACCGCCGCGACCGGTTTCAAGCTCCAGGCCGAGGCGCTCGAGCGTGCGATCACGCCCAAGACCAAATGGGTGATCCTGTGCTCGCCGTCGAACCCGACGGGAGCCGCCTATACGCGTTCGGAACTGAAGGCGCTCACCGACGTGCTGGTGAAGCATCCTCACGTGTGGGTGATGACCGACGACATGTACGAGCACCTCGTCTATGACGACTTCCAGTTCACCACGGTCGCGCAGGTCGAGCCGAAGCTCTACGACCGCACGCTCACCGTGAACGGCGTATCGAAGGCCTATTGCATGACGGGCTGGCGCATCGGCTATGCCGGTGGCCCCGCGCAGCTGATCAAGGCGATGTCGACGATCCAGTCGCAATCGACCTCGAACCCGTCCTCGATCGCGCAATGGGCCGCGGTGGAAGCTCTGAACGGTCCGCAGGACTTCATCCCCGCCAACAACAAGGTGTTCAAGGAGCGGCGCGACCTCGTCGTCTCCATGCTCAACCAGGCCAAGGGGATCGAATGCCCGCGTCCCGAGGGCGCCTTCTACGTCTATCCGTCCTGCGCCGGCACGATCGGCAAGACCGCGCCGTCGGGCAAGGTGATCGGCAATGACGAGGACTTCGTCACCGAGCTCCTGGAGACCGAAGGCGTCGCCGTGGTGCAGGGTTCGGCCTTCGGCCTTGGACCTGCCTTCCGCATCTCCTACGCGACCAAGACCTCGGATCTCGAAGACGCCTGCAAGCGCATCCAGCGCTTCTGCGGGAATCTGCGGTAAGCACGCTGCAAGGCCTCGCGAAACGGCCCGCCACTGGCGGGCCTTTTTGTTGCGCGCACGCTTATCGCCGCGCGCGATCTGGCACCATTGAGCCTCTTGTGGCATAGACGCTCCACGCGGGGCGGGCGCTCTCTGCTCGCATCACATCATCGCCGGAGATATTTCATGCGCCGTTCGTTCATCTTCGCCGGGCTCGCCGCCGCCAGCCTCATTGTCTCCGTCGCTGCTGCCGGCGCGCAGCAGCGGATGGCGCGGGTCGGTGTGCTCGAATGCCGTGGCGGCGCCAGTGTCGGCTTCATCGTGGGATCGGTGACCCATCTCGGCTGCGTGCTGCGTGCCGACGGCCTGCCCGACGATCGCTACGTCGCGACGATCCGTAAAGTCGGTCTCGACATCGGCATCACCCAGGAGACGGCTTTGGCGTGGGGCGTGTTCGCACCGGTCGACCGGCTCGGCCCCGGCGATCTCTCCGGCAACTACGCGGGCGCGCAGGGCAGCGCCTCGGTCGGCGTCGGCCTTGGCGGCAACGTGCTGGTCGGCGGCTCCAACAATTCGATCTCGCTCCAGCCGCTCAGCGTTCAGGGTCAGGTCGGCCTCAACGTTGCCGCTGGCCTCGAGAGCCTGGAACTTCGTCCGGGCCGCTGACGCCCGACGACGGAAGTGCTGCTTGCCTCTCTCGGGAGAGGTGGAACACCATCGACGCACCGCAGCGACGTTTGATGCTTGCCAAATCTCGGGGACGGGCAGAGCATCTCCGTTTGCCGACCCAATCATGGGCCGAGCTCCACAAGAAGGAGGCGGCGAATGGGACAAGACGTCAGAAGTCCCCGAGGTCCACGGTGCATCGCGCTGGTGGGCCCTTTCCAAAGCGGTAAAACCACACTTCTCGAAGCAATACTGGCGCGAACGGGCGCAATCCCGCGCGCCGGCAGCGTCGACGCCGGAACGTCCGTCGGCGACGCCACCCCGGAGGCCCGTCATCACAAGATGACCGTCGGGCTGACTGCCGCCACCACGAGTTTCATGGGCGACAGCTATACCTTCCTCGATTGTCCCGGTTCCGTCGAGTTTGCCCACGACATGCGCGCCGCGTTGCCCGCGGTCGATGCGGCGATCGTGGTCTGCGAGGCCGACGAGAAGAAGCTGCCGCAGCTTCAGATCATCCTGCGCGAGTTGGAGGAGCTGAAGATCCCGCGTTTCCTGTTCCTGAACAAGATCGACCGCGCGAGCCAGCGCATCCGTGAGACGCTCGCGATGCTGCAGCCCGCCTCCCGCGTGCCGCTGGTGCTGCGCCAGATCCCGATCTGGAAGGGCGAGCTGATCGAGGGCTTCGTCGATCTCGCGCTGGAACGCGCCTTCATCTATCGCGAGCACAAGGCCTCCGAGGTGATCGCGCTCGAAGGCGGCGATCTCGATCGCGAGAAGGAGGCCCGCTTCTCGATGCTGGAGAAGCTCGCCGATCACGACGATGCGCTGATGGAGCAACTGCTCGAGGACATCCAGCCGCCGCGTGATGCCGTGTTCGACGATCTCGCCCGCGAGTTGCGCGAGGGGCTGATCTGCCCGGTGTTGCTGGGCGCCGCCGCGCGCGAGAACGGCGTGCTGCGCCTGATGAAGGCGCTGCGTCACGAGGCGCCGGGCGTCGCGGAGACCGCAAGACGTCTCGGCGTGCCCGAGAGCAAGGATGCGCTCGGCTACGTCTTCAAGACGCTGCATTCGCAGCATGGTGGAAAGCTGTCGCTGACGCGGCTGCTTGCCGGCCATCTCGACGACGGTGCCACGTTGCAATCCGCCTCCGGCGGCTCCGGGCGCATCTCCGGCATCCTCGCCGTCAACGGCGCCTACGACACCAAGCGCGCTATGGCCGAAGCCGGTGACACCGTGGCGCTCGCCAAGCTCGATCCCGTCAGGACCGGCGATACGATATCGAACGGCAAGACCCCGCCGGCCGCGCTGGCCGTCACGGAGCCGACGCCGCCGGTGCTTGCGATCTCGATCGCCGCCACCGACCGCAAGGACGACGTCAAGCTCGGCCAGGCGCTGGCGCGGCTGCACGAGGAGGATCCCTCGCTCGTCGTCGTGCAGAACGCCCAGACCCACGACACTGTCTTGTGGGGGCAGGGCGAGATGCATCTGCGCGTCGCCAGCGAGCGGCTGCGCGACCGCTTCGGTATCAAGCTCACCTCGCATCCGCCCGGGATCGGCTATCAAGAAACCATCCGCAAGCCGATCACCCAGCGCGGGCGCCACAAGAAGCAGTCCGGCGGCCACGGCCAGTTCGGCGACGTCGTGCTCGACATCAAGCCGCTGCCGCGCGGCGACGGCTTCAAATTCACCGAGAAGGTGGTGGGCGGCGCCGTGCCGCGCAACTACATCGGCGCGGTGGAGGAAGGCGTCGTCGACGGACTGGCGCGCGGTCCGCTCGGCTTCCCCGTCACCGACGTGCAGGTGACGCTGACCGACGGCTCCTACCACAGCGTCGACTCGTCCGACCTTGCCTTCCGCACGGCGGCGCGGATCGGCCTCAATGAAGGCCTGCCGCAATGCCAGCCGGTGCTGCTGGAGCCGATCCACGTCGTCGAGATCGTCTGCCCGACCGATGCGACCGCCAAGATCAATGCGATCCTGTCGGCGCGGCGTGGCCAGATCCTCGGCTTCGACACTCGCGACGGCTGGAGTGGCTGGGACTGCGTCCGCGCCATGATGCCGGAAGCCGAGATCGGCGAGCTGATCGTGGAGCTGCGCTCGGCCACCGCCGGGGCCGGCAGCTTCACGCGCCAGTTCGACCACATGGCCGAAGTCACCGGCCGCGCCGCCGACCAGATCATCGCCGCGCATCAACACGCCGCGTGATCGGTTTCGCGCGGTAAGGGACGCACCGCCCTCTCACTCCCTCTCCCCGTTCTTACGGTGAGAGGGAAGCGTGAGCGGCTGCCTCCGCGCGTGCGGAGCTTCCTTAAGGCTGCGGTTTCTCCAAGCGTCATTGCGAGCGCAGCGAAGCAATCCAGGGTCTTTCCGGGGAGGAATTCTGGATTGCTTCGCTGCGCTCGCAATGACGGAGGAGGCGCTTGCATTCGTCCTAAGATGATGTATTTTACATCATTGTATATGTTTAGGATATCACTTATACTATCTCATACGTGAGGCCAAGGTGATTACCTCGTTTCAAATGCGGGCAGCCCGCGCGCTGCTCGGCATTGACCAGAAAACCCTGGCCGAGCTCGCCGGCGTTTCGTTGCCGACCATCCAGCGGATGGAGGCCAGCACCGGCAACGTGCGTGGCGTGGTCGAGACCCTGATCAAGGTGGTCGAGGCGTTCGACCGGGCCGGCGTCGAGCTCATCGGCGAGCAGGTCCGCAGCGACAGCGGCGGGCGTGGCGTTCGCTTGAAGGAGCCCGGGCCGCCGCGCCGCGTCGGGGCATGATCGGGACGTTGATCGTGCTCGGGATCAAGATGGGCTAGTGCATCGTCGCACCTCGGCAACAGGGACGCGCACGATGTTTTGGAGCATCGTGGGGCAGCGGAGCACTTTGCCGAGATGAGCATCACAAGCGATCACGCCAGCCGGCTGCATCAGCTGCGTCAGCCGACCTTTGCCGAATTGTATCTGCCCAAGCTCGTCACCGTCTGGCGGGAGGGCTACGGCCTTGCGGATTTCCGCGCCGACGTCTTCGCGGGCCTGACCGTTGCGATCGTGGCGCTGCCGCTGTCGATGGCGATCGCGATCGCCTCGGGCGTGACGCCGGACCGCGGCCTCTACACCGCCGTCGTCGGCGGCTTCATCGCCTCGCTGCTCGGCGGCAGCCGGTTTCAGATCGGCGGACCTGCCGGCGCGTTCATCGTATTGGTCGCAGCGACCGCGGAGCGCCACGGCGTCGACGGCGTCATTCTCGCCACCATGATGGCGGGCCTGTTTCTGATCGCCGCGGGCCTGCTGCGGATCGGGACCTACATCAAGTTCATTCCCTATCCGGTGACGGTCGGCTTCACCGCCGGCATCGCCGTGATCATCTTCGCCAGCCAGCTCCGCGATCTCGCAGGCATCACGCTCGCCGGGAAAGAGCCGAGCGAATTCGTGCCGAAGCTCGTTGCGCTCGCCGGTGGCATCAATACCGTCAATCCCTCAGCCGTCGCGGTCGCCATCGTCAGCGTCGCCATCATCGCGATTTTGCGCCGGTGGCGGCCGTCCTGGCCTGGCATCCTGATCGCCGTCGTGTTCGCGGCTGTCATATGTGCGGTGTTCTCGCTCCCGGTCGAGACCATCGGCTCGCGTTTCGGCGGCATTCCGCGCGAATTGCCGTCGCCAGCCTTGCCGGCGTTCTCGATCGCGAAGGCGAGCGCCGTGCTGCCGGATGCGATCGCGTTCGCGCTGCTGGCCGCGATCGAATCGTTGCTGTCCGCGGTGGTCGCCGACGGCATGACCGGGCGCCGCCACCGCTCCAATTGCGAGCTGGTGGCGCAAGGCGCCGCCAATATCGGCTCCGCGCTGTTCGGCGGCATTTGCGTCACCGGACTGATTGCGCGCACCGCGACCAACATCCGTGCCGGCGCGCGCGGGCCGCTCGCGGGCATGCTGCATTCCGTCTTCCTGTTGCTGTTCATGCTGATCGCGGCGCCGCTCGCGAGCTACATCCCGCTCGCCGCGCTTGCCTCGGTGCTGGTCGTGGTGGCCTGGACCATGGCGGAGAAGCACGAATTCGCGACGCTGCTGCGCTCGTCATGGGGCGACGCCGTCGTGCTGCTCGCGACGTTCCTGCTGACGATCTTCCGCGATCTGACCGAGGGCATCCTGGTGGGCTTCGCGCTCGGCGCGGTGCTGTTCATCCATCGCATGGCGGAGATGACGGGCATCGAGGAGCGTTCTCCACTGGTCGCCGGTGATCGTCCCGACGACGGCAATGGCGATCGCGTGCCCTACGATCCTGCGCTTGCGGTCGATCGCGACGTGCTGGTCTATCGCATCACCGGTGCGTTCTTCTTCGGCGCGGCCTCCGCGATCGGAGGGGTGCTCGACGGGGTCGCCGACAAACGCAAGGCCTTCGTGGTGGATTTCTCCGCGGTGCCGTTCCTGGATTCGACGGCGGCCAACGTGCTCGGCCGCGTCGCCGCCAAGGCGCACCGCCAGGGCATCCGGCTGTTCATCACGGGGGCTTCGCCCACGGTCCGCAGGGCGCTGCTCACCCATGGCGTGACCCCGCCGCGCGCGCGCTATCGCACGAGCCTCGAGCGCGCGATTGCCGACATCAAGGGCGGCGCGGGCGAGGAGGCGGCTGCGAGTTGACGGCAGGCACTTCCCGCCGCCACCGCGGCACCGCGCTTGACAGGCCGGGCGCGACACGAAATGGATCGCCTCGGGAACACGACCCCCGAGGGAAAGATGACCGCGCCCAAAGCTCCTGCAGCCTGTCTGATCGGATGGCCCGCCGCGCATTCGCGCTCGCCGCTGATCCATCATTACTGGCTGCGCACGCTGGGCATTGAAGGCGGCTACGTCATCGAGGCGGTGCCGCCCGACGACTTGCGCGATTTCGTGCTGCGGCTGTCGTTGCGCGGCTTCGTCGGCGCCAACGTCACCATTCCGCACAAGGAGGGCGTGCTGGCGCTGTCGACGCCCGATGCCCGTGCAAAGGCGGTGGGCGCGGCCAACACGCTGTGGTTTGCCGACGGCGAGCTGCGCTCGACCAACACCGATGTCGAAGGCTTTATCAACAATCTCGACGCCAGCGCGCCCGGCTGGGGAGCGGCCGAGGAGGTGCTGGTGCTCGGCGCCGGCGGTTCCTCGCGTGCGGTCATATTCGGGTTGCTCGACCGCGGCATCAAACGCGTCCATCTTGCCAACCGTACCCTCGCGCGGGCCGAGGCGCTGGCAAGGCAGTTCGGGCCAAGCGTGCATCCGCTGCCGTGGGACGGCATCGACGATGTGCTGCCGCGCGCAAAACTTCTCGTGAACACGACCTCGCTCGGCATGCATGGCCAACCATCACTCGATGTTGATGTCGCACGGCTGCCGCCGGCGGCGGTCGTTGCCGACCTCGTCTATGTCCCGCTGGTGACGCCGCTGCTCGCCGCCGCCGCGGCGCGTGGCCTGAGGACCGCCGACGGGCTCGGCATGCTGCTGCATCAGGCGGTACGCGGCTTCGAGCTGTGGTTCGGCCGGCGGCCTGAGGTCACGGCCGAGCTGCGCGCATTGGTCGAGGCCGATCTCACAAAGACTTGAGAGAATAGCGCACGGTGTCTCGGAGTTCTCTATCCGTGGGGACAATCGGAGACCGTCATGTCTGTTCAACGTGCAACTTTCACACGTCCGCTGATCGCCGTCGCGATGGTGGCCGTCTCGACTTACTGCGCCTTCGCCCAGAAGGCGCCGGTGCCGACGCGCGTGCGCGGCACCATCGAAGCCGTCAATGGCGACATCATGCAGGTGAAGTCGCGCAGCGGCGAGGACGTCAAGCTGCGTATCGCTCCTAACGTGAACGTCTCGGGCATTACCAGGATCTCGCTCGCCGACATCAAGCCGGGTTCGTTCATCGGCGCGACCACGGTGCCGGGGCCGGACGGCGGCCAGAACGCCGTCGAGGTGCATGTGTTTCCGGAGAGCATGCGCGGCACCGGCGAGGGCTCGCGGCCCTATGATCTCAAGCCCAACTCCAGCATGACCAATGCCACGGTGGCGGAAAGCGTCGTCGGCAATGACGGCCATACGCTGCTGGTCAAGTACAAGGACGGCGAGAAGAAGGTGTTCGTGGCCGACAACACGCCGGTGGTGACCTTCGTGCCCGGCGACAAATCCGAGTTGAAGGCCGGCGCCAAGGTCATCGCCTTCATGAAGCAATTGCCGGACGGCTCGTTCGAGACCAACCGCGTCAGCGTCGGCCGTGACGGCCTGACGCCGCCGATGTGAGCAGGAGCGGGTGTAGCGCGCACACGCGCCACGACCTCCGCCGTCGTCCCGGACAAGCGCCAGCGAAGATCCGGGACGACAGTGGTGTCGAGGCGGGCCTTTCGCGCCTCAATCCTCACATCGCAATCACATGATCGTCGATCTCGTCGATGCGGTTGACGCCGCACAGGCCCATGGTGGTGAGCAGCTCTTTCTGGATGATGTCGATCGCCTTGGCGACGCCGGCCTGGCCGCCGGCGCCAAGGCCGTAGGCATAGGCGCGGCCCAGCATGCAGGACTTCGCGCCGAGCGCGAGCGCGCGCATCACGTCCTGGCCGGAGCGGATGCCGCCGTCGAACATGATCTCCATCCGGTCACCGACCGCGTCGGCGATCTCGGGCAGCACCTCGATCGAGGAGGGCGCGCCGTCGAGCTGACGGCCGCCATGGTTGGAGACGACGAGGGCCTGCGCCCCGGTCTTGACGGCCTCCTCGGCATCCTCGACGTCGAGGATGCCCTTGATGACGAGCTTGCCCGGCCAGATGCTGCGGACCCACTCGACGTCCTTCCAGTTCAGGGACGTATCGAACTGTGAGGCCGTCCATTCGGCAAGGCGGTTGAGATCCTCGGTGTTCTTCACGTGACCTGCGATATTGCCGAAGGTGCGGCGCTTGCCTTGCAGCACACCGGAGACCCAGGTCGGCTTGCTGGCGAAATCCAGCAGCTTCGACAGCGACCATTCGGGGGGCACCGTCATGCCGTTCTTGATGTCGGCATGGCGCTGACCGATCACCTGGAGGTCGACGGTGAGCACGAGCGCGCTGCACTTGGCCGCGATCGCGCGCTCGATCAAATCCTTGATGAAGCCGCGGTCCTTCATGACGTAGAGCTGGAACCAGAACGGCTTCTCGACATTGGCCGCGATGTCCTCGATCGAGCAGATCGACATGGTCGATTGCGTGAACGGGATACCGGCGGCCTGCGCGGCGCGACAGGCGTGGATCTCGCCGTCACCATGCTGCATGCCGAGCAGGCCCACGGGGGCCAGCATCAGCGGCATGGTCGAGGGCTCTCCGAGGATCGTGGTCGAGGTGTCGCGCTTGGAGACGTCGACCAGGATGCGCTGGCGGAACTTGATCGCCTGCATGTCCTCGCGGTTGGCGCGCAGCGTTTCCTCGGCATAGGAGCCGCGATCGCAATAGTCGAAGAACGCCTTCGGCACGCGGCGCTTATGCAGGGCGCGAAGATCGTCGATACAGGTAATATGCTTCATGCTCGTTTCCCCGGCCCGTCTCACTCGGAAGTCTTGCATCGGAAGATTTCGAGGTCATCTAGCATGGTTGGATGCACAGCCAAATCGTTTGCAGAACGTTTTGCAGGAGAGCGCCATGACGAGGCCGCACGCTCAGCCTTCCCCGGAAGAGATCAAGGAAAAGCGCGATCTCGAGGCTGCGCTGGAAGAGGGGTTGGAGGAGACCTTTCCGGGGTCCGATCCCGTCAACGTCACCCAGCCGGCGCCGAGCCGCGGGGATGGCCATGTGAAGCGCAGCGATTAGCGGGTTCCGCGCTGTTTCGGCGCGATGGGCAGGAAATATAATGTTAACAAGACGTTATCGCGCCGGTGGCAGCCCCGGTTCCGTAACGATTCATCATATTTTTTGAAGCCAAGTTAGCCGCACAGGCATTATATAGGCCCCAGCAAATCAGGGATGCGGGCCCCGTTCGGGCAGCCCGTGGTTGTAGAGGGGATCCCCTGGTTGTTGCTTGGGGGACGATATGAGCCGCAAATATTTCGGGACCGACGGGATACGGGGCCGCGCCAACGGACTGATCACGCCGGAGCTCGCGCTCAAGGTCGGTCAGGCCGCAGGCCTTGCATTCCAGCGCGGTGATCACCGCCACCGGGTCGTGATCGGCAAGGACACCCGCCTGTCCGGCTACATGATCGAATACGCCATGGTCGCGGGCTTCACCTCGGTCGGCATGGACGTGCTGCTGGTCGGCCCGATGCCGACGCCGGCGGTCGCGATGCTGACCAAGTCGATGCGGGCCGATCTCGGCGTGATGATCTCGGCCTCGCACAATCTGTTCGAGGACAACGGCATCAAGCTGTTCGGGCCGCAGGGCTTCAAGCTCTCCGACGACGTCGAGCGGCAGATCGAGCAGCTGCTCGACGAGCCCATCGACAAGCGGCTCGCACAGAGTGCGAGCCTGGGGCGCGCCCGCCGCATCGACGGCGTGCATGACCGCTACATCGAATTCGCCAAGCGCACCCTGCCGCGCGATCTCTCGCTCGATGGCCTGCGCGTCGTGATCGATTGCGCCAACGGCGCGGCCTACAAGGTGGTGCCGGAAGCGCTGTGGGAGCTGGGCGCCGACGTGGTGCCGATCGGCGTCGAGCCCGACGGCTTCAACATCAACAAGGATTGCGGCTCCACCTCGCCGGAAGCGCTATCGAAGAAGGTGCGCGAGATGCGCGCCGACATCGGCATTGCGCTCGACGGCGACGCCGACCGCGTCATCCTGGTCGACGAGCGCGGACATGTCGTGGACGGCGACCAGTTGCTCGCTGTGATCGCGCAGAGCTGGAAGGAAGACGGCCGGCTGTCGCGTCCGGGCATCGTCGCCACCGTGATGTCCAATCTCGGCCTCGAGCGCTTCCTGAAAGGGCAGGGGATCGATCTCGTGCGCACGCCGGTCGGCGACCGCTACGTGCTCGAGCAGATGCTGAACGGCGGCTACAATCTCGGCGGCGAGCAGTCCGGCCACATCATCCTGTCCGACTACGCCACCACCGGCGACGGCTTCGTTGCCGCCCTGCAGGTGCTGGCGGTGGTGCAGAAGCTGCGCCGCCCCGTCTCCGAGGTCTGCCACCGCTTCGATCCGCTGCCGCAGATCCTCAAGAACGTCCGCCACAAGGGCGGCAAGCCGCTCGACGATTCCCAGGTGAAGTCCGCGATCTCCGACGGCGAAAATCGCCTCAACGGCCACGGCCGTCTGCTGATCCGCTCCTCCGGCACCGAGCCGGTGATCCGCGTCATGGGTGAAGGCGAAGACCGGGTCCTGGTCGAGGATGTCGTCGACACCATCGTCTCCGCGCTGGGCCAGGCGGCGGCGTAAGGTTTTTCAAGCGCGAGCGGGGTGAGGTGATCGCACCCCGCGGGCAGTATCGTACGCAAGAGCGCCTTTGCCCCCGTGATACTGGACTCATGGAGAGGGTAGACACGCATCCCAGCCATCAGCGATTGGCGGTGGCCTGGCCGCCGCTTGCATCGTAATCAGCACGTCGCGGCAATCTGCCGCGCCGGGATCGTTGCATTGAACAAGCCTGTCGTCGTCTCCGAGGAAACGCTGACCGAGCCGGTCGTCGTCGCTGACGTGGCACCCGCCGCCAAGGCGGCAGGGCCGGCCTATGTCGTGCTCGCCGGCATCAGCGTCTCGCACTTCCTCAACGATACCATGCAGTCGTTGATCGCGTCGGTGTATCCGATCCTGAAGGACACCTACGCGCTCGACTTCGCGCAGATCGGCATGATCACGCTGGCCTTCCAGTTCACCGCCTCGCTGCTGCAGCCGGTGGTCGGGCACTACACCGACAAGAAGGCGCAGCCCTATTCGCTGGCGATCGGCATGGCCTCGACCTTCTTCGGCCTCTTGCTGCTCAGCGCCGCGCATCAATATCTCGTCATTCTCGTTGCGGCCGCGCTGGTCGGTCTCGGCTCTGCGGTGTTTCACCCGGAGTCCGCACGCATCGCGCGGCTCGCCTCCGGCGGTCGCTACGGTTTTGCGCAATCGGTGTTCCAGCTCGGCGGCAGTTTCGGCACCTCGATGGGACCGGTGCTGGCGGCGCTGATCGTCGTGCCGTTCGGGCAGGGCAGCATCGCCTGGTTCTCCTCGATCGCGTTCCTGGCGATCCTCATCCTCTGGCGCATCGGCCGCTGGTATGCGCCGCAGATCAAGGCGAAGAAGTCGGTGGCGCTTCAGTCCCATCCCGACGCGCCGAGCCCGCGACGCGTCGCCGTTGCGCTGCTCGTTCTGGTCGCGCTGCTGTTCTCAAAGCAGCTCTACGTGTCGAGCCTGTCGAGCTACTATATCTTCTATCTGATCGACCGCTTCGGCGTCTCCACGCAGGCGGCGCAGATGTATCTCTTCATCTTCCTCGCGGCGAACGCGGTCGGCGCGTTTCTGGGAGGTCCCTTGGGCGATCGTTTCGGCCGCAAGATCGTGATCTGGATTTCGATCCTGGGCGCGTTGCCGTTCACGCTGGCGCTGCCCTATGCCGGGCTCGCTGCGAGCGCTGTGCTGTCAGTCGTCATCGGCTTGATCATCTCCTCGACGACGTCGTCGATCATCGTGTTCGCGCAGGAGCTGGTGCCACATCGCTTCGGCATGATCTCCGGCGTGTTCTTCGGCGTCGCCTTCGGCATCGGGGGGCTGGGAGCTGCCGTGCTCGGCAAGCTCGCCGATCACACCTCGATCGAGTTCGTCTACCAGGTCTGCGCCTATCTGCCGGCGATCGGCCTGCTTGCGGTGTTTCTGCCCAGGCTGCCCCGGCACACCCGTTAACAAATCCTGCTTCGCTGCATTGCGGCTTCATCAATCGTTAGCAATTGCGGCGCGCGACCGCCGCATTTTTGCAACGCTCCAGCCGCATCCGCGTGTGAGGTGAGAAAAAATCAACCTTAAAAATTAGGGTTAAGTGGCGCTTAAACATTTGCTGGCATCGTCCCTCCGTGAGTTTCCAGAACGTGAGGCCTGCGTATTTGCCTCACCGGCCAAAAGGACGAAGCCAATGCGTAGCGTTAAGTCTCTCCTTGCCGCGGGTGCGGCAACCCTGATCTCGTCGATGGCGTTCGCCGCCGATATGCCGATCGCGGCGCCCCCTCCCATGTACGCGCCGCCGGCTCCGCCCGCCGATTTTGGCGGCTGGTATCTCCGTGGCGATATCGGCATGACCAACCAGAGCGCCAAGCGCATCGAGAGCGCCCTGCCGGCTGGATATTCGAAGACAACCGAGGGCGTCGGCTTTGACTCCTCGCCGCTGTTTGGCCTCGGCGCCGGCTACCGCTTCAACAACTGGTTTCGTGCCGACGTGATCGGCCAGTACCGCGGCAAGGCTAACTTGCACGGCAGCGACAACGTGGTTGGACCCGGCTTCGTCGGCGTCAACAATTACAGCGGCAGCAAGTCCGAGTGGGTCGTCATGGCCAACGCCTATGTCGATCTCGGCACCTGGTGGTGCATCACTCCGTTCATCGGCGCGGGTGTCGGTGGCTCCTACAACAAGATCAGCGGCTTCCGCGACGACGGCGTGTCCTACAACCCGCTGCTCAACAACAGCGTTGCCTACTTCGGCGACCACGGAAAGTGGAACCTCGCCTGGGCCGCTCACGCCGGTCTCGCCTACAAGGTCAATCCCGGGTTCACCGTCGAACTCGCCTACAGCTACATGAACCTCGGCGACGCGGCGCCCGGCAACTACCGCTTGTTCGACAACAGCGCCTCGGGCCCGACGTCGATCAAGATCAGGGACATCACCTCGCACGACGTCAAGATCGGCGTCCGCTGGGATCTCAACAGCCCGCCGGCCTACATGCCGCCGCCGCTGGTCACCAAGGGCTGATCGAAACTTCGATCGGTTAGGACTTCTTAACGGCGCGGGATCATCCCGCGCCGTTTTGCTTTGCGGATTTTTCATGGCCTGGTCGCGACGAAGGCGGCCGGCGCAACCATTGGTTAAGGTTAACAGGCGATGATCATCGCAACAGTTCGAGTCCGATGGAGCGTTGCGATGCGTAGGCTGATCTTGGCGGCAGCGATGTTGGGGACGGTGTCTGCCGCGCACGCGGCCGACATGCCGGACCTGCCGATTCTGCGCGGCGGCTTTACCGACGGTCTGTCGAAGTCCTCAGTCAATTGGGAAGGCTTCTATGTCGGTGGTCAATTCGGTTTCGCCACGTCCGAGATGGACTTCAGCCGCGCCCCGAAATCGATGACGGATTTCATGCTGCGCGACAGCATCCTGCAGGCGCCGGTTGGTGGTTGGTCGCTGCTGCCGAAGAACCACGTTCAGGGCACGGGATTCGGTGCCTATGTCGGCCGCAATTGGCAGTTCTATGACGCCGTGATGGGCGTCGAAGCCAACTACAGCTACATGAACAATCACGGGAGCAGCGCGAGCGATTCCATGACGCGGTTGATCCCAGGTGAAACCGCGCCTACGAATCACGTCTACACCTACGATACGACGCTCGGCGGCGGCGCCGCGTTGCAGCTCAAGGACTATGCGACCTTCCGAGGTCGGGTCGGATGGTCCGGCGGAGACTTCATGCCTTATGCGTTCGGCGGCCTTGCGATCGGACGCGCCGATGTGTCGAGGTTCGCGACGGTGTCGTATCTGAAATACGACGACTTTACGGATCCGAACACCGGCGTCACGACGCGTACGACCATCGACTCAGGTACGATGACGCAGACTGAGCGGCGTGCGAACAGCTTCATCTACGGATGGACGGCGGGCATCGGTATCGAATACGCTCTGCTCGACTGCTTGATCCTCCGCGGCGAGTGGGAGCATGTCGGGTTCTCGAACGCCAAGAACATCTCGGTCAACTTGAACAATTTCCGCGTGGGTGCCGGCTACAAATTCTAAGCCCGCGTTCGCAGCCGGTTGACACAGCTTCGTCGTCCTGATGCTCTGTCGCTGCAAAGCGGGGCGGCAGCGATGAAGATCTACGGCGACAGCAATTCCGGCAATTGCCTCAAGGTGAAGTGGGTCTGCGACAAGCTCGCATTGCCCTATCAGTGGATCGAGATCGACACCCGCAAGGGCGAGACCCGCACGCCGCAATTCCTTGGGATGAACGGCGCCGGCCAGGTGCCGACGATCGCCTTCGACGACGGCCGCGCGCTGGCGCAATCCAATGCCATCATCCGCTATCTCGCCCGCGACAGCGCGCTCGTTCCGCGCGATGCCTTCGCTGCGGCCAAGATGGATGAATGGCTGTTCTGGGAGCAGTACAGCCACGAGCCCTACATCGCGGTGTGCCGCTTCGTCCTCGTCTATCTCGGCAAGGATGCGTCCGAGCTGGATCCCGAGAAGGTGAAGCGCGGCTATGCGGCGCTCGACCGCATGGAGCAGCATCTGGCGGCCAGCAGCTTCTTCGCCGGCGAGGAAGTTTCACTCGCCGATGTCTCCCTGCTCGCCTATACCCGCGCGGCGCATGAAGGCGCCTTCGACCTCGGCCGTTATGCTTCCGTCCGCCGCTGGATCGGCGAAGTCGAAGCGTTTCTCGGCCTTCCGCCGGCGCACTGAGGTGGAGTTTTCGCGATGAGCGCCGAGTCCGTCTCCATTCGCCGCGCGCGCCGCGACGACGTTCCCGCGATCGTGGCGATGCTCGCCGACGATCATCTCGGCCGCGGGCGCGAGCGTGTCGAGGATCCGTTGCCCGCTGCCTATTACGACGCATTCGCGCGGGTCGCGCGTGATCCGAATCTGGCGCTCGTGGTGGCCGAGATCGAGGGCAGGGTGGTCGGCTGCCTGCAACTCGCTGTCCTGCCGGGCATCAGCTCGCAAGGCGGCGTGCGCGGCCTTCTCGAAGACGTGCGGGTTGCCACGGATTGTCGCAGCCGCGGGATCGGCGAGCGCTTGGTGCAGTGGGCAATCGCGGAAGCAAAGGCGCGCGGCTGCAGCCTGGTCGAATTGCTGACGCATCAGACGCGCGTCGATGCGCAGCGATTCTACAAGCGGCTCGGATTCACAGCGAGTCACGTCGGCATGACTGTCCGCTTTTGAGCCAGTTGCTTGCGGGCCTTGCGCAATCAACAAATTCAGATCGCGCATTCGTTCATGTTAAGAGGCGGTAAACTACCCGTCGGTCGTTCACGTTGATGAAGGAACGATCGGTGCTACGGCGGCATCTAGCCACCGGGCTCGGCTCGGTTCGGGGATTTCAATGACAAGCTATTCGATGGTCAAGGTCGGCAACGACTATGTCGTGCAGGCTAATGACCAGTGCATTTTGAAAGTCGGCAGCCGCCGCAAGGCGGCGCAATTGATCAGTGAAGCCACGGACTTGCTCAATGCGCTCGCCGTCGTTGAATCCCCTGGTATCGCAGCGGAATCACCGTCAAGCCGCCGTGAGGCGCCGGAACTTCCTTGACTGCCCCTCCCGATTCCCGTATCAGCCGCGGCGGGACACCTCCCCCCAACGGGAGGCTTACTATCTGGAAGGGTAGATCATGACTGTAGCGAAGCCCGCTTCGCGGCCGAACGTGCCGCATTTCTCCTCCGGCCCCTGCGCCAAACGCCCCGGCTGGAACGCACAAAATCTCAAGGACGCAGCGCTCGGCCGCTCGCATCGCGCGAAGGTCGGCAAGACCAAGCTCAAGCTCGCGATCGATCTGACGCGCGAAGTGCTCGAGGTGCCCGCCGATTACCGCATCGGGATCGTGCCGGCATCCGATACCGGCGCGGTCGAGATGGCGCTGTGGTCGCTGCTCGGTGCACGGCCCGTCACCACGCTCGCCTGGGAATCCTTCGGCGAAGGCTGGGTCAGTGACATCGTCAAGGAATTGAAGCTCAAGGACGTCACCAAGCTGAACGCGGCTTACGGTGAGATTCCCGATCTGTCGAAGGTCGATCCCGCGAGCGACGTCGTCTTCACCTGGAACGGCACCACCTCTGGCGTGCGCGTGCCGAACGCCGACTGGATCAAGGCGGATCGCGAAGGCCTGACCATCTGCGACGCGACGTCGGCTGCATTCGCCCAGCCGCTCGACTGGGCCAAGCTCGACGTGGTCACCTTCTCCTGGCAGAAGGCGCTCGGCGGCGAGGCTGCGCACGGCATGTTGATCCTCTCGCCCCGCGCCGTGGAGCGGCTCGAGACCTACAAGCCGGCCTGGCCGCTGCCAAAGATCTTCCGCATGACCAAGGGCGGCAAGATCAACGAAGGCATCTTCGTCGGCGAGACCATCAACACGCCGTCGATGCTCTGCGTCGAGGATTATTTGGACGCGCTGAACTGGGCCAAGTCGATCGGCGGCCTCAAGGCGCTGATCGCGCGTGCCGACGCCAACACCAAGGTGCTCGCCGACTGGAAGGCGAAGACGCCGTGGATCGACTTCCTGGCCAAGGATGCCGCGATCCGCTCCAACACCTCGGTGTGCCTGAAGTTCACCGATCCCGCCATCACCTCGCTCTCCGAGGACGCGCAGGCCGACTTCAGCAAGAAGCTGGTCGCGCTGGTCGAGAAGGAAGGCGCCGGCTACGACTTCGCCTATTACCGCGACGCGCCGGCCGGTCTGCGCATCTGGTGCGGCGCCACGGTGGAGGCCAAGGACGTCGAGCTGCTGACGCAGTGGATCGATTGGGCCTTTGCCGAGACCAAGGCCGCGCTCGCCAAGGCGGCCTGAGTTCTTACCCTCCCCTGGAGGGGGAGGGTCGACGCACCGTTAGGTGCGGCGGGGTGGGGTGATCTCTCCACACGGCGCACCGGCAATTTTCTTTGTTGCAGCTTCACCCCACCCCGGCGCTTCGCGCCGACCCTCCCCCTCCAGGGGAGGGTGTGAAGGAAAACACCCCCCATGACCAAACCCAAAGTTCTCATTTCCGACGCGCTCTCCCCCGCCGCCGTGCAGATCTTCAAAGACCGCGGCGTCGAGGTCGACTTCCAGCCCAACCTCGGCAAGGACAAGGACAAGCTCGCCGAGATCATCGGCAACTATGACGGCCTTGCGATCCGCTCCGCGACCAAGGCGACCGCCAAGATCCTGGAGAAGGCGACCAACCTCAAGGTGATCGGCCGCGCCGGCATCGGCGTCGACAATGTCGAGATCCCCGCCGCCACGGCCAAGGGCATCATCGTGATGAACACGCCGTTCGGCAATTCGATCACGACTGCCGAGCACGCCATCACGCTGATGCTGGCGCTCGCCCGCGAGATCCCGCAGGCCGACGCCTCGACCCAGGCCGGCAAGTGGGAGAAGAACCGCTTCATGGGCGTCGAGATCACCGGCAAGGTGCTCGGCGTCGTCGGCTGCGGCAATATCGGCTCGATCGTGGCCGACCGCGCGCTCGGCCTGCGCATGAAGGTGATCGCGTTCGATCCGTTCCTGTCGCCCGAGCGCGCCAGGGACATCGGCGTCGAGAAGGTCGAGCTCGACGATCTGCTCAAGCGCGCCGACTTCATCACGCTGCACACACCGCTGACCGAGAAGACGAAGAACATCATCGATGGGGCCGCAATCGCCAAGATGAAGAAGGGCGTGCGCCTGATCAACTGCGCCCGCGGCGGTCTCGTCGACGAGCAGGCGGTGGTCGATGCGCTCAATTCCAAGCACATCGCCGGCGCCGCGTTCGACGTCTTCGTCGAGGAGCCCGCCAACAAGAACGTGCTGTTCGGCCATCCCAACGTGATCTGCACGCCGCATCTCGGCGCCTCCACGACGGAAGCGCAGGAGAACGTCGCGCTCCAGGTCGCCGAGCAGATGTCGGATTACCTGCTCACCGGCGCGATCTCGAACGCGGTCAACTTCCCCTCGATCACTGCGGAAGAGGCGCCGAAGCTGAAGCCGTTCATCTCGCTCGCCGAGAAGCTCGGCTCGTTTGCCGGCCAGCTCACCGAGAGCGGCATCCTCAAGGTCGAGATCACCTATGAGGGCCACGTCGCCGAGATGAAGATCAAGGCGATCACCTCCGCCGTGCTGTCGGGCCTGCTGCGGCCGATGCTGGGCGAGGTCAACGTGGTGTCGGCGCCCGTCGTCGCCAAGGAGCGCGGCATGGTGGTGGACGAGATCGTCCGCGCCGCCCAGAGCGACTATGAGAGCCTGATCACCGTCACCGTCACCACCGAACGGCAGGAGCGGTCGGTCTCGGGCACGGTCTATGCCGACGGCAAGCCGCGCCTCGTCGACATCAAGGGCATCCGCGTCGATGCCGAGTTCGGCAAATCGATGATCTACGTGACCAACGAGGACAAGCCGGGCTTCATCGGCCGGTTCGCGAGCCTGCTCGGCGACGCCAAGCTCAACATCGCGACCTTCCATCTCGGCCGCGTCGCGCCCGGCAGCGATGCCATCGCGCTGGTCGAGGTCGACGGGGCAGTGCCGCCGGATCTGCTCGCCAAGGTGCAGGCACTGCCGCAAGTCAAGCAGGCCAAGGCGCTGACGTTCTGATCAACTCTCACCTTCGTCATGGCCGGGCTTGACCCGGCCATCCACGCCTTGCTCGCGGAACGAAGAACGTGGATGCCCGGGACAAGCCCGGGCATGACGAGCGGATAGAGTGACGCCCGCATCCAAATTCCGACCCGCGGAACATCGCCGCCTCCTTACCGGAGGCGGCGATTTTATTTCTCCCTCAGCCTTCCAACTTTGTGTACCAATGGCGTCAGGACGCTCCGTTCAAATCGTTCGACAAGGGAGAAAACACATGCGTGAAGCCGTCATCGTTTCCTATGCGCGCACGGGCCTCGCGAAGTCAGGCCGCGGCGGGTTCAACATCACGCCGCCGATGTCGCTCGCGGCCCATGCCATTCATCACGCGGTCGACCGCGCCGGCGTCGAGAAGGATTACGTCGAGGACTGCTATCTCGGCAATTGCGCCCATGGCGCGCCGAATATCGGCCGTCAGGCCGCGCTGCTCGCGGGCCTGCCGAAGACCACGGCCGGCGTCTCGGTGAACCGTTTCTGCTCCTCGGGACTGCAGACCATCGCGATGGCCGCCAACTCGATCCGCTCGGACGGCGCCGACTGCATCGTCGCCGGCGGAGTCGAGAGCATCTCGATGCCGGGCGGCGGCACGCCGAAGGAATCGATCGATCCTGAATTGCTCAAGGTCGCGCCTGATATCTTCATGGCGATGATCGACACCGCCGACATCGTCGCCGAGCGCTACAAGCTCAGCCGCGAATACCAGGACGAGTTCTCGCTCGAATCGCAGCGCCGCATGGCGGCATCGCAGCAGGCGGGCAAGTACAAGGACGAGATCGTCCCGATGAAGACCAGGATGAAGGTCGTCGACAAGCAGACCAAGGCGGAGTCGATCGTCGATTACGTCGTCGACCGCGACGAATGCAATCGCCCCGAGACCACGCTGGAGGGGCTCGCCAAACTCGAGCCGGTGAAGGGCCCCGGCAAGTTCGTCACCGCCGGCAATGCCAGCCAGCTCTCGGACGGCGCCGCCGCCGTCGTGCTGATGGAAGCCAAGGATGCCGAGAAGCGCGGCCTCAAGCCGCTCGGCCGTTTCGTCGCCTGGGCGACCGCCGGTTGCGAGCCAGACGAGATGGGCATCGGTCCGGTGTTCGCGATTCCGAAGCTGCTCAAGCGCACCGGCCTCAAGGTCGACGACATCGATCTGTGGGAGCTCAACGAAGCCTTCGCCAGCCAGTGCCTGTACTGCCGCGACCAGCTCGGCATCGACCCCGCCAAGTACAACGTCAATGGCGGCTCGATCGCGATCGGCCATCCTTTCGGCATGACCGGCGCCCGTCTCACCGGCCACCTGCTGCAGGAAGGCGCGCGCCGCAAGGCCAAGTGGGGCGTGGTGACGATGTGCATCGGCGGCGGCCAGGGCGGAGCCGGGCTGTTCGAAATCTATAGCTGAGACGATCCGCTTTCCAAGGCGAGACGACAGGAAGCACGGCGCCCGCAAGCGCCGTGTTTCTTTTTTGGAACCGGCTTGTGCATCTCACCGTGCACAAGGGCGAGCGCTGTGGCGAATACACGTATTCGTACGTGCCCGCAAATTAACGGAAGCTTTCACCCCTTGGGGCTTCATCAACCGCATTTGCCACCATCGGGTTTATCAGATGCGGTTCCTTTCCCTCCGTCTCACTCACAAGATCACGGCAATCGGCGTGATCGGCGTCGTTGGCGTCGTCCTGATCGGCGGCATCCATCTCTATGGCGAGCGCGCGATGGCGGTCTATCGCGATGCGGCCGAGAACGCGCGCACGATCCAGGAGCTGAACAGCAGGATCGCGATCGAGCTGCTCGAGGCTCGCCGCGCCGAGAAGGATTTCCTGCTACGCAATGATGCCGGCAAGGCGCAGCGCCAGGTCGAGATCGGCAGGGAGGTTGCCGTCGACATCGAGAAGATGCGCGGCAGGATCGCCGCGCTCGGCAAGCCCGACCTGGTGCGCCAGATCGACGCGATGAATGCCTCGCTGAGGGATTATCAGGCGCAGTTCACCGCCGTGGTCGAGACCAAGCAGCGGCTTGGGCTCGACGAGAAGTCCGGCCTCGAGGGACGCCTGCGGGCCTCCGTGCACGACATCGAAGCCAGGGTCGATCAATTGCACAATGCGCCGCTCCGCGTGACCATGCTGATGATGCGCCGTCACGAGAAGGATTTCATGCTGCGCCGCGACGCCAGATACGGCGCGGATATGAAGAAGCGCGCGGGCGAGTTTCTCTCGGGCCTCGATGCTGCCGATATGTCGGATGCCGCGAAGACGGAGCTGCGCGCGAAACTTGCCGATTATCAGCGTGATTTTTCCGCCTGGATGGACGCAGCGCTCACGCTCGCGGCCCGGCAGAAGGCGATGTCCGAGGCGTTCGCCGCCGTCGAGCCGGTCATCGAGCAGGTGTCGAAATCGGTCGATGGGATCCGTGTCGAAGCCGACCGGCTGAACGATGTCGAGCGCGACGGCATTCAATGGTGGATCGGCGTCGCCATCGCGCTGATTGCATCCGGCGTGCTCGGCCTCGGCGTGTTCATCGGGCGATCGGTCTCGAGGCCGCTGTCCGCGATGCGCGCTGCGATGATCGAGCTCGCCAACGGCAATTTCGCCGTCGTTCTGCCGGGGCTCGGCCGTCCCGACGAAATCGGCGAGATCGCGCAAGCGGTCGAGACGTTCAAGATCAATGCCGAGCGGAAGGCGCAGGAAGAAGCCGAGGAGAAGATCAGGCAGGACAAGCTCGCCGCCGAGCGCCGCCGCGCCGACATGATCAGGATGGCCGATGATTTCGAGGGCGCGATCGGCGAGATCGTCGAGACGGTGTCATCCGCCGCCAACGAGCTCGAGGCCTCGGCCACGTCCCTGACCACCACCGCCAGCCGCTCGACCGAGCTTGCCACGCTGGTGGAGGCTGCCTCGGAAGAAGCCGCGACCAACGTGCAGTCGGTTGCTTCCGCCGCGGAGGAGCTCACGGCCTCCGTCAACGAGATCAGCCGGCAGGTGCAGGCCTCCGCCCGCATGGCCGGCGAGGCCGTCAGCCAGGCCGGGCAGACCAATGATCGTGTCGGCGAATTGTCGAAGGCGGCCGCCCGAATCGGCGACGTGATCGAGCTCATCAACGCCATCGCGGGCCAAACCAACCTGCTGGCGCTGAATGCCACCATCGAGGCCGCCCGCGCGGGCGAAGCCGGGCGCGGCTTTGCCGTGGTGGCCTCGGAAGTGAAGGCGCTCGCCGCGCAGACCGCGAAGGCGACGGGCGATATCGGTCAGCAGATCTCGAGCATCCAGATCGCGACGGAGGATTCGGTCGGCGCCATCAAGTCCATCGGCGGCACGATCGAACGGCTGTCGGAGATTTCCTCCACCATCGCCGCCGCGGTGGAAGAGCAGGGCGCCGCGACCAGCGAGATCTCGCGCAACGTCCAGAACGCCGCCGCCGGCACCACCCAGGTCAGCGCCAACATCAGTAGCGTGCGCCAGGGCGCGACCGAGACCGGCTCGGCCTCCTCGCAGGTTCTCTCCGCAGCGCAGTCCCTGTCGAACGACAGCAGCCGCCTGAAGATCGAGGTCAGCAGGTTCCTGGATACGGTGCGCGCGGCGTAAGCAACGTCCCAACCGGTCGTCATTCCGGGGGGCGCGGAGCGACGAGCCCGGAATGACGGCTTGGGCGTTTGACTTATTGCGTCCGTCCTACGCCCCCGCTAGCGCCGGCGCGAACACCACTTCGATCAGCGTGCCGTGGCCGGCGCTCTTGATGTTGAAGCGGGCGCGGTTGGCTTCGACCAGGGCCTTGGTCAGCGACAGGTTGAGCGCCGCGCTGTCCGCGGCATCGCCTGGCGGCGGGGTGTGGAACGGCTCCATCGCGGCGGCGACCTCGCGCTCGGTGAGGCCATGGCCGGTGTCGCGGATGCGCAGCGCGATCTCGCCGCGGTCTGACAGCGCGGTGGAGACGATGACCTGGCCGCCGGCGCTGGCCAGCCGGATCGAGTTCGAGATCAAATTCATGGCGATCTGCCGCATCGCGCGCGCGTCCACGCTGACCTGCGGCAGCGCATGCGCGAGCGAGGTGCGGATGATGATGCGCTCGCGATTGGCCTGCGGCTGCATGATGGTGACACAGGCTTCGACGAGATCGTTGAGGTTCAGATTCGCAAAATTCAGGTCGAGCTTGCCGGTCTCGATCCGCGACAGCTCCAGCAGATCGTCGATGATGGCGATGACGCGCTCGCCGGAGGCGCGAATGTCCTTCATGTATTCGCCGTAGCGCTCGTTGCCGAGCGTGCCGAAGCGTTCGGAGATCATCACCTCGGCAAAGCCGATGATGGCGTTGAGCGGCGTGCGGATCTCGTGGCTGATCCGCGCCAACATGTCTGCTTTCGCGTTGGCCGCGCTGTGGACGAGGCGGCGGGCCTGCGTCAGCTCGCTCTCGCCCTTCTTGCTCTGCGAGAGATCGCGGAACACGGCGAAGAAGTTCGGCCCGTCGGGCCGCGTGCGGCCCATGATCATCGCGAGCGGAATGGCGCCGCCCTTCTTCTCGCGCCCCAGCACTTCGCGGCCGTGGTCGAGCAGGCTCGCGATGTCCTGGCTCTTCAGGCTTTCGAAATAGTCGGCGACGATCTGCTGGCTCTCGGGCGCGAACAGCGTCACCAGATTCTGCTCGAGCAGCGCTTCGCCGTCATAGCCGAACAGCGCCTCGGCGCTGCGGTTGCAGGCGTGGATGTTGCCTTCGGCATCGAACATCACGATGCCTTCGGCCGTGGTGTCGAGGATCGCGGCGAGATCTTCGGCCTCGGCCTCGCCGGGGGCGGGCTCGAGCTCGGCCGCGAAAGGGAAGGACTCCGGGGCAATGGGCTCGGCGACGACCGCCGCGGTGATGACGGGCTCGGCAATGCCGGGCGCGGTGACGGCAGGTGCAGCCTGCGGCAGCGCGCAGATCAGCGCATGCGCGCTCTCGCCGTCCCAGTCGATCGTGTGCAGATGCGCTTCGGTGGTCGCGAGCGGCTGCTCGCCGTTCGCAACCGTCGCGCTGATCGTCACGGGCGTGCCGGCTTGCGAGGTGCTGCTCGCGGAGGACACGCCGGGCTCGACATAGAGCGCATCCAGCCCGCCGGCATCCTCCAGCGCATGGATGTCGGCATAACCCATCCGCGCGAGAAACGCCGTGTTGGCGTAGAGCAGGCGGTCGAGCCGGTAGATCAGGATGCCCGTCGGCAAGAGGTCGAGCAGCGTGCGGTCGCGCGCGCTGGCGCCGCGTGGCGGCGGCGCGGGCTCGGTCAGCCATTCGGCCGCAGCTTGCGGCGGCTCGGGCTCGGGCTCGGGCGCCGGTGGTTCGGGGGTGATCTCCGCCGTCGTCTCGGCGCTATCTGCCGCGATCGTCTCGCGCTCGCGCTCGAGCCGTTCGGACAATTGCCGGGCAAGCTCGTTGAACGCGCTGTTCTCGACCGGCGTCAGCGTCGGCGCTCTCTGGTCACCTTGTGACCTCTGGTCACCCTGTGACCTTACATCGCCATGCGGGCGGAACGGCACGACATTGGGAGGTGTTTCCAGGGGAGTCTCCACGGGCGTTTCCACTGTCATGTCCGGTTCGGTTGGATGTGAATTCGCGTCGCTTGTGGGTTCGGGCAGTTCGGGCTCGGGACCTGGCTCAGCCTCGGATGCCGGCGGCTCGATCGGCGGAGGCGGCGGTTCGGCCCGCAGTTCGAAACGCCTGAGCGAATCGAGCCGGTTGAGGGCGTCGAGATCGCGGCAGACGCCAAAGCCCTTGAAGCCGGCAAAGTTGCGCGCGTGATCGTAGACCGGCAGGCCTGCGAGCTCGACCGGCAGATGCTCGCCGCTGTCGGTCGGCCAGTTCACGGTGATTCCGGCCCAGGTGTCGTGGCTCGCCAGCGCCTGCGCGACGCGGCTATCAGGATCGAGCGAGAATTGCTCGGCGATCTCGCGCCAGGGGCGGCCGAAGCCCGCGGCGGTGCGCGCGCCGATCAGGCGGATGAAGTCGTCGGAGAGAAGCACAAAGCGGCCCTCTGCATCCATCTGCCAGAGGAAGCGCAGCGGATGCTGACGCGGTGCGGGCGGCTCGTGGCCCGACGGCGGCTCAACCATGACTGATGTGATCGGCGCGGCCTGCGGCGACACAATGGCTGCCGGCGGGTTTTCAACCGGAGTTTTGAGCGCGGCTTCGCCGGCCGCGTCTCGAACAGTCTCCTCGGCCGCGGCCTGAACCGTCGCGGCTGGCTGCGGTTCGCCCGCGATCGTCTCATTGCTCGCGGGCGCCTCGACCGGCTCCGCGAAAGCGTCGAACAAGGCGATGCCTTCCGGCGCCTCGTGCGAGGGCGGTGGCTCGTTTGGCATCGCCGCCGCGGGCTCCGTGATGCTGGCCGGCGTCGCTTCGCTTGGCGCGCGCTCAGCTACATGCTCGGCAGGCGCGGCTTGCGCGGCGGCGGCCGGCTCGATCAACGCGACCAGGCCGACATCGGCGCCCGTGCCGACCCGTTGCAGCACCATCTGGCCGATCCCGATCGGCGTCTCGGCGCGGCCTTCGCGCAGCGCATCGCTTCGGGCACGGTCGAGGCCGGCCTCGCCGAGATCGCGAAAGCCGAGCAGGGAGCGGGCGGCCTCGCTGGCGCCGACGAACAGGCCGTCGGGCGCGAAAGCGGCCATCGGCACCTTGGCGCCGTCGACCAGACGAAGCAGCCGCTCGACCAGCGGCATGGTGCGCAAGCTCGGGTCCATCGCGGTGACGAGCACCGCATGACTGCCGTCGGCAAAGTCGAGCCGTGCGCAGGCGCAGGTCATCAGCGTGCCGAGCCGGGCGCCGAAACCGCGCAGACGTTCGAGCCTGATGGAGCCGTTCGCCGGCAGTTGCCGGGCGAGCCTGATAACCTGACGCCGATGGCTGTCCGCCGGGCCAAACATCCTGTCCGCGAGCGCAGCGCTGTTTGCCGCGCCGAACAGTCTTGCGCCGACCGGATTGGCCCACAGCACGCGCGCGCCGTCGGTCGACCACAGCCAGGCGGGCTGCTGAGAGGTCGCATGCACGGCCAGCCGGGGATCGCCCACACCTCGCAACTGGAAATCCGAACTCGTCATCCGACCGGCTTTAGTCTCACGCATGAAGCTGGCGGCTGCCGGGAATGACAGCCTTAAGAAAGGGTTATCGCCCGCGGGCGCGGGCAGGTCCACGGCCCGGCCCCTCGGAGGTCCCCCAAAGCCGCGATAACCTTAATCCGGCCACCCCCGCAAGCCGCCGCCCGGTTCATCCAAGGGATTCGAAAGTCTCTCCTCCGTCATTCCGGGGCGCGCAGCGGGAGCCCGGACTCCATCAGGCCGCAGAGACGGTGGAGGAATGGATTCTCCGGTGCGCAATTGCGCACCATAGCTCGCCACTTCGTCGCGCCCCGGAATGACGGCGGGATAGCGCGCACATCCACCCTCAACCCCCGGTTCCCCAATACCGGAACCTCGCCCTCACCTAGATTAAATTTCGCAATGCACCCTGTTGGCGCGTTGCGCTGCACAATGTTGACACGATAGGCTGCCATAATCCTGGGCACTGGGCGAGCCACATCGTTTGTTTCGCGTTGCCAGTCTTCGTTCCCGCCATCAGATGGCCCCGGTTGGCCGGCGGGCGCGCCAGAAGGCTCACTCCATTATTTTCATTATCGTGAGGGACGACCATGACAGGTGCGACTGATCCGTTTTCTGCCTCGATCATTCCGTTCGAGGTTCCCGAGCAGATGCGTGCGTTCGCCGAAAAGGGCGCGGCGCAGGCCCGCGAGAGCTACGCCAAGTTCAAGGACGCGGCCGAGACCCACAACGGCACCGTCGAGGCCGTCTTCACCTCCGCCTCCAAGGGCGCGAGCGAGTACACCGCCAAGCTGGTCGAGTTCATGAAGGCCAACAGCAACGCCCAGCTCGACTTCGCCCAGCAGCTGTTCGGCCTGAAGTCGCCGACCGAGGCGCTGGAGCTGTGGACCGGCCACACCCGCACCCAGTTCGAGACCTTCCAGTCCCAGGCCAAGGAGCTGGTCGAGCTCACCCAGCGCGTCGCCGCCGAGACCGCCGAGCCGATCAAGGCGAGTGCCTCGAAGTACTACAAGCCCGCCGCCTGAGCGGTAAGGCCGGTTTGAGTTGAGAGAAACCCGGGCCGAAACGCCCGGGTTTTTCTTCACCTCTCGCGCTTCCAGAAGGTCGTCATGCCCTGGCTTGTCCGGGGCATTCACGTTCTCAGTGCCGCGGGCAAAGGCGTGGATGGCCGGGCCTTCGCCGCGCCGAAGGGGCTTCGGCCCCGCAGGCGGGACAAGCCCGGCCGCGAGGTTGTGGAAGCTTGAACGCCCTATAAGCGCCAGCACACAGGGCGATTTCACCCGGTTTTTCACCCCATTGCGGCCTTGCCAAACCGGGCCGTTGCACCTAGTTTCCGCCCCGTCCAGCCCCCTCAGGCGTCAAGCCTTTTCAGGCACCCCTTCAGGGCGGCTCGCAAGGATGCAGTTGTAGCTCAGTTGGTTAGAGCGCCTGTCTGTGGAACAGGAGGTCGGTGGTTCGAGCCCACCCAACTGTACCAGCGATTCCAACAGTTCAGCGTGGCCCGGTAACAGGCGTGAGTCGTCCAACACTGCCGCTTCGCGTTACCACCGGCGCGCGCACATCACAGCTCCAGTGAAGGGGGCTGCGGCGATAGGCCAAATTACAATACACCCCTTGGGACAATTCGATGCTCTGGTTTGTAGGTTCGCTCTCTTGGCTTCATCCCAAGAACCTCAACCTTACCCTGCTTCCGCAAGTCGTTGATCCAAGCGTTAAGGTCGCTCTTCCACGTAAGCGGCGTCTCCATGATTGGCCCGATAATGGCTCCGAACGATATGCCTTCGGTATGAGAACGGAGCAGTTCAAGAAGCTTGGCGTAGGCCTGATCAAGCTGCATCTTGCGTTCATCTTTATAAGAAGCGACTGCACCATCTGAGATCGCTGACCCGAATAATCCGGGCTGGCCGGTGCGTAATACTGCCGCTTGATACTTCACGTCGTTGCGAAGGCTCTCTTGGACGTTAATCGCCTCCTGCTCGATTGCGCGAAACTCCTCAATTCCCTTGCGATGGCGTGTGGCGTAGATCAGGTAAAAATAGGTCCGGTCTGACTTTGGCTTTAGCCTGTCCACCCAGTCGGGTCGATGAAGATCAATGAGAAGGACTGCCCGACAAACTTTACGGCATCTGCGATGTGGTCCTCGAACTTGCCGTTGATCAGTTCAATCGTCACATCATCGATGCCTGCGACCGTCGTCTTCAGCTCTGCAAACGCCCGAGGATCCTTTTCAACAAACTGACACCTGAACGTCACGTCCTTCCTACGTCCCTCCTTCTGCCCCAACCGGACGGCCCGCAGCTGCTTCAGCGCGAGACTAAAGGACGTGTCGTTGTAGCTTTCTGCGGCTGACTTCCATGGGCCAGAAAATCCATCGACGTAAACGAAATCGCTTTGGAACGAGTAGATGATGTAGGCGACTCGCTCGAGATAACGCTCGAGAAAAAAGTGCTTTACGTACGTTTGTTCACGGCCGACATAAAGGCTTGGATCAGGCATCGCATCTACTCAGCGGCCTGAAGTTTCGAGCGAACGGGAAATTCATTCCATTCCCTACCATCCAAATCCCTGCCACCGGATTTCGGTCGCAAGCCGCCCCATTGTTTGAAAAAGAATGGTACGCGTTGGGCGATGCACTGGTCGCGGACCGAGCGTGCCCAAGCAAGTTCCATCGGACGCGCACCCGGTCCACTCTCACCCCCGGCAATTACCCAAGAGATATCGGAGAGATTGATCGTACCCGGCGGCCCAAGTAGAGGCTCGATGGATACAAACCGGACGCTGGCATTGGTTTCTTGCAAATGGCGTATACGTGACGTTCGTTTGCTGTCCTCCACCGATACTCCGAGCCAAATATGCGATGGTGCCGGACGAGTTTGATATCGAGCATTTATAAACGACCGGAGAATCGAGCTTCGCTTGGTCAGCACTTGAAAGGTGTGCCAGTCGGCCATCTCCATCGTATCGAAGACAGTTGAGATGAAGTCGGAAGGGATGAGCTTGTGGAAGAGATCGCTCATTGAGTTCACGAAGATCATCCTCGGGCGCTTCCAAGCGAGCGGCTGCTCAAGTCGCTCCGGGCGCATAGTTAGATCAAAGCCATACTCAAAAGGATGTCCCTTCACACCCCGAAAGCGCTCAGAGAATCGTTCAGCGTAGCAATGATCACAGCCGGGGCTAATTTTCGTGCAGCCCGTAACTGGGTTCCAAGTAGCGTCGGTCCACTCAATCGTTGAATTCTGAGCCATGTCTCACCGGAACGAAATATGAACATGCTAGCAGGGTTGGCCTTAACTGCAAGATGGGCGTTCGGAATCACAACCTGTACGTAAAAACGAAGTTGCGCGAGGAGACGCGCATGGGACTGAGTCGATGCCCGGGCGGTGTGAGCGGCGGGCATTTAGTCGTGAGGTGTCCGGTTCGATGAGGCTGATAAGCGGTATGATCCACGATCGAAGCAGTTACGGTTGTGCACCAGACAGGGCACCAAGCTCTCGAAGCGGGGTGTGTCTGCAACGCTGCTCAAAGCCAATTTTGTGTCTGTCACCGTAGCTCCTCCCTTCGCAATGCGCTATCGATTGGACCAGAGACGTTCATCGACAAGCAACCCAGGCAAAAAGACATCGTGAGTTTCTTCGAGCGTCTCAAGACAGCAGCATCCACTGAATGGCGGGCCTACACCGAACATCCCTTCACGAACGGGTTGGCGGACGGCTCGCTCCCCGAGGCGGCGTTTCGTCACTATCTCGTTCAGGACTATCTGTTTCTCATCGAGTTTGCTCGCGCCTACGCGCTTGCGGTCTACAAGTCGCCCACGCTTGCCGACATGCGTGAGGCAGCGGCCGGGCTGTCGGCCATTCTCGATGTCGAGATGAACCTGCATGTGAAGCTCTGTGCCGATTGGGGTCTATCCCCGGCCGACCTCGAACAGGCTCCTCCGGCGGCCGAGATGCTGGCCTATACGCGCTACGTGCTGGATGCGGGAATGCGCGGCGATCTGCTCGCGCTCAAGGTGGCGCTTGCGCCCTGCGTGATCGGGTACGCGGAGATCGCAACGCGGCTTGCCGCGCGACCCCATGCGGACGCGGCGACGAACGCCTATCGCGTCTGGATCGCCGAGTACGCCGGCGTGCCGTACCAGGAGGTCGCTGCCAACGCGCGGGCGCATCTGGATCATCTCGCCGATCTCTACGCCACGCCGGCCCGCGAGGCAGAGCTGATCGCGATCTTCAAGGAAGCCACCCGCCTCGAGGCAGACTTTTGGGAGATGGGCTGGCGCGTGGGCCAGCGCACTGAATAGCGCTCGGCCGTCATCAGAATGACGGCGACAATGTACCGGGCCCGCGCCTCACGCAATCATCGCCTTGATCTGCGCCGTATCCGCAAATTCAATCAACTCCACAATCTTCCCATCCTGAAATCTGAACAGGTCCAGTATCTCGGTGCCCACCGCTTTCCCGGTCGGGTGGTATCGCACATTGACGCGCGAATGGACGGCGACGCGGTCTCCGTCGACCAGCTCGCTCAGGATTTCGCGGCCTTCGAAGCCGAAGCCGGCGGTGAACTGAGTGAAAGCCTCGCGCAGGGTCGGGTGGCCCTGCATTGTTCCTGTCAATTCGAGCGCGCTCTTGTTGCCCATCAAGGTGAACACGCCCTCGGGATGAAAAGCTGAGACCAGGCTATCGGTGTCACCGCCGTCGCGCGCGGCGTAGCCGGCCCTGATCAATGTGAGCATGTCTTCGCGCTGTCCCATGTCACCCTCCCTGAAAGAGGTATCAGGCAAGCCTGGCGACCTTTGCGTGTAAAGGCAAAATCATCGCGCGGCGCCCAGCGCGCCGAAGCAGGATGGTTCGTTTTCGTTCCCCGGTTTCGGCAGAAAACGGCAGCCGGCATCGGCGAACCTTTTCATGTCCCTGAGTGTTTGTAGCTGCGGCAGGACTGACAACGCTGAGGGAGTGGAGCTATGAACGGTATCATCTATATCATCGGGCTGATCGTCGTGATTGCTGCGGTGCTCTCGTTCTTCGGCCTGCGCTGATTGGCAATTCGACGCGGGGAGGCCGTGCGGCGTTGCCCGCAAAGCCCCGGACGCCTCACCGCGTTACCACCCACACCACCACCGGCAATGTCAGCGCCGCCAGCAGCGTGCCCAGCGCGACCGCGCCTGAGACCGGGTTCACCAGCCGCTGATACTGCACCGCGAAGATGTAGGCGTTGGCGCCGGTCGGCATCGCCGCGAACAGCACGATGACGCCGGCGGCGATCGGCGGCAGGTCGAGCATCCTTGCCAGCACGAACGCTGCTGCCGGCATGGCCGCGAGCTTGAGCGCGCACATCACAAGAATGCTCAGCTTCTCGCCCTTCACCTCGAAGCGAAACAGATTGATGCCGAGCGCGATCAGCGCCGTCGGCGAGCCCGCCTGCGCCAGCAGCTCGATGGTGCGGTCGACGACGGGGGTGAGGCCGAGGCCGGAGAAGCGCCAGATCACGCCGAAGCCGATCGCCAGCATCAACGGGTTGCGCGCGAGGTCGGCGATCACGGGCCAGACGATTGCAAGCGGCGAGCCCGCCTGCTTGCGGCTGACGAACTCCATCTGCAGCGTGCCGCACAGCCAGAGCAGCGGCGTGTTCACCGACAGGATCAGCGCCATCGGGCCCGCCGCCTCGTTGCCGAGCGCGGAGAGCACGAGCGGAATGCCGAGCATCACGATGTTGCCGTAGACCGATCCGATCGCGAACACCACGCCATCCTCGCTGCCGCCGCGCCCGCGGCGCAGCAGCGCCGAGACGGCCATCCCCGCGAGCCAGATCAGCGCCAGCGCGCCGTAATAGGCGCCCCACATCCTGTAGGGGCTGACATCGGGGAATTCCGAGACGACGATGGTGCGAAACAGCAGCGCAGGGATCGCGATGCTGAAGGCGAATTCGCTGATGCCCTTGTGCGCGCCCTCCGAGACGAAGCGAAACAGCACCGACGCATAGCCGGCCGCGATCAGCGCAAACACCGGCGCGACGATCAGCAAGGTTGCCATGCGCGCCTACGATCCCAGCTCGATGATCCGGCGCGCCATGCGCACATTGGCATAGTCGATCATCTTGCCGTCGAGCGTGACCGCGCCCTGGCCTTGCGCCTCCGCGGTTTCCATGGCCTCGACCACGCGCCGCGCCTGCGCCAGCTCTTCCTCCGACGGCGTGAAGGCGCGCAGCGTCGGCTCGATCTGATCGGGGTGGATCACCTGCTTGCCGTCGAAGCCCATCGCCGCGGCTTTCTGCGCACTGGCCTCGGTCAGCCTGGCGTCGCGGAACGCCCCGCAGGGGCCGTCGATGGCGCGCAGGCCGAAGGCGCGCGCGGCCACCAGCATGCGCATCATGGGATAGGCGAACAGGTCGAGCGGCGCTGAAGCGTAGCCGCTCTGCGCCGATCCGAGATGGCGGTAGCCGTCCGGCGAAATCCCGATGTCGGAGGTGCGTGCGCCGAGCGAGGCCGCGAGGTCACCGACGCCGAGATGCAGCGCGGCGACGCTTGGGTGCGCTGCGGCCAGCGCATCGACATTGACGAGGCCGAGCGCGGTCTCGATCAGCAGGTCGAGCGCGACGGGCGCGGCGCGGTCCGGCCCGGCGGCGCGCAAGCGATCGGCGATGGCGACGATGTCGCCGGCGCGCTCCGCCTTCGGCACGATCACCGCATCCAGCTGGGGCAGGGCGGCCAGCGCGCGGATCTCGTCCGCGATGAACGGGCTGTCGACCGCGTTCAGCCTGACCGCGACGCGCTTGTCGCCCCAGTCGAGCGATGACAGCGACCGCACCGCTTCTTCCAGCGCGGCGCCCTTCTCGGTTGGCGGCACGGCGTCTTCGAGATCCATGAACACCGCATCCGCGTTTGAAGCCGCCGCCTTGGCGACGAGACGGGCGCGATGGGCGGGAACAGCCAACCAGGCCCGGCTCGGCCGCAGCGAGGCCATCGTCAATTCTCCCCGCCGAGGCCGAGCTCGCGGAGGATGGCCTCGTTGTGCTCGCCCAAATCAGGCACCGGATCCATCCGCGGCGTAAGGCCTGGAATGGTCAGCGCCGGCAGGAAGCTCGTCACCGGGCCGTTGGGAGAGCCGACGCTCTGCACGCGCCCGCGCGCATGCAATTGCTCGTGCTTCAGGAAGGCCTCGACCGAGTTCAGATGCGCGTTGGCAATCGCGGCCTCGTCGAGCAGCCGCAGCACCTCGTCGCCGGTCATCGCCGCGAAGCGCTGCTCGATATGCGCCTCCAGTTCGGTCCGGTTCTGCATGCGCAGCGGATTGGTGCGGAAGCGCAGGTCGTCGGCGAAGCCGGCGTCGCCGAGCACGATGCGGCACAGCGACCGCCATTCCCGGTCGTTCTGGATGCCGAAGAAGATCGTGCTGCCGTCGCCGACCCGGAACGGGCCGTAAGGCGCGATGGTCGCGTGCCGCGCGCCCGTGCGCGGCAGCGGCCGGCCGGTGCTCTCCGTGTAGAAGGCGGGATAGCTCATCCAGTCCGTGATGGAATCGAACAGCGAGGCCTGGAAGGCCGTGCCTTTGCCGGTCCGCTCGCGCCGGTACAGCGCCATCAGCACGCCGTTGAGGATGTACATGCCGGTGGCGATATCGACCACGGACAGCCCGACCTTGGCCGGCTCCGCCTCGGTGCCGTTGACGGCGAGCACGCCGGCCTCGCACTGGACCAGGAGATCATAGGCCTTCTTGTCGCTGTAGGGGCCGCCGCTGCCATAGCCCGAGACGTCGCAGGCGATGATGCGCGGATATTTGCGCAGCAGCGATGCGGCATCGAGGCCGAGCCGCTCCGCCGCGCCGGGAGCGAGATTCTGGATGAACACGTCCACCTGCGGCAGCAGGGCGTCGAGTACCTCGCGGCCGTCCTCGCTCTTGATGTCGATGGCGAGGCTTTCCTTGGAGCGGTTGGTCCAGACGAACTGGCTCGACATGCCGTTCATCACGTGGTCGTAGTCCCGGCAGAAATCTCCGGTGCCCGGCCGCTCGATCTTGATGACCCGCGCGCCCCAGTCCGCCAGGTGCCGGCTCGCCAGCGGCGCTGCGATTGCCTGCTCGAGCGAGACCACCGTGACACCCGCCAGCGGCAGCTCCGCCTCATTCCCTTCCATGCGACCGTCCTCCTCCGTGCGCTTTTCGACAAGCGCAGGAGACGAGCCAACCACCTCACGCGCATCTGCTTGATGACGACATGATGCCCCTGTTTTGCCCGACAAGTCAAACGCGGTTCGCTTAATCCTAAGAGGTGAAACGCGAGGGATTACCGTGGCTTGGCTACTGTGCATGGGGTTGTTTTCGCGATTTTTGCGAGGGAGCCCCGGGAACTGCGGAGCCCTAGCTGGTGCCGGGCTGGCCCGCCTGTTGCCGAGACCGCACAGCTCCGACCTTTCGCGTCCCCCCTCGTTGCCAACGAACCGCCGTTCACCCACTATTCCCTCTGACTCGACATGTGGGGGTTTCAATGCCGGCGCTTCGCTTCAAGACATCCTTGGCTGCTGCCACTCTCGGCATGGCCCTCGCCGTGCTGGTCCAGCCCGGTGCCGGCTTCGCCTACACCCAGGAGGAGCAGCAGGCCTGCACGCCGGATGCGATGCGGCTGTGCGGCGAGTTCGTGCCGAACGTCGATGCCATCACCGCCTGCATGATCAAGAAGAAGGCGCAGCTCTCGCCGCCATGCGCGGTGTTCTTCCGCCGCGGACCGGAGCCAAGCGAGCAGCGCGCCGGCAGGCCGACCAACATCGCGCCCAAAACCGCGAAGAAGACCGCCAAGCCGGCGGCCAAGAAGAAAAAGACCAGCGACGGCTGAGGCTATCCGCGTTCCCCCTGCGAAACTTCGTAAGGTAACGGACTCCTTTTGTTCGCGCCGACTGGCGTGAGGCCTGCGACGCAAGCGCGACGGAAAAGAGTCGGATGCCGGTTTGCGCGGCGAGGTTGCATTCCGCTCTATCCCGAACGACTGCTCAAGAAACGCACACACGCGCGCGCACGTCCATTGCAGCTCTCGTCGCGCCCCGCACATCACAGTGTGACTCAAAAGCCAGCCCGCCTTGTTATTTCGTGACCGTGGCGCCACTCCCGATAAATTTATCTTTCACGAATCAGCGTCGTGATTCATTTTCGCGGCCTGGGGTCAATCTGGAGGCCGAAGGTATGAACGTTATTGTTTTTGCATCGCGTAAGGGCGGCTCGGGCAAGAGTACCCTGGCTGCACATCTCGCCGCGCAGATCAAGGCGAGTAAACAGGTCATGCTGGTGGACGCGGACCCTCAGGGCTCGCTGACGCTGTGGCACAAGCTGCGTGGTACCAACGAACCGCCGATCAAGGCGGCCGTGAACTCCGTCAGCGGCATCGTCTCCGCTGCCAAGCGCGACGGTTATGAATGGGTCTTGATCGACACGCCGCCGAACCTGTCGGCCGTCGTCGACGACGCGATCCGCAACGCCACCATGGTCGTGATTCCCGCCCGTCCTGGCGTGTTCGACGTCAACGCGGTGCAGGAAACCATCCAGATGTGCCGCGCCGCGCGCAAGCCCTACGCGGTCGTGCTGAATGGTGCGCCGGCCAAGCGCGACGAAGCCGAAAGCCCGATCGTCACCATCGCTCGCGAAGCGCTGGCGAAATTCCGTGCTCCGGTGTGGGGCGGCCAGATCACCAACCGTTCGGATCTGCTGATGGCGTTGAGCCACGGCGAAGGCGCGCGGGAGTATCAGGCCGAGAGCCGTGCGGCTCAGGAAATCGCAAGGCTGTGGGCGGCGATCGAGCGTTCAGTGAAGGCTATTCGCGGCACGGCGTCGGCATCCGGCGCAATGCACAAGCAGGCTGCATAATTTTTTAAATCATTCCCCGGACGAAAAACGCGCGGATGTCCGCGCGTTTTGCGTTTGTGGCGTTCGTCCGCTCCGGAATGACGAAATGAAGATTACGCCACCATCAGCATGTAGAACACGATGACCGGCGACAGAGTCAGGATCACCGACCAGATTCCGACGGCCCAGAGAATGTCCTCGGTGGTAAAGTTCTGTTCGGTGGACAGATTCTGGTGTCCGGCGCCGAAATGCGACGCCATCTCATTATGACTATTCACAAACGCCCCCGCGATTTCTTCGCTTATGGGCGTGGACGTTACGCGGGATGCTTTAAGATTCCGGCTTGCAATCCCGCTCGCATTTTGAGCGCATTTGCGACCTCCGCTTAACCATCTGCGCGAAGAGCCGCCTCAGGCGAGCCAGACCCGAAACAGCAGCACCGGCATCAGGCCGAGCATCACCGCCCAGAACCCGAACGACGATACGACGAGAATTCCCTGCAAGAGATCGGCGGGCGCGAACTGGCTCGCGGCCGTAGGCTGGGTGCGATGCCCCATGGTCATTCCCCCTATGAGAAGGCTTCGAAGGGACAACGATAGGCACCAGTGCGTAAACGAGGCGTGGATGCACCGTGCGGCGGGAGCGAAGGGCGTTGGGGTCCGGTTAACCAAGGGCGCGCTCACCCTCCCCTGAAGGGGGAGGGTCGATCGCGCGCAGCGCGAGCGGGGTGGGGTGATCTCCCAACTCGGGCAGCGTTGGACGTGGAGGGACTGTCACCCCGCCCCGCTACGCATTCCGCTTCGCTGCATGCGTAGCGACCCTCCCCCTCCAGGGGAGGGTGAAGGAAGCGCTACGCCGCGACCTGCATGCGTCGCTCGATTTCGCGATCGATCATCGCCGCGAGCTCGCTGCTGACCTCCACCATCGGCAGTCGCACTTCGGGGCTGTCGATCAGGCCGACCCGCCACAGCCAGTACTTTGCCGGCGCCGGGCTCGGCTCGGTGAACAACAGCCGCGTCAGCTCGGCAACCTCCTGCCAGCGCGCCAGCGCCGCGTCGTGATTGCCGCGCTTGTGCTCGGCGTAAACCGCCGCAAACGCCGCGGTCTCGACATGGGCCGACAGCACGATGCCGCCGTCGGCGCCGTCACCAAGCGCCTCGAAATAGTTCGCGTCCTCGCCGGTGAGCACGCGAAATTCCCTCGGCCTGTCGCGCAGCAGCGCGATCGATTGCTCGCGGCTCGCACCGCAATCCTTCAGGCCCACGATATTCTTGTGCTCGGCGAGCCGCAGCATGGTCTGGTTGGTGATGTTCACCGCGGTGCGATAGGGAATGTTGTAGAGCGCGAGCGGCCAGGCGGCGTGATCGGCGAGCGTCTCGAAATGCGCCAGCAGCCCGCGCTGCGAGGGCCGCACGTAGTAAGGGCTTGCGATCAGATAACCGTCGATCGGCCAGTCCGCGGTCTCGTCGAGACGTTCCTTGAGCCGCGAGGTGTCGGCGCCTGATAGTCCGAGGCAGACCGGAACGTTGCGGCGGCCCGCCGCCATCTCGTCGCGCACGACGGCGACGAGCCGTTCGAGCTCGGCCTCGCGCAGCGTCATGCCTTCACCGGAGGTCGCCCCCAGGATGAAGCCGTCGATGCTTTGCGCGCTGTAGTGCCGCGTCAGCCGCCGCAGCGACCGCTCGTCGAGCGCGCCGCCCTGAAACGGCGTCACCAGCGGCAGCCACAGCCCGTGCAATTGTTCCTGTAGACCAGTCATGTTTCCATCTCCTTCTCGGGAAAAAAGGCCTGAGACGGAGGGCACATGAAAAAACCCCGTCCAGGCGGCGGGGTTTTCGGGATTTGCAGCGATGACGAAGCTTAGCTAGTGCGCGCAAAAATCCGAGGCCCCGGGATGGGGGCCTTTTTTCGAGATTGCTGCGCACGGCTTCGTGATCATCTGCAAATGATGCGGGGTATGCGTGGAACTGTCAATACACGCGGAAGGCGAAGGCCGATTTGGGCGAAAAAAAGCCGGGCTCAAAGAGCCCGGCTTAAGGTATTGGCCACGTGAGGCCGACACAATCACCTTCCAAGAGGGATTACTGAACTCCCGCGCCACTGGAGGAGGGGGACAAATGCGCAACGCGAAGGCTCAGCGTGCAAACAGTATGAGCTTGACGAGCGTCCTGCAGCAACAGCCGAGGCCGCATGTCAGTCATGCGGAAATCAGGACGGCCAGCGCTGCGCCTTGCTGACCACGAAGTCGCGGAACACCTGCACGCGCGCCACCGTCTTCAACTCCTCGGGATATACAAAATAGGTGTCGAGCTGGATCGAATCCGACTCGCCGAACAGCTGCACGAGTTTGCTCTGTTCCTCCACGAGGTAGTCGGGCAGCGCGGCGATGCCGAGGCCCTGCTGACAGGCGCGCACGAGACCGAGGATGTTGTTCACCCTGAAATAGGCCTCGCGTGGACCGGAGCCGTTGCGGCCGGCTTCGACGAGCCAGTTGCGGTTCTGCAAGTGCGGCGCGAAGTTGCCGTCGGCGAGCGTGATGATGCGGTGGGAGTCGAGCTCCTCCAGCGTGCGCGGCGTACCGAAGCGCTTGATGTATTCCGGCGAGCAATAGGCGTGGAAGCCCATCGCGAAAAGCTTGCGCTGGATCAGATCCGGCTGCGTCGGCTTGCGGGTGCGGATCGCGACGTCCGCCTCGCGCATCGACAGATCGAGCTCCTCGTCGGTGACGATCAGCGAGATGCGGATCTCCGGATACAGCGCGGTGAACTCGCCGAGCCGCGGGATCAGCCAGTTGATGCCGACGCCGGGGGTGGTGGTGATCTTGAGGTCGCCGCTCGGCCGCTCGCGGCTGTCGGTCAGCTTGGCGCGCGCCGCCTGGAGCTGCATGAAGACGTCATGCGCGGTGCGGAACAACAGGTCGCCCTGCTCGGTGAGGATCAGGCCGCGGGCGTGGCGGTGGAACAGCGAGACCGAAAGCTCCTGCTCCAGCGCCGAGACCTGGCGCGACACCGCCGATTGCGACAGGCCGAGCTGCTCGCCCGCATGCGTGAAGCTGCCCGCTTCCGCTGCCGCGTGAAACACCTTCAGCTTGTCCCAGTCCATATCCGTAAATCCGTCGCGTGTTCGAGGCATGATCTTTATTCCGCTGCCGCGCGCTCGCTGGCGCGCAGGGCCAAGAAACGTTCGGCCTCGAGCGCTGCCATGCAGCCGAGGCCTGCGGCCGTCACGGCCTGGCGATAAGTCTCGTCGGCGACGTCACCGGCGGCGAACAGTCCGGGCACCGAGGTGGCGGTCGAGTTCGGGGCGACCTCGACATAGCCCGAGGGTTTCAGCTTGACCTGGTCCTTGACGAGCTCGGTCGCCGGCGCATGGCCGATGGCGATGAAAACGCCGTCGCTCTTCACGTCGGTGAGCGCGCCGGTCTTGACGTTCTTCAGACGGACATGGGTGACCTTGTTCGGGTTCTCGGTGCCGCAGATCTCGTCGACCGCGCTGTCCCAGATCACCTTGATCTTCGGATGCTTGAACAGCCGCTCCTGCAGGATGCGCTCGGCGCGGAAGTGATCGCGACGATGCACGATGGTGACCTGCGACGCATGATTGGTGAGGTACAGGGCTTCCTCGACCGCGGTATTGCCGCCGCCGACCACCACGACGTTCTTGTTGCGGTAGAAGAAGCCGTCGCAGGTGGCGCAGGCCGATACGCCGCCGCCCTGGAACTTCGTCTCGGACGGCAGCCCGAGCCAGCGCGCTTGCGCGCCGGTGGCGAGAATGACGGTGTCGGCGAGATAGACGTCGCCCGAATCGCAGGTGAGGCGGAACGGCCGCTGCGAGGTGTCGAGCTTGATCACGAGGTCGGAGACGATCCTGGTGCCGACATGGACCGCCTGCTTCTCCATCTGCTCCATCAGCCAGGGGCCCTGGATCACGTCGGCAAAGCCCGGATAGTTCTCGACATCAGTGGTGATGGTGAGCTGGCCGCCGGCCTGGATGCCTTGGATCAGGATCGGCTCGAGCATGGCCCGCGCGGCGTAGATCGCCGCGGTGTAACCGGCGGGACCGGAGCCGATAATGACGACCTTTGCATGAACAGGAGCGGACATTTCGATGGACGCCTTTCACGGGGGATTTGCAGCGCGGGCGCGGAACATGCCGGGAGGCCTCGCCGAGGCGCTGAAATATCAGAGCTAATCTAAGCCTTCTGGTGAGCTATGCAAGAATTGCATTCCCTATCGGCGGATTTTTCCAACAGGGAACAAAAGTCCCTTGCGGTGCGCGCGCAATAAAATTGCGCTAAGGTTGCGGACTGGGCTATGAGGATTGCGAAAACCCACCAGTACCGCCGTAAAGGCCAGGAGTTCCAATCACGTGTCGCGGAACCTAGACGAGATCGACCTGAAGATTCTCACCGAGATTCAGGCCGACGGTCGAATCACGAATGTCGAGCTGGCCAAGCGAGTCGGCATCTCGCCGCCACCCTGCCTGCGCCGCGTTCGGGCGCTGGAGGAGGAGGGCTACATCCACGGCTATCGGGGCCTGCTGGACGCCCGCAAGCTCGGTTTCGACGTCACCGTGTTCGCCGCGGTGCACCTCTCCAGCCAGGCCGAGGCGGATTTGCGCGCGTTCGAGGCGTTCGTCCGCGCCGAGCCCCTGGTGCGGGAATGCTGGATGCTGTCGGGCGAGGTCGATTTCATCCTCAAATGCGTCGCGCCAGACATGGCGACCTTCCAGGATTTCGTCACCCACCTCACTGCCGCGCCCCACGTGCGCAATGTCAGGACCTCGCTGGTGCTCCACAATTCGAAGTATGAAGCCGCCGTGCCGCTTGATGTGAAGGGGCGGCGGTAGATTCGCCGGTCTCGTGCTCCGGCTCCGCGCCGCAACGCTGAAGCATTGCAGCGTGTCCGGGACGGGCAGCTTGCTGCATCAACACCGTCATTGCGAGGAGCCCTTGCGACGAAGCAATCCAGACTGTCTCCGCGGAGGGATTCCGGATTGCTTCGCTGCGCTCGCAATGACGCGCGGTGAGAATGCGTGTCCACTCACGCAGGCAACAGGCGGCAACAAAAAAGGCCGCGCAGTGCGCGGCCCTTTCGAAATCTCATCACGTGCGGCGGCAGATCGTTACCGCCACTCCACCTTGGTGATCTCATACGCCTTGGCGCCGCCGGGTGCATTGACCTCGACGGTCGAGCCCTTCTTCTTGCCGATCAGCGCGCGCGCGAGCGGCGAGGTGATGGAGATGCGGCCCTTCTTGGCATCGGCCTCGACCTCGCCGACGATCTGCCACACCGTCTTCTTCTCGGTGTCCTCGTCGACCAAGGTCACGGTGGCGCCGAACTTGATGGTGTCGCCGGACAGTTTCGAGATGTCGATGATGTCGGCGCGCGCGAGCTTGTCCTCGAGCTCGGCGATGCGGCCTTCATTGTGGGACTGTTCTTCCTTCGCGGCATGATATTCCGCGTTTTCCGACAGGTCTCCGTGCGAGCGCGCCTCGGCGATATGCTCGATGATCCGCGGACGATCTTCCGACTGGCGCTTCTTCAATTCTTCCCCGAGCGCGACAAAGCCGGCCTGGGTCATCGGAACCTTTTCCATCTCTTCTCTCGTCCTTCAGCTGCGCGCCCCCAAAGACCGAGGGCGCGGCAACCTTGATTGGTCGGTATTCCCGGGGCTGAACACGCGCCCGCCGGGATGTTATGTGGGCTCTGGCGCCGGAACAGAACCGCCACCTGGCCGGATCAGTTCCTCCGGCCATTGTGGCTTCATTGCCAATCACTTAGCGGAAGCGTTGCCGCCGCTAGCGATCAGGTTTCCGAAAAGTAGCTCTGCAGGGTACGAACCTCAAGGTCCCCGCCAAGATAGGCGCGGATGCCCTGCGCGGCCGCCACGGCCCCGGAAAGAGTGGTGTAATACGGCACTTTATGCAAGAGGGCCGCGCGCCGCAGCGATCGGCTGTCGGCCAGCGCCTGCGGGCCTTCGGTGGTGTTGAAGACGAGCTGAACGTCGCCGTTGGTGATGGCATCGACGATGTGCGGACGGCCCTCCAGCACCTTGTTCACCTTCTCGGTCGGGATGCCCTGATCGGTCAGGAAGCGCTGGGTGCCCGAGGTCGCCAGCACCTTGAAGCCGAGTGAATGCAATTCGCGAACCGCCTCGGCAATACGCGTCTTGTCGCTCTCGCGCACCGAGACGAACACCGTGCCCTTGCGCGGTACTCGCGTGCCGCCGCCGAGCTGGCTCTTGGCGAACGCCACCGCGAACGACCGGTCGATGCCCATGACCTCGCCGGTCGAGCGCATCTCGGGGCCGAGCACCGTGTCGACGCCTGGGAAGCGCGCAAACGGGAAGACCGATTCCTTGACGCCGACGTGCTTGAGCTGCGCCTTCTTCAGCTTGAAATCGGCGAGCTTCTCGCCGGCCATGACGCGCGCAGCGATCTTCGCGACCGGCGTGCCGACCACCTTGGCAACAAAGGGCACGGTACGCGAGGCGCGCGGATTGACCTCCAGCACGTAGATCTCGCCATCCTTGATGGCGTATTGCACGTTCATCAGGCCGACCACGTCGAGGCCGAGCGCGAGCTCGCGGGTCTGCCGCTCCAGCTCCTCGATCATCTCAGGCTCGAGCGAGTGCGGCGGCAGCGAGCAGGCGCTGTCGCCGGAATGGATGCCGGCTTCCTCGATGTGCTCCATGATGCCAACGATGAAGGTGTCCTTGCCGTCGCAGAGGCAATCCACGTCGATCTCGGTGGCATCGGACAGATAACGGTCGAACAGCAGCGGGTTCTTGCCGAGCACGGTGTTGATCTGCCCGGTCTTGTCGTTCGGATAGCGCGCCTTCACGTCCGCCGGCACCAGCTCCGGCAGCGTGCCGAGCAGATAGTCGCTGAGCTGGTTCTCCTCGCGGATGATCTGCATCGCGCGGCCGCCGAGCACGTAGGAGGGACGCACCACCAGCGGCAGGCCGAGATCGGTTGCGACCAGGCGCGCCTGCTCGACCGAGTAGGCGATGCCGTTCTTCGGCTGCTTCAGCCGCAGCTTGTCGAGCACGCGCTTGAAACGGTCGCGGTCCTCGGCAAGGTCGATGGCATCAGGCGAGGTGCCGAGGATCGGCACCTCGGCAGCCTCCAGCGCGCGTGCCAGCTTCAGCGGCGTCTGGCCGCCGAACTGCACGATCACGCCGTGCAGCGTGCCCTTACTGCGTTCCTTGGCGATGATCTCCAGCACGTCCTCGGCGGTGAGCGGCTCGAAATAGAGCCGGTCGGCGGTGTCGTAGTCGGTCGACACCGTCTCCGGATTGCAGTTGACCATGATGGATTCGTAGCCGGCATCGTGCAGCGCGAAACAGGCGTGGCAGCAGCAATAGTCGAACTCGATGCCCTGGCCGATGCGGTTGGGACCGCCGCCGAGAATGATGACCTTCTTCTTGTCGGACGGCGTGCTCTCGTCCGCCGGCGCGCCCGCAAACGGCGCCTCGTAGGTCGAATACATATAGGCGGTGGGCGAGGCGAACTCGGCTGCGCAGGTGTCGATGCGCTTGTACACCGGGCGAACGCCGAGTGCGTGGCGCTTTGCGGTCACCTCGGCCTCCGTCGTCTCGGCGAGCACCGCGAGCCGCGCGTCGGAGAAGCCCATGGCCTTGAGGGTGCGCATGCCGAAGGCGTTGCCGGGCAGGCCGTTCCTGCGGACCTTCTCCTCCATGTCGACGATGCCGCGCATCTCGCCCAGGAACCACGGATCGATCTTGCAGGAGTTGAAGATGTCCTCGTTCGACCAGCCGAGCCGCATGGCCTGGGCGACCTGGAGCAGCCGGTTCGGCGTCGGCGTGCCGAGCGCGGCACGGATCGCGTTCTTGTCGTCGTCGCGGCCGAGCCCCTCGATCTCGATCTCGTCGAGGCCGGTCAATCCGGTCTCGAGTCCGCGCAGCGCCTTCTGCAGGCTCTCCTGGAAGGTGCGGCCGATCGCCATGACTTCGCCGACCGATTTCATCGAGGTCGTCAACGTGGTCGAGGCGCCCGGGAATTTCTCGAAGGCGAAGCGCGGCACCTTGGTGACGACGTAGTCGATGGTCGGCTCGAAAGAGGCCGGCGTGGCGCCGCCGGTGATGTCGTTGGCGATCTCGTCCAGGGTGTAGCCGACCGCGAGCTTGGCAGCGACCTTGGCGATCGGAAAGCCGGTGGCCTTCGACGCCAGCGCGGAGGAGCGCGACACGCGCGGATTCATCTCGATCACGACCATGCGGCCGTCCTCGGGATTGACGCCGAACTGCACGTTGGAGCCGCCGGTCTCCACCCCGATCTCGCGCAGCACCGCCAGCGAGGCGTCGCGCATGATCTGGTATTCCTTGTCGGTCAGCGTCAGCGCCGGCGCCACCGTGATGGAATCGCCGGTGTGCACGCCCATCGGATCGAGGTTCTCGATCGAGCAGACGATGATGCAATTATCCTTCTTGTCGCGCACCACCTCCATCTCGTACTCTTTCCAGCCGAGCACGGATTCTTCGATCAGCACTTCGTTGGTCGGAGACGCATCGAGGCCGCGCTCGATGATGTCGAGGAACTCTTCCTTGTTGTAGGCGATGCCGCCGCCAGTGCCGCCCATCGTGAAGGAGGGGCGGATGATCGCGGGCAGGCCGATCTCGGACAGCGCCATCATGGCCTGGCCGAACGCGTATTCCTGGTAGCGCTTGCGACGCTCGCTCTCGCCCAGCGTCCACTGCCGGTCGTGCTCATCGAGAGCTGCGCCCGACAGCTTCGCACGTTCGGCCTGGTGCTTGTCGCGGAACGACTTCTTCAGCTCGGACGCGTTGGCGAGCCGCGACTTCGGCGTCTCGAGCCCGATCTTGGTCATGGCCTCGCGGAAGAGCTGGCGGTCCTCGGCCTTGTCGATGGCGTCAGCGGTGGCGCCGATCATCTCGACGTCGAACTTCTCCAGCGTGCCCTGCCGCCGCAGCGACAACGCGCAGTTCAGCGCGGTCTGTCCGCCCATGGTCGGCAGCAGCGCGAAGCCGCCGGGAATGACGTGACGTTCCTTCTCGATGATCTTGGCGACGATCTCGGGCGTGATCGGCTCGATATAGGTCGCATCGGCCAATTCCGGGTCGGTCATGATCGTGGCCGGGTTGGAATTGACGAGGACGATGCGATAGCCCTCTTCCTTCAGCGTCTTCACCGCCTGGGTGCCCGAATAGTCGAACTCGCAGGCCTGTCCGATCACGATGGGACCGGCGCCGATGATCAGGATGGTGGTGATGTCTGTACGTTTGGGCATCAACTCTCGCCGGACTGGAATTTGGGCACAAAAAAAGGGCGCGCGGCTGCGCGTCCCTGTGGCCGAGAGCGCGGTGGTCTCCCTCGCGCGCGGGTGGGTCTTAGACCAGTTTTTGGGGCGGCGAAACCCCGAAAAACGCCCATCAACCGCCAATTTTGACCGGTTAGGGGAGGGGTGGGCTGCTTGGGGGGCGTGGCCGCGCCACGCGTAGCCCCGGATGCGATCAGTGGGGGGAACGCCCGTCTTCGCTTCCGCTGCGCTTCAGGCGTACCGAACCACGCCCGGCTTCGCCCTTCGGGCTTCGCCGCGGCAGCCTTCGAACGATACGGCTTGCCGAGCCGAAGCTGGCGGAGCCAGCGAAGGCTGGAGACCCGGCCTGGATTTGAACCAGGATGTAGAGCGTTGCACCGCCCTCGCGTAGACGCTTCCGCCACCGGGCCGCGGCGATCATGTCTGATTGCAGCGCGACAAGCCACAACGGCTAATTGTTATGCTTAACGAACCAGCGGCGGCCGCGCGATGAAGGTCATGCGCCAGCGATTGTGGCCGATATTGGTGTGGGCGCGCTGGACCGCGAACCCGGCCGCCCTCAGCTTGGCGGTGATCTCGTCCTCGCTGTAGCGTTGCAGCCCGATCCGCGTGCGCAGCTGACGGTAATCCGACAGCGCGGTGCTGATCAGCCCGATCAGCGCGTCCTTCAGGAAGCCGTGCCGCAGGCCGAAGCCGAGCAGCGCCATGACGTCCCTGAGCATGCCGACATTGGGCTGCAGGATGTCCCCCAGCACCAGCTTTCCGGAGGGCTTCAGGATGCGGTGGACATTCAGGAGCGCGGCGTCGAGCTCGTCCGGCGCCATGTATTGCGCGACCGAGTTCATCACCACGAGGTCGATCGACTGGTCCTGCATGTTGCGGACGTCGTCGAGCGAGCGGACGCGGATCCTGGTGTTCGGGGCAAACCGCGCGATCAGCCGGCCGCGGACGCCGGGCGCCGGCTCGGCGAGGATCAGCTTGCCGCAGCGAGCGGCCACCTGGCTCGCCGACAGGGCTTCGCCGCACGCATAATCCAGCACGGTCGCGTCCGGCGAGGAGATGTAGCCGATGATGTCCCGCGCGATGATCTGGAAGTGCAAGTCGCGATGCAGCTTGCTGACATAGATCGTATGCGTGGAGTCGTAATAATCGATCCAATCGTCCATGGTATTCGAGGGCCCCGGCCAAACGGTTCCGCTGGAGGAACCGGCGCTGTCCGCCTTGCGTTAGGGGTGCGACGGCGCGCCGTCAATGTCCGCGTCCTAACAGGAAGGTCTCCCGTGAGCAAAACCAACAATAAGATCTCCCCCGATCTCGATACCCCCACCGATTTGTCGCCCGACGGAGTGAAGAAGGTTTCGGAGGCGCTCAACGTGCTTCTGGCCGACGCCTTCGCGCTATATCTGAAGACCAAGAATTTCCACTGGCACATCAGCGGGCGCCACTTCCGGGACTACCATCTGCTGCTCGACGAGCAGTCGGACCAGATCTTCGCCACCACCGACCAGCTCGCCGAGCGCGTCCGCAAGATCGGCGGCACCACGCTGAAGTCGATCGGCCAGGTCGCAAAGCTCCAAACCATCAAGGACAACAACGAGGACTACGTCCCGCCGCGCGAGATGCTGCGCGAGCTGATGCAGGACAACAAGCATGTCGCCGCCGCGATGCGGAAGGCCCATGATGTCTGCGACGAGGCCGGCGATGTCGCCAGCGCCAGCATCTTGGAAAACTTCATCGACGAGACCGAGCGCCGCACCTGGTTCCTGTTCGAAGCCACCCGCCAGGAGGGCGGCAACGAGGCGTAACCCGGATGTCGTAGCTCTTTGTAGGGTGAGCGAAGCGACTTGTCCGCCGTGGCTCGAAGAGCGAAGGCGGAAGCGTGCCCACCAGCTGGAAGTGGTGGGCACGGCGCGCTAGAGCGCGCCTTTGCCCGCCCCACGGCATCGCGCTTATGGCTGGCTCCACAACCGCATCAGCGCCCCGTCCTTCCCCGTCACGGGATCGGCCGGCGGCAGCGCGACGTGCGGAATCGTCTTCAGCGCCTTGGCGTGGTTCTCCGGCGTTGCCCTCGTGATCTCCATCTTCGCGCCTGGCGGATAGGCGCCGATCACGCAGAAATCGTGGCTCGCCTTGATGCATTGATGCCCGGTGCCGGCAGGCAGGATCGCGACGTCGCCGGCCTTGATGTCCAGCTCCTGGCCGTGGTCGCCGCCGAAGCGGACCCGTGCGCTGCCGCGCGCGACGCCGAGCACCTCGTGCACCGTCGCGTGATAATGCAGATAATCGTAGACGCCGTTGCGCCAGGTGCGGCCCCAGCCGTTCGCCTCGAACAGATCTTCGATGGTCGCTTCCGGCTGCTTCGGATCAAGCTTCACCGCGGCTTGGTAGACCAGGAACGGACGGATGTTGTTCGGCGTAAGGCCGTCGTCCCCGAACACGATGGCGATTGGCTCGGCGTTGTCGCGGACGACGGACATGGCGGGGCTCCTGCGCGAATCTAGCAGGGATCAACGAGGGGCGTGAGGCGGCGTTCCTCGCTCCTCCGTCAATCCGGGGCGACGCGTGAGCCCGGAATGACAAGAGCCCGGGACAAGGCCCGGGCTCGATGTCGTCAAAGCAGTTGCGGAAGAGCGCGCCCTACGCGCTCTTCTTCTGCCGCATCAGGTCCGCAAAGCGCTGGAACAGATAGTGCGAGTCGCGCGGACCTGGTGAGGCCTCGGGATGGTACTGCACCGAGAACACCGGCTTGCCGTCGAGCTGGATGCCGCAATTGGATCCGTCGAACAGCGAGATGTGAGTCTGCGTCGCGCCCTTCGGCAGCGTGGTCTCGTCCACGGCAAAGCCGTGGTTCATCGAGGTGATCTCGACCTTGCCGGTAGTCTCGTCCTTCACGGGGTGGTTTGCACCGTGATGGCCCTGATGCATCTTCTTCGTCTTGGCGCCGACGGCAAGGCCCAGCATCTGGTGACCGAGACAGATGCCGAAGGTCGGCGTGCCCGACTTGATCACGTCCTGGATCACAGGCACGGCATATTTGCCTGTTGCGGCCGGATCGCCCGGACCGTTGGACAGGAACACGCCGTCCGGCTTCATCGCCAGAATATCTTCGGACGAGGTCGTCGCCGGCACCACCGTCACCTTGCAGCCGACGCCGGCGAGCAGGCGCAGGATGTTGCGCTTGATGCCGTAGTCGATGGCGACGACGTTGAATTCCGGCTTGTCCTGCCGGCCGAAGCCCTTGTCCCACAGCCAGGGCGTTTCGTCCCAGGTGAAGCGCTGGCCCGAAGTGACCATCGGCACGAGGTCCATGCCCTCGAGGCCCGGCCATTCGCGTGCTTCTTCCTTCAGGCCATGCAGGTCGAACTCGCCGGTCCTGGAATGCGCGATCACGGCATTGGGCATGCCCTTGCTGCGGATCAGCGCGGTCAGGGCACGGGTGTCGATGCCGGAGAGGCCGATGATGCCGCGCGCCTTCAGCCACTGGTCGAGATGCTTGGTGGCACGGTAGTTCGAGGGATCGGTGATCGCGGTGCGCAGGATCACGCCGCGCGCCCCCGGCGTCGCGGCCATGTTCACCGTCTCGATGTCGTCATCGTTGGTGCCGACATTGCCGATATGCGGGAAGGTGAATGTGATGAGCTGGCCGGCATAGGAGGGATCGGTGAGGATCTCCTCATAGCCGGTCATCGCGGTGTTGAAGCAGACTTCACCGACGGCGTGGCCTTCGGCGCCGAGACCGAAGCCTTCGAGCACCGTGCCGTCGGCGAGCACGAGGAGCGCGGTCGGTTTATGGTCCGGCCAGGCGGGATCGTTGTCATGTTGTGTCATGAGCGCGTTTCATAGTCCCCGCGGACGCCGCCGTCAAAGCGGGAGAGGGCGGATTCACATGCGTTTTTGCATATTTGACAGCCCGTCTCCCGCACTTAAGCTCGGCCGCACAATTTCCGGCAATTTGAGGGGCTTGCGAGGCAATAATGGACCAGACCACCCCACTTCTGCTGGTTCCGGGGCTGGCCTCATCGGCCCGGATCTATGTCCCGGTGATCCCGGCGCTGTGGCGGTTCGGCCCGGTGATGATTGCCAACCATATCCGCGACGACAGCATGGCGGCGATCGCCGCCCGGGTGTTGGCCGAGGCGCCGCCGCGCTTCGCGCTCGCCGGCCATTCCATGGGCGGCTACATCGCACTCGAGATCATGCGTCAGGCACCCGAGCGTGTGGCCAAGCTCGCGCTGATCAACACCCAGGCGCGGCCCGATACGCCGGAGGCGACAGCGCGCCGCCGCGGCCTCATGGAGCGCGCGAGGCGCGGCGAGCTCCGCGCCGTCCGCGAGGAGAGTTTTCCGGAGCTCGTGCATCCGTCGCGGCGCGGCGACGCCGATATTCTCGAGCTCGTGCATGCGCAGGATGAGGATGTCGGCGTCGAGGGTTATCTGCGGCAGCAGACCGCAATCATCGCACGGGTGGATTCGCGACCGACACTGCCGGCCATCAGGTGTCCGACATTGGTGCTGACGGGCGATGCCGACAACACCATCCCGAATGCGTTCTCGAAGGAGATGGCGGAGGCCATCGCCGGCGCAAGGCTGGTGGTGCTCCAGCGCTGCGGGCACCTGCCGCAAGCCGAGCAGCCGGAAGCGACAGCACGAGCGCTGACCCAATGGCTCGGAACCGAGGTTGTCTCAGGGGCGCGAACGGCCTAGATCAGGCCTCGGATATTGCAGGAGAGCACGACCATGCTGCGCGACGACATCAACAATGCGGTCAAGGAGGCCATGAAGGCCAAGGACGAGCGCAAGCTGTCCACGCTGCGCATGGTCAACTCGACCATCAAGAATGCCGACATCGACGCCCGCGGGCAGGGCAAGCCGCCGCTGTCGGACGCCGACCTGCTCGGCGTCTTTCAGAAGATGATCAAGCAGCGCCAGGAGTCGGTCGAGCTCTACGAAAAAGGCGGCCGCGCCGAGCTCGCAGCCCAGGAGCGCGAGGAGATCGCGGTGATCTCGGCGTACCTGCCGAAGCAGATGGCCGACGACGAGGTGAAGAAGGCGATCGCGGATGCGATCGGCGAGACCGGTGCGAGCGGCATGAAGGACATGGGCAAGGTGATCGCCGTGCTGCGCGCGAAGTACGCGGGCCAGATGGATTTTGGGAAGGCCAGCGGCTTGGTGAAGGCGGCGTTGTCGGGCTAGGCCGTCATTCCGGGGCGACGCGAAGCGTCGAGCCATGATGCGCAATTGCGCATCAGAAAATCCATCAGGCCGCCAGCTCTGTCGCTCAATGGATTCCGGGTTCGTGCTTCGCACGCCCCGGAATGACAAAAGGAAACTGGGAGGCACGATGACCGCGATCAAACCGTTCCGCATCGCCATCAGCGACGACATCCTCTCGGACCTCAAGTCGCGCCTCGCCCGCACCCGCTGGCCGGAAGCCGAGCTCGTCGATGATTGGAGCCAGGGCGCGCCGCTGAAATGGATCCGGGAGATCTGCACTTATTGGGCTGATGGCTACGATTGGCGGGCGCGCGAAGCCAAGCTCAATCGCTTCGAGCAGTTCACCACCGAGATCGACGGGCTCGACATCCACTTCATTCACGCCCGCTCGAAAGAGCCCTCCGCACTGCCGCTGATCATCACCCATGGCTGGCCCGGCTCGATCGTCGAATTCCAGAAGGTGATCGCGCCGCTGGTCGATCCCGCCGCGCATGGCGGCAATCAAGCGGATGCGTTTCACGTCGTTTGTCCCTCGCTGCCGGGCTTCGGTTTCTCCGCCAAGCCGAAGACTACCGGCTGGGGCATCGATCGCATCGCCGCGGCCTGGGCCAAGCTCATGGAGCGGCTCGGCTATATCAGCTACGGCGCGCAAGGCGGCGACTGGGGCTCTGCGGTGACGACCTCGCTCGGCGCGCAGGATGCGGCGCGCTGCGCCGGCATCCACATCACGCTCGCCTTCAATGCGGCACCAAAGGTCGAGGGCGAGCCGACGGCCGAAGAGAAGCGCGCGCTTGCCGGCCTCAAGCACTATGTCGATCTCGACTCCGGCTACTCCAAGCAGCAGTCGACGCGACCGCAGACGCTCGGCTATGGCCTGACGGATTCGCCGAGCGGGCAGGCGGCCTGGATCCTGGAAAAATTCTGGGCCTGGACCGATTGCGACGGCCACCCGGAGAACATCTTCAGCCGGGACGAACTGCTCGACAACGTCATGCTCTATTGGGCGACGGAGACGGCAACCTCCTCGGCGCGGCTCTACTGGGAGAGTTTTGGCAAGCGCCGCACCACGCCGGTCGTCAAGGTGCCGACGGGCGTCGCTGCCTTCCCCAAGGAGATCATCACGCCGGTGCGGCGCTGGATGGAGCCGAACTTCCACAACATCACGCATTGGAGCGAGATGGAGAAGGGGGGCCATTTCGCCGCGTTCGAGCAGCCGGAGCTGTTCGTGCGCGATGTCCGGAAATTCTTTGCGACGGTGAGGTAGCCACCACTTAGTCGTCATGCCCGGGCTTGTCCCGGGCATCCACGGCCTTAAACTGACGGACCAAGCAAGAAGAACGTGGATGGCCGGGACAAGCCCGGCCATGACGGAGTTGCTGGGAAACGCCAAGCCATGCTCACCGAAGCCAAGTCTTACGACGAACTCGCGCGCAACTTCCGCTGGGACATTCCCGCGCGCTTCAACATGGCGGAAGCGTGCTGCGATCGCCATGCCGACGGCACCGGCCGGCTCGCGCTGATCTATGTCGACGAGAACGGCGCGACCAGCCGCACCTCCTTCGACGACGTCGCCGGGATGTCGCGCCGCTTCGCCAATGTACTGAAGGCGGGCGGGCTTTCGCGCGGCGACCGTGTCGCGGTGTTTCTGTCGCAGTCGTTGGAGCTACCGATCGCGCATATGGCGGCGTTCCGCTCCGGGATGATCTCGATCCCGCTGTTCGCGCTGTTCGGCGAGGACGCGCTGGAATTCCGCCTGTCGAACTCCGAGGCCAAGGCCATCGTCACCGATGAAGGCGGCTGGGAGAAGCTCGCGAAGATCCGCGACCGCCTGCCTGATCTGAAGACCGTCTATGTCGTCGGCGAGCGGGCGCCGGCAGGCGCGACGTCGTTCTGGGATGCGGTGAAAGCCGCTTCGCCCGACTTCGCGCGGGTCGACACCTCCGCGGACGATCCGGCGCTCATCATCTACACCTCGGGCACCACAGGCAACCCGAAGGGCGCGCTGCACGCGCACCGCGTCGTTCTCGGCCATCTGCCGAACGTGGAGATGTGTCACAACTTCCTGCCGCGCCCCGGCGATCTCATGTGGACGCCGGCAGATTGGGCGTGGATCGGCGGCCTCGTCAACGGCCTGCTCGCGTTCTGGTATCACGGCATCCCGCTGGTCGGTCACCGCGCGCGCAAATTCGAGCCGCAGGTGGCGATGCAGATGATGGCCGATCTCGGAATCCGCAACGTCTTCCTGCCGCCGACGGCGCTGAAGCTGATGCGGCAGGCCGGCGTGAAGCATCCGGGCGTCAAGCTGCGCAGCATCTTCACCGGCGGCGAATCTCTCGGCGGCGAATTGCTGGGCTGGGTGCGCGAGACCTTCGGCATCGACGCGCACGAGGTGTTCGGCCAGACCGAGTGCAATCTCGTGATCGGCAGCAACTCCAACCTGTTTCCGATCCGCCCGGGTTCGATGGGCAAGGCGACGCCGGGCTTCGACGTTCGCATCGTCAACGACAAGGGCGAAGAATTGCCGCGCGGTCAGCGCGGCATCATCGGCGTGCGCCAGCCATGCCCCGTCACCATGCTCGAATATTGGCGCAATCCTGAGGCGACGGCGAAGAAATATGCCGGCGAATTCCTGCTCACCGGGGATCTCGGCGTGCAGGACGAGGACGGCTATTTCTGGTATGTCAGCCGCGAGGACGACGTCATCACCACCGCCGGTTATCGCGTCGGCCCGTCCGAGATCGAGCATACGCTGATGAAGCATCCCTCGGTGGCCATGGCCGCGGTGGTCGGCATCCCCGATCCGATCCGTACCGAATCGATCAAGGCCTGGATCGTGCTGCGCCCCGGCTTCACCGGCACCGACGCGCTCGCGCGCGAGATCCAGGAGTTCGTCAAGGTGCAGCTCGCCGCGCACGAGTATCCACGCTTTGTGGAGTTCGCCGAGACGCTGCCGATGACGGCGACCGGGAAGGTGCTGCGGCGCGAGCTGCGGGCGAAGGGTTAACTGCGACAATGGCAAAGACGCCTCAAGCCGCGGGGCTTCACCGCGCCTCGCTGACGAAGCTGCATGAGCTCGATGCGGCGCTCGAGCTCATGTATTACGGCTGGCGCGGCATGACGCTGGAGGCCGACGCATATCTTGCGAAGCAGGGCCTGTCGCGTCCGCACCACCGCATCCTCTACGTGGTGGCGAGGCGGCCCGATATCGCGATCGGCTCGCTGCTCGAGGTTCTCGGCATTTCCAAGCAGGCACTTAGCCGGCCGCTCAACCTGCTGCTGGAACGCAAGCTGCTGACTTCGAAGCGCTCGCCCGAGCAGCATCGCTCCAAGCTGCTGCGCTTGACGGAGGCCGGGCGTCGCATCGAGCAGCGGGCCTCGGATCACGAGCGCAAGGTCCTGCGCGAGGCGTTCGATCGCGCCGGCGCGTCGGGGGCGGCGGCATGGATGGCGGTCATGGGGGCGATCGCCGACCACAATTGACGAAACCTCAAGTCAACATGGTTGACATGAGCGGCTGGCTTTGCCACCTTCCTCGCCGCGAGCCAGGGAGGGTCGTGTCATGAGCGCACAGAAAATGAACCGCGCAGCCGCCGAACGTTTCGTCGCGGCATGGTGCGCGAGCTGGTGCAAGGTCGATATCGACGCGGTCGTGGCGCATTTTGCCGAGAATGCGCAAATGCGGAGCCCCTTGGCGCTGACGCTGACCGGTTCTCCCGTCATCACCGGCATCGAGAATATCCGCGACTATTGGCGCAAAGCCTATGGCCACATCGAAAGTGCCGACCTCAGAATTCTGAGCTGGAGCTGGGACGATGCGATCGCGCGGCTGACGGTGTGGTGGCAGCTCGGCGACACCCGCGCCAGCGAGTTCATGGATTTCGACGATGTCGGCCGCGTCGTCCGCAGCGAAGCCTTCTACGGAAAATGATGATGCGCCTTTCGGATATCGTTCTGCTGCTCAACACGCTCTGGTTCGTCGGCGCATTCGTCCAGTTCAGCATTGCCCAGCGCAACACGCTGAAGATATTGCTGCCGCGGGAAGAGCGCGGCAATCCGATCGCGCCGACCCTTGCGGCCAGCGTTGCGTTCCTCGGCGCGATGAATCTGCCCATCGGGCTCTTGTCGTTCTATCTTCTGGTCGCGCGTCCGACCTTCTTCCAGCCGGTCGAGGCGCAGCTCGCGCTGTTCCTGTTCTTTGCCGCCTGCCATTTCGGCCAGTTCGCCTACAATCTCCCGGTGCTGATGCGCGGAGGCCGGGTCGGAGTTGCGTACTGGCCGGTGCTGAAGGGTCCGATGCTCCGGATCTTCGTGATAGACGCAGGCCTGTTCGCGGCCAATTTCGCGGTGGCTCTCCGGCTCGCGATGGCGTCCTGATCTAGCGCGTTGGCTCCGAGAGGGCGGAGCGCAGCATCGCGGCAAGGTCCTTTCGCCGGAACGGCTTGGTCAGAATGCGGGCCTCGCCGACCCCGTCGGGCGTCTTGACGGGATCCTGGCTGTAACCGGAGGTGAAGAGCACCTTGAGCCCGGGCCGCAGCTCGGTCGCCTGCCTCGCCAGCTCCGGCCCGAACATGCCGCCGGGCATGACGACGTCGGTGAACAGCAGGTCGATGCCTTCGGTCTGGCGCAGCACGTCGAGCGCCGCGGGTCCGTTCGACCTCGTGATGACGCGGTAGCCGAGCGCCTTCAATTCACTCTCGACATAGGCGCAGACCATGTCGTCGTCCTCGACGACGAGAATGGTCTCGTGTCCGTCGGCTGCGGTGACCCGCTCCGGCGGCGGCGGCTCCTCGGTCGGCGCCGTCGCGAGGCGGGGAAAGAACAGCCTGACGACGCTGCCTTGGCCGAGTTCGGACTGCATCTGCACCAGCCCGCCGGATTGTTGGGCAAACCCGTAGACCATGCTGAGGCCGAGGCCTGTCCCCTTGCCGACCTCCTTGGTGGTGAAAAACGGCTCGAACGCGCGCCCCAAGACCTCGCTGCTCATGCCGCTGCCGGTGTCCGTGACGGCGACCATGACGTAGTCGCCCGGCCGCGGTTCGCCGTTGACGTCGAGGTCGGTTTCGCCGAGCGATGCGTTGCGCACTTCGACCATCAGCTTGCCGCCGTCAGGCATTGCATCGCGCGCGTTGAGCACGAGGTTGAGGACGGCGGTCGCCAATTGGCCGGGATCGACGCTGGCGAGCCATAGGTCCGGCGCGAACGTGAAGCTGGACTCGATATGCTCGCCTAGCGTCCGCCGCAGAAGCTGCTTCATGCCGGTCACCTGCTCGGCGATGTCGACCTCCCGCGGCCGCAGCGGCTGCTTGCGCGCGAAGGCGAGCAGGCTTCGCGTCAGGTCGGAGCCGCGCTCGGCGGCGGTCGCAATGTCGTTGGCGATCCGGTGCAGTTCCGTGTTGCCCGCGAGCCTGTCGGCGAGGTGCTCCGAATTGCCGAGAATGACGGTCAGGAGATTATTGAAGTCATGCGCCACGCCGCCGGTGAGTTGGCCCATGGCTTCCATCTTCTGGGACTGGCTGAGCTTTTGGCTGAGATCGGCGATGGCGGCGCGCTGTTGCTCGAGCGATTCGGCCGTGCTGTTGAGCAGCGTCATCAATCCGCCGAGCTCGCCGCCTGGATGGGGTTCTGGAATGCGTGCGCTGAGATCGCCGCGACCGAGCCTTTTTGCCATGGCTGCGAGTCGTCCGATCTGGCGTCCGACGCTTACGGTCGCGAGCATCAATAGGCCGGCCAGAAGCAGCAGCAAGGCCACCGCAAGAATTGCCATGTCCTCGTAGAGCCGGCGGTTTGCCGCCGCGACCAGTCCATCCTTGGATCGTCCGACCATGATGGTGAGGCCGGCCTTGCGGATCGAGGGCGAGCGGGCGACGCCCCAGATGTGCGTGCGGCCCGCGCTGTCAGTGATCTCCCGAAACGGCTCGCCATCGGGTGCTGCCGCGAAGCGGAACAGGTCGGAGCCCGCAATGGATCCGCCGACGGGCACGCTCCAGCCGCCGCCTTTGGGGGCGGCCAGGACCGTTCCCTTGGCGTCGACTAACAGGATGTCCTTCTCGGCGAGCAGCCGCTTGTCGTGGAATTCCGCGAATTTGTTCAGGTTGAAGGACGCGAGCAGCACGAATTTCAGCGCGCCCGCCTCCGATCGCACGGAATAGGCGATCTGCAGTACCGAGAGCCCGGTGAGACGGCCGAACACCGGCTCCACCGCGGCGACGCCTCGAAGATTCTTGACCTCTTTGAAATAGCCGCGGTCGTTCAGGTCGAGCGTGCGGTTGGTCCGCAGCGAGTCGCAGAACAGTCTGCCGTCGGGATCGATGGTCAGGATGCCCGTGAACTGCGGGTATTCTTCGCGCACTTCCGACAGAAACGCCGAGCACGCCGCCTTGTCGCGCGTGTCGAGGTCGCGGGCACGGGCGAGACCATAGTGAAGCTGGGTGGTGCCCTGAATCTTCTCGTCCAGATCGCTCGCGATGTCGTCGGCGGCTGCGGCCAGATTGGCCAGGGCGGCGTTGATCTCGCTGGACCTGTTCTGCACGAAGCGCAGCCCGACGAGGGTCGCCGGCACCAGCATGGCCGCGATGACGAGGATCAGTAACCGGGTACGCAGGCTCATCGATGGGTGGTCCGCTCTGGTCGTAGCGTGTGCTGGCCCGAAGGTACAATTTGCGGCACCGTCGTTGGCCCAGTCCATAGCAATCGGCTCGAAAACCAGACCAAGCAACAAAGATTTCGAGCCGCGAGCGTTGCGGTGGCCAAGAGGAGCCTGGCCGCTTTCCCGTCATCCGGCATCAAGTTGCGCCGGCGCGCCGCGGCGTTAAGATCGTGGTCGATCCGTGCGCGCCGAAAGATCGCGCCGATGTGTGGAGGAAGCTGATGTCCATCTCGGGCAAGATTGATCCGGTGGTGCGTCCCATCGCGGCGACCGACATCGCCGAGGCGCTGGTCGAAGGCCTGCGCGATTTCCAGGCGCTACCGCTTTACGGCCTCTGCTTCGGCGCGCTCTACGCCGCCGGCGGCATCGGCATCATGCTGTGCCTCACCGCCTACGGCATGATCTATCTGGTCTATCCCCTGGCGGCCGGCTTCGCGCTGATCGGACCGTTCGTGGCGATCGGCCTCTATGAGGTCAGCCGCCGCCGCGAGCGGGGCGAGCCGGTGTCCTTCGGCGCGATCTGGTCCGCCGTGCGCTCGCGCAGCGAGATCGGCTGGATGGCGTTCGTCACGCTGTTCGTATTCGTGGTCTGGATGTACCAGGTGCGGCTTCTGATCGCGCTACTGCTCGGCCTCAACGCCTCCTTCTCCAGCCTTCAGGAATTCATGACCGTGGTTCTGACCACGAATGAAGGCCTGCTGTTCCTCGGCATCGGCAATGCGGTCGGTGCCGTGCTGTCGCTGCTCCTGTTCTCGCTGACCGTGGTGTCGTTTCCGCTGCTGCTCGATCGCGACGTCGATTTCGTCACGGCGATGGTGACGAGCGTGCGCGCGGTGGTGACGAGCCCGCTGCCGATGATCTCGTGGGCCGCCGTGATCGTGATGCTGCTGGTCGTCTCGGCGCTGCCGTATTTTCTGGGGCTGATCGTGACGCTGCCGGTGCTCGGGCATGCGACGTGGCATTTGTATCGGCGGCTGGTGGTGCCGCTGCCGCAACTCTGACGTGGTGCGGACGAAGGCCGGACGAATACGTGTGATGCATAGATTTGCAGCGCCTAAGGTATCTTGATCCCCATCGCCTTCAGCGCTTCCAGTAGCTTCACTGGAGGCGACATCGCGATCTGCGGCGCCTTGCCGGTCTCCAGCAGACTTTTCAGCCCCGACAGGATCGCGGGCCAGCCGGTGCGGCCGCCGGACAGGATGTCTTCGCTGAGCGGGCGATCATGGCGCTGGCTCAGGGTGACGCGGACGGCTTCGCCGGCCGGCTCGATCTCATAGGTGACGACGGTGATGCCAAGTTTCTCGACGAGGCCGGGCCAGTTCACGTTCCACGTCACCGTCAGTTTCCTGGGTGGATCGTATTCGAACACCTCGCCGGAGATGTGCTCCGAACCGTCTGGCGCGCGCACGATGAAGGTGCCGCCGAGCTTCGGCTCCATCTCCACCGCGAAGCCGGAAAAGTACTCGCGGCTGAACTCGGCCGAGGTCAGTGCCTCCCATACCTTATCCGGCGTAGAGACGATGTAGATGGTGTAGACGGTGAGCGGCTTGAATTGGTCGAGGTTCATCGTGCATCAAATCCTTCGTTGAGCGGACTCACTCATCGCGCTTCTCCAACTGACGTTTCAACTCGCCGAGCGCTGCCAGCTTGCCGCGCTCGAATTTCTTGATCCATCGTTCGCCGATCTGATGGATCGGCACGGGGTTGAGATAGTGCAGTTTCTCGCGGCCATGCCTGATCGTGGTGACGAGATTGGCCTCCTCCAGAATCGCAAGGTGCTTGGTCACGGCCTGACGCGTCATCGCAAGGCCCTCGCAGAGCTCGTTCAGCGTCTGGCCGTTCCTGGCGTGAAGCCGGTCCAGCAGCGACCGGCGTGATGCGTCGGCGAGCGCTTTGAAGACCTCATCCATGGCAGTGACATTATGCAACCATATGGTTGCATGTCAAGTGTCGCTTGGCGGGCAGCAACGCGCGGCTTCCGTTCCCGCCGCGGCCATGCATTAATGCGCGCAAACCGCAGCGGGTCCCCCATCATGTCCATGCAAGCCTATCTCGCCTTCGTCGCCGCCTGCATCGCGCTGGCGCTGCTGCCGGGGCCGATCGTCACCCTCGTCATCGCCAACGGCCTGCGTCACGGCACGCGCGCCGCGCTGACCAACGTTGCCGGTGCGCAGGCCGGGCTTGCCATCGTCATCGGCATCGTCGCGGTCGGCCTGACCTCGCTGATGTCCACCATGGGCTACTGGTTCGACTGGGTGCGCTTTGCCGGCGCCGCCTATTTGATCTGGCTCGGCATCAAGCTGATCTGGACGCCGGTCGAGGGCGTCGATGTCGACGCGCCGCCACCGCCGCCGCGCGGCGGCTTCTTCCTGCAAGGGTTCCTGGTGCTGCTGTCGAACCCGAAAGTGCTTGTGTTCTTTGGCGCCTTCATCCCGCAGTTCATGGACATGAACCAGCCGCACTTTCCGCAAGTCGCGCTGCTGGGCGCGACCTTCATGATCACCGCCGTGGTGACTGATGCGCTCTATGCCATTGCCGCAGGCCGTGCGCGAAAATTCTTCTCGGCGCGCCGCACTCGGATGATGTCGCGCATCTCCGGCGGCTTCATGATCGGCGGCGGCATCTGGCTGGCGCTGACGCGGGCGAAATGACGCCTAGGCCAGTTGCACCGGCTTCAACTCCGCCGCGATCTCGCTGAGGATCCTCGCCAGCCGTTCGGCCCATTGCTGCTGGCCGGACTGGTCGGCGATGAGATCCTGCCGAATCTCGATGCCGGTGTTGACGAGGCCGCGCGCCTCGCCGTGCACGGGAATCGTGTAGTCGGTGAGGTCGTTCACCGCATAGGGCTCGTTGTCGCCGACGACGAGATCGCCTTCCGCGCGAAGATGTCTCAACAGCAGCTGCGGCAGCACGGTGTCGCGGTTGTACAGCGCGCCGATGTGCCAGGGCCGCGTGACGCCGGCATAGACGGGCGTGAAGCTGTGCAGCGACACCAGCACCGTCGGCTGCTGCCGGTGCAGGCGGCGGCTGATCGCGGCATCGATGCGATCATGATAGGGCTCGAAAATTTCGCGACGCCGCGCCTCGCGTTGCCATTCCGAAATCCCTTCGTTGCCCGGGATCGCGGTGGCCTCGGAGACGACCGGGATCGAACTCGCCGCTTCGGGCGGGCGGTTGCAGTCGATCACGAGCCGCGAATAGCGCTGCGCGATCAGATGCGCATCGAGCAGTTGGGCCAGCCGCTCGGCGACGCCGGCGATGCCGATGTCCCAGCCGATGTGCCGCGTCAGCTCGGCCTCGGTGACGCCGAGGCCGCCGAGCGCGCGCGGCAGCGTCCGCCCGTAATGATCCGCGGTGAGCAGAAAGGGCGATGTCGCTTGCGCATTCACCTCATGCACGGGCGGAATGTCGCCCTCGCCGAGCAGTTGATCGGTCGCCTCGGCCGTGTGCTGGTCCATCCTGATTGCCTATGAAACGATTACGTGTCTAAACGGAGTATCGATATTGCACCGACGTCGCAACGTTAGAACAGCATGACCTCCGATCGCCTCTTCGTCTACGGCACCTTGATGCGCGGCTTCGACCATCCGATGGCGCGGCTGCTGGCGGGGCATGCGGATTTCCTGGGCGAAGCGACCTGCCGCGGCCGGCTCGTTCTGGTGAAGCATTATCCGGGATTGCTGCTGTCGGAAGCGGCCTGCGACATCGTCCATGGCGAACTCTTTCGGATGCACGTGCCGGGCGAGCTGCTGGGCGAGCTCGACATGTACGAGGCCTGCGGCGAAGGCTTTCCGGAGCCGACCGAATATCTGCGCCGGCTGGTCGACGTGACGCGCGCCGACGGCGCCGTCGAGAAGGCCTGGACTTATGTCTACAACTGGCCCGCCACCGGCCTGCCGATCATCGAGTCCGGGCGCTTTCTGGAGCACTAGGCCGACAGCACCTCCTTCACCACGCGCACGTCCACTTCGTGCTCGACGTAATTCCACTCCTCGGTCCGCCTGAGCATCGCGACCAGCTCCTCGAACAGCGAGGCATCCGCGGGGGCGAATTCGAACCAGGTCAGGAAGTCGAAGGGGCCGCCGAGGTCGCGGCAATGGTAGAGCTGGCGCGCGATGGCGGGCAGGTAGCGCATGCTGCTCGCGATGTGGTGCGATCTGTCCTCGAAGATCTTGGGGCGCTCTTCCTGCGTCAGGTCCCACCAGGCCTGCGACTTGCGGATCGGGATCAGCGCCGCGGAGGTCGCCTCGATCCGGCCGAGCCCCGCCTGCACGGCCACGAGCTGCTGCTTCTCGGGCCTTTCGGTGTAGCGCAAGCTGCTGGCCACGCCGACCAGCCGCCACGCATTGCGCGAGGGCACAAGCGGCAACGAGACCGCCTCGCTGTCGGTCACCGACAGCGCCGGTACGAAGGGCAGGGGCTCGCCCATCACTGCTGCAACCGAGGTCACCCGCCAGCCCCCGCTCTGGCCGCCGCGAAACGTCCTGAACATGGCCCATGGAAGCGTGGAACCGGGCGCGGTTCAAGCTTTCCGTCGAAACTTTCACCTGTGAATAGCCGGGAGAAGCCACACATGCTTCGTATTTCCCGGGGCCGTCCCTATATGCCTATCCGGTTGGCCATAACGTCCGACTCAGCCCAGAAATCAGCATAATGCGCTTCACGCCCCAATTCCTCGACGAGCTTCGTGCCCGGCTTTCGGTCTCCGAAGTCGTGGGCAAGCGCGTGAAGTTGAAGAAGGCGGGGCGGGAGTGGAAGGGGCTGTCGCCGTTCCAGCAGGAAAAGACGCCGTCCTTCTACGTCAACGACCAGAAGGGATTTTACCACGACTTCTCCTCCGGCAAGCACGGCGACATCATCAGCTTCGTGATGGAGACCGACGGCCTGCCGTTCGCCGAGGCCGTCGAGCGGCTGGCGAGCATGGCCGGTCTGGCGCTGCCGGCGGTGACGCCGGATGCGGCGCGGCAGGAGCGGCGGCGCCGCACGCTGCACGACGTCATGGATCTTGCCGCGACCTATTTCGCGGAGACGCTGGCCTCGCGCGTCGGGGCGAAAGCGCGTGGCTATCTCGCCGACCGCGCCATCTCGCCGGCGACGCAATTGCAGTTCCGGCTCGGCTATGCCTCGCCCGATCGCTTCGCGCTGAAGGAGCATCTCGGCAAGCTCGGCGTTCCCGTCGAGGACATGGTCGAGACCGGGCTCTTGGTGGCCGGTGACGACATTCCCGTGCCTTACGACCGCTTCCGCGACCGCGTGATGTTTCCGATCACGGATCTGCGCGGCCGCGTCATCGCCTTTGGCGGGCGGGCGCTGGAGAAGGACGTTCCGGCCAAATATCTGAACTCGCCGGAGACGCCGCTCTTCCACAAGGGGGACAATCTCTACAACCACCAGACCGCGCGCAAAGCCACCCATGACGGCAGCGTGCTGGTCGTGGTCGAGGGCTATGTCGACGTCATCGCGATGGTGACCGCGGGCTTTGCCGGCAGCGTCGCGCCGCTCGGCACCGCGCTCACCGAAAGCCAGCTCGCACTGCTCTGGAAGATGGCGGACGAGCCGATCCTCTGCTTCGACGGCGACCGCGCCGGCCAGAAGGCCGCGTATCGTGCTGCCGATCTCGCGCTGCCCTTCCTCGCACCCGGCAAGAGCCTGCGCTTTGCGCTGTTGCCGGAGGGACAGGACCCCGACGATCTCGTCCGCTCCGGGGGGCGCGGCGCGATGGAGGAGGTGATCGGAGCTGCCCGTCCGCTCGCCGACATGATCTGGTCGCGTGAGCTCGAAGGCGGCAATTTCGCCACCCCCGAACGCCGCGCCGCGCTGGAAGCGCGCATCAGGGAGCTGACCAACGGCATCCGTGACGAGGTGGTGCGGCGCTATTACCGCGACGAATTCGTCGAGCGGCTGCAGCGCGCCTTTGCCCCGGAAGGCGGGCGCGGCGGCTTCGGCGGCCGGGGCAATTTCCGCCAGGGTGGCGGCGGCCGCCAATTCCAGCCCAGAGGCGGGGGAGGCGCGAATCGATTCGGTGGTCAGGGCTTCGGTGGCCAGGGATACGGAGGGCGCCGCGGTCCGTCTGGCCCTACCCCGCTACCTTCTGGCCCCTATCAGGCGGCGAGCCCCCAACTGGCGGCCAGCCCGATCATGAAGGGCCAGCGCAGCGCCATCTCCCGCCGGGAGGCCCTGATTCTGCAAAGCCTGATCAACCACCCCTGGCTGCTGCACGACCATCTCGAGGAGGTCGCGGCCCTGGAGCTCGCCCACCCCGAGGCTCACAAGCTCAGGGCCGGCATCATCGCCGCCTTCGCCAACGATCATCACCATTCCCCGGACCCCGGCGAGCTCGCCGAGAAGATGCGCAGCGATCTCGAGAAGGGCGGATTTTCACAAGTCCTTCAACGGGTTGAGGCCTGTATCACGACCGCGGCGGTGTGGGGTGCCCGCGAAGGCGCGGCCAGGGACGACGTTCTCTCCACCTGGCACCAGCTCGTTGCCTTGCATCGGCAATACCATTCACTACTTAGAGAGCTGAAGGACGCCGAGCTGGCCTTGGGGGAAGACCCCAGCGAGGCCAATTTGGCGTGGCTGCGTGACGTCAAGGCGCGTCTGGCCGAGGTCGACGGCACCGAAGCCCTGATCGAGGGTTTTGGCGAGCTGTCGGGCCGGCTCCAGAAGAGCATGTGATGAAAGAATCATGCGGACGGCCGGGGCCGGAACCGCTAAAAGACTCGCCAAATCGTGGGTTTGGCGACAAAAACAGGGTTAATCGAGGCTTAACGGTCTTGTAGCACTTTGGCCCAGAGGCGGCCGCAGGCAGAACAGACGCGTCAGGATGAATCCGCGCAATCGCTGTTGGCACTACACCTGCAACCGCTGCGACAAAGAAGCTGACGAAGCGTTAGGCAATTCCGGCGAGAGAGAGTTGGGGGTGGCGAGAGACATGCGCGCCGCCCTTTCCGTGTCGAGAGCTGCCGAAGCGAGAGCGTCGGGCAACAGGTTCATGTGAATTCACGCGGACGCGGCGCAGCGTCTCGCATGAAGCGCGTTTAGGAGCAATGGATGGCCACCAAGGCAAAGACGCTGCAGGCGAAGGACAAGGAAAAGGACGACAAGGCAGCGGATGCGCCGGAGAAGGACTCCCAGGACGCGCCCTCGCCGTTGCTCGACCTGTCCGACGCCGCCGTGAAGAAGATGATCAAGCAGGCCAAGAAGCGCGGCTTCGTGACCTTCGATCAGCTCAACGAAGTCTTGCCGTCCGACCAGACCTCGCCCGAACAGATCGAGGACATCATGTCGATGCTCTCCGACATGGGCATCAACGTCACCGAAGCCGACGACAGCGAAGGCGAGGAAGAGAAGGACGAGGGCGGCGAGGACGAGACCGACAACGAGCTCGTCGAAGTCACCCAGAAGGCCGTCACCGAGGTCAAGAAGAGCGAGCCGGGCGAGCGCACCGACGATCCCGTTCGCATGTATCTGCGCGAGATGGGCACGGTCGAGCTGCTCTCCCGCGAAGGCGAAATCGCGATCGCCAAGCGCATCGAGGCCGGCCGCGAGGCGATGATCGCAGGCCTGTGCGAAAGCCCGCTGACCTTCCAGGCCATCATCATCTGGCGCGACGAGCTCAACGAAGGCAAGATCTTCCTCCGCGACATCATCGATCTCGAAGCCACCTATGCCGGTCCCGACGCCAAGGCCGGCATGAACAATGCGATGATATCAGGTCCCGCCGGCGAGAACGGCGAAGCGCCCGCCGAGGGTGGTCCGGCCGTTGCGGCAGTCGGCGCCCCCGCGCATGTCGCCCCGCCCGCCGCGCCGCCGTCGCCGACCCCGTTCCGCGCCGCGCCTGCCGCCGGCAATGTCGGTGAAGGCGCGAAGGATCCGGGCGAATCCGCCGCCGAAGCCGACATGGACGAGGACGACGAGTTCGAGAACCAGATGTCGCTGGCGGCGATCGAGGCCGAGCTCAAGCCGAAGGTCGTCGAGATCTTCGACAAGATCGCCGAGAGCTACAAGAAGCTGCGCAAGCTGCAGGAGCAGGACATCCAGAACCAGCTCGATAGCAGCACGCATGGTCCCTCGCTCTCGCCGCCGCAGGAGCGCAAGTACCGCAAGCTGAAGGACGAGATCATCGTCGAGGTGAAGTCGCTGCGCCTCAACCAGGCGCGTATCGACAGCCTCGTCGAGCAGCTCTACGACATCAACAAGCGCCTCGTCTCGCACGAGGGCCGCCTGATGCGCCTCGCCGACAGCCACGGTGTCGCGCGCGAGGATTTTCTGCGCAACTACACGGGTTCTGAACTGGACCCGCGCTGGCTCAACCGCGTCTCAAAACTCTCGGCCAAGGGCTGGAAGAACTTCGTCCATCACGAGAAGGATCGCATCAAGGACCTGCGCCACGAGGTGCATCAGCTCGCCGCCCTGACCGGCCTCGAGATCGTCGAGTTCCGCAAGATCGTGCACTCCGTGCAGAAAGGCGAGCGCGAAGCGCGCCAGGCCAAGAAGGAGATGGTGGAAGCCAACCTCCGTCTCGTGATCTCGATCGCCAAGAAGTACACCAATCGCGGCCTGCAGTTCCTCGACCTGATCCAGGAAGGCAACATCGGCCTGATGAAGGCGGTCGACAAGTTCGAGTACCGCCGCGGCTACAAGTTCTCGACCTACGCCACGTGGTGGATCCGGCAGGCGATCACGCGCTCGATCGCCGACCAGGCCCGCACCATCCGCATCCCCGTGCACATGATCGAGACGATCAACAAGATCGTGCGCACGAGCCGCCAGATGCTCAACGAGATCGGCCGCGAGCCGACCCCGGAAGAGCTCGCCGAGAAGCTCGGCATGCCCCTGGAGAAGGTCCGCAAGGTCCTCAAGATTGCGAAAGAGCCGCTTTCGCTGGAGACGCCCGTCGGTGACGAAGAGGATTCACATCTCGGCGATTTCATCGAGGACAAGAACGCGATCCTCCCGATCGACGCCGCGATCCAGTCCAATTTGCGCGAGACCACCACGCGCGTCTTGGCCTCGCTCACCCCGCGCGAAGAACGCGTGCTCCGCATGCGCTTCGGCATCGGCATGAACACGGATCATACGCTGGAGGAAGTGGGCCAGCAGTTCAGCGTGACGCGCGAGCGTATTCGCCAGATCGAGGCGAAGGCGCTGCGGAAGCTGAAGCATCCGTCGCGGTCGAGGAAGCTGCGGAGCTTCTTGGATAATTAATTCGGATCCTCATGCCCAGGTTTGACTGGGCGTCCATTCAAACGAAAACGGCGGGCGGAAAGCCCGCCGTTTTTTATGTTGGTACGGGAATTTCGTCGAGGCGGTAGTAAACCGCAAGCGTCGTTTAAGTGTAGCGTACAATCGTGTCAGATCATTTGCGATCTCGCCTCACTGTCTGGCGCAACATCCGCTGCGCCGTCTACGACCGGCATCGATTGGCGGCGCAATAAGCTGTTGGAGCTCGTGCGTGCGGGTAAGGTCGACTTCAGAGGTTTCAACGAGTAGCCCGATGCGCTCATGCATTTCGGCGATTCGCTCGACGACATCAGGCGCCGCCTGCATGCCACCGACGAGGCTGGTCGGCTCATCGTCGGCGCGGATGTCGCGATTGCGCTGTGGAAGTTGACGCCGGGGGAGGGGGCTTGCTGCGCTGTTCGGCAATCGCGTGGCGCTGCCGTTCACGCGGTTTGTCTACGACCGCTTTGCCGATCTGCTGTTTGCCTGGAATAAGAGGAGCGGGCGCTGGTGAGCGCCTGCTCATGTCGTCTTACTTCTTCTTCGCGCCGACCCTTTCGAGCCGCTTGATCTCCAGCGCCGGGCGGCCGCTCTTTTCGGCGATCTCGCGGTCCTGCTCCATGATGAAGCCGCGCGCGGGTTCGTCGCCGTCGAGGCCGCCGAGCAGCTCTGAGGGCACGCGGCGGTTGGAGCGTTGGGAATCGTCTTCATAGAAGACGTTGAAGAAGGCGAATTCGCCTTTGGGATTGGTCCCGGGTTTTTTGGCCATGGCGGCTTGTCGTCGATCAGGGCGCCGCAGTCAAATGACTTTGCGCGTTGCGCATGCCAGGAGCCGCGGTTTTCACCGAGCAATCGATCGAAAAAGCACGTTGGGGGATGGAAGCGCCCTGGCGCTTCGGGTCCGATGCGGGCCCCTCAATAAACGGCGGGCCGCAAAGCCCGCCGTTTATTTTGGTCTTCAGTGTCACCCGGGGCTGGCGGGGCGACAACCTAGAATAGAATGCTATAACCTGCGCTCTGCGATGGCAAGGCAAATCATGGTGGCGCCGATGTCGCAGCGTGCGCGCCTGATATGCATTGGTTGCGATGTGCGATGTGGAACCGCATCGACGCAGATGTTTGGATTCTCGAACCACTTTGTTCATCCGCGCGGCCCGGCGATGCAGCGCATGGCGCACGCTGTGCTGGAAGGTGCGCGAGCCTGCAAATATTCCCGGCCGCGTGCAGATACTGTGATCGAATGTGCGCCAAATGTGTTCCGCGCGTATCTCAATGCGAGCGCGTGCGCTGCACCACCTCCTGTGCGGCGAGCCGCGCTCCGTGTCCGCCGCCTTTGCCGCTGTCCTCCTTGCGTCCCTGCGCCATGATCGCGCTGCCCATCGCGGCCGAGCCGAACGTGATGAGGAAGGAGGCGAGCAGCAGAGCCAGCGCGATGCCGGGCGAGCGATCGGCGAAGATCAGATCGCGCAGATGTCCGGGGTTGAGCCAGAGCAGTCCGCCGACGAGTAGCGTCGCGGCGCAGGCGCCGATCGCGAGGTTGATGGCAAGCAAGCGGAATAGCGGGATGCGGAGGAGAGTGAGGCGCGGAGTTCGAGTGGGCTGATGGTTGGGCATGCTGGTTGCTTCATGCTGGCTTGGAGCGCTATCGCCGCGCAAGTATCAATATCATAGCGCGATCTCTCTCCCGTCGTCATTCCGGGGCGCGCGAAGCGCGAACCCGGAATCCATCAGGCGGCAGAAATTGTGGCAAAATGGATTCCGGGCTCGCGACCTCGTCGCGCCCCGGAATGACGAGGAGAGAGTGTCGCCCCATCTCACGCCGCCGGCGCGGCCCGGCCGCTCGCCTCGCTCTTCTGCGCCGCCTGTTGATGCTCCATCATGGTCTGCCACAGCGTCGCGATGCTCGCTTGCGTCTGCGGCGCGATCAGGCAGTGGCCTTCATGATCGAAGCCGCAGAACCGCACCGATGGGTCCTTCTTCACCTCGATCAGCGCCTGGTTGATCATCTCCAGGCAGGTGATGACGCCATTGATGTCGGGCAGGCGGGTGTGATGCAGGATGTCCATCAGGCGGAACGTCATCACCGCGGGTTTGCCGAAGCTGATGCCGGGACGGCCGAGCTCGAGCAGCACGTTGACCGCCGGAAGCACGCCCCTGATGTGCTCGAGCACGCCGGCGACGTCCTCCACGCTGCAGGCAACGAGATGGGACGCCTGCGGCGGGATCGTCACGGGCGCGCGCGGCGCAAGGCCCAGCGAGCTGATGACCTCCTGCTCGATCCATTGCCGCACCGCTGCGGGCGCATTGCGGATCTGCTCGGTGGTCAGTGTAATTCCGGTCATGGACGCTTCTCCCCGACTGCTCTCCTGGTCGCCGCAATCTAGGCAGCGGGCCGCGAGACAGTTTGATGCGGATCAAGCGTTGCGCGTCGAGCTTTGCGCTTTGACGCTCGCTTCGTTCCCGGGCATGATCCGCGCACTGCTTCGCGCAAGGTTTTTGGGGGATTGCTCCGCATGCTGAGACTGCTTCTGGCCGCCGCGTTCGTCATGGGTCTGACCGGCGGGGCGGCGCAGGCCGCGCGCTGCGGCGGCGACTTCAACAGCTTCGTCGCCAGCATGGCCCAGGAAGCACAAGCGGCCGGCGTCTCGGCGAGCGTGACCAACGCGGCGCTCTCCGGCGTCACGCCCGATGGCGCGGTGCTTGCCTTCGACCGGCGCCAGCGCCACACGTTCAACAAGACGTTCGAGCAATATGTCTCGACCCGCGTCGGCCCGGGCCGCATCAATGGCGGCCGCGCAATGCTCCAGCGCCACGCTGCGCTGCTCTCGCGCGTCGAGCAGAAGTTCGGCGTGCCCCGCCACATCCTGGTCGCGATCTGGGGCCTGGAGAGCGATTTCGGCAAGGGCGACATCGGCAAGATGCCGGTGGTCCGCACGCTGGCGACCCTGGCGCATGATTGCCGCCGCACCGACCTGTTCCAGGGCGAGCTGCTGGCCGCGCTCAAGATCGTGCAGCGCGGCGACCTGCCGCTGCGCGACCTCGTCGGCGCCTTTGCCGGCGAGATCGGCCAGACCCAGTTCCTGCCGTCGTCCTACATCAAATACGGCGTCGATTTCGACGGCGACGGCCATGTCGATCTCCGCCACAGCATCCCCGACGTGCTCGCCTCCACCGCGAACCTGCTCCACACCAGCGGCTTCAAGATGGGCCAGCCCTACGGCGAAGGCACGCCGAACTTCGAGGCCATGCGCGAGTGGAACAGGGCGGTGGTCTACAGGAAGACGATCGGCTATTTCGCGGACCGGCTGGCAGGGCAGTAGGGGCGGGCACTGAATTCGTAGGGTGGGCAAAGGCGCCTTTGCGCCGTGCCCACCATCTCTCTCGATCGCGAAGACGCGTGAGCACGCTTTCGCTTTGCGCACGCAACGATAGCGGTGTGTGAGGTCGCGCTGTCGCGCCCCTGACTCACTTCCCCTTCGCCATGCGCTCCAGCTTCCGTTGCAGCGGCGCCCAGTACGTCCCCGGGCGGAAGCGCTGCAAGAGGTCCATGAAGCGGGCGTCGTTGCCGATCAGGATGCGCGGCTCGTTCTTCTCGATGCCCTTGATGATGCGCAGCGCGGCATCTTTCGGCGTCGTCTTCGCCGCGTTCTCGAACCGCTCGATCGACTGTGCGCGGCGGGCATTGTCGGTGACGCCGACGCCGGTGCGGGAGTTGCGCGCGATCGCGGTGGCGACGCCGCCGGGATGCACGACCGACAGTCTGACGGGGCTGCCCGCCACCGCAAGTTCATGCCGCACGCTCTCGGAAAAGCCGCGCACCGCGAATTTCGCCGCCGCATAGGCCGCTTGGCCCGGCGGCGCGATGATGCCGAAGATCGAGGAGAGGTTGACGATATGCGCTTCAGGCCTCGTCTTCAGATGCGGCAGGAAGGCGCGTGTGCCGTGCACCACGCCCCAGAAATTGATGTCGAACAGCCAGTCCATCTGCGCCTGGTCGACCTCCTCGAACGAGCCCATCAGCGCCACGCCGGCATTGTTGACGACGATGCCGAGCGCGGGATGCGCCGTGATCGCCTCGCTCGCGAACTGCATGACGTCGTCGGCCTCGCCGACATCGACGCGGTGCAGGCTGACCTTGCACGTTGCGCCGATCTCCGCAGCGAGGCTCTTCAGCCCCGCCTCGTCGCGATCGGCCAGCGCGAGATCGCAGCCGCGCTGCGCAAGCGCGATGGCCAGCGCGCGGCCGATGCCGCTGGCGGCTCCCGTGATGGCGGCGGCGCCGCGAATCGCAGTCATGATGTTCCCCCGTCAAGCCCTCGGTCGTGGAACTATGATTTACATTTTTTCAGAATGGAACCGAACCGAGAGCGAATTGGCCCCTTAACCTACGTTACGCAAGCAAGCATTGGGAGACGCTGATGGGACAGGCACAGCCATTTCGTGCGACGGCGCTGATCGTCGAGGACGACGTCATGCAGCGGGAGATGCTGTGCCTGCTGCTGGAGGAGAGCGGCTACCAGGTCATCCAGTGCGAAAGCGCCGAGGCCGCCGAGCGCGTGCTCGACAAGAGCGCCGGCGCGCTCTGCCTGATGCTGACCGACGTCCAGCTTGCCGGCCGCATGAACGGGGTCGAGCTCGCCCATGTCGCCAAGGACCGCAATCCCAGACTCGACATCGTCGTCACCTCCGGCCGCCCCCTGATGCAGGCCTTGCCCGCAGGCGCCAAGTTCTGGGCCAAACCCTGGGCGCCGCTCGACGTCCTACGCGAGGCCGAGATCGCGCAGCTGTCTTGAGGGGCGCCGGGCCGGCCCGTCTTTCTCATCGCGAGGCGGCCTGATAAAGTCCGCCCATGACCTGGTCCTTCCTGCTCACCTCGCTGATCGTCGTCGCCTCGCCCGGCACCGGCGTGCTCTACACGCTGGCCGCGGCGCTCACCCGGGGCTCACGCGCCAGCATTGCCGCGGCCTTCGGCTGCACGCTCGGGATCGTGCCGCACATGTGTGCTGCGATGCTGGGCCTTGCCGCCGTGCTCCATACCAGCGCGCTCGCCTTCGCCGCGTTGAAATGGTGCGGTGTCGCCTATCTGCTCTACATGTCCTGGCAGGCGCTGCGCGAGAGCGGAGCGCTGGCGGTCGACGGTGACATCAGGGAGCGTTCAAGCGGCCGCGTCATCGTCACCGGCTTCCTCATCAACATCCTCAATCCAAAACTGTCGATCTTCTTTCTCGCCTTCCTGCCGCAGTTCATCGCCGCGGACGAGGCCCATGTGCTGGCGCGCATGCTTGAATTGAGCGGCGCCTTCATGGCGATGACGTTTGCGGTGTTCGCCGTCTACGGCCTCTGCGCCGCCTCCGTGCGCGAGCGCGTCATCTCCCGTCCCGGCGTCATGACGTGGCTGCGCCGCAGTTTTGCGGCGGGCTTTGCCGCGCTCGGCGCCAAGCTGGCTTTCGCGGAGAGGTAGCTTTCGTTCTTACCTTTCCCCACAAGAGTGGGGCGGGGGAGTGAAAGAGCAGCGTAAGCCAACAAGCCAATAAAAAAGCGGGCCTTGTGCCCGCCGTCTTCAAACTCGTTCGATCCTTACCCGACGCCCGGGCGGAGCAAGGCTCCACCCGGGCAAAGAAAAAGAAGCCTCGTTACTTCTTCTTCGCCTTCTTGGCCTTCTTCGCCTTCTTCTTCGCCGCCTTCTTCGCTTTCTTAGCCATAGGATCCTCTTAAGGGTTAATGGTGGAACGCGACACGAGGGATGCTCGGCGGAGGGCCAGCCTCGCAACATCCTCGATGACGAACTCAGCAGATTCGCAGGTCTCTGCCCCGCGCTGTCACATCGATGTCATCGCGTTATCCACAGCTCAGATGCATTTTCGGGTGATTTTGGTGCGCGAATCCGCATCGAGGCTTCGGCGATGCCGTCGCCGGCGACAAGCTTAACGATCCGCCAACGACCCGCGCCCTTCATGAATCCAAAACCAAGGCGGAACTTTCGAGGGTCGCAGTGAGACTCCATTAAGCGCGTCGCGCGCATGCTCGCCCGCAAGAACACGGGAGCGGGTATGTACGGACGTTTACCAAGCGAAGAGGGCGGGACCATGCGCGTCCCGCAGTCGCCATGCTGAGCGTGTCGACACTCTGGACGGTATTCGTCGCCAACTTCCTCGCGCTTGGCCTGATCTGGGCCTACGTGGCGCGTTCGTATCCGAAATTCGCGGCGGCGCGGTTCTGGACGGGATCGGCCTTCGTCGGCGCCGCCGGCGCGATGGCCGCGCTGCTTCGCCTGTTCATCGCCTCGCCCATACCGACCGTCGTCGGCGCGGCCGGTATCATCGCGGCCTGCTGCTTGGCGGCGATGGGCATCCAGCGCTTCTACGACCGGCCGGTGTCATGGCGCCTCATGTCCGCGACCACGATGCTGAGCATTGCCGCCATCGTGGTCTTCCTGCTCGGCTTCGATCAGGTCCAGTTGCGCATGGTGAGCTACACGCTCGGCCAAGCGGTGCCGCTGGTGCTGGCGTTACCCTTGTTGCTGTCGCGGCCCGAGGGCCGCGTCAGTCCGGGGGCTCGGCTGTCCGCCATCGTCATCCTCACCATCATAGGGATGTTCGTGGTGCGCACCGCGGGCCATTTGATCGGCTACGATTTCTCGGCGCAGAGCGGTGGTCAGGTCCACGGCTTGCTGGTGCTGGTTCTGCTGTTTCTGTCGATGACGCTCAATTTCGGCTTCCTGCTGATGGCGATGGACCGCCTGCGCGGCGAGGTTGCCGATCTCGCGCTGCTCGACGATCTCACCGGCGTCGCCAACCGGCGGCATCTGCTGCAGCGCCTGACCGAGGAATGCGCCCGCTCCGCGCGCAACGGCTCGCCGTTCTCGCTGCTGGTGATCGACCTCGACGGCTTCAAGACCATCAACGACACCCACGGCCATGCCGCCGGCGATGCCTGCCTGCAGCACTTTACCCTGATGGCGCAGACGCGCCTTCGGCCCGGCGACATGCTCGCCCGCACCGGCGGCGACGAGTTCTGCGTCGTGCTGCCGTCCTCGTCCTTGCGCGAGGCCGCCGCGATCGCCCGCCGCGTGCTCGAGGTTTGCCGCCAGGATGCCGAGGCCTGCACCGGCGACGAGATCCCGATCGCGATCTCGATCGGCGTCGCGCAATGGGATCGCGGCATCGGCGCATTCCCGGATCGCTTGATGGCCAACGCCGACCATGCGCTCTACGCGGCCAAGAAGAACGGCAAGAACGACTTTGCCGTCTACGATCCGCCGCCGCCGCTCTCGCCCGAGCCGGTCGGTCCTCACGAGGGCGCGCACAAAATTCGCCTGGAGCCGTGCTAGACCAGCATCCGTGATTGGATCCGGATGATGATGTCTCGCCTGCTCGTAGCCGTTCTCGCCGCCCTGTCTCTGATTGTCCCCGCCAGTGCCGAGGATGCCGAGCTGACAAAACTCGCGCGCGCCTCCGGCACGCCCGACATTCCTGGTCTAAAGATCGTCTGGTTGGCGCCGTGGGGCGACGTCCGCGACGCAAACCCCTGGCGCAACATCATCGTGCATCAGACCGAGGGACCTGCGGGCTCGGCGCGCGGCGGGGCGCAGGCGCAGGCGAAGGCCCCGACGCGGCGCGGCGTCACGGTGTGGGTCGAGACCGACGGCACGGTCTATTGGGCGGTCGCCGAAAACCTGGTGCCGACCCATGGCGACGGCGCCAACCGCAACGACAATAAATACATCGACAATCGTGCGACCTACCGGCAGGTGCTGCGCGACAACTCGATCGGCGTCGAATTCGCCGGCAATTATCCGGACGTGGCGACCGGTCCGACCGAAGCGCAGGTCGCGGCGTGGAAGATCCTCGTGAAGGTGTTGCGCGCCCGCTACGGCATCCCGCTCGATCGCGTCTACGCGCACAACTGGATCGACTACAAGGACGCGCGCTATTGCGAAGGTTGCTGGCTCGCGACCCTGGCGCGGGTGTGGGGGGAGTAGAGCTGCCTGTCATTCCGGGGTGCGCTTAGCGTGAGCTGAGAGGCACGCCTGCGGCGCCGACTGCAGCCACAACCATAGCTGTCATCGCCCGGTTCAACCGGGCGATCCAGTATTCCAGAGGCTGGCGTTGAAGATCTCGCCGCTACGACACTGCGGTGTACTGGATGCCCCGGTCAGGCATGACACCGAGAGCTGGCTGCGCTGTGCCTCACTCGAACAGAGCATCACACAGGCAACAAAAAAAGCCGGCGTTGCCGCCGGCTTTTTCGTCTTTTCGATCCGCCAATCTCTTACTGCGGCGAAGCCCCGCTTAGTGCGCGGCTTCCAACGCGGCCTGCTCGGCCCTTGCGATCGTGCCCTTGACCGCGGACTGCACCTTCTCGAAGGCGCGGACCTCGATCTGGCGGACGCGCTCGCGCGACACGCCGAACTCGGCGGCGAGGTCTTCCAGCGTCATCGGCTCATCGGCGAGGCGGCGGGCCTCGAAGATGCGGCGTTCGCGCGGGTTGAGCACGCCCATGGCGCCGTTCAACGCGTCACGGCGTTCGTCATACTCCTCGTGCTCGGCCAGCATGGCTTCCTGGTTGGGCGTATTGTCGACCAGCCAGTCCTGCCATTCGCCGGCTTCGCCGTCGTCGCGGATCGGTGCGTTGAGCGACGCGTCGCCGCCGAGGCGGCGGTTCATGTCGATCACGTCCTGGTCCGTGACACCGAGACGCTTGGCAATGACCTTCACCTGGTCGGGGCGCAGATCGCCCTCGTCCAGCGCGTTGATCTTGCTCTTCGCCTTGCGCAGGTTGAAGAACAGCTTCTTCTGGTTCGCGGTGGTGCCCATCTTCACGAGCGACCAGGAACGCAGGATGTACTCTTGAATCGACGCCTTGATCCACCACATCGCGTAGGTGGCGAGACGAAAGCCCTTCTCGGGTTCGAAACGCTTGACCGCCTGCATCAGGCCGACATTGCCTTCCGAGACGACCTCGGAAATCGGCAGGCCGTAGCCGCGATAGCCCATGGCGATCTTGGCCACGAGCCGGAGATGGCTGGTGACGAGTTGGTGTGCCGCGTCGCGATCGTCATGCTCGCGCCAACGCTTGGCGAGCATGTATTCCTGCTGGGGTTCCAGCATTGGGAACTTGCGGATCTCGGCGAGGTAGCGAGAGAGGCCGGATTCTCCGTTGAGCACCGGCAAAGTAGCGGTACGGGCCATACTGAAGCCCTCCAAAGGTTCAGGCCCCCGATAGCGGCGGGCCAGGCAGACGACCGCTTTGTTAAAGCCGGCCGTAGCTGCGATGTTCCGCGTTGGTCATTTCCAACGCAGGCGCAATATACCCCATGGGGGGTCAAAAAGGGAAGGATTGCTGACGTCACGACCCCGTGTGGCAGCTATAACTTTTTGTAATGTAACGCTTTTCCTAACGGGCCTGCGTCATAGCGCCGCTTTCAGCGCAGCTTGAAGGAGAAGCAAATCCTCCGGCAAAGGCGCCTCCCAGTGGAGTAATTCTCCGGTCCTCGGGTGCTCCAATACCAGCAAATAGGCATGCAAGGCCTGCCGCCCCAGCGCGGCCAGAGCTGCCTGCGATTCTGGGCCAAGCTGGTTCGCCTTGGTCTTGAAATGCGGGCCATAGACCGCATCCCCCATGAGAGGGTGCCCGATATGGGCGAGGTGGACCCGGATCTGGTGGGTGCGCCCGGTCTCGAGCTCGCAGGCGAGCAGCGTTGCGATCGGCTTGCCGTCGCGCCCCGGAAAACTCTCCAGGATCTCCCAATGCGTCACCGCCTCGCGGCCGCCCTGGCGCACCGCCATCTTCTCGCGCGCATGCGGATGGCGGTCGATCGGCGCATCGATTGTGCCGCGATGCCGGCCGGGCACGCCCCAGGCGAAGGTCATGTAGCCGCGGCGCATTTCGCCGGTGCGGCCGTGGTCGGCGAATTGCGCTGATAGCGAGGCGTGGGCGAGGTCGTTCTTGGCGACCACCATCAGCCCTGTGGTGTCCTTGTCGAGCCGGTGCACGATGCCGGGCCGGCGCACTCCGCCGATGCCGGACAGCGAGGTGCCGCAATGGGCGATCAGGGCATTCACCAGCGTGCCGGTCTCGTGGCCGGCGGCGGGATGCACCACCAGCCCCTTCGGCTTGTTGAGCACGACGATGTCGTCGTCCTCGAACACGATGTCGAGGGCGATATCCTCCCCCTTCGGCTCCGGCGCAGCCGCCTCCGGCACGTCGATTATGATCGTATCGCCGGATGCGACGTGATAAGCGGGGTCGCGGACCGCGGAGGCCTTCAGGTGTACTGCGCCCGCCAGGATCAGGGCCTTCAGCCTCGATCGCGACAGCTCCGGCAGGCGCGCCGCAAGCACGCGGTCGAGCCGGGTCGAGCCCTCGTCACCGGCGACCACGACCTCCAACCTTTGTGCAGAGCCTGAGCTTTCCATGACGACGTCTGATACCGCTGTTCCCGAACCGAGCCCCGAGCAGGCCGCGCTGTTCGCGCGGGTGCGGCGGATGATGCTGATCGCGGGGTTGACCACGGCGCTGGCGATCTGCGCCGTGCTGATCGCGGTGGGCTACCGCCTTTTCAAGTCGGAGGGAAGGGCGACCGAGGCGGCCGGCGACGTCACCGCCATCCTGCCCAAGGGTGCCAAAATCGTCTCGACCGGGGTTGCCGGCGACCGCCTCGTGGTCACGCTGGATTTCGGCGGGGTCATCGAGATCCGCACCTTCGACGTCCACACCCTGAAGCCCGCCGGACGGCTGAAATTCGCCAACGAGCCGTAAAAGGCCCGTCGGGGTCCTTGCGGCGGACAAATTTCGAGGCTATTGGCTAGCCCTCACGCTCCCTTCGTCTAGCGGTTAGGACGCGGCCCTCTCAAGGCTGAAACAGGGGTTCGATTCCCCTAGGGAGCGCCAGCCGGCTCCATCGAGCGTTGATCTCTCTCAGCTTTTTGCCGGTTTCCCCAAACCCTTAGAAGAGGTTTGGGGCGTTCTGTTCGCCTTGTGATCTTCGAGCTTCACGATTGCACGGCGGCCACCACGCCGACGATCAGCTTCGCGCGTGTATCGCTCGGCTTCAGCGAGCGTCAGGTGGCCCATCGCGGCCATGATCTCATGTGCCGTCGCGCCGGCATCAGCCAGCAATCTTCCGAACATCTTACGCAAACCCGTCGACCGTGAACGCCTTCCCGTACTCGGTCGTGATGATGCAGAAGTGCACGCGCTTCAGGGCGGTGAGCGCGTTCTTGAGCGATATCGCTTTCTCGAGGCGACAGGAACGCCGGTCTTGCGTCCGCACTTGTGAACTTTGCTTTTCAAAAGTCTTCCTAAGTGAACATCGACGCTGAGCTATCAACGAAGAAAATATAATTAAATCAAAATCTTACGTTTATTTTGCAAAATATTTGCAAAATAATCTTCTATTTTGGCATTTTTTGCGATAGGTTTCGAGTACCCGATTCAATGGAGCCGAGTGCAGACATGTCGTTGCCGGTGGAGAAGGAAGTCCGCGAGGTCTTGGCGCCGTACAGCAAGCGGATCCGGAAGGTTCTCGACCGGGCGTTCAAGGACTACCTGGTGAAGCGCGGCGCCGGCAACATGTACAAGCGCACCGACTCGGTCGACGTGTTCGACAGCCTGATCCGGGCCGCGGTCGCCGAGTTCAACGGCAAGCCCGGCACCGTAGTTTTCACCACCGGCTCGACGGCGCGCTTCCTGTTCGACGGCAAGGTGCTGGTGCGGTTTAAGAAGGCCGTGAAGCGCGGCAAAGGCAGCAACATCCGGACCGGCGCCAACGACAACTTTCTCGACCCCGCCATCCCGTTCGCGGACGCACCGTCGGCGATGAAGGTCGAGATCTGCTGGAAGGTGAACGAGCTCAGCACCGGCTACAAGTCGGTGTATGTGACGGCCCGCAACGGCGAAGGCCAGTTGTGGAGCTTCGAGCTGCCAGGAGGTCAACAGGGCATCATCGAGTTTCCGCAGCAGAAGACCGCCACTCCTCAGCCCCGTCGCCGCAGCGTGGCCAAGCTGAAGGATACGGCCAAGACCAAGAAGAAGAACGGCGGCGAAGCGTCCTGACCCGCCGCAGGCGGTTAACCGGACGTAAACGAGAATCGTCGCCGACTCGGGTGGGTTGAAGGATACTGAATGTCGAAGCCAGGTCTCATGCTGCGCCTAGCGCGGCAGTTGCGAGGATTCCCGCAGAACGTGGCGGCGGAATGCCTCCGTGTGCAGAACTCCGAACTGTCGAGGATCGAGAACGGGCTGAAGGAGCCGTCGGACCAATTGCTCGAGGCCGCCGCCGAGACGTTCTCGGTACCGTTGGAGTTCTTCAGGCAGACCGACGTCATCTACGGCGCGCCCGTGAGCGTGCACGCGCCGATGTGGCGCAAAAAGGCCGACGTGTCGGCGACAGAGCTCCACCGCATCGTCGCCGAACTGAATGTGCGCGTCATGCACCTCCGGAAGCTGCTGGAGGCGACCGACCTCGAGCCAGTCAACAAGCTGCCGCGCTTTGACGCCGATGAGTACGAAAACGACCCCGAGAAGATCGCCGGCCTGGTGCGCCGGTTTTGGCAGGTACCTGACGGGCCAATCCACGACCTGACCGGGCTCGTCGAGGACGCCGGCATCATCGTCGCGCACTCCGACCTGGGCGGCTCGACCGTCAGCGGCGTGCGGTTCTCCGTGCCGTCGATGCCGCATATCATCGTGCTGAACCGCGCCCAGCCGGCGGACCGCATGCGCTTCACGCTGTGCCACGAACTGGCACACGTGATCATGCACAACTTCCCGACGCCCAACATGGAGGAAGAGGCCGATGCCTTTGCTTCCTGCTTCCTGATGCCAACTGAGGATATCAAGCCGTACTTCGCCGGACGTGGCCGCGTCGATCTGCGTTTGCTGGCCGCGCTGAAGCCGGAGTGGAAGGTTTCGATGGGCTCGCTGGTGTTCGCCGCCAAGCGCGCCGGATTCCTGAATGAAACCCAGGCGCAGTACATTTGGAAGCAATTCAACATCCACAAGATCCGGCTCCGCGAGCCGCCCGAGCTCGACTTTCCGATCGAGGAGCCGCGTACGCTCTCTGATCTCGTCTCGCTACATCTCAACGACATGGGCTATTCGGTAGCCGACCTGGCGAAGGTGTTGATGATGAACGAGACGGAGGTGGCAAGAACCTATTCAATCGATCTGCCTGGCCAAGAGAAGACGCGCGGATCACATTTGCGGATCATCCAGTAGCCAGCGTCCGCTGCCCACTAGCCCTTCTTCCGCCGGTCTGATTTTTCCGATCGCCGCGCCTTCGGGTCTTCGCTTTCCCGGGACGGCAACGGCGCGCCATAGGGTAGGCTGAAACGGAATTCGACCCTGTTGGGGTCGATCGAGCTGATGCCGTGGATGCTGAGCGTGGCCGATTTGTTGGGAAGGTCGCCGCCCGAAAGCTTGTGACCCACGACCACGACGACGACCTGGGATCCGAGAGAAATCGCGTAGCGGCGGCCCTGCATGCCGGCGGGTGCGGCGACGCGTGTGGGATGCTTCGTCGGTCCATGGAATTTGTTCTCGATCAGGACAGCATCTTCGACCCACAGATCAAGGTTACCGCCGCCCACTCTGGATCCCTCATCCACCTCTAGTCCTCGAGCGCGCAGGCTGTCCCGCAACAATATCTGCAACGCGGCCTCGTCTTCGATATCCGTCGTAACGTGGCCGGCGAACCAAAGGTCCACGAACGCGTACATCCCCTGCAGGACTGTCGTGAGCTTCGCCTTGTCTTCTGCGGTCAGCCCGCCGCGCAAATGCTTGCCGATGTCCGCCGCCAGACTGTACGGGATGTCGGCGTCCTCCTTGATCCAGTCTTCAGGGACCGCGAGATCTTCCGCCGCGACGGCCAGCAGGCTTTGACGTCGCGTCACGAGGCGCTCGGCGGCAGCCTCGTCGAGAAGGCCACCCTTGCACAGCGCTTCGATCCAACCCGGCGGGATCTCAGACGGGGCCTTGATATAGCCGTCGGCGTCGTTGCCCATGATCACCCCGAAGCGCTTCAGGAAGACGATCTTCGAGGCGAGACCGGCGATCTCGACGATGCTGCGCGGACAAAACACGTAGCCGGTGCGCTTCTGCAGTTCGTACGCGTCGGACCATTTCTGCGGATTGAATGAGAACTCGGGGATCTTGATGGCGCCGTTAGGGTAGCGCGCCAACGTGCTGATTCGCTGGGTGTTGTTCTTGGGCAGGTCGACGATGATCTGCTCCGGCCCCATGCGTGCGAGTTCGTCGATCATCCAACGCATCCTGTCGGCTTCGACGTTCTGCCCGAGGATCGTCTTCGCGCATTCCGTGGCGACGTCGAAGATCACTCGACCGAGATCATAGCGCTGAGGGAGCGTTTCTAGTTCGCTCTCGATCTTCCGCCAGAGAGTGCGCCGGTTTTGCTCGAGCGTGTCCTTCGAAAGGCCCGGCGTATCCGCGATGAACCTAGCCCTGAAGGCGAACGCGCGGTGGAAGAGGCTGCGCTCGAGCACGCCCTTGGCCAGCTCGGTTGCCTTTCCTGGGGCGATCGCGAAGCCGCTGTGCGTAACCTCTCCGGCTAATATGCGCAGCATCGTGTCGTCACCGACGCCGAGAAATATCTCCTTCAGGGTAAAGCGTCGTCCGCGGTCGCGTTCAGCAACTAGGAGCAGTCGCTGCGCCATGGCTTCGGCCGACCTGACCTTGTGATGGTGGTAGAGGCGATCGTACAGGAACGTCCGGCCGATGAGCATCTGCTCGAACGATCCGAAACCCGAAGCGGCGATGCCGAGCTGAAGGAACATCTGTTCTTTCGACGCGCTCGCGCGTTCGTGCAGTTCCTTCAGAGACGCGCGATCGACGTTGGCCGGCGTGACCCGAAGCACTTCCAGACGCGAGAGAAGACGGTCGGTGTCGAATCCGATATCGAGACCCGCGTGATGCGCGTCGCGCGGAAGGTAGTCCAGCTTGTCCGCATCGATCTGGCTGCTGATGAGACTCGACAGATACGTGGCTCCCGGCCCTTCGACCGCTCCGATGATCGCCGACACGATGAATTCCTGAAGATCGTCGCCCGATCGCCCCTTGGACATCATCAGCTTGTCGTGGGCCAACACCCGCGTCATCGCCTCGGAAAGGACTATCATCACCGCGACGACCTCGGATGCGGACGGCGGCGCGTTGAGCGTATATTTTCCCTTCAACGCCCTCTGCAGCTTGCCTATCTCGACCCGCCAGCCCGCCTCGACCGAGTCGCGCCCGAGAAGCGTCGTCATCTCCATTACCGGCTCTATAGCGTGGCTGAACGGTCCGTGACCCGTATCGTGCAGAAGAGCGGCGAGCCGCAGGGCATAGCGATCTGCTTCTTCGATCGCAGGTAGAGGAGTGGTCGCGTGATCTCGATTCCACCGGTCAATCTGACGCGCGAGCGACTGAACGCACTGCTCGACCGCGCCGACGACTCCTAGGATATGCTCCAGTCGATCGTGGCCGGCTCCCGGAAATACAAGTTGCGCCAGACCGAGCTGCCGCACGCCCCGCATGCGCTGGAGCAGCGCCGTATCGAGCAGCGCCACTTCCCATGGAGCAAGTTCGATCGTGCCCCAGATGGGATCATTGATTTGTTTAGGTCGGAATTCCCAGTGATTGGTGCTGCCAAGCCGTTCGAGCAGGGTCTTAAGCCAGGCGGCCGCGAGTTCGTCCACCTCGGCCGCGAGCTCTGGCGCCAGTCCCCGAAGTTCGGTTCGGACCTGGCGCTGCATGAGCCCTACCTAGGCGGCGGCCGGCCGATCCGGGTCGATTGCGAACTGAGTTTCTATCTCGGTCGCGGCGTCGACCAGGAGGGAGCCGATGGCTTTGGCTTGAGCCGTGGAGAGGCCGCACGATAGAGCGATCTGGCGTGCCTCGCTTACTCCGAGCGTCACGTCGGTCGACAAATAGGTCGGATTCGGCTCGCTGGTGATCAGCGCTTCCTGAGCGGCAAGTAGAATGTCCGGTAGTTCATAGCACCGGAGGCCTACGGCCGTATTGCCGAAGGTCAAATTCGAAGAAAGGGCGCCCGGGAGATCGTTCAAGCACGCTTTGAGAGCACGATCCAGAATTCCGTGAGATGTCGGCATCCGCTTACCGTCGGAACCCAATCGCCAAAGCGCTGCGATGAGGGCCGCTAAGTCGAAACGGCTGGCCATGATATTCTTCCCGATGAACGTCAATACATTATCGATTCGATACTTAAATGGGGTTAACCCCATTTGTAAATGTGGACGACCACACTTCTGAGAGCTCTCCATGCGTTTTTTTACGTCTCAAGTGCTTTCCGGCGTCAACATCTCAACAGAAACGCTGCGGCATTGGAAGCGCACACTTCCGCCAATCCGGGCGAGAGACGGTCGTTCCGAAGGTTATACTTTCCGCGAACTTGCGGCGATGGCGGTCATCGCGCGCGCTGTCCACGATCTTTCGGTCCCGATTTCGCGGTTTACCACTTTCGCCCGCGAACTCTTCGACGGCATTGATCCACTCCGGATGACTGACGATTACGTCCTCTGCATTACCCAAACCGAAATGAGGCTGACGAACATCACGGATATGCCGGACAGTACGTCGCTCGCCATGGTCCGTATCGCTCCCGTCATCGCGGAATTGCGGGCAGCCCTCGCCATCGATCCCGACGAGGGGAGTTCCCAACAGCAGCTGGTCCTGCCGCTTGGACCGAAGATCATTCCGTTTAGACGCTGATGTTCACTATATGTTCTGATGTCAAAATGTCAACGAGCCGAATGACGAGACAAGGTGACGAGCTCGCGCGCGTCGCAAGCTTTCTTCGTCGGCTGTGTTCTGCCTGGTAACAAACAGGGCGAGTAGCCTCGGGTTTGGGGCGCGGCGCTGAAATGTCATGAATCACAATGCCATGAATCTCCCCAAACACTGACCTAAGGATTTGAATTACCTCGAAACACCCGGTCCCCTAGGGAGCGCCAGACACATCCCAAGCCATTGAAAACCTGTACGCTCTGGGCAACCATATCGCCCGGAGAACCGCTCGGCTGCGCCGGTAGCCCTTCACGCGGTCCGCATCGGTCGTGCAATGGCAATCCTGATCCCCAGCCTGGGCTTCGCGCGCTTCGACAGCCGCGGGGAGCTTCGACTCGCCGAACGGCTCAAGGACTTCCTCGAAGAGAACGCCGTCGTCTGGCACAACCTGCCCGTTGGTCCTCTCAACCGGCATCCGGATTTCATCATCGTTCATCCCGCGAACGGGCTGCTGGTGCTCGAGGTCAAGGACTGGCGTCTGGAAACGATCGTCTCGGCGGACAAGACCAAGGTCGAGCTGCTGACAAATCGTGGCGTCGTGCGCGAGAGCAATCCGCTCGAGCAGGCTCGCAAATATACCTTCGACGTCGTGCGCACGCTGGAGCGGGATGGACAGCTGCTGTTTCCGGCGGGGCATCGCTTCATGGGCAAAGCCATCGTGCCGTTCGGCTATGGGGCCGTGTTCACGAACATCACCCGCAAGCAGTTCGACCAGACCGATCTTAAGGAGGTGTTCTCCGAGCAGCTCTGCCTGTTCAAGGACGAAATGACGGAGGGCGCGGATCCCGAGGAATTCCGGTCCAGATTGTGGCGCATGGTGCATCCGCGTCTCGGAGAGCCGCTGTCCATGCCGCAGTTCGACCGGCTGCGGGCGCTGCTGTTTCCGGAGATCCGCATCCGGCAGATTGCCCTGCCTCTGGACGAGCCGCCTGCGGCCGATCCTTCGGACCGGACGCTCGCCGTCATGGACCTGCATCAGGAGCAGTTCGCGCGCAGTCTGGGAGAGGGGCATCGGATCATTCGCGGCGTCGCCGGATCGGGCAAGACCCTGATCCTGGCCTTCCGCGCCGAGTATCTCGCGCGGGCGGCGGCGAAGCCGGTGCTGATCCTGTGTTACGCCAATGGCATCGCCGGGCGGCTCGAGGATGCCATGCAGAGCCGGGGCGTCGAGAACCGCGTTCAGGTCCTCACCTTTCATTCATGGTGTTACCGGATGTTGCGGACTTACGGGATTCCCGCCCCGTCCGAGCGAGACTATCCGGACTGCGCCACGCGACTGGCTGCAAGCGTGTCGGAGGTCGTGAAGGCCGTGGATCAGGGCCATATCCCCATGGAGCAGTACGACGCGGTCCTGATCGACGAGGCACACGATTTCGAGCCGCAATGGCTCGCGCTCGCGGCCAAGATGGTGAACCCGCGCACCAGGGCGCTGATGGTCGTCTATGACGACATTCAGGCCATCTACAAAGGACGCGAACGCCCGGTGTGGAGCCAGCTCGGAATCGAAGCCAAGGGCAGAACGACCGTGTTGAAGGTCAACTACCGCAACACCGCGCAAATCGTCGCCTTCGCGAGACGCTTCGCTGCAGACGTCATTGGCGCTCCCGGCGTCACGGCCGACGACGAGCACGCCATCCTGTTGCCCGAAGATGCGGGCCGGCAGGGACTGGAGCCGGCGGTGCGGCGGTGCGTGAGCATCGATGCGGAAGCTCACTGCGTTGCCGAGTGGTTCCTGGACCGGAGAAAGGCCGGGTACGAATGGTCGCAGATGGCGTGTCTCTACCCCGAGCACTGGATCGGCGGGCGGGTCGCGCAGATCCTCGCCAGGCACGACGTGCCGATCGATCTGGCCAAGGACAATCGCAACAGAATTTCGGTCAAGCGGGTGGCTGTGCGGTTTCTGAGCATGCACACCGCGAAAGGGCTAGAGTTTCCCTGCGTCGCCATCGCCGGCCTGGGTTTGCTCGGCCGCCACGGCGAGACCATCGAGGAATGTATCCGGCTGACCTATGTCGGCGTGACCCGCGCCACGCACGAGGCACTTCTGACGTATTCGAGTGAGTCCGCCTTGGTGCAGCGCTTGATCGCCTAGGGTTCTGGCGCTCCCCTACGCCGTCGTCCCATCGATCGACCGCCGGATCACCCGCTGCACTTCCGCATTCGACAGGAACAGATCGTGGTTGATGATGCCCCAGCCTTCCGCTGACGCATCGACGACGCGCACGCCGAGCCGCGCGATGGCGGCCTTTTCGGCGGCGCCGACCCGGGTCATGCCGCCTGCGAGCTGTCCCGACAGCGCCAGTGCGCGATCGTTCGTCGACGCGATCACGGTGATCTTGCCGGCCAGCGGGCCGATGCGCTGGACCGCCGACGAGAACACGTCCATGTCGATATCAGGCGAGGCAAACACCACCGCGCCGATCTTGCTCGTCACCGTGTCGCCGTATCGCCCATAGAGCTGACGCAGGCTCTCCAACGTCAGCATGGTTCCCATGCTGTGCGCCACGATGTGCACACGGCCCGCTCCCGGCGCCGACACCAGCGCGGAGAGCACGCGCTCGAATTCGTCGCGTGACCACATCGCGCTGTCGCGGTCATAGGCATAGTCGAACAGTCCGGCCTTGGAGGGCCATGCGAACACCATGGTCCGGCCGCGGAACTTGATCGCATCGGAGAGATAGGCGCCATCCAGCACGGCCGTCTCGAACGTCTGCTTGAAGCCGTGCACATAGATCAGCACGTCGCCACCGCCGGCCTGCGTTGCAAGATCGCCGGCGTCGGCCGGCGCGGTTTCAATCCGATCAAGACGCCAGCCGCCAAGTCCAACCGAGGCGAGAGACAGGCGACTCTCATCGGGCGCCACCAGCTTGGCCCGCGCCACCGTCATGCTCGTCGCGCGCTCCGGACCGAACCAGGGTTTGGCGCGGGCGCCGTTCACGGGCTTGCGCGTGGTCGCGACGAGCAATGTGGAGTCGACGGAGAGCGACGATGCATCGTAGCGCGCGCCGGTCGCACCGAGCCCGGCGCATCCGCCGAGCGCGAGGGCACTGCCTGCCGACATGAGTCCGCCGAGCAGAGCGCGGCGCGACATGGAATGACGGGGGTCGCGTTGCGGAAGATCTTGCACGATCACACGGAACCTTCGGGAACTTGCCCACTATAACGCCGCCCCGCCTCGTCCCTGAATGACAATGGGGGCGAGAAGACGGCGAAGGAGCGTCGTGGACGCATGCGACTGGCATCCGCGCCCCGCGCCGGTTCGGAAGCTCGCCGAGCCTGGAGTGCGTGCCGGCACCGACGGGGAGTTCCTGATTTCAAGCGAAACACCCCGATCCGCTGTCAACCCCTTCTGTCAAAAATATACCACTTTACCGAAATTCGGATTTGTCGTATGTGTCGGCCATCCCAGCCCACCAAAGGGGCGGTCGTACGTCGTTTCGAGCGCGGGCTGGGAGTTGCGGTGGACGCGGGCGGCGTTGAAGGCGGAGCTTGCGCGTGCAGGGCGGGATGAACCTCGTGAGCATGCGTGGCCTGCGAAGACGAACGGCGCCCCTGCGTACAGCGAAACCGTGTGGTCCTGGCCGTCGTTGCTACGGTCAAGTCTAGCGGAGATGCCAGCGAGCCCAACCGGGCAGACTGCATCATCCAATCCGCGGGGCGAGGGAGGCCAAAGGAAAGGTCGGCTCCCGGGAGAGCGCGGCATAGGCCGTCAAACCATCGCGCAGGGAAGGCCTGGTTTCGGCTGCCCTGTGTCTCCCCTGTGCATTGCGTGTGCATCTGTTCAGCACGGGGGTCTTTACGGGTGCCAGCCGGCGCCCGGCCTTCCCTGCGCCCTTTCTTTCCGAGAGGGCAAGGAGAAAAGCAAAGCTCGGGCAGACCATGCCGCGAGACCGCGAACGCGTGTTTGCGATGTGCCTGCGAATTGACCTCCCTTGCGAGCATGCTGCGTCGGCATTGGCGAAGGTAGTCGCTGCTCCCAAAATCTGCCTTGATGCGATCTCTGCTTTCGGGAGTCTTGATATGAGCGGTTTGGTGATCTCTGGCGGCCGGGTGGTGGATCCCGCGAGCGGGATGGATGCTGTCGGGGACGTGGCGGTGGCGGACGGCAAGATCGTTGCCGTGGGCACGGGCCTTGGTGGCGCCGAGCGGGTGATCGACGCCGCGGGCCTCGTGGTTGCGCCCGGCTTCATCGATCTGCACGCACACGGCCAGTCGCTTCCCGCCGACCGCATGCAGGCCTTCGACGGCGTGACGACGACGCTCGATCTCGAGGCCGGTGTGCTGCCGGTCGCCTCCTGGTATGAACTCCAGGCGCGGAAGGGACGCGTGCTGAACTACGGCGCGGCCACCAACTGGGCCTTTGCGCGCATCGGCGCGATGACGGGCTCGAACGCGGAGAGCTCGCTGGAAGCGTTCGGCAATGCCATGCGCGACCGCCGCTGGATGGACAACGTCGCGACCGACGCGGAGGTCGCCGGCATCCTCGATCGGCTTTCGCGCGGCCTCGACGAGGGCGGCATCGGCATCGGTATCCTGAACGCCTATGCGCCGGGCGCCGGCGTGCAGGAGCTGACGGCGGTGTGTCAGCTCGCTGCAGCCAAGGACGTGCCGACCTTCACCCATGTCGCCTTCATGTCGCGTATCGACCCCGAAAGCGCGGTGGAAGCCTATATCCGCCTGATCGGCTATGCCGGCGCCACCGGTGCGCACATGCACATCTGCCATTTCAACTCGTCGAGCAAGACCGACGTCGAGCGTTGCCGCGCGCTGATCGCAAAGGCGCAAGGACAGGGCCTGCCGATCACCGTCGAGGCCTATCCTTACGGCACCGGCTCCACCGTGCTCGCCGCCGCCTTCTTCAGCGACCCCGAATTCGTCGAGCGCAACGGTACCGGTTACGATTCCGTGCAGCGCGTCACCGACGGCTATCGCTTCCACGACCGCGAGGAGCTGTTGAAGGCGCAGGCCGAAGAGCCGTCCTCGCTGGTGCTCTGGCACATCCTCGACACCGAGAACAATGCGCATCATCGCGACCTGCTCGACATGTCGGTGCTTTATCCCGGCGGCGCCATCGCTTCCGACGCGATGCCGTGGACGACCTCGGACGGCAAGACCTACACCGGCGATGCCTGGCCGCTGCCTGACGATGCCACCTCGCATCCGCGCTCGGCCGGCTGCTTCACGAAATTCATCCGCGAATGGGTGCGCGAGCGCAAGGCCGTGTCGCTGCTCGAAGGCGTGCGCAAATGCGCGCTGATCCCGGCAGAGATCCTGTCGCAGAGCACGCCCGCGATGCGCGCCAAGGGCAGGCTCGCGAAAGACGCGGACGCCGACATCGTCGTGTTCGACTACGAGAAGCTCTCGGATCGCGCGACCTTCACGGCGATGAACCGTCCGTCGGAAGGCGTGCGGCATCTCGTTGTCAGCGGCCAGGTGCTGATCGGCGATGGCGTGCTCGATGTGACGGCGCGGCCCGGAAAGCCCGTGCGCCGTCCCGTCGTCGAGGGTTGACCATGCCGGTCCCCATTCTCCTGGTGACGGGCTTTCTGGGGGCGGGCAAGACCACGGTGGTGAACCATCTGCTGGCGCACGCGGAGGGGCGGCGCATTGCCGCCGTCGTCAACGATTTCGGCGCCATCAACATCGATGCGGAGCTGATCGCGGGCGCCAGCGACGGCGTGGTCAGTCTCGCCAATGGCTGCATCTGCTGCTCGCTCGAAGGCGATCTCTTGCGCACGCTCTCAAGCCTGCTGCGGCGGGATCCGAAGCCGGAGTACATCGTCATCGAGACCAGCGGCATCGCCGATCCCGCCGACATCGTCCGCAATCTGATGGACCCCGTGATCCTGCGCGAGGCGCCGCTGGAGACGGTGCTCTGCGTGATGGACGCGGCAGCGCCGCCAGCCGCCCTGGACGATGCCCTCCAGCGGTCGCAGCTGCGCGTCGCCGATATCGTGGCGCTGACCAAGCTGGATCTGGCGGAGGAGGGCGCAAATGTCCGGATGCGCGCGGCCATTCGCGCACAACGCGTTCCCGCCGTGGTGGTCGATGCGCCACATGGCGAGATTCCGTCCGCGCTATTGTTTCCCGCGCATGTCGATCGCGCGCCCACTCTGCGCGAGGCCCCGCCGAAACGCCCGGCGGAGGACCGCTTCGAGACGCTGAGCTGGACCTCGGACCAGCCGCTCTCGCTGCCGCGCCTGCAGCAGGCGATCGGGCGGCTTGCGCCAAAGCTCGCGCGCGCAAAAGGCCTGTTCGAGACCGTCGAGCAGCCCGGGCGCCAGATGGTGTTTCAGTTTGCCGCCGGCCGCGCCACGCTTGCCCCGGGCGATGCGCCGGCAGCAGGCGTACCGCGATCACGGATCGTCTTCATTGCCGAACTCGGGCTGCTCTCGAAGGCGGAGCTCGACGAAATCATGGAGGCGTGCGTTGCGGGCAAGAAAGGCTCTGAAGGCGGATAGGATTTGGATGACTCTCTCCCCGCCGGGGAGAAGTGCCCCCGAACGGCGGATCGAACCAGCTCCATCGCACCTTGGTCGCCGCCATCCAAAACGACGATCCCAGCGGTGGTTGCGCCGGGATCGTCTGGAGGTTTTATGGAGGGCATCGAGCTCTGCGTCTCCATGGGGCGTTGATAGCGCAAGGCTGCTCCGGATGCGACTAGAACCGCTCAAAGCCTCAGCAGAAGGCAAGCGCGTTGACCGCGCGCGTCGCCGCATCCTGCTCGCCGGAGCCGACGAGCTGGCAGACGATGGATTCGAGTTCGCCCGGCTGCTTGCGGCGCGCGACCGCCAGCAAGCGCATCAGTTCAGCCTCGTCATTCGACAGGCGGCGGCAGGACGGCGGCATGAAGCACAGCCCGCATGGCCGGCCGCTGCGCAGGATTCTGACGAGCGCGGCTGTCCGGGCCACCAGCAGCGGACTATCGGAAATGCCCGGCGCCTCGTCGGCAAAGCGATAGGCAGCTTCCCAGCAATCGGACGCGCCGGTCGTATAGGCCGCCCCGATGAACCGGAACAACGACAGCGCGACGCGGCAGAAATCATCATAGCTGTCGACGCAGGGGCGCGACGCAAGCGCGGCCTGGAGCGGACAGAGCCGCATCTGGCCGGCGTCCGGGATCGCCGCAGAACCGCAAGCTTCTGGAACCATGAACGATCTCGTCAATGCAACGTCGGACTTCCGACCAGCCAGCTCTTCATCGCCATGGTCCGGTCGTGGTCGAAGGGGCGGACGTGCCGGTCGGGCAGGATGAGACCTGCCATGCGGAAGATCGTCGCCAGGCCCCGCACGGGCGCGAGCGCCCAGTCGGCACCGACCGGCGGCAGCCAGCTCTCGAACCGTTCGCGCACGATTTCGAGGCGATCCTGCTGTGCCGCGGCAATGGCGTGTAAGATGGCGTGCTCGCTGTCCGACATGCGCGGGCAAGTCGGGCAGTGCACTTCGATCGCCGTATGGGCCGTGCAGGCGAAGATCTCGATGATGGCTTCCAGCGAGAGCACCGCATCGCCGACGCGAAAATGGTCGTACACCTGCTGGATGTCGGCGGCTGTCGGAACGGCGCCTCCGCTGCGCGCCTTCGCCCTGAAACCCCAGATGAAGAGCCGTTCCGCCGCGCTGAGTGCGGGAAGGTCGAGAGACCTCTGTGATGTCGATGAATGCATGAAGCCTCTGGCCCTTGGCTGCGCGCACGCCACAGCTCGCGCTGATGTCTGCATCGATCGTTCTGCCAGAGCCCTCTCCAAGTCAACGCGCGGAAGGGCGATATCGAGGTGTTCTAGATTTGAAGAGCTCGCATCTCCGATGCGAGGCCGTGCTGGAGGAGGACGAAGCGGAGCGCCTTCGGCGGGCGCTTGGGGAACCGGAATGCTTAAGGCTTTGCTAAGAGGATCGGGATAAATTGGCATATCTGTACCGCCAATTTTGCGAGCCCCGATGATTTTCTCCCGCATCAGTTTCAAGCTGGTTCTGATTGTCGGCATCAGCCTCCTCGGCATGATCGCGCTGGCGCCGATCGCGCTGTCGACCCTGCGTGCGCAGATGGTGACCGATCGCCAGGTCAAGACGCAGCACATGGTCGATGTCGGCTACGGCATCCTCGCCCACTATCAGAAGCTCGAGAGCGAGGGAAAACTCTCGCGCGAGCAGGCCCAGGCCGCCGCAATGGCTGAAATCAAGAGCCTGCGTTACGACAAGGTCGAGTATTTCTGGATCAACGACATGACCCCGAAGATGGTCATGCATCCGATCAAGCCCGAACTCGACGGCAAGGATCTCTCCGGCATGAAGGATCCCGCCGGCAACGCGCTGTTCATGGGCTTCGTCGACGTCGTCAAAAAGCACGGCGCGGGCTTCTACGGCTATCTCTGGCCGAAGCCGGGCTTCGACCAGCCGGTCGGGAAAATCTCCTACGTGAAGGGCTTTGCGCCCTGGGGCTGGATCATCGGCACCGGCATTTATCTCGACGACGTCGACGCCGTCTTCCGCCAGGCCGCGACGACGTTCGGCTACGTCTGTCTGGCCGTGCTGGTCCTGGTGCTCGGCGCGTCCTTCGTGATCGGTCGCAGCGTGACCCGTCCGCTTGCAAAGATCACCGCGCTGACCGAGCGCCTTGCCGCCGGCGACAGCGCCTTCGAGGTGCCCTACACCGATCGCAGCAACGAGGTCGGCGGGCTCGCCAAGGCGCTTGCCGTGTTCAAGGACAACGCGTCGGCGGTCGGCCGGATGCATGCCGAGCAGCAGGAGCTGAAGCAGCGGGCCGACGAGGAGAAGCGCAAGGCGATGGCCGATCTCGCCGGCAAGTTCGAGGCGAGCGTCCAGGCCGTCGTTCGCGAGGTCTTCAGCGAAGCGCGCGCGATGCAGCAGGCCGCGCAGGGCATGTCGGAGACCGCGAACAAAGCGAGCGACCGCGCGAGCTTCGTCGCAACCGCCTGCCAGCAGGCCTCGACCAACGTGCAGACGGTGGCCTCCGCCGCCGGACAATTATCGTCCTCGATCTCGGAGATCAGCCAGCGCGTGGCGCAGGCCGCGACCGTGGCCGACAAGGCCGCCGCCGACGGACAGCGAACCAACGACACCGTGCAGGGGTTGGCTGCGGCCGCGCACAAGATCGGCGAGGTCATCGACCTCATCAACCAGATCGCCTCGCAGACCAATCTGCTCGCACTCAACGCTACCATCGAGGCGGCGCGGGCCGGCGAAGCCGGCAAGGGCTTTGCGGTGGTCGCGAGCGAGGTGAAGTCGCTGGCGAGCCAAACCGCGAAGGCGACCGACGAGATCGGCGCCCAGATCACCGCGATCCAGGCCGAGACCAATCAGGTCGTCGGCAACATCGAGAGCATCCGCGCCACCATCATGGAGGTCAACGAGATCTCCTCCTCGATCGCCGCCGCCGTCGAGGAGCAGGGCGCCGCCACGCAGGCGATCGCCCACAGCGTGCAGGAGGCGGCGTCCGGCACCGACCAGGTCTCGCAGAACATCTCCGGCGTGACCGATGCGACCGCGGAGACCGGACAGGCCGCCGGCCTCGTGCTGCAGTCGAGCGGCCGGCTGACGCAGAAGCTGCAATCGCTCGAGAACGAGGTGAGCACTTTCGTTGCTGGCGTGCGCGCGGCCTGATCGACGCCAATCCCGTCTGCCGTGACGTGGATTATTGGCCTCGTCACGGCACGTGCGGCGAAGGGAAATTCCGGCCTGCGGGAGCGGTCATCGCGACCGGCTACCTCGCTCTTGACGGCTACGGCTAAAGTGGAGAAGCAGGATCATCGAACCTGCCGCCCCGCGCCCGGCCTCGCGGGCATGGAGACCGCTGCATGTCGTTCAAGAAACTCCTGATTGCCAATCGTGGCGAGATCGCCATCCGCATCGCGCGCGCGGCGGCCGATGCCGGCATCGCGACCGTTGCGATCCATCCCGCCGACGATGCGCTGTCGCTGCACGTGCGTGTCGCCGATGACGCGGTCGAAATCCCCGGCCGCGGCGCCCGGGCCTATCTCGACATCGATGCGGTGGTGAAGGCGGCGAAGAGCGTCGGCTGCGACGCCGTGCATCCCGGCTACGGTTTTCTCAGCGAGAACGCGGCGTTCGCCAGGGCCTGCGGCGATGCAGGCATAGTATTCGTCGGGCCGAAAGCTGCGGCGCTGGACCTGTTTGGCGACAAGGTCGCGGCCCGGCAACTGGCAAAGCGCTGCGGCGTTCCGATCATCGCCGGCACCAGCGGGCCGTCCTCGCTGGAGGAGATTTCGGCGTTCTTCACGTCGCTCGGTGGCAATGCGGCAATCGTGATCAAGGCGATGGCCGGCGGCGGCGGCCGCGGCATGCGCGTGGTGGAGAACGCGTCCGACCTCGCGGAAGCCTATGCGCGCTGCCAGTCGGAGGCGAAGGCCGCGTTCGGCTTCGACGGCGTCTATGCCGAACGGCTGATCCGGCAGGCGCGCCATATCGAGGTGCAGATCATCGGCGACCACTTTGGCGCGATCTCCCATCTCTGGGAGCGCGAATGCACCATCCAGCGCCGGCACCAGAAGCTGATCGAGGTGGCGCCGAGCCCCTCGCTGAGCGATCCCTTGCGCGGCCGCATCATCGAGGCTGCGAAGCAGCTCGCGACGGCGGCGTCCTACGACAATCTCGGCACCTTCGAATTCCTGGTCGACGGCACCGCCGAGGACAGTTTTGCCTTCATCGAGGCCAATCCGCGGCTTCAGGTCGAGCACACCGTCACCGAAGAGGTGCTCGGGCTCGACCTCGTCCGCGCCCAGCTCGCGGTTGCCGCGGGCGCTTCGCTGGCTTCGCTCGGCCTTGCACAAGGCGCGATCCCGAAGCCGCGCGGCCATGCCATGCAGCTTCGCGTCAACATGGAAACGCTGGACGAGACGGGCGCGACGCATCCGACCGGCGGCGTGCTCGCTGTGTTCGAGCCGCCGTCGGGGCCCGGTGTTCGCGTCGATAGTTTTGGTTACGCCGGCTACAAGACCAGCGCGGCCTTCGATTCGCTGCTGGCCAAGGTCATCGTGCATAGCCCGGGCGAGGCCTGGCATGACGTCGTTGCCAAGGCCTCGCGCGCCTTGCGTGAGTTCCGGATCGACGGCGTCGTCACCAACATCGCCTTCCTCCAGGCCGTGCTCGCGCATCCCGATTTCAGGACCAACCGCATCGCGACCGACTTCATCGATCGCAATATCGCCAAGCTCGTCGAGGCGGCGGACGGCGCGGCCAAGCCGCTCTACTTCGCCGCGACCGAGCGAAGCGGTGGCCACAGCGCGGAGGCGCAAATTGCGCAAATCGTGCCCGAAGGCACGGTGATGGTCGCCGCGCCCCTGCAAGGAACCATCGTCACCATCCAGGTGAAGGAGGGCGAGATCGTGCGCCCGGGCCAGCAGCTCGCCGTGATCGAGTCCATGAAGATGGAGCATCTCGTCATGGCCGAGCAGGGCGGCCGGGTCATGAAGCTCGTCGCCGGCGACGGCGCCACGCTGATGCATGGCGAGGCGATCATGTATCTCGAGCCGCTCGACGTTGCGGCCGACAGCACGGCTGCGGAAGCCGACGTCGATCTCGACCACATCCGTCCCGACCTCGCCGAGCTGATCGCCCGCCAGGCCAATACGCTGGATGCGAGCCGCCCGTCTTCGGTCGAGCGCCGCCGCAACACCAACCAGCGTACTGCGCGCGAGAACGTCGCGCAGCTCGTCGACGACGGCTCGTTCATGGAATATGGCAGCCTCGCCATTGCGGCGCAGCGGCGCCGGCGCAAGCTCGACGATCTCATCAAGAACACGCCGGCCGATGGCCTCGTCATGGGCGTCGCCACGGTGAATGGCGAGAAGTTCGGCCCGGAAGGCGCGCGTTGCATCGTCGTGGCCTACGACTACACCGTGCTCGCGGGCACGCAGGGCCACATGAACCACAAGAAGATCGACCGCATGCTGACGCTTGCGGAAGACTGGCGCGTGCCGCTGGTGTTTTATGCCGAAGGCGGCGGCGGGCGGCCCGGCGACACCGATCGGCTCGGCATGACCGGGCTCGACGGCCCGTCCTTCGTGCAGTTCGCGAGGCTCTCCGGCCTGGTCCCGGTCGTGGGCGTGGTTTCCGGCTATTGCTTCGCCGGCAACGCCGCGATGCTCGGCTGCTGCGACGTCATCATCGCGACCAAGAACGCCTCGATCGGCATGGGCGGCCCGGCCATGATCGAGGGCGGCGGGCTCGGCGTCTATCATCCGGCCGAGGTCGGACCTGTTACGTTCCAGTCGCCGAACGGCGTCATCGACATCCTGGTCGAGGACGAGGAGGAGGCAACGCGCATCGCGCAGAAGTACCTGTCCTATTTCCAGGGTGCGGTGACGGAGTGGCAGGCCGCCGATCAGCGCCTGCTCCGCCGCGCGATCCCCGAGAACCGGCTGCGCGTCTACGACATCCGCAGCGTCATCGATCTGGTCGCCGACAAGGACAGCGTGCTGGAGTTGCGGCGCGACTACGGCGTCGGCATGGTCACTGCGCTGATCCGGATCGAGGGCAAGCCGTTCGGCCTGATCGCCAACAACCCGCGCCACCTCGGCGGCGCGATCGATGCGGATGCCGGCGACAAGGCCGCGCGCTTCCTGCAGCTCTGCGATGCCTTCGATCTTCCGATCGTCTCGCTCTGCGACACGCCCGGCTTCATGGTCGGCCCGGAGGCCGAAAAGACTGCGATCGTGCGCCATGTCTCGCGGATGTTCGTGACGGGCGCGAGCCTCACCGTGCCGCTGTTCGGTATCGTGCTGCGCAAGGGCTATGGGTTAGGGGCGCAGTCGATGATCGGCGGCGGCTTCCATGCCTCGTTCTTCACCGCGGCCTGGCCGACCGGCGAGTTCGGCGGCATGGGCTTGGAAGGCTATGTCCGCCTCGGCTTCCGCAAGGAGATGGAGGCGATCGCCGACCCCGAGGAGCGCGAGACCTATTACCGCAACAAGGTCGCCGAGCTCTACGCCAACGGCAAGGCGGTCTCGATCGCCTCGGTGTTCGAGATCGACAACGTCATCGACCCCGCCGAGACGCGGCGCTGGATCATGGCCGGCTTGCGGTCCGTGCCGAAGCCGCCCGCCAGGACGGGAAAGAAGCGGCCGTGTATCGATACGTGGTGAGGGCGGTGCAGCAACGCCCGCCAATTATCCGGGCGAGCCGCTTCCATACCGTCATGCTCGGGCTTGTCCCGGGCATCCACGTTCTTTCGCACGCGCGGTAACGCGTGGATGGCCGGGACAAGCCCGGCCATGACGAGGAGGAGAGAGTATCGCCTCCCGGTTCCCGATTGACATCCCCGCCCGTGCTGCCAGACTTTGCACAATAATACAGGGTGGAGACGTCTGCGATGGCCAGCCTGTCGGCCTCGAACCATGTCGCCCGGGTCTTGTCCGTCGCCAATCATGTGGCCGACGTCGATGCGTCTTCGCGGATTGCCAATTCCTGGCGGCGCTCCTTGATCAGCCACAAGCTCGATCCCGCCCGCCAGGGCCCGCCACAGACGCTGACTGAAGCCGAGTTCCGGCATGTCGCCCAGCCTATGGAGCAGACGATCCGGCTCGCCACGTCCGAGCTCGAGGATCTCGCCCGAGTGCTGCGGGAGGCCGGCTATTGCGTCAATCTTGCTGATGCGAACGCGACCATGCTGTTCAGCCGCTTGCCGGGCGAGGCCGACACTGAGATCTTCCTGCGCTGGAAGGTCTACACCGGCTCGAATTTCTCGGAGGCCCATGAAGGCACCAACGGGCTCGGCACCTGCCTTGCAGAACAAAAGCCGATCCTGGTTCACCGCGATGAGCATTTTCGCGAACAGTGGGGCATCTTCTCCTGTGCAGTGACGCCGCTGTTCGACCAGGCCGGCCGCATCGCGGGCGCCGTGAACATCACCTCTTGTCGCGACGACCTCAGCCGCGCCGCGCATCAGCTCGCGCTCGCGATCACGATGCAGGCCACGCGCCGGATCGAGGGCGCGATCTTTCGCGACCATTTTCGTGACGCCTGGATCGCCACTGTGCCCGGTGATGGCGGCAGTGGCCTGCTCGCCTATGACGACGACCGCCGCGTCGTCGGCGCCTGCCGGTCCGCCCGCGCACTGCTGGGCCTCACCGACGGCTTGATCGCTTCCGGCATCGACCTGTCGCGCTACATCAAGTTCGACCATCACGCTGCGCGCGACGAGGGCGACATCGTCCAGCTGCGCCGCGCCGATGGCAGTCCGATGGGGCGGGGGCAGATCGCGCCGCCGCGGCGCGCGCGGCCGCTCAGCAAGCGCCGCGATCCGCCCGTTGATCGCTTCGATGCGCTGCACCGGCTCGCCGGCGGCGATCCCGGCCTGATCGGAAGCGTGAGACGGCTGAAGCGCATCGGCGATCACAATCTGCCGGTGCTGCTGCAGGGCGAGACCGGGGTCGGCAAAGACGTGTTCGCGCGCGCGATTCACGCGGCGAGCAACCGGGCGCGCAACCATTATGTCGCGCTGAATTGCGCGGCGATGCCCGAGAGCTTGATCGACGCCGAGCTGTTCGGCTACGAGGCCGGCGCCTTCACCGGCGCGCGGCGCGACGGCTCGAAGGGCCTGATCGTGCAGGCCGACGGCGGCACGCTGTTCCTCGACGAGATCGGAGACATGCCGATCGCACTGCAGACGCGTCTGTTGCGCGTGCTGGAGAACCGCGAGGTCTGGCCGCTCGGCGCGCTCAAGCCGGTCGCCGTCGACATCCGCCTGATCAGCGCCACCCACCGCGATCTCGGCCGCATGGCGGAGGAGGGCGCCTTCCGCGCCGATCTCTATTTTCGCCTGCGCGGCCTGGAGGTGCGTTTGCCGGCGCTGCGCGAGCGCGCCGACCGGGACGGGATCATTCGCCAGATCGCGCGCGAGGAGGCATCGAACTGCCGCTTCTCGGACGAAGCGTGGTCGCAGCTCTCGGCATATCCCTTTCCCGGCAATATGCGCCAGCTTCGCCACGTGCTGCGGCTCGCCGGCTGCACCGCGGAGAACGGCGTCATCACCGATGCGGACCTCGATCTGCCGCCGTTCGGCGGACAGGCGACGGAGCCGGATCTTGCGAGTGCCGAACGCGCCACCATCGTCGAAGCCTTGCGCCAGCATGGCGGCCGCGTCACTGAGGCGGCGCGCGCCCTGAAGCTCAGCCGCGCCACGCTGTACCGAAAGATCAAGCAACTGAAGATCTAGACGGCGCAGTAGCGGCCAATTGCATGCGGCACGCTTTCCCCTTGCGGAAGCAGGGTCTCTTCCGCGAAACGCGGATATCGCAGGTGGCAAAGCGAAGCGTGCCCACCACCTTTATTGTGGTGTCTGACGGATGGTGGGCAAGGCGCAAGTGCGCCTTTGCCCACCCTACAATGCCGGGCAAGGCCTACGAAAAATCTGTCCAGCTCAGATGGCGCGAATCGATGTCGCCGACCGTCACGGTCTCGCGCATCTCTTGCGGCGTGTGAAAACTGCTGCGCAGGTACACGAGCGCCCGTGCCGCCTCCTCATGCGACACGCCGCGCACCTCGCCAACGAAAATCGAATGCGTCGCGGTCTCGAACTCCCGCGCCAGAACGCAATCGAACGCGGCGACGGCGTCGGCCAGCATCGGGGCACCGGTCGCGCCGCGCGTCCACTGCCCGAAGGTGAAGCGGTCGTCGCCGTTGACGCCCTTCTGGCCGCTGAAGGTGAGCGCGAGCAACGCGTGATCCTCGTGCAGGAAATTGATCGCGAAGGCGCCTTCCTCGCGGATGCGTGCATGTGCGCTGGCGTTGCGGTTGACGCAGACGATCAGCGAGGGCGGCGAGTCCGACAGCGAGCAGGCCGAGGTCACGGTCAATCCCGTGCGCTTGCCGTGTTCGGCGCCCACCGTGACCAGCGCGACGGCGCCGGCGCATTGGCGCATCGCCTGCTTGAAATCCTTGGCGTCGACAGGTTTGGCGTCCACGGAAATCTCCGAAATTGCTGCGGGTGCGGCACGATCGTGCCGCACCCGCGTCGGGTCAAGCCGCCTTCTTCGCGGAGCCGAGATGCTTCAGGCGCGGCATCACCTCGTTCTTCAGCAGCGACAGTGAATGGTGCCAGGCCTCGGCCTTGTGCTTGTAGTCGAAGCCGAACACCAGGAGCACGCCGAAGCCGCCGACCTCGTCGTAGATCTTCTCGATCTTCTCGGCGACGGTCGCGGGCGAGCCGACGATCCAGTTCCGCTTGGCGCAATATTCGACGGTGACGTCGCTGTCGGCCACGTCTGGCGCGTGCTTCAGATAGTCCTTGAAGCCGAAATGACCTAGCAGCGGCAGGAAGTACTCGCTCATCATCCGGCCCATCATGTCGCCGGTCGAGAGCCTCCAGGCCTCTTCATCCGTGTCGGCGACGAACACCTCGCGCACGAGGCGCCAGTCCGCGCGGTTCGGCTTGCGCCCGGTCTTGGCGGCGCCGATCTCGACGGAGTCCCAGTGGCTGCCGACATAAGCCGGGTTGAGGTTGAGGCTCATCGGGATGAAGCCGCGCTCTCCCGCGAGCTTCAGCGTGTCCGAGTTCTTCGAGAGACCAGCGACGCCGATCGGCGGATGCGGCGCCTGCAACGGCTTGATGTGCGGCTTGAGGAAGTCGAACATCGTGTCCGGCTTGGTCACCGTCCAGAACTTGCCCTTGTAGGTGAAGGGTGCGGGATCGGACCAGAGCTTCAAAATGATCTCCAGCGCCTCGCGGGTCATGTCGCGGTTCTGCCCGCTCATGCCGTCGACGTTGAACATCGCCCAGTCGCTCGGCAGGCCCGACGCTGCGACGCCGAAATTGAGCCGGCCCTCGGAGAGATGGTCGAGCATCGCGACGCGGTTGGCGAGCTCGGCCGGGTGATGGTAGGGCAAAAGGAACCCGCCCGGCCCGATGCGAAGCTTCTTGGTCTGCATCAGCGCCTGCGCAATCAAGAGGTCCGGTGTGGGATTGGGTTCCCAGGGCGCGGTGTGGTGCTCGCCGACCCAGGCCTCCTGATAGCCGAGCTCGTCGAGCCAGCGCATGACCTGCAGGTCCCAGTCGTGTCCTTCCTTCAGGCCGCACTCCGGCGGATGCGAAGGCATCGTGAAATAGCCGATCTCCATGGGTTTCCTCATCTGGTGTTGACGCGTCTTGTCGCGCGTTGACGGATGTCAGTGCCGACCCATGAGCAAGCGGTGTGCCAGCGCGGCAGCGTCTCCGGCCTGCCAGAAAAGGCTGGTTTGCGGCGGCAATAGCCGATATCCCGGGGCGGATTTGCCAAGCGTCCGTCTCATTGTCGCGAGACGGCGTCTTGTCGGTGAGACAAGAATTTGGCGTTGAGACGAGGACACGCGTTGAGATGACCAAACCCGCTTATGTCGCGGTGGATTGGGGCACCAGCAGTTTTCGCTTGTGGCTGGTCGATCGAGCCGGCCAGGTGCTGGCCGAGCGCCGCAGCGATGAAGGCATGCTGGCGGCGGCGAAGACCGGCTTTCCTGCCGTGCTGCAAGCGCATCTTGCGGCGGTCGAAGCGCCGGATCATCTGCCGGTTCTCGTCTGCGGCATGGCCGGTGCCAAGACCGGCTGGGTCGAAGCCGGCTATGTCGACACGCCGGCGCCGCTCCCGACAGTCTTGAAGCAGGCCGTACGCGTCCCGGGCGAAGCCCGCGACATCCGGATCCTGCCGGGCATCGCGCAGCGCGACGCCGGCGCGCCGGACGTCATGCGCGGAGAGGAAACGCAACTGCTCGGCGCGCTCGGCTTTGAAGCCGCCGGCGAGGCGCTGGTGTGCATGCCCGGCACGCATTCGAAATGGGTGCGCGTCAAAGGCGGCATTGTCGAACGTTTCTCCACCTTCATGACCGGTGAGCTTTTCAGCGTGGTCTCGCGCGAGACCATCCTGTCGTTCGCGGTTGCGGGCGCTGACGAAGCCGAGGACGTGGCGAGCTTCAAGGCGGCGGTCAAGGCCGCATACGCGGCGCCGGCCTTCACCGCCAATCTGTTGTTCGGTGCGCGGTCGCGCCAGCTTCTATTCGGCGGCACGCCGGCTGCTGCGCGCGAGACGCTGTCGGGCACGTTGATCGGTGTCGAGCTCGCGGCCGGGCTCTCCGGCACCGTGCCGCAGGCGGGCGTCAAGCTGATTGCCTCGGGGCGGCTGGCGATGCTGTACCGCCACGCCTTCGACGCCTTGTCGGTCACCGCGCATCCGGTCGATGCGGATGAAGCGGTCCGCCGCGGCCTGTCGATGGCGGCTGCCGCGATCTGGATGAAATAGAAGGATCCTCGAGATGACCGTTCCCTTTCCGCCGATGCAGCGGCCGCTGGTCGCGATCCTGCGCGGCATCAAGCCCGAGGAGACCGAGGCCATCGTCGGCGTGCTGATCGAAGCCGGCATGACCGCGATCGAGATCCCGCTGAACTCGCCCGATCCATTCCGCTCCATCGGGGCGGCCGTGAAGCAGGCGCCGGCAGGCGTGCTGATCGGCGCCGGTACGGTGCTGACCACCGCGGATGTCGATCGCCTCAACGACGTCGGCGGCAAGCTGATGGTCTCGCCGAATGTGGACACCCAGGTGCTCGTGCGTGCCCATCAGTACGCCATGGTGACGCTGCCCGGCGTGTTTTCGCCGACCGAGGCGCTGCTTGCCGCACGCTCCGGCGCGTCGGGGTTGAAGTTCTTTCCGGCGAGCGTGTTGGGTGCCTCCGGCATTGCCGCGATCAGGGCGGTGCTGCCGTCAGACGTGATGATCGCCGCCGTCGGCGGCGTCTCCGACCAGAATTTCGCCGAATACATCAAGGGCGGCGTGACCGCGTTCGGGCTGGGCTCCAGCCTCTACAAGCCCGGCATGAGCGCGACGGATGTAGCCGCTCGCGCAAAGGTGACGATCGCGGCTTACGATCGGGCGATCGCGAAAGACTGAGCCGGCAATAAACAAGCCGTGATGCCGTCACGGTCGCGCGTTATCCTACCTTGCCGGACCAGCGAGATCAGGAGACCGACATGGCGATCAACAACGTGGCCGATCTGTTCGTGGCAACGCTCGAACAGGCCGGTGTCAAGCGCATCTATGGCATCGTCGGCGACAGCCTGAACGCCCTGACCGAGGCGCTGCGCCGCCGCGGCACGATCGAATGGATCCATGTCCGCCACGAGGAGGTCGCCGCGTTCGCCGCCGCCGGCGAAGCGGAGATGACCGGGAGCCTTGCGGTCTGCGCGGGCTCCTGCGGCCCCGGCAATCTGCATCTGATCAACGGGCTGTTCGATGCGCATCGCAGCCGCGTTTCCGTGCTCGCGATCGCCGCGCAGATCCCGACGGCCGAGATCGGCAGCGGCTATTTCCAGGAGACCCATCCGCAAAACCTGTTCCGCGAATGCAGCCATTATTGCGAGCTGGTCTCCGATCCGAGCCAGCTTCCCTTCGTGCTGGAGAACGCCATCCGCGCGGCGGTGGGCCTGCGCGGCGTCGCCGTCGTCGCCATGCCCGGCGACGTCGCGTTCCGCAGTCCCCCGAAGCGCGCGCTGTCGACGACGCGCGGCCTCAACGTGCCGGCGCCGAAGGTGGTGCCGCAGACGGACGAGCTGCAGGCGCTCGCCGATTTCCTCAACGGCGCCGAGCGCATCACGTTGTTCTGCGGCCGCGGCTGCGCCGGCGCGCACGCGCCCTTGATGCAGCTGGCGGAGGCGCTGAAGAGCCCGATCGTGCACGCGCTCGGCGGCAAGGAGCATGTCGAATACGATAATCCCTACGACGTCGGCATGACCGGCTTCATCGGCTTCTCCTCGGGCTACGCGGCCATGCATGCCTGCGACGCGCTGGTGATGCTCGGCACCGATTTTCCCTACAAGCAATTCTTCCCGACCGACTGCCAGATCGCGCAGATCGACATCCGGCCGGAAAATCTCGGGCGGCGCTGCAAGATCGATCTCGGCCTCGTCGGCGACGTCAGGCTCACCATCGAGGCGCTGCTGCCGCTGCTGAAATCAAAGACGCAGCGCAAGCATCTCGACGACGCGGTCACGCATTACAAGAAGGCGCGCGAAGGTCTGGACTCGCTCGCCAAGGGTACGCCGGGAAGCAAGCCGATCCACCCGCAATATCTCGCAAAGGTCATCAGCGACCATGCTTCGGACGACGCCGTCTTCACGGCCGATGTCGGCACGCCGACGGTATGGGCCGCTCGCTATCTCGGCATGAACGGCCGGCGACGGCTGATCGGCTCCTTCGTGCACGGCTCGATGGCCAACGCGATGCCGCAGGCGATCGGCGCGCAGGCGTCGCAGCCCGGCCGACAAGTGATCTCGCTCTCCGGCGACGGTGGCTTCACCATGCTGATGGGCGATCTGATCACGTTGACGCAGGAGAAGCTGCCGGTGAAGGTGGTCGTCTTCAACAACGGCGTGCTCGGCTTCGTCGCGCTGGAAATGAAGGCGGCCGGCTTCGTCGACACCAATGTCGACCTGGAGAATCCGGATTTCGCGGCCATGGCGCGCGCGATGGGCATCTTTGCCAAACGCGTCGAGGATCCCGGCGAGCTTCCCGGTGCGGTCAAGGAGATGCTCGCGCATGACGGGCCGGCGCTGCTCGACGTCGTCACCGCCAAGCAGGAACTGTCGATGCCGCCGACTATCACGGCCGAACAGGTCAAGGGTTTCAGTCTCTGGGTCTTGCGCGCAGTGATGAACGGACGCGGCGACGAGGTGCTGGATCTCGCGAAGACGAACCTCTTGCCCCGTTAGCCCCGCTTCACTGAAGGCGCGGGCAGTTGCTCATGGCGGTGCTGGAAGCGTTGCCAGTGCAGCACGCTGCCGATCAGCAGCGCCGGCAGGAAGCCGAGCACGATCAGGAAATGCGGGAGCTGCGTCGGCGAAACAAAGGCGATGGCGATGTCCGAGATCAGCCAGAGTGCTGAGAACATCACCGCAAAGTCGGTTCGCGCGCACCGCAAATAGTAGAACACGGCGGTGACGACCATCGCGGGGCCGATCGCAACGCCGATCATGATCGCGGTCAGCTCCTTCGGCGTCAGCGCGTCGAGCATCATCGAGGCCAGCAGCCAGAGTGCGGCGAACATGGCAACGATGTCGAGCGGGTGCCGCAATCCAATACCTCTCGCAGGGACGCGCTATCGTTGTGGCCGGAACTGCGGCCGTCAAGTCAAAAGCCGCTTATTCCTCGTCACTTCCCGGCGTCGGGCGCAGCATGAAGTGACCGAAGGCGGTGGCGATCGGCTTGTTCGCATCGTCCTGCCAGGCGCGCGCCTCGAATGCGACGATGCGCCGGCCCTGCTTCACGATCGAGACATCGGCGAACGTATCGAGTGCGCGGCCGGAGCGCAGGTAGTTGACGGTGAGCCCGATCGGCTTGGGCGGTGCGGCGATGCCGAGCTCGCGCCCGACGCCGATGACGGCCGTGGTCTCGAGAAAGGCACCGGTCATGCCGCCATGGATCGCGGGCAGGATTGGGTTGCCGATGATCTTTGGCGAGAACGGCATCGTCAGCGTGCCGTCGGCGTTGACGCGGATGCCGAGCCAACGCGCGAACGGGCTGCGCGCGAACGGCCCGTCCGGATCCTCCGGCGTCTCCAGCGCCGGTATGTCCAGCGCATTCATCCTGCGATCGGCGAGCATGTTGGTGCGGTTGGCGCCGATCATGAAGCAGGCGGTCGCGGTCGCCACCGGATCGTCCTCGGACTCCTGATAGGCGGTGGAGCGCACGAAGGCGATCGAGCGCGTGGTGCGGTAGCAGACCGAATGCGCCTTGATGTCGAGGCCCGGCGTCGCCGGCTTCTGGTAGTCGATGCGCAGGTCGAGGGTCGCGATCGCGCGCGTGCCGTCGAGCGCGAGCTGCACCGCCATGCCGCAGCTCTCGTCCAGCATCGCGGTGACGACGCCTCCGTGCAGCACGCCGGTCTCGGTGTCGCCGACGAAGACGGGCCGGTAGGGCAGGCTGGACCATGCTTCAGCCGGCGCGAAACGGTCGAGCTGGAGCCCGCTGATATGGCCGTAGTCGGAACGCCGGCCCCGGATCGCCTCGGCGAGTTCCTCGAACTGGAGCGTGGTCGGTGTGGTGCTCATGGGAACGTTCTAGACCAGTGTCGGGCGCCGCGCAAAACCCCTGAAGGGGCCTCGACAGAGCGGGCCGAAGCGTCGATGGTGGGCGCTTCGTTCGTCGTTTAGCTGCAAGGAGCGCCCATGGCCGACCCCGAAACGCCCGCCGCCAATCAGGGGCCCGTCACCATTTCGAGCTCCAGCTCGGAGCGGGCGCCGATCATCTATTTCGACGGTGCGTCCTGCTTCGGCCATCACAACGGCGCGATCCAGATCGAGCTCGCCGCGAACCTCCTGATGCCGGTCGGCGCCGCCGTCAGGGTCGACGTGGTCCAGACCGCGCACCTGCGTTGCAGCGTCGCCGCGGCGCTGGCGCTGCGCGAAGCGCTCGAAAAGGCGCTGGCGATGTACAAGCAGGGCCAGCAGCAGCCGGCGGCGGAAGAGATTCCGGCGGTGAAGAACTGAGTTCGGAATTGACAGGCATTTGTCTTTGCGTCACCCTCCGCGCTGGTTGATACGACCTGCCGGTTGCACCCTTCGTGGAATGGTGAACGTATCGAGCCTTCATCGGCCCTCCCCTTTGCCCAAGCGTCCGGGTCAGCAGCGCAACCGCCTGATACATCTGGATCGCTCATGCAGAGGACGAACCGATGCGCGATTTTCGCGATGCCAAGGCTATGGCGCAGACCCTGCGCGAATCTCTGACCACCAAAGCCGTCATCATCAGCCACAGCGAAAGCCTCGGCATGGTGTCGAGGATGTTGGGCGTTGCCGACTGGAATACGTTGTCGGCAATGCTCCAGACGGGGCGTCGTGACACGTCTGTGCCGATCGCAAGGCTCAAGAGCTCGACCGCGGTCTATCCGGCGGTCCCGTTGCGCGATTTCGTGCCATTTCCCGGCGCGACCTTTCCATTGTTCGTTGGCCGCGAGAACACGGTGCTGGCCCTCAACCATGCATTCGAGGGCGAGCGCGAGATGGTCTGCGCGATCCAGCGCGATGCGGCCGTCGATGAGCCGCAATTTGCCGACCTCTACGAGGTCGGCGTGCTCGTGCAGCTGGTCGAGCTCGAACGACTCCAGAATGGTTCGATCAGGGTGCTATCGCGTGTCCTCCGCCGCGTCGCACTGCGCAGCTTTACAGCGCTATCGAGCGGGTATCGGTCGGAGGCATCCGACTTGCCCGAGGGGACGCCGGTCGACTCGCCCGAACTGATCCGCCGGGCCATTCAGCGTTTTGAGGACTACGCAGCCGCGCACGGCTTGCTGATGCCGGATATCTGGTTGTTCTTCGATCAGACGCGCGACGTTGGCCGCATAGCCGACACGATGGCGATGCGCATGAAGTTGCCGATCAAGGACAAGTACGAGCTACTGGCCATGCTCGATCCCGTAAAGCGGCTGGAGAAGATCGACGGGCTGCTGGACGTGTCGTCTCGCCCATTCAGCGTGGCCTATGATGCGACCCGACGCCGGGCCCTGGCTCTTGCCGATCAGCGCCGCCATCAGTTTGCGACGCTGGAGCACCTGTTGCTGGCGCTGACCGAAGACGGTGATGCCGCACCTGTCCTGCAGGCCAGTAACGCCGACCTCGGCGTGCTCAGGCGAAACCTCGCTGACCATCTCGACAAGGGGCTCGCGCACACGGTGATCGAGACGGGAACAGCGGCGCCGACCGCCGCGTTCCGGCGCGTCGACCGCCGCGCCGCATTGCACGCTCAGGAAATTGGTAATCCGGCCGTGACGGGCACCAATGCGCTCGTCGCTCTCCTTCCGGAGACGCGAAGCCTCGCGGCGCGCCTGCTCGCCGAGCAAGGTGTGTCACGCTGGCGCGTGGACAAGGCCATTGCGAAAGCGAGTGCCAAGGACGAGGGCTAGAGGAGCGCGTGGCCTTCGCCTACGCCTTCGTCACATGCACCTTCGCGGTCTTGCCGCCGTTCCACTTGCCGTCGAGCGCGCGCTCGATCTGGGCGGCGAGTTGCAGCAGCAGGCCGTCATTGGCCTGCTTGGCGATGGCCTGGATGCCGAGCGGCAGGCCGTGGTCTTGAGCCGCCATCGGCATCGAGATCGCCGGCATGCCGCAGAGATTGGCGAGCGGCGTGAAGGCGAAGAAGCGCCAGAGATTGCCGAACCAGTCGCGCACATCGGGATTGTCGGAGATGGTGAGATACTCCTTCGTGCCGACCTTGGGCGTCGGCAGCGCGGTGATCGGGGTCAGGATCACGTCCCACTGTTCGAAGAAAGCGCCGAAGCCGCGTGACGTCGTGTTGAACACCCCCTGCATCTTCGCCCGCTCGGCAAAGGTCGTGTGCCGGCCGGCTTCCCAGATCCGGATGTTCATGGGCTCGATTAGATCCTCCGGCGGCTTCTCCAGCCCGCGTGCGGCGAGCATGTTGGAGATCACCACCGCGAAGTTCGAGATGTAGCAGGTGGTCTGCGCCTCGAAGGCGCCGGGGAGGTCGATCTCCGGCAGTGCGTAATCGACGTGATGGCCAAGGCCTTCGAGGAAGCGGCCGGCTTTCTCCAGCTCGGCTGCGAGCTCAGGCGTCGCGGTGTAGTCGCCCCATGTGTGCGACAATGCGATGCGAAGCTTGCCGGGATCGCGCTTGATCATCTCGGAATAAGGCTGCGCCGTGGTCCAGAACGGCATGAACTCGCCCGGCGCGGGTCCCCTCGCATGATCGACGAAGGCGGCGGTGTCGCGCACCGAGCGCGACTGGCAGCCCTGGATCGAGACGAGGCCGGTGAGGTCGGACATGTGCGGTGCCAGCGAGAACACGCCGCGCGAAACCTTCAGCCCGATATTGCCGTTGACGCCGGCGGGAATGCGGATCGAGCCGCCGCCGTCGGTGGCATGCGCGATCGGCACCACGCCGGCCGCGACCATCGCGGCGCTGCCAGCCGACGAGCCGCAAGTGGTATAATCGGTATTCCAGGGATTGCGGGTGACGTAGACGGCAGGATTGTCGGCCGAAGAGCACACGCCGAATTCCGGCGTCGTGGTCCGTCCGATCAGGTTGAGCCCGGCCTGGCGGAATTTACCGGTGAGGAAGGTGTCGGCCGCGGCGCGATTGCCGCGCATCAACAGCGAGCCCATTTCCTGCAGCCGGCCTTTCATGGTCGGCCCGAGATCCTTCATCAGGAAGGGCAGGCCGGCGAAATGACCTGCGAGATTGGCACCATCCTTGGCGGGATCGGCGATCACGTCCTCGAACAGCTCGACCACGCCCGACAGAGCGGGATTGACCTTGGCGACACCCGCGGCCGCCTGGCGCGCGAGCTCCTTCGCCGTCAGCTCGCCCTTGCGGACGCGCGCCGCGAGGCCCACGCCATCGTGCTGCGCCCATTCGTTCCAGCTCATCGGCAAAGTCATGTGGTCCAATCCCTTCGTGCGGCGCCACCTTAGTTTCGCACAGGAACACTTTAATCAACTGATTCAGGGCGAAGGGCAGGGTTGCGTCGGATGGAGAGGTCGGCTGCAAACCCATGCTACACGCGCACGCATCAACCCGAGAGCCGTGCGATGACCGCAACCGGGCCGCCGCCCGCCGGCCCCTGATGCTCGGCGCCACCGGAAACATAGACCGCCCCGGTGCCGGCGAGGCCTGCGATCAGGCCGCCGACGGCGGCGCGCGCGTGGCGGGTCGAGCTGATGTCGGTATCCTCCAGCATGGTGTGGCGGAAGCCGCGCACGCTGCCATCGGGCGAGGCCTCCGCCTTGGCGAAGATGTTGACGAGCTTGCGGCCCGCGTTCGCTTGCGGCGCGACGCCAAGTCCAACGCTCGTCAATGCCGACATCACCGATGCGGCGTCGATGGCATCGTCCATCACGGCATGACCGATCTCGAAGTCGCTGACTGATGCCGCCGAATTGCCGAGCACGATGACGACGTTGCCCATCAGCTCGATCCCGGACGAGGTCGAGGCCACTTTCGAAAACAGATCGTAGCGCCGCAGCACGTCCTCATCGCGGACATCAAAGGCGATCTCGCCGAGCGCAACGGCAACGCCGAGCGCGGACGCACCGCGCGAATAGGCCATCGAGCTGTAGGCGCTCGTCGTCACCGTCTTGTTGCCGCGCGCGTTTGCCGCCGCGACGCGATCGCTGGTCAGCAGCGGGCACTTGATCTGCACGAAATGGACGTCGGCGGGATCGGTGATGCCGGCATCTACCATCGCGGCTTTCACGGCCGTGGCCGTCTCCGTGATCTGCGCGGAGCGGCCGAGCTCCTCGGGCAGGAAATCGCGGGTGTGTGCCATGCCGATGCTCAGGCGCTTGCCTGCGATAGCGGCAGGCCGCTGCGGGACGTCCTGGCGCGTGAACACGGTGATGTGCGGGCTGAGAACGCCCTCGGTGCCACCTGACATCACGAAGGCGATCCGCTGCTCGACCTCCTGCGCGGTCAGGCCGAGCTTCGGCGCCAGTGCCGCGCACAGCGCGGCCACCGCATACTCGCGCGTAAAATCATTGACACCGCCATTGCCCTCGGTCTTGCCCAGGATGGCGAGGATCGATTTGGGATCGATCGCGCCGGAGTCGATCCTAGCCATGAGGCCGGAGACGTCGCCGGGGCCCTTGGCAACGAGCTTGAAGACGCCGACCGATGTGGCGCGCATGGAGTGTCCTCGTAGGAAGTCTGCTGGTCCGGCCGGCCAACCAGCCGTGGAACAGCGCCTTCTGTCAAGCCATTGGCATACGCCGACATCCGCACGAATGTGGCGAGATCGCATCGGTCCGACAAAAAATCCTCTGTCGACGGTGCTCAGCCGCACCTTGATGAATCAACCCCGGTTGGTCCATAAGCGGCGTCCCGTGGTCGGCGGTTCGCCGCCGTATTGCGTGCTTGGATAGGGGAATTCGCGCGTGGCAAACATCAACCAGAAGATTGCGCAGGAGCTTGGGGTTCGCGCCGAGCAGGTCGAGGCGGCGGTGACGCTGCTCGACGGCGGTGCCACGGTTCCCTTCATCGCACGCTACCGCAAGGAAGCGACCGGCGCGCTAGACGACGCGCAATTGCGCACCCTGGAGGAGCGCCTGGTCTATCTGCGCGAGCTCGAAGACCGCCGCAAGGCCGTCCTCGAATCGGTTCGCGAGCAGGGCAAGCTCGATGCCGCGCTCGAAGCCTCCATTCTCGCCGCCGACAGCAAGGCCCGTCTCGAAGACATCTATCTGCCGTTCAAGCCGAAGCGCCGCACCAAGGCGGAGATTGCCAAGGAAGCCGGCCTCGAGCCGCTCGCCAATCAGCTGATCGCGGAGCCGACCAACGATCCGAAGGTGGTGGCCGAAAGCTTCGTCAACGCCGAGAAGGGGGTTGCCGATGCCGCTGCTGCGCTGGATGGCGCCCGCGCCATTCTGGTCGAGCGGTTCGACGAGGACGCCGATTTGATCGGCGCGCTGCGCGAGGAGATGTGGACCAATGCGCGCATGGCCTCCAAGGTGCGCGACGGCAAGAAAGCCGAGGGCGAGAAATTCGCCGACTATTTCGAGTTCTCGGAGCCGCTGACCAAATTGCCGTCGCACCGCATCCTCGCGATGTTCCGCGGCGAGAAGGAAGAGATCCTCGACCTCCAGATTCAGGCCGAGGCTGAGGCACCGCCGCCGGGCGTGCCCAGCGCCTATGAATTGAAGATCATGAAGCGGTTCGGCATCGCCGACCTCAAGCGCGCCGGCGACCGCTGGCTGATCGACACCGTGCGCTGGGCCTGGCGCACCAAGATCCAGGTGCATCTCAACATCGACCTGCGCATGCGGCTGTGGAACGCCGCCGAGACCGAGGCCGTGCGCGTGTTCGCTTCCAACCTGCGCGATCTCCTGCTGGCCGCGCCGGCCGGCACCCGCGTCACCATGGGGCTGGATCCCGGCTATCGGACCGGCGTCAAGGTCGCCGTCACCGATGCCACCGGCAAGGTCGTCGATACCGCGGTGATCTATCCGCACGAGCCGCAGCGGCAGTGGAACGAGTCGCTCTCGATCCTCGGCAAGCTCGCGTTGAAGCATCGCGTCGAGCTGATCGCGATCGGCAACGGCACCGCCTCGCGCGAGACCGACAAGCTCGCAGGCGATCTCGTCAAGGGTCTGGCCGAGCTGAAGATGACCAAGATCGTGGTGTCGGAGGCCGGTGCGTCGGTTTATTCGGCCTCGGCTTTCGCCTCGGAGGAATTGCCGGGTCTCGACGTCACCCTGCGCGGCGCGGTCTCGATCGCCCGGCGTCTGCAGGATCCGCTCGCCGAACTCGTCAAGATCGAGCCCAAGGCGATCGGCGTCGGCCAGTATCAGCACGACCTCGGCCAGGCCAAGCTGGCCAAATCGCTCGATGCCGTGGTCGAGGACTGCGTCAACGCGGTCGGCGTCGACGTCAACACCGCTTCGGCGCCGCTGCTTGCGCGCGTGTCCGGCGTCGGCTCTGGTCTGGCGCAGAGCATCGTGGCGCATCGTGATGCCAACGGGCCGTTCAAGTCCCGCAAGGCGCTCAAGGACGTGCCCCGGCTCGGGCCGAAGGCGTTTGAGCAGTGCGCGGGCTTCCTGCGCATTCTCGGCGGCGAGGACCCGCTCGACGCCTCCGGCGTGCATCCCGAGGCCTATCCGGTGGTGCGGCGCATTCTCAGCGCCACCAAGAGCGACATCAAGGCGCTGATCGGCAGCAGCGAGATCGTGCGCACGCTCAAGCCGAAGGATTTCGTCGACGAGACTTTTGGTCTGCCGACCGTCACCGACATCCTGCGAGAGCTCGAAAAGCCTGGCCGCGACCCGCGCCCGGCGTTCAAGGCCGCGGTGTTCAAGGAGGGCGTCGAGGAGATCAAGGATCTCAAGAAGGGCATGATTCTCGAGGGCACCGTGACCAACGTTGCTGCCTTCGGCGCCTTCGTCGACATCGGCGTGCACCAGGACGGTCTCGTGCACATCTCGGCGATGTCCAAGACCTACATCAAGGATCCGCGCGAGGTGGTGAAGCCCGGCGACATCGTCAAGGTGAAGGTGCTGGACTTCGAGGTCGCGCGCAAGCGCATCTCGCTGACGCTGCGCCTCGACGACGAGGTCGGCGCCAAGAAGGACGCCCCCGGCATGCAGCGCGACAACAGCTCACGCAACCCTGCCCGAATGACGTCGTCCGCACCGCGCAAGCAGGAATCGTCAGGCGGCGGCGCACTCGCCGAAGCGCTGCGCCGCGCGGCGGAAAAGAACGGCGGCAAGCGGATGTAAGGCAGCCCTCAATGCGATCCGATCGCACTGTCTGGATGCCAAGACCCGCTTAGAGCTCGATCACGCCCCGCCGCGCCGCATGTGCGACCGCATCGGTGCGGCCGGTGGCATCGAGCTTGTCGAGCAGCGAGCCAACGTGGAACTTGACGGTGTGCACGGAGATGCCGAGCCGGCGCGCGATCATCTTGTTGGAGGCGCCCTCGGCCATCAGCGCCAGCACGTCGAGCTCGCGCTGCGTCAGCGCGATGTCCTCGGGCATGCGGCGCGGATCGCGGGCGACGATCGCGGCAGCGGCCTGCTCGCCGGGCCCGGCAAGACGAAGCCCGGCGATGTTGCCGAGCAACGCCGCCAGGCGATCGGCGAGCGCGGGGTCGTCGATCTCCAAGGCGAGCACGATCTCTGGCATCTTGTCCTCGCTCACGCCTCCGGCCTCTCGCCGACCGTGACCTTGAAGCTGACCGGTTCGCCGCCGCGGCGCGCGGCGACATCGACCACGGTGCCAACGCTCGACGGACCCAGCGTCCGCGACAACGCGCGCACGCCGGACAGCTTCTGATCGTTGACCGCGACGATCACATCGCCCTGGCGGATGCCGGCGGCGGCCGAAGGTCCGGCCTTGTCCACATTCATCACCATCGCGCCGATGCCGTCGTCGAGCCGGACCGGCTGCAGCCCGAGGCCGAGATAGCCGCGCGCGATGCGGCCGCGCACCTCCAGCTGCGCGGCGACGCGCTCGATCGTCGCTGTCGGGATCACCAGCACGCGCCGCGGGCCGAGCACGGCCATGCCGAACGCCTCACCGGATGCGTCGAGCGCGACGCCGCCTTCTTGGCTGGGACGCAGGCGGACGTCGAGCTCGATCCGCGCATCGATGTCGCCGCCGCGCAACGAGCGCCAGCTATTGCCGGACGCCGATACCATCCCGAGCGCCGCGCTCGGCGTATCGCGGTGGGTCGCGACCACCACCGACAAGGCGCCCAGCGGCGGGACGGTCGCGGCGAGCTTGACCGGGGTCGTCGCAATGTCGGCGCGGAGCAGCGCGATGTCGGTCGTGTGGTCGCGGCCGGCGATCGTGGCGGCCACGCGGCTGCCGTCGGGAAGGCCGATCTCGACCTCGCCCTCGTCGGCCAGCGCCTCGTCGGCGGTGACGATCAGGCCTGCCTTCCAGACGAAGCCGGTCGCACGGGAGCGATGCGAGTGCACGGCGACGACTGAGGGCGCGGTGCGCGCCACCATTGCCGCGAGCAGCGAGGACAGGGCGGTTAGGTCAGTCATGGTGGGCTCCTGTAAGTTGTCCTCAATCTGGGATGTCGCGGGCGATTGCGAAACTGGCCGGGTGGCCAGGACCAGGGCGGCTCGCCGCATGAGCGGCCGACGAACATGTGATTGGGAGCGCTTCACGGGAACGTGTAGCAATCGGCAGAACATTGCGCCCCACGGCCTCGAGCCTTTTCAGCGAGTCCCGACCGATGACCATCGATCTCACCCGCCGCACCTTGCTGCAACTCGCCGGCGCCACCTCGCTTGCAATGGCAGCCGCGGCCGCAGCGCGTGCCGAGGGGACACCGCAGGGCAGCGGGCCGACCTATGCCAGCCGCACGCCGATGCGGGTCGGCATGGTGACGCTCCGGGTGAAGAATCTCGACAAGGTTGCGGATTACTACCGGGACGTGATCGGGCTCACCGTGATGGAGCGATCGGCGGCCGCCGCAAGGCTCGGCACATCAGGCATTACGCTGCTGGTGCTGGAGGCCCGCCCCGATGCGGCAATCGAGCCGCGCAACGCCGCCGGCCTCTATCACACCGCCTTCCTGATGCCGACCCGCAAGGACCTGGCGCGGTGGTTGGTGCACGCGGCTTCGCACCGCGTGAAGCTGTCGGGCTTTGCCGACCATCTCGTCAGCGAGTCCGTTTATCTCGACGACCCGGAAGGCAACGGCATCGAGGTCTATGCGGACCGCGATCCCTCGCAATGGCAATGGAGCGAGGGCAGCGTGAAGATGGCGAGCGACGAGCTCAACATTCCCGATCTGCTGTCACTGACCAACACGCGCGTGCCTGATTACGCCAAGGCGCCGGACGGAGCGCGCATCGGCCACATGCATCTGCGTGTCGGCGATCTCACGCAGGCCGGAAACTTCTATCATGGCACGATCGGCCTCGATCCGACCCGCAGCCGCAGCGGTGCCGCGTTCCTGTCGTCGGGCCGCTATCATCATCATCTCGGCATCAATGTCTGGCAGAGCCAGGGCGCGGGCCAACGCGACGACCAGATGACCGGCCTTGCCTGGTTCTCGCTGGTGACGGAGAAGCCGGACATTCTCGCCGCGCAGGAGGAGCGCCTGCGCAAGGGCGGTGTGCAGATGGCGACGATCGCAGGCGGCGTGGAGGCCGCCGATCCCTGGGGCACGAAGGTGCGGCTGCTCAGGGTTTGATCGCCGGCGCGCGCGTTGGTAAGACCGGTCGGGCGCAAACCAGCGCTGCGGGGTCCTCACCGACATGTCCGAATTCCACGGCGTCTTTCCCTATCTCGTCTCGCCCGTCGATGCCGATGGCGCGGTCCGCACCGAAGTTCTCGGCAAGCTCTGCGATGATCTGATCGGGGCCGGTGTGCATGGGTTGACGCCCCTGGGCTCGACCGGCGAATTCGCTTATCTCGATGCCGTGCAACGGACCGCGGTCGTGCAGACCACGATCGAGGCCGCGAAGGGCCGCGTGCCTGTGATCGCGGGTGTCGCCTCGACCTCGACAGGGGATGCAGTCGCCCAGGCGAAGGCGCATCAGAAGCTCGGCGCCGACGGCATCCTGGCGATCCTGGAGGCCTATTTCCCGCTCACTGACGCCCAGGTCGAAACCTATTTCCGCGCCATCGCTGATGCCGTCGACATTCCCGTCGTCATCTACACCAATCCGCAATTCCAGCGCTCCGATCTCACCCTCGACATCATCGCACGTCTCGCCGAGCATCCGCGCATCGGCTACATCAAGGACGCCTCGACCAACACGGGCCGGCTGCTCTCGATCATGAACCGCTGCGGCGATTCCTTGCGCGTGTTCTCGGCCTCCGCCCATATCCCGGCTGCGGTGATGCTGATCGGCGGGCTCGGCTGGATGGCGGGCCCGGCCTGCATCATCCCGCGCCAGAGCGTCGCGCTTTACGACCTCTGCAAGGCGGGTCGTTGGGATGAAGCCATGGCGCTGCAGCGCCGGCTATGGCGGATCAACGAGGCTTTCGCCCGCTTCAACCTCGCCGCATGCATCAAGGCGGGGCTTTCGATCCAGGGCTATGACGTCGGCGATCCCGTTCCCCCGCAGGCCCCGCTGACGGCGGATGCGCGCAAGGTGGTGGAGGGGGCGCTGCGCGAGGTCGCGTAGCCGAGTGTCACGCGGCAATATGTCCCTGAATATCCTGCGGAAAGCCAAACCGGGCCCTATCTGCCTCGATCAGGAAACTTCCAGCCGTCTGCGACGTTGCTGCGTGAGCGAGGTCCGCAATCCATGCATGTGCATTCCGAACACTATTTTCAGCACGCATCGCGGTGATCATCCATGAATCGTCGCTACGCAATCGGCGCGGCAGCCTTTGCCGCCCTGCTGCTCGCCGTCACCGCCGCGAAGATCCTGCATGTCCCGATGCTACATGTCCCATGGGCGGCGTCCTCCGCGCGTGCGGTCGAGCAGCGCGGGCCGCTGTCCGATGGCGAAAAGGCGACCATCGACATCTTCGAACGCGTCTCGCCTTCGGTGGTCCAGGTTGCGGCGAAATCAGCAGCCAGTCCCCTCATGGGAGAGGAAGGCCAGGGCGGCTCTTCCGGCACGGGATTCGTCTGGGATCGCGACGGCCACCTCGTGACGAACAATCACGTCGTCGCCAATGGCGGCGAGATCGCGGTACGCTTTGCGTCGGGAGAGGTCGCCGAAGTGGACCTTGTCGGCACGGCTCCCAATTACGACCTCGCGGTGCTGCGAATCCGGAGTGTGCGCGAGCTGCCGCAGCCGGTGGCGCTCGGCAGCTCGAATGACCTGAAGGTCGGACAGTCCGCGTTTGCGATCGGCAATCCCTTCGGGCTGGATCAATCGATGACCAGCGGCATCATCAGCGCGCTCAAGCGCAGGCTTCCGACCCATGGCGGCCGCGAGATCGCCAATGTCATCCAGACCGATGCCGCGATCAATCCGGGGAATTCGGGTGGACCGCTGCTGGATTCCGCTGGCCGGTTGATCGGCGTCACGACGGCGATCATATCGCCCTCAGGTTCGAACGCCGGCATCGGTTTTGCGGTGCCGGTCGATGTCGTGAACCGGATTGTCCCCGAGCTCATCCGCAACGGCCGGGTGCCGACGCCCGGCATCGGCATCGTGGCGGCCGGCGAGGACGTTGCGACGCGGCTTGGCGTCCAGGGCGTGATCGTGGTGCGCACGGCCCCCGGCAGCCCCGCGGAGCGGGCGGGGATTCGTGGTGTCAACATGACGACCGGCGCGGTCGGAGACATCATCACTGCCGTCGAAGGCAAGCCGGTGCGGCGCCTCGCCGACCTGACCGATGCGCTGGAGCAGGCCGGTGCCGGGAAGACCGTTCGGATCACGGTCAAGCGGGGCTCGGACAGCCGCGACGTGAACGTGGGCATCATCGACATCGAGCGTTCCTGACATCCCGCAATCTGCGCCAGCAAGGGCCTTGAGGCGCATTGCAGATGTGCCGCGGCTCGGTTGTCTCATCCGTAAAATCCGCTAAAACCCCCGCGGTCGTTTTCCGGATTTCGAGGATAGAGCGGAATGAACATTCTTCCCGGCAATTTGCGTTTCGGTGCGGGGCAGCCCGTCAAGCGTTTGGAAGACCAGCGGCTGCTCACCGGGAAGGGACAGTTCATCGACGACAAGCCGCAGGACGGCGCGCTGTGGTTGCATGTGCTGCGCTCGCCGCACGCCCACGCGAAGATCGTCTCGATCGACGCCAGCGCGGCGGCCGCGATGCCCGGCGTCACCGCGATCTACACCGGTGCCGACCTCGTCAAGGACGATATCGGCACAATTCCGACGCTGAGCATCTTCAAGCGCCCCGACGGCAAGCCGATGACGGTGCCGCCGCGCCGGCTGCTGGCCTACGAGGTCGTGCGCTACGCCGGTGAAGCCGTGGCTGCCGTGGTGGCGTCGTCGCGCGTGGAGGCGCAGACCGCGGCCGAGGCGATCGTGGTCGAATATGACGTGCAGCCCGCGGTGGTCGATCCGGTGGAGGCCGTCAAGTCCGGTGCGCCCGTGGTATGGCCCGAGGCGCCGGACAACATCGTCGGCGCCATGAGCTATGGCGATGCGGCCAAGGTCGACGAGGCCTTCGGCAGGGCCGCGCACACCGTCGAGCTCGACATCGTCAGCCAGCGCCTCGTGCCGTCCGCGATGGAGCCGCGCTCGACCATTGCCGAGATCGACAAGAAGACCGGACGTCTTCTCCTGCACGTTCAGTCGCAGACCCCGGCCTCGACCCGTGACGTGCTGGCGGAGGCGGTGCTGAAGCGTCCCAAGGACAGCGTCCGCGTGCTGGTGGGCGATATCGGCGGCGGCTTCGGCCAGAAGACCAACCTCTATCCGGAAGACGGTATCGTCGCTTACGCGGCGACCAAGCTGAACAAGAAGATCCGCTGGCGCGGCGACCGCACCGACGAGTTCGTCGGCGGCACCCACGGCCGCGATCTGACCTCCACCGCTTCGTTCGCGCTGGACGAAAAGGGCAAGGTGCTGGCCTATCGCGTCAAGTCGATCGGCTGCACCGGCGCTTATTCCTCGGGCGCGGCCAACATCATTCCGCTGGTGCTCGGGCCGTTCGTGCAGACCGGCGTCTACGATCTGCCGCTGGTGCATTTCGAGGTGAAGTCGGTGATGACCCACACCGCCCCAGTCGGCGCCTATCGTGGCGCCGGCCGGCCCGAAGCCGTCTTCATCGTCGAGCGCCTGTTCGACGCTGCCGCGCGAAAGATCGGCATGGATCCGCGTGCGATCCGCAAAGCCAACTACATCAAGTCGGCGCAGCTGCCCTACACCAATGCTGCAGGCCAGGTCTACGATTCCGGCGCCTTCGCCCACATGCTCGACCGCGCCGTCAAGCTCGCGGACTGGGACGGCTTTGCCGCGCGCAAGAAGGCGGCGAAGAAGAAGGGCCTGCTCTACGGCCGCGGCCTCACTTCCTACATCGAATGGACCGGCGGTCGTGCGCACACCGAGAAGGTCAGCCTGCATGCGACCTCGCAAGGCCGCGTCGTGCTGCATTCCGGCACCATGGCGATGGGGCAGGGGCTGCAGACCACCTACACGCAGATGATCTCCGACACGCTCGGCATTCCCATGGAGAAGATCGACGTGGTTCAGGGCGACACCGATCTCGCGCAGGGCTTTGGCAGCGTCGGCTCGCGCTCGCTGTTCGTCGGCGGCACGGCCGTTGCGGTCTCGTCCAACGATCTGATCCAGAAGGCGCGCGAGAAGGCGGCGAACGTGCTGGAAACGTCGATCGAGGACATCGAATACCAGGGCGGCATGCTTACCGTGGTCGGCACCGACCGCCGTATCAGCCTGTTCGATCTCGCCGAGAAGGAAGGCGGCGCTAAATTGAGCGTCGATTCCGAGGGTGAGGTCGACGGTCCGAGCTGGCCGAACGGCACGCATATCTGCGAGGTCGAGATCGATCCCGAGACCGGCGTCTCCAAGGTCGTGCGCTACACCACGGTCGACGACGTCGGTGTCGCCGTGAACCCGATGCTGGTCACCGGCCAGATCCATGGCGGCGTCGCGCAGGGCATCGGTCAGGCGCTTTACGAAGGCGTCTCCTACGATGCCGACGGCCAGCTGCTCACCGCCAGCTACCAGGACTATTGCATCCCGCGCGCCGACGACGTCCCGCCGATCGTGGTGACGCTGGATGATTCCGCGCCCTGCCGCACCAATCCGCTCGGCGCAAAAGGCTGCGGCGAATCCGGCGCGATCGGCGGCCCTCCTTGCGTCACCAACGGCGTGATGGACGCGCTCGCCGAGCTCGGCATCAGCCAGCTGAACACGCCGCTGACGCCGCAGAAGATCTGGCAGGCGATCCGGGACGCGAAGGCGGCGGGGTAAGCGTTGCGCGTTGTTGTGCAGGCTGCTGCCTCAAACTCAACTCGTCGTCCCGGGGCGCGCGCAGCGCGAGCCCGGGACCCATAACCACAGGAAGTGGTTTGGCGCAAAGTGGTAACCCCGAGCCCCAGTAACCACATCTCCCTGTGGTTATGGATCCCCGCCTTCGGGGGATGACAGCGGAGAGTGCCGCGTCAGCTCGCATGAACTTCGTTTCTCAAATCCCCAGCATCATCTTCGCGATGATATCGCGCTGGATCTCCGAGGTGCCGCCGAAGATGGTGTAGGCGCGGCCGTTGAGATATTCCGGCACCACCGTCAGCATCTCCTCCGGCGTCGGCGGCTCGTGATTGAGCTTGTAGAGCGGGCGCATCGGCTCGACCGCGAGAGCGTCGTGGCCGATCACGTCGGCCCCTAACCGCGTCACGGCCTGGCGGATCTCGCTGTTGCGCAGCTTCAGGATCGACGATACCGCGCCGGGATTTTGTCCCGTCTGCAGCGCCGAGAGCACGCGCAGCTCCGTCATCTCGAGCGCATCGATGTCGACCTCGACCTCCGAGATGCGCGTCGCGATGTCGGGGCTGTCGATGGCACGGCCGGTCAGGTCGGATTCAGCGAGATCCGCGATCGCCTTCAAGCCTTCGCGAAGTTTCGCCGACGCAATGCCCGAGCCGCGCTCGAATTCGAGCAGGTATTTGCCGTAGGTCCAGCCCTTGCCTTCCTCGCCGACGCGGTTGGCGACGGGCACGCGGACGTCGTCGAAGAACACCTGGTTGACCTCGTGGTCGCCGCCGATGGTGAGAATGGGTCGCGTGGTGATGCCCGGGGTCTTCATGTCGATCAGGATGAAGCTGATGCCGTCCTGCTGCCGTGGCCCGTCGCTTGTGCGCACCAGCGCGAACATGCGGTTGGCATGATGCGCATGCGTGGTCCAGATCTTGGTGCCGTTGATGATGTAATCGTCGCCGTCACGCACGGCGCGCGTCTTCAGCGAGGACAGATCGGAGCCGGAGCCCGGCTCGGAATAGCCCTGGCACCAATAGTCTTCGCCGGAGAGTATCCGCGGCAAGTAGAAGTTCTTCTGCTCAGGGCTGCCGAAACCGATGATCACGGGCCCGACCATCTTCACGCCCATCACGTTGACATTGGGCACGCCGGCGCGTGCGGACTCCGTCTCGAAGATCCAGCGCTGCGCCGGCGTCCAGTCCGGCCCGCCATGCTCGACCGGCCAGCCCGGCGCGCCCCAGCCCTGCCGGTGCAGCGCACGCTGCCAGGCCATGCCGATGTCGGGGTCGGAGAACACCGACGGCGTCAGCGCGGTCGCGCGCTTCATCTCCTCGGTGAGATTCTTCGCGATGAAAGCGCGCACCTCGCTCTGGAAGGCGCGCTCCTCGGCATTGAACGTGAGGTCCATGAGGCTCTCCGGGTGTCAGGCTCTGCGGCCAAGCTCGGCGTGGCGGGCGTAGTGGTGCGCGCTGCCGCCGAACAGCGTATCGAAGGCGACGAGCCGCTTGAAATAGGCGCCGACCTCGAGCTCCTCGGTGACGCCCATGCCGCCATGGAGCTGGATCGACTGCTCGCCGACGAAGCGGGCGCATCTGCCGATCTTCGCCTTCGCGCCGGAAGCGGCCCGCGCGCGCTCGACCGGCGGGCTATCGGCTTTCAGCGCGGCCCGAAGCGCCATCGACCGCGACTCGTCGACCTGCATCGCCATGTCGGCGAGGCGGTGGCGGATCACCTGGTTGGCCGAGAGCGGCCGGCCGAACTGCTTGCGGATCTTGGTGTATTCGAGCGTGGTGTCGAGCAGCGTCTGCATGATGCCGACGGCTTCCGCAGCCAGCGCGGCCATGGCGCCATCGACGGCCCATTCGATCGCGGGCAGCGCATCATGGCCGTCGCCGAGCAGGGCGTCCTCGGGCAGATGCACGTCGGAGAGCTCGATGTTGCAGGCGCGTCCACCGCCCAGACGCGCATAGTCGGAGATGGCGAGGCCATCTGCCGTCGCCGGCACCACGAACAGGCCGATCCGCCCCGAAGGGCCGTGATGATCATGGATGAGGGCGGAGACGATGATCTCATCGGCGGCATGCCCGTCGAGTACGGCGATCTTGCTGCCTGACAGGCGCCAGCTCTGCGCGGTCTTGGTGGCGCTGGTGGCGACCTTGGCGAGGTCGAACCGTGCGGCGCGCTCGGAATGTGCAAACGCAAGCTTCAGTGATCCGTCGGCGACCTTGGGCAGGCTCGCCTGCTTCTGCTCATTGGTGCCGCATCTGGCGATCAGTGCGGCTCCCAGCACCACGGTCGCGACGTAGGGCTCCGACACCAGTCCGCGCCCGAAGGCCTCCATCAGGATGCCGATCTCGACCGCGCCGCCGCCGAGCCCGTCGAATTCTTCGGGCAGCGGCAGCGCCAGCCAGCCGAGCTCGGCGAATTGTTTCCACACCGAAGGGCTGAAGCCGAGCGGATCGTTCGCCATCCTGCGGCGGTGATCGGCATCGTAGCTTCCGGCCACGAAGCGCTCCGCGCTCTCGCGCAGCAGCCTTTGCTCGTCGCTGAGATTGAGGTCCATGTTGTCTACTCCGCCACCGCCGGCGGCTTGCGCACGGAGGGATGAAGGCCCGAGGGATCGACGATCATGCCGAACTCCTGAAGATTGTGCGCGTGGCAGAGCTGATGCAGCGCAAAGGCCTGGTCGATCGCGGCGGGCTGGCCCATCACGTCGACCGAGCGGTTCACGGCTTCCTTGGTCATCTTCAGCGCGAAGGACGGCTTTGCCGCGATCCTGCGGGCCAGCTCCAACACACGAGACGACAGCTCCGCGCGCGGTACGATTTGATTGACCATCCCGAGCTGGTGCGCTTCCTGCGCGCTCCAATTGTCGGCCGTGAACAGGAACTCCTTGGCCTTGCGCGGCCCGAGCTCCCAGGGATGCACGAACCATTCGACCCCGCAGACGCCCATGGTGACGACAGGGTCGCAGAACTGCGCGTCGTCGCTGGCGATGATGAGATCGCAGGCCCAGGCCAGCATCAGCCCGCCGGCGATGCATTTGCCGTGGACCTCGGCGATCGTGGGCTTGGCGAGGTTGCGCCAGCGCCGCGTGATCTGGAGATAAATCTCCTGTTCGCGGGCGAAGCGGCCATGGGCATTAGGCTCGGCAAAACCGCCCCAATTTCCGATGGGTGGAAAATCGACGCCGGCGGTATTCTTGCCGCCGGGACGCAGATCATGGCCCGAGGAGAAGTGCGGGCCATTGCCGGCGAGAATGATCACCTTGACCGAATCGTCCTGCACCGCCGCGTCGAAGGCGGCATTGAGGTCGTAGGTCATTTGCAGGTTCTGCGCGTTGCGCGCCTCAGGCCGATTCATCACGACCCGGACGATTGCCGGGTCCGGCCGTTCCACGAGGATGGTCTCGAACGAGCTCATCGCGTTTTCCCTGGCGCTTCCGCTTATGTTTTGCCGGAGTTGACTATGTCGGCCTGCGATAGGCAAGAGGCTTGCGTCAGCCGGCTGGACGCGCTCATCCATGCCGTCATTCCGGGACGCGAACCGAACCCGGAAATCCCGACATTCTCAGGTGCGCGCAATTGCGCACCATAGTTCGCTTCGTGCCCCGGAATGATGGAACAAATCTCGACACTCCGCGTGTCCGATCTGGTAGTTTGCGGCAGATTCCACCGGGAGAAATTTAATGCGCAAGATCCTGACCGTGCTGGCGGCGCTGGCCTCGCTGAGCCTCACCAATTGCGGCTACAACGCGATCCAGAGCGAGGACGAGCAGATCAAGGCCAACTGGTCCGAGGTCGTGAACCAGTATCAGCGCCGCGCCGACCTCGTGCCCAACCTCGTCAATTCGGTGAAGGGTTTTGCGCAACAGGAGAAGGACGTGCTCCTCGGGGTCACCAATGCGCGCGCCAAGGTCGGCAGCATCCAGGCGACGCCGGAGGTGCTGAACGATCCCGCCGCGTTCCAGAAATTCCAGGCGGCCCAGGGCGAACTCTCCAGCGCGCTGTCACGGCTGCTGGTCGTCACCGAGAACTACCCGCAGCTCAAGTCGGACGCCCTGTTCAAGGACCTGATGTCGCAGCTCGAGGGCACCGAGAACCGCATCACGGTGGCGCGCAACCGCTACATCAAGGCGGTACAGGATTATAACGTCACCATCCGCTCCTTCCCGAGCAACCTCACTGCGATGATGTTCGGCTACAAGGAGAAGCCGAACTTCTCGGTCGCGAACGAGAAGGAGATCTCGACCGCGCCGAAAGTGGACTTCAACCCGGCACCGGCGCCGTCGAAGTAAGCGTTCGTCCCGGATGCACGCCCCACCCACCGCCGTCATTCCCCGCGAAGGCGGGGAATCCAGTACGCCGCGGCTTCTCCGTATTTCGCTGGCGTCGCTGGAATACTGGATCGCCCGGTCAAGCCGGGCGATGACAGCGAACTTGTGGCGTGCGGTAGTTGCCGTCGCATTCCTGCTCGCCCTCGCTTTCCCAGCCTCCGCCGACGTCGCCGTGCCCCCGCTCACGGGCCGCGTGGTCGATCAGACCGGCACGCTCTCCAGCAGCGACGTCGCCTCGCTCACGCAAAAGCTGCGCGACTTCGAGGCGCGCAAGGGCAGCCAGATCGCCGTCCTGATCGTGCCGACCACGCAGCCGGAGACGATCGAGCAGTTCTCGATCCGCGTCGCGGAGGCCTGGAAGATCGGCCGCAAGAAGGTCGACGACGGCGCGATCCTCGTCGTCGCCAAGAACGACCGGCATTTGCGCATCGAGGTCGGCTACGGCCTCGAGGGCGCGCTGACCGATGTCACCTCGCGGCGGATCATCGACGAGGACATCACCCCCAAGTTCAGAAGCGGTGACTTCGCCGCAGGCATCGGCGCGGGCGTCGATCGCATGATGCGGGTGGTTGATGGTGAGCCGCTGCCGTCCCCCTCGCGCAGCGTCAACTTCTCTCACAATCTGGACGACATCGCGCCGGTGCTTGCCGTGTCGCTGTTTGCCTCGATTGGCGTCGGCGGGTTCTTCCGGGCCATGCTGGGACGGCTGCTCGGATCACTGGTGACGGGGGGCATCATCGCCGCGATCACCTGGCTCATTCTCGGCTCCGCCGCGCTTGCCGCGGCCGTCGGAGTGCTCGGTTTCATCATCGGATTTGTCGCTGATCTGTTTTCGGCGATCACGCCGGGCACCGGCCGCTCGCGCGGCGGCTCGTGGTCGAGCGGTTCATCGGGCGGCTGGAGCAGCGGATCGTCGAGCGACAGCGGCAGCTTCAGCGGCGGCGGCGGCAGTTTTGGCGGCGGCGGCGCCTCGGGGAGCTGGTAGCGGTCATGAGCATCAAGCGCATTGCCAGGCATCTCCTGCAGCATCATTGGCGGGCGAAGCAGATTTTTCCGCAAGCCGTGCTGGAACGCGTCGGGCAGGCGATCAAGCGGGGCGAGGCCACCCATTCGGGCCAGGTCCGCTTCGTGGTCGAAGGCGCACTCGACGGCGCGCCGCTCTTCCGCAACCAGCCGGCGCGCGAGCGCGCGATCGACGTGTTCTCGCAGCTGCGCATCTGGGACACCGCGCACAACAACGGCGTCCTCATCTATCTCCTGCTTGCCGATCGCGACGTCGAGATCGTCGCCGACCGCGGCATCCACGCCATGGTCGGTGCCGAAGGTTGGGAAAGCATCTGCCGCGCCATGGAGGCCGAGTTCGCTGCCGGCCAGTTCGAACGCGGCGTCATCGCCGGCATCGAAGCAGTGTCGCGCGAGCTGGCGCGGCATTTCCCGCCGGGCGCGTCGCATCCGAACGAGCTGCCGGATGCGCCGGTCGTGATGTGACGGAGCGCACGTCGCGCGCTCCGTCATTGCGAGGAGCTCTTGCGACGAAGCAATCCAGAGTATTTCCGCGGAGGGACTCTGGATTGCTTCGCTGCGCTCGCAATGACGGTGAGGGAGCGTCATTGCGTCTCATTCCGCGGCCGTTCATCTTGTCCCGGTTACAAATTGTTTCACGCCCGCCACACCGGTTCCATCTTCCCGGCTCAATTCAGCCCCTGATGACTTCCTAAAATTTCGGTAAGCGGGTCCGCAAGTAAGGATTTCGCAAGCAATGAAAGTTACCAAAAGGTCAACCCCGACTGGAGTATTTGAGCCGTGAGCGAACCAATGCCCGAGCAGGCTGCCCAGAACACCGGCGTCGTCGAAGCCGCAGCGACCGCGCCGCAGGCTGTCGAGGCTGCCGGGATCGATGCCCCCTCGATCGCGCCCGACCACGAGGCTCCGCCCAAACCCGACCCGGTGAAGGTCGAGCCGCCGAAGATCGAAGCCAGGGTTGAGCCCAAGGTTGAGCCCAAGGTCGAAACCCAGCCCGAGACCAAGCCCGGCAAGCTCATCGTCATGGCGCCCTCGGGGCGTAGCTGGGACCGCGAGGATTTTGCCCCGCATGTGAAGGCGGACGAGCCGCGCGAGACCGGCGGCAAGCGGCGCTTGTCGGCGATGGCCGCGGTGGTGGTGATTGCCGCTTGCGTCGGCGCGATCAGCGGCGCGCTTGCGACCGCCAGCATGATGCGTTTCGCCGCCCCGGCCCAGGCGCCGGTCCAGGTCGTCGACGCGAGCGCGCTGGATGCTTCGGTCGCGCGGATCGATGCCGATCTCGTCGCGCTGAAGGCCAATGTCGAGCAAAGCTCGAAAACCGGCGTCAGCCAGTTCAATCGCGCCAACGACCGCCTCGACAAGCTTGAGAAGGCGCAGGCCGAGCCGCTGGCGAAGATCGCAAAACTGTCCGAGACCGTCGACAAGCTCCGTGCCACGCCGGCTGCCGCCCCGGCGCAGGCTGCGGCCGCCGCACCCGCCAAGGAGACCACCGGCTCGATCGCGCCAACCCAGGTTGCGACCGCCGCCGCCGCACCGGCCCCGGTGCCGGCCGCGCCCAAGACCGAGGTCGGTCGCCTTCCGACGATCGAAGGCTGGAGGCTGCGCAATGCCGGCAATGGCGGCGCGTTAATCGAGGGCCGCGACGGCCTCTACGAGGTCTATCCCGGCGATCCCATCCCCGGCGTTGGCCGCGTCGACGCGATCCGCCGCCAGGACGGCCGCTGGGTGGTCGTCACCAGCAAGGGCCTGATCGTCGGGCGCTGAGCGTTCGACATTCGTCGCCAAAGAGGCGCTTCACCGCGATGTGAAGCGCCTTTTCGCTTGAATAGGTGTCCTCGCGCGGTGTTACCTGAGGCATGAGCCGCGCGCTGCGAATTCTCGTTGCTGCCGCCGTGTTGTTTGGCGGCGCCGGCTCGCTGTCGGCAGCGGAGATCGCGCCGCTGACGCGCGGCACGGCCATCACCGATCCGGAGTTGCTGCGCAGGCTCGACGAGGGCGACGCGCTCACGATCCCGCGCCTGTTGTCGCCGGAACGGGAGGCGGGCCGTCCGCTGACGACCGACCTGCTGTTTTCGGAGCTGCCGCAGCTCAAGGATATTCCGCCGGCAATCGATGCGGAGCTCGACCGCTACATCATCAGGCGGAAGGCGGAATATCCCACCGAGACCGTCGGCGTCGGCGAAGGCTTTGACGTGCAACTGTTCGACCGGACCGTGCTGACATCTCCCAACACGCGTTTCGTGCTCGCCGGCATCGTCAACCGGATGGATCGCGCCTATGTCGCCGAAGAGTCCTGCGGCGAGATCCGGCTGATCTACCGGCTCGTGCGTTTCGACGGCGGCAAGACCGCGACGCGCCTGCCGATGACGTTCAATCTGGTGATGAAGGCGAGGGATGCGCGCCAGACGGCTACGAACGGCAAACCGGTCAGTTGTGCCGAGATCGCCCGACGCTGGCTCGACAATGGCGATTGGCAGGAGCTGATCCGCGGCCGAGACGACGCCAGGCTCGATAGCATCGAGACCAACATCCAGCTCTCGGTCGCCGCGAAGTCGGCGCTGCACGATTTCCGCTCCGACTATCTGCTCAAGGTGTTCAAGTACGATGCGGCGACGAAACGCTTCGTCGAAACGGTGCTGGAGAACCAGATCGACCGCGACCGCATCCTCTCCGACGATGCGCTTCGGCGCGACTTCAAGGCCTGGCTGCTCGCACCCGGGAATTTGCGCGAATTCGATCGCGGCACGGTGCTGATCCCGGAAAAATTCCTCGCCAAGGCTGCGGTGGTGCCCACACCCGCCGGTCTCGATGCCTCGGCGCTGCAGCCGGAGTTCGGCATGGTGCAAGGAGAAGGGAAAGGCGAGGGCCGGGACGACCCGGTCTTCACCGAAAACGATGTGGTTGGCGCGCTCAAGCAGGCGGCCGCGCGCGGGGAGATGCAGAACATCCGTTCGATCGCAGGGTTCCAGCGCCGTCTCAACGACGTCACCTGCTCAGGCTGCCACCAGACCCGCGGCGTCGGCGGCTTCCATTTCCCCGGTGTCGACTGGCTCGCGAACACGCCGTCGAATTCCACCATCGTGCCCGCCTCGCCGCATTTTGTCGGTGACCAGCTCCGCCGGCGCGACATCCTGGCCGCATTCGCCGCGGGCAAACGCCCTGATTTCTCACGCGGATTTGCCAGCCGGCCGCAGACCCGCGGCAGCCGGGAGCTCGCCGGGAGCGAGTATCAGGACGGCTGGGGCGCGCATTGTTCCCTCCAGGATGCGGGATCGGGAACGCGAGATGCGAGTTTTACGTCATGGAGCTGTGCTAACGGTCTCACTTGTCAGGCTGCCGCGGCCTCACGCCGCATCGGCATGTGCTTCATCAAGACGCGTTAGGCCTAACCAAGCGATTTGGATGGTTCATGACGGATACAGGCAACGCCAACAAGGCGCGCAATCGCGAGATCGCGCGCAATGAGGAAGCCAAGCAGGTCACCGGCAGCGCCCGCGTCAGCATCTGGGCGATCGCGATGGCCGTCATCGTCGGCGGAGTCTTGTTTACGCTCGGCTGGCTGTCGATGAGGTAGCCCTCACGTCGCGTAGTTCGTCATCCGCTTCCCCGGCAGCAGTTCATAGGCCGGCTTCCAGCCGGGCAGTGCGGCCATGCGCCCCAGCCACGTGTGGATGGCGGGATGGCTCGCCGCAAAGTCAAAGCCGTGCTCGTCGCTGGGATAATGCAGATAGGCCATCATCGAGATGTCCGCGACCGTCGGCTTCGCACCGATCGCGAAGGCGTTGTGCTGGAGATGTCCGTCGAGAATGCCGAGGAAATCCTCGAGCCGGCGGCGGAAATGCTTCAGAACCTGCGGATCGTTTGTCTCTGTGAAGGCGCGCATGAAGCGATAGGTCGCCATGTAGCCCGTGAGCTTGTGGTTATCCCAGAACAGCCAGCGCAGCAGCTCGAATTTCTCGTCCTCTGTTTCGGCGCCGAAGCGGCCGTATTGCTCGGCGAGCTTGAGCAGGAGGGGCGCGGTCTGCGTCATCTTCACGCCGTCGACCTCGAGCACGGGAATCTCGCCCATGGGATTCACGGCCTTGCGCCACCCCGCCGTGCGCGTGACCCCGCCGGCAAAGTCGGTCCAGACCGGCTCGAACCTCTCGCCGCAGAGCGTCAGCATCAGCGCCAGCTTGTAGCTGTTGCCGGATTCGGGGAAGTAGTGCAGGCGGTAGCTGGGCATTGAACGCTCCTTGCCTTCGGGGGCCTGGATCACGATAATACATATGATCCGCATAACAGAACATTTGTTCTGTCGCGGGTCAAGAGCTGGATGCTGGGCCGGATGAGCAGGGATTCAAAAACAGAGTCGGGCGAGCGCGAGCGGCCGTTGATGCAGGCAACGCTGCGCATCATCGGGCGACATGGGCTCGACGGCGTGACCCACCGCGCGGTCGCGGCCGAGGCCGGGGTTTCGCTCGGTGCGGTCACGCATCATTTCGGAACCCGTGATGCGCTGGTTGAGGCGGCTCTGCAGTTCGCTCTGGCGCGCGAAGTCGGCAGGCTGCGTGCGTTGGCTCTCAGCCTTCAGGACAAGGCGTTCGAGGTGGAGGCCTGGATCGACGCGCTGGTCGATTTCTACGTCCGCGAACTCGGCACGGAAGCCGAGACGCATATCGCCTGCTATGAGGCCTTCCTGGCCTCCGCGAGGCAAGAGCACTATCGGCCCGTGGTCGCCGAGTGGTTTGACACGTGGCGGCAGAGTGCGGAGCTTGCGCTGAAAGCTGCGAAGTCACCAAACCCACGCCGCCACGCCGAGTTGTTCGTCTCGGTGCTGATTGGCTTGCTCTTTCGCCAACTCGCCACGCCCAGAGCCGGCTTCCGCCGTGAGGCGAAGGCGGAGCTGTTGGAGCTGGTGCGCGGCTTGATCGCGCGGAAGTAACGCCGGCCCGCCGGCCTACCCCACCGCCCCTGATCCCCGCAGCTGCTTGATCGCCGCCTCGTCGTATCCCGCCCCGCGCAGAATCTCGTCACTGTGCTCGCCGACGGCGGGCGGCTTGCGCGGCTGGACCTTCTTGGCGCCGTCGATCCAGATCGGGCTGTTGATGGTGAGCATGGTGTCGTTCTCGAACGGCACCAGCACCTCGTTGTCCAGCATCTGCTTGTCGTTCGGGATGTCGTCGAGAATGGCGACGACGCCGAATACGAGGCCGCTGCCGTCGAGGATCTTGCGCCACTCGGCGAGATCTTTGGTGGCGAAGGTGTCGTCCAGGATCTTGATCAGCTCCACCGAGCGGGCGTGGCGATCCGCCTTGGTGGCGAAGCGAGAATCATTGATCAGGTCCTCGCGCCCGAGGCACTTGGCCAGCGTCGGAAACTGCTTCTCCTCGCTCAGCAGCGACAGGATCAGCCAGCGGCCGTCCTTGCACTGGTAGTGGTTGGCGACTGCGTTGAGCGCGCGCTCGCGCGGACGCCGCTCGCCGAACTTGGCGCCGCAGAGCTTTGCCTGCGCCAGCACGCTCGCCGCCCACACCCCGTTCGCCATCAGGTTGGAGGCGACATGCGAACCCTTGCCCGTCTTCTCGCGCTGATAGAGCGCGGTGACGATGGCACCGTAGAACGCCATCGCGCAGGGATGATCGCCCATGCCCGCGACCGAGCGGGCCGGGGTCGTGTCGGTGTCGGCGCGCACGAGGTCCATCAGGCCCGAGCGCGCCCAATAGGCGTTGCTGTCGAAGCCGGGCTTGTTGGCCTCTTCGCCCTTCTCGCCATAGCCGGTGAAGGAGGCGTAGATCAGCCGGTCGTTGAGATGGGCGAGGTGGTCATAAGTGATGCCGAGCTTGGCGCGCACAGGCGGCGGCATGTTGGTGATGAAGACGTCGGCCTCTTCGACCAGCTTGTAGAGCACGGCCTGCGCGTCCGGCTTTGAGAGATCGAGCGCGATGCTCTTCTTGTTGCGGGCTTCCAGCAGCCAGGCGAAATTGTGCTCGCCTGAGGGATAGCCCGGCAGGTTCGGCAGGTTGCGATAGGGATCCCCAGTGCCAGGCGGCTCGATCTTGATCACATCGGCGCCGAAATCCGACAGCACGGTCGCGGCCGCGGGCGCTGCGATGAAGCTCGCGCAGTCCAGAACTTTCAGGCCTGAAAAGATGCCTTTTTCCATCGCGGCGTCGCTCCCTCGCTCTTGTCGTTTCCCGCGCGCTGGAATTGGCGCTGGCAGGTGGTGGGCGCAATTAGACCGATGTTTTGCGGGGATGCAACGGCGCCTGGCGCAGGGCCTCACTCCTCTCCCGCAAGCAACGCCGCATTGCCACCCGCGGCCGCCGTGTTGATCGTCACCGTCTGCTCGGTCGCAAAGCGCGCGAGATAGTGCGGGCCCCCGGCCTTGGGGCCAGTTCCGGACAGGCCGTTGCCGCCGAACGGCTGCACGCCGACCACGGCGCCGATCATGTTGCGGTTGACATAGATGTTGCCGACCTGGACGCGGTCGATGATGGCTTCGATGGTGTCGTCGATGCGGGAGTGGACGCCGAGGGTCAGCCCGTAGCCGGTGCGCGCGATGGCCTGCAACACGCCTTCGAGACTTTCCGCGCGGTAGCGCACAACGTGCAGGATCGGACCGAAGACTTCCTCCGTAAGCTGGGCGGCCTCCTTCAGCTCGAAGATGTGCGGTGCGACGAAGCACCCCTGCGGTGCGTGGCCGGCGAAGTGCAGCCGCGCGTCGTTCTTCATCCGCGCAATATGCGTATCGAGGCGCTGCTTGGCCTCCGTGTCGATCACCGGGCCGATATGGGTCGCGACATCTGCGGGATCTCCGATCTTCAACTCGCGTGCCGCGCCCGCGATCATCTCGATCATGCGGTCGGCCACGTCCTCCTGCACGAACAGCAGCCGCAGCGCCGAGCAGCGCTGGCCAGCGGATCGGAAGGCGGAGGTCACGACGTCGTCCGCAACCTGCTCCGGCAGCGCGGTGGCATCCGCAATCATGGCATTGATGCCGCCGGTCTCCGCGATCAGCGGCACGATCGGACCGTCCTTGGCGGCGAGCGTCCGGTTGATCAGGCGCGCCACCTCGGTCGAGCCGGTGAAGACGACGCCGGCAATATCGGGATGTGCCGTCAGGGCTGCGCCGATGTGGCCGTCGCCGGTGACGAGATGCAGCGCGCTTCGGGGGATGCCGGCCTCGTGCAGCAGGGCTACGGCCTCGCGCGCGATGCGCGGCGTCTGTTCGGCGGGTTTTGCCACCACGCTGTTGCCGGCCATCAGCGCGGCGGTGACCTGGCCCAGGAAGATCGCCAGCGGAAAATTCCACGGCGAGATCGCAACGAAGACGCCGCGGCCGCGCATCGCGAGCACATTGCTCTCGCCGGTTGGGCCCGGCATGGCGGCATCGCTTCCGAACAGCGTGCGGCCCTCTGCGGCATAATAGCGGCAGAAGTCGGCGGCCTCGCGCAGCTCGGACAGCGCATCGTCGAGCGTCTTGCCGCCCTCGGCCTGCAGCAGCGCGATGAAATGACCGCCGCGGTTCTCCAGCAGATGCGCGGCCTGTTCCAGCGCTGCTGCGCGCATGGCTGCCGGCGTTCGGCTCCAGGCGGCAAAGCTGGCGCGCGCAGCCGTCACCGCCGCGTTGGCCTGATCCGGTGTTGCGTCGGCGATGGGCTCGAGGTTCGCGGCTTCGGCCTTTACGTCAGCCAGAAGCTGGCCGAGCGCGGCCCGTTCGCCGAATTCGACGCCGCGCGAATTGCGCCGCTCCGGCGCAAAGAGATCGCGGGGCAGCGGAATCCTGGAATGGGCCGCCGCTTGCGGCCGGACGATCGCATCCGCCGGTCGCTGCAACAGCGCCGGAACCGGCACGCGGTAATCTGCGGCCTGTGCCACAAACGAGGAATTGGCGCCGTTCTCCAGCAGCCGCCGCACCAGATAGGCCAGCAGGTCGCGATGGCTGCCGACCGGCGCATAGGTGCGGTAGGCGACCTCGGGGTGGTCCTTGGCAAGCTGCTCGTAGAGCGCTTCTCCCATGCCATGCAGGCGCTGGAATTCGAAGCCGCCGCTAGTCCCGGCAAGCTCCAGCACGGTTGCGACCGTCAGCGCATTGTGGGTGGCGAATTGCGGGAAGATGCGGGGCCGCAAGGCCAGCAGCTTCGTCGCGCAAGCGACATAGTTCAGATCCGTCATCGCCTTGCGCGTGAACACGGGATAGCCGTCGAGCCCGCGCTCCTGCGCGCGCTTGATCTCGGTGTCCCAATAAGCGCCCTTGACGAGGCGCACCATCAACTTGCGATCATGCGCGCGGGCAAGTTCGTCGACATAGTCGATCACCGCGCCGGCGCGTTTCTGATAGGCCTGGATCGCGAGGCCAAATCCGTCCCAGCCGGCAAGCGAGGGATCGGCAAGCGTCTCCGCGATCACGTCGAGCGACAGCTCCAGCCGGTCGGCCTCCTCGGCATCGACGGTGAAGTTGAGGTCGTGCGCCCTGGCGCGCTGCGCCAGATCCAGCAGCAGCGGCACCAGCTCGGCCATCACCCGCTCGCGGCTGATCGCCTCGAAGCGCGGATGCAAGGCCGAGAGCTTGACCGAGATGCCGGGCCGGCCGGGCAGGGGATGGGGGCCGGCCGCCTTGCCAATGGTCTCGATGGCGCTGGCATAGGCTTCGAAATAGCGTTTGGCATCCGCCGCCGTGCGCGCGCCTTCGCCCAGCATGTCGAAGGAATAGCGCGGCTGCTGGCCGGAGCGCGGCCGGCCCCGCTCGAGCGCCTGCTCGATGGTCTCGCCCAGCACGAAATGATTGCCCATCAGCCGCATGGCCTGGCGCGTGGCGGTGCGCACCGCCGGCGCACCGAGCCGCTTCACGAGGCGGCCGATGGTGCCGTCAGGCGTCTCGCCGGGCTGGATCACCCGCGCCGACAGGCCGAGCGCCCAGGCCGAAGCATTGACCAGGAAGGCGCTGGACTTGGTCTCGTGATGGATGAAATCGCCCTCGCCGAGCTTGTCCTCGATGAACTGGTCGGCTGTGCGCGCGTCGGGCACGCGCAGCAGCGCTTCGGCCAGCACCATCAGCGCGAGCCCCTCCTTGGTCGAGAGCGCGAACTCCCGCAGCATGTCCTCGACCCCACCAAGCCGGTCGTCGCGCTTGCGGATCGCCTCGATCAGCCGCGTCGCGGTGCGGTCGATCCGCGCCTCCTGCGGCGGGGCCAGATGCGTCGACAAGAGGAGTGCGGCGATCTCGGCGTCATCGGGTGCGTAGGGGGCGGTGAAGGGCGGCGGGATGTTCGGCATGGCGTGTCCTGTGGCTGAAATCCAGGATAATGCCGGTGTTACCGTAGCTCGATAGACAATTTATCAAATCTGCCTTAGAAAATGAAGAGTATGAGCCACTTGACCAGATAAATCATGGAACTCGACCGAACCGACCGGAAAATCCTCTCCATTCTGCAGGAGGACGGGCGCATCGCCAATGTCGATCTCGCGGAGCGCATCGGTCTGTCGCCCACCTCGATCGGCGAGCGGCTGAAGCGGTTGCAGCGGGAGGGCTTCGTCGAGGGTTATGGCGCGCGGCTCAATCCGCACCGGCTCGGCCTCGGGCTCCTGGTGTTTGTCGAGGTGCTGCTCGACAAGACCACGCCGGACAATTTCGAGCGGTTTGCGCGCGCGGTGAAACTCGCGCCGGAAGTGCTGGAGTGTCACATGGTTGCCGGCGGCTTCGACTATCTTGTGAAGGCGCGGCTGGCAGACATGACCGCCTATCGACGCTTCCTCGGCGAGACCCTGCTGTCGATGCCGGGCGTGCGCGAGACGCGGACCTATGCGGTGATGGAGGAGATCAAGCGCGACGCACCGTTGCCGGTGGGCTGACGAAATGCCGTCGCGATTGTCATTGCTGTGGCGTTGAACGAGCGGTCTTCATGCGAAAAATAGTTCACCGTGTGCAATCGCAACGCCTGTCGTCGAATGCACTCACCGTCTTCTAAATTTTTTTGGCCCGGCTCCCGGACAATTCCGGGAGGCAGCAAAAGCTGGCGGGCTTAGACTTTGAGGTTCTCTGCGGAGGTCTTGCCCCGGTTTGCGATCTCTTCGTATTCCACCGTCTGCCCCTCATTGAGGGAGGACAAACCGGCTTTCTGCACTGCCGAGATATGCACGAACACATCCTTGCCGCCCGACGCAGGCTGGATAAATCCATAACCCTTCGTCGGGTTGAACCACTTGACCGTACCTTTAGCCATCACGACTTCTCCGCGGGTCTTCCTCCGAGATCTCGAACCGCCAGTCCCCGCCAACCGGCCGGTTCGGTCCTAACAGGATACGCGGAATGTGGCGGGCTTGGTAGCTCAAACCACATCGGCATTTCGCCGAATTCCGCTCAACTTCGCGGCGCTTTTACCGGTTTTGCCCGTTTTGCGGTCAAATGGCCCGATGCTGCGCGCCTCCGTCAATACGTCGCGGCCAGATAATCGACGATCTTGCCGACATCGGCATCGTCGATCGGTGCGCCATAGACCTTGATCATCTTGGTCACCTCGGCCTGCCAGAAGCCTTTCTTGTCTTTCATCGGCGGCTGCGTGGCGATGTAATCCGCCGAGTGGCAGGCGCTGCAATTGCCCTGCACGACCTCGAGGTTGGGCCCGGGCTTGAACGCGGCGACTTCATCGGGGGTCTTGTAATTGACCGGCGCTGCAGGGGCCGAACCCATGGCGAGGGCAAGGGGGATGGCGAGAAGAATGGTGCGCTGCATGCTCATGCTCCTTCAGGCCACGGTCACGCGGACGGTTTCGACGACGTTGCGCAGATAACCCGCCGGGTTCCAGCGCGGCGTGTCCGGCTGCGTCTCGCCGCCATTGCCGGTGGCGCGCACCTTGAGCTCATGGCTGCCTGCCGCAAGCTTCACCGGCAGCTTCCACTCGCGGAACGAATATTTGCCGAGATCCTTGCCGAGTTTTGCGTTGGTCCAGCTCTTGCCGCCGTCGGTGGAGACCGCGACTTCCTTGATGCCCTTGCCGCCGTCGAAGGCGATGCCGCGCAGCGTCACAGCCCCCGCCCTAAGCTTGGCGCCGTCGGGGAGGCTGGTGATGAAGGAGCGGATGGTGAAGCGGTTGATGGGGATCGTCGCCTTCGGCGCCGTGCCGGGCTCGATCGCATTGTTGGGCGTATCGGGAATGCGATAGGCCGACTTCATCCAGAAGCCGTTATAGACATCGTCGATGACGGTGATCTCGTTGAGGTGCTTGACCCAGTAGGTGCCGTAATAGCCGGGCACGATCAGGCGCAGCGGGAAGCCGTTGAGGAACGGCAAATCCTCGCCGTTCATGCCATAGGCCAGCATCACCTCGCCATCCCTGGCGTGATCGATATCGAGTGCCTTGACGAAGTCAGGCGTCTTGTCGCTGACCGGCCCATCCATGCCGTTGAATGTGACCTGCCTGGCGCCGCTCTGCGCGCCGGCCATGTCGAGCACCGCCTTCAGGGGCACACCGCGCCAGCGCGCATTCCCCATGGCGCCGTTGGCGAGCTGGCCGCCGGCGACGCGCGGCTCGACGAAGCCACGGCTGTTGCCGGAGCACTGCGCGACGGCGACGAGCTCCGTCGCCTTCATCTTCCGGATGTCTTTCAGCGAAAGTTTCAGCGGCTTGTCGACCTTGCCCTTCACCTCCAGCGTGAACGTGTCGGGATCGAGATTGTAGGGGAGGTCGGAGAGGTGATAGCGCACGAAGAACGCGTTGTTGGGCGTGATCGGGCCGTCGTTGAAGATCGCGAACGGCGTCTCGAGCTGTGGCGGCCGGCTGGTCAGGCCGATCAGCGGCCGCTTCTGCGGGTATTTCACCAGCGGCCGTTCGCCATTGGCGAATGGGAGCGTGACGGTGTCGCGTGCCAGAGCTTTGGTAGGATTCAGTGTGGCCGCAATCGCGGCAAAGCCCGCTCCCTTGAGCAGGTCGCGCCGATCGAACATCTGTCCCCTCCCGGAGCTTTGCATTGGACCAGCGGTCATCACCGCGGACCCGCGCTCATCTGTCGCAACGATCTCGACGAAGTCAATTCGTGCTTTCGCAGCGGCGCCATGCCGCTGCGTTGCAGCAGGCCGGTGTTGCGCAGTGACGATCTGGTCGTTTGACTCGATGTCGCCGCGGGCTTTTCACCTCTCCCGCTCACGTCACGCGATATCGCTCCATCACGCCGCGATCCGGCTCATAGCCGAGTCCCGCGCCTGAGGGCACCGCGACATGGCCGGTGGCGTCGCTGTCCGCGCGTCCGCCCCAGAGACACGCTTCGCGATTCAGATGGAACATCTCGACGAGCCCGTCGTCGCGCGTTGCGAGCAAGTGCAGTGTCGCGAGCAGGCCTGGACCAAAGTACGGCGAGTGCGGGACGATCTTGACGCCGAGCCGATCGGCCAGCTCCGCGACCTTCAGAAATTCGGTGATGCCGCCGACCTTGGTCACCGACGGCTGGGCGTGGCTCACCGCGCCCGCTTCCATCATCTGGCGGAATTGATACTCCGTGCAGGCATTCTCACCGGCGGCGATGTCGAGCCCGCCCTTGCTGCGGACCTCGGCGAGTCCGGCGAAATCCTCCGGCGGCCACACCGGCTCCTCCAGGAACATCGGTTGCGCGTCGCGGCAGCTCGTCGCGAACGCGATCGCCTGCTCGCGGATCAACGGGCAGTTCATGTCGACCATCAGCGGAATGCTGGGGCCGATCGCCTTGCGTGCGGCGAACACCGCCTGCGTCGTGGTCTCGTGCAGCTTGATGGCGCCATAGCCGAGCGCGAGGGCCTTCCGGCATTCGGCTGCGATGTTCTCGGGCGAGCCGATCCGCAGCAGGCTCGCGTAAGCCGGAATGGCCGTGCGCCTGGTCTCGCCGAGCAGGCGATGCAGGGGCACGCCCTTGATCTTCGCAGCAAGGTCCCAGAGCGCGATGTCGAGGCCGGAGATGGCGAACATGGTGATGCCGTAGCGGCCGAACAGATGCAGGTTGCGCTGGATCTGCTCCATCATTGCCGGGATGCCGGCCGCATCGGGCACCTTCAGCCCACGGGCCTGCGGCGCGATCATCTCCTCGACGGCGCTGCGCGTGGTGCGCGGGCAGACATAGGCGAAGGCATCGCCCCAGCCGGTCAGCCCGGCATCGGTCAAGACCTCGACCAGCACCATGTCGAGCGCCGTGATTGCGGATGCGCCCTGGCGGAAGCTCGCGACGCCGGCGTCATAGGGGATGCGGATATGGTGCGCACGCACATCGGTGATTTCCATGGCGCGGTTCCCCTTTCTCGTGAGCGGTTCGCCGGAGTTTAGCCACGAACGCCAGGGCGTTGCCAGTGGCCATTCCCGGATTATCCTCCTGCGCGGACAGCAACGCCGATCAAGCGACGCGGCCGCATGCCGCGCATCATGACGGCGCTTCGAACGAGGACGACCGCCATGAACCCGGCCCAACGCGCGCTCTGGTATATCGAGAGCCATCTGGCCGAGCCGATGACGCTCGACGAGATCGCTGCGATCTCGGGCGTGTCGCGGTTCCACATCGTGCGTGCGTTTGCCGCGGCAACCGGACTTCCGGTGATGCGGTACGCGCGCGCGCGGCGGCTGACGGAAGCGGCGCGTCTTCTCGCGAACGGCGCGCCGAACATCCTCCGCGTCGCGCTGGAGGCCGACTACGGCTCGCACGAAGCATTCACCCGCGCGTTCCGCGATCAGTTCGGCGCCACGCCCGAAGCGGTGAGGGCGACAACGTGCGTCAGCCAGCTCAAGCTACAGGAGCCGATCCTCATGGACTCCACCATGCTCGACCATCTCGCCCCGCCGCGCTTCGAAACCGCCAAGGCCTTTCTCGTCGCCGGTCCTGCCGAGCGCATCACCTGCGACAACGGCGCCATGATCCCCGGCCTGTGGCAGCGCTTCCATCAGGCGGTCGCCGACATTCCTGCGCGTGTCGGCCAGGAGAAAGATCAAGTCGCCTATGGTGTTTGCTGCAACGGCGATGATGCCGGCAATTTCGACTACATCGCCGGCGTCGAGGTCGCCGATTTCTCCGACCTGCCGCGCCGCTTCGGCCGCATCCGCATCCCCGAGCAGCGCTACGCCGTCTTCACCCACACCGATCACGTCGCCTCGGTCCGCCGCACCGTCAACACGATCTGGAATCAGTGGCTGCCGGCATCCGGCCTGAAGGCCGCAGACGCACCGAGCTTCGAGCGCTATGACGAAAAGTTCGATTCGGCGACCGGAATTGGCGGCTTCGAGATCTGGGTGCCGGTGAAGGAGTAGCACGCAACGCTGGCATACCGTCCGCCTTGCTTGGCAAGCCCGAGCGACTTTGTCATAACCGCAGGCAAATCTTGCCTGCGGGGCCCGTGCCGGACATCCCGTGCAAGCCATAACAAGCAGCCGGGAGGGTCCCCTCATGTCCAACGTCCGCGTTCTCGCCACCGACCTCGAATTTCCCGAAGGGCCGGTCGTGATGCCGGATGGCTCGGTCGTGCTGGTGGAAATCCGCGGCCAGCGCCTGACCCGCGTTTATCCCGACGGACGCAAGGAGATCGTCGCGAAAATTCCGGGCGGCCCGAACGGCGCGGCCCTCGGCCCCGACGGCAAGATCTACATCTGCAACAATGGCGGCTTCTCCTGGATTCCGACCCGCAACATGATCATGCCGGGCCCGCAGCCGGACGACTATCTCGGCGGTTCGATCCAGCGCGTCGACCTGCAATCCGGCAAGATCGAGACCGTCGTGACCAAATGCGGCGCGCATGATCTGCGCGGGCCGAATGATCTCGTGTTCGACAAGCAGGGCGGTCTGTGGTTCTCCGATCTCGGCAAGCGCCGCGCCCGCGAGATGGACGTCGGCGGCATGTATTACCTCAAGCCCGGCATGAGCGAGCTCGTCGAGATCGTGCACGGCGTGCTGCCGGCCAACGGCATCGGGCTGTCGCCGGACGAGAACACCGTCTACATTGCGGAGACGCCGACCGGCCGGCTGTGGGCCTACGAGCTCTCCGCGCCCGGCACGCTTAAGCCGCGCGATCCAATCTATCGCGGCGAGCGCGGCAAGCCGATCTGCGGCCTCGGCGGCTACCAGATGTTCGACTCGCTCGCGGTCGAGGCCAGCGGCAATGTCTGCGTTGCCACCCTCGTCTCCGGCTGCATCTCGGTGATCGCGCCCGACGGCACGCTGGTCGAGCAGGTCCCGACCGGCGACCGCGTCACCACCAACATCGCCTTCGGCGGCCCCGGGCTGAAGACGGCGTACATCACACTGTCGGGCAAGGGCGAGTTGGTCGCCATGGACTGGCCGCGCGGCGGATTGCCGTTGAATTTCTTGAATAAGTGAGCCAAGCCGTCATTGCACGGGAGGCGGGGGCAACTCCCAGACCCTCACCCTGAGGAGCGCGCCCTCCGCGCGTCTCGAAGGGCGAGGCCACCAGCCGGGCCTTCATCCTTCGAGACGCGCGAAGTCGCGCTCCTCAGGATGAGGAGTTGGCAGTCTGGATTGCGTCGCTTCGCTTCGCTCGCAATGACGTAAGGAGAAAGTTTCGATGCCCTGGCCTGATCCCATCACCCTGCGTGGACAGCACGCCCGTCTCGAGCCGCTGTCGCATCAGCATCTCGACGGGCTGGTGACGGCCGTGAAGGACGGCGAGCTGTCAAAACTCTGGTACACGGCGATTCCGCTGCCGGAGAACATGGACAAGGAGATCGACCGCCGCCTCGGCCTGCAGGCCGCGGGCTCGATGCTGCCGTTCACCGTGTTCGATGCCGGCGGCAACATCGTCGGCATGACCACCTACATGAACATCGATGCCGCCAACCGCCGCGTCGAAATCGGCTCGACCTGGTATGGCAAGAGCGCGCAGCGCGGCCCGCTCAACACGCAGTGCAAGCTCCTGCTGCTGCGGCACGCCTTCGAGACCCTGGACTGCATCGCGGTCGAATTCCGCACGCATTTCTTCAACCACCAGAGCCGCCGGGCCATCGAGCGCCTGGGCGCCAAGCAGGATGGCATCCTGCGCAGCCACCAGGTCGCGCCGAACGGCACGCTGCGCGACACGGTCGTCTACAGCATCACCGCCGCCGAATGGCCGACGGTGAAAACGCATCTCGAATTCCAGCTCAACGACAAACCGCGCTAGGGGCGGCCGAGGCACCATGGACAGATTTGATTATGTGATCGTCGGCGCGGGCTCCGCCGGTTGCGTGCTCACCAGCCGGCTCAGCGAAGACCCCGACACCAGCGTCTGCGTGCTCGAAGCCGGCCCATCCGACTGGCACCCCTACATCCATCTGCCGGCGGGCTTCATAAAAACCTTCCACATGAAGAGCATCAACTGGGCCTACCAGCAGGAGCCGGGGCCCTGGACCGGCGGGCGCAGCATCTACGCGCCGCGCGGCAAGACGCTCGGCGGCTCGTCGTCGATCAACGGCCACATCTACAACCGCGGCCAGCGCATGGATTTCGACACCTGGGCGCAGATGGGCAATCGCGGCTGGGGCTATGCCGACGTGCTGCCTTACTTCAAGCGGCTGGAGAAGAGGGTCGGCGAGGGCGACAACACCTTCCGCGGCCGCGACGGCAAGCTCACCGTCACCACCATGGACTGGCGCGATCCGCTCTGCGAAGCCTTCATGGAAGGCGCGGTCTCGCTCGGCATTCCCCGCAACCCTGACTACAACGGCGCCATACAGGAAGGCGTCTCCTACTGCCAGCGCACCATCGACAAGGGCCTGCGCGTGTCCGGCTCGACCGCGTTCCTCAAGCCCGCGATGAAGCGGCCCAACGTGCATGTGCACACGCACGCGCATGCGACCGAGATCATCTTCGAAGGCAAGCGCGCCGTCGGCGTGCGCTACACCAAGGGCGGCCGCGGCGGCACGCCGGTGGAAGTCCGCGCCAACAAGGAAGTGATCCTGTCCGGCGGCACCTATAATTCGCCGCAGCTCCTGCAGCTCTCCGGCATCGGCTCGCCCGATCTGTTGCAGCAGCACGGCATCGCCGTGCGTCACGCGCTGCCGGTCGGCGAAGGCCTGCAGGACCATTACGCCCCGCGCACGGTGGCGCGCGTCAAGGACATCAAGACCATCAACGAGCTCCGCCGCGGCTTCTCGCTGTGGATCGAGGCGTTGAAATGGGCGACTCAGCGCAAGGGCCTGCTCTCGCTGTCGCCGACCATGGTCTATTGCTTCTGGCATTCCGGCGAGAGCGCGGAGAGCTCCGACCTGCAGCTCACCTTCACGCCGGCGTCCTACAAGGAAGGCGTGCAGGGTCAGCTCGAGGACGAGCCCGGCATGACCGTGGCCTCCTGGCAGCAGCGTCCGGAGAGCCGCGGCTATGTCCGCATCCGCTCCTCTGATCCGTTCGCGCCGCCGATCATCCAGACCAATTACCTCGACGCCGAGCTCGACCGCCGCGTCATCGTGGGCGGCATGAAGCTGGCGCGGCGCTTGCTGAAATCCGCACCGCTGTCGCCCTATTACGCCTACGAGGATTTCCCCGGCCCCAACGTCAACACCGACGACGAATTCCTGGCCGCCGCCACTGAACGCGGCACCACCACCTTCCACCCCGGCTGCACCTGCCGCATGGGCCCGGCGGACAGCACCTGGGCAGTGGTCGACGACCATCTCCGCGTCCACGGGCTGGAAGGACTCCGCGTCATCGACGCCTCGGTCATGCCGCGCATGATCTCGGCGAATTTGAATGCGTCGACCATGATGATTGCCGACCGCGCCTCGGATCTCATCCGCGGCAAGCTTCCGATGGAAGCCGCGCGCATTCCGGACGCCGCGGTGGCGTGAGGTTGTGGTAGGGTGGGTTAGCGAGCGGCTGCGCAAAGCGCGGCCGCTGGCGTAACCCACCACTTCTTCCGATACGAAACAGAAGATGTGGGTTACTGACGCTAACCCACCCCACCAGCTACGAGTTATCGCGGGCACGATGCTGAATGTCGATGAAGAGATCCTGTTGAACCAATTGGCGCAGGGAATCGCAAGCGCTTCAGAGGGGGAGGCCTGGTTTGGCGCGCAGAGCGACGACAACAAGCGCAGGCTGCTTCGTGGCTTGAATAGCTTCATATTGCAGGCAAGCCCTAAGCCTGAAGATGTGGCAGCCGCAATCGCGGAATCGCAGCTGAAGCCGACGCTCACGCCGTGCGTCCTGATCGCAATGCCCAACCTCCCCGTTCAATTGGCGAAGCTTGCGACGCTTCCGGAGTTTGAGCTGCCTCGCGTGTTTCGGCTGCTCATCAAGTTGCTCGCCGCTGCAGACGGCAGGCGACGAAAGGAGCAGCCGCTGGATCACATAAACCATTGGTGGCATACGGACTTGAGCGATCCGGACGTCGTGAATCACATCAAGCGAACGCGCGATGCAGGGCTTCTGGAAAGCTTGCTGTCTTTTGTCCGGGCAGAGACGTTGACGCGCAGGCAAATCACTCTCGCCACCGACATCGCCCGCGATTTGGGCGTCGATGGAGACGACGCGCATGAGTTCATCTGTCGATTTGCGGATCAGTTCAAGGTCGACATGTCGGAGTTCGATTTTGACAGGTATTTTGGTGGAGAAGGGTTTGACCTGGTTGGCCTGATCAAGTCTGTCATTGCCGAACGGAGCACCAAGGCCCCGATGACGGTGGAGCTTCTTTTCGTATCGGCCAAGCAGAGGCGCTGGCCTCGCCATTCGGTGGCTTGACGTCCGGACAATCGCCCCTTCGTTGCCCGTCGGGCAAAACACCCGCCACCCGGTCAACCCCTCCCCGCAAAAATATTCCACTTTACCGAAATTCGGAATTGCGGCATAGATCGACACAGCCCGGCCCGACGAAGAGGGGCGGTTCGCGAGTCGTTCGAAGCGCGGGCCGGGTTGCGGTGGACGCGGCAGCGTCGGCACGAGATGGGACGGGCAGGGCGGGTAGTCCCTGTGAGCCTGAACCCCGCGTGTGACGAGCGGCGCTGCTAGGTTTCGTCTCGCGTGTAAGTTTCCGGCTCCGTCGACAGGGCTGGAAAAACTGCGGCGAATGGCGGGCCGTGCGTACGGCAAAACCGTGTGGTCCTGGCCGTCGTTGCTACGGTCAAGCCTTTGCGGAGATGTGCGCGAGCTCAACCGGGCAGACGGCATCGTCAATTCGCAGGGCGAGGGAGGCCAGAAGGAAAGTTCGGCTCCCGGGAGAGCACGGCATAAGCCGTCCGACCATCGCGCAGGGAAGGCCGTGTGTTCGGCACCACCTGTATGCTGCTGTGCGGTTTTTCTGCGCGTGCGTTTCGCGCAGCAGACCGCGGGTGCGAGGTCAGCACCCGGCCTTCCCTGCGCCCTCTTTGTTTTGGGGCGACGGAGAGAACAAAGCTCGGGCGAGATGAGCCGCGAGGCTGCGAAGGTGTGTCTGCAATTCAGCTGCGAATGGGAAGAGCGAAGTTGTCGCCTCATACTCCGTCATTGCGAGCGGAGCGAAGCAATCCAGAGTCTTTCCGCGGAGGGATTCTGGATTGCTTCGTCCCAAAGGCTCCTCGCAATGACGACGTGGAAGCGGACGTGCGCCACTCTCACTGTCATCGCCCGGCTTGACCGGGCGATCCAGTACTCCGAGACAGGAACGATTCAATCGAGACGCCGCGGCGTACTGGATTCCCCGCTTTCGCGGGGAATAACGGCGGTGGTTGGGGCCGCAGCGGAGCGCGCTCGCAGGCTCGCTCGCTTCCTACACTTCCCGTCGGCTCAAAAACGCCAGCCGCTCGAACAGGTGCACGTCCTGCTCGTTCTTGAGCAGGGCGCCGTGCAGCGGCGGGATCAGTTTGCGGGGGTCGCGCTCGCGTAGTTGCTCGACGCTCATGTCTTCGTTGAGCAGCAGCTTGAGCCAGTCGAGCAGCTCCGAGGTCGAGGGCTTCTTCTTCAAGCCGGGCACCTCGCGGACCTCGAAGAAGATGCGCAAGGCTTCCTCGACCAGGCGCTTCTTGATGCCGGGGAAGTGGACGTCGACGATGCGGCCCATCGTGTCGGCGTCGGGGAATTTGATGTAGTGGAAGAAGCAGCGGCGCAGGAACGCGTCCGGCAGCTCCTTCTCGTTGTTGGAGGTGATCATCATGATCGGGCGCTGCTTGGCCTTGATCGTCTCGCCGGTCTCGTAGACATGGAATTCCATGCGGTCGAGCTCGAGCAGCAAGTCGTTCGGGAATTCGATGTCGGCCTTGTCGATCTCGTCGATCAGGAGCACCGGGCGCTGCTCGGCGGTGAAGGCCTCCCACAGCTTGCCGCGCTTGATGTAGTTCTTGATGTCGGAGACGCGGCTATCGCCGAGCTGGCTGTCGCGCAGGCGCGACACCGCGTCATATTCGTAGAGGCCCTGCTGCGCCTTGGTGGTGGACTTGATGTGCCAGGTCAGCAGCGGCGCGTTCAGCGCCTTCGCCACTTCTTCCGCCAGCACCGTCTTGCCGGTGCCGGGTTCGCCCTTGATGAGCAGCGGGCGCTCGAGCACGATCGAGGCATTGACGGCGACCTTGAGATCGTCGGTCGCAACATAGTCCTTGGTGCCGGTAAATTTCATTGCGTGTCCTTGGGTCATCGTCGGCGAGAAGGCTGTCGCCCCGTCGCGACAAGCGAACGGCCGCTCGCGGCGGCCGTTCCTGGTTCGGTCAGGCTTTCAGACCCGTTTTATCAGCGAAAGGATGACCAGCACAATCACCGCGCCGATGGTGGCGTCCACGATCGCGCCGATCGTGCCGGTGGCGAGCTGAATGTGCAGCTGGGGCAGCACCCAGCTTGCGACCAGCGCGCCGATGATGCCGACGACGATGTTGCCGATCAGCCCAAATCCCGCCCCGTGGACAATCTTGCCCGCAAGCCAGCCCGCGATCGCGCCGATGATGAGCGCTGCGACAATTCCCATTGCAAACGTTCCCAAAACAAACCCCTGAGGGCGCCAATTCTAGAGCAAAAAGCACCCGGGTCCAGCGCAGAGGGATGGCCTCCGCCCCTTGACGTCAGCCATCCGACGGGCAATCTGTCACCCATGTTCCTGCAATTCTTCACCTCTCTGCGCGACGCGCAGGTCCCCGTGACGCTGCGCGAATACCTCACATTGGTGGAGGCGCTCGACGCCGACCTTGCGGACTACTCGGTCGAGAATTTCTACTATCTGTCGCGCACCGCGCTGGTGAAGGACGAGCGCAACCTCGACAAGTTCGACCGCGTCTTCGGCACGGTGTTCAAGGGGCTGGAAAACCTGCTCGACGCCATGGAGAAGGCGGAGATCCCCGAGGAGTGGCTGAAGAAGCTCGCCGAGAAATACCTGACCGAAGAAGAGAAGAAGCAGATCGAGGCCATGGGCTGGGACAAGCTCATGGAGACCCTGAAGAAGCGCCTCGAGGAGCAGAAGGGCCGCCACCAGGGCGGCAACAAGTGGATCGGCACGGCCGGCACCTCGCCGTTCGGCGCCCACGGCTACAATCCCGAAGGCGTGCGCATCGGCCAGGAGAAGAACCGCAACAACCGCGCCGTCAAGGTATGGGACAAACGCGAATTCAAGGACCTCGACGGCAATGTCGAGCTCGGCATCCGCAACATCAAGGTGGCGCTGCGGCGCCTGCGCAAATTCGCCCGCACCGGCGCGCCGGATGAACTCGATCTCGACACCACCATCCGCGAGACCGCCAATCACGGCTATCTCGACGTGCACATGCGTCCCGAGCGGCGCAATGCGGTGAAGCTGCTGGTGTTCTTCGATATCGGCGGCTCCATGGACGCGCATATCGAGCAGGTCGAGGAGCTGTTCTCGGCGGCGAAGAGCGAGTTCAAGCACATGGAGTATTTCTACTTCCACAACTGCCTCTACGAAGGCGTGTGGAAGCAGAACAAGCGCCGCTTCACCGACCGCACGCCGACCTGGGACGTGCTGCACAAATACCCGCACGACTACAAGGTCGTGTTCGTCGGCGACGCCTCGATGTCGCCTTACGAGATCATGGTGCCCGGCGGCTCGGTCGAGCACGTCAACGAGGAGCCCGGCTCGGTCTGGCTCGACCGCATCATCCGCACCTATCCGCATTCGGTGTGGCTGAATCCGGTCGCGCAGAAGCATTGGGACTATTCGGAATCGACCACCATCATCAAACGCATCTTCGCCAACCGCATGTACCCGATCACGATCGAGGGGCTGGAAGGTGCGATGAAGGAGTTGACGCACTGATGTCTTCCGTCGGCATTCCGGGGCTCGCGAAGCGAGAGCCCGGAATCCATTGGGCGGCAGCGTCGGTGGACAAATGGATTCTCAGGTGCGCAATTGCGCAACGTAGCTCGATTCTGCGCATCGCCCCGGAATGACGAAAGAGAAGGGAATGGATATGCCCCAGAACATCACCCGCGGCATCAAGGCGCTGATCGACGAGGCCAATGCCGAGATCGAGACGCTCAACGCCAAGGACGCCATCGAGATCTCCAAGAACGGCGACGTCGTCATCGTCGACATCCGCGACCCCCGCGAGATCGAGCGTGAGGGGCGCATCCCCGGCGCGTTCGCCTGCACCCGCGGCATGCTCGAATTCTGGATCGATCCGCAGAGCCCGTATGCAAAGCCGATCTTCCAGGAGGACAAGAAGTTCGTCTTCCACTGCGCCGGCGGCCTGCGCTCCGCGCTCGCGGCCAAGACCGCGCAGGACATGGGATTGAAGCCCGTCGCCCACATCGCCGGCGGCTACGCCGCCTGGCGCGATGCCGGCGGGCCGACTGAGCAGTGGGAGCCGAAGAAGAAGGGGTGAGGTGTGCTGCGCTGTCGCGCCAATCTCCGCCGTCATTCCCCGCGAAAGCGGGGAATCTAGTACGCCGCGCCCTCTCGTCTCAATCACAACTGCTTCTGGAATACTGGATCGCCCGGACGAGCCGGGCGATGGCAGTGGAGTTTGACGCGCTAAGGCTCTGACCTCCCGCGCACGCCCCGGAATGACCAATCGGAGACTGATCACATGACCACCGCCCCCGACCCCCTCGTCTCCACCGAATGGCTCGCCGCTCATATCAACGACGCCAACGTCAAGATCCTCGACGCCAGCTTCAAGCTGCCGGGCGTGCTGCCGCTGCCGAAGGACGATTATCTCGCCGCGCATCTGCCCGGCGCGGCCTTCTTCGACGTCGATGCGGTGTCGGATCATTCCAACCCGCTGCCGCACATGTATCCGAGCGCCGAGCAATTCGGCCACGACATCGGCAATCTCGGCATCTCCAACGCCGATACCGTGGTGCTCTACGATGCCGGCGGCTGGGTCGCGGCGCCCCGCGCGTGGTGGATGTTCCTCGCCTTCGGCCACGGCAATGTGCGCATCCTCAACGGCGGCCTGAAGAAGTGGCGCGCCGAAGGACGTCCGGTCGAGAGCGGCGAGGTGAAGCCGAAGCCGCAAACCTTCAAGGCGAGCTACGATCCAAAGCGCGTTCGCAGCATGCAGCAGCTGATCGCCAACGTCGAAAGCAGGAAGGAGCAGGTGATCGATGCGCGCGCCGCCGAGCGCTTCGAGGGCCGCGCGCCCGAGCCGCGGCCGGGCATCCGCTCCGGCCACATCCCCGGCGCCCGCAACGTGCCCTACAATCTCCTGTTCGATGCCGCGACCGGTGAGATGAAGCCGCTCGACGATCTCCGCGCCGCCTTCACGGGCGCCGGCGTCAAGCTCGACGCGCCGATCGTGACGAGCTGCGGCTCGGGCGTGTCGGCCGGCGTGCTGACGCTCGCGCTCTATCGCCTCGGGATCACCGACACCGCGCTCTATGACGGCTCATGGTCGGAATGGGGCCAGGAAAAGGGCCCGGCCATCGCGACCGGGCCGGCCTAGCCTACTGCCGGGACCTCGTGGCCGTCGTCGTCGCAAACGTCTGCGGCTGCCCGAACGGATCGAGCTGTTGCTGCAGCTGCTGAGGCGGCGGACGGCGCACCACGCGGTGTTTCGCCTTCGCCTTGCGCTTGGCCGCCTTATCGTCGGCCTTGCTCACAGCCTTGGCCTTCACCGGCTGATCCTTCACAGTCGTCGTCGCCGGCTCGTTCAGTGCAGCCAATTTGGCTGCGGCGACGTCGAGCGCAGAGGAGGCCAGGGCCGCGCTGGAGTCAGCCGGCGCCGGCTCGCCGGCGGTTGCGACAGCGGCAGGCGCGAGGTCAGGCCTGGCTTCGGGAATGGAGGCCGTGGTGTCGGCGGGCGTGAGCGTGTCGGCGGCGGGCGCCGGTGCGGTGGCTTCCGTCGCCGTCTCGGCCTTGGCCGGTTCGGCGGTCACGGGATCGCTTGCGGGGGCAGCGGCCTGCGTCGGTACGTCAGCCTCGCTTGTCAGCGCGGCGATCTGCTCGGGCTCGGTGCCCGGCAATCCGATGGTCGGCACTTGGTCGCGCAATGAAGGCTCGGGCTCGGCCGTCACCTCCGGCTCTACACGGAGGACCGCGAGCACCGGCGGGGCGGGCTCGGGCGCCTGCGCGAACCTCTGCTCCTGCGGGCCGTTCCGCCAGGAGGGGTTGTTGGCATACTGCTCATGGCTCGCCCGCAGCAGCGCGGCGGCGCCCAGGCCGAACACCAGGAGGGACGTTGACAGCAGGATCGCGGCAAACAGGAAGCGAAAGCCGGGAAGCATCGAGGGATTGCGAATTTCCGCCCCGGCGGCGAAGGTGCCAGGGCCCATGAGCCATCTGAACGCGGTGACGGTACTGTTTGCCGCGTTCGCCACGCGGGGATCGGAGCTCAAATTGATGGCGAATCAGGCTGATTCGAACATACCGCAACGATTCCGACCCGTTTCCTTAAATTCGGGGCCGTTGTGTCAGGCAATCCACCGCGCGATGCGATTTCCGCCCCGTGATGCAACGGGGCAACGGTAGTCTTGCGGATCACAAATCGGCAAATCCGGCGCAAATAAGCCTGATATGTCTTGAATGTGCCGCTATCTTCGGCCATCTGGCCGTTAACGGTCCGATCGGGCTTGAGGACTATACAAGAGCGATGATGATCAAACATTTTCTGACGATATGCGCTGCCGCAACCGTCGCTGCGGCGGGAACCTCGCTCGCGCAGGCTCAGAGCTATCCGATCCAGCAGGTGCCGAGCTACGGCGCCCCGGCTGAATACCGGCCCGGCGATCGCACACCGAGTTTCGACGCGCTCGAAGATGACGACGACGCGATGCCGCAGGCATCGTTGCCGCCGCCCGGCCCGGGCGACGATCCGCGCTATGGCCGTCCGCTCGGCGCGCCTCCGGTCTACTCGGCAGCGCCGCCCCAGGGTCCGGTGATGTCGCCGGATGATCCGCGTTATGGCCGCCCGGCGGGCAGCCCGGTCTATTCGGCCGCTCCGCCGCAGGGCCCGGTGATGTCGCCCGACGATCCCCGCTATGGCCGCCCCGCCGGTCCGCCGCCGGTGATCTATGCCAATCGCCCGGGTCAGGGCCAGGCACCCGCCAATGACGGCATGCGTCCGCCGGAGTCCATCGGTGGTCCCGCCGCAACCGGAACGGTCCAGTCCGGCCAGCCGCCCGTCGGTGCCGATGGCCGGCCGTTGACGTTGGCCGCGCTACCGCCCGAGGAGCAGCCCGATGCTGCGCCGGTGCAGTTGCCGCAGAACCTGCGCCGCCAGGAAGTCGCGTTCCAGACCAAGGAGCCGGCCGGCACGCTCGTGGTCGATACGCCCAACACCTACCTCTATTACGTGCTCGGCAATGGCCGTGCGATCCGCTACGGCGTCCGCGTCGGCCGCGACGGCTTCACCTGGACCGGCGTGCAGAAGATCACCCGCAAGGCCGAGTGGCCGGATTGGCATCCGCCGACCGAGATGATCGAGCGCCAGCCCTATCTGCCGCGCTTCATGGCCGGCGGCCCGGGCAATCCGCTCGGCGCCCGTGCGATGTATCTCGGCGCGACCGTCTACCGCATCCACGGCACCAACCAGCCCTCGACCATCGGCAAGTTCGTGTCTTCGGGCTGTATCGGCATGCTGAACGAGGACGTCTCCGACCTGTTCGATCGCGTCAAGGTCGGTACCCGCGTGGTGGTGATGCCGGGTGGCCCGCCGCCGGGAACGGCGACTGCCTCCGCTGCGCCGACGCCCGGTGCTGCCGGTCCGGCCCCGATGGCCGCGCAGGCCGGTCCCGTTCCGGGCACGCAGCCGACCGTGGTGCCGCCGCTGCCGGCGCCGGTCACCGTGCGCTAAGCTCCGAGAGACAATTCAGTTCGCGAAGGGCGTGCCATTGGCACGCCCTTCATCGTTTCAGGCCAGCCTGCGCGGCAACTCGCCGCCCTTGGTCCAGGCGTCGATCGCCTCGACCATCTGACCGTAATGGATGCGCAAGCCGTCCTCGGTGGCGTAGCCGAGATGCGGCGTCAGCACGAGATTGTCGAGCTTGCGGAAAGGATGGTCGACCGGCAGCGGCTCGACCGCGAACACGTCCAGGCCGGCGCCCGCGATCCTGCGCTGCTGCAACGCCTCGAGCAGCGCCTGCTCGTCCACGATCGGCCCGCGCGCGGTGTTGATGAGAAACGCCGTCGGCTTCATCCGCGCGAGATCGGCAGCGCCGACGAGGCCGCGCGAGCGCTCGCTCAGCACCACATGGATGGTGACGATGTCGGCCTTGGCGAACAGCTCCTCCTTGGAGGCGTAGCCGACGCCGGCCGCCGCACACTTCTCCGGCGTGAGGTTCGGGCTCCAGGCGATCACGTTCATGCCGAACGCCTTGGCGATCCCGGCCATCTTGCTGCCGAGCTTGCCGAGCCCGACGATGCCGAGCGTCATGCCCTCGATCTCGACGCCGGCAAAGGTCTGCCAGGGCTCGCCGGCATGCATGCGCGCGTTCTCGCGGCCGATGCCGCGGGTCAGCTCCAAAATCAGGCCCATGGTGAGCGGTGCGGTCGGGTCGCGGGAATATTGCGTGCCGCCGACGGCGACATTGCGCGCCTTCGCGGCTTCCATGTCGATCGCGGCGTTGCGCATGCCTGACGTGAGCAGCAGCTTCAGCTTCGGCAAGCTCTCGAACAGGCTCTTGGGGAACGCGGTGCGCTCGCGCATCGCGCAGATGATCTCGAAATCGGCCAGCGCGCTGGCCGCCGTCTGTTCGGAGGCGAAGGGATGGCTGAACACGGTGACGTCGAGGCGGTCGGACAATTTCTGCCAATCGGCGACGTCGAGCGCGAGATTGAAATAGTCGTCGAGAATTGCACAGCGCAGCCGGCTCATCAGCGTTCATCCAGGGCCAGAGTTGATGGCGAGAGGTGAGGGCGCAAGGCGAGCGCCACCGTCGGAACCAGGCCATGGTTGCGCGCAATAGGACGGCGCGCAAGCCGCTCGCGTCTTCAAAAATCCGACAGGAGAGAGGCGCTTAGAGGTCGCGGGGCTTCAGGCGGAACGGCGCATCCATGCCGTGCTTGGCGCGCCAGGCGGGGCCGGGGCCGCGCATGTAGTGCAGTTCGGGCCGGTAGGGGTTGAAGGCGGTGGCGAAGAAGCGCTTCCAGAAGCCCTTGATCTCCGAGGCGAAGTCGGAGACGTGGCCGGCTTCTGCCGGAACAGGAAGAGAATGGGTCTCGATCAGAGCCATGATGCGGCCTCGCTGTGCTCCCGTTCGTTCTGGGCGGGCGGCGCTGTTTCCGCGCGAAACCGAGCTTTCGGCCTGATTTATTAAAAGATGGTTTCAATTGTCCGGATCGGTGTCCGGATGGTGTCCATTCCGTATTCGTCCGTGGTGAACGGACGGAAAACGTTGCCCTTTAGGGACGGGATCGCTACATCGGCGGCGAAGCAAATTTCCTCAAATCGAAGGTTTTCGGGACCGATGGCGCGCCAGTTCATCTATTTCATGCAGGGCCTGACCAAGAGCTACCCGACCCGGAAGGTGCTCGATAACATCCATCTGAGCTTCTACCCGGACGCCAAGATCGGCGTGCTCGGCGTCAACGGCTCGGGCAAGTCGACGCTGCTCAAGATCATGGCCGGCCTCGACAAGGAGTATAACGGCGAGGCTTGGGTCGCCCAGGGCGCCCGCGTCGGCTACCTTGAGCAGGAGCCGCAGCTCGATGCCAAGCTTTCGGTGCGCGAGAACGTCATGCTGGGCGTCGCCAAGCAGAAGGCCATCCTCGATCGCTACAACGAGCTGGCGATGAACTATTCCGAGGAAACCGCCGACGAGATGACCAAGCTGCAGGACGAGATCGAGGCCCAGGGCCTCTGGGATCTCGACAGCAAGGTCGACCAGGCCATGGACGCGTTGCGCTGCCCGCCCGACGACGCCGATGTGACCAAGCTCTCCGGCGGTGAACGCCGCCGCGTCGCGCTGTGCAAGCTGCTGCTCGACCAGCCCGATCTGCTGCTGCTGGACGAGCCGACCAACCATCTCGACGCCGAATCCGTGTCGTGGCTCGAAAGCCATCTGCGCAGCTATCCCGGCGCGATCCTGATCGTCACCCACGATCGCTACTTCCTCGACAACGTCACGAGCTGGATCCTCGAGCTCGATCGCGGCAAGGGCATTCCCTACGAGGGCAATTACTCGTCCTGGCTGGTTCAGAAGCAGAAGCGGCTGGAGCAGGAGGGACGCGAGGACGCCGCGCACCAGAAGACGCTGGCCCGCGAGCAGGAATGGGTCGCTTCGTCACCGAAGGCGCGTCAGGCCAAGTCCAAGGCGCGCTACCAGCGCTATGAGGATCTGCTCAAGCAGGCGAGCGAGAAGCAGACCCAGACGGCGCAGATCATCATTCCCGTCGCCGAGCGGCTCGGTGCCAACGTGGTCGATTTCGAAGGCCTCAGCAAAGGCTTCGGCGACCGCCTCCTGATCGACAACCTCACCTTCAAGCTGCCGCCCGGCGGCATCGTCGGCGTGATCGGCCCCAACGGCGCCGGCAAGACCACGCTGTTCAAGATGATCACCGGCCAGGAGAAGCCGGATTCAGGTTCGATCACGGTCGGTGAGACCGTGCATCTCGGCTATGTCGACCAGTCGCGCGACGCGCTCGACGGCAACAAGAACGTGTGGGAGGAGATTTCCGGCGGCAACGAGTTGATCCTGCTCGGCAAGAAGGAAGTGAATTCGCGCGGCTATTGCTCGGCGTTCAACTTCAAGGGCGCCGACCAGCAGAAGAAGGTCGGTGCGCTCTCCGGCGGTGAACGCAATCGCGTACATCTCGCCAAGATGCTGAAGTCCGGCGCCAACGTGCTGCTGCTCGACGAACCGACCAACGACCTCGACGTCGACACGCTGCGCGCGCTCGAAGAGGCGCTGGAGGACTTTGCCGGCTGCGCCGTCATCATCAGCCATGATCGCTGGTTCCTCGACCGTATCGCGACCCACATCCTGGCCTTCGAGGGCGACAGCCACGTCGAATGGTTCGAAGGCAACTTCCAGGACTACGAGAAGGACAAGATGCGCCGGCTCGGCCAGGACAGCATCATTCCGCACCGCGTGAAGTACAAGAAGCTGACGCGGTGATGGCGGCATGATGCGGCGGGCGCTCATCGCTGCGGTGATCGTGGTCACCTGCGGCTGGTCGTCCGCCCGCGCCGCCGACGCCGCCTTCACGCAGTTCATCGCCTCGCTCTGGCCGGAGGCACAGGCCGAAGGCGTCTCGCGCAAGACGTTCGACGAGCAGACGCGCGGGCTCGAACCTGACTACAAGCTGCCCGATTTGATCCTGCCCGGGCGCCCCGCGACCGGTGCGCCGTCGCAGGCCGAGTTCGTGCAGGTGCCGGCCGACTATGTCAAGGAAGCCTCGATCGCGCGGCTTGCGGGCGAGGGGCAGCGGCTGCTGCAAAAATACCGTGCCTCGCTGGCTGAGATCGAGAAGAAGTCCGGGGTACCGGCGACCGTCATGCTCGCGATCTGGGGCCGCGAGACGGACTATGGCCGCCATACGCTACCCCATGATCTGCTGCGTGTGCTGGCGACGCAGGCCTATGTCGGACGGCGCAAGGATCAGTATCGCAACGAATTCATTGTCGCGCTCAAGATACTCGACGAAGGCGTCGTCACACGCAAGGACATGCGCTCCTCCTGGGCTGGTGCGACCGGCCTCACCCAGTTCCTTCCATCCGAATATTACAAGCATGGTGTCGATTTCGACGGCGACGGCCGCATCGACATCTGGCGCTCGGTCCCGGATGCGCTTGCATCCGCAGCGCAGCAGCTCGTCAACAAGGGCTGGCAAAGCGGTGTGCGTTGGGCTTACGAGGTGCAGGCGCCGGCCAAGGTCGATTGCACAACCGGCGTGCCCGAGGTGACGAAGCCGATCGGACAGTGGCTGCGCGAAGGCTTCGTGCCGGTGCGTGGACAAAAGCTAGGTGCGGCCGAGCAGGCGCAGCCGGCTTCGCTGCTTCAGCCGGAAGGCATCTACGGTCCGTCGTTCCTGACCACGAAGAACTACTTCGTCATCAAGGAGTACAATTTCTCGGACCTCTATGTGCTGTTCGTCGGTCATCTCAGCGATCGCATGACAAGCCCGCAGTCGTTCGCAACGCCGTGGGCGGCCTCCAAGCAATTGCGCACCAAGGACGTCGAGACGATGCAGCGCGGGCTGACGCGCGTCGGGCTCTACAAGGACAAGATCGACGGCAAGGCCGGCATGCTGACGCGCGCTGCGCTCGGCGCCTATCAGAAATCGGCCGGCCTCAAGGTTGATTGCTGGCCGAGCGAAGAGGTGCTGCGCTCGATCCAGGCGGCGCGGTAGCGGGCTAAAAGAAAAAGCCCGGCCGATGGTCTCGGCCGGGCTTCGATCGCGGCGCTCGTGAGCGCCGTGCGATCAGATCAGTAGCAGACGCGAACCGGGCGAACGACCCAGCCGAAGCCGTCCCAGTAACGCTGGCGCTGCCAGTAGCAGGGCGGGGGCGGCGGGCCGGGCTCGGCCACGTAAACGGGACCGCCATAGGCCGGACGGCTCGACGCGATGGCGCCGCCGACGATCGCACCGCCAATCAGGCCAGCCGCGATGCCGGCGCCGATGCTGCCGTCATGCGCCTTGGCGGACGGAACGGCAGTCACCAGCGAACCGGCGACCGTCGCAACCGTGAGGGCGGCAACAAGAATCTTCTTCATGCTCAGGGCTCTCCTGGGAGATGGGTTCCTCTTGTTCGAGGCGCCCGGGTTTCAAAGGTTCACGCAGGCTCCAATGGAATTGGCCTTGCAGCTAGGAAGCGCGCAAATGGTCAATCCACGGTAAACGCACACGGAGCTGTGACGAGAAAAAGCGGTCTTTTTCAGGCCCCAAGATGAACGGCGGGTCCGGAGTGAATCGGTCGGACGATTCGGCCCGCAGCGCCTTCAGCCGCAGACTCTGACGCGGCGGATGCGCCAGTCGTAGCCGTCCCAGAAGCGCTGCTTCTGCCAGACGCAGCCGCCACCGTAATAGCCGTCGGAGACATAGCCCGGACCCGGCGCGTAGTAGCGGGGCGGGTAATAACCGGGTTGGTAATAGCCCGGGCCGGGTCCGTAATAATACGGAGAGGCCAGTGCGCCGCCGACAATTGCGCCGCCGATGATCCCAGCCGCCACGCCCGCCGCGACGCCGCGCTGCGCATGGGCCGGTGTTCCGGCCGCGAGGGCCAGGGAGGCGACGGCAGCGACCGTCAGGAACAGCTTCTTCATGGGGTGGCCTTTCGTACGAACACGCGGGAACTCTTTGGGACCAGAGTTCCATACTTCGCTTGAATGATCAATGAACGGCGCCTTTGGCGGGCGCGACCAATGGATGATCAGGCACCGATGTGCCCGGGAGGCGAGTTGGACAACGCGATGATCGGTGCATTGATTGCTGCTGGAGTAGTCTTCGCGATCGGCTTCGGCTGGATCTCGCACCTTCAGAACCGGAGCCAGCGCCGCTCACGGATCGCGGCCGGCGACGGCAATAGTGGCGGCGGCGACACCTATACGGGGACGAACGACGGCTTCTGGCTGGGGAGCTGGTTTTCCGGCGGCAGTTCGGGGAGTTCCAGCGACGGTGGCGGCTGTTCCAGCAGTGATAGCGGCGGCGGTGGCGGGGATTGCGGAGGCGGCGGTGATGGTGGTGGAGGCGGCGGCGGCGACTAGATCCCCTCTAATCTTGATTCAGCGCAACGCCCGGTTTTGGAGCCGTTCTAGGCTGCAATCGGGCCAGTTTGGAATAGCTTCAAATACTGCTTTTTCCTTTTGCATCCGGCCGGCCCGTTAAATATCGATGGTGACGCATCACCGAAGGGCCTGCCGCTTCCATGATCGTTTGTTCCTGTAACGTGCTGAGCGATGACGACATCCGCGCCGCCGTCGCCGAGTCGGACGACGCCGTGCGCCATGCCAAGCAGGTCTATGGATGCCTCGGCTGTAGCGCCGAATGTGGCCGATGTGCCCGGACGATCAAGACCATCATCGACGAAGCGCTTGGCCCCTGCGCCCAGTCCTGCTGCTCGGGCTGCCCGCACAGCCACACCGTGGCCGCGAATGACGAGGCGGCCGAGACCCGCCAGTTCGCCCTCGCGGCTTGCTGAAATCTTCATCCGATCGGCTGAGCTTTTCCCCGGCCGCATCTCCGTGGCTGGTTGCCCTCGCCCGGAAACTGATTTAGAAGTATTCTAAATTCGGTTTTGGGCCGATTTGGACTGCAAGAGCTGGAGTGGACCATGCAGGGCGACGCAAAAGTCATCGACTATCTCAACAAGGCACTGCGTCACGAACTGACTGCGATCAACCAGTACTGGCTGCACTACCGCTTCCTCGACAATTGGGGTCTCCTCGACATGGCCAAGGTCTGGCGCAAGGAGTCCATCGAGGAGATGGAGCATGCCGACAAGCTCACCGCGCGCATCCTGTTCTTCGACGGCTTCCCGAACATGCAGGTGCTCGATCCCCTGCGTATCGGCCAGAACGTCAAGGAGATCATCGAGTGCGATCTCGCCGCCGAGATGAGCGCGCGCGCGCTCTACCAGGAAGCGGCGACCTACTGCCACGGCGCCAAGGACTACGTCACGCGAGACCTGTTCGAGAAGCTGATGAGCGACGAGGAGCACCACATCGACTTCCTCGAAACCCAACTCGATTTGATCGGCCGCATCGGCCTCGAACTCTACACCCAGAAGCACGTCGGCGGGCTCGAGGGCGAGGGGCATTAAGCTCCGGCCTTAGCCACGCACCCGGTGTCGTCCCTGCGCAAGCGGGGACCCATCCCACGTGATCTATCTGCAAGTGTCGGTGTTCGTACCGGCGGATAGGTTCTTCACTGCGAGCCTTCGCCAAACCACTCCCTGTGGTTATGGATCCCGGATCGGCGCACGCTAAGGCGCGCTTGTCCGGGACGACACGGTGATTGCCGCGCCAGCTACAGCTGCGACTTGTAGAGCTCCTCAACGACCTCCTGGCTCTGCCGTTCGCCCAAGCCGGTCTGGTCGTGAATGACCTCGATGATGCTCGGCATCACCGAGCGCTGCACCTTCTCGGGCGACCACAGCTTCGAGCGCATCAGCGCCTTGCCGCAGTGGAAATAGACTTCGCTGACCGCGACGTTCAGCACCGCGCGCGGCGGCTTGCCGAATTCCACCATGGAGGCAAGCAGATCCGGATCGGCCGACAGCGTGCCGCGTCCGCCGACGCGCAGCGTCTCGTCGATCCCGGGCACGAAGAACAGCAGATGCACGAAGCCCGAGCCTTCGACGACATTGCGAAAACTGTCGATCCGGTTGTTGCCGGAGCGGTCAGGCATCAATAGCTGGTTGGGACCTGCGACATGGACGAAGCCGATGCCGCCGCCGCGTGGCGAGGCATCGACGCTGCCGTCGGCGCCCGACGTCGCGAGCACGCAGAACGGCGACATCTCGATGAATTTCCTGGCATGCGCATCGATCGCGGGACGCGCTTTCGCGATCACGCGCGGGCTCGGCTTGGCATAGATGGTGGCGAGGTCTTCGGCGCAAAGATCGGTCAACGGCATGCCTCCGCATCAGCTTTGCGACAAGCTACCCGATCGGGCCGCCTCAGCCAACGAAATCCATCATGCTAGACTGCATCCGCCGGCACGAAGCAGTTGATGATGATGGCGCCGCGGTGGTGAACGTACCAGACCACGGCCTGGCCGACCGGATTGCCCTGGCCGCGGATGATGGCGCGTTCGGGCACCTCCATCCATTGTCCCTCGATCGGCACCCAATAGGCGCCGCTCCGTACGTCGTAATCGGTGCGATGGCCGTCGGAGATGTCGCAACAGGGCACGCCGTTCGGCGCGATCACGCTCTTGAACCAGGCCCGGATGTCGGGCGGGACGTGATCATATTGCCCGTTGTCGAACGCGAACGCGGCGCTCGTCAGCGCCGTCATCGCGGTCAGCCAAACGCACAGTGCGAGCCTGTGCATGCGATCCTCCTCGTCGCGCCGTCCCATTCGCGCGAGTTCTTGCTCGCGTCGATTCCATCGTCGAGGCGATTAAGCCCGAGCTGTCAGCGCATTGCATGCTCAAATAATATGCGGCGTGAAGGCGTGGCATATGATGCGTTGCGATATCGGGGCGCGACGCCGCGGAACTCAACAGAAGCGCGGGAAGGATGTAGGATTTCGCCGCCGCCGATCGTCTTTGAGGGAAACATCCGGAGAGACTGCATGTGTCGCAACATCAAGACGCTGTTCAACTTCGATCCGCCGGCGACGGAGGATGAGATCCACGCCAGCGCGCTCCAGTTCGTGCGAAAACTGTCCGGCTTCAACAAGCCGTCGCAGGCCAACGAGGCGGCGTTCGACCGTGCGGTGGCGGAGGTCTCGGAGGCCGCGCGGAAACTCCTGACGTCGCTGCACACCCATGCGCCGACGCGCGACCGCGAGGTCGAGGCGGAAAGGGCCAGGGAACGCTCACGGCTGCGGTTCGGCTAGGGATCGTCGAAAGCCATTCCGTGATCTGGCTCACGGAAGAAGGCCGCTTGGTGCGTGATGATGTTCGCCGGGGTTTTTACAGCCCGGAGCAGAGTCATGAGCCGCCCCCTTCTTCCGCTGAAAGCAGGTGCCATCATCTTCACGTTGCTGTGGACGGCGTGGATGATGTGGTGGAGCGGCTCGTTCTCGAGCGCAAACGTGATCATCCTCGCTCTGTGCGGCGCCGCGGTCGGCTATCTCTGGTATCGCGCCATGCGCTGGCAGTTCGAGCGCATGGGCATGCTGCCGCGCAAGGACGATGCTTCCGGCACGTCTTGATTTGGCTCGTGTCCCGGACGCGGTGCGGCGCTAAGTGCCGCTTCGCAGAGCAGGGGCCCGGAAATCGTCAGCGCAGGTCTCGGAGACATGGGCCCCGGCTCAGCAGCGCAGCATTGCATGCCGCGCTGCGTCCGGGGGCAGGAGAGCGGTCACTGATCCTTGCCGTGCTTCTTCTTTTTCTTCTTTTTCTTGTGATCGTCGCCTTCGCCGACCTCGCTCTCGTCGTCGGCGATCGGCTCGTCAGCTTCCTGCACGGCGGCCTCCAGCGCTTCGCGTTCGGCGGCTTCGCGCTCGCGTTGGCGGCGACGCTCGTCCCAGGCGTCGAACAGTTGCTCGAGCCACGGCAGCACCTGTTCGATCGATGGCAACTGACCGGGCGGCCCGGCCTCGCCGCGCGGGCCTTGCGGACCCGCGGGCCCCTGCGGTCCGGCAGGACCCTGTGCGCCAATTGCCCCGCGTGGACCCGCCTCGCCCTGCTTGCCTTGCGGACCGGGCTTACCTTGCGGCCCCGCCTTTCCGATCGGCCCCGGCTTGCCCTGCGGACCAGGCTTGCCGCGCGCGCCGTCCGGCCCGCGTCGGCCGGGATGACCCTGCGGCCCCGGCCGTCCCGGCTCGCCCTGCCGCCCGCGCGGTCCCTGAGGTCCCTGCCGTCGTCCCTGATCGTCTGCCACGCCGCTGCTCCCTTTAACGGACGCAAGCTACTTAGCGGCGTTTGACGACAGCAGCAATTCCGCCCGTGTTTCACAGGGGACCGGTCAACACCAATCGGCCCGCAACCGCGCGCTAATCCTGATAGGCGGGCACGTCGATGCCGGAGGCGGCATAGATCCTGATCTTGTTGCGCAGCGTGCGGACCGACAACCCGAGCACGCGCGAGGCGCGGGTGCGGTTGCCGTCGCAGCGCGCCAGGGTCTGGAGCACGAGCTCGCGCTCGACCTCGTCGACGGTCGCACCGATCAGCAACGGAACGATCTGGTTAGGAGCAAGAAATTGTGCGCCCGGCTCGGACGCAGCGACATGAACAGTGGTCATCAACACACTCCCCGATCAACGCCCGCTACCATCGTTGGAAGCGGATCGAGAACAAACGACCCCCAAGCCGTAGATCCACGGTGGTCGGGTTTGGTTAATGAAAGGTTAACCGCGCCCGAACGCACCAGATGACCCCAGGAATGCCGCGAAGCCGCCGCGATTGGCGGAGGACCGAGTGATGTTCTCACACCGTTCGATAGCCGCCATCCACCATCACGATGGTTCCCGTGACATAGGCCGACAGATCCGAGGCCAGGAAGAGTGCGGGGCCGACGATGTCCTCGGGCTTGCCGGTGCGCGCCAGCGGGGTGTGGTCGACGAAGGCCTGCACCAGCGCCGGATTGGTCGCGCGCACATTGGCGTTGATGTTGGTCTCGATGAAGCCGGGCCCGATCGCGTTGACGCGCACGCCTTCCTTGCCGAGTTCGACCGCGAGTGCCTTGGTGAAGCCGAGCACGCCGTGCTTCGAAGTCGTGTAAGCCGCCGAGCTCGGCGTACGCAGGTGCACGAAGGACTGGATCGAGCCGATATTGACGATGCGGCCCTTGCTCGCGCGCAAGGGTGCGAGGAAGGCCTGCGTCATGTTGAAGACGCCGTTGAGATTGAGCGAGATGATGTCGTTCCAGTCCTTTGCCACCGTCTCCGTCTCTGCGGTGAAGGCGTTGCGGCGGGTGATGCCGGCATTGTTGACGAGGATCGAGACCTGCCCGACCTTGTCCGCGACTTGCCTGGCGAGCGCGAAGCAGTCGTCCCGCCTGGTCACATCGAGCGCGAAGCTCTCGGCCTTGCCGCCCGATTTTCGGATATCCTGGGCGGCCTCCGCGACGGTGTCGGAATTGACGTCGAGCAGCACGACTTGCGCGCCCTCGCGCGCATAGCCGGCGGCGATCGCGCGGCCGATGCCGGAACCGGCGCCGGTGACGACGGCGATGTGGTTTGCGAGCAGTGCCATGACATATTCCTCCCGATTTCTTTTCGAAGTTTCACGAAACGCTAACTCGAAATTAAGGGGTCGGAAACGGCGGCCTTGGCATACTGATCTTGATTGCTAAACGTTGCGCGCATGATGGAACGGCTCGACGCCCGGCTCGACTCCTGGAAACTGGCCCTTGAACGCCTTCGGTCGGCGCAATCTGCCGACTTCGCCGAGGCGGGCCGGCTCGTGGCCGAGATCGCACGGACGAGCACGGACACCATGCTGCGCCAGGCCGCCGAGCAGGCGCTTCCGGTGCTGCGCCAGGCCGCGGGCAATGACGATCACGGCGTCACACTGGCGGCCCAGCGCCGTCTCGGCGTGGTGCTCGATGTCGTCCACGATCTGACCGCGCCGCGCTTCGGCCGCCGCAACGCCATGCCGAAGAAGCTGTCCACCGAAGATCGCGCGCGCAAGATGCTCGGCCTGCCGCTCGCGGTGCAGCTCACCTGCGAGGACATCAACCAGGCCTATCGCCGCGCCGCCAAGGGCCTGCATCCCGACCACGGCGGTAGCGCGCAAGCCTTCATCGACCTCGCCGCCGCGCGCGACGTCCTGATCCATCCCGGCGCGCACAAGGACGTGTGAGAGCACGTCAACGTTCGTTCACGCGGAGCACAAAAAAACCGGGCAAGGACGCTGGCGCCCTTGCCCGGCCTTTCGTCCGCCGATCGAAATCCTACCAGGTGCACTTGCCGGTCTTGAGCGCGGTATCCTTCATCGCGAGCGCGTCGATGAATGTCGGCACCGAGGCGCTGGCGCGCTGATAACCGGCGGGCCACGGCGTGGTCGGGATGCTCTCGTCCCAGATCTGGCAGAAGCCGCTGTCCTGCCAGCGGACCAGGTGATACCCGGCCTCGGCGGGGCTCGCGGCGACGAATGCAGTGACGGCAAGGCCTGCGGCAGCGCACAGCACGGAAATACGACGCATGATCAGCTCCTCAAAATGAATGATGTGATGCGCCTCCCGGCAATGCGGGGAGGGCTGGTGCCGGACGCTCTGAGAATGCGCCCCGGACAAGATGTGAGTAGTTCCGCCTGCCCGTCAGGTTCAAAGCGCGCGGGCGGGAAAATGCGTGATTTCGGCCGGAAAACGCCGGGCCGCGGCAAAAGGAAAGGGCGGATCGCTCGCGCGACCCGCCCTTCAAATTCGATCCGTCGCTCGAGCTCAGAGCGTGCAGCGGCGCTCGCCGCGCAACTTGATCTGGAGGTCTGAGGCTTGCTGGAAGGTCGGGAAGGACTTGCTGACGACCTTGTAGGTCGACACGCCGAACTGGAACGGCTTGTGCTGAAGGTCCTCGTTCCAGATTTGGCAGATGCCGGTGTTATCCCAGCGGATCACGTAATACCCGACTTTGGCCGAGGCCGGCACGGCAAAGACGGAGGTGGCGATGCCGGCAACGGCACAGAGGGCGAGAACGCGACGCATGAAATATCTCCTTGTGGGGAAGTAGGACCTGAAAATTCGTGCGGTAAAAGCAGCTTCTTTGCAAGCCGGGGAGCGGCGTTTCACGGATATGTCAGTCGCGCCCGCGCATTTGGTTTGGCCGCGTGCCCGACAAGTCACAGGCAGGCTCACTTCGACAGCGAGGCCACTGCCTCGATCTCGATCAGCATCTTCGGATCGGGCAGGGCCTGCACCACGCACGTGGTGCGCGCGGGGTAGGGCGGCGGGCCGAAGGCGCCGGCATAGAGCGCGTTCATGGCGGCAACGTCTGTGGCGCGGGTCAGAAGCACGTTGACCTTGGCGAGGTCGGCCGTGGTGGCGCCGGCCTCGTCCAGCACGCGGCGGATGTTGACGACGACATTAGCGAACTGCGCCTCGAAACCATCCGGCAGCGCGCCGTTCGCATCGAAGCCGGGAATGCCGGAGACGAACAGGAGATCGCCGACGCGCGTCGCAAAGGACAGCGGCGGCGCCTTGACGTGCGGCGGGGGCGCGAAATGCTGGATCGGCATGGGGTCACCTCGAAGACGGTCGCGGACGCGGCAAACGTAGCGGCAGGCGACGGCGGCTCAAACCAAAAAATGCGAATACAACCCCATGCACAGTAGGGATGAGGTGGAAATCGTTGGGGCTTTTGAGGTTCGGGAAGGGCGAAAATGATCGTTTGCTTCGCCGGGCAAAACACGGGCATGATGGGATGATGCGGTTGCCTGGGCTTCCGACAAAAGCTCCACTGTCATGCCCCGGCCTTGACCGGGGCATCCAGTACGCTGCAGCCTCTCGGTTCGATCACTGCCGTCGCGGAGTACTGGATCGCCCGGTCAAGCCGGGCGATGACAGATTGAATGCCTGGCGACGAGCGCGCCCCACGCTCATCCATCATGTTGCCGCCCTGATCCATCAGATACATTCCCTTCGTCTGATTCGAATCCTTTCCCCCGAGAAAAACAGCCCCCGGAGACACTCATGAAGCTCGCATCCACCTTCCGCGCCGCGCTGGTTACCATTGCCACCCTGGCCGGACTGTCGACTTCGGCGATGGCCGACGGCGGCACGGTGACGCTGACGATCTACAAGGCGGGCTGGATCATCGGCGGTTCCGGCGGCTCGGGCGTCCTCAACTTCCGCGGCCGCTCCTACGGGCTGTCCACCGGCGGGCTCGACTACGGCCTCGTCTTCGGCGGCTCGAAGACCGTGCTGCGCGGCCGCGTCTCCAACATCAACCGTCCCTCCGACGTCGCCGGCGTCTACGGCGCCGCCGGTGCCGGCATCGCCGTCGGCTCCGGCGCCCGCGCCATCGTGCTGACCAACCAGAAGGGCGCGGTGCTGGAACTGTCGGGCAGGCAGGTCGGCCTGATGGCGAACGCGGATCTCAGCGGGCTTGCGATCACGATGCGGTAGAAGACGCTCTGGTAGGGTGGGCAAAGGCGCGCAAGCGCCGTGCCCACCATTCTTTTCCGTATCCAGGAAAGACGTGGGCACGCTTCGCTTTGCCCACCCTACGATTTACTGCGATTTTCGATCCGAGCGCCGCACGAGTCCGCCGCGGCACACGCGAGATTGGCGCGTGCTCGAGCGCGCGAAGACGCTGTTCGAGGAATTGTTCGAGGAGTGAGGCCCTTGCCCATGACCCGCGACGAACTGGCCGCCGCCTATGCGGCGCCCGGCCGCCACTATCACAATCTCTCGCACATCGAGGATTGCCTCGCCGCGCTCGCACGCGTCGAGGGTCTCTCGGCCGCCGAGCGCGAGACGCTGTCGGAGGCGATCTGGTGGCACGATGTCGTCTACGACCCGACCCGGTCGGACAATGAGGAGCGCAGCGCGGAGCTCGCCGAGCAGCACGTCCGCGCCGAGCTTCGTCAGGAGGTCGGCCGCCTGATCCGCCTGACCAGGACGCACGACGTTGCCGCCGGCGACCGCCTCGGGGCGATCCTGATCTCGATCGACCTCAGCATTCTCGGCGCCGCCCCCGCGCGCTACGACGCCTATGCCGCCGCGATCCGCCGCGAATTCATCCATGTCGGCGAGAACGACTATCGCGTCGGCCGTGCCCGCGTGCTCCGCCATTTCGCGGCACGCGAGGTCATCTTTCCCGATCCGGACTTCGCCGCGACCTTCGACCGCCAGGCGCGTGCCAACCTCGCGCGCGAGCTGGCGTCGCTGAGCTGAGCGGCTACTCCGCCTGCGAACGCGATGCGGCGTTGAACACCGAAAGCTGCGCCTCGAAGGCACGCTTGAAGGCCGGCCGTGCCTCGCCGCGGGCGACATAGGCGGCGATGGCGGGATGCTCATCGAGCACGCCGGACGTATTAAGCCGGCGCAGCACCGTCACCATCATGAGATCGCCGGCACTGAACGCGCCGTCGAGCCAGTCGGCACCACTGATGCGAGCGGACAATTCGCCGAGCATGGTGCGGACGCGATCCTGCAGCATGGGCAGCCGCTCCGCGTGCCAGCTCTTGTCCCGCTCGAACAGCATGGCCATGGTGAGCTCGACGATCGGCGGCTCGACCGTGCTCAGCGCGGCGAACATCCACGCGATCGCGCGGGCGCGCGCATTGGCGTTCTTGGGCAGCAAGCCATCGTGGCGCTCGGCGATATGCAACACGATCGCGCCGGATTCGAACAGCGCGAGATCGCCGTCCTCATAGGTCGGGATCTGCCTGAACGGATGCAGCGCAAGATGCGCGGGCTCCTTCATCGCGGCGAACGAGACGAGCCGAACGTCATAGGGCAGGCCGACCTCTTCGAGCGCCCAGCGCACCCTCATGTCGCGCGCCTGCCCGCGGCCGCGGTCGGGCGAGGATTCGAAGGCGGTGATGGTGGGGGGCATGTCCGGTCTCCGGGGTGATCATTTCCAGGACGAATGACGGATGCGGTCTCCGACAGACTGTGCGCGAAATATCGGTGGTGGCGTGCCCCGGACGCAGTGCAGCGCGCCCCTGGCGATGCGAAGCATCGTCCAGTGCGGCGCGATGCGCTGCAGAGCCGGGGCCCATGACGAACGCGTGCCGGAGCTTCTGGGTCCCGGGTCTGCGCTACGCTGGCCCGGGACACGAGAGCAGATGCAATCCGGCAGTCGCCGTTCAGGGTGCGCGACCAATCCACGCCGCCAGTTCGCGCCACGGCTCCAGCGTCCAATGCCCGGACGCTGCTCCGGATGGCGAGGGCAGCACGAATATCTGGGGCAGGCTCTCGTCGCGCGCCTGCCGCCCCAGCGCGATCCCGCTCGACGGCCGGCCGTAAAACAAGCTCGCCGCCTTCTTGCTCGTGAACGCAATCGTGCGCGGCCGGTACGTCTCCATCTTCGCCTTGAAGCCCGGCACGTCGATCGCCTCCGCCGCGATCTGATGATCCATCCCGGCGCCCGTCTTGCAGAGATCGGTGAAGCCGATCCCGAGCGCGATCAACTCCGCAAACTCGCTCGGCTGATAGCGCCGCGGCGTGATCCCGGCCTCATGGAGCGCGCGCCAGAACCGGTTGCCGGGATGGGCGTAGTAGTGCCCGAGCTCGGCCGAGCGCGTCGAGGCGGCGGTCATGATACTCGATGTCTTTATCGACGATCTTTTGCGAAGCGGGGAAACGAAAAAGGCCCAAGCCATTTTGATGAGCTTGTTCTATGTAATTCGGGACCGGAATTTGGGAAAGCCGTCGCAAACAAAATTTCAAATTGATCCCTTGTCGATACTGTTGAAGTATCGACTAGACCTTCGCTTAGACAATAGGTGGCGATCTCACCAACTCGCTGGTGCAATTAGTCGCCTTCGAAAGAAGATGGGTCTGGGTGCCTAGTGGAGGGGCGCTCTGACCGCTCCTCCACTAGACGACCGATTCCAAGAAACCGATCATATGCCGGCTACCAATTTGACTGAATATTCCGGCTGCTTTCGGGGGTCCCATATGCTTCGAACTTTGGAAGCGCTCGTCTAGGCAGTAGAAATCGCATTCAGCTCCCTCACAACACCCGATTACTCTCCTTCACCTTCTCCGCATCCAGATAAACGCTGCTCCCCATCTCCTTGAACTTCGCGCTCATCTGCTTCATGCCGTCTTCGGCGGTGCCGGCCAGCGACATGCCCACCGAGTTCGGGTCGTTCAGCGTCGCCGCATAATCCCGCACGTCCTGCGTGATCTTCATCGAGCAGAATTTCGGGCCGCACATCGAGCAGAAATGGGCGACCTTGTGGGCTTCCTTCGGCAGGGTTTCGTCGTGGAAGTTCTTGGCGGTCTCGGGGTCGAGGCCGAGGTTGAACTGGTCGGTCCAGCGGAAGTCGAACCGCGCGCGGGAGAGGGCGTCGTCGCGCAGTTGCGCGGCGGGGTGGCCCTTGGCGAGATCGCTGGCGTGGGCGGCGATCTTGTAGGTGATGACGCCGGTCTTGACGTCGTTGCGATCGGGCAGGCCGAGATGCTCCTTCGGCGTGACGTAGCAGAGCATGGCGCAGCCGAACCAGCCGATCATGGCGGCGCCGATGCCGGAGGTGATGTGGTCATAGCCCGGCGCGATGTCGGTGGTCAGCGGTCCCAACGTGTAGAACGGCGCCTCGCCGCACTCCTTGAGCTGCTTGTCCATGTTGATCTTGATCTTGTGCATCGGCACGTGGCCGGGACCCTCGATCATGACCTGGCAGCCCTTGTCCCACGCGATCTTCGTCAGCTCGCCGAGGGTCTCCAGCTCCGCGAACTGCGCGCGGTCGTTGGCGTCGGCGATCGAGCCCGGGCGCAGGCCGTCGCCGAGCGAGAACGAGACGTCATATTTGCGCATGAGGTCGCAGATCTCGTCGAAATGCGTGTAGAGGAAGCTCTCCTTGTGATGCGCCAGGCACCACTTCGCCATGATCGAGCCGCCTCTGGAGACGATGCCGGTGACGCGGCTGGCGGTGAGGTGGATGTATTGCAGGCGCACGCCGGCGTGGATGGTGAAATAGTCGACGCCCTGCTCGCACTGCTCGATCAGCGTGTCCTTGTAGAGCTCCCAGGTCAGCTGCACGGGATCGCCGTTGCACTTCTCCAGCGCCTGATAAATGGGAACGGTGCCGATCGGCACCGGCGAGTTGCGCAAGATCCATTCGCGCGTGGTGTGGATGTTGCGGCCCGTGGAGAGGTCCATCACGGTGTCGGCGCCCCAGCGGATCGCCCACACCATCTTCTCCACCTCTTCCTCGACCGACGACGTCACCGCCGAGTTGCCGATATTGGCGTTGATCTTGGTCAGGAAGTTGCGGCCGATGATCATCGGCTCGAGCTCGGAATGGTTGATGTTGGAAGGGATGATGGCGCGGCCGCGCGCGATCTCGTCGCGGACGAATTCCGGGGTGATGAAGGCGGGCACCGCGGCGCCAAAGCTCTCGCCGTCGGCGAGGGCTGCTTCGGCGCGCTCGAGCTGCTGCTTGCGGCCGAGATTCTCGCGGGCGGCGACGTAGATCATCTCCTTGGTGATGATGCCGGCGCGGGCGAATTCGAGCTGGGTGATCTTGTGGCCGTCGAGGCCGCGCAGCGGCTTGTGATAGGCGCTGAACGCGCGCGCGGCCTTGTCGGCGGAGACGCCGCCATTGTCCTCCGGCTTGATCTGGCGGCCCTCATATTCCTCGACGCCGCCGCGCTCCAGCACCCATTGCTTGCGGCTCCGGGGAAGGCCGGCATTGACGTCGATGGTGACGGAGGGATCGGTGTAGGGGCCCGAGGTGTCGTACACCGGCAGGTTGGGCTCGCCGGCGCCTTCGGAGAGAATGATCTCGCGCAGGGGCACGCGCAGGTCGGGCGCTGCATCGGGCGTGGCGAAGATCTTGCGCGAGGAGGGAAGGGGGCCGGTGGTGACGGCGGGGACGGTTTTTTCGGGATTGGAGCGGATGTTCATGGGGATCCTCCTTTACAGGGCGTCGTTCCGGACGGACCGCATTGCGGTCCGATCCGGAACCTCGAGGTTATTGAGCGAGATTCCGGGTTCACGCTTCGCGTGCCCCGGAATGACGCCGGTGGGTAGGCTCGCTGTCATCCCCGCGAAAGCGGGGATCCAGTATTCCAGAGACCGTAGTGAGCTACGGAGAAGCCGCGGCGTACTGGATCGCCCGGTCAAGCCGGGCGATGACATTGGAGGGTGGGGTGAGAGCACTGAGTGCATCACGCCGCCTCCTCCAGGCTGAGCCATTGCCGAACCCGCGCATCGGGGTCGGCGTTTTGCGTGACATCGGAGACCACCGCGATCGAATCCGCCCCCGCGGCAAAAATTTCCGCGGCGTGCTCGAACTTGATGCCGCCGATCGCGACCAGCGGGATGGTGCCGATGCGCTTCTTCCATTCGGTGATCTTCGGAATGCCCTGCGGCTCGAAGCGCATCGACTTCAGCGTGGTGAAGAAGATCGGGCCCAGCGCGACGTAGTCGGGCTTTGCGGCCAGCGCGGTTTCAAGCTCGGCATCGTCATGGGTGGAGATGCCGAGGGACAGGCCGGCCTCGCGGATCGCCTTGAGATCGGCATCGGCAAGATCCTCCTGGCCGAGATGCAGATATTTGGCGCCGGCGACGATCGCAGCGCGCCAATAGTCGTTCACGACCAGCTTGGCTTGCGTTCCTTCCGTGATCGCCAGCGCGTCGGTGACCATCTGCAGGGCCTGCCCATCGTCGAGCTCCTTGGCGCGCAGCTGGATGGTGCCGACGCCGAGCTTGGTCAGGCGCTCGACCCACGCAAGGCTGTCGACGACGGGATAGAAGCGATCAGGATACGGCATGCCAGAACGGGGTCCCAACGACAGGGGTGGAGGGGGAGGCGAAGTCGCGGGCGTTCATCAGCCCGGCTTCGTAAGCAGTGCGGCCGGCCTCAATACCGAGGCGGAAGGCGTTGGCCATTGCGACGGGATCTCCGGCCTTGGCGATCGCGGTGTTGAGCAGCACGGCGTCATAGCCGAGCTCGAGCGCCTGCGCGGCGTGCGAGGGCGCACCGAGGCCGGCGTCGACCACCAGCGTGATATCGGGCAGCCGATCGCGCAGCAGCTTCAGCGCATCGCGATTGGTGATGCCTTTCGCGCTGCCGATGGGGGCTGCCCACGGCATCACCACCTTGCAGCCGGCATCGACCAGGCGGTTCGCGACCGAGAGATCCTCGGTGCAATAGGGGAACACTTCAAAACCGTCCTTGACCAGAATGGTGGCGGCTTCGACCAGGCCGACCACGTCGGGCTGCAGCGTGTCGTTGTCGGCGATCACTTCGAGCTTGATCCAGGTCGTGCCGAACAATTCGCGGGCGAGCTTTGCGGTGGTCACGGCTTCGCGCACCGTGCGGCAGCCGGCGGTGTTCGGCAGCACGGTGACGTCGAGCTCGCGGATCAGATTCCAGAACGCATCGCCAGTCTTGCCGCCGGCGGATTCGCGCCGCAGCGACACCGTGACGATGTTGGCGCCCGAGGCGCGGATCGCGGACTGCATGATCGCAGGCGAAGGATAGAGCGCGCTGCCGATCAGGAGGCGGGAGGCGAAGGTCTTGCCGTAGAAGGTCACCATGTGGAAGGTGTCTCCTTGAAGAATGGTGTCAGCCAAAACGAAGCTGTCATCCCCGCGAAGGCGGGGATCCAGTACGCCGGGGCCGTCCGGCTGGAAACGTGAAGCCGCGGCGTACTGGATCGCCCGGTCAAGCCGGGCGATGACAGCGGAGTGTTTGGTGAAAGCATCCCGCTCACCCTCCCTGCCGCGGCGTGATGATCTCGATCTCGTCGCCGGCCTTCAGTGCCGTCTCGGCCCAGCGGCTTTTCGGCACGACGTCGTAGTTCAGCGCGATGGCGAAATGGGTGCCCTCGTAGTCGAGCTCGGCGAGCAGCGCGTCGACGCTGGCCGCGCTGATCTCCCGCGCCTCGCCGTTGACGATCACGCGCATTGCATCACCTCGTTGTCGATCTGGCCGCGCTCGACATAGGCGAGCGTCAGCTCGGCGAGCGCGGGCGCGATCAGGAAGCCGTGGCGGTAGAGACCGTTGACGGTGATCCTGCGGCCGCGGATGCCGATGCGCGGCAAATTGTCGGGAAAAGCAGGACGAAGCCCGGAGCCGAATTCGACGATGCGGGCCTCGCCGAACGCGGGGTGCACGGTGTAAGCCGCGCCGAGCAGCTCCAGCGCGGAGCGGACGCTGACGCCGGTGTCCTCGGCCTCGATCGAGGTCGCGCCCAGCATGAACAGATTGTCCTCGCGCGGGATCACGTAGAGCGGCCAGCGCGGATGCATCAGCCGCACCGGGCGTGCAAGCTGCACCTCACTGGTCTCGATCAGGATCATCTCGCCCTTGACGCCGCGAAGCTCCGGCTGTTCGTCGCGCGCGCCGAGGCCGCGGCAGTCGATCACGATGCCCTCGGAATCCTGTGCGAGATCGGTGGCTGAAACGTCGCTGCAGAATTTGATGGTGCCGCCGGCGGCGCGGATGCGCTCGTGAAGCTGCGGCAGCACGCGGCGCGGCTCGACATGGCCCTCGGCCGGGAAGAACAGCGCGTCGCGGAAGCGGCCCTCCAGCGACGGTTCGAGCTCGGCGAGGCTGGCTGCGTCGAGCCGGCGGTGATCCTCGGTCATGCGGGCGAAACGCTCGAAATCGCTGCGTTCGCGCGGATGGGCGACCACGAGCGAGCCGTTGAACGGCGTGTCCGGCAGCTCGCGCCGCCAGATGTCCAGCGAGCGCAGCCCCAGGCGGCTGATGATGGGTTCGGCGACCTCGGCCTCGCAATAGGGCGCGAGCATGCCGCCGGCCCAATGGCTGGTGGCGTCCGTCATCGCCTCGTCACCGCGCTCGTGCAAGGTCACGGCATGGCCGGCCTGTGCGAACAGCAGGGCCTGCCAGGCGCCCGCAATGCCTGCGCCGATGATGGATACCGGTGAATCCGGCCGCTTGGTCGTCTGCAACATCCCTGTCCCTTCGCCGGCATGACCCGGATCAGGTTCAAAGGGTCACCGCGGTCCTGGCAAGCCGGTCGATCGGCATTGCCCATTTAGCGGTATCTCAGCTCCTCCTCGGAGCACCCCTCGGAACGGCTCTAATGTAGGACAGTGACAGGCCGTGTCAACGCGTCTGCCACAGGGCAGTCATTCCGGGATGGTGCGAAAGCGCCAGCCCCGGAATCTCGAGATTCCGGGTTCGGTCCTGCGGACCGCCCCGGAATGACGTCGGTTAGTGGGGAACCTGCGCCCGCGCATTGCGGACGCGTTGCGCCAGCTTGCGCTGCGGCGGTGCGCCGAACATCGGCTGCGGGTTGCCGTTGGGCTCCAGCCAAGCCTGCGCGTTCGTCTCGAAGCTGGCCTGCTGCAGCGTCTCCTGCCGCTGCCGCTTGGCTGCGTAGTAATAGCCGCCTGCGAAATAACGCACGGCCCGGGCGTGGTCGCCATTGGCGGCGCGGTAGGCGCCGGCGAGGTATTTCACGGCATAGGTGAGGTTGGTGTTGGGATCGCGCAGGCCGGCTGCATCGCCGGTGTAGCCGACCCCGCGGGCGGTCGCGAGCTTGATCTGCATCATCCCGATGGTGCCGCCGCGGCCGACGAGATGGGGCTGATAGCGGCTCTCGCGCATGATCACGCGGTGCACCAGCGCTTCCGGCACGCCGTTGGCGCGGGCATGGGCCGCGACCATCTCGGCATACTCGGCCTGGCCGGCAAATGCGGCCTGCGGCAATGTCAGTCCGGCCGCGAGCAGTGCGGCAATGCGTAAAATTTTCATCAGATATCCCAGAGGTCGTTGGAAGTGACCTGCACCGGTTGCCGTTAGGCCCCCGGAACGCGGCGATGATGTGACCAAACGCCGCCATCGTCCGATTTTGCGGTGCCGAGCCGCCATTACGACCCAAAGCCGGCGCAAGAGGCCTCCAAGCGGAAGCTTCGGGGCCGACGACCCCACTCGCGGCAGCACGCCTGTCTATTCGCGCGTGCCGGCGAAAGCGAGTAGGAAGATGCTGCAAATCGGGAGAGGTGCCATGACAAAAGCAATCCTCAGCGACATCCCCAGGCAAAACCCCTGCGCCCAATGCGGCACGCCGATTGCGCAGCCCGACTGGATCGAGCCGGGCGAAGGCCGCGTGTCCTACCTCTGGACCTGCCACGCCTGCAACTATCGCTTCGAGGCGGTGGCGATCTTCGACGAGGTGGCCGTCGAGCACCCGCCGCTCGCGGCCTGAGGTGCTTCATAGGGCATGATCGCCGCGCAAATGCGTGCGGTTCTGTCGCGAAGAAGAACCGCGTCACACTTGCGCTATCGCCGCAAAGCCGTGCGCCGCAAAATGTTCCTGGGTAACGCAGGAACATGCCTCGCGTGCTCGCGCGTTACGCGACGAAATTGCGGCGCGCACGGAACTGCGCTTCATCAGCGCGGTTTTCTCCCCACGAGTTTTCGATGAAGGAGAGGACAACATGATGAAGTCGATCGTCGCCGGCCTTGCCGGCACAGCACTGCTCACCACCGTTGCGTTCGCGCAAGCGCCGACCGCCACCACCGACAAGGCGGCGCCTGCGGCCACGACCTCCACGTCCACCACCGCCACCACTACTGCGAGCGGGCAGTGGCGTACGTCCAAGATGGACGGCCTCAAGGTCTACAACGAAGCCAACGAGAACATCGGCACGATCAATGATCTGCTGATGGACAAGAACGGCGACATCAAGATCGCAGTGATCGGCGTCGGCGGCTTCCTCGGCATGGGCGAGCATCTCGTCGCGGTGCCGTATGAGAAGCTGAAGTTCGTCAACGAGGCCGTGGCCTATACCGGTGCCGGCACGAACCCGGGCGCCAAGCCCGCCGCGAGCACGACGACGGGCGCTGCGACCGGTACCGACAGGCCTGCTGCGACTGCGACGTCGACCACGTCGAAATGGTACCCGGACCACGCCGTGTTCAATGCGAGCAAGGACGAGCTGAAGAACATGCCGGAGTTCAAGTACTCGGAGTAATGCGGCTCGCCTAACCACCTGAACGAAGCGCGCCCGGTTTTCACCGGGCGCGCTGTCGTGTCGTTTTCTGACCTCTCCCCGCAGGCGGCGAGAGGGAGAAGGAAGCCGTTCAGCCGCCGCCACCCTTGAGCCGTTCGTTGCGTCGGCGCAGGCCTTCCATGGTGGCGAGGAGGATGATCGAGACCGTCGTCAGGATCACCGCCGCTGCCGTGATGGTCGGGCTGATGTTCTCGCGGATGCCGCTGAACATCTCGCGCGGCAGGGTGCGCTGCTCGGGGCCTGCCATGAACAGCACGATGACCACCTCGTCGAAGCTGGTCGCGAAGGCGAACAGCGCACCCGATGCGAGGCCGGGCAGGATCAGCGGCAGGATCACGCGGCGGAACGCATACAGCGGCGAGGCGCCGAGCGAGGCGGCGGCGCGCGCCAGATTGGTGTCGAAGCTTTGCAGCGTCGCGCCGACCGTGATCACCACGAAGGGCGTCGCCAGCGCGGTGTGGGCCAGGATCAGGCCGAGATAACTGCCGGTGAGGCCAATCGGCGCGAAGAAGAAATACAGGCCGACCGCGGTGATGACACCGGGCACCACCACCGGCGACAGCACGAAAGCCAGCACGAGCGGCTTGAAACGGCTCTTCCACTGCGCCAGCCCCAGCGCGGCCAGCGTGCCGAGCACCATGGACAGCGCCGTCGAGGCGACGCCGATGATCAGGCTGTTTTTCAGCGCATTCATCCAGCGCGGCGACGTGATGAAGTCGTCGTACCAGCGCAAGGACAGGCCGGGCAGCGGATAGGTGAGGTAGGAGCCCGAACTGAAGGACAGCGGCATGATCGCCAGGATCGGCGCGATCAGGAAGATGAACACCAGCGTGGAGACAACAATGGTCCCGGTCCACGCGATGCGCTGGCTGGTCGTGCGCAAGGAGGAATTGTCGCTCAATTCTTCATGCCTCCGGTGACCTGCTGGCCCTGCACCAGCTTGCCATAGACGAGTGCCAGCAAAAGGGTGGCCAGCAGCAGCACCGCGCCCAACGCCGAAGCGAGGCCCCAGTTGGCGGTCTCGGTCGTGTACAGCGCGATGAAGTAGCTGATCATCTGATCGGCGGCGCCGCCGACGAGAGCCGGTGTGATGTAGTAGCCGAGCGCCAGGATGAAGACGAGCAGGCTTCCCGCACTGACGCCGGGCAGCGTTTGCGGCAGGTAGATCCGCAGAAAGGCCGTGACGGGCGCCGCACCGAGCGAGGCGGCGGCCCGCATGTAAGCGGGCGAGATCGCCTTCATGCTGCTGTACAGCGGCAGGATCATGAAGGGCAGGAGAACGTGGGTCATCGCCACGCAGACGCCGAAGCGGTTGTAGATCAGGCGCAGCGGCTCGTCGATGACGCCAAGCCAGTGCAGGCTGTCGTTCACGACGCCCTTGCTCTGCAACAGCACGATCCACGCGCAGGTACGGACCAGAAGCGAGGTCCAGAACGGCAGCAGCACGAAGATCATCAGGAGGTTCGACCGCCCCGGCGGCAGCGTCGCCAGCAGGTAGGCGACCGGGAAGCCGAGGATCAGGCAGAGGACGGTGACGCTGAGGCTGATGAGGAAGGTGCGAGCGAACAGGCTGCGGTAGATCGCCTGGTCGGGTGGAGCGGCGACGACCGCGCCGTCCACGTTCCGTGTCAGGTCGAGCGCCGCCAGAAGGTAGAAGCCCGTGATGGGGCCGCCGGCGTCCTTGATCGTCGTCCAGGTCGCGCGTTCGCGCCAGGCTGGATTGATCTTGCCCAGCGTCTCCCTGGCCGTGCCGGGCTCGGGCATCGCCTTCAGATTGCGCGCGGTGCTGGTCAGGATCGTGCGAAAACCGTTCAGCGCGTAGTTCAGCCGCTTGGCCGCAATCGCAATGGTGCCGGATGCGCGAGCCGCCTGGATGTCGCTTGCCAGCGCTGCGTAGGCCGCTTCGTCCGGCAGGTCCTTGCCGTCCCAACTGGCGAGGGCCGCGATAGTTCGAGGCAGAACCTGACGCACCTCGCGGTCGTCGACCGAGCGCCACAGCATGCCGGCGATGGGCCCGGCGAAGGTGAAGAGCAGGAAGACGAGGAGCGGCGCTACCAGCGCCAATGCCTTGACCTGGCGCGTTCGCTCAGCGCGCCGCAATCGGCGCTTGAGCGGCACCTCGGTCGACGCATTGGCGCCGGTCAGCAGCGCATCCGTCATGGGGCGAGCCTTGCCGATGCGCTGTTTATTTCGCCGCCCATTTGTTGAAGCGCTCGGTCAGGCGGTCGATGTTCTCGAGCCAGAAGGCAACGTTGATCTCGACCGCGTTCTTGATGTTGTCGGGCGCCGTCGGCAGGTCCTTCAGAACGGCGGGGGCGAGCCTGCCGGCTGCGTCCTTGTTCGAAGTGCCATAGGCGATGTTCTCCGACAGTTTTGACTGGTTCTCCGCCTTGCCGACGAAATCCAGGAACTTGTAAGCGGCATCCTTGTTCGGGCTGCCCTTCAGGATGACCCAGCTGTCGAGGGTGAACAGCGCCCCGTCCCACACCATGCCGAAGTTCTTCTTCTCGTTCTTGTTCGCGGTGTCGATACGGCCATTGTAGACCGAGGTCATCGCCACCTCGCCGGAGGCGAGCAGTTGCGGCGGCTGGGCGCCGGCCTTCCACCAGACGATGTCGCCCTTGATGCTGTCCAGCTTCTTGAAGGCGCGCTCGATGCCCTCGTCGGTCGCGAGCACCTTGTAGACGTCCTTCGGCGCGACACCGTCGGCCATCAGCGCGATCTCCAGCGTGGTCTTGGGGCCCTGACGCAGGGCGCGCTTGCCCGGAATCTTCTTGGTGTCGAAGAAATCGGCCCAGCCGCTGGGGGCTTCCTTCAGCTTGTCCTTGTCGTAGCCGAGAACGAAATCGTAGAGGATGGCGCCGACGCCGCAGGGATTGACGGACGGCAGGATATAGGCCGCCTCGCCGCCGATCTTGGAATAGTCCAGCTTCTCGAACAGGCCTTCCTCGCAGCCGACCGCGAGCTCGTCGCTCTCGACCTGGACGACGTCCCAGGTGGCGGCGCCGCCCTGCACTTTGGCGCGCAACACGCCGACCCCGCCGTCCCAGGACTCGTCGTTCATGGCAATTCCGGCCGCCTTCTTGAAGGGCTCGAAGTAAACCTTCTTCTGTGCATCCTGATAGGCGCCGCCCCACGACACGACGGTGAGGTCACGCGCCTGCGCGACGCTCGCGAGCGCAGCGCCGGCACTGAACGCCGCGGCGAAACCCAGAGCAATCCGGACAATCTTGCACTTCAGCATGGTCTTGGTTCCTTTCATGTCAGTTGCGTCGAGGTTGATTGCTTCAGGTCGGCTTGCGCTGGCGAAATCCTGCAGTGGGTCAGACGGGATCGAGGGCCAGGCAGTCCTCGGGGCGGAAGGCGATGAACACGCTTTCACCGTGTCTCAGGTTGTCATGCGCGCCTGGCTGAAGCTTGACCATGAACTCCCCGTTGCCGGCGACATCGAGCACGGCCAGCACATGGTCGCCGAGATAGATCGCGCTCTGCACCTTGGCCGGCAGCCGGTTCGGTCCGTCGCTGGAGGTGCCGTCGGAGACAATGGAGATCCGCTCCGGCCGTACCGACAGCGAGGTCGATGCGCCCGCGCCCGATATGTTGACCGCGCGTGCGGTCACGGTGCCGCCGCCCGCCAGCGCGACGCGGCAATAATCCTTGTCGACCGTCTCGACGGTGCCGGCCAGAACGTTGTTCTCGCCGATGAAATGGGCGACGAAGCTGTTGACCGGATGCTCATACAGCGCGTCGGGCCTGTCGATCTGCTGCACGACGCCGTCATTGAACACGGCGATGCGGTCCGACATGGTGAGCGCTTCGCTCTGATCGTGGGTGACGTAGACCACCGTGATGCCCATCCTCTCGTGCAGTTGCTTGATCTCGAGCTGCATCTGCTCGCGCAGCCGCTTGTCCAGCGCGCCCAGAGGCTCGTCCATCAGCACGAGCTGCGGATTGAAGACCAGCGCACGGGCCAGCGCCACGCGCTGCTGCTGACCGCCGGACAGTTGTCCGGGCCGCCGGTGCGCCAGGGCTTCCATCTTGATCATGCGCAACGCCGATTTGACGCGCTCCTGCGCTTCCGCCTTGCCCGTCTTGCGAACGGAGAGCGGGAAGGCGATATTCTCCGCGATCGTCAGGTGCGGAAACAAGGCATAGTTCTGGAATACCATGCCGATGTCGCGCTTGTGCGGCGGCATGTTCTTGATCGGCCGGTCCGCGAGGTAGATCTCGCCGTGGGTCGGAACCTCGAAGCCGGCCAGCATCATCAGCGTTGTCGTCTTGCCCGAGCCCGACGGCCCGAGCAGGGTGACGAACTCGCCCTTCCTGATGTCGAGATCGAGGTTCTTCACCACGAGGTGCTCGCCATCGTAGGTCTTCTGAATGCCGGAAAAGCGCACCAGTGCCGGCGCGGGCGTGACCATGCCGGCTTCCATGTTGTCCTCGGCTTGCCTCTACGATGCTGTCAACACCTCGTTCGAGGTTGCGAGCAACAGCTTAGCACCCTGCGATGAGAATGCCAGCGGCGCAAGCGATGAAGGCGTAGGCGGACCCGCGCTATATCTAAGGCAGCTTCGTCACCGACACGTTCAGCGTGCCGCCGGCTTCCGCGACCACGCGTAGCGTCTTGGAATCGAAGGCGATGTCGGCAAGCGTCAGGCTGTCGATCCTGGCGTCGACCTTGAGGCCGTCCTCGCTCTTCTGGTAGTCCGCGATCGCGGCGGCGATCTTCTCGCGCGCGTTGGCGGCGATCGGCTTCAGATCGAGCGTCGCCTTCTGCAGCAGCGCCTGCTGCATTTGCGGCACGACGGCGCGCGCAGCGGCGCCCAACAGGCCAAAGGCGGCTTCCGATTCCACCGCGAGCTGGATGTCGGTGAGCCGGAGCGTCTGCTGCGCCTGGTCGAGCACCGGCCGGCCCCAGATGTGCACGGTCGCCTCGGCGCCGAGGCCGAGCCAGCTCTTCTTTTCCTTGGCGCGCACCAGAAGCGAGATCAGCAGGCGCTCGCCCGACGGGATCACGTTGGCGCTCTTGACGGTGACGTCGACCGGACCCGAGCCGTCCTCGGGATAGGTGCGGCCGACCATCTGCGCCGTGATCAGCTTGTTGATCTCGGTGAACGGCACGTCGATGGGAACGCCGATGTTCACGCCGGTGCCGGTCGGCGGCACGATCGAGATCTTGTCGGGGAACGGACAGTCCGGCTTGGTCGGCGTCGAGGTGACGCGCGTCTCCGCTTCCAGGCCCATCAGCAGCGTCACGGCCTGCGCGTCGACGCGCGGCTGGGCGGCGATGGCGCGGATCGGCTTCATCTCCAGCCAGAGCGGCGGAAGCCCGGCCGAAGAGCCCGAGCCCTGCAGCGGGATCGAGCGGCACGCCTTGGCCCATTGCAGCTTCGCATTCTCGCGCAGGCTCGGATCGTTGCGGATGCGTTCGGAGACGGCATTGATCTGCTCGCCGACATTCTTGTCGATCAGCGGCTTGACCTGCGCCGGTACGTTGACCTTGGCGCCCGAGACGTTGAGGTTGGTATCGCCGAGATTGACCTGGGCGCCGAGATTGGGCTCGAGGTGCCAGTTGGCCGCGAGCTTCGGACGCGAGGTGACGACCACGTTGCCCTTGATCTCCGCGCTCGCGTTCAGATTCTTGATGTTGACGGCGCCGATCCGTTTCGCGGCGTCACCGCCGAGCACGCTGCCGAGCGCGTCGCCAAGCGCACCTGTGGCTTTCGAGGACAGCGAGCCCGTCACGTTCAGCTTGCCGCTGAGCGGCGTCGAGATCGTCAGCACGTCCTTGTCACCGGCCGCTGCCATCGGCCCACGCACCGCGGTCCAGCCGATGTCGGCATTCTCCAGGATCTGCGAGATCGGGTTGTCGGCCTTGCCGGCGAAGTTACGTGGTGCGGCCTTTTCGGCTTGCTCGCGGATCGCCGATATCGCGATGGCGACCGGGGCGATCACGATCGAGCTCTTCGTGACCGGTGGCAGCGGCGGCAATTGCGCCACCGGCGGCGCCGAATTCGTCGCGCGCGGCGAAAGCAAGTCCATCGCCTTCAAGCTGATGAAGAACGACGCCGCGAGCACCGCGACGGCGATCAGGATGGTCTTCAGATTCAACGTCAGTCGCATCAATCCCCCAAGCCGCCCGTTGGGGATTTTACAGGGCGGGCGAGGAGGGCGCTAGAGCGCACCGGTGGGGTGGAATTGGGGCGAACAGGTTAACGGCTGCAAACCCACGTTGCCCCCCATTTCAAGCCATCATCCGCCGGCCTGACCGCGCTTCGGACGGCGGATTGCCCGAACATTGCCGCGACCGCCGCCGCCGCAGAAAAACTGGTCGGCACCATCGGACTCCAGCCCGGATACGCCCGTGCCGGCGGGCAAGTCGAGCTGCTCGAGCACCTTGCCCGTCTCGGGGTCGATCCGCCTGATGTCGCTCTCTTCGTTCTCCCAGGTGCCGTGCCAGAGCTCGCCGTCGACCCAGGTCACGCCGGTCACGAAGCGCTTGCTCTCGATGGTGCGGAGGACCTTGCCCGTCTCCGGATCGATCTGGTGAATCTTGCGCTCGCGATACTGGCCGACCCAGAGCGAGCCCTCGGCCCAGGCCAATCCGGAATCCCCGCCGGCGCCAGGCGAGGGGATCGTGCCGAGCACCTTGCCGGTGGCGGCGTCGATCTTCTGGATGCGGTCCTCGGCGATCTGGAACAGGTGCCGGCCGTCGAACGCCGTTCCCGCATGCGCGGCGACATCGATGGAGCGCGCGATTTTGCCGTCAGCCGGATCGACCGCGTTCAACTTGTCGCCGGACGCGAACCAGACATGCTTGCCGTCATAGGTGACGCCATGCACGGCTTCGACGCCTGCAAACGGCCCGTATTCCCTGACGATTTCGGCGGCTGAACGCTTCATGTGCGCGATCCCTCGTGGATGTGAACTTATCTCATCCTACGTGTTCAGGAGTGGGCCGGGGAGTAACAAGCCTGTCGGGAAACCCGGGACGGGCGGGGTCAACCAGCGCCGCGCCCGTCCATGTCCGAAGCACTGCACCTTGTTCGATCGCGCCAGCTCTTCGAGCGCGCGCTGGACCGTCCGCGCGCTCGTGCCTAGCGCCAGTGCGAGAGCCGAGCTCGACCACGGCTCGCCGTCGGAGAGGAAGGCGAGGACGGTGGCGTGCTTCTCCTCGACCGGCCGTGCCAGCACGAGAACGTCGCGCGTCTTGTGCGGTGTCAGCGCAAAGCCTTGCTTCGTTGCGCTGACATCCGCCAGCGGCCTGAGCTTCGCCCGCAGCCGTCCGATCTCGACCCGCAGCCGGGCGCGATGCGATTCGTCGGCGTGCCTGGCGTGAAACGCCGCGGTCATCAGCGCTTCCCGGGACACGTCCGCAGGCCAGGCCTGCGCCAGGTGGCGCGCAAGCGCGAACAGCACCGGCCGCGTTCCGAGCGGCACGACGATGCCATTCCTGCGAACGCTGTGATGGAAGGTGTCCACTACAAGCGCCTTGGACCGCGCCAGCGCTTCGACCTGGCCCAGCAACAGGGGATGCTCCCTGCCGCGCGTGATCAGGCGCGCCGCGGGCGTGTCGAGCACGAGGTTGGCGCCTTCGACCTCGGATGCGAGCGCAGCGATGCCGGCGAGGCGCGCCGCACGGGCCGCACGGTCGAGCGCTGCGCGCGCATCCTTCGTTCTGAGCCGCCTGATGGCAATGCCGGCGACCACGAGCTCGCGTACGACCTGCGAGGCCGGCGGCAGCGGAGAGGTGACGACCTCGGCCAGTGCATCCTCGGCTTCGTCGTGGCGTCCCAGGAGAAGCAGGCGGCGTGCCTCGACGTGGCCCGCATGGGCGGCATTGACGAGATCACCGTGCTTCTCGAGCGTCGCGCGCGCCGCCGCGAGCGTTCTCACCGGCCAGTTCAGCTCGCGCGAGACGAGCGCGATCTCTGCCTCGGCCACGATGCACCTTGCGCGCGCCACCGCCTCGCTCGGACCGAAGGCACGCGCGGCGCCGCGCAGCAGAGACTTCGCCTTCGCGAGATCGCCGAGCTGCGCCATTGCGATGCCGCGCAGTGCGAGCGACGGCGCATCGTTCCGCAGGGCGACGCGATTCAGCGCGCCGAGCGGATCGCCGGCCTCCAATGCCCGTGCGGCGGCCGTGATCAGCGACTCCATGTCAATCCCGTCACACTTGTTACTCCCACCGCGCAACCGCGAGATGCCAGAAATCGTTGACGGCCGAAGATGTGCGGTGAGTGGGCGCGGGTGGTTCCGCGTCCGCCACGGCGCGGCAAGGAACGGCGGCCGAAGCAAGAGATCTGGAGAGCCATCATGACATCAGTTCAAAACACAGGGGCGAGCGGACAGCCCGCCATGCAGACACCGCCGGTGGTGTCGCCGCAGGACTGGGAGGCGGCCCGTCAGCAACTGCTCGTGAAGGAAAAGGCGCATACCCGTGCCCGCGACGCCCTGGCGGCCGAGCGCCGGCGCATGCCGTGGATGGAAGTAACCAAAACCTATGCGTTCGAGGGGCCCGGCGGCAAGCTCAGTCTGCCCGACCTGTTCCAGGGACGGCGGCAGCTGATCGTCTACCGCGCCTTCTTCGAGCCCGGCGTGTTCGGCTGGCCCGATCACGCCTGCCGGGGTTGCTCCATGGTGGCCGACCAGGTCGCCCATGTCGCGCATTTGAACGCCCGCGACACCACGCTCGTGTTCGCATCGCGCGCACCGCAGCCCGATATCGTCAAACTGAAGCAGCGGATGGGCTGGACCATGCCGTGGGTCACCGTCACCGACAGTTTCGATGCCGATTTCGGCGTCGACGAATGGCACGGGACGAACGTGTTCTACCGCGACGGGACGCGCATCTTCCGCACCTATTTCGTCAAGAGCCGCGGCGACGAGCAGATGGGCGGCACCTGGAACTATCTCGACATCACGCCGCTCGGCCGCCAGGAGGTCTGGGAGGATTCGCCGCCAGGCTATCCGCAGACACCGACTTACAAATGGTGGAACTGGCACGACAGCTACGCGGAAGGCGCGGCGCCGGACCAGAAGTGGGTCGAGATCTCGGATGCCGGCGAGAAGGCTTTTCGCGAGGAGGCGGCGGGAGAACGGAAATGACTCCCGCTGTGAGCACGGCCACCGGCCGCGATGATGGCGTCGCCGCCGTGCGCCACCTCGCCAGATGGCTTGCGCTGGCGGCCACGCCGACCTTCGCGATCATGGCGCTGCTGACGGCCGTGCTCGGCGACGGAGCGGCAGACATGCTGTGCGTCACCGGGCATGGTTCTCCGCTCGGCGGGATGGTGCCGATGTATCTCCTGATGAGCGCGTTTCATTCGGCGGCATGGCTGAGGTGGATCGCGGAGCGGCGGGAATAGGCAGCATCCGCCGGAGTGACCGCCTCGTCCTTCGAGACGCGCGCAAGGGCGCGCTCCTCAGGATGAGGCTAACCGGCAGTCGTGCCGCAGCCAAAGCGTTACCGCACACTCTGCCCTCATCCTGAGGAGCCCGCCGCAGGCGGGCGTCTCGAAGGATGATGTGATCCGCGCTTTGCCAACTCATGCAGCTCGGCAAAATCGTCACGCATGAAGGCTTCCTTCTTGGCGCGGCTCCATTTTTTGAGCTTGCGCTCGCATTCGATCGCGTCGGTGATACGATCGAACCATTGCGAGAATATCAAAGTCACAGGGCGGCGCGACTTCGTGTAGCCATCGAACGTGCCGGCGTTGTGCTGCGCGATTCGGATCTCGAGTTCGGTGCGCGTCGTGCCGATGTAGTAGCTGCCGTCGGCGCATCTGAGAATGTAGAGCCATGCGCCTTCGGTCATCGTGAACGCCTCGTCCTTCGAGACGACCGCTTCGCGGTCTCCTCAGGATGAGGCTATCCGACAGTCCCACCTTGGCGCAAGAGCTTCGGATGGATTGGCAGTCGCGCACTCCGCTCCTCAACCTGAGGGCCCGCCATAGGCGGGCGTCTCGAAGGATGCGCCACAATCTCCGACACCTCACGAAAGCAGCCGTGGCGTTGTCACTGCGAAGCCGCCTGCAGATACGCCACCACCTTCGCCGCTTCCTCCGTCGAGATGCCGCCATAGGGCTGCATCTTGTGGCCGGACACGACTTCGTCGGGCTTGACCAGGAAGCGGGTGAGCTTGTCCTGGTCCCAGTCGAAGCCCGCCTCTTTCATCGAGGACGAATAATTGTAATTCGGCAGCGAGCCGGCCTTGCGTCCGACGATCTTGTTGAGGTTGGGCCCGAGGCGGTTGTCGCCTTCCTTCACGGAATGGCACGTGCGGCAGGAATTGTTGAAGGCCTGGTGGGCTGCGTCGCCGCTCGCGGGCTGCTGCGCGAACGATGAGGCCGCGGACAGCAGCAGCGTCAGGACTCCGGCGCCGGCGACCGCGCGCAGCCATGGATACGGCGAGGATTGCAGGCGTGGTTGCATTTGCGCCTCCATCGAGATCGCGCCGCAGCAAAGCGCGCGTCGACATGTCGAGGGCAAACGAATCCGGCCCCGGTGGGTTCCGGGGCCGCTCGCGTCAGAATGTCCTGTGCTCAGCGCGTTGCGCCGCCGAGTTCCGCCCTGCGCTCCGTCATCGGCAGCACGATCACCTTGGTGCCGACGTTGACGCGGGAATAGAGGTCGGTGACGTCCTCATTGGTCATGCGAATGCAACCGGAGGAGACGCGCTTGCCGATGGTCTCGGGCGCATTGGTGCCGTGAATGCGGTAGATGGTGCCGCCGAGATACATGGCGCGGGCGCCGAGGGGATTGCCCGGGCCGCCGGCCATGTGGCGCGGCAGATAGGGCTGGCGGGCGATCATCTCGGGCGGCGGGGTCCAGGCCGGCCACTCGGCCTTGCGGCTCACCGACTGGATGCCGGACCAGGTGAAGCCGTCGCGGCCGACGCCGATGCCGTAGCGCAGCGCCTGGCCGTTGCCGAGCACGTAATAGAGATAGGTGTTGGGCGTATCGATGATGATGGTGCCCGGCGCCTCGCGCGTCGCGTAGGAAACGGTCTGGCGGCGGAAGCGGGCCGGCATCTCGACCGCGTCCTGATCCTCGGACGGCTCAGTCTGGTAGCTCGGCGCCTGATAGGGGTGATAGGGCTGGAACGGCTGCGGCGCGGCCATCGGCGGCAGCGGCTGGAAAAACGGGAAGATCTGCACCGGCGCGGCGTTGGCGGCGCCTGCGAACGCGATTGCGGAGATTGCCACTGCACCGAACGCAGCGGCGCGCGAATAGGTCTTGAACGTATCCAGATTGAACATTTGATCGCCCCTGTTTGCTCGGTGTCGTTGATCACCGCGGCACCGTTCGGTGCTCCGTTGCGTCAATCACTAACGGCGAAACGTTTCGGGACATTTGCGCGGAAAACCGAAAACGGTTTCATGGCGGCAAGGATTGTTTCATGACAGTTTCGTGGCCGCGGGGGTGCGTTAACGAACAAAACGGCCCGCCGACACTTCCATGACGTCACACGCCTGAAATATCCTTCGCTGATGGTCGATGCCTGAGAATCATCAAACTCTCGGGATTTTCCCATGCGGGTATTAATCGCGACTGACGCCTGGCATCCGCAGGTCAACGGTGTGGTGCGGACGCTGACCTCGCTGGCGAACGCGGCCAAGGCCCTCGATGTCGAGATCGACTTCCTCACGCCGGACGGCTTTCCGTCCTGGCCGCTGCCGACCTATCCGGGCTTGCGCTTCGCGTTGCCGAGCAGCAAAGAGATCGCACGGCGGATCGAGAGCGCGGCGCCGGAAGCCCTGCACATCGCAACCGAAGGCCCGATCGGCTGGGCCGCACGCGCCTATTGCCGGCGCAACCGGCTTGCCTTCACCACCTCCTACACCACGCGTTTTCCGGAATATGTCTCGGTGCGGACCGGCATCCCCGCGAGCGTCGGCTATGCCGTGCTGCGCCACTTCCATGACGCCGCCGCCATGACCATGGTGGCGACGCCTTCGCTGCGGCAGGAGTTGTCCGAGCGCGGCTTCAAGCGGCTCGGCTTCTGGACCCGCGGCGTCAACACCGAGCTGTTCCATCCCGACGCTCCGGCTCAACTCGACCTGCCGCGCCCGATCTTCATGACGATGGGGCGCGTGGCGGTTGAGAAGAATCTCGAAGCGTTCCTCTCGCTCGACCTGCCCGGCACCAAGGTCGTCGTCGGCGACGGTCCGCAGAAGGCGGCGCTGGAAAAGAAATACGCCGACGCGGTCTTCCTCGGCGAGAAGAAGGGCGCGGACCTCACCGCGCATCTCGCCGCCGCCAACGCGTTCGTGTTTCCGAGCCTGACCGATACGTTCGGCGTGGTGCAGCTCGAGGCGCTCGCCTGCGGCACGCCGGTTGCGGCGTTTCCGGTGACGGGTCCGAAAGACGTCATCGCCGATCATCCCATCGGCGCGATCGACCACGATTTGCGCACTGCGTGCCTGCGCGCGCTCACCATGTCGCGCGAGACCTGCCGCAACTTCGCGCTGGAGCGCTCCTGGGAGAACAGCGCGCGGCAGTTCGTCGGCAATCTCACCTCACTTCAGCCCAGCCGCGCCTTGCGCGCCTCGCCTCGGATGGCGCGGCGGCCGGTGCGCGGTTGACCTCTCCATTTTGACCACAGCGAGAACCTCACCGATGGCTAAGATCATGAACCTCGACGGCACCCGGCAGCTCGACCTCACCCGTGGCACGGTCGAGCAGGCCTATGACCGCTGGGCGCCGGTCTACGACCTCGTGTTTGGGGGCGTGTTCGCCAAGGGCCGGCAGGCTGCGATTGCGGCCACCAACAAGATCGGCGGCCGTGTGCTCGAGGTCGGCGTCGGCACCGGCATCTCGCTGCCGCTCTACGCCCCGCACCTGCGCATCTTCGGCACCGACATTTCGGAAGCAATGCTGGACAAGGCGCGCCAGCGCGTCGCCGAGGGCGGGCTGAAGAACGTCGAGGGCCTCGCGGTGATGGATGCCGAGAAGCTGGAATTCTCAGACAATTCCTTCGACGTCGTGATGGCGCAATATGTCGTCACCGCGGTGCCGAATCCCGAAAAGGCGCTCGACGAGTTCGCCCGCGTGCTGCGCCCGGGCGGCGAGCTGATCATCCTCACCCGCGTCAGCGCGGATGCCGGCATGCGCCGCTTCATCGAGCAGAAGCTGCAGCCGGTGGTGCGTCCGCTCGGCTTCCGCACCGCCGAGTTCGCCTGGTCGCGTTATGCGAAGTGGCTGGCCGGTGCGCACGGCATCGAGCTCGCCGAGCGCCGTTTGATTCCGCCGCTCGGTCATTTCTCGCTGGTGCGCTTCCGCAAGGTCGACGTCGCCAAGGCGGCGTGACCTGAAGCCGGCGCGTCGCGTGCGTCATCGCGCCGCTGCACGTCGTCACATGACACAATGATGATGTCACACGGCCTACATCGAATCCCTGTAAATCCCGGACCCGAAAGCATTTTGGGGGAGAGCATGATCAAGAATTATCTCGAGCAGCTGCGGATCCAGCGCTGGGACGACCATCGCTACTATCACCACAGCCGCATCAATCAGAGCCTGCACTTCGTCAGCGCGCTGAGCTTTCTCTTCGCCTATGTCTGGCTGTTCATCGATCCCGTGGTCTCCGCGCTGGTCGGCTGGCTGGTCTCGATGACCTCGCGCCAGGCCGGTCACTTCTTCTTCGAGCCGCACACCTACGATCACGTCAACCAGGCGACGCACGAATACAAGGAAGAGATCAAGGTCGGCTACAATCTTCAGCGCAAGGTGGTGCTGATGGCGATCTGGGCGCTCTCGCCGCTGGTGCTGGTCGTCGATCCGACCTTGTTCGGCCTGTTCACGCCCTGGGCGAGCGCGACCGACTTCATGCGGCAGGTTGCCAAGATCTGGCTCGTGGTCGGCGGCGGCGGTCTGCTGTTCCGCACGGTGCACCTCTTCTTCATCCGCGACGTCGAGACCGGCCTCGTCTGGATGACCAAGATCCTGACGGACCCGTTCCACGATCTGATGCTCTATCGCAAGGCTCCGCTGGCGCTGATGCGCGGCGAGCTGATGGACCCCGGCCTGCACCTCAATCCCGAGCACACGCTGGGCCTGATCGGCGAGCCCACGCTCGAAGAGCAGCACGCCTGAGCGCGCTGGTCTCACCAAGCATTCCGATGTTGATCGGCTACGTCATGCCCGGCTTCGCGCCGGGCATCCACGTCTTATCCAGGTCTTGGGGGGCTCCTTCGCCTCCCCGCGCGCGCCCCGGAATGACGGTGGTGAGAAGACGAAGAACCTCAGCGCCCGAAGCGCTTGGCCAGCATCTCTTTCAAGATCTGCCGCTTGATGTTCTTGTTGGTGAGCACGCCGTCGTGCCACCAGAAGCCGTCGGCCTTCATCTTTTCGGCAGCACGGACGAAGCGTTCGGCAACCTCGGTGAAGTCGGCGTCGGTGTAGTTGAGGCTGAAGATCAGCCGGCCGGTGCCGACCCAGCTCAGCGCGAGGCCCTCTGCGCGAAGGTAATATTGCAGCATCCAATTGTAGCGGGACGGGGTGGTGTATTTCACCGTCCAGATCGTCGAGAAATTGGCGAACCGCACCGGCAGCTCGGCGTCGGTCATCATCTGGTTGAGTTTTTGGACGCGGCCGTTCCAGGTCTCCTCGAGACCGTCATAGACCGCGCGAAAATTCGGACTTGCCAGCCGGCTCAAGAACTCGTCCATCGCCGTCATGACGTAGGGGTGCGAGTTAAAGGTGCCGCGGGCAAAGCAGATGTCGGCGGGACGATCGTCGCGGAAACGGCGCATCAGCTCGCGTCTGCCGCAGACCACGCCGACCGGCAGGCCGCCGGCGAGGCTCTTGCCGTAGGTCACCATGTCGGCCTTGACGCCGAAATATTCCTGGGCGCCACCGGCGGCGAGGCGGAAGCCGACGAACACTTCGTCGAAGATCAGCACGATGCCGCGCTCGGTGCAGACTTGGCGAAGCTTCTTCAGCCATTCGGTGTAGGCCGCACGATCGAAGTTGCCGCCGCGGGAGGAATCGACCAGCGAGGAATCGCCGGACGCGTTGGCATTGGGATGCAGGCCCTGCAGCGGGTTGACCAGCACGCAGGCGATGTCTTTGCGCGTGCGCAGGACATGCAGCGTCTTCTCCGACATCTCCGCGAGGGTGTAGGTCTCGTGCGCGGCAATGGGGTTACCGACGCCGGGCTGCACGTCGCCCCACCAGCCGTGATAGGCTCCCGCAAATCGCACAAGATGGCTGCGCCTGGTGTGGTAGCGCGCCAGCCGCACCGCCTGCATCACGGCCTCGGTGCCGGACATGTGGAAGGACACCTCGTCGAGTCCCGAGATCTGGCGGAGCCGCGCCACGTTGTCGAGAATGACGGGATGGTAGGGGCCGAGCACGGGGCCGAGCGCATGCGCGCGCTTCTCCGCGCCCTCGATGCACTCCTTGTAGAAGTCGTTGCCGAAGATGTTGACGCCGTAGGATCCCGTGAGATCGTACGAGGTGTTGCCGTCGACATCAGTGACGGTGACACCGCGCGAGGATTCCACGAAGGTCGAGGTGCCCAGATGCTCGCGGACGAGGCGCGAGAACTGGAACGGCACCCGGTAGCTTTCGGTGAAGTTGAGATCGGAGATCGTCTCGGCCGCCTCCTTCGTCATCGCGCGGCCCTTGGGGTAGCGCTCGGCGTAGAGGCGTGCAAGGCGGAAGAAGGCGTCCTTGCGCTGCGCCACGATGTTCGCCGGCGCGCCGTCGCAGCCGAAATATTTGTCGCCTTCGAATTCGTAGAACGGCAGCAGCTTTGCCACCCGGCGCGACATCTTGGAGTGCCCGGCGAGCGAGCGATGCTTGGCGCGGGACAGTTCGACCCGCGCCTTGATTTTCGGGAGGACGGCGGCAGCGGACGCTGCGGCGGCCACGGACATCGAGAGAATCGGGAGTGTCGTTTCCATGTCAACAAGCGCTAATACTGTGAGCTAACAGATTCATGACAGTCAAAGCCCTCATCGCCTCTTTCACCCAGCAGGAAGACCTCAACTTCCTGTTGACCAACCGCATCCCCCGCGCCGCGCTGACCCGATTCATGGGCTGGTTCTCCAAGATCGAGAACCCGCTCGTGCGGGACTTCTCGATCGCGCTGTGGAAGCTGTTCTCCGATCTCGACCTGTCGGAGGCGCGCAAGACTCATTTCAGGAGCCTGCACGACTGCTTCACCCGGGAGCTGAAGCCGGGCCTGCGGCCGTTTGATCCGGACCCCTCGGTCGTCGCCAGCCCCTCGGACGGCATCGTTGGCGCCCATGGCCGGATCGCCGACACCGAGCTGTTCCAGGTCAAGGGCGCGCCCTATTCGCTGCTCGACCTCGTCGGCGATGCCGCGCTGGTGGACCAGCACCGCAATGGCTCCTTCGTCACGCTGCGGCTGACCTCGAGCATGTATCACCGCTTCCATGCCCCCTACGACGCGCATATCGAGCGGGTCTCGCTGATCCATGGCGATGTCTGGAACGTCAACCCGATCGCGCTGAAGCGCGTCGAGCGGCTGTTCTGCAAGAACGAGCGCGCGGTGATCCGCACGCATCTTTCGACCGGCGAAGCCGTGACGCTGGTACCGGTCGCCGCAATCCTGGTCGCGAGCATCCGCCTGCACTTCCTCGATATGGTGCTGAACGCCCAGACGCGCGGCCCGGTCAACTTTCCCTGCGACGTCAGCGTGACCAAGGGCGAGGAGCTCGGCTGGTTCGAGCACGGCTCGACCATCATCATCCTGGCGCCCGGCGATTTCGCCTTCTGCGACGGTATCGCCGAGGGCACGCGCATTCGTGCAGGTCAGGCTCTGTTGAAGAGAAAGTAGCCTTCAATCCGCCGTGCCCGCGGCCTATATCGTCAGCGGGATCGATTCTGGACGACGGATCTTGTGATGGCGCGGGCGCCGGTGATGGCGGCGGGTGGTATTGTGCTGCGGCGGGGCGCTGAGCCGCTGATCGCTATCGTGCGCCAGCGCAAGCGCAACGAATGGGTTCTGCCCAAGGGCAAGCTCGACGACGGCGAGACGCCGAAGGAAGCTGCGCATCGCGAGGTGCTGGAGGAGACCGGCCACGACGTCGCCGTGCACGAATTCCTCGGCACCCTCGTGTACCAATCCGGCGGGCGCTCGAAGGTCGTGCATTTCTGGCGCATGGAGGCCGAGGGCGGCCCGGTCCGCAAGCTGATGAACGACATCAAGGCGGTCGAGTGGTTGAAGCTCGACGATGCGATCGCGCGGCTGTCGCGCGAATATGAACGCGTGTTTCTCACGCAAATCGGCCCGATCGCGCTCGCGGCTGCGGGGCTGGTGGCTGCATCGGCGCCGGAGCCCGTGCCAATGGCGGCCCCTGACGATCTCGATGCAGCCTTGCAGACGCTGACGCCGGCTGAGGCGGCCTCGGTCGACGAGCTGCGGCACGGTCTGTTGCAAAAGGTGAAGGCCTGGCTCCGCGGCGAGGCGTGAGCCCGCGCTTGCTGGTCAAATCGGCATCTGCAGGTTGGTGTAGCCGCGGTAACCCAGCTCCTTCCAAGTCGTCATTGCGAGCGGAGCGAAGCAATCCAGAATCTTTCCGCGGAGGAACACTGGATTGCTTCGCCGCGCCCGCAATGGCGGAGGAGGGCGCTCCTTTGGCGCTATCGCGCGGATGCGGCGGCCGCGCCGAGGATCATCGCCGCTCCCTGTCCTTCGGAGTGGGCGGCGGCTTGCGCGGCGCGGCAGGACGTTGCGCGCCAGGGAGGTGTTGCTGGAATCCGCCGGGGCGCTGCAGGCCTGGCTGTTGAGCTGCAGGTGGCTGCCCCGGCTGCATGCCGGTGCGTGGCAGCTGCGGCTGCGGGCTGGGCAGCGGCGTCACCCCCGGCTGCGGCGTAGCTCCGCCAGGCTGAATTTGCCCGCCGCGTTGCGGTTGGGTTTGCGGCGTGCCGTTCGGCAAGGGGCCTCGTCCGGGGCGCGCTGGACGCCCCACGCCTTGCTGCGGGCCCGGCTGCCTCTCGCCGCGCTCCTCTTGACCTCGCGGCCGTTGACCCTGACCCGCGCGCGGGTTGCCCGGCTGCATTGTGCCACCTTGTTGTCCCTGTCCCTGCCGGTGCGGCGGCTGGGCGCCTTGACGGCCCGGCGTGCCCGGTTGCTGCTGACCCGGACGGTTGTTCAGGCCGGGCTGGCCGTTCGGCCGCAATTGCTGCTGCTGCGGCGGCTGGGCGGGCCGCGGAATGCGGCTGAGCGCGGTCGGATTGGCGCGGCGGAAGTCGCGCTGCTCGATGACGATCTGGCGGCCCGTGGTTTGCGCCAGATGCACCTGGCCGACGAAGCCGCGGTCGCGCGCGATCTGCTGCGGCGCAATCGTGATCGGTACCGCGGCGAAGCGCATGATCCCGGCAGCGGCTGCGCCAGGCCGGATCGCAAAGCCGCTCGATGCCTGCGTCAGCGCGCCGAGCCGCGTGCCGCTGGTGCGGTCGTCGACGTCGATGTGACCGACGCGGCCGTCGGCGTCGGGATACAGCTTGATGTTGACGTTGCGCTTGCTGCTCGCTGCCGCGCCTTCAGGCACGTCGACGACGCCGGTGGTGCCGCGGATGCCGAGCGTCGCCGTCGGCGTCGTGATCTTCATGTTGCCGGTCTTTGCCACCGCCGCCGCGACGAAGGCGACCGTGCCCTTGCCGACGTCGAAGATCCCGGAGTTCTGCTTGCCGCCGTCCTCATAGACGTAATTGTCGATGGTAATCCTGGCGCTGGCCGAAAGGTTGAACGTGGTCGCGTCGTTGAAGGTGATGCCGAGCGAGGAGTTCGACGACGTCTGCACGACGTCGTTGAGATAGATGTCGTCGCGCACGCGCAGCGGATAGGAATTCTTGTCGCGGATCACGGTCGCGATTCCCGTGACGGTCGCGACGTTGCCGATCGGCTCGATGGCGGTGGATTGTGCGTCCGGCGCGGGGGTGGGGGAAGCCAATGGTGTCGGGGAGGACTCGGGTGTCGGCTGCGCTTGTGGCTGCGGCTGCGCAAGCTCCATCGCGTCGGATGCCACGCTGTTGCCCACCAGCGGCAAGGCCAGAGCAAACGAGAGGACGAAGCGGCGCCAGGCCACCAATGCAGTCACGAGGATGTCCCGGTGAGAAATGCGAGGCGAGATGGGGCGATATCAGCCGGATCAGGCTGAATGGCGGATGAACATATGTGGCAGGAGGGAGTGTTCAAGGCCAGGCGAGGCTAGCGAGGAGGGGGTGAATGTCTCCACGCCGTCATGGACGGTTTGTCCCGGCCATCCACGCCTTGTTTTGCGGCACCAAGAACGTGGATGCCCGGGACATCTAGCGCGAAGACCCGCTTCGCGCTTCTGCCCGGGCATGACGAAGATTTGCGAGCATGTTGGAGATGACGCGCTCCGCTGGTCAGCTCACGCGCTTCCAGGTCTGGCCGCCGCAGAACATGCCGCCGAAGGCGCAGCCCTGCACGCGCATCGCATTCGGGCCCTTCATGGCGATCGTGGAGTCGTAATTGCGGCCGGAGTCGGGATCGTGGATCCGGCCGCTCCACTTCGAGCCCTGGGGCTTCATGTTGATCAGGATGCGCGCGTTGGTCTTCTCGGCATAGCCGCAGAGATTGGCGCCGCACTGCTCGACGCGGACGTTGCCCTTGTTCTCTTCGGTCGCCCAGACGCCGATCGGCGAGTTTGGCGCGGCCACGGGCGCAGCGGCCGCCGGAGCCGGAGCAGGCGCGGGAGCAACCGCGATTGGCGCGGGTGCAGGAGCAGGAACCGCAGCCGGTGCGGGCTGCGTCGCGTTGTCGAAGCTGGCGGACGGCGCGGCCGTTGCGGTCGTCACGGGCGCGGCGGGAGCTGCAGGTGCAGTCGCCTGGACCGGCGCCTGCTGCACGGGCTGCTGCTGCAGCGGAGCCGGCGCGGGCTGGGCGGTCGTGGGGGGAGCCGGCGTGGTGTCGACGTCGTCGTCCTTGGAGCCGCCGAGACCCTTGAGGTTGATGTTGTTCAGCTTGATCGGCTTGTCCGACAGGCCCGGCGCGACGATGGTCACGCAGTTGAGCGAGGCGCAGTTGCGCGGCGTCTCGATGCGGATGTGCTGGCCCTCGATCTGGAACGAGATCGAATTGCCGCCGGCATGGGCCGCGGCGGTCGAAGCGAGGAACAGCGCGGTGGCGGCGATGGTGAGCTTGTTCATGACAACCTCCGAAAATTGCGTGGCCCCGATATGGACCGGAGTCGCTGGTGGATGAAGCGTGGTTCGACCCTACGCCTCGCCGCTCAGCCTCTCTGTGATGGACGTCACAAGGGGCGCCAGCGCCTGGGTGAGGCGGCGCACATTCAGCCGGGGCTCATTCCGTCTAACCTTGCCGCGACACGACAGGAGGCGCCGATGACCCGGCTTGTGACTTCGCTTGGCACATTGATCGCGTTGATGGCGGTCGTGCCCGCGGCCGAGGCCGGCTCCTATTCCTTCTCGATCGGCGGCCACCGCCTCCGCGTCGAGTCGCCCAGGAGTTGCCGATCCGCGTCCTGCGTTTCAATTTCCTCCAATCGCAGCCTTCGGCCGACGGAGGATGTCGCCACCAGGCCCCTTCCGGCGCCGGCGTCCGCGCCGGTCGTCCAGGCGCCGCAGTCGGCCTATCCAATTCCTCCCGTCCGGCTGCCACAGGCGGCCGTCGTCGCGGCACCGTCGGTAGCTCCAGTCCCCGTTCTTGCCGCGACGACGTCGCAGCCGGTTGTGCCGCCGCCCGCGCCGCCGCGGATCGAGTTGCCCCGCGTCGATCCGCCGAAGACTATTGCGCTCGATCCGCCGCGCATGGAGCCGCCGGTCGTTGCGCCGAGGCCCGAGATCGAGCAGACGGCACCGGTCGCACAGCGCAGCGACGACGCGCCGGCCTCTTCGCCGCTCGGCGAATGGGAAAGCCCGGGTGCCAAGGGCACGGTCCGGATCGAACGCTGTGGAGCTGCATTGTGCGGTTTCGCGCTCACCAAGGCGTCGAACAGGGGTGAGAGCGTGCTCGTCAACATGAAGCCGAAAACGCACGACGTCTGGACCGGCAGCATCTACAGTCATTCCAGCGGCAGCACCTATTTCGGAACGATGACGCTGAAGAGCTCCGGCACACTTCATGTCGAGGCCTGCGCGATCGGCCGCTTCTGGTGCTCGGGCAACGACTGGAGGCGGGTCGAGGCGCCGCGCGAGCAACTGGTCACGACATCGCGGCAGTGGGGCGCAAGATCGTAACTCGTTGCGATGGCCCGTCTTCGACGCGCTCGATGAGTCTAGATCATGCCGAGCACGATGGCGCCGACGAAGGCCATGGCGAGGTACGCGGTGACAACGCTCAGTCTCCCGGCGAACGTCATGAGGTCCCTCCCTCAATGCGCGCTGGCTGACGCGCGACCTCATGGTTAACAGAAAGTGTCTGTCCGAAAAAGTCAGCCTTGCTGTCGCTCGGTTCTGACGAGGCTTCGGCGCGCGCCAGCCGGCATGGTTAAAGAACCGTGAAATCAACGTGTTGAAGAGTCTTTAAGTAAATTCACCGAACGTGCGTTCATGACGCGCGGAGTTCGTTTGTATCTCGTCGGCTCCATCGTCCTTGTTTCGCTAGCGGGTTGCGGACGCGGCTTCTTCCAGGCCGAACGCGAACCGTGGCGGGCCGAGGCGGAAGCCGCTTGCCTGAAATCGGGCGTGGTGAAGGAGGGGCCGGATCTCGTCCGGATCGACCCCATTTCGGGCCCTGGTCAGTGCGGCGCCGAATTCCCGCTCAAGGTCGCCGCCATCGGCGAAGCTTCCGGCACTTACGGTTTTGCCGACGAGCAACTGCGCCCGCCCGGCAGCATCGGCAACCAGCCGCGCTGGCCGGTGACGCAGCCGCGATCGAACTATCCGCAGAGCCAGAATTATCCGTCATCCTCTTATCCGTCGCGGTCGAACTATCCCGAAAGCGCGGTGCGCCAGCCGTCCGGCTACGGCACCTCAAACGGACCGATGTCGCTGAACGCGCCCGGCGTCGTGCCGGAGGAAGACGAGATCGATCTGCCGCCCGAGGGCACCGATGCCGCGGGGGCCTCCCGCTACATGAATGCGCCGAGCTATCCTGCACGGCCGGCAAATCCCGCGCCTTACTCGCAAGCGCCCGCACAGCAGCCGCTGCCGCGCCTTGGCCCGGCGCAGGGCAATCCCGTCACCGCGGTCGGTCCCGTTGCGATCAAGCCGACGGCGACGCTGGCCTGCCCGATCGTGTCCGAGCTCGACCGCTGGCTCGCCGACACGGTGCAGCCTTCGGCCATGCGCTGGTTCGGCGTCCGCGTCGCCGAGATCAAGCAGATCTCCGCTTATTCCTGCCGCGGCATGAACGGCAACTCGCGCTCCCACATCTCCGAGCACGCCTTCGGCAATGCGCTCGACATCTCGGCCTTCGTGCTCGCCGATGGTCGCCGTGTCACCGTGAAGGACGGCTGGCGCGGCATGCCGGAAGAGCAGGGATTTTTGCGCGACGTGCAGGCGGGTGCCTGCGCGCATTTCACCACGGTGCTCGCGCCGGGGTCGAACGTCTATCACTACGATCACATCCACGTCGATCTGATGCGCCGCGCCAGCCGCCGCCTGATCTGCCAGCCGGCCGCCGTCTCCGGTGACGAGGTCGCCTCGCGCGCGAAATCGCGCAGCCCCTATGCCAACGCGCGCGATCCCTCCATCACAGGCTCGCTCGGTGCACGCAAGAGTGCCGCACAGAAGCGCGAGGAAGACGACTACGCCAACGAATAGGCGCGTGCGCCGGATCGGAAGCGGCTTCCACGCGCTGCGGCTGGTCTGTCCAGCCGGCGCTGCGTCTTCGGCAAAGCGCAGCTGACGCGCAAAAATTTGCGCAGTCGCGATTCTTCTCCAAATCATTGAATAGCAATCAATATTCGCGTCCAGGCGGGCTGTCCTGGCGATTGGCACATTCGCTGCAATGAGGGTGCTGCAACGAAGCGGCGCGGCCGGCGCTGTGAGCCAACGGAACCCGTCATGCAGATGTCTGTCGCCCCGCCTGCCTCCGATCTCGAGCAGCGCGTGCTGTCGCGCATCACGGAGGAACGCTGGCTCGACCTTGCATCCGAATTGATCCGCACCGGTCAGCCGCGTTCTGGCAATCCGCTCGATCCCGATTTGCCGGCCGCCGAGGAGGAGGCGATCTCGATGCTGGTCGCGGGCAAGCTCGAAGCCCTCGGCATGGAGGTCACCAAGCACAGTGCGCAGCCGCACCGGCCCAACGTGCTCGGCGTGCTGAAAGGGCGGGAAGGCGCGCCGTCGCTGATCCTCAACGATCATCTCGACACCTATCCGGTGGTCGAGCCCGAGAAATGGCACATGACGGATTTCGATCCGTTCAAGGCGACGCGCCATGGCGATCTGCTGTATGCCCGCGGCACCTCCGACACGCGCGGCAATCTTGCGGCATCGCTGCTCGCGGTGCAGGCCCTGATCGAAGAGGGCGTGAAGTTCGATGGCACCTTGATGTGCTGCTACACCGTCGACGAGGAGCGCAACGGCACCGAGGGCTCGATCTACATGCTCAACAAGGTCGGTCTTACTGCCGACTACGAGATCACGGCCGAGCCGACCGCGTGGGGTGATGTTAGTAAAGAATGGGGCATGAACCTCTCGGTGGCCAATTCCGGCCATTGCCTGATCGAGGTCACGGTCCAGGGCATCAAGTCGCACATCTGGCGGCCCGACATCAGCGTCAACGCCATCATGGAGGCGGCGAAGCTGCTGCCGAGGCTGGAGGAGATGGCGTTCACGCATGTGCCCAGCAAGTTCATGGGGCATACGCCGCCGTGCTGCTCGGTGGTACGTATCCGTGGCGGACTTCCCGGCGAGATGCAGTTCTCGCCGGATGCCTGCACCATCACGCTCGCGGTGGTCGGCATCGTGCCGGGCATGACGCTCGCCAGCGTGGTGTCCGACATCGAGCGTCTCGGGCAGGCGACCTTTGCAGGCGCCAACGACGTCAAGATCGGAGTGCGCCAGGTGCCCGGCTCGCTGTTCGTCAACGCGACCGAGCCCGTGCCGGTCGAGGAAGAGCCATGCCGCTCGCTTCGCGCGGTCTATCGACGCCTGATGGGCCGCGAGCCCGGGGTCAATCGCAAGAATGCCTTCAACGACACCATCCGCTTCCGCGAAGCCGGCATCAACGCGGTGACATTCGGTCCGGGTGAGGACGGCTGGGCCGTCGACAACGAGAACATCTCGATCACCAAATCGGTGATGGCGACGCGGATCTACGCGCTGACCATCATGCAGATCTTGGGAGTGCGCACGTGAGTGTCGAGGCAGGTCCCATGGCCATTCCGATCTCGGCCGATCGTACGCGGCGGGGCAGTTTGCGGCTGCCAACCGTCTCGCGATCGGTGCTGCTCTCGACGCTCACCGTCGCCGTGCTGTTGGCCGCCTGGGCCATCGTCACGGGGGTGGGCTGGGCCAACGAGCTGTTCCTGCCGAAGCCGCAGGCGGTCTGGGCCGCGTTCGTCAAGACCATGACGAAGGGTTATCAGGGCGCGACGCTGTACCAGCATCTCGGCGCGAGCCTCTCCCGCATCCTCACGGCCTTCACACTGGCCTGCCTCATCGGCATCCCGCTCGGCGTCCTCATGGGGGTCTCGCGCAATGCACGCGCGCTGCTCAATCCCCTGATCGAATTCTACCGGCCGCTGCCGCCCCTCGGGCTCTACACGCTTCTGGTGATGTGGCTCGGCATCGGCGAGAGCTCGAAGCTGTCGTTGCTGTTCCTCGCCGGCTTGCCGGGCATCGTGATCTCTACGATCCAGGCCGTTACCAGCGTCGATCCCGTCTTTGTGCGGGCCGCGCAATCCCTCGGCGCGACCCGGCGCCATCTGCTGTTCCACGTCTATCTACCTGCGGCGGGCCCCCTGATCCTCGCCGGCATGCGCATCTCGCTCGGATTCACCTACACCGTTCTCGTCGCCGCCGAGATCGTCGCGGCCTCCGCAGGCATCGGCTGGATGATCTGGGATGCTGCAAAATTCCTGCTGTCCGACGTCGTGATCATGGGCCTGATCGTGCTTGGCCTGACCGGCGTGGCGCTCGACCTGATGATGCGCGGAATGGCCAGACTGTTGATGCCGTGGGCCCGAAACCAGTCCTGATCGAGGAGAGATCGACATGATGAAGAGACTTGTTGCCACGCTCGCACTTGCTACGTTGGTGCTCACGGCTACCGCTCGTGCCGAGGACAAGCCGGCCAAGGTGACCGTCGGCTATCTGAATCTGGTGAACGCACAACTCGTCACCAAGCATCTCGGCCTGCTCGCCAAGGAGATGCCGGGTGTCGAGATCAAATACGTCAAGGTCGGAGGCGGCGGCGACATGCTGCGTGCGATCGCAGGCAATGACGTCGACTTCGGCGGTCTCGGCAATCCGCCGACCGCGATCGGCGCGACCCGCGCGCTTCCGATCAAGGGCATCCTGGTGATCAATCTGCTCGACTATGTCGAGTCGATGGTGGTTCGCAGCGACAGGAACATCTCCTCGCTCAAGGACCTGAAGGGCAAGACCGTGGCTGCCCCCTTCGGCTCGACGACACATTACCTGCTGCTCCAGGCACTGAAGGACGAAGGCGTCGATCCCGCCTCGATGAAGATCATCGATCTCGCGCCGTCGGACATCGCGGCCGCTTGGCTGCGCGGTGACATCGACGCCGCCTGGTTCTGGGAGCCGAACCTCGACAAGGCCGTGAAGAACGGCGGCAAGATCCTCATCACGTCGGGCGATATGACCAAGCGCGGCTATCCGACCTGGGACATCGGCGTCGTCATGAACGCATTCGCGCAGAAATATCCATCCTACGTCGAAAAGTTCATCAAGGCCGAGTGCGAGGGAATCGACTTCTGGCTGAAGAATCCGGAGAAGACGGCCGAAATCATTGCGGAGGAGCTGTCGCTGCCGCTGGCCGACGCGACGCGGATGATGAAGGGCACCGGCATGGTCCCGTGCAACCAGCAGCTCACCGAGGAGTATTTCGGCACGAGCGCGAAGAAGGGCAAATTCGTCGACACGCTGGTTGCGACCGCCGACTTTCTGGTGAAGCAGGAGCGCCTGCCGAAGTTGCTGCCGCGTGCCGACTTCGAGGCCTTCATCCAGCCGGCCTATATCGAGAAGGTGATCGGCCGCTGAGGGCCCGTGCCGGCGGGCTCGCGTCGGCGGCGGTGCGTTGAGCATTTGCGCCGCGTTGCAATCCGACCGGAGACCTCCTAGCCTTCGAGCCGTCACTCGAAGGGAGACTGATCGTGGGGCGCGGTCATGCGCACGAGGTGGCCAATCCAGGTGAGCCGTGCGCAGAGGTGCGAAGGGCGGGGACCGGACGATACGTGCTGAACGCCCTGGACAAGCCCGATCTGGATCTGGTGATGCGGACCGGCAGGTTGGCGACCTACCAGAACCGCGAATATCTGCTGCGGGAAGGTGAGCCCGCCAACGGCATCCACGTCATTCTGAGCGGGATCGTCGAAAGCACTCATGCCGGTACGCAGGGGCGCGAGCTGATGCTGGCGACCTGGGAGGCCGGTGACTTCGTCGGCGCCCCCTACATTCTCGGCGATCACCGGCATAGCTGGTCGGCGCGCGCGCTCGGACGGGTCGAGGCGCTGCATCTCGACCAGGATGCGATCCGCCGGCTGATCGCGCAGTCGCCCTCGTTCGCCGTCGCGCTGATCGAGTGTCTCGGCTTCAAGGGCGAGACCTATTCGATGCTGGCGCAGACGCTGGCGGGGCAGAAGGCGGCGGAACGGCTGGTGCTGCTGCTGGTAAAGCTGTCCGAGAATGCGGCGCAGGACGAAGGCGGCCCGATTTCGCTCGGCCGCATCACGCAGGCAAATCTCGCGCGCATGATCGGCGCGACGCGCCAGTCGATCAGCCTGATCCTCAATCGTCTCCAGGACGACGGCATCATCTCGACCGGTCCGACCAAGATGGTCGTCAATGATCTCGCGGCGTTGAGGAAACAGGTGACCGAGTAGCGCCCGCTGCCGGCGTCATGACGAGCCTCGCTTCGACGGTGGGGGACCCGGCCCCATGCAGAGCTGCACCTCGCCCGGGACGTCGTAGGTGCGCATGATGTGGCGGTTGTCACGCAGGCCCGATGCCTCGCGTTGCACGACCAACATCCAGAGTGCCTGGCCGGCTTCCATCACCAGCTTGCGCCTGGTCGGCTGCTGCGATGCCGGCACTTCCGCGGACGCGTGGGCGGCGTCGAACTCGCGCAAACGCGCCAGCGCCTGTTCGAGTGTGCGGCCCATCCGTCCAAGCGCCGAGACCTGTTCCTGGACGATCTCATAATGGAGGATATCGACCGGCGGGCGAAGATCACGAGACATGAGCGCAATATAGGGCAGCCAGTCAGGCCCGCGCAACGCGCGGACTGCCTGCCGCTACTTCGCCTTATACGCCGCCAGGAACATCCGCGTCGCGCTGTCGATGACTTCGGTCATGCGCTCTTCCGACGGTGCTGGGGCGGCCTGGAAGACGAAGGGCAGGAAGAGTGAAGCCTTGCACAGTTCCATGAACTGCGACGCCGCAAGGTCGCAATCGTCGATCCCGAGATCGCCGCAGGCGACACGCGTTTTGAGATAGTCGGAGAGGAGGTTGATGCTCTTGTGCAGCACCCGCGCATAATAGCGGCGGCCGACATCGGGCATGCGCTCGGCGATCGCCATCACGGTGCGGATCGCCGATCCGCCGCCGGGCCGGCAGAGCAGGTGGATGTAGGCCCGGCCGAACTCCTTCAGCGTGGTCTCGGCATCACGGGCAGGATCGAAATTGAACACGACCTGGCCGTGCTGGAGCGCCTCCTGCTCCAGGATGGCCTCGAACAGCGCGCCTTTGTCGGCGAAGTAGACGTAGAGCGTGCCCTTGGAGACCTGCGCCGCGCGCGCGATCTCGCCCATGCTGGCGCCGTCAAAGCCGAGATCCATGAACACCTTGCGAGCCCCGTCGAGGATCTGGCGGCGTTTGGCGTTGTCCTCCTCCTGGACGACCTGCAGATGTTCGCTGGCAGCTGCAACCATTGGTTTAGGGTCTCGCAAGGTTTTTACGTTGAGTGGTGACCATGAAACTCGGATAAAAGAGTCCCCTCCGTAGGATACCGGCCGGGATCATGATGTGATGTAATATTGACCGAACCGTTCGGTCAATGATATTTGATCATGGGTGGGGAAGGCCGCACGCCTGCCGTCTCCTTGATCGCCTTTTTGGGGGAGGCCTTTATGGCCGTATCGAGAGACCAGGCCGCGCGCGTCCTTCGCCCGGAAGAGGGGAAGGAGCACGCGGGCGGTGATGCTGCGATCGAGAGCTCGGCACCTCTGCGCGCGCATGTGTCCGAGGAAGCCAAGCGCCGCGTCGCCGAGGCGCCGGAGAAGCCCGCGACCGACAAGCCGTCCGCACCTGCGCCCGACGCAGAAGCCGCCGGCGCTCCCAAATCCGGCAAGCGCAAATTCGTCCTGATGGGCGTAGGTCTGGTGCTCGCGCTCGCCGCCGCGAGCTATGCCGGCTATTACACGCTGGTCGGCCGCTTCTACATCTCAACCGATGACGCCTATGTCCGCGCCAACAACACCATGCTGGGCGCGCGCGTTGCGGGCCACATCTCCTCGATCCTCGCCGGCGACAACACGCCGGTGAAAGCCGGCGACATCGTCCTCCGCATCGACGAAGGTGATTACAGGATCGCGGTCGACGCCGCCGCGACCAGAATCGCGACCCAGCAGACCACCATCGATCGCATCGGCCGCCAGGTTGCCGCGCTCGACAGCCAGGTTGCGCAGGCAAAGGCACAGCTGGTCTCGGCCGAGGCGGGGCTCAAGCGGGCCGATCTCGATTACGAGCGGCAGCAGGCGCTGAGCACCAAGGGCTTTGCCTCGCGCGCCGTGTTCGAGAGCTCGGAAGCCGGACGCGACCAGGGCGCCGCCGCGGTCAAGGCCGCACAGGCCGCCTATGAGGTTGCCGTGAGCAACGTCGATGTTGCGAAGGCGCAGCAGGCCGAAGCGCAGGCCCAGCTCGCCGAGCTCAAGACCACGCTGGCCAAGGCCGAGCGCGACCTGGCCTTCACCGCGGTGCGTGCGCCGGTCAACGGTACGTTCTCCAATCGCCTGGTCAATACCGGCGACTTTGTCGCGGTCGGCCAGCGCCTCGGCAACGTCGTGCCGCTCGACGACGTCTATATTGACGCCAATTTCAAGGAAACCCAGCTCAAGCGTATCCGTCCCGGCCAGCCGGTGACGATCAAGGTCGATGCCTACGGCATGCGCAAGTTCTCCGGTATCGTCGACAGCATCGCCGCGGGCGCGGGTTCGGTGTTCACGCTGCTGCCGCCCGACAATGCCACCGGCAATTTCACCAAGATCGTGCAGCGCGTGCCGGTCCGCATCCGCGTGCCGAAATCGGTGGCGAAGCAGAACCTGCTTCGTGCCGGCATGTCGGTCTACGCCACCGTGGACACCAACAAGGGTGCGGCCGACGCCGACAGCGAGGTCGACCTCGACGATCCCACCCCGGTCCATCCGCAGTAGGATTGGCCAGGGATGAGGTCTTCCACCTTTATGCTCCGAGCGCAGGTGCGCTCCCTCTCCCGCAGGCGGAAGAGGTGCATCGCCCCCGCGGCTTCCTCGAGCCCAGGCTGACACATGGCCAACGCCACCACGGCGTCAGCCGGCATGATGGCGGATCCCGCTTCGGAGCGCATCGCGCCGAAGCGGCTGTTCGCGTTCATCATCATGGTGTTCGGGATGTTCATGTCGATCCTGGACATCCAGATCGTCTCGGCCTCCTTGAGCGAAATCCAGGCCGGCCTGTCGGCGAGCTCCAGCGAAGTGGCCTGGGTCCAGACGGCCTATCTGATCGCCGAAGTGATCGCGATCCCGCTGTCGGGATTCCTGTCGCGCGCCTTCGGCACGCGGCTGTTGTTCGCGATCTCGGCGGCCGGCTTCACCGCCTCGAGCCTGCTCTGCGGCTTTGCCACGACCATCGAAGAGATGATCCTCTGGCGCGCGCTGCAAGGTTTTCTCGGCGCCGGCATGATCCCGACGGTCTTCGCCTCGGCCTATACCGTCTTCCCGCGAACGAAATTCCACATCGTCGGCCCCATCATCGGGCTGGTCGCGACCCTGGCGCCCACGATCGGCCCGACCGTCGGTGGCTACATCACTGACCTGATGTCGTGGCACTGGCTGTTCTTCATCAACGTGCTGCCCGGCATCGGCATCACCCTGGGCGTTCTGGCGCTGGTCGATTTCGACGAGCCGCATTTCGAATTGCTCGACCGTTTCGACTGGTGGGGCCTGTTGTTCATGGCCGGCTTCCTCGGCACGCTGGAATATGTGCTGGAGGAGGGTCCGCTGCATGAATGGATGCAGGATACTTCCGTTGCGATCTGCGCGTGGATCTGCGTCATCTCGGCGATCGCGTTCTTCTGGCGCGTCTTCACGGCGGCCGAGCCGATCGTGAATTTGCGCACCTTCTCCGACCGCAATTTTGCCGTCGGCTGCACTCTGCAGTTCTGCATCGGCATCGGGCTCTACGGCCTGACCTACATCTATCCGCGCTATCTCGCCGAGGTGCGCGGCTACAGCGCGCTGATGATCGGCGATACCATGTTCGTCTCCGGCATCACCATGTTCCTGGTCGCGCCGCTGGTCGGCCGGCTCATGGCGAAAGTCGACATGCGCTACATGATCGCATTCGGCCTCGTCGTGTTCGCGCTCGGCTCCTACCAGATGACCTGGATGACGCGGGACTATGATTTCTATGAACTGCTGGTGCCGCAGATCCTGCGTGGCGTCGGCATGATGTTCGCGATGGTCCCAACCAACAACGTCGCACTCGGCACGCTGGCGCCTGACAAGGTGAAGAACGCGAGCGGCGTGTTCAACCTGATGCGCAATCTCGGCGGCGCGCTCGGCCTTGCCGTCATCAACACCGTGCTCAACGACCGCACCGACCTCCACATCAGCCGCCTGCAGGAGCGCGTGACCTGGGGTAACGCGACCGCGACCGAAACCCTGAACATGTTCATGCAGAAGTTCCAGGGGCTTGGCGATTCCACGCTGATGGCCATGAAGCAGCTTTCCCAGCTGGTTCATCGCCAGGCCGTGGTGATGAGCTTTGGCGATGCCTTCTTCATCCTGGCGGTGTTCTATCTCGCTCTCAGCTTCCTGGTGCTGCTGCTGAACAGGCCGCCGTCGCCGTTCGGTGCTGGTGGCGACGCGCACTAGCGCTACGCTCCCGCTGACGTCGCTTGCGCAGGTCGTCGATCGAGGCGGAGGCACCGATTTGCAACACTCGTGCGTGATCTCGCGCGAGCCCCGTTGCAAAGCGCGAGCGACGCATCTATAAAGCGCACCTCATTCAATCGAACCGGGAGGGATTTGCATGATTTCGTCGCATTCGCAGATCGTTCGCCCGCGCTCGATGATGTTCTGGCTCGGTATGTACGCGGCCTGTTAGAGGCCTCTTCCGCCAGCTTCGATTGGGCCAAGGTTTCGACCAGGCGTCCCGATCGCCCCGCTTCCCAAGTCAAAGTCAGTTCTGAGTGACGCCGTTTTGGCCATCGCGGCCGGCCTGCGTCCATTGATGGAGCCGGCCCGCGCGAGCGGCCGGATGATGTCATGACCACTCTGTCCAACAAGCCCGCCGCAATTCGCGTGGTGCTGCCCTTCGTGTTCCGGCACTGGCTGAAGCAGCCCGGGCGCGGGCTCATCGTGGCCGGCGGCCTGCTGGGTGCGACCGTCGCCGACCTGTTCATGCCGGTTTTCTCGGGACATCTGGTCGATGCGCTGACGCGAGGCCCGTCCGATCCCGACGCGCGCCACGCGGCGCTCACGGCATTCGGCGCCATCGTGGCGCTCGGAGCCGTCTCGATGGTGCTGCGGCTCATCGGCCTTCAGGCGATCGTGCCGTTCACGCTGAAGATCATGTCCGAGGTCGCGCAGGACACGTTCACGCGCGTGCAGCGCTTCTCCACCGACTGGCACGCGAACTCCTTTGCGGGCTCCACGGTGCGCAAGATCACCCGCGGCATGTGGGCGCTCGACCTGCTCAACGACACCATCCTGATGGCGCTGGCGCCCTCGCTGCTGGTGCTGGTCGGCTCTATGATCCTGATCGGCGTGCACTGGGCCCCGCTTGGCCTCGTGATCGCGATCGGGGCGATCATCTACGTCGCCATCACGGTCGTGTTCTCGACGCGTTACATCGCGCCGGCCGCACGAATCTCCAATGCATGGGACACCAAGGTCGGCGGCACGCTGGCGGACGCGCTGACCTGCAACGCCGTGGTGAAGTCGTTCGGCGCCGAAGGGCGCGAGGACACGCGGCTGGCCCGCGTCATCAATCGCTGGCGCGTGCGCGTGCGGCGGACCTGGTATCGCTACAATTACACGTCCATGTCGCAGCTTGCCTTGCTGCTGTGCCTGCGCGCCTCCGTGATCGGCGGCTCGGTGCTGCTGTGGATGTCTGGGCATGCCTCGCCCGGCGACGTCACCTACGTGCTGACGAGTTACTACGTCATCCACGCCTATTTGCGTGACGTCGGCATGCACATCAACAACCTCCAGCGCTCGGTCAATGACATGGACGAGTTGGTGGCGATCCATGCCGAGCCCATCGGCATTGCCGATGCGGCCCACGCGCGGCCGATCGCGATCGAGGGCGGCGAGATCGTCTTCGACGACGTCACGTTCCACTATGGCGGTCATCGCGCGCCGCTCTACGACGCACTGTCGGTGACGATCCGGGCCGGCGAACGTGTGGGTCTCGTCGGACGCTCCGGGTCCGGCAAGACCACTTTCGTCAAGCTGGTGCAGCGGCTCTACGACGTCAGCGGCGGCCGCGTGCTGATCGACGGGCAGGACATCGCGCACGCCACGCAGCAATCGTTGCGCAGCCAGATCGCGATCGTGCAGCAGGAGCCGATCCTGTTTCACCGCTCGCTCGCCGAGAACATCGCCTATGGCCGGCCCGGCGCCAGCCCGGAGGCGATCGAGCACGCCGCGCGGCTGGCCAACGCGCACGACTTCATCCTGCGCCTGCCGAAGGGCTACGGCACGCTGGTCGGCGAGCGCGGCGTGAAACTGTCGGGCGGCGAGCGGCAGCGCGTGGCGCTGGCGCGCGCGTTCCTGGCGGACGCGCCGGTCCTGATCCTGGACGAGGCGACCTCGAGCCTCGATTCGGAATCGGAGGCGCTGATCCAGCAGGCGATGGAGCGGTTGATGAAGGGCCGTACCTCGATCGTGATCGCGCACCGGCTGTCGACGGTGCGCAGCCTCGATCGGATCCTGGTGTTCGACCGCGGCGAGATCGTCGAGCAGGGCACCCACGCCGTGCTCGCAGGCAAGCCAGGAGGCCTCTATCGCGGCCTGTTCGAGCGCCAGGTGGTGGAGCTCGAACGTGTCGCAGCGGCGGAATGAGGCGCGGGGACGGCGGGGTGAATGCCCCGCCGCCACTCCGCCCGGGGTGAAGACATGAAAGACCTGACGAACGGCTCCATCGTGAGACACATCCTGGTCATGGCACCTCCGATCATGGTCGGCATGGTCACGATCATGCTTTGCCAGCTGGTCGACCTCTATTTCGTATCGGGCCTGGGCGATGCCGCCGTCGCGGGCGTTGCCGCGGCCGGCAATGCCGGCTTTCTCATTAACGCGCTGCTGCAGGTGCTCGGCGTCGGCACGGTGGCGCTGATCGCACATGCCGTGGGGCGCAAGGACCGGCCGGATGCGAACCTGATCTTCAACCAGGCGATAGCGCTGTCGGTGCTGTTCGGTCTGCTGACCCTGGTCATGGGCGCAGCTCTGTCGCGTCCTTACATGCGCTCGATTGCCGCCGACCAGGCCACGATCGAGGCGGGGACGACTTACCTGTTGTGGTTCATGCCGGCACTCGCGCTGGAATTCGCCATGCAAGTATTGGCGTCCGCGCTGCGTGCGACCGGCAGCGTGGGTCCCGCGATGCTCGTGCGGGTGCTCGCCGTCATGATCAACATCGCGCTGGCGCCGGTGCTGATCTCGGGCTGGGGCACCGGTTACGCGCTCGGCGTTGCCGGAGCCGGGCTGGCAAGCTCGATCGCGGTGGCGATCGGCGTCGTGGCGCTGCTGGCGTATTTCCGCAAGGTCGAGCGCTACGTCGCCTTTAACCCGGCGCAGTGGGGGCCGCAGGCGCATCATCTGAAGCGGATACTCAACGTCGGCCTGCCGGCCGGCGGCGAGTTTGCAATGATGTTCATCTTCATGGCGGTGGTCTACTACGTGCTGCGTGACTTCGGCGCGTCGGCGCAGGCTGGATTCGGCATCGGACAGCGCGTCCTCGCCCTGATCCAGATGCCGGCGCTTGCGGTCGCGCTCGCGGCAGGGCCGATCGCCGGCCAGAATGTCGGTGCGGCAAACGACGCGCGCGTACGCGAAACCTTCGTGCAGGCAGCGCTGATCACGACCGTCGTGATGATCGGCTTCATGTGCCTGGCGCAATTCAAGCCCGAACTCTTGCTCGCCGGATTCTCCAACGACCGGGAAACGATGGAGGTTGCTTTCCTGTTCTTGCGGATCATCTCGCTCAACATGGTCGCGCAAGGTCTTATCTTCACCTGCTCGAGCATGTTCCAGGGGCTCGGCAATACCAGGCCGGTGCTCTTGAGCTCGGCGACGCGCGTGTTCACCTACTCGCTGCCGGTGATTTGGCTCTCGACGCGGCCGGGCTTTCGCATGGAGCATGTCTGGTATCTGTCGATCGCGGCGACCACGTTCCAGGCGGGCTTGAGCCTGTGGCTGCTGCGCCGCGAGTTGGGCAAGCGCCTGCCGCCAATTCGGCAGGCGGAGGCTCCGGCACTGGCCGGGCCTGATTCCGCGACGCCTCCCGCGCGTGCGCCAGCGTAGCGGCGCTTGGCACCAGCCCGCGGCTCCGGCTAATTTGCCGCGCCGTTGGCTGGCCAAGGGGCGCGATGACCGGGGTGTCGAACGAACAGCAGGCAGCGTCATGGCTCTCGGCGATCTGGGCGGCGCGCTATCGCACGCCGGCCCGCTTCGTCGCGCTGATCGCGCTGCTGCTGCCGTGGACGACGACCGGACTGATCTTTGCGCTCATACCCTGGCTGATCGCATTCGCGTTCGTCGATCTCCGCGAGTTTCCGCGGTCGCTGCTTCGTCCGATCTGCCTGCTGCCGATCGCGCTGGTCGCGCTCGCCGCCGTCGGAACGCCCTGGTCGGACGCGCCATGGCCGGAGCGAGTCCACGCGATCGGCCCGGCAACGAAGCTGCTGGTGATTCCGCTCCTGATCTACCAGTTCGAGCGCTGGCCCTGCGGCCATTGGGTGTTTTCCGCCTTCCTGCTGTCCTGCACGGCCTTGATGCTCTATTCCTTCGCCGTTGCCATCGACCCGGCACTCTCGCTGAAGCTCTACCTGTCGCGGGGGCCCTACAAGGTCGAAAGCGGGATCGCGGTGCGCAACTATATCGACCAGAGCCAGGAGTTCGCGCTCTGTGCGCTCGCGCTGGTCTATCCGATCGTGGCGCTGCTGCGACAACGCCGCCTCGGCATCGCGGTGCTGCTTGCGGCGCTCGCGTTCGGATTCCTCGCCAACATGATCTTCGTCGTGGTCTCGCGCACGGCGCTCCTGACTTTGCCGATCCTGATCCTGATGTTCGCGCTTTTGTACCTGCATCGGCGTACGGCGCTGCTCGTCGCGGGCGTCGTGGCGCTATTGGCGCTGCTGCTCTGGATCGTCTCGCCGAATCTGCGCATGACGGTGGCCAAGTTCAGCGGGGACTATGAGATGAGCGTGCAGGATGGTCGGGTCAGTGGAATGGGCTCACGTCTCGAGTACTGGCGAAAGTCCCTGGGCTTCGTCGCCGATGCGCCGTTCGTCGGACATGGCACCGGCTCGATCCGCGGCCTGTTCGCGAGCGTGGCTGCCGATGCGCAGACCGATCCACTGCGCGGGGAGGTCGTCAGCAACCCGCACAATCAGACCCTCAGCGTCGCCGTGCAGTGGGCGTCGTTGGCGTCTTGATCCTCTATGCGCTCTGGTTTGCGCACCTGTCGCTGTTTCGCGGCGAGGGATTGGCCGCTTGGATCGGCCTGCTGGTCGTGGTCCAGAGCATGCTGACCTCGTTGTTCAACACGCATCTGTTCGACTTCGCGCCGGGCTGGATCTATGTGCTCGGTGTCGGTGTCGCCGGTGGCATGGCGCTCGCCAGAAAGGCGCAAGGCTAACGCGCGCCAAAGCTGTTCCAGACGAGGCCGAGGCCTGACAGGAACAAGAGGCCGAGCACGACATCGCCAAAATGCTTGTCGCTCAGCGCGTGATAGACGCGCGCGCCGGCCCATGCGCCGATCAAAGTGCCCGGAAACGCGATCAGCGCGAGCCAGACAACCTTCAGTTCGACCAGGCCTGACGCTGTCTGCAACACCAGTGCAGTGGCGAGCACCGTGAAATTGAAGAGCTGGAAGATGCCGCGCCGTTCGTGCTTGTTCCAGCCGCGGATGTTGGCCCACAGGATCGGCAGCGGCCCTGACAGTCCCGCAAGCCCGCCCAGGATGCCGCCGGCGAAGCCGATTGCGCCGTCGGCGATGCGGCCGCCGAACTTGATGGCGAGCGGCTTCTTGTTCAGGTACAGCGCGCTCGAAAAGATCAGAAGCAGTACGCCGACGCTCAGCTTGAACACTTTGGGATCGGCGGAGGCGACCATCGTGGTGCCCAGCGGTACTCCGATCAGCCCTCCGATCAGGAACGGCCACACCAGCGAGAGATCGAAACTCTTCCACATCGAGGGCAGCGTCGAACTCTGCGCGATCACGGAGCAGATCAGCACCAGGGGCACGGCGAGCGAAGGCGGCAGCACGTAGAGCCAGATGCCGAGCGCCATCAGCGCCGTGCCAAATCCGGCCAGCCCCGAGACGAAGCCCCCGGCCAGCGCGCCGAACAGCAGCAGGACGTAGGTGAGTGTTTCCAACAGATTGTCCTCTTCGCCGGGGCGATTCCGATACGGCCGTCGCTCGCATAGCATGCTTGCTGCCGTGCGGGTCAATCCACGCTGCGCTGATGATGCCTATGCATCGCAGGCCTATCCGTTGCCTGCGGCACCGGTCGTGCGCGCCGGCCATCGCCGTCAGTCGATGATCTAGACGATCTGCCTCGTGTCGGCGGGCTTGTGCAGTGCGCCGACTAGGATGCGCAGCGCTTCCGTCAATTCCGATCTGTTCCGAGCCGCTCCCAGCGAGACGCGCGCCGCGTACGGCGGTGTCCCATCGACCGTGAAGGCATCGCCGGCGACGACCGCAAGTCCATTCCGCAGCAGATGTGCGGCGACATCGGGCCGGCTCTCGGGCAGCCGCAGCCACAGGTGATGCGACGCGGGCTTGGCCAGGAACTGGAAGCCCTTCAGCGCGCGTTGCGCGAGTTGTTGACGTCCGACCGCCTCGTTGCGGATGGCGGTGATGATGCGATCGGCGATGCCGCTTTCGATCCAATGCGTCACCAGCGCGACCATCAGTGGCGCCGGCATCTGCACGGTCGCCTGCAAGTATGTGCGCAGCTCCCGCTGCGCGCCGCTGTCGGGCGTCACCAGATAGGCAACACGCAGCGCCGGTGCGATGCATTTCGACAGCGTGGTCGCAAGATAAGTCCGCTCCGGAATGAGGCTCGCGATCGGCGATGCCGAGCGGTCGAGCAGGCCGTAGGCGTCGTCCTCGATCAGGATCGTGTCGGTATCGCGGATGATCCTTGCGATGGCGCCGCGCCGCTCCGGGGAAAGCGTCGCAGTGGTCGGATTGTGCAGCGTCGGAATGAGATAGACGGCCCTTGGCCGGTGCACGCGGCAGGCCTTTGCCAGCGCGTCGGGCAGTATGCCGCCATCATCCATGGCGACGCCCACGAGCCTGACGCCGAGCCGCAATGCTGCGGCCTTGATGCCGGGAAATGTCAGCGCCTCCGTCAGCACGATATCACCAGGCCTCGCAAGGTGTCCGAGCAGGTTGAAAAGGATCGTCTGCGTGCCCGGAAAGATCACGAGCTTGTCGGCCTGTGCGTGCGGCACCCGTGCACGCATCCAGCGCGCCGCGACTTCGCGCTCATGCGCGCTGCCGCCGGGCGGCTGATAGTTGAGATACGCCGTCAGGCCCGATTGCGCGCGGATGGCCTCCATTCCGGCCATGATGCGCTCGTCGAGCTGCGCCTCCAGCGGGTGCGGCGGCACGTTCATCGAGAGGTCGATCGCGACCGGATGCGGCAGGTCGACCGCGCGGCGCGCGCTGGTCTCCGACACAAATGAGCCCTGTCCGACGCGGGCTTCCATGATGCCGCGGCGCCTTGCCTCGGTGTAGGCGCGTGTCACCGTGGTGAGGTCGACATTGAGTGCCTTGGCCAGCGCGCGCTGCGTCGGCAGTTGCTGGCCGCGCACCAGCCTCCCCGCGGCAATGTCGGCCTCCATGGCCTCGACGATGCGCTGGTAGCGCGGGCCCGAGAGCTCGGAGATTGTAGGAGTCCAATCCATGCAATTTAGGCCCATATCATTTGAATGTATGGATACAAGATAATATTGTATGGATCGTTGGAAAGGAAGAGGTGTGGTCATGGCGGTCTCTCTGGCAAAGGCGATGTGGCGCGGGTTCAGCGGCAAATGTCCAAATTGCGGGGAAGGGCACATGTTCGGCCGCTTCCTGAAAGTGACGGACGCTTGCGACCATTGCGGCGAGGAGCTGTTTCACCAGCGCGCCGACGACTTTCCGGCCTATCTCGTCATGGTCGTGGTCGGCCACCTCGTGGTGCCGGCGATCCTCGCGGTCGAGACCGCCTACGCGCCGCCGGAGTGGCTGCAACTCGCGGTGTGGCTGCCAGTCACCCTGTTCGCTTCGCTCGCATTGTTGCAGCCGACCAAGGGCGCCATCGTCGGGCTGCAATGGCAGCTCGGCATGCACGGATTCGAGGCGAGCAAGCTGCGGCGCGAGGCGGATGAGCTTGCGCCGGTGCTGGTGAAGGCGGACACGCGCGCCGCTTGAGCAGAAGCAGCGTTTACATCGCGCGTCCGGCCGCTACACTCCATCGGATCAAGCAAGAGCGATGGAAACGCAGATGGCCACGGGCGCGAAGACCTTCCTGCTCTGTCATGGCGCCTGGTCCGCCGGGTGGGCCTGGAAGAAGATGCATCCGCTGATGGCTGAGGCCGGTCACCGCCTGGTGGCGCCGACCTACACCGGCCTCGGGGATCGTGCGCACCTGGCCAGTCCCTCGATCGACCTCGAGACGCATATCCAGGACATCCTCAACGTCATCAGATTCGAAGATCTGAGCGACATCGTGCTGCTCGGCCACAGCTATGGCGGCATGGTCGCGACCGGCGTCGCCGATCGCGCCCGCGAGCGCGTGACGCAGTTGATCTATCTGGATGCCTTCGTGCCGCGTAACGGCCAGTCGCTGTTCGATCTCCACGAGGGTGGACGCGAGCCGATGCGCAAGGCCGCAAGCTCCGGCGACGGCTATCGCGTTCCGCCGAACCCGCCGCCGCCGGATACGCCGCAAGCTGATATCGACTGGCTCAATGCGCGCCGGGTCGACATGCCGATCAAATGTTTCGAGACGAGATTGAGCCTCGCGCATGGCGAGCCATCGATGCCGCGCAGCTACATCTATTGCACCCGCATTCCACCGGGCGACGTGTTCGGGCAATTCGCGGCACGGGCGAAGAGCGAGGAGGGGTGGCGCTGTTTCGAGCTCGACGCCAGCCATGCACCGAATGTCACCGCACCGGCGGCGCTGATGGCGACGTTGGAGAAGATCGTCGCGTAAAATCCTCGCTGTCATTCCGGGGCGTGCGCAGCACGAGCCCGGAATCCATTCATCCACCAACTCTGCCGCCCGATGGATTCCGGGCTCTCGCTTCGCGAGCCCCGGAATGACGACCGGTTGAATGACTGCGCTGGGCTCAAATGGTGAGGGGTCCGATGCGGTGAGCATCGAACCCCTCGTTGCAAGATATCAGCCGGCCTGTAAGCCGGGTTCTGTAGGGCACCGTCCGCTTGCGCGAACGATACGTGACGGCCATTCCTCTGGGACCATGTTTGCACGTGGCCTCGAGCAACCTACCCGGACGGCGGGCCTGACATCGCCCCGCGGCGTTATCGCTTGCGCGATCGGCCCGCATTTGCCGTCCCTATTCGGTTTTGCTCCCGGTGGGGTTTGCCATGCCGGCTCCGTTGCCGGAGCCGCGGTGCGCTCTTACCGCACCTTTTCACCCTTACCTGCCTACGCAGCTTGCGCTGCTACGGCACGGCAGGCCCGAGGGCTTGTCGCGCCGAAGCCCAAAGGGCGAGGCGGGCGGTTCGTTCTCTGTGGCACTTTCCCTGGGGTCACCCCCGCCGGACGTTATCCGGCACCGCATGTCAAGGGAGCCCGGACTTTCCTCCCCGGCGGCCTTTCGGCGCTTGCCGGAGCGGCCGTCCGGCCGACTGACCGACAACGCATGGGGCATTTGTGACGGTTCCGTCAAGCCGGGATCGCCTTGGGCGAGGTGCGGCGTGGTTAGCGCCGTCACTTCGATGCGACGGTCGTTCCCTCCGCCGGCAGGCTCGCCAGCAGCGCCTGCAAGGTCGCCAGCGTCGAATGGTCCGCGACACCATCCAGCCGCGCCGGGCGGAAATGGCGCTGGAAGGCCGTAACGACTTCCATGGTCGCGGCGTCGTATTTGCCGGTCAGCGGCACACCGTAGCCGTATCTGGCGAGCGCCTGCTGCATGCTCAGCACTTCGTCGCTGATGGTGCCGAGCATCAAAGTCTCGCCTCGCACGATCGGGGCAGGCGTTACCCAATGACCGACGCCGGAATTGGCCAGCGAGTGCCACGGAAACTTTTCGCCGGGGTCTTTCTTGCGCGCGGGTGAGACGTCGGAATGGCCGAGCACCCGGTGGGCCGACACCTTGCGGCGGAGCATGATGCCGCGGCACAGCGCGATCACGGCGGCGATCTGGCGAAGCGGAAACTCGGGATAGCCCCAGTCGTGGCCGCGATTGACGATCTCGATGCCGATCGAGCAGGAATTGATGTCGTCCTCGCCGGCCCAGGACGAGACGCCGGCGTGCCAGGCGCGCCTGGTCTCCTGCACGCATTGTACTATGCGGCCGTCCTCCAGCACGACGTAATGCGCCGAGACGTCGGTGCCGGCCGTGCAGAGCCGGGCCAGCGCACCCTCGACATCGGGCATGCCGGTGTAGTGCAGCACGATCATGTCGGGCTGCCGGCCCTTGTTGCGCTCGCCATGGTTCGGCGACGGGATGATGTCGGAGACGATCGAGGAGTCAGGCTCGAACGTCCGCATGTTCGCCGCGGCCTTGGGAACCGGGAGAACGCGTTGGCGCTTCGAATCAGATCCAGACGGTGTGGACGAACCGGACGGCGGCATAGACAAACCAGGTCGCGAGAGAATGGGCCAAGCCCTTCTCTTTACTATTCCTTTACCGCCCACCGCGCGCAATCGCGCGGCGCAGTTAACGGCTGCATTTTGGCGCATGTGTGTGGATGAAGCATCACCGCCGCTGCACCTTTTCGTCTTGTAACGAGCCGATCAACGCTTTCTTAACGCTAAGGGCCGTTACTGAGGGATGAAGAGCCGACCCGTGCCCGGAGGCGGCAAAGCGCATTTTGGCTCGAAATCCCATGGCTGCCCGACAAATTGCACTGGCAACACTGGGGTTGCAGCCCGGGACGACCGGGTTCGGTAACCATGCTGGACTGGGGCTTTGTCGTGGAACCGCCGCGACGCGGAATGATTCGAGGCGCTATGGGCTTGTTCGTCCCCGATCTCGCTTGGACGTCAGGCTGGACTTTCGGCCGGCGTGGCGCATGAGCTCGGTTCCGCACATTCCCGTTCTTGGCCGTGAGGCTATCGCCCATCTCGCCCCGCGCGAAGGCGGCATCTATGTCGACGCCACTTTTGGCGCCGGCGGCTACAGCCGTGCGATCCTGGAGGTGCCGGGAACCCGGCTCATCGCCATTGACCGCGACCACACTGCGATCACGGGCGGCGCTGAACTGGTCGAACGATCGGCAGGCCGGCTCACGCTGGTCGAGGACCGCTTCTCCAACCTCGCCGAGGTCTGCGCGGCGCAGGGCACCGATGGCGTCGACGGCGTCGTGATGGATGTCGGCGTGTCCTCGATGCAGCTCGACCAGGCAGCCCGCGGCTTCTCTTTCCGCCTCGACGGTCCGCTCGACATGCGGATGGGGCAGGCCGGGCCGACTGCGGCCGACGTGGTGGCCCGTGCCTCGGAAGGCGATCTCGCCGACATCATCTATCTGTTCGGTGAGGAGCGGCATTCGCGCCGCGTCGCCCGCGCCATCGTCGCGGACCGCCAGGAGACCCCGTTCACGACAACGCGTGCGCTCGCCGATCTCATCGGCAGGGTCATACGCTCGAAGCCCGGAGATATTCATCCGGCGACGCGGACGTTTCAGGCGCTGCGCATCTTCGTCAACGAAGAGCTCGAAGAACTCCAGACCGCGCTTGCTGCAGCCGAGCGCGTGCTCAAGCCGGGAGGCCGCCTCGTCGTTGTCTCGTTCCATTCGCTGGAAGACCGCATCGTCAAGAACTTCCTCTCCGAGCGTTCGAAGACCGGCGGCGGTTCGCGGCATCTGCCGGAGGTGGCGCAAGTTCCGCCGAGCTTCCAGCTGCTGACCCGGCGACCCGTCGTCGCCGGTGAGGACGAAGTCGCGCATAATCCGCGCGCGCGCTCCGCAAAACTGCGCGCAGCCGAGCGCACCTCCGCGCCGGCGCAGGACGATGGCGAGCCATCGTCCTGGCCCAGGCTCTCCGACGTGATGAGGGGCGGCTAGCGCATGCGCATCATCCACCTCCTCGTCATAGGCGCGCTGATCTTCGCCGCGGCCTATGTTTACCGGATCAAGATGGACTCCACGGCGCGCGTCGAGAAGGTGCTGCGGCTGCATGCGGAGATCCGCGAGCAGCGCGATGCGATCGCGTCGCTGCGTTCCGAATGGGCCAAGCTCGATGCGCCCCACCGGCTGCAGGGCCTGTCCGACCGGCATCTGCAGCTCAAGCCGGTCAACGGCACGCAGTATGATTCGCTGAAGAATCTGCCGGAGCGTCCGCCGCGAATGTTCAGGCCGGGCGAGCCCGATCCGATCGGAGCCATGCTCAATACCATCGAAGCCGCGAGCGATCCCGACAATGTGACGGGCTCCGTGTCTCAGCCCGAGGACAAGCAATGAGCGCTGCGCTCCCGGTCAAAGCCACAGAACCCTGGCGGCAGCGGCTGATCCGCAGCCTGCTCTACGGGCGCAATGTCGATCGCGCCGCGAAGGCGCGTGCACGCGTCGGCCTCGCGATGCTCGCCTTCGCTTCGGTCTATGCCGTGATCGGCGGCCGGCTCGTGATGTTTGCGATCGGCGCCGATGCCCACGGCGCGCGCCGCGCTGCGGCGCAGGAGGTGGTCGCGACCGCGCGGCCCGATATCGTCGACCGCAACGGCGCGATCCTTGCGACCGACGTCAAGGCGTCGAGCCTGTTCGGCGAGCCGCGCCGCATCATCGACAAGGACGAAGCGATCGAGCTCCTGACCGCGACCATTCCCGACCTCGACGAGGCCGAGGTGCGCGAGCGCCTGAAGACGCGCAAGGGCTTCGTCTGGCTCAAGCGCGAGGTCACGCCGTCGCAGCAGCAGGCCGTCCACAAGCTCGGCATTCCCGGCATCGGCTTCCTGCGCGAGAACAAGCGCGTCTATCCGACCGGCAACGAGGTCGCCCATCTCATCGGGCTCGTCAACATCGACAACCAGGGCATCGCCGGCCTGGAGAAGTGGCTCGACAATCAGGGGCTCGCCGATCTGCACCGCGCCGGCTTTGCCACCGACCGGCTGCAAAAGCCGATCGAGCTCGCGGTCGATCTGCGTGTCGAGCACGCGCTGCGCGACGAACTGCTGAAGGCGAAGGATAAATTCCACGCCAAGGCCGCCTCCGGTCTCGTCTCCAACGTCAAGACCGGCGAGATCGTGGCGATGGTCTCGCTTCCCGACTTCGATCCCAACAATCCGAAGGAAGCGCACGACCCAGATCGCATCAACCGCCTGACCACCGGCGTCTACGAGATGGGCTCGACCTTCAAGGCGTTCACGCTGGCGATGGGACTCGATTCCGGCAAGATCAATCTGAACTCGATGTGGGACGCGCGCGGAAACCTGCACTACGGCAAGTTCACCATTCACGACAGCCATCCGCTCGGGCGCTTCATCAACACCAAGGAAGTGTTCACCTACTCGTCCAACATCGGCGCGGCCCGGATCGCGCTCAATCAGGGCGTCGAGGCGCACAAGGCGTTTCTCTCCAAGATGGGCCAGATGACGCGCCTGCGCACGGAATTGCCGGAGAGCGCGGCGCCGCTGCTCCCGCGGCGCTGGAGCGAGCTGAACACGGTCACCGCCGCGTTCGGCCAGGGTCTTTCGGTGGCACCACTGCAGGCGGTGATGGGCATCAACGCGCTGGTGAACGGCGGCTATCTGATTCCGCCGACCTTCATGAAGCGCAGCGAAGCGGAAGCTGCGGAGCTGGCCAAGCGCGTCATCAAGCCGGAGACCAGCGACAAGATGCGGTTCCTGATGCGGCTCAATGCCGAAGTTGGTTCGGCGAGAAAAGCAGATGTCAAAGGCTACTACGTCGGCGGCAAGACCGGCACGTCCGAGAAGGTCGTCAACGGGCGCTATGCCAAGAAGCGCGTGCTCAACTCCTTCACCGCCATCCTGCCTTGCGACGATCCCAAATATCACGTCCTGATCATGCTGGATGAGCCGCAGGCGCTGCCCGAAACGCATGGTTTCATCACCTCGGGCTGGAACACGGTGCCGACCGGCGGCAAGGTGATCGAGCGGATCGCGCCGCTGCTGGGCATCGAGCCGCGGTTCGATTTGCCGCCTGCGGAACGCCTTATTCTTGCAGCATCCAGGACAACCCAGTAATCAACGGGTGGGCCATCGCCGCTGCTGAGTCGGGCTTTTCCCCGGGTCGGCTTACGGCGGGGCATGTCGACTGGAAGACCATGAAGCTCTCCGACCTGCTAGGCAATGACGCCGCGATCGAGCCTGCTGTCGCGGCGCTCGATGTGAGCGGCCTTGCGCTCGACAGCCGCGTGGTCAAGCCGGGCGACCTCTTCTTCGCGCTCGCGGGCAGCAAGACCGACGGCGCGCGCTTCATCGATGCCGCGATCGCCGCAGGCGCGGTGGCCGTCGTCGGCGACCATGCGCCTGACGGCAGCAAAGTGCCGTTCGTCACAGTGGCCAATCCGCGCCGCGCGCTGGCGCGGGCCGCGGCCAGGTTTTTTCCCGCCCAACCCGCGACCATCGCCGCCGTGACCGGCACCAGCGGCAAGACCTCGGTCGCAGCCTTCACCCGCCAGATCTGGGAGCGGCTGGGACACGTCTCCGCCAGCATCGGCACCATCGGCCTCGTCTCGTCAAGGCGCACGGTTTATGGCTCGCTGACCACGCCGGACCCGATCGCGCTGCACCGGCAGATCGACGAGATCGCGCGCGAGGGCGTCACGCATCTCGCCTTCGAAGCGTCCTCGCACGGGCTCGACCAATACCGGCTCGACGGTGTGCGCGTTTCTGCCGCCGGCTTCACCAATCTCTCCCGCGACCACATGGATTATCATCCGACAGTCGCGCATTATCTTGCCGCGAAGCTCAGGCTGTTCCGCGAACTGGTCGCCCCTGACGGCGCGGCGGTGATCTCGGCCGATCATGACTGCTCGGCGGAAGTCATCGACGCAGCGAACGCGCGAGGCCTGCGCGTGATGGCGGTCGGTCGCAACGGCGACGGGGCAGGCGAGGGCATCCGTCTCACCGAAGCCGTGGTCGAAGGTTTCTCGCAAAGGCTTACGGTCGCACATCGGGGCAAGGGCTATGCGATCCGGCTGCCGCTGGTCGGCGAATTCCAGATCGAGAACGCGCTGGTGTCCGCGGGGCTTGCGATCGGCACCGGCAGCGATGCGGCCGATGTGTTCGCGAGCCTGGAGCACCTCGAGGGCGCCAAAGGCCGGCTCGAACGCGTCGGCGAGCGCAATGGCGCGCCGATCTTCGTCGACTACGCGCACAAGCCCGACGCGCTGGCGAAGGCGCTGCAGGCGCTGCGTCCCTATGCCAAGCGTCGGCTGGTCGTCGTGTTCGGCGCCGGCGGCGATCGCGATGCCGGCAAGCGGCCGATCATGGGCGAGATCGCGGCGGAGAACGCCGACGACGTCATCGTCACGGACGACAATCCGCGCAGCGAGAAACCGGAAGCGATCCGTGCGGCGATCCTCGCCACGGCGAAGGGCGCCCGCGAAATCGGCGACCGTGCCGTCGCGATCCGCGCGGCGATCGAGAACTTGCAGGAGGGCGATGCACTGCTCATCGCCGGCAAGGGACATGAGACCGGGCAGATCGTCGGCGGCCAAGTGCTGCCCTTCAGTGATCACGAGGCGGTCGCCGCCGCATTAGCGTCGAGGGTTGCATGAGCGCGCCGATATGGACGGTTGCCGAGGTGGCGCGTGCGCTGGGCGTTGCCGGATCGTTCCCGAACACGCCGATCGACTTCGTCACCCAGGACAGCCGCCTGGTGAAACCGGGCAGCCTGTTCGTCGCGCTGAGCGGCACGCCGAGCGGCGGCTTCGTCTCGGCCTTTGCCAGCGCGCGCGACGGCTGGGAGTTCGCGGACAAGGCGGAAGCTTCCGGCGCGGTCGCGATGATCGTACCGCACGAGATCGCGGGCAGCCGCATTCCCCAGATCGTGGTGAAGGACACGCTGATCGACGGCCTCTGGAGCCTCGCGCGCACCGCACGCGCGCGTTTCAAGGGGCCGGTGATCGGGCTCACCGGCAGCGCCGGCAAGACCAGCACCAAGGAATTTCTGGCGGCTTATCCGAACGCCTATGCGAGCCCGTCGAGCTTCAACAATTTCTGGGGTGTGCCGCTGACGCTGTGCAACGCCAGGCCCGACGCCAGCCTCTGGGTCGTCGAGATGGGCATGAACCAGAAAGGCGAGATCGCGCGGCTCAGCGAGCTGACGCGGCCGACGGTGGCGCTGGTCGTCAACGTCCAGCCGGTGCATCTGGAAAAGCTCGGCTCGCTCGACGCGATCAGGCGCGAGAAGGTGTCGATCGCGCTTGGCCTGCCCGAGGACGGGGTGCTGGTGCTGCCCGCGGGGCTCAAGGCGTCGGAATGGAAGGGCAAGGTGGTGCGCTTCGGCGAGCATGCCGAGGTGCATGAGGTCGCGCATGCGCCGCATGGCGAGAGCTGGCAGGTCGTGGCCATGATCGGCAAGAAGGAGATCGCCTTCAGCCTGACGCCGGGCGCGCCGCACCGCGTGCAGAATGCGCTGGCCGCGCTCGCCGCGGCCCGTGCGGCCAATCTCGACGCGGCGACGCTCGCGATCAAGCTCGACCGGGTCGGCATCATGACCGGCCGAGGCGTCGAGCAGGCGGTCGGCGGTATCACGGTGATCGACGACAGTTTCAACGGCAATCCGGCCAGCGTTACTGCCGCGCTGCAAAGCCTGCAGGCGCGCAACGTGACCGGCGGCCGCCGCGTTGCGGTGCTCGGCGACATGCTGGAGCTGGGCGACGATGCGCCCGATTATCACACCGCCCTCGCCAAGCATCTCGACGGTATTGACGCCGTCTACTGCGTCGGCCCCCTGATGCGTCACCTCTACGAGGTGCTGCCATCAGGCAAGGGCCTCGGCTGGCACGACGATCCCGCCACGCTGAAGCCGGGCGAGGTCGCAAATCTGCTGAAGGCGGGCGATGTCGTGGTTGTCAAGGGCAGCAAGAAGATGTTCTGGGTCAACAAGTTTGTGCCCGGCCTGGTGGCCGCCTTGCAGGCAAAGGCGTAAACTGCTTGGAAGGCGCTGTTTCCGAATCTCAACCCTTTGCGGCGCGAGGCCGTCCGGTTTCCCCAGAGGTCGCCCGACCCGTGATGAAGACCAGCGAATGCGCGTGAGACGCGTTGAGGCCAAGGTCACTGCCAAGATCAAGGCCAAAACCGCGTGCATAGGCGCCATAGGACCGACTGAATGTTTTACTGGCTGATCGAGCTCTCCAACACTTTTCCGGGCTTCGGTGCCGTTCGCACCTTCCTGAACGTCTTCCGCTACATCACCTTCCGCACCGGCGGCGCCGTCGTCACCGGCGCGCTGTTCGTGTTCCTGTTCGGACCCTGGATCATCGATCATCTGCGCATCCGCCAGGGCAAGGGCCAGCCGATCCGGACCGACGGTCCGCAATCGCATCTCGCCAAGAAGGGCACGCCCACCATGGGCGGGCTGATGATCCTGTCCGGCCTCACCGTCGGCACCGTGCTGTGGGCCAATCCACTCAACCCCTATGTCTGGATCGTGCTGGCGGTGACGCTCGGCTTCGGCTTCGTCGGCTTCTATGACGATTACCTCAAGGTGACCAAGCAGACCACGACCGGGTTCGGCAGCAAGCTTCGCCTGCTGATCGAAGCGGCGATCGCGCTGGTGGCGTGCTACGCCCTGGTGCGGCTGAACCGCGATCCCGCCTCGACCGCGCTGACGATTCCATTCCTCAAGGACACGGTGCTGCATTTCGGCTGGTTCTTCGTCGTGTTCGGCGCCTTCGTCATCGTCGGTGCCGGCAATGCGGTGAACCTCACCGACGGTCTCGACGGCCTTGCCATCGTTCCCGTGATGATCGCAACCGCGAGCTTTGCGATGATCGCCTATCTCGCCGGCAACGCGGTGTTCGCCGATTATCTCCAGATCAAATATGTCGCCGGCACCGGCGAGCTCGCGGTGCTCTGCGGCGCGCTCTTGGGCGCCGGCCTCGGCTTCCTCTGGTTCAACGCACCGCCGGCCTCGATCTTCATGGGCGACACCGGCTCGCTCGCCCTCGGCGGCATGCTGGGCGCCATTGCGGTCGCGGTGAAGCACGAGATCGTGCTCGCGGTAATCGGCGGCCTGTTCGTGCTGGAGGCGGTCTCCGTCATCGTCCAGGTGGTGTCGTTCAAGCTCACGGGCAAGCGCATCTTCCGGATGGCGCCGATCCATCACCATTTCGAGCAGCTCGGCTGGACCGAGCCGCAGATCGTGATCCGCTTCTGGATCATCTCGGTGATGTTGGCGCTCGCCGGCCTGTCGACACTGAAGCTGCGGTGATCGCTCGATGATCCCCGTCACGTCCTTTGCCGGCAGAACCGTCGCGGTGTTCGGCCTCGGCGGTTCGGGGCTCGCCTCCTGCCAGGCGCTCAAAGCCGGCGGCGCCGAGGTGATCGCGGCCGACGACAATGCCGAGAACGTCGCCAAGGCGGCGCAGGCCGGTTTCATCACTGCGGATCTGCGCAATGTCTCCTGGGCCAATTTCGCGGCCCTCGTGCTCGCGCCGGGCGTGCCGCTGACCCATCCCGTGCCGCACTGGAGCGTGCTGAAGGCGCGCGAGGCGGGCGTCGAGGTCATCGGCGACATCGAGCTGTTCTGCCGCGAGCGGCGGCGGCATGCGCCGGATGCGCCGTTCGTCGCCATCACCGGCACCAACGGCAAGTCGACGACGACGGCGCTGATCGCGCATTTGACGAAAGTTGCCGGTTACGACACCCAGATGGGCGGCAATATCGGCACCGCGATCCTGTCGCTGGAGCCGCCGCGCATGGGCCGCGTCCACGTCATCGAGATGTCGTCCTACCAGATCGACCTGACGCCTTCGCTCGATCCCTCCGTCGGCATCCTGCTCAATGTCAGCGAGGACCATATCGACCGTCACGGCACCATCGCGCATTACGCCGCGGTGAAGGAGCGCCTCGTCGCCGGCGTGCAAGGTGGCGGCACTGCGGTCGTCGGCGTCGATGACGGCTTTTGCCGCGACATCGCCGACCGGCTCGACCGCGCCGGCAAGAACGTGGTGCGCATCTCGGTCAAGAATCCGCTGGCTTCAGGCATCCATGTCGAGCACGGCACCATCGTGCGCACGGCGGGCGGCGCCCGCAGCGAGATCGCCGCGCTCGGCGGCATCGGCTCGCTGCGCGGCCAGCACAACGCGCAGAACGCCGCCTGCGCCGCCGCCGCGACGCTCGCGATGGGCGTCAGCTTAGAGGTGCTGCAGAACGGCCTGCGCAGCTTTCCGGGCCTTGCGCACCGCATGGAACAGGTCGGCCGCCGCGGCAACGTGCTGTTCGTTAACGATTCCAAGGGCACCAACGCGGACGCCACCGCGCATGCGCTGTCATCCTTCTCGGATATTTTCTGGATCGCCGGCGGCAAGCCCAAGGCGGGCGGCATCACTGGCCTCACCGGCTACTTCCCGCGCATCCGAAAAGCGTATCTGATCGGCGAGGCCGCGCAGGAGTTTTCGGGAACGCTGGGCACAGTCCCGCACGAGATCAGCCAGACGCTGGACGTCGCGGTCGAGCACGCCGCGCGCGATGCGGAAGCCTCGGGCCTGCAAGATGCGGTCGTGCTGCTGTCACCCGCCTGCGCCTCCTTCGACCAATATCGTAATTTCGAAATCCGCGGCACCAAGTTCCGCGATCTGGTGCAGGCGCTGCCGGGCGTGAAGCCGGTGGTGTGAGGGCACGCATCTTCACAACCTCCGCTGTCGTCGCCCGGCTTGACCGGGCGACCCAGTATTCCAGAGACGGTGCTTGAGCCGAGCGGCCGCGGTGTACTGGATGCCCCGGTCAAGCCGGGGCATGACACCGTATTTAGCGCGGCAGCGGGGATCATCTCGAAACATCCCCGTTTCCTTAACCCCCCGGTAACCAACCTCGGCGACCAATGGGGCGACCTCTGTCCGAAAGCGGCCGCCCATGCTCTCCCGTGAAGAACGCACCCCCTTTTCCGAGTGGTGGTGGACCGTCGACAAGCCGCTGATGGGCGCCATCCTGGCGCTGATGCTGACCGGGGTGATCCTGTCGCTGGCGGCGAGCCCGCCGGTTGCGACCCGCATCGGGCTCGATCCCTTCCATTTCTTCGGCCGCCACGTGCTGTTCCTGTTGCCGTCCTGCATCGTGCTGCTCGGTGTCTCCTTCCTGTCGCCGCGTGCGATCCGCCGTTCGGCCCTGATCATCTTCGCGGCCAGCATCGTGCTGATTGTGCTCACGCTTGCCTTCGGCCCGGAGGTGAAGGGCTCGCGGCGCTGGATCACGCTGCTCGGCATCAACATCCAGGCCTCCGAAATTGCAAAACCCTCCTTCGTCGTCATCGCCGCCTGGCTGTTCGCGGAATCGACCAAGCGGCCGGAGATGCCTGCGACCTCGATCGCGCTGGTGCTGCTCCTGATGCTGGTCGCGCTGCTGGTGATGGAGCCGGATTTCGGCCAGACCATGCTGATCCTGATGGTGTGGGGCTCGCTGTTCTTCATCGCGGGCATGCGCATGATCTGGGTGTTCGGCCTTGCGGGTCTCGGCGCGGCCGGCCTGTTCAGCGCTTATCTGTTCGTTCCGCACGTCGCGGGCCGCATCAAGCGCTTCATGAACCCGGCCTCCGGCGACACCTTCCAGGTCGATACCGCCATGGAGGCCTTCTACAACGGCGGCTGGTTCGGCCTCGGGCCGGGCGAGGGCATCGCCAAGCGCAGCCTGCCGGACAGCCATACCGACTTCGTGTTCGCCGTTGCCGCCGAGGAGTTCGGCATCATCCTGTGCCTCGCCATGCTGACGCTGTTCGCCTTCGTCGTCATCCGCACGCTGTCGCGCGCCTATGCCAATGAGGACATGTTCTCGCGCTTTGCCGCCTCGGGCCTTGCAATCCTGTTCGGCGTGCAGGCGGCGATCAACATGTCGGTGAACCTGCAGCTTATCCCCGCCAAGGGCATGACGCTGCCCTTCATCTCCTATGGTGGCTCCTCGATCATCTCGCTCGCCTATGGTGTCGGCATGATGCTGGCGCTGACGCGGCTGCGCCCGCGCACCGAGGTCGAGGCGAGCGGCCACGCCGAGGCGATGCGCAGTTACGCGTAAGTCGTCATTGCGAGGAGCGCTTGCGACGAAGCAATCCAGGTTGCCTCCGCGGAGGCAGTCTGGATTGCTTCGCTGCGCTCGCAATGACGGAGGATAGGCTGTAAAACGCCTCTACCATGGACAATTCTCCTCTGATTCTTCTCGCCGCGGGCGGTACCGGCGGCCATCTGTTTCCGGCCGAGGCGCTCGGTGTCGAGCTGATCCGGCGCGGCTATCGCGTCCGCCTCGTCACTGACGAGCGCGCGCTGCGCTATAGCGGGCTGTTCAGCAAGGACATGATCGACGTCGTCAGAAGCGAGACCGCCCGCGGCCGCAATCCGTTTCAGCTCGCCTATGCCGGCCTCACGCTCGCCGCCGGCACGCTCGCGGCCTACGCGCTGATCAAGCGATTGAAGCCGGTCGCCGTCGTCGGCTTCGGCGGTTATCCGACGCTGCCGCCGCTGGTCGCTGCGAAATTCGCCGGCGTGCCCGGCATCATCCACGACGCCAACGCGGTGCTCGGCCGTGCCAACCGGTTCCTGTCGGGCCGCGTGCGCGCCATCGCGACGTCCCTGCCCGGCGTGCTCGACCGCGATCCGGCGCTGTCAGGCAAGACCACGACGGTCGGCACGCCGATGCGGCCCGCGGTTCTCGCAGCCGCCGCCGTGCCATATACCGCGCCCGAGGTGAACGGACCGCTGCGGCTACTCGTGGTCGGCGGCAGCCAGGGCGCGCGCATCATGGCCGACATCGTGCCGGGCGCGATCGAGCGCCTCGAGCCCGCGCTGTGGAGCCGGCTCGTCCTGACCCAGCAGGTGCGCGACGAGGACATGAGCCGCGTCCGCGCGATCTACGACAAGCTCAAGATCAAGGTGGAGCTCGCGCCGTTCTTCACCGATCTCCCGGCGCGGCTTGCTTCCAACCACCTGATCGTGTCGCGCTCCGGCGCCGGCACGGTCGCCGAGCTCGCCGCGATCGGCCGGCCCTCGATCCTGGTGCCGCTGCCGGGCTCGATCGACCAGGATCAGTTCGCCAATGCCGGCGTGCTGGTCGAGGTCGACGGCGCGATTCGTATCCCGCAGACCGAGTTCAGCTCCGACCGGCTGGCGTCCGAGATCTCCGCTTTCGCCGCCGAGCCCGCGCGCCTCGCCGCCATGGCCGAAGCTGCGAAGGGGGCGGGGCGGCTCGATGCCGCCGAGCGGCTGGCCGATCTGGTGGTCAAGGTCGCGGGAATCTGACGCGAAAAAGCCCTTGTCTTCGCCTTCTAAAGCGGGGCATCCAGTAACAAGGCACGCGGCTGATTTGGCCGTGACCTTCGCCAGATACCGCCTGTGCAAGGCGGCGAGGTCGGGGAACAGAGCATGAGACTGCCGCGCGAGATCGGACCCATCCACTTCGTCGGGATCGGCGGGATCGGCATGAGCGGGATCGCCGAGGTGCTGGTCAATCTCGGCTATGCCGTGCAGGGCTCGGATGCGTCCGACAATTACAATCTCGACCGTCTGCGCAAGAAGGGCGCGAAAGTCTCGGTCGGCCACAAGGCCGAGAATGTCGACGGTGCCGAGGTCGTCGTGGTCTCCACCGCGATCAAGCGCGACAATCCGGAGCTGATGGCGGCGCGCGAGCGGCGCATTCCCGTGGTGCGCCGCGCCGAGATGCTCGCCGAACTGATGCGGCTGAAGAGCTGCGTCGCCATCGCCGGCACCCATGGCAAGACCACGACGACCACGATGGTCGCAACGCTGCTCGACGCAGGCGAGCTCGATCCCACCGTCATCAACGGCGGAATCATCAACGCCTACGGCTCCAATGCGCGCTTAGGGGCCGGCGACTGGATGGTGGTCGAAGCCGACGAAAGCGACGGCACGTTCCTGAAGCTGCCGACGGATGTTGCGATCGTCACCAACGTGGACCCTGAACATCTCGATCATTTCAAGACCTTCGAGGCCGTGCAGGACGCCTTCCGTCATTTCGTAGAGAACCTGCCGTTCTACGGCTTTGCCGTGATGTGCATCGATCATCCAGTGGTGCAGAGCCTCGTCGGGAAGATCGAGGACCGCCGCATCATCACCTACGGCGAGAATCCGCAGGCCGATGCGAGGCTGGTCGATCTCACCGCGGGCGGCGGCGGCTCGAAATTCAAGGTCGTGATCCGCGATCGCAAGAGCGGGGCCGTGCACGAGATCGCCGACCTCACGCTGCCGATGCCGGGCCGGCATAACGCCTCGAATGCGACGGCGGCAATTGCGGTCGCGCATGAGCTCGGTGTCTCGGACGAAGCCATCCGCAAGGCGCTGGCCAGCTTCGGCGGGGTCAAGCGTCGCTTCACCAAGACCGGTGAATGGAACGGTATCAGCGTCATCGACGATTACGGCCATCACCCCGTGGAGATCGCGGCGGTGCTCAAAGCGGCGCGCGATTCCTACGACGGCAAGGTCATCGCCGTGGTGCAGCCGCATCGTTTCACCCGCCTGCAATCGCTGTTCGAGGAATTCTGCACCTGTTTCAACGATGCGGATGCGGTTGTGGTCGCTGACGTCTATGCCGCCGGCGAAGCGCCCATCGACGGCATCGACCGCGACCATTTCGTCGAAGGCCTGCGCGCGCACGGGCATCGCGAGGTGATCCCGCTGCCTGGCGCATCGGAGCTCGCGGGCATCGTCAAGGGGCTGGCGAAATCCGGCGATCTCGTCGTGTGCCTTGGCGCCGGCAACATCACGCAATGGGCGTACGCCCTGCCGGATCAGTTGAAGGCGCTGGGGTAGGGTGGTGACCTTCCCCGACATCACCCCCGACCTCAAAGCTGCGATGCCGCAACTCCGCGGCCGGCTGCTCGCCAATCAGTCGCTCGCCGAGCTCACCTGGTTTCGCGTCGGTGGTCCGGCGCAGGTGCTGTTCACGCCGGCGGACGAGGACGATCTCGCTTACTTCCTCGCGCGTCTCGCCAGCGACATCCCCGTCCATGTCGTCGGCGTCGGCTCCAACCTGATCGTGCGCGACGGCGGCATTGCGGGCGTCGTGAGCCGGCTGGCGCCCCGCGCCTTCGGCGAAGCGAGCGCGAGCGGCGATGTCGTCACCGCAGGTGCTGCCGCGCTCGACAAGCGCGTGGCGGAGGTCGCCGCGTCGGCCAATATCGGCGGGCTTGAATTCTACTACGGCATTCCCGGCACGATCGGCGGCGCGCTGCGCATGAATGCGGGCGCCAATGGTGGCGAGACCAAGGACGTGCTGATCGAGGCGCGAGGGGTTGGGCGCGACGGCAGCAAGCACGTGTTCTCCAACGCCGACATGAAGTTCGTCTATCGCAACAGCGGCGTCGATCCCTCCATCATCTTCACCTCCGCGCGCTTTCGCGGCGAGATCAGGGATACGGAAGCAATCCGCGCGCGCATGGCGGAAGTGCAGAGCCATCGCGAGACCGCGCAACCGATCCGCGAGAAGACCGGCGGCTCGACCTTCAAGAATCCGCCCGGCCATTCCGCCTGGAAGCTGGTCGACGCCGCAGGCTGCCGCGGTTTGCGTGTCGGTGGCGCTCAGGTTTCCGAGATGCACTGCAATTTCCTGATCAACACGGGCGATGCCACCGCGCACGATATCGAGACGCTGGGTGAGACCGTGCGCGAACGCGTGAAGGAAAATTCCGGAATTGAGCTTCACTGGGAGATCAAGCGGATCGGAGTTCTCGCCTAAGTGTCATTCCGGGGCGAAGCGAGAACCCGGAATCCATTTGGCTTCAGAGACGGTGGGGAAATGGATTCCGGGTTCGCGACTTCGTCGCGGCCCGGAATGACGGAACGAGAGAGACTATGACCATGCGCATCACCATCCTCTTCGGCGGCTCCAACAGAGAGCGTCTCGTCTCGGTCGCCTCGGCCCAGGCGCTGCATCAGGCACTTCCCGAGGCCGATCTCTGGTGGTGGGACGTCGAGGACAAGGTGCATGTCGTGCAGTCGAAGCAGCTGCTCGAACATGCCCGTCCGTTCGAGGACGAGTTCAAGCCCGGGACATCGGGCATTCCGTTGCCGCAGGCACTCGACCAGGCCAAGGCTGAGGATCGCGTGCTGGTGCTCGGCCTGCATGGCGGACGCGCGGAGAACGGCGAATTGCAGGTGATGTGCGAGGCGCGCGGCGTCCCCTTCACCGGATCGGGCTCGGCCTCCTCGCATCTCGCCTTCGACAAGATCGCGGCCAAGCACTTCGCCGCCCTCGGCGGCGTGACGCCGCCGCTGAGCGTTGCGCTCGACAACATCGACGAAGCTTTCGCCGAATACGGGAGGCTGATCGCAAAGCCGGCGCGCGACGGATCGAGCTATGGCCTGATCTTCGTCAACGCCAAACAGGATCTCGTCGCCGTCCGCAATGCGGCCAGGCACGAAGAATATGTGATCGAACCCTATATCGCCGGCATCGAGGCGACCTGCGGCGTGCTGGAGCGCACCGACGGGTCTATCATCGCGCTGCCGCCGATCGAGATCATTCCGGGCGAGGGCAGTTTCGACTACGCCGCGAAATACCTCCTGACGTCGACCCAGGAGATCTGCCCCGGCCGTTTCGCACCCGAGATCACCGCGGCGCTGAAAGCGCAGGCGATGCTGGCGCACCGCGCGATGTCCTGCACCGGCTATTCCCGGTCGGACTTCATCGTCTCGGACAGGGGCCTGGTCTATCTCGAGACCAACACGCTGCCCGGGCTGACCAAGTCCTCACTCTACCCCAAGGCGCTGAAAGCAGAGGGGATCGAGTTCGTCGACTTCCTGCGCGGCCTGGTGGAGCTCGCCGGGCGGGGCGTGCGGAAATAATTAGGACTGGTTAACGGCCGAATGGGCGAAACGGGCCGGTTTGGCGTCCAAAACCGGTAAAATGCCGGACATCGCGGCACAAATGCCTCACATCGCGGGGCAAAATGCGCCGGACGTTAACGAACTTTACCTTTTGTTTACCAGGACGTCCGAAGGTTAACGCTGGCGGCGCATATGGCGCTTTGGCTGCCGGCGCGTGAGCTGTCGCGGGTGATGTCACCTCCAGCGAACGCTTTGAAGGGGAGAGGTTTTCTTCTGCTGAAGACCAGCACCCGACCCGGCATGCCCAAGACGTCATGTTCGCCAGGATCCGCGCGATGTCGCGGGCAAACTGTTGACGAGCTCGTGCAATGGATGGAGCAGGAAGCCTCACCCGGTCGCTTTTCAGATCGCTGAGGCCCCAAGCCGACCTGAAGGCGGCCGCGATCGGAGCGGTCGTGCTTCTGCGCGAGTGGCTGCAGGACAAGCGCGACGAGAAGCGCGCTGCGGCCAAGATCAAGACCAGAGCAAAGGCCGTCGTCGAGCGCGAGCCGCCGCCGCGCGTGGTCGCACTCATCGAGCGCTACCTGCCGCGCCGGGTCGGGATCAGCATGACCGTGCTGCTGCTGATCGGAAGCTGCGGCTTCGGCATCGTCAAGGGCGGCCATCTCCAGGATTTCATCACGGCGGTCAGCGACGCCCGCAACGCGTTGGCCAATTCCGCCGGGTTCCGCATCACCTCCGTGGTGATCAATGGCCGCAAGCAGCTCACCCAAGACGAGATCCTGGCAATCGGCGGCGTCAGCGGCCGCTCCTCGCTTCTGTTCCTCGACGCCGAAGCGGTGCGCGACAAGCTCAAGGCCAATCCCTGGATCGCGGATGCGACCGTGCTGAAGCTCTATCCGGGCCAGCTCATGATCGAGCTTACCGAGCGCAAGGCGTTCGCGCTGTGGCAGGAGGCCGGCCGGCTCTCGGTCATCGCCGACGACGGCGCCGTGCTCGAGCCCTACGTCTCGCGCCGGTTCCTGTCGTTGCCGCTCGTGGTCGGCAAGGGCGCCGAAACCCAGGCCCGTGATTTCCTCGCGCTGCTGGCGCGCTATCCGCAGGTGAACGCGGTGACGAAGGCCGCCATCTTCGTCGGCGAGCGGCGCTGGAATCTGAGACTCAAGGACGGCCTCGACATCCGCCTGCCCGAGCAGGACGTCGGCAACGCGCTTGCGATGCTGTCCAAGCTCGACAAGGAGGACCGGCTGTTCTCCCGCGACATCGTCGCCGTCGACATGCGCCTGGCCGATCGGTTGGTGGTGCAGCTGTCCGAGGACGCCGCCAAGGCGCGCGAGGATCTGTTCAAGGACAAGAAGAAAAAGAAGGCCGGGGATTCCGCATGACCGGTCTTGATCGCACCCAGACGCCGAAGACGCGCCCGATGCCGCACAAGCGCGGCGGCCTCGTCGCCTGCCTCGACATCGGCACCAGCAAGATCGCCTGCATGATCGCGCGGCTGAAGCCGTCGCCGCCGAGCGATGCGCTGCGCGGCCGCACCCACGCGGTGGAATTGATCGGTTACAGCCAGATCCAATCGCGGGGCATGAAGGCCGGCGCGGTGATCGATCTCGGTGAATGCGAGCAGGCGGTGCGCCAGGCCGTCGGGCTTGCCGAGAAGATGGCCAAGGTGCGGGTCGAATCCGTGCTGCTCTCGGTCTCCGGCGGCAGGCTGTCCGGCCAGCTGGTCGAAGCCGCCGCCGACATCCGCGGCGGCGCCGTGACCCAGGCCGATGTCAGCCGCGTCACCTCCACCGGCATGCGTCACGCCACAGGCGAAGGCCGCACCGTGCTGCACGCGCTGCCGGTCGGCTACACGCTCGACGGCGTCAAGGGCATCCGCGACCCCCGCGGCATGGTCGCCCATCAGTTCGGCATCGACATGAACGTCGTCACCTGCGACGCCACGGTGGCGCGGAACCTGATGCTGGCGGTGGAGCGCTGCCACATCAATGTCGAAGCCATGGCCGCGAGCCCTTATGTGGCCGGCTTGTCGGTGCTGACCGACGATGAGGCCGATCTGGGCGCCGCCGTCGTCGAGATGGGCGCGGGCACCACCACGATTGCCGTTTATTCAGGCGGCCGTTTCGTGCACGCGGCCGGTTTTGCGGTCGGCGGGCAACACATCACGATGGATCTGGCGCGCGGACTCTCGGCGACCATTGCCGATGCCGAGCGAATCAAGACGTTATACGGGACCGTCATCACCGGCGGATCGGACTCGCGTGAGCTGATGTCTGTGCCGACAGCCGGTGACGAGCAGGATCTGCCGCAGATCGTATCCCGCGCCACCATCGCCAACATCGTCAAGCACCGTGCCGAGGAAGTCTTCGAAATGGTTCGGGACAAGCTGAAGGATTCGCCTTTCGCCGCAGAGCCCAACGGCCGCGTCGTGCTTTCGGGCGGCGCCTCGCAGCTCACCGGCCTCGTCGAACTCGGTACCCAGATTCTCGGCCGGCCCGTGCGGGTCGGACGTCCGCTCGGCTTTGGCCGGCTGCCGAACGAGGCGAAGAACGCCGCGTTCGCGGTGCCGGCCGGACTCCTCGTCTACCCGCAATATGTTCACCTCGAACATGTCGAACCGCGGCATACGCGGCAGCAGGTCAGGACAGGGACGGGCGGTTATTTCGGAAAGGTCGGACGATGGCTACGCGAGGGCTTCTGATGACTCCTTTCCGCAATTATCGATTTTCACCAACTCCCGCGGCCATTGGCCGGGGCGAACCCACGCGCGCGTGATCGAGAGGCAGCAACCATGACCATCAGCATCAACGTTCCTGATATTCACGAACTGAAGCCCCGGATCACCGTGTTCGGCGTCGGCGGCGCCGGTGGCAACGCCGTCAACAACATGATCACGGCGGGCCTTCAGGGCGTCGACTTCGTGGTCGCCAATACCGATGCGCAGGCGCTGACGATGTCGAAGGCGCAGCGCATCGTGCAGATGGGCACGGTGGTCACGCAGGGTCTCGGCGCAGGTTCGCAGCCGAACGTCGGCGCCACCGCGGCGGAAGAGGTGATCGACGAGCTGCGCGACCATCTCTCCGGCGCCAACATGGTGTTCGTCACCGCCGGCATGGGCGGCGGCACCGGCACGGGTGCTGCTCCCGTGATCGCCAGGATCGCGCGCGACATGGGCATCCTCACCGTCGGCGTCGTGACCAAGCCGTTCCACTTCGAAGGCGCCCGCCGCATGCGCACGGCGGAAGCCGGTATCGCCGAGCTGCATAAAGTGGTCGATACCCTGCTGATCATCCCGAACCAGAACCTGTTCCGGGTCGCCAACGAGAAGACCACCTTCGCCGACGCCTTCGCGATGGCCGACCAGGTGCTCTACTCCGGCGTTGCCTGCATCACGGACCTGATGGTCAAGGAAGGCCTGATCAATCTCGACTTCGCCGACGTGAGAGCGGTGATGAAGGAGATGGGCAAGGCGATGATGGGCACCGGCGAGGCCTCCGGCGACAAGCGCGCGCTGACCGCCGCTGAAGCCGCGATCGCCAACCCGCTGATCGACGACAGCTCGATGAAGGGCGCCAAGGGCCTCCTCATCTCCATCACCGGCGGCAAGGACCTCACTCTGTTCGAGGTCGACGAAGCCGCGACCCGCATCCGCGAGGAAGTCGACCAGGACGCCAACATCATCGTCGGCGCGACCTTCGACGAAGCGCTCGACGGCCTGATCCGCGTCTCCGTCGTTGCCACCGGCATCGAGCAGGCCGCGATCGCCCGCAACAGCCAGGCGACCTCCGCTCCCGTCGCGAACGCGGCCCCGCAGGCGCCCGCAGCGCCGGCCGTGGCTGCCGAGAGCCGTCTTGCCGACCTGACCGCGCGGCTCCGCGCCGACAATCAGCGCATGGCCGAGCGCGCCCAGAAGCTGGAAGCGCAGCTGCCGGCCGCAGCACAGGCTCCGGCCGCTGCCGCGCCGATGGCGCCCCGTCCGAACGTCGAGCGCGCCGCACTCGCCGCGATCGCCGCCGCCGTTGCAGAGGTTCCGCAGGCGCCGGCGCCGATGCAGACCTACGGCGACGTCACTGTGCGCCCGATCGCTCAGAAGCCGACCCTGTTTCCGGAGCCCGAGCAGGCCCCGGTCGCGATGCAGGAGCCGATGACGCCCGAGACCTTCATCCCGCCGCAGGCCGAGCGCCCGGTCCGCGCCCCGCGGATGCCCCGCATCGACGAGCTGCCGATGCCGGCCCAGGCTGAGCTTCGCCAGGCTCGCGGTGAGGTCGAGGAAGAGGCGCCGCAGAAGAGCCGCCTGTCGCTGCTCCAGCGCCTGGCCAATGTCGGCCTCGGTCGTCGCGACGAGGAAAGCGAGCCGCCGGTCGCTGCCCGCACCGCGGGTCCCGCAATGCCGCCGCTGCCCGAGCGCCGCCAGCAGAAGAGCGTGGCGCAGCAGATCGCGTCGAGCGAGCCGGTATCCGAGTATGCCCGTCGGCCCGCGCCGCAGGGCTTGGACATGCATGGCCGTCCCGCGCCTGTTGCGCCGGCGCCACAGGGCGACGACCATCTTGATATCCCGGCCTTCCTGCGGCGTCAGGCGACCTGAGGATTGTTACAATAAGGCGGACCAAAAAAGGTCCCGGCAACAAGCTTGCCGGGACCTTTCCTTTTGTCCCGTGCATGCCCGGATTGCGCAGACAAACAACTGATTTTAAATCATTAATTACGTGTTCGGGTGTTCAGTAAAACTGCCGGCGGCGGCCCCAAACCTCGGCGTAATTTGGTTAAGCCTTGGCGCGAATACGGCGGGTTTGGGGTAACAATCGGTAAAAAAGCGTGAGTTGGCGCTGTTTGAGGCAGTGACTATGGTTTGCCGTGACTTGGGGATACGGATTCGCAGCGTCGGCACTGACCGGCCAAGTGGGTCTAGTATAAGTCGCAGTGGGTCGTAGTGGGGCGGGTTCCTGATGAAATTTAGCCGGCAAACAACGCTTCGTGCGCAAGCCTCTGTGGCAGGCGTGGGCGTTCATTCCGGTCTTCCCGTCACCCTCACGCTCGGGCCTGCGCCTGTCGACGCAGGCCTTGTTTTTGTCCGGACGGGCCTCGAGGGAAGTGACCGCGAAGTTCAGGCGACCGCTGACCAGGTGATCGCGACCGATTTCGCCACCGTCCTCGGCGATCGCAACGGCCCGCTGGTCTCTACTGCCGAGCACGTGCTTGCTGCACTGCGGGGCATGGGTGTCGACAATGCCACCATCGAGATCGACGGCCCGGAAGTGCCGATCATGGACGGCAGCGCCGCGGCCTTCATTGCGGCGATCGACCAGGCCGGTATCGTGACCCAGCCGGCACAGCGCCGCTTCATTCAGGTTTTGAAGCCGATTTCGGTCAAGATCGGCGACTCCTTCGGCGAGATCAGGCCCTACGCCAACGGCTTCTCCGTCGAGGTCGAGATTGACTTCACCAATCCCGTCATCGGCCAGCAGGCTTACGCTTTCGAGCTCAACCCGGAACGTTTCCGCCGCGAAGTCGGCCGGGCCCGGACCTTCGGTCTGATGTCCGACGTCGCGCGGCTCTGGAGCGCGGGTTATGCCCTCGGCGCCTCCTTCGACAACACCGTCGTGTTCGACGAGGAGCGGCTGCTCAACACCGAGGGCCTGCGCTACGCCGATGAATGCGCCCGCCACAAGGTGCTGGACGTGATCGGCGATCTCTCGCTGGCCGGCCTGCCGCTGCTGGGCGCCTACCGCTCGGTGCGTGGCGGCCACAAGCTCAACCACGCCGTCCTGACCGCGTTGCTCGCCGACCGTACCGCCTGGCGGGTGGTCGAGGGCGAGGCGGCTCGCCGCACCACGCGTCCCCAGGGCGAAGTCGGTCGCGGCATCGTCGGCGGACGGATCGCCGCGGCCTACGGGCCGGACGTGTCCTGACGGCCTTGCCATCGCAGGATCCTGCCGCGGCTTACCCCGGGAAACTCCTGGTAACCATGATCGACTAGCATTGCGGCAACTTCGCCTTAATCCGGGCGGAATGCCTGCCTATCCGGTTGGTTAAAGATCGCTTTTCGGATACATCAGCGTGGTCGCATGGCAGGCACCACGATTATGTTTAGCGCCCGTGACGGGGTTCATGGGCTGGCGGGCACCGCATCACAGGGCGTCAGGGCTTAAACTCATGTCGGCACAGCGTATGACGCGCGGATATTTCTCGGTCTCGTCGCGAGCCCGTGGGCCGCTTCAAGCCGTTACCTTCATCATGCTCGCGCTGCCGCTGGCCGGCTGCGGCACCGGTTCTCTCTGGGACAAGTTCACCGCCAAGGACGACACCTTCGTCGAGGAGCCCGCCGACAAGATCTACAATGAGGGCCTGTACCTCATGAACGAGAAGAAGGACATGAAGGCGGCGAACAAGAAGTTCGAAGAGGTCGACCGCCAGCATCCTTATTCCGAATGGGCCCGTAAATCGCTGCTGATGTCGGCCTATGCGTCCTACCAGAGCGGCGACTATGACGGCTGCATCGGCGCCGCCACCCGCTACGTCACGCTGCATCCCGGCAGCCCGGATGCGGCCTATGCGCAATATCTGGTCGCGGCCTCCCATTACGACCAGATCCCGGACATCAGCCGCGACCAGACCCGCACCGAGAAGGCGATCGCCGCGCTGGAAGAGGTGGTGCGCAAATATCCGAGCTCGGAATATGCGACCTCGGCCAAGGCCAAGATCGAGGGCGCGCGCGACCAGCTCGCCGGCAAGGAAATGAACGTCGGCCGCTACTACGCGCAGAAGCGCGACTACACGGCGGCGATCAACCGCTACAAGACCGTCGTCACGCAGTACCAGACCACCCGCCATGTCGAGGAGGCGCTGTTCCGGCTCACCGAGGCTTATATGGCGATCGGCATCGTCGGCGAGGCGCAGACCGCGGCGGCCGTGCTTGGGCACAATTTTCCTGACAGTCGCTGGTACAAGGACGCCTATAATCTTGTAAAATCCGGCGGTCTCGAACCGAGCGAGAATCAGGGGTCCTGGATCAGCCGGACCTTCAAGAAGATGGGTCTCGGCTAGGAAATCTGGTTCCATGCTGGCGCGTCTGTCGATCCGTGACATCGTCCTGATCGAACGGCTCGATATCGAATTCGCCACCGGGCTCGCGGTTTTGACCGGCGAGACCGGTGCGGGCAAATCCATCCTGCTCGATGCCTTTGCGCTGGCGCTCGGCGGCCGCGGCGACGCCGGCCTCGTGCGCCACGGCGCGGAGCAGGGGCAGGTCACTGCCGTATTCGATGTCCCCAAAAATCACCCCGCGACCAAGATTCTCGCCGAGAACGGGCTGGACGACACCGGTGAGATGATTCTCCGCCGGGTGCAGCTCGCCGACGGCCGCACCCGCGCCTTCATCAACGACCAGTCGATCAGCGTGCAGACGCTGAAGGCGGTCGGCGCCGCCCTGGTCGAGATCCACGGCCAGCACGACGAACGCGCGCTGGTCGATGCCGCCACCCACCGCCGCCTGCTGGATGCCTTCGCCGGCCTGGAGAAGGACGTCGCCGCGGTCGAAACATTGTGGGACGCGCGCCGCACCGCCAACACCGCGCTGGAGGAGCATCGCGCCGGCATGGAGCGAGCCGCGCGCGAGGCCGATTATCTCCGCCATGCCTCCGGCGAGCTGAAGCAGCTCGCGCCCAAGGACGGCGAGGAGACATCGCTGGCCCAGCGCCGCACCACCATGATGCAGGGCGAGAAGATCGCCTCCGATCTGCGCGAGGCGCAGGAGGCGGTCGGCGGCCATCATTCACCGGTCTCGACGCTGTCGGCCGCGGTACGCCGGCTGGAGCGCCGTGGCGTCAATTCGCCGGCGCTGGTCGAGCCCGCCGTGAAGGCGATCGACGCCGCGATCAACGCGCTGGAAGAGGCGGATCAGCATCTTCAGGCCGCGCTGGCCGCGACCGACTTCGATCCTTCAGAGCTGGAACGCATCGAGGAGCGCCTGTTCGCACTGCGGGCCGCCTCGCGCAAATATTCGACCCCGGTCGACGGGCTCGCCGCGCTGGCCGCCAGATATGCCGCCGACGTCGTCCTGATCGACGCCGGCGCCTCGCAGCTGAAGAAGCTGGAGCAGGCCGCGATCGAGGCAGATAGCCGCTATGCCGCCGCCGCCAAGAAGCTGTCGCTGGCGCGGCAGAAATCTGCGGAGAAGCTCAACAAGGCGGTGAACGCCGAGCTCGCGCCGCTCAAGCTCGAACGCGCCAAGTTCATGACCCAGGTCGCGACCGATGAGGCAGCTCCGGGGCCGCAAGGCTTCGACCGCGTCGAGTTCTGGGTGCAGACCAATCCGGGCACCAAGCCGGGACCGATGATGAAGGTCGCCTCCGGCGGCGAGCTGTCGCGCTTCCTGTTGGCGCTGAAGGTCGTGCTGTCCGACCGCGGCTCGGCGCCGACGCTGGTGTTCGACGAGATCGACACCGGCGTGGGTGGTGCGGTCGCCGACGCCATCGGCGGGCGCCTGGCGCGGCTTGCCGGCAAGGTGCAGGTGATGGCCGTGACCCACGCCCCGCAGGTCGCCGCCCGGGCCGACCAGCATCTGCTCATCTCCAAGGACGCCCTCGACAAGGGCAAGCGCGTCGCCACCCGCGTCAACGCGCTGGCCGCCGACCACCGCCGCGAGGAAATCGCCCGCATGCTGGCCGGCGCCGAGATCACGGCCGAGGCAAGGGCAGCCGCGGAACGGCTGCTCAAGGCGGCCAGTTAGCTTTAGGGTTGCGCCGTCATTCCGGGGCGATGCAAAGCATCGAACCCGGAATCTAGAGATTCCGGGTCTGGTCCTTCGAACCATCCCGGAATGGCTCTCTCAATTGCAGATCGACTCGTACAGATCATCCCAGTTTCGATTGTCCTTCTCGATCAGCTGGATTTTCCAGGCCCGCTTCCACTTCTTGAGTTCTTTCTCGCGTGAGATTGCTGAGATCGGATCGTCGTAGACCTCGAACCAAACTAGCTGCGTGATGTTGTATTTCGCCGTGAAGCCTGAGACGGCCTTGATTCGATGCTCGTAGACGCGGCGCACAAGGTTATTGGTGATGCCGACATAGATTGCTCCGTCGCGCCGGCTTGCTAGGATATAGACACAGTATGCCATGGTCTCTCCCCCCAACCGTCATTCCGGGGCGCACGAAGTGCGAACCCGGAATCTCGAGGTTCCGGGTCTGGTCCTTCGGACCATCCCGGAACGATGAGCTAGAACCTTAAGCATGATGGCAAGAGCAGCAAAATCCAAAGCAACACCGCCGCGCGACGTCGCCGACCTCACCAAGGCGCAGGCCAAGGTCGAACACATGCGGCTCGCGCTCGAGATCGAGGGGCACAACGAGCGCTACTATCAGGAGGATGCGCCCACCGTCACCGACGCCGACTATGACGCGCTGCGACAGCGCTTCAACGCCATCGAGAAGCGCTTTCCGGAATTCGTCACGGCGGACTCGCCCTCGCAGAAGGTCGGCGCGGCACCGTCCGGGCGCTTCAAGAAGGTCCGGCATTCCGTTCCGATGCTGTCGCTCGACAACGCCTTTGCCGAAGAGGACGTGCGCGACTTCGTCGGCCGCATCGTGCGCTTCCTGAAGCTCGGCGACGACGAGGTCAATTTCTCCGCGGAGCCGAAGATCGACGGCCTTTCGATGTCGCTACGCTATGAGGGCGGCGAGCTCGTCACCGCGGCGACGCGCGGCGACGGTGCGGTCGGCGAGGACGTCACCGCAAACATCCGCACTCTCGAAGACGTGCCGCAGAAACTGAAGGGACGCAACGTCCCTGACATCTGCGAGGTCCGCGGCGAGGTCTATATGACCAAGAAGGCCTTCTTGGCGCTCAACGAGCGGCAGAAGGCGGCGGGCGATACCATCTTCGCCAATCCACGCAATTCGGCGGCGGGCTCGCTGCGGCAGAAGGACCCGACCATCACCGCTTCGCGTCCGCTTGGCTTCTTCGCCTATGCCTGGGGCGAGATGAGCGCGATGCCGGAAGAGACGCAGAGCGGCATGATCGGCTGGTTCGAGCGCTGCGGCTTCAAGACCAACCCGCTGACCAAGCTGTGCCACTCCGTCGAGGAGTTGATCGCGTTCCACCAGAGCATCGAGGAGGAGCGCGCGGAGCTCGACTACGACATCGACGGCGTCGTCTACAAGGTTGATCGCATCGACTGGCAGGAGCGACTCGGATTCGTCTCGCGCACGCCGCGCTGGGGCATCGCGCACAAATTCCCGGCCGAGCGCGCCATGACGGTGCTGCGCGACATCGAGATCCAGGTCGGTCGCACCGGCTCGTTCACGCCGGTCGGCAAGCTCGAACCGGTCGGCGTCGGCGGCGTGATCGTGCAGAACGTCACGCTGCACAACGAGGACTACATCAAGGGCATCGGCAACAAGGGCGAGGTGCTGCGCGAGGGCCGCGATATCCGAATCGGCGACACCGTCGTGATCCAGCGCGCCGGCGACGTCATCCCGCAGGTGGTCGACGTCGTGCTCGACAAGCGGCCGAAGACGGCCAGGGAATTCCACTTTCCAAAGAAGTGCCCATGCCCGCTCCACACCGACGTCACGCGCGAGGAGACGGCGGCGGGCGAGGAGGGCTCGCGCGCCCGCTGCACCGGCGAGTTCGCCTGTCCCTACCAGAAGATCGAGCACCTCAAGCTGTTCGTGTCACGCCGCGCCTTCGATATCGACGGTCTTGGCGAGAAGCAGCTGCAGTATTTCTTCGACGAGGGATGGGTCAAGGAGCCCGCCGACATCTTCACGCTGGAGAAGCGCAACTCCAAGCTCAAGCTCGAGGAGGTCGAGGGCTATGGCGCGACTTCGGTGCGCAATCTGTTCGCTGCCATCGAGAGCCGTCGCAATATCGCGCTCGAGCGCTTCATCTATGCGCTCGGCATGCGCCATGTCGGCGAAACCACTGCGCTCGCGCTCGCCCGCGGCTACGGCTCCTGGGATGCCTTCCACGACGCCTGCCTCAAAGTCGCCAAGGGCGACGAGGAGGCCATGGCGGACATGGACGCGCTCGACCAGATCGGCGATACCGTGATCAAGAGCATCGCCGATTATTTCGGCGAGAGCCACAATCGCGGCATCGTCGAGCGGCTGACCAGCGAGGTCGAGATCGTCGACGCCGAGAAGCCGAAGAGCAACTCGGCCGTTGCCGGCAAGACCGTGGTGTTCACGGGATCGCTGGAGAAGATGACGCGTGACGAGGCCAAGGCGACGGCAGAGCGTTTAGGAGCAAAGGTGTCCGGTTCGGTGTCGAAGAAGACCGATCTCGTGGTGGCCGGCCCGGGCGCCGGCTCGAAGCTCACCGAGGCCAACAAGCACGGCGTCCAGGTGCTGACCGAGGACGAGTGGCTGAAGCTGATCGGGGAGTGAGGGGTCGCGCTTTGCGTCAAACACTCCGCCGTCATCGTCCGGCTTGACCGGACGATCCAGTATTCCAGAGATCCGCGTTGGAGATTTCGCTGTTGTTACTCGCGCCGCGGCGTGCTGGATGCCCCGGTCAAGCCGGAGCATGACAGCGAGATTTGGGCACGCGCATAGCCACCCCTCACATCATCCCGCTCTCTTCCTCTTCCGCCTGCTTGATCAGCGTCTCGCTCACCGTCACCTCGCGTCGGGGAACGACGAAGAACATCATGCAGGCACAGAGCAGCGAGATCGCCAGCACCGCGGCGGTGAGCGGCAGCGTCGTTGCGGAGTGTCCGCCGAGATAGGCGCCGAATTGCGACATCAGCGCGCCGATCCCCTGTTGCAGAAAGCCCATGGCGCCCGATGCGGTGCCGGCGGCTTCGGGGCGGATGCTGATCGCGCCGGCCGCGGAATTCGCCATCACGAAGGCATTGCCGACCATCACGATCATCTGCGTGCCGAAGAGCCAGGCGGGCGCTTCGTTCCAGCCGGTAAAACTCCACAGCAGGTTCAACAGACTGCCGGCGAGCTGGAGCGCGAGCCCGAACCAGATCAGCTTTGCCAGCGAGTGCCGCGGCGCAAAGCGCACGCAGAGCAGATTGCCGACCAGAAACGCAAAGCCCGAGGTCGCAAACCAGGCGCCGTATTCGGCGCTGGTCCGGCCCATCTGCGTCACGACGATGTAGGGGCCGCCGCCGGCGAACGTGAAGATGATCTGCGAGGCCAGCACCTGGCACATCACATAGCCGACGAAGGCGCGGTTGCGAATCAGGATGCCGATGTCGCCACGGAAGCCGCTGCCGGCGGCGCGGCTGCGCCGCGTTTCGGGCAGCGCCAGCGCAATGCCGACGGCGACAATGATCGCGGCGGCGGTGATGGCGTAGAAGATCGCGCGCCAGCCGAACGCTGTCTCGATCAGGCCGCCGGTGAGCGGCGAGACCATCTGGCCGATCATGAGCGCTGCGACCACGAGGCTGATCATGGAGGCGACGCGGTCGCGCTCGTAGATGTCGCGGATGATGGCGCGGCTCACCACCATGCCGGAGGCGCCGCCGAGCGCCTGGAAGAAACGCGCTGCGATCAGTTGCGGCAGGGTTTCGGCGAAGATGCAGGCGATGCTCGCCGCGACCATCAGCGCAAGGCCGCCGAGCAGCACAGGGCGCCGGCCGAACTTGTCCGACAACGGTCCCATGACGAGTTGCGACAGCGCGATGCCGACCATGTAGAGCGACACCGTCATCTGCGCGATCGAGATGTCGCTGCCGAAGTTCGTCGCCAGCACGGGCAGAGCCGGAACCAGGATGTAGAGCGAAATCGGCGCGATCCCGGTCATGACGACGAGCAGCAGCAACACCACGCGCGAGGTCGCAAGGTTGGTTGCCGCTTTCGGCGGCTTGCTGATGATGCCGTGCATATTTGTCCGTATCGTTAAATTCAAATCCGACTGTAGCCTGCTCGCGCAAGACCGATATCGGCGTTTCGGAATGCGGCTATACGGATTTCGGGACGGTTATGCTGACGGCGCGACAATGCTGGATGCCCCGCTTTCGCGGAGGATGACAGTCGTGTCGGAGAAGCCTTGCGCAAATCGCGTAGTGCTATGCGCGCTCCGAGGCAGGGACCTTAACCCTCGAGCTCGGCCGTCGCTTGACCGAGCCATGCCTTGGTCGCCTCATCGAGCGCCGGCCCGACTTCGGCTCTTACGCGCGCATGATACGCATTGAGCCAGACAAGCTCATCCCTGCTCAGCATTGCGGCATCGATCAACCGGCGGTCGATCGGTGCCAGGGTCAGCGTCTCGAACGCGTTCATCGATTTCTCCGCGCCCTCGATGTCGGCGGCGACGACCAGCTCGAGATTTTCGATGCGGATGCCGAAGCCGTCGGTCTTGTAGTAGCCGGGCTCGTTGGAGAGGATCATGCCGCGTTTCAGCGGCGTGGTCCCGAGCTTCGAGATCCGCGCCGGGCCTTCGTGCACCGAGAGATAGCTGCCGACGCCATGGCCGGTGCCGTGCTCGAAATCGACGCCGGCGGCCCAGAGATATTGCCGTGCCAGCGTATCGAGCTGCGCGCCCGTGGTGCCGTCCGGGAAGATCGCGCGGGCGATCGCAATATGGCCGCGCAGCACGCGGGTGAAGCGGTCGCGCATCTCGTCCGTCGGCTTGCCCACAGCCATGGTGCGCGTGACGTCGGTGGTGCCGTCTTCGTACTGCGCACCGGAATCGATCAGCAGCAGGTCGCCGGCCGCGATCCGCCGGTTGCTCTTGCGCGTGACGCGGTAGTGCACGATGGCGCCGTTCGGGCCGGTGCCGGAGATGGTCGGAAACGACACGTCCTTCAGCGCGCCGGTGTCGCGGCGAAACGTTTCCAGCGCCTCGACCGCGTCGATCTCGGTGAGCTTGCCGCTTGGGGCCTCGCGATCGATCCATGCGAGGAAGCGCGCCAATGCAACGGCGTCGCGCACATGGGCCGTCTTGGTACCCTTGATCTCGGTCGGGTTCTTGACCGCCTTGAGCAGGGCAATCGGATCGCTGCCGCGCACGGGCTTGCCGCCGGCGCCCGCGATCAGCCGGTTGAGTGCGTCGGCCGCGGTGGCGCTGTCGAGCGCGATCGATCCGCCGCTCTTGGCCAGCGCCATCAGCGTCGGCGCCATCGCGTCGGGCTCGCGCACGTCGGCGGCCTGCTCGAGATGGTCGCGCGTGAGGTTGGAGAGCTTGCGATGGTCGATGAAGATGGTGGGGCGTCCGTCTTTCGGCACCAGCGCGTAGGACAGCGGCAGCGGGGTATGGGCGACGTCGGCGCCGCGGATGTTGAAGGTCCAGGCGACCGCGTGGCTGTCGGACAAAACCAGCGCGTCGACGCCGAGCTTGGCGATCTCGCCTCTGATCTGCGTCAGCTTCTCGGCTTCAGTGACGCCGGCATTTTGTAGTCCGTGCACGACGACGGGGGCGAGCGGCGGCTGCGGACGATCCTGCCAGATCGCGTCGATTGGATTGCTGTCGACGGCAACCAGCTCGGCGCCAGCCCTGGCGCACGCGGCCGACAGGCGTTCGGCTGCCGCAAAAGTGTGCAGCCACGGATCAAATCCAAGGCGGTCGCCGGCTTTCAGATGCGTCGAGACCCAGCTCTCGGGTGGCGGGTCGATCAGCGATTCCACGGCCCAGGCCTTTGCGTCGACCTGCTTGGCGGCCTGAAGCGTGTAGCGGCCGTCGACGAACAATGCGGCTTCCTGGGTCAGAACAACCGCGAATCCTGCCGAGCCCGTGAACCCGGTCAGCCAGGCCAGCCGCTCTTCCGACGGCGGCACATATTCGTTCTGCTGCTGATCGGCGCGCGGAACGACGAAGCCGGTTAGCTTGCGACGGGCGAGTTCTTCGCGAAGGGCGGCCAGCCGTGCGGTCAATGCGACGCCGGCCTCCGGCTCCTCGAATGTCTGGAAGTGTGCTTCGAACATGGTGGATCACTTTAGGATCATGGGGACGAGTCCGCAATCTGGGCGCATTTACGTCGCATCTGGCATGGACCGTGCTTGAAATGGTTCCACTCGAGTCGAGTGGAGTAAGGATGCGGCAGTCGCGCTTTGTCCGGATAACAGGGAAATTCGAGCAGGTGGTTCATCTCAACGACGAGGGGACACACGATGCCAGCATTCACGTTCGAGAAGATTTCGCCGCCGGTGCGCCGAGCGCCGACCGCGGCGGTACCGAAGAAGCCGCGCAGCGTCATCAGTCAGGTGATCGACCGCATCGCCGTGCGCCGCGCAAGGCGGACGTTGCAAGACGAGCACGCCGTGCGCCAGGACGAGAAGCCGGCAGAGTAGCGGCGGTGTTTGCTCACCTCGCCCCGCTTGCGGCGAGAGGTCGGATCGCATCGTAAAGATGCGGTCCGGGTGAGGGGGCCCAGGTCTCCCGACGATCCCGGGCGTGGAGACGCGGTTATCCTATCTTCCGCAGCAACAGGCTGCTCCATCCCTCGATCCGCAGATGCTTCAACGGCACGAGGCCGCGCGCGCGGTAGGCGGCGATCACGGCGGGCGCCTGGTGCGTCAGCAGGCCGGAGAGGATGACGCGTCCGCCGGGCGCAAGATGCCGCGCCATCGGGCCCGCCAATTGCCTGAGCGGGTTGGCAAGGATGTTGGCCAGCACCAGGTCGAATGGGCCGGCCTTTCCAAAATCCGGCGCGGCGAAGCCGGTGGCGCGGATCACCCGCACATGATTGCCCACTTCGTTCAGCCGGGCGTTTTCGCTCGCCACCCGTACCGATGGCGGGTCGATGTCGGAGGCGAGCACGTGGCGGTGCAGCGCTTTCGCCGCGGCGATGGCCAGCACGCCCGTGCCGGTGCCGAGGTCGAGGAGGTTCCGCGGACGGGAACTCTTCAGGACATGGTCAAGCAGCAGTAAACAGCCGCGGGTGGTGCCATGGTGGCCGGTGCCGAAGGCGAGTGCCGCCTCGATCTCAATCCCGAGCTTGTTCGGCGCCACGCGGTCGCGGTCGTGGCTGCCGTGCACGACGAAGCGCCCGGCCGGCACTGGGACGAGGTCTTCCAGGCTGGCCTTGACCCAGTCCTTGGCTTCCATCGTGTCAAAGATAAGGGTGTCGGCGACCGCATTTCCTGCCGAATTTACAACGAGTTCTCGCAGGAGCGCCTGGTCGGGCGCCTCGGCGAAATGAAGCGTGACGTCCCATTGCCCGTCCGGCCTCTCGAAGGCGGCGACCGCCGCATCGCTCTCGAAAAACACCTCGGTGAGCACGTCGACGACACGCCTGGCGTCGGCCTCGCTGCCTATGGAAAAGCTGGCGCGATGGGTCGGAGAAGGCTGCATCAGGGTTCCATTGAGTTTAATTTTGGGAACTTTTGTTCCCGATTTACCGCATAACTTGCGGTTCCCCGGTTAACTCGGGCGAAGGCTGTGTCCCGTACATTTCCGAGTGTCAAATTAAGTCATCGCATCTTTTAGTTGAAACGGAGGCTAACCTTGAAGAGCATGATTCAGAAGTTCTGGTCGGATGAGTCCGGTGCAACGGCGATCGAATACGGTCTGATTGCGGCGGGCATCGCCCTGGCGATCATCACCGTGGTGAACAACCTGGGCACCACCATGAACGAGAAGTTCACTTCGATTAGCACCTCCTTGAAGTAATTTCCGCCTCCATTTCCCAGCGGGGCTGCTTTTCTTCCGAGGCTATTCCTGATCACCGCCCGCGAGGGGAATTCCCCTGGCGGGCGAGGTCGTTTCTGGCGAGCGCTTTCGATATTCACAGATTGTCCGCAGCTTGCCGGGACGTTATCCACCGGCTTTTCCCGCCAATGGCCCACCGATTTCCACCGACTTTCCTCAGTTCGTCCCAACGTTCTCGCCCAAGCCATCCTCGGTCTGTCCACAGGCCGTTCAACAGCCCGTCCACACCCTATCCACAGACCTATCCACGGCTTCCGAACAGCGACCGGTGATCCCTCAGGATCACCTGCGCCGCGTTATGGCCCGGAGCGCCGGTGACGCCGCCGCCGGGATGGGCGCCGGAGCCGCAATGGTAGAGGCCCCTCAACGGCCCGCGATAATCCGCATGGCCCAGCATCGGCCGCGCCGAGAACAACTGGTTCAAGCTCAGCGCGCCGTGGAAGATGTCGCCGCCGAGAAGCCCGAACTGCCGTTCGAGATCGAGCGGGGACAGGATCTGGCGGCCGCGCACGCTTCCCGCAAAACCCGGCGCGTATTGATCCACCGTCGCGATCATGAGATCGGCGACCTCGTCGCGATGGTCGTCCCACGACTTTCCATCCGGAAGGTCCGGCGCGACGTGCTGGCAGAACAGGCTCGCGACGTGCTTTCCCGCGGGCGCCAGCGTGTCGTCGAGCGTCGAGGGGATCAGCATCTCGACCACGGGCTCGCGGCTCCAGCCCTGCGCGCGGGCATCGAGATAGGCGCGGTCCATGTAGGGAAGGCTCGGCGCCAGGATGATGCCGGATGAGAGATGATCGCCTTCGCCCGGCAGCGCCGTGAAGGAGGGCAGGCGGTCCAGCGCCACGTTCATGCGGAAGGTGCCGGAGCCGTTCTTCCAGTGCCGGATGCGCGCGAGGAAGTCCGCAGGCAGGGCCTCGGCCGCGACCAAATGCGTGTAGAGCAGCTTTGGATTGACGTTGGCCGCGACATATTTCGCGCGGATCGTCTCGCCGTTCTCCAGCACGATTCCGGCGGCGCGGTCGCGCTCGACGATGATCTCGCGGACGCCCGCGTCGGTGTCGATCACGACGCCACGATCGCGTGCCGCGCGCGCCATCGCCTGCGTGATCGCGCCCATGCCGCCGATGGCGTGGCCCCAAACACCCTTCTTGCCGTTCACCTCGCCGAAGGCGTGATGCAGCATCACATAGGCCGAGCCGGCCGCGTAGGGACTGGCATAGTTGCCGACGATGGCGTCGAAGCCGAACAGCGCCTTGACCAGATCATGCTCGAAGCGCTCGTCCAGCATCTCGCCGGCGGAGCGGGTGAAGAGATCGAGCAGGCTGCGGCTCTGCTCCAGCGTCAGGCCGCGCAGGATATTGGCGGTCGTCCAGGCGTTGACGCCTTCGCGCAACGCCGCCGTGCCAAAGCCGTCGACGAGGTTCGGTGGCGCGCGGAGCACGAACTGCCTGAGCACGTCGGAGATGTCTTCAAGCTCGCGCGAAAACCCGTCGAGCGCAGCCGCGTCATGCGTGCTCAGCCGCGCGACCGATGCCTTCGTCCGTCCCTCGCCGGTGAGAAGATAGCTGCCGTCAGGTGCGGGCAAGAAATTCTGGGCGCGCCGTTCGACGATCCGCAGGCCCTGTTCAGTGAGCTTGAGGTCACGGATCACCTGCGGATTGAGCAGGCTTACCGTGTAGGCTGCGACCGAATTGCGGAATCCCGGGTGAAACTCCTCCGTGACCGCGGCACCGCCGACCACCTTGCGGCGCTCGACCACGCGCACGCGCAGGCCCGCCATCGCGAGATAGGCCGCGCAAGTGAGGCCGTTATGGCCAGCGCCGATGATGACGACGTCGGTTTCGTTCATGATGTCCCTGGCGTCCTTCCGGGGCGATGCGCGGCATCGAGCCCGGAAATCTTGAGGTTCCGGGTTTGCCTCCTCGAGGTGCCCCGGAACGACATCTGTATATCAGGCATTTCTCGCGGCAACATCACGCGCCCCTTTATTGCCCGTTCAGGCGCCTTATGCTCCATTGCGCGCGTCCGGCGCCCGCCGGAGAATTGTTCGCCGGAGCGCTCATGGATTCGATCGTGCAACCCGCCGCCACGGAGCAGCCGTCTTCGTCGCGCAACCGGCTGCTGCTGACGGTCTACACCGCGGCGATCTTCGTCAGCGCGCTGCTGCTGTTCTCCGTGCAGCCGCTGTTCACGAAGATGGTGCTGCCGCGGCTCGGCGGCTCGCCGGCGGTCTGGTCGGTGGCGATGGTGTTCTTCCAGTCGCTGCTGCTGGCGGGCTACGCCTATGCTCATCTGTTGATGCAGGTCAGAAACCGCATCGTTCCGGTCGCAGTGCATCTGGTGCTGCTGATCGCGGCGTTCGTCACGCTGCCGCTCGGCATCGCCTCCGCCTATGGCGAGCCTCCCGCTTCGGGCTATGCGCTCTGGCTGCTCGGCCTGTTCGTGGTTTCGATCGGCTTGCCGTTCTTTGCGCTCGCCGCCAACAATCCGCTGCTGCAGGCCTGGTTCGTCCGCACCGGCCATCCCGCCGCGCACGATCCGTACTTCCTCTATGCCTCCTCCAACATCGGCAGCTTCCTTGCGCTGTTGTCCTATCCGTTCCTGCTGGAGCCGATCTTCACGCTGCACACGCAGAACCGGTTCTGGACTGCCGGCTATGGCCTCCTGATCCTGCTGATCGCTGCCTGCGGCGCGTTGCTGTTGCGTTCGCCGAAATTGGCCGAGGTCGACGCGCGAACCGAGGAGGTGAATGCGCCGGCGCCCGCTCTGCTGATGCGGCTGCGCTGGATCTTCCTGGCTGCGGTGCCGTCCGGCCTGCTCATCGCGGTGACGGCGCACATCTCGACCGACGTCGCGGCGGCGCCGCTTCTGTGGGTGCTGCCGCTGTCGCTGTACCTGCTCACCTGGGTGGTCGTGTTCCAGTCGCGTCCGCTGTTGCCGCACAAATGGATGTTGATGCTCCAGCCGGTCGCGATCGCGGGCGTGGTTGTCCTGCTGGCCTATGGCGGCGAGCAGAACCTGCTGCTCACGCTCGGCGGCCATCAATTGTGCTTCTTCGTCATCGCCATGGCCTGCCATGGCGAGCTGGCGCGGACGCGGCCGGCCGCCAAATATCTCACCGGCTTCTATGTGGCGCTGTCGTTCGGCGGCATGGTCGGCGGTCTCTTTGCCGGCCTGGTTGCGCCATTCACCTTCTCCTGGATCGCCGAATATCCGATCCTGATCGCGCTCGCAGCGCTGTGCCGGCCGCCCGCGAACGAACGTCTCGCCGGTATCGTCAAATGGTATTGGCTGGCACTCGCCGCGCTCGCAGTGGGGCTCGTTGCGCCCTCTATCATGACAGGCGATCTTTCAACGTGGTTCGAGGACCACCGCGTCTGGATCGCCGGCTTCGTCGGCGCACTCGCTGCGCTGCTCGCGCTGGTGCTCAATGCCGGTCGCTGGAAAATCTTTGCGACCGTCGCACTCGCGCTGGCGCTGATCCGAATCTATCCGGCGGACGAAGGGCGCGTCACCACGGTGCGAAGTTTCTTCGGCGTGCACAAGATCGTGGAGACGCCCGGTGGCTATTTCCACGTGCTGATGCACGGCACCACCATTCATGGCGCCGAACGCTTCCGCAACAATGACGGCACTCAGGTCACCGGCCGGCCCGAGCCGATCACCTATTACCACAAGGACGGCGGCATTGGTCAGGCCGTCACCGCCATCCGCGAGCGCAAGGGCGCGCCGCTGAAGGTCGCCGCGATCGGCGTCGGCTCGGGCACGCTCGCTTGTGCTGTCGAGCACGGCGAAGACTGGAAGTTCTTCGAGATCGACCAATCCATGGTGGACGCGGCGCGCAACCCCAGGAATTTCCGCTACATCTCGAGCTGCATGCCCGACATGAAGCCGGTGATCGGCGATGCGCGGCTGACCTTCGCCAAGGAGCCCGACGGTGCCTACGACCTCATCATCGTCGACGCCTACTCGTCCGATGCGATCCCGATCCATCTTGCGACCAAGGAGGCGATGAAGATCTACAAGGACAAGCTGGCCCCGCACGGCGCGGTGCTGATGCACGTCTCCAACCGGCATCTCGATCTCGAGACCGTCGTGGTCGGCATCGCCGATTCAAACGACCTCAAGAGCTGGGTCTTCAACGAGGATTCGGGGCGCGATGGTGACTACATTTTCTCGACCGACGTCGTCATCTCCGCAAGGGAGGAGGCTGATATCGGCAGGCTCGCCTCCAACAAGTCGTGGGAGCAGACCGAGGCCGACGACAGGGTGCGGGTCTGGAGCGACGACTATTCCAACATCCTGGGCGCGCTGTACCGGCGTTATCGGGACGGGGAGTAGGGAAGCCCGAATGCATCCCGTGCCCCGGGCGCTGCGCAGGACGAAATGATGCGCTGCAGATACTGGGTCCATGGCGCGGCGTTCTGGGTCCCGGCTTTGCGGAGCAGCGTTGCACGCCGCACCGCGTCCGGGACGCGAGACCGCCTTACGGTGCCACCGGCGTTCCCGCCGGCAACGCAATTCCCTTCTCACCGGCGACCTGCCGCAACAGGTCCGGCCGGTCCGAGATGATGCCGTCGACGCCAAGCTCGATCATGCGCGCCATGTCGTCGGGCTTGTTGACCGTCCAAACCACCACGCGCAATCCGAGTTCGTGGGCCTCCGAGATCAGCGCCGCCGTCACGTCGCCGAAATGAGGCGACCACACTGCGCCGCCCGCGGCCTTGATGGTGCGCGGCAGCGAGCCGCCATGATCGGCCGGATTGAAACCCGCCGTCCAGCTGGTGGCCTTGTCCAGAGCCACTGTGGCTGTGCCGCGCTGGAGCGTGAGGTATGCCGTCGGCATCTTCGGCGCCTTCTGCTGCACGAGCTGCAACGTTCGCCAGTCGAATGACTGGATCATGACGCGGTCGGAAAATCCTTCAGCTTCGATCAAATCCAGCAGGCTGGTGACAAAAGGCTGCGGGGTAAGGGATTCATCCGGGCGGTTCGGATCGATCTTGGTTTCGATGTTGAAGCGCACGCGCGTGTTGCCGGACTTGCGCGCCAGCGCGAACAGCTCGCGCAAGGTGGGAATGCGTGCTCCCGGCGCGGCGCGCTGGTCGGGGAATTGTTTGGCGTAGGCGCTGTCCGGCCGGATCTGACCGACGTCATAGGTCCTGACCTCGTCGAGACGCAGCTTCACGAAGGGCGCGCCGGGCGGCACGATGTAGGCGCCGCCCGCATCGCGCGTGAGATCGGGATTGAGCCTGCGGTCATGCGAGATGACGACTTCGCCGTCTGCGGTGACGCCGGCGTCGAGCTCCAGCGTGTCCACGCCCATCGACAGCGCGTTGGCGAAGGCCGGCAGGGTGTTTTCCGGCAGCAGCGCCCGACCGCCGCGATGCGCTTCGAGATCGAAGCCCATGGCTCGTCCCGCTATCAGGACCAACAACACAGTCAGAGTGGTCGCGGCACGTGATGGCATGGTGCCTCGAAGGGACATCTATCGTTCGTGCTGGTCGGCGAGGGCAGTCGATAGCGACGGCCGCGGGCCGTATCAATTCTGGTAGTAATAGCCGCGCGGCTGGTAAAGCTGTCGGGGTTGTGGCTGATGGTAGTAGTCCTGCTGGCCATAGCTCTGGTCGTAATAGGGCCGCGGCTGCTGCTGATACATCTGGGCGTCATAGAGCGGGCGGCCGGCCGAACGCGGTGCCGGATAGCGTGCGCCGGTATCGCTGCCGTCGGCGGGATAGATGTAGTTGTCGTCCTGCGGCATGTAGCGACGGGCGGGCTGTGCCGGCGGCGTCAGGTTCACCGGATCGCCTGTCGTGGCATATTGCTCCTCAGTGGGCTGCTGCGGAGCCCGCGCCACCGCAGTGCTGGCGCGGCCGCGTGGATTGCGGGCGAGCGCCACCTGCGCCGAGCCGGTCAGCGTTACCGTGGTGTTGAGCACGCCCTGCTGCTGCACCAGCGCATAGAGCGTCGAGGCATTCTGGCGCGACAGCCGCACGCAGCCGTGGGAGGCGGGTGAGCCGAGCCGGCCGACCGAGTCCGTGCCGTGGATGGCGTGCCCGACCTTGGTGAAGAAGATCGCGTGCGGCATCGGCGCGTCGTCGAATTCCTTGGAGTAGTGGTCCTCTTCCATGCGGAAGGCGCGGAAGGCGCCGTTCGGCGTCTCGCGCGAGGGGAGGCCGGTCGAGACCGGCCAGCGATAGCGCGCGACGCCGTCGACGGCGACGGTCATCTGCTGATTGTCCTTGTCGACGGTGATCTCGACCTTGGCCTGCGCGGCGCCAGCGCTCAAAAGCATCAGGGATGTGAAAGCAATCAAAAACGAACGCATCGGACTACTGGCCTCCGGCCTGTTCATGCTAGCGCCGCGGCTCTCCGTCCCCCGGCGTGCAATATGCCTGCAATCCGGCTTTCGTTCCAGCGGCCTGGCCACCCATCGTTAACGCGGCGGCGGGCGTAAGCAAGGCCGCTTTGTGCCGCGTGGCTGGCGGCGGCGCTGACATTTTCGCGAGCCGAACGTGCGTTCACGACGCCGACAATTCGTCACAAAGGCGCAACCATTCCGCCGCACCGCGCGTTGATCGCAGCTCTCGACAGGCGGCGCCCGCCGTCGGTTATTCCTTTCAGCCTTTTGGGACCGAAGATGAACAAAGCCCGTGTCGCCGCCTTGCCGGCCGGTTTGCCTGTCCGCCTGCTTTTCGCGGCCGCCGCCATTCTGCTCGCGCTGTTGTCGCTACCGCAAGCCGGCCACGCCCAAGGTATCGTGCGCGGCGCCCAGGAAGGCTCCTATGAGGGCAACCGTATCGCGGGTCCCGTGGGCGGCGCAGTTGGCGGTGTCGTCGGTGCCGGTGTCGGCGGCGCCGTTGGCGCCGTCGAGGGGGTGCTCGGCATTCCCCACCGTCATTATCGTCACCGCTGTCGCGGTTATTATGACGGGTACCATCGCTTCCACTGCTATAGGTGAGCTCGTGCCGTCATTCCGGGGCGCGCGTAGCGCGAGCCCGGAATCCATCGGGCGGCAGAGATAATGGATGAATGGATTCCGGGCTCGCCCTTCGGGCGCCCCGGAATGACAACTCAGTTCTTCAGCCGATAACCGGTCCTAAAAATCCACCAGATCACGACCAGGCAGATCACCAGGAACGCCACAGTCATGCCGATGCTGACGGATACGCTGACATCCGCGATCTCATAGAAGCTCCAGCGGAAGCCGGAGATCAGATAGACGACCGGGTTGAGCAGCGCCACCGTGCGCCAGGTGGGCGGCAGCATGTCGATGGAATAGAAGCTTCCGCCGAGGAAGGTCAGCGGCGTCACCACCAGCATCGGGATCATCTGCAGCTTTTCGAATCCGTCGGCCCAGATGCCGATGATGAAACCGAACAGGCTGAACGTCACCGCCGTCAGCACCAGGAAGGTCAGCATCCAGACCGGATGCTGGATGTGCAGTGGAACGAAAAGCCCGGCCGTTGCCAGGATGATGAGGCCCAAGATGATCGATTTGGTCGCGGCGGCGCCGACATAGCCGAGCACGATCTCGAAATAGGAGATCGGTGCCGACAGGATCTCGTAGATCGTGCCGGTGAATTTCGGAAAGTAGATGCCGAACGAGGCGTTGGCGATGCTCTGGGTCAGCACCGAGAGCATGATCAGGCCCGGCACGATGAAGGTGCCGTAGCTGACGCCCTCGACCTCGCTGATGCGCGAGCCGATCGCGGCGCCGAACACCACGAAATAGAGCGAAGTGGAAACCACCGGCGACACGATGCTTTGCAGCAGCGTGCGCCAGGTGCGCGCCATTTCGAACAGATAGATGGCGCGGATGGCGCGGTGGTTCATGACGTCCTCACGAGATCGACGAAGATGTCCTCGAGCGACGATTGCGTCGTGTCGAGATCATTGAAGCGGATACCGGCGGTGCGGAGATCGCCGAGCAGGCTGGTGATGCCCGTGCGCTCGCCCTTGGTGTCGTAATCGTAGACCAGCGTTGTGCCTTTATCGCAGAGCTCGAGCTCGTAATGGCCGAGGCTCTCCGGCAGCGCGTCGAGCTTGCCCTGCAGATGCAGCGTCAGCCGTTTCTTGCCGAGCTTCTGCATCAAGGTCGACTTGTCCTCGATCAGCACGATCTCGCCCTTGTTGATGACGCCAATGCGGTCGGCCATCTCCTCGGCTTCCTCGATGTAATGCGTGGTGAGGATGATGGTGACGCCGGATTGCTGCAGACCGCGCACCACCTCCCACATGCCCTTGCGCAGCTCGACGTCGACACCGGCGGTGGGCTCGTCCAGAAACAGGATCTGCGGCTCGTGCGACAGCGCTTTCGCGATCATCACGCGGCGCTTCATGCCGCCGGAGAGCGTAATGATCTTGTTGTCCTTCTTGTCCCAGAGCGAGAGGTCTTTCAGCACCTTCTCGATATGGGCGGGATTCTTCGGCTTGCCGAACAGGCCGCGGGAGAAGCTCACGGTGGCCCATACGCTTTCGAAGGCGTCGGTGTGCAATTCCTGCGGCACGAGGCCGATCAGCGAGCGGGCCTTGCGGTAGGAGGTCTGGATGTTCTCGCCGCCGACGAGGACGCGCCCTTCGCTGGGATTGGCGATGCCGCAGATGATCGAGATCAGCGTGGTCTTGCCGGCGCCGTTCGGGCCGAGCAGCGCGAAGATCTCGCCGCGCTTGATGTCGAGATTGACGTTCTTGAGCGCCTTGAAGCCGGACCCATAGGTCTTCGACAAATTGGCGACGGAGATGATGGAGGACATGGATGGCCGTAAGGCTGAGGGCAAAAGCTGGGGAGGGAGGCTGGAACCTGCCGGATGGGCGGTCAGCGGAGCCCTGAGATAGGAATGCCTTTGCCAGGCCGCAATTGCCCGGAGAAAAATGGTCTCAAAACAGGCCCTTCGGTGGCAGGTTTCGGGCAGGTGTTGCGCGATGGTCACGGGTTGTGGGTAAGATTGGCCGTTCACGTGCCTCTTTGTTGCGTCTGCGAGCAGGCCGTGGCTACGATTCCGGCCAATCGCAAAGCGCATTGTCCCCAAGGAATAGATCGATGAGACCGAACGGCCGTCACACCGCTGGCGCCAACCAGTTGTCAGCCCTCCGGGTGTGGGCGACGTGCCTGCTCCTGCTGTCAGCAATTGCCATCAACCCGACCACTGCCAAGGCTGCGCCCAGCCAGGCCGCGGCGGCGACCACGCATGTCTATCTGCTTCGCGGGGTACTCAACATCTTCTCGCTCGGGCTCGACACCATCGGTGCCCGGCTCCAGGCGCAGGGCGTCCCGGTGACCGTCGCCAACTTCGTCTCCTGGTCCTCGCTCGCCGATGAAGCTGCGGCCGCCTACAGGGCAGGCCGGCTCAAGACCATCGTCCTGGTCGGCCATTCCTCCGGTGCGACCGCGCTGCCCGACATGATCGCCAAGCTCAACCAGCTCGGCGTACCCGTGAAGCTCGCCATCGGCCTCGACTCCGTGTTCAAGACCAAGCTCTCGACCGGCGCCGAGCGCTACATCAACATCTATATCGGCGACGGTCCGGGTGAGCCGGTGCGCGCTGCGGCGGGCCTGCGCGGCAAGCTCGACAATGTCGACGTGCGCGGCACCGGCGTCGGCCACGTCTCGATCGACAAGAACGAGGCGATCCAGCGCCGCGTTATTGCCGAGATCAACGCCGCGATCATGCGCTCGCGCGCTCCGGCAGCTCCGGTCGCCGTCCGCGGCGCGCCGCAGCAGGCGCACTCGGCGGCAGCGGCCTCGACACGGAATTAGGCCGCCGTCACTCGCACGGGCATGCTCTCCAGCCCGCGGAGCGAATTGTTGAGCCTGCGCTTCGGCTCCGCCGTAAGCTCGATGGTCTTAACGCGCCTTGCGAACTCGCTGAAGATCAATTCGCCTTCCAGGCGCGCGATCATCTGACCTACGCAGGCGTGGATGCCTGCGCCGAAACCGACGTGGCCGGTCGCGGTCCGTTCCACCTCGAAGCAGTCCGGCTTGTCCCAGCGTGCGGGATCGCGGTTGGCCGAGGCCATGAACAGCAGCACCTTGCGATGCGCCGGGATGACGCCGCCGCCGATCTTCACGTCGCGCGAGGTGGTGCGAAAGAACGTCTGTATCGGTGAATCGTAACGCAGGCCTTCCTCGAAAGCGTTGCGCGCCAGCTCCGGCTTGTGGTGCAGCTTGCGATATTCATCCGGATGGGTGGCCAGCGCGAGCAGGGTGTTGCCGATGCCGTTGACCGTGGTGTCGATCCCCGCCGTGAGGAACGGCCGCACCAGATGCGTCGCCTCGTGTTCGGTGATCTCGCCGTCGTCGGCCGCCTGGTAGATCATCATGCCGAGACTGTCGGGCTGTAACGCATCTCGCGCGCAACAATCCATGATCCAGCTCTGCGCCGCGAGGCCCGCCTTGCGCGAGCCGGCCTGGATCTCGTTCTCAGGGCCGAAGCTGTCGAACACGAAGGTGCTCCAGGCCAGCAGCTTCTCGCGACCGTCGGGCCGGATGCCGATCGCATCCGGAAACACCTTCATCGGATAGGCCTCGGCAAGATCGCTCACGGCATCGAACGTGCCTTTGTCGATCAGCTCCGAAACCTTCTTCTCCGCTTCCTTCTGAAACGTCTCGCGCAGCCTCCTTGCGACGCCCGGAGACAGCGTGCGGCCGAGCACCCGCCGGCCCTTGTCGTGGTCCGGCGGGTCGATCTGCAGCGTGAGCGGCTTTGGCAACGCCGGGTTCATCCCGTGGAGCCCGACGCCTTCGCCACTGATGAAGGTCTTCCAGTCCTTCAGGGCCGCTTCGACCTCGCCATAGCCTGCCATGGCCCACACGCCGTAACGCTCCAGCGTGAATACGGGCCCGAGCGCACGCAGCTCCTCATAAGCAGGATAAGGCTCCATCAGGAAGTCAGGTGCGAACGGGTCGAGGGGGATGGATGCAATGCCGCTCATGGTCAGCTCCCGGCGGCTATTGCTTCGCCAGCGGGCACTGACCGTCGCCCTCGGAGCGGAACGCGTCCTCGCCCTTGATCGTAGCGACGACCTTCAGCATATCCCAGGTCGACGTGGATTCGTCCGGAGCCTTGACCTGCAAGAGGTAGAGCGGGTGGATCTTGCGTCCGTCCTTGCGAATGTAGCCCTTGCCGAACAGGGGGTCGTCAGTCGGCAACGCCTTCATCGCCGCGACCACCGCCTTGCCGTCCTTGGCGCCGCCGACCTTGTCGACGGCCTTGAGATAGTGAATGACCGAAGCATAGACGCCGGCCTGCATGTCGTTTGGATAGGCCTTCGAGGGAATGCGTTCGGCGAAGCGTTTGGCGAAAGCCCGCGTGCCGTCGTTCAGATCCCAGTAGAACGGGTTCATGATCTGAGCGCCTTGCGCAAACTTCAGGCCGAGTGCGGGCAGGCCGTTCATGCCGAGGATCAATCCGACCAGCTTGCGGTCCTTGGTCAGCCCGAACTCGGCGGCCTGCTTCATCGAGGTGATGGTATCGTCGCCGGCATTGGCGAAACCGATGACGTTCGCGCCCGACGCCTGGGCCTGGAGCAGGAACGAGGCGTAATCAGCCGTTCCCAGCGGATGCCGCACGTTGCCGAGCACCTCGCCGCCGGACGCCTTCACGGCCTCCGCGGCCTGCTTCTCAAGATCATGGCCGAAGGCGTAGTCGGCGGTGATGAAGAACCATTTCTTGCCGCCCTGCTGCACGATCGCCTTGCCGAGACCACGCCCATAGGCATAGGTGTCGTAGGTCCAGTGCACGGTGTTCGGCGTGCATTTCTCGCCGGTCAACAGCACCGTTCCGGCGCCCGATCCGACGAAGACCTTGTTCTTCTCGGCGCTCATGCCGGCCACCGCAAGCGCGATCGACGAGTTCGGAAGGTCGAAGATCGCATCGACACCCTCGTTCTCGTACCAGCGCCGGGCGATGCCGATGCCGATATCGGTCTTGTTCTGATGGTCGGCTGCGACGACCTCGACCGGCTTGCCGGCGGCCTTTCCGCCATAGTCTTCAACCGCCATTTTGGCGGCGACGACCGAGCCGATGCCCTGATAGCTGGCGAACGGACCCGATTGGTCGTTCAGGATGCCGATCTTCACCGCGTCCTGGGCGAACGCCGGTGCAGCCGTCATCATCGCCGCCACTATGCATAATTTGTGCAGGAATTTGCTGTTCATTGTCTCCCTCCCATGGGCGGTCTTGGTGCCGCTGTATAATAGTTATATTTTATAGCTATTTTTGGGAGTGTCAATTCGGCCGTCTTCCGGCCGCCGCGGATTGAGGATCATGAGCGCGAAAGCAGTAAGACCCGGAGCCAAGTCCGCGCAGTCGCCGGAGACGTCGCTGAACCTGCGCGCGCTGCAGCGGACGCCAGGCTTCATGCTGCGGCTCGCGCAGCTGAAGTTCTTCGAAGGCTTCTACGAGGAATTCGCGGCATTGGGTCTGACGCCCGCCACCTATGCGATCTTCGCGATCATTCGGGACAATCCCGGCGTTCCCCCGAGCAGCATCGCCAGCGTGCTCCGCCTCCGCCTGCCGAACCTGATCAAGATCCTGAACGAGCTCGAATCGACCGGCTTGATCAAGCGCAGCCGTTCGAAGTCCGATCGCCGCGCGGTGGAATTGATGCTCACGCCAAAGGGCGCAAAGCTCATTGCCGAGGGAGTAAGGCTGACTCAGCCCTATAATGAAAGGATGCTGGCCTCGCTCAGCGAGGCCGAGCAACGTACGCTGCTCGAACTGTTGAATCGGATTCTGCCGCTCTAGCCTCGGGACCGGCCTGAGGCCGATCGTCGCAAAGTCCGTGATATGCCGCGATGGGCAGCGGGTTGGCGGGCTGCCGGGAAAGGCAGTCGGTTCCGTGCCCCAAAATCCACCCAATCGGTGGTCACTAAGCCCCGGAGGGGGCCATTGGCTCCGTGGTGGGACTGCTGGACTGATGATTGATCTGAGGCGACTAGTCGCGCTGGCAGCCGTTGCACTGCTCGCCTTGGGCCCCGGCGTAGCCGCTGCCTCACCCGCCAAATCCAAGCCCACCGCGGCCGTGCCTGCCGCGCCGCCGCCTCCGCCTTTCGAGCCGCTGGCGCCGCCAAAAATCTACCTGTTCCGCGGCGCCATGGGCCCGATTTTCTCGACCGGCATGGATCGACTCGAAGAGAAGCTGACGAAGGCCGGCTTCTCGGCCAATGTCTATGAGTTCACTATCTGCCGGTTCATCGGCGACCGCGCCATCGCCAGCTACAAGGAAAGCCCCGCGCCGATCGTGCTGATCGGCCACTCCATGGGTGGGCTGTGCTCGATCATCATCTCCGAGATGGCGGCCAAGGAGAACATCCCGATCAGCCTCGTCATCGCCATCGATCCCGCGCATGCGACCGGCGACGTGCCGCTCAATGTCGAGCGCTTCATCAACATCTTCCTGTCCGACAGCGTGCTCGGCGGCGGCGACGTCGTTGCGGTCCCCGGCTTTCGCGGCCATTACGCGAGCTACGACCTGAAGCAGAACGCGCGCGTCTCGCACATCAACATCGAGAAATCCGACGACATCCATCGCCAGATCGTCGAGATGGTGACGAAGCTGCCGCGCATTCCGCCGCAAACGCAGGCCGACGCGGTGCCGCTGCGCTATCTTGTGCCGGCCGATACGTTGGTCGAATTGTGGGACTCCGGTGTACGAGTGCCGGTGCGCAAGGGCGACACCATGGAAAGCATCGCCGCCGCCAATCGCGTGCCGCTGTGGACGCTCGCGCAGAGCAACTCGCTCGCAGAAAATGCACCGCTTACGCCGGGGCAAACCCTCATCGTCCCCCGTCACCTGACCCCGCCCGAGCCGGCGGCGGCGATGGCAACGCCGCCGTCAGGGCGGAAATAGGCCGAGATCGTTACAGGCCTCTGGCTTGCGGGGCTCGCGAGATTTAGCGATGCATTCCCGCCATGTGCATCTTCAATAGACCATGGTCACACCAGGAGATCGTGCGGCACATGATGCCCGGCTGCGCCGCCCGCAACGTGAAGGCCGAGGTCGGGATGCGAAAACTCGCTCGCCATCGGGGGAGCGCCGTGAACGCGGGCCTCCGCCGCGATTTCTTGATGGCCGGGCGGGATATCGTTCGCAAATGCGACGCTCGGCCTCTCGATCGGAGGCTTCAGGAAGTTGAAGGAATCGCCCGGCTCATGCGGATTGCCCTTCGGGCTTGCCGGTTCGCCATCTCCTGCAGAGAGCAGATGAGAATGAGAGCCGCCGGGCGCTTCCGCCGGAGCATGCTCGTGCGCGCTTGCCTGAGGCGTCATCGAGCGAGGGTTGTCTCCGTCCCCGAGCCCTTTCCATGGGGTAGCATCAAGCACGTTCTCGCTGTCGGCCAGGCTGGCGCGGCCATGGCTCTCCGCGGCCTTGCCTTCATTGACATGCTGGTCGGCCGCCAGAAGCGCATCCGGCGCGAACCAGAACACGGGATGGCTCTCCACCGCCGCCTCGGCCGTGTGGATTCCTTTCAGATAGGCGCCGTCATCGGCTTTGGTCTGCTCGAAGACAAACTTGAAGGAATCCATCGGTCGCGAACCGATGGCCGTTTCCCACAGGGTGGATTTCGTTTCAATCTCGCCCGAGGTGGAAGGCGCCGTCTCGGTGGTCCTTCCGCTGTGATCCAAATCGGCATCGAGGAGATAACTCACCTCCACGGCGGTCGAACCGCCGTCGAGCGAAGAAGTGCTGGCACTTTCCGACGTGTCGGCAGAGGTGTCGGACGTGCTGAGCGTGATGACAGCCGCTTCACTTTGTATAATTGCGGACGGATCGAGGGTGTCGCTCACCGCCATGACCGGTGCCACGGCTTCATCCACGATGAAGTCCGACGAAGCAATGGTCGCGACACCTTGGAGATGAACCTCCAGCAGGCTGGAATCACCGATCTGGAGAGTTTGATCGGTCGGATTCACATACACGATGGTCTCGTTGGCCGCGCTGTCGTAGATCCAGGCGATGGTGTGGGGCGGCACGGAGGAGCTTGACGAGCTCAATGCCAGGATCACGAAGCCGAGCGCGCCGACCGCCCTCAGATCGATCTTGTCGGTTCCCGATATGAAATCGGTAATCGTGTCGAACCGGCCGGCTCTGGAATCCACTGCCGAGAGGTAAGTGAAGACATCAGCACCGTTGCTGCCCGTGAGCGTATCCGCGCCGAACCCGCCGACGATGGTGTCGTTATCGTTGTTGCCGTTGATATCGTCCTGTCCGGAGCCGCCGTAGATGAGGTCGTCACCGTTATTGCCCTTGATCGTATCGTCGCCGGATCCGCCGTAGAGGGTGTCGGTCACGCCGGTCCCGTTCAGGTTGTCGTCGCCGGCGCCACCGTAGACGATCTGGGAAATGCTGCCGCCGCCGGCGACGCTGTCGTCACCGGGCGTGCCGTAAACAAACGGAGGGTTGGATACGACGGTGCTTCCCAGCGCCAGATTGTCGAAGTCGTTGGGGTCCGCATCGCTGGCGCCGTGGATGGTGATCGCCACCTCCTGCGTGGTGCCGTCGATGGACGTTACCGTGAAGTGGTCGGTGAGCGTATCGCCGGCGCCGAGCGCGTCCACCACGCTGTTGTTATTGTCCAGTGTATAGGTCCACACCCCCGATGCGGTCATCGTGAAGCTGCCGTAACCGCCGTCGCTTGCAGTGGACGAGGTCACCGCCGTGAAGGTGTTGGCGAGGTTGTCCACGTCAGTATCAGTGAGCGTGCCGGTCGCAACCGGCGTGCCGGGGGCGATGCCGCCGGCCTCGAGCACCGAGCCTGTCGTGGTCCCGGAAATGATGGCGGCGTCATTGGTGCCGTTGATCGTGATCGTCACCAGTTTCGGCGTCCCGTCGATCGTGGTCACGGTGAATTGGTCGGTCAGCGTATCGCCAGCATTGAGGGCCTGCACCGTGGCGTTGGCATTGTCGAGCGTGTAGGCCCAAACGCCCAGTGCGGTCATCGTGAACGTGCCGAAGCCGCCTGCGCTTGGCCTTGGCGTGATGACCGGCGTGAAGGTATTGGCGGTGTTGTCGGGATCGATATCGGTCAATGTCCCCGTCGTCGTCGGCAAGCCGGACGTGCCATTGGCCACCCCGCCGGCCTCGGTCACGGCACCTGTCGCCGTTCCCGAGATGACCGCGCTGTCGTTGCTGCCGTTGATTGTGATCGTGACCGTCTGCGGCGTGCCGTCGGCTGCGGTCACCGTGAAGCTGTCCGTCAGCGTGCTTCCGTTGTTGAGCGCCTGTACCGCGTTGCTGGTGTTGTCGAGCGTGTAGGTCCACAGCCCGGACGCGGTCATCGTGAACGTGCCGTAGCCACCGTTGCTGGACGTGGGCGAGATCACCGCCACGAAGGTGTCGGCCGGATTGTCGACGTCGGTATCGGTGAGCGTGCCGGTCGCCACCGGCGTGCCGGAAGAGATGACGCCGGCTTCGAGCACCGAGCCTGTCGCGGTTCCGGAAATGATGGCGGCGTCATTCGCGCCGCGGATTGTGATTGTCACCGTCTGCGGCGTGCCGTCGACCGTGGTCACGGTGAACTGGTCGATCAGCGTATCGCCGACATTGAGGGCCTGCACCGTGACGTTGCCATCGTCGAGCGTGTAGGTCCAGGTCCCAAGCGCGGTCATCGTGAAGGCCCCGAAGCCGCCTGCGCTCGGCGTTGGCGTGGTCACCGGCGTGAAGGTGTTGGACGCGTTGTCGGGATCGACATCGGTCAATGTCCCGGTTGCAGCCGGCGTGCCGGGCGTACCGTTGGCCACACCTCCGGCCTCGGTCACCGCGCCGGTCTTCGTTCCGGAGACGTCCGCCCCGTCGTTGCTGCCGTTGATGGTGACCGTCACGATCTGCGTCGTGCCGTCGATCGTGGTCACCGTGAAGCTGTCTGTCAGCGTATCGCCGTTGTTGAGCGCCTGTACCGCGGCGTTGGTATTGTCGAGCGTGTAGGTCCACACGCCGGCCGTGGTGATGGTGAAGCTGCCATACGCTTGCGCGCTCGCCGTCGGTGTGTTGACTTCCACGAAAGTATCGGCCGTGCTGTCCACATCCCCAGCGAGGAGCGTGCCCGTCGCGGTCGGTGTGCCGGGTGAGGCGCCGCCCGCCTCGACGACCGAACCGGCGGTAATCCCGGAGACGACGGCGGCGTCGTTGCTGCCCTGGATCGCGATCGTCACGACCTGGGGAGTGCCGTCGATACTTGTCACGGTGAACCGATCGATCAGCGTATCGCCGGCATTCAGGGACTGTACTGCGGTGTTGCTATCGTCGAGCGTGTAGGTCCACACGCCGCCGGCCGTCATCGTGAAAGTGCCGTAGCCGCCCGTGCTCCTGGCGGGCGAACTCACCGTCGTGAACGTGTCGGGCGGATTGTCGACATCCGTGGCTGTCAGCGTGCCGGTTGCGCTCGGTGTTCCCGGTACCACATTGGCGACACCGCCGGCCTCCACTACCGTGCCTTCGGCGTTGCCCGAGATGATGGCGGTGTCGTTGACGCCGTTGATGGTGACGACGAAGCTCCGGCTCGTCGAGACGAAGCCGTCCGAGACCGTGATGACGAAGCTCGTGGTCGTCGGCGACAACAGGGCGTTGATGGCATCCGCATTCGGAACGAACGTGTAGGCGCCGGATGCGCTGTTGAGATAGAGCGTGCCAAAAGGACTGCTCTGCCAAAGATCGTATGTCTCTCCGTTCAGAACCGCGGTGCTGGCCGTGCCACCGGCGAGACCATAGGTGAGGGTGTTGTTGAACGGGCTGCTGGCGGTGAAGGTGCCGGTTACCGTGGCGAACGTATCGTCGAACCTGAACGTGTCGATTTCGATCGGGCCGGCCGGCAGGTTCAATTCGGGAAGCGGCACCACGATCAGGGGGAACTCGATCGGGGGAGCGACCGGAAGCACGTTGGGTGCCGCAGTCCTATTCTCCGACGTGAAATTGATGTGCTGCAGTGACGGCGTGGAGGCAAAGGGCGGCGTGCCGGAGCCCGTCGGGCCGCGCGTGAGATTGGCAAGCACGTCCTGTTGAGCGGCGTGCAGCTCCTCCATGCGAGCGGCGCTGTTGGCGACCTGATTAACGCTGATCGAGGAGCCGACCCTGTTCAGAACAACGGTTTCGCCAGGATCATCGACAATGATGTGTCGCGGCACCCGCTCCTTGGTGATGAGCTCGAACGCGCCGTGCTGAAGGTCCTTGTAAGAGAGCGTGTCGTTGTCCAGAGACGCGCCGTCGGGATCCGCGCCTTGCGCCCGGTCCATCATGGCGAAGGTCAGCGCCGTCATCGTCAGAATGCCAAAGCCGGTTGCATGGGAGCGGCCCCGAACGCTGCCGAGGGGCGTGTCGATCGTCAGGGTGCCGCCATCCGCCAGCCGGCCGGCCGCGAACGCAAAGCTTCCGCTGCTGATCGCAACGATGGTCGAGCGCGACGCGGCGTCGGAATCGGAGGCGAACTCCCGCAGTTCGACGCGCGCCCCGCCGGCGATGTTGAATTCGGTGTCGTCGAGGAGGCGAATTCCGACTTGCGCATCCGCAGCCGTTTCGATGACGTCCAGCCGGTAGACAAGGTCGCCAATGCTGACTTGCGCGGCTGGGCCGCCATCGCGCGTGAGGGTTACGCACCCTAACGTGCTTTGGACGATGCCGACGATCTGGAGGGGGGAGGTTTTAATGGCCCAATTGTGGGGCTCAACGCCAAAAGCAACTGACATGACTGTGGCCTCGCGTGCCGAATAATTCGGGCTCGGCGCGGTGCTGCGGTCTTGTATCGGTTTTGCTAAGCCACGGGCTCAATATGCAATTTTTGGCGTTAGCAACCCCAGGCCTGCACGCCGAAGAAGTTCTGTAAAAAATCGATCTCTATAGGTATGGCCAAGACGATGGCCGGTTCAGCGGAGATGTCTCTCCGCAGCAACAATTTGCGCTCTCTAGAAGTTGACGATCAAGCAACGTGACATTTAGCTCAATTTCGCTGGTCAAGCAAACGGCTTGGGCCTAACATCAATTTCGGAGATACTTTGTCTGGAAGGCAGGTCCGTTAGGACCGATCCAGGTTGTAGAAATTGGCAGTGCACGAATTGCGAGCCCTACCTAGGGCTCATACAGCTCCATCGAGCGGCTCGCAAACCACATCCTTCTCGGAAAGGGCGGGTCATGTGCAGACATATGATTGCAGTTTTGGTCACCGGCTTCATTTTGGCATCCGCGGGTGGTCTCGCCGCGCAAGCGCAGACTCCAGTCAATCCCGTGATACGTGGCTCCGATGATGCGGTGCCAAAACCCATTGGCAAGGTCGTAGCCGTCACAGGTTCGGTCTCGATCGAGCACAAGGGTGCGGCCGTCGTCCAGGCGAACCTCGGTGACCCCGCTCAGGCAAAAACCGGCGATGCCGTCTATCTCCGCGACGTCGTGCAAACGGGGGCGGACAGCCGGGTCAGCATCAATTTCAGCGATGGCTCTTCGTTCAATTTGTCGAGCAACGCGCGCATGACCCTGGATGAGTACGTTTATGATCCCGACGGCAAGTCCAATGCCACATTTTTCAATCTGGCCAAAGGCACGGCGACTTTCGTCGCCGGCCAGATCGCCAGGACCGGCGACATGAAGGTCGATACGCCCGTTGCAACGATGGGAATCCGAGGCACTACGCCGCACATCGAAATTGCGGATGACGGCGCGGTCAAGTTCTCGACTCTCATCGAGGAGGGCAAGAGCAAACTGGCAAAGAAGCACGTGACTGCTGTCACGCCCGAACGGGGGAGCGGTCCGAGGCCGAACATTTGCAGAGGGTGCTGAAGCGACACGGGCATGACCATCCGAGCCGCCATCATCGACAGCGTCGCGTCCGCGCTCGTGATGCTGTCGCTCGGCTTGCCGGCGGGCGCGCAGCAACCGCAGAAGAATAGCCACCTCAGGAGCATCGAGCAGTGCAATGGCTCGGACCGTATTCCGGCCCAGGCCCGGGTCGCCGGCTGCACGGCGCTCATCAATTCGAGCGATACCAAGCCCGCCGCGCTGCCTCTGGCTTACAACAACCGTGGCAACGCCTTTGCCGCGGCGGCGGAGTACGACCGCGCAATCAGCGATTTCGATCGCGCGATCGAGCTCGCCGGGGGCTACGTCAAGCCGGTGAACAATCGCGGCGTCGCCTATCTGCGGAAGGGGGCCTACGAGGACGCGGTCAAGTCCTTCGACGAGGCGATCAGGCTCGATCCTGCTTATGGCCGCGCCTTCGCCAATCGTGCGCAAGCCCACCTGAAGCTGAAGCGGTATGACCAGGCCGCGCTGGATTTTGACGAGGCCATTCGTCTCGATCCGAATTTGACGTGGGCGAGGAGCGGACGTTGCTGGGCCCGGGCGGTGATCGGCGATCTGCAGGCCGGTCTCGACGACTGCGACAGGGTCATTCAATCGGGATCCAGCGACGCCGCGACCTATGATTCACGCGCACTGATCCATCTGAAGATGGGGCAGCTCGCCGCCGCGGTCGACGACTACAGTTCAGCGCTGCGCCTGGCGCCAAACCTGGCAAGCGCGCTCTATGGACGCGGACTTGCCCGACTGAGGCAGGGCGACAACGCCGGCGGCGACCGCGACGTCTCGGCGGCGAAGAGGATCGACCTCAAGATCGTCGACGAGTTCACCCGCTACGGCGTGCAGTGACGTCAGGATTGGTTCGCCGACATTCGTCCGCTAGACGTTCGATCCGTGGATGGCGTCGATCACGGCATCCGTCACTTCCTTCGTCGTCGCCTTGCCGCCGACGTCCGGCGTCAGCACGCCGGCTGCGCAGACGCGCTCGACGGCGGCCATCAGCCTCGAGGCCGCATCCTTTTCGCCAAGATGCTCGAGCATCTGCGCGCCGGTCCAGAAGGTCGCGACCGGATTGGCGATGCCCTTGCCGGTGATGTCGAAAGCCGAGCCGTGGATCGGCTCGAACATCGAGGGGAAGCGGCGCTGCGGATCGATGTTGCCTGTCGGCGCCACGCCGAGGCTGCCCGCCAGCGCGCCGGCGAGGTCGGACAGGATGTCGGCGTGCAGATTGGTCGCCACGATGGTGTCGAGGCTCTTCGGATGCAATGTCATGCGCACCGTCATGGCGTCGACCAGCATCTTGTCCCAGGTGACGTCGGGAAATTCGGCCGCGACCTCGGCCGCGATCTCGTCCCACATCACCATGCCGTGGCGCTGCGCGTTCGACTTGGTCACGACGGTCAGGAACTTGCGCGGACGCGACTGCGCGAGCTGGAACGCATAGCGCATGATGCGGGTGACGCCGACGCGGGTGAAGACCGCAACTTCAGTGCCGACCTCTTCCGGCAGGCCCTTGTGCGCGCGGCCGCCCATGCCGGCATATTCGCCTTCCGAATTCTCGCGCACGATCACCCAGTCGAGATCGCCGACGCCGACATCGCGCAGCGGCGAGGCCACGCCCGGTAATATCCTGGTTGGGCGCACATTGGCATATTGGTCAAAACCCTGGCAGATCGGCAGCCGCAGGCCCCACAGCGTGACGTGGTCGGGCACGTCAGGGGCGCCGACCGCGCCGAAATAGATCGCGTCGAACTTCTTCAGTTCGGCGAGGCCGTCGGCCGGCATCATCACGCCGTGCTTCTTGTAATAGTCCGAGCCCCAGTCGAACGTCCTGACGTTGAAGGCGAGGTCCCCGCTGCGTTTCGCCAGCGCCTCCAGCACGCGGACTCCGGCCGAGATCACCTCGGGGCCGATGCCGTCGGCGGGAATGGCTGCGATGGAATGGGTGCGCATGGGGGGAGGCTCCGTGTGAGAGATCGTGCCGGCCTGTCGGGCCGTCCGCGTTGCCGGCAAGTCTAGACGGGAGTGCAGCGCGAGCTCAATTGACGCTGGTTTATACAAAAAAATGATATAATCATCGTGGCGCGGGACGAGAGGAATTGCGGAATGGAATTGCATCAGCTCCGATGCTTCCTGGCGGCGGCCGAGCAGCTGCATTTCGGCCGCGCGGCACAGCAGCTGCAGATGCTGCCTTCGGCGCTCGGCCGGCAGATCAGGCTGCTGGAAGAGGATTTGGGAACGCGGCTGTTCGCGCGGACGACGCGTGCGGTGTCGCTCACCGAGGGCGGCACGACGTTGCTGCGCGATGCGCGTGCCATCCTCGCCCGGGTCGAGGCGGCCGAGAACAATTTGCGCAACCGCTCGCGTGCCGGCGCCGCGCGGCGGCTCCGGATCGGCGCCATCGACAGCGCGGCGGCCGGATTGCTGCCGCCGCTGCTCCGAGATTTCCGCGTCAGGCACCCGGACATCGCAGTGCAGCTTCTGGAAGACAAGACCGTCCGGCTGCTGCCGAAGATCTTGAGCGGCGCGCTCGATGTCGCCTTTGTTCGCCCGCCCGCCACTGCGGACAAGCGGCTCGAATTCCGCGATCTGCTCCAGGAGACCGCGGTCGTGGCATTCCCGCAGCGGCACGCGCTGGCCAAGAGGACGTCGATCACGCTGGCCGAGATCGCGGACGAGTCGATGCTCGTACCGGACCGCCGCTCGCGGCCGCACAGCCACGACCTCACGATGAAGCTGTTCGAACAGGCCGGGTTGACGCCACGCATGGTGCAGGTCGCCGACGAGAAGCAGACCATCATCAACCTGGTGGCGACACGGCTCGGCGTTGCGATCGTACCGCGCTGGACCGCGCGAATGGCGGTGACAGGCGTGCGCTTCGTGCCGCTCCGGCCGAGGCAGAGCGGTCCCGTCGGCCGCCTGCCGCTCGCCGCGGCCTGGCTGCGCGGCTCGCGCGATCCGGCCCGCGACGCCATGCTGGCTGTGCTCGCGGCACGGCTGCGCAGCTATGCGCGGGAGGCGTGAGGCGCTATGACGGCAGCCGGATCAAAGGTGATTGCGATGACGGAACAGAGAGCGTCGAGCGAGTTGCGCGTTGCCATCGCGGGCCTGGGCTCGATCGGCACCAAGATCGCGACAGCCCTCGATCAGGGCATTGAGGGCTTGACGCTGTCGGCCGTCGCCGTGCGCGATGCCGCCAAGCATCAAGCCTTCTTGAGCGGCTTGCGCTGCCCGCCATCCGTGCTGCCGATCGCCCAGCTCGGCGACGCAGCCGACATCGTGGTGGAATGTGCGCCGAGCAGCCAGTTGCGCGCAATCGTCGAGCCCGCGGTGACGCGCGGCAAGGCAGCTATCGTGGTCAGCGTCGGCGGCCTGCTCGATCATTTCGATCTCGTCGATCTCGCCCGCGCCAATGGCGGCCGCATCATCGTGCCCACGGGCGCACTGATCGGGCTCGACGCCGTCAACGCCGCCGCGGTCGGCACCATTGAATCCGTGAAGATGGTGACGCGCAAGCCGATCGACGGGCTGAAGGGCGCGCCGTTCATCGTCGCGAACAACATCGACATCGACAATCTGCGTGAGCCGCTCAAACTGTTCGAGGGCACGGCGCGCGAAGCGGCCAAGGGTTTTCCGGCCAATCTCAACGTCGCGGTGGCGCTGTCGCTCGCGGGCGTCGGGCCGGATCGCACGCAGGTGCAGATCTGGGCCGACCCGACCGTGACGCGCAACGTTCACCGCATCGAGGTCGAGGCGGATTCGGCGCGCTTCTCGATGGCGATCGAGAACATCCCGTCTGAAAATCCAAAGACCGGCCTGATCACCGCGCTCTCGGTGATCGCGCTGCTGCGCAAGCAGCGCGCCACGCTGTGTGTAGGGACGTGAACCCTTACGCGCCCGTCACGCGCCAGATCACGTTGCCGACATCGTCGGCCATCAGCAGCGACTTCTTGTCCGGTCCGATCACGACGCCGACCGGGCGGCCGTAGGATTCCTTCTCGTCCGGTGCGAGGAAGCCCGACAGGATGTCGCGCGCGGGGCCGGAAGGCCTGCCGTTCTCGAACGGGACGAACACCAGCTTGTAGCCGGATAGCTTGCTGCGATTCCACGAGCCGTGCTGGCCGATCGCCATGCCGTCCCCGAAGCCGGGCAAGGTGCCCGCGGGCATCCAGCACAGGCCGAGCGAAGCCGTATGGCCGCCGAGCGCGTAGTCCGGTTGAATCGCCTTTGCGACCATCGCCGGATCCTGCGGCACGCGATCGTCCACCGTCTTGCCCCAGTAGCAATAGGGCCAGCCATAGAAGCCGCCGTCGCGCACCGAGGTGAGATAATCAGGCGGCGTCTCGTCGCCGAGGCCGTCGCGCTCGTTGACCACGGTCCAGAGCACATTCGTATTCGGCTCCCAGGCAAGGCCCACCGGATTGCGCAAGCCTGCGCCGAAAATGCGATGCGTGCCGGCGACGAGGTCGAGCTCGTACACCGCCGCGCGGCCCTCCTCGACCTCCATGCCCATCTCGGCGATGTTGCTGAGCGAGCCGACACCCGCATAGAGCTTCTTGCCGTCCGGGCTTGCAAGGAGGCTGCGTGTCCAGTGTCCGCCCGGCTTGAAGGTCGTCAGCCGCTTGCCCGGCGCGGTGATGCGGTCGGCGCCCGCGACGTAAGGAAACGCCATCACGCCATCGGTATTGCCGACATAGAAGGTGTCGCCGACCAGCGCCATGCCGAACGGCTGGCTGAGGTTTTCCATGAAGGCGCCGCTGATTTCGGCGACGCCGTCGCCATTCTTGTCGCGCAGCAGCGTGATGCGGTCGGCGGAAACGCCGAGCGCCGCGGCGCGGCGCATGGTGGCCTGCATCGCATAATGAAACACGGACCTCGGTGCGCCCGCGATCTGCGTCGCTTCGGCGATCAGCACGTCGCCATTGGGCAGCACCTCGATCCAGCGCGGATGATCGAGACCGGTCGCGAACGCATTGACCTTGAGCCCGGGCGCGACTGTCGGCTTCTGTCCCTCGCTCCAGCCCCGCGCGGTCGGCATCTTCAGAGTCGGTATGGCACCTTGTGGCTTCGCTTCGGGGATGGCGGGCTTCTCTCCCCAGGCCGGCACGGGCTCGGTCCCCGTCAGCTTGCGCCATTGCAGCGCGATGCCGCCGAGGAGCGCAACGAACTGCGCGAAGATGCTGGAAAAGGTCATGAGAAGCCCCTGTTTGCGCGCGCATCCAACTGGTTGACGCGGCCCGCGTCAACCTGTGCGGTACGCCCGCGGGGTCTATTCCCGTGGAATAGCAGCCGATCGAATTTGCATGGGACGAACGCCGGCGGCTTGCCCGCCGATCAGCGGCGGATCTGCCGCTCCAGCCGTCGCGCCGCGCGAAAATCATCGAGATGATGGAGGTTCGGCGTCAGTGCGGCCTCCTTGGACAGCAGATGATAGACACGCGCCACCGTGCGCTGCTTCTGCTTCGGCCGCCCAGGCGGCAACGTCCGCGCCTTGCGGATTGCGGCGATCGCATGCTCGCGAAAATAGTCGTAGGCATCCGACATGGCTCGATGCTCTGCGGTTCGGGCAGGTGTCGACGGGTAACGGGCCAGAGGGATTGCGGTTCCTCGGCGCGCCGGTCGTGCGCCTGCCCCGGACGCAGCGCCGCAGCGTTGCACGCTGCAGCGCGTCCGGGACACGAGAGGGAGGCGGGTTACTATACCTACCGCCGCGACAGGAACGGGATGATCATCGGCACGCGGCGGCAATAGGCACCGTAGGCGTCTTCGCCGAGCTCCTTGGACAGGAACACCTCTTCCATCCGGCCCTTCTGCCACATGCCGAGCGAGATCAGGATCGCACCGAGGATCGTCGTTACGAGGCCGATGGCGATGCCGGTGACGAGCATGCCGAAGATCAAGCCGGTATAGATCGGGTGACGCACGATGCCGTAGGGGCCGGTGTCGATGACGCGGTGGTCTTCCTTCTGGGTGATGGCGTTGGACCAGAATTTTCCCAGATGCAGTCGGCCCCACCAGGCGAAGGCAATGCCGGCGGCCGAGAGGATTGCGGCAATGGCGATGCCGGTGTTGCCGAGCACCCAGAGCGGCTTCCAGCCCAGTATCTCCGCGACCCACGGCGTGTACAGGATGCCGCCGACCAGGATCGGCAAGCGAAAGCGCTGCGACTCCAGCGTCATGACCTGCTTCTTGGTCTGGCCTTGCCAAAACGAAGCGCCGACCCAGCTGGCGAGAAAGGCGAGCCAGAGCAAGGCCAGCACTTTGGTCGGCCAGGCCGTGGTCCAGCCACCCCAGGCGACGGAGAGAAGCTTGCTGAAATCGAAGGACATGAAGGTTCTTTGCGTTAGGCGGCGGCGTTAGCTCGCGCGCGAGGAGAGCGCGCGATGCTCGATGGCGCCGGAGGCCGGCTGGCCGCCGCGGGCGAGAAGATGGGTGATGGTTTCGCGCAAGACGGGCTCGATCGGGCGTGGCGAATAGCCGAGCTCGGTGCGCGCCTTGCCGATCGAAAGGTCGCTGGCGGCGAGCGCGATGCGCACGCCCTCGGCGGTGCCGTTGGGCGGCCGGCGCGTGACATGATCGGAGATGTATTCGAGCATGATCGCGGAGAGCTCGGCGATCCTGCCGGGGACGACGACCGGGTACTGCCGGCGGCCGCTGATCGCCGACATCATCCGCAGGATGTTGCCGAGCGGGACGCAGTCGCCGCCGAGGATGTAGCGCTGGCCGAGGCGTCCGCGCTCCATGGTCAGCACCAGGCCCATGGCGACGTCGCGCACGTCGACGAGGTTGACCAGGAAGTTGAGATGCGGCTGCACTTTCTTCTGGAGGAAGTACCACAGCATCGCCGTCGGCGGCGTCAGATTGTGGTCGGCGGCGCCGATCGGCATGGTCGGCGTGCCGATCACCAGCGGAAAGCCGTTGGCCGCCGCCTTGGCGGCATGATGCTCGGCGAGCGACTTCGACCGCGTATAGGCGCCCGGCATCGCATCGGCCGGCTGCAGCGCCTCTTCGGCGGGAACGCCCTTGAGGTCGGAATAGGGGAACAGGATCGATTCCGTCGAGCAGTGCAGAAAGCGCGACACGCCGCGCTTCATTGCGGCCGCGAGCACAATCTCGGTGCCCCGGCAATTGACCTCGTGAAAGTCCTGCTTGTTGGCGACCCACATGCCGGGCAGGCCGGCGAGGTGATAGACCTGATCGACCCCGGCGACCGCCGTATCAACCGCAGCGCTGTCCAGCACGGAGCCGTGGACATGTTCAACGTCAGTGTTCGCCGCCGCCGGCGCGCGGACGTCGAGCACACGTACCCGCTGCCCACGGGCACGGAGCGCTTCGACGAGATGATGTCCGATGAAGCCACTGCCACCGGTAACCAGGACGAGAGCCATGCAGAAGGTTGCTGTTTCGCTTCTAGAGCTATCGGGTTGATAGGGAATTGGTCGGAAGAGGCGCCAGAATCGCGGCAAGGTCGCGACGGAAGCCCAATGCAATGAATAATTTTGCCATTACGAACATCGGTCCAAGCAAAAGATGCGAAGGAAAAGTGAACAATGAGGCTTCGCGGCCCTCAAAAACCTTGTGGCCGATAGCCTGCGCGGCGAGGCCGAGCGCTACCAGCACGGCGAAAATTGCCCACATCGTGGCGGTGCTGACTTGCGCCGCGATGCTCGCCGCAACCGAAAACAGCACGATCGAGACCGCCAGAATGCCGATCCCGAGCGCCATGTCGAGCAACAGCCAATAGACCAGAACCGGCAAGGCCAGGATCACCGCCAGGCTGACGTCGAAACCGAACAGCGGCAGCTTGACCAGCGTGAGCGGCAGCACGGCGCCGGTGAACAACAGCAGGATACCGACCACATGCATCGCCGTGTTCCGGGGGTCGCGATGGTACTCGACATAAACGGCAAGTTGGCGCTGAAAATAGCCACCCATTTCGGTCTCATGCAGCACGGGGTCGGGAAGGGCGAACAGAGGCTATAGCACTGGACCGGGCGGTGCACAAACCGGCGCTCTTGTCGTGCAAAACCGTATTGGTGCGCTCCCGACAGGCTATAAAATATCAGAACTTCAAAGGGTTCCGTCAGCCGCGAAGCCGCGTTGACTCAGCGCTTCTTCGCGGGCTTTTTCGCCGCAGGCGCAGGCGCCGCAGCCGGATGCGCCTCTTCAGGCAACTTGGCATAGGTCAGGATCTGCAACTGGCCGTTGACGGCCGACGTCGGCTTGGCCCGGTCGAGAAACTGCTCTTCACCGAGGCCGATCGGGTGCAGCCGCTTGGTCGAGATCTTGAACGTGTTCACCAGCACGTCGCGGATCGCGTCCGCGCGGCGCTGGCTCAGGATCGCATTGGCCTCGCGCGTCTTCGAGTTGGATTCGACATGGCCGACGATCAGGAAGGTGTAGGGCAGCAGCGAGGAATGAACCAGCGCGTCCGCGATGCGGCCGACGGTCTGGTAGGAGGCCGGCTGGATGATCGGCGTGTCGGCGTCGAACTGGATCTGCGCGTTGAAGGCGGGCAACTGGGCGAGATCGGGTGCGATCAGCGGCCGGTTCACCGGACCGGGATCGTTCTTGATCCTGGTCTTGGCGCGCTCCATCACCTGCTGCTTCAGCGCGTGAAGGTCGATCTCGGCGGCTTGCTCGAAACGGTTGAGCTTGGCGACGATGTCGTCGCGGGTCGGAGCCGCCGTCTGGGCGCGTGCGGTGTCCGCGAGCAGAGCGAAGCCCAGGGCGATGCCTAGTCCGGCGGTGGCGAGTCCCTTCGCGCGCATCAGCGATACCCCGCATCGTCGACGGCCTTGAGGCAATTGTTGCTGATGCCCTTGGGCGTCGAGACCAGGCAGGGGACCGACTTGCTGGTCTCCTTGGTCGAGCCGCCGCAGACCTTGACGATCTCGCGCTGGCAGGCGTTCGCCACCGTGACGCGCGCGGCCACGCGCTTCTGGATGGCGTCGAACACGCCGAGATAGTCGCTCGTGCATTGCGGCGAAAGCACATCGCGGTTACGCGACAGGCATTCCTTCAGCCGGTTCGAATCCGGATTGACGCCGCGGCAATTGGCAACGATTTCCGCGCCGCAGCTCGCCGCCAGCTTGCCGATCGAATCGCCAAAGCTCATCGTCTGCGCCGCGCTGAGCGACGGCATCCCCAATGCAAGCACGATCAATATGACGGAGCCCCGGACCATGGGTTGCATCTGATACGGGGAAGTTCGCGATGGTCAAGGGCTGTTCGGACCAGAACCGTCGAACGTCCGGCCAGTGCGGCGAACAATCCTCACTCCGGGGCCTCGGCGAGGGGCGGCCATTCGATCAGGACGACCGTGTGCTTCCCCAGATCGTCGGCAAATTCAGGGGCGGCCTTGAGCTCGTCCAGCGTCCGCGGCGGCGGAAGCTGCCGGCCGTCCGCGATCAGCTCCTGCGCATAGAACGCGAGTGCCTCGGGCGCATTCTCCAGGGCCTCGTCGACATCGTCACCGCCGGAAATGCAACCGGGCAGGTCGGGGAACCAGAGGCCCACGGCTTCGTCCGGATCGGTGTCCTCGATGATGGCAACGTACTGAGCCATATCGCGGGCCTCACGCCCGCTGCACGAAGCTGTCCACGACCTTCTTCTCGCCGGCCTTATCGAAGGCGATGGTGAGCTTGTTGCCGTCGATCCTGGTGACGCGGCCGTAGCCGAATTTCTGGTGGAAGACGCGGTCGGACAGCGAGAATTCCGAGGTGGTGCCGGTGGATTTGGCGACCAGTTCGCCCTCGATCGTCAGGGGACCGCGACGGCGCGAGGAGAAGCTGCCGAAATCGGGGCCCGATGTCGAGGAGGAGGAGAACGTCGCGGCCTCTTCCTCGAAACCGCCGCGCCCGCCACCATTGCGGCCGCCTTGTCCACCTCGGTTGCGGTTGGCCTGCGCGCGCTGCCAGCCCGGCGTCGAATAGGTGGAGCCGAACGCCTCCATGTCGTCGAAGCGGGAGGCGCCGTAGCCGCCGGTGCCGCCCCAGGCCGAGCCGCCCTTGGATTCCGTGATCTCGACATTGGCCGCGGGCAGTTCGTCGAGGAAGCGCGAGGGGATCGTGGTCGACCAGGTGCCGTGGATGCGCCGGTTGGTCGCGAAATAGATCATCGCGCGGCGGCGGGCGCGGGTCAAACCGACATGGCCGAGCCGGCGTTCTTCTTCCAGGCCGGCGCGGCCCTGTTCGTCCAGCGTGCGCTGGCTCGGGAACAGGCCTTCTTCCCAGCCGGGCAGGAACACGTTGTCGAATTCCAGCCCCTTGGCCGAATGCAACGTCATCAGCGACACCGCATCCTCATCGGCGCCGCTGTCGCGGTCCATCACCAGTGAGATGTGCTCGAGGAACCCTTGCAGGTTCTCGAACTCCTCCATCGAGCGCACCAGTTCTTTCAGGTTCTCCAGCCGGCCCGCGGCGTCCGCCGAACGGTCCTTCTGCCACATCTCCGTATAGCCGCTCTCGTCGAGCACGATCTGGGCGAGATCGGTGTGGGCGGTGACCTCGCGCTGGGCGCGCCAGCGATCGAACTGGGCGACGACGTCGCGAAGCGAGCCGCGCGCCTTCGGCTTCAGTTCGTCGGTCTCGACCACCGCGCGGGCCGCCTCGAACAGCGGAATGCGGCGCTTGCGGGCGTGGTCGTGCAGCATCTGCACGGTGGCATCGCCGAGGCCCCGCTTCGGCACGTTGACGATGCGCTCGAAGGCGAGGTCGTCGGCCGGGGAGTTGATGACCCGCAAATACGCCAGCGCGTCGCGGATTTCCGCGCGCTCGTAGAAGCGCGGGCCGCCGATGACGCGGTAGGGCAGGCCGAGCGTGACGAAGCGGTCTTCGAACTCGCGCATCTGGTAGGAGGCGCGCACGAGAATCGCGACCTCGTTCAGCTTCTCGCCGCGGCGCTGGATCTGCTCGATTTCCTCGCCGATGCCGCGGGCTTCCTCTTCCGAATCCCACGAGCCCGTCACCGTGACCTTCTCGCCGTCCTGGTCCTCGGTGCGCAGCGTCTTGCCGAGCCGGCCTTCATTGTGCGCGATCAGATGCGAGGCGGCAGCGAGGATGTGCCCGGTCGAGCGATAGTTGCGCTCCAGGCGAATGACCTTGGCGCCGGGGAAATCGTGGTCGAAGCGCAGGATGTTATCGACCTCGGCGCCGCGCCAGCCATAGATCGACTGGTCGTCGTCGCCGACGCAGCAGATGTTTTTGGTGGGGGCGGCGGGAGCGGCTGCAATCGCCGCCCGCTCCGTCCTTCCGGGATGCGCCGAAGGCGCAGACCCGGAATCTCGATCGTCGGACTCACTGCCGGATTCCAGGTTCGGCTCTTCGAGCTGCCCCGGAATGACGGCCGGGGCGGCTGGCTTCGCGGCTGCAGCGGGCGCCTGCGACAGCAGCCGCAGCCACAGATATTGCGCGACGTTGGTGTCCTGATATTCGTCGACCAGGATGAACTTGAAGCGCTGCTGGTATTGCCGCAGGATATCCGGGTGCTCGCGGAAGATGCGGATGTTCTCCAGCAGCAGATCGCCGAAATCCGCAGCGTTCAGGATCTTCAGTCGCTCCTGATAATTCGCATAGAGCTTGCCGCCCTTGCCGTTGGCGAAGGTGGCGGCCTCGCCCGAGGGCACCTGCGACGGCATCAGGCCGCGGTTCTTCCAGCCGTCGATCAGGCCGGCCAGCATCCGCGCCGGCCAGCGCTTGTCGTCGATGTTCTCGGCCTGGAGCAACTGCTTGAGCAGCCGCACCTGGTCGTCGACATCGAGCACGGTGAAGTTCGACTTGAGCTGAGCCAGCTCGGCGTGGACGCGCAGGATGCGGCCGCCGATGGAGTGGAAGGTGCCGAGCCACGGCATGCCCTCGACGGCGTGGCCAAGCATCTGGCCGAGCCGGTGCTTCATCTCGCGCGCGGCCTTGTTGGTGAAGGTCACCGACAAGATCTCCGCGGGACGGGCGCGGCCCTGGCTCAGGATATGGGCGATACGCGTCGTCAGCACGCGCGTCTTGCCGGTGCCGGCGCCGGCCAGCACCAGAACCGGGCCGTCGAGCGTCTCCACCGCCTCGCGCTGTTCCGGATTGAGGCCGGAGAGATATTTCGGGCCCACGGACGCGCGCGCACGCGCGGCGATGCCGCCGGCTGCGGGCTGGTGGTCGGGTACGCTGGTGATATTGCTCGGCTCGGTCATGCGAATCATCGGCCCCACGATGGCACCGCGGGGTGGTGGAAGGGAGCCTTCTTAACAGGGATTGGTGCCTATATGGGGCGGCCGAACGAGGTTTTCCACGTGCGCGGCAAGCCAATTTGTTCCTGCAGGCCCTGCGAATTTCCATCCTGTGCCGGCCGGAACCATCGTTCCGGCGTCGAGATTGTCTGGACAGGTGGTGCGGTCAGCCGCGCCAGACGCAAACGGACATCAAGACGAGGGTTTGACCATGCTTGGCTGGGTTGTGACGTTTCTGGTTATCGCGCTGATCGCCGGCATTCTAGGCTTCGGCGGCATCGCCGGCGCTTCGATCGAGATCGCCAAGATCATCTTCTTCATCGCGGTTGTTCTGTTCCTGGTCTCGGCCGTGGTGGGCTTGGCGCGCGGCCGCAACAGGATATAGCGCTTACCGCTTCGAGGGCATCGCCACGTTCCGGCCGATGCCCTCGGGCCGCGGTGCGGCGCTGTGGGCCTTTGTCACCGCAGCGATACGCTCGCGAATATCGAGCGGAAGCGGCGCGACGCGCCGCGTAGTCATATCCATATGCAGCGACATGTTCTCGGAAGTCGCCGAGAGCCAGCCTTCGCTGGCATGCCGCATCTCCTCGAACGTGTGGAGCCGCTTGTCGTCGGCCTCCAGCAACCAGACGAAGATCTGCACGGGATCGCCGAGGTGGATTTCGCGCAAATAGCGCACGTGGCATTCGGCGGTGAAGCTCGAGCCGCCTCGCTCCTTCATGTAGGCCGGCCCCATCCCGAGCTCGAGCCAAAGCTGGTCGATCGCACGGTCGAACATCACGTTGTAATAGGCCATGTTCAGATGGCCGTTATAGTCGATCCATTGCGGCTCGATCTGCATGATCGCGGCGCGGAACGGCTCTGCTTTCGGCGTTGAGGCTGCAGTCTCCGGCATATGTTCTTCCCTAGCCATGCGTCCGGTCGCTTGACTTGACCGGTTTTATGTCCTTTGCCACGGTTCTTCTGTCGGGAGGAATTCCGTGGGCACCACCATCACCAATAATCCGCCGAGGCCGGAGCCGAAAGCCCTCGCGAGCGCGCTGGAGCAGCTTGCCGCACGCTTCGGCAACCGCCTGATCACCTCGCAGGCCGTCCGCGAGCAGCACGGCCATACCACCACTTGGCTCCCCAACCAGCCGCCTGATGGGGTGGTGATGGCGCAGGAGACCGCCGACATCCAGGACGTGGTGCGGATCTGCGCTAAGAATCGTGTGCCCGTCATTCCCTTCGGCACCGGCACCTCGCTCGAAGGCCAGGTCAACGCACCCGCCGGCGGTATCTCGATTGATCTGCGCGACATGAACAAGGTGCTGGCAGTGCATGCCGAGGACCTCGACTGCGTGATCGAGCCCGGCGTCACCCGCAAGGCGCTGAACGAGCATCTGCGCGACCAGGGCCTGTTCTTCCCGATTGATCCCGGCGCGGATGCCTCTCTCGGCGGCATGGCCTCGACCCGCGCCTCCGGCACCAATGCGGTCCGCTACGGCACCATGCGCGACAGCGTGCTGGCACTGAAGGTGGTGCGCGGAGACGGCGAGATCATTACGACGGGCACGCGCGCCAAGAAATCATCCGCGGGCTACGACCTCACGCATCTGTTCGTTGGGGCCGAAGGCACGCTCGGCATCATCTCGGAGCTGACCATCCGCCTCCGCGGCATTCCCGAGACGATCGCGGCCGGTGCGGTGTCGTTCGAGAGCGTGCACGGCGCCTGTCAGGCCGTGATCCTGGCGATCCAGACCGGTATTCCCGTGGCGCGCATCGAGTTGCTCAACGCCGCGCAAGTGCAGGCCTGCAACGCCTATTCCAAGCTTACGCTGCCGGAGACGCCGCTGCTCTTGATGGAATTCCACGGCAGTGAGATCGAGGTCGCCGAGCAGTCCAAGGCCTTCGGCGAGATCGCGAAGGACTGCGGCGGCGGTGATTTCTCCTGGACCACCAAGCCGGAGGACCGCACGAAACTGTGGCAGGCACGGCACGATGCCTATTGGTCGGTGAAGGCGCTGCGGCCCGGTGACAGCATCGGCGTGGTTGCGACCGATGTCTGCGTGCCGATTTCACGGCTCGCCGATTGCGTCAGCGAGACTGAGGAGGATCTCAAGCGCCTCAATCTGCTGTCGCCGATCGTCGGCCATGTCGGCGACGGCAATTTTCATTGCTCGCTGGTCTGCGACACCAACGACGCGGGCGAGATGGCGCGCGGCGAGGAGTTCATGCATCGCCTGGTGGAACGCGCGCAGGCGATGGACGGCACCTGCACCGGCGAGCACGGCATCGGCCAGGGCAAGCAGAAATACCTCAAGGCCGAGCTAGGTCCTGAAGCGCTGGATGCGATGCGGGCGCTCAAAAAGGCGCTCGATCCGCTCAATATTTTCAACCCCGGCAAGATCGTACCGGAGGTGTAGCGCCAGCGAACCGTGGGAACCGGGAACTTTCGGCAATCCCGCCGGTTCCAATTCCCGCCAAGTTCCGATGCCTCAATGGCACGGCTTTGCGCGGGAGGGTGCGATGGTGCGACCGGTCATGGGAATAGCCGCTGTGGTGTTTGCCTGCATGCTGGCGGGCGCGGCGTTCGCGAAGGGCGGTCATGGCGGTGGTCATGGCGGGGGTCATGGAGGCGGGCGCGGCGGCGGCCACCACGGCGGCCATTTCCGCGGTCACGGCGGCGGGCACGCGCATGGCGGACATCATCGCGCGGTCCGGTTCACGACCGGCGCACGGCGCGGCGGCCCCAATTTCGGTCAGATCCGCAATGCGGCGATCCGGCCGGCAAACTTTCGCAATGCCCTGAACTCCAGCGCATTCCGCAATGGCCGGTTGATCAGCAATCCGGCGGTGCGCGCACAGCTCGTGGCCGCGGCCGCGCTGGCCGGCTGGAGCGGCGCAGGCAGCGGATGGTGGCAGCATGCCGGTGGCGGCTACGGCTGGGTTGGGCCGCTGTTCTGGCCGTTCGCCTACAATGATCTCTACGACTACACGATCTGGGGCGACGGGCTCGGCTTCTGGGGCTACGGCTATCCGGACATCTATGCCGGCCTATTCGGCCCCTATGGCTATGATCGCCTGTCGGCCTATCTGCCACAGCAGCCGCAGGGGCGGCGGCGGGCGCGCAGCGCTCCGCTCGATCAGCTCTGCGGCAGCGACCGCCGTGCCATCGTCGGTCTGCCGATCGACCAGATCGCAGCCGCGGTGCAGCCGACGGATGCGCAGGGCGCCGCTCTCGATGCGCTCGGCAATGCCTCGATCGACGCGGCAGCGCTGATCCGCACATCCTGTCCCACGCAGGCCGCAGCGACGGCGCCCGGCCGGCTCGCGGCGATGCAGCAGCGTGTCGAGGCGATGCAGAAGGCCGTCGACCTGGTCCAGCCTGCGCTCGACCAGTTCTATGGTTCGCTCACCGACGAGCAGAAGGCGCGCTTCAATGCGCTGGCCGACGATCAGCGGCGCGCGACGGCGTCGAGCAATGCGAGCGGATCGCCGGTGCAGACTTGCAGCGCGTCCGCCGCGTTCGATTGGCCCGGTGCCACTCTCGAGGAGAGGCTTCGTCCGAACGACACCCAGCGCGCTGCGCTCCAGGTGCTCCAGGACACCAGCGCCAAGGTCAGCGCATCGCTCAAGGCGGCCTGCGAGCCCAATGAGGTGATGACACCGCCGGCGCGCATGGCCGCAATCCGCAAGCGGCTCGAGCTGATGCTGGATGGTATCAAGTCGGTGCGCGCGGCGCTCGATGATTTCTACGCCACGCTGAACGACGAGCAGAAGGCGCAGTTCGAGGCGATCGGGCCGCGCCGCATCTCCTGAACACGCTTGCGAACTATGCCGACATGAAGCTGGACGAGGCGCGACGGGGGACGGGATGAGGTGGTTTGCAAGGCCGCGCCTGGCGGATATCTGGGACGAGCCGGTCCAGGGACCGATCGGCGACATCGAAGCGGCCGACCGCATCCGCAAGATCTGCCAGGATGCGGGGGTATGCGCCGAGGCCGTCGGAGCTTCCGCGCAGTCCGGCGAACGCGAACGCTATGAACGTGCGGCGCGCAACGCGATGGAGATCGCGATGAAGATCTCCGACGATCTGATGCGCGACGACGCGGTCCGCCGCATCGTCGATCTCTGCGTGAAGGCCGACGATATCAAGACCGCCCAGATCCTGTCGCGCGCAATCCAGGCCAGCTGGGTCCGCGAGGCGGTGCAGCGCGATTATCCTGCGCTAGCGCAATAGAAACCAGCACGCCGCATCACGGGTGAAGAACGTGGATGCCCGGGACAAGCCCGGGCATGACGGCCTCGTGGTATGCGCGAATGCGGTTATGCCGGACCGGCTCAGTATCTGCGGTAGTCGCCGCGATAATGGTCGCCGCCGCCGCGGCCGCCACCCATCCCGATGCCGATCCCGATACCGACGCCGATACCCTGCATGATGGCGGCGGGCGGCGGACCTGGAGGGGGCGCGCGCTCATAGACCACTTCCTCGGGCGGCGGACGGCGCTTGGGCGGCGTCTCGACCACCTTGCGCTTCGGCGGCGTGTCGTCGACGCGCTTCTTGATGATGGGCGGCACACTCGGATTGGCGGGCGTTGCCGGCGGTGTCGGCGCCGAGCACGGGCAGGTCGGCGCCATCGCGACTGCGACCGGAGCCGGCGTCGCCGCGGCGGAGACGGGCAGGCCGTAGTTGCGGTTCTGCACGCGAAGCAGCAGCCTGCGTGCGGTTGCAGCGAGGTCGCTGTTGTCCCAATTCGCAAGATACGCTTCGAACGAAGCGCGGGTGTTGATCGCGGTGGCGCGCTCCCAGGCCAGCATCTGACGGCGCCGCTCCAGCACTGTGCGCAGGCGCGGCGTGCGGGTGTCCTGTGCGTAGAGCTCGATATAGGCCTGATATGCCTCCACGGTGTCTTCGGTGATCACGAGCTCGTAGGCGACCATGGCGGGCTTGCCGCGCAATTCCTTGCGCCAGTCCTCGAGGCTGCGCGTGCCGCCGGCAAGCGCCATCGCGGATGCGCCGGGAAGAGCGGGCGTGCTGCCGCTGCTCTCGCCGAAAAACCTGAAGTCGGTGGTCAGCGAGGAGCTTTCCCAGGGGATCTGCCGTCCGTCGGTCGATTGCGCGACGGCGACGCGGATGCGCTTGAACACCTCCTCGATCGGCAGATTGGGCTGCTTGGCGACGGTCAGCACGGCCGCGGTGTAGGGGCTGTCGATGCCGTTGCCGTCCTCGGCTTCGGCGCCGGGCGAGGTCGAATAGGAGATGAAGGAGCCCGGTGCGCCGGCCTTGGTGTCGACGAGCGCAAGCCCGTGGCCGGCGCCGCTGAGCGCGGGGAACGGATTGTTGCGGCAGGCATCGAGCATGAAGATGCGCGCCCGCGTCGGCAGCGCGCCGAGCGTGTTGAGCATGTCGTTCAGCCGGACACCCTGGAGCGGAATGTCGGCCTCGCGCTTGGGATCGAGATCGACGGGAACGAGATAGTTCTCGCCGTCGATCTGCAGGCCATGGCCGGCATAGAACACCAGCGCCACGGTGTCGGCGCCGCTGGCGCTGACCTTGCCGGCGAAATCGGAGATCGCCGCGCGCATCTCATTCTGCGCCAGATTGGCGGCCGTGGTGACGGTGAAGCCGGCATTGCCGAGCAGCTCGGTCATGCCCTTGGCGTCGTTGGCGGCGTTGGGGAGTTCCGGCACCGTGCGATAGGCGGACTGGCCGATCACCAGCGCGAGCCGCGCTTCGGCGGCGGCGTCCGTCGGTGCCGTCAACAGGGTGAGCGCAAGGAAACCGGACGCAAGAAACAAACTGGAAAAGGCTGGACGGCGCATGATGTCACCTCCATTGGCAATGGGCGCAATGATGTCACTTTTTCTAGGGGGCCGCCATCAGTCCGTCTGTGCCCTGGATCACGTTCGCCGTGCGGCAAAATGGGGCAGGACGTCTACCGCGCCGGAAGCATCATTCGGGTCGATCCGTGGTGAATTGCACATCGATCCATGCTCAATTGGATTGATGCCGGCTCTGCGCGGGAGCGCTGCTGCGCGGTGACGTTCCCCTGCCCGGCTCGGCATTGCCTTCGTGCCATCGCGTTCGACAGCGCTGCCTCGCATATACGGCGACTGAAGGAGTTCTGCTGTGAAAGTCCTGCTGGCCCACACGCCTGAGATGCGGCGAAACTATTACGGCGATCGCAGCTTGAACGGCCTGCGTGCGGCCGCCGAGGTGATTCTGCACGAGGGAGAGGAGCCCTTGGACGCCACCGGCCTCGTGCGCGCGGCGAGGGAAGTCGACATCATCGTCGCCGACCGGACGACAGAAGGTCGCGGCGAGATTTTTGCGCAATTGCCCCGTTTGCGGGCCTTCGTCCGCTGTGCCGTCGACATCCGCAACGTCAATGTCGACGCCGCCTCGCAAGCCGGCGTGCTCGTGACCCGCGCGGGCCCCGGCTTCGTGCAGGCCGTGGCCGAACTCGCGCTCGGCTTCATGGTCGATCTGTCCCGCGGCGTCTCGCGCTCCACCGCCGACTACCAGGCGGGCCGCAAACCCGAGGCGCGGATGGGCCGCCAGCTCGCCGGCAGCAAGCTCGGCATCATTGGTTATGGCAGCATCGGGCGCTATCTTGCCGAGGTGGCAAAGGTGTTGCGCATGGAGGTGCTGGTCGCCGATCCCTTCGTCGATGTCAGCGATGCCGCCATCCGGCAGGTCCCGCTCGACGAGCTCCTCGCTGCGTCGGACTACGTCGTCTGTCTTGCGATTGCGAATGAGCAGACCGAAAATCTGATCGGCGAGACGGCGCTGGCGCGCATGCAGAAGCATGCAATGTTCATCAATCTTTCGCGCGGCAATCTCGTCGAAGAGGCGGCGCTGGCGCGCGCCTTGCGCGATGGTCGCATCGCCGGCGCGGCGATGGACGTCGGTCGCGCCCTCGATCAGATGCCGACGCCGGAGCTGGCGAAGCTCCCCAACGTGGTCGCCACGCCGCATGTCGGCGGGCTGACGCCGCAGGCGATCGAATACCAGTCGCTGGAAACCGTGCGGCAGGTGGACGCAATCGTCAGAGGCGTGGTCCCGCCGGGGGCGGTCAACGCCGAGCGCTGGACGCGGCGCCCCTAGAGCCGGTCCACCGCCCGGAACGTGCCGTCCTTCTGGATCACCGTCAAAAATACCTTCGGCGGCGTGTCGAGCATGCGCAGGCCGACGCTGATGATGCTGCCGCTGATGTCGAAGCGGCCGACATCGTTGATGGCGCGAAGCAGGCTTGCGCGCGTCGGCTTCGGTCCGGCCTTTTCCAGCGCCGCAGCCGCGAGGCGACCGGAGAGATAGCCTTCCAGCGACACGAAGTCCGGTGTCAGCGTCGGGTCGAACGCCTTCTGCGCTGCCTGGTAGTCGGCAACGAGCTTGAGCGAGCGATCCCACGGGAACGGCACGACTTGCGAGACGATGACGCCTTCGCCTTCGGGGCCGAGTTCCTTGGCGAGCGCAGTGGCGCCGACGAAGGAGACGTTGACGAAGGTCGGATGGAAGCCGCGGCGGTGCGCAAGCTTGATGAACTCCGCGCAGGGGCCGTAGGTCCCGACCATCACGACGGCCTCCGGTTCGGCGCGCTTGATCATTCGCCAGGCGGCCGTGACGGCGCGGGTGTTGCGCTCGAAGGTGCCTTCGGCGGCGAGCTCCAGGCCGCGCCTCGCGAGCGCGCGCTTTACGCCGGACAGACCGTCGCGGCCGAAGGAATCGTCCTGGTAGAAGATGCCGATGCGTGTGAACTTGCGATCCTCGGTGAGGTGCTTGATCCACGCTTCGGCCTCCGCACCGTAACTCGCGCGGATGTTGACGACGTTCGCAAGCTCGAGATCGCGCAGGAACTCGGCGCCGGTGAACGGCCCGATGAAGGGCACGTTCCGGGCGCTGGTGATCGAAATGGTCGCCATGGCGGTCGGCGTGCCCACTGCGCCGATCAGCGCGAATACCTTGTCGTCGTCGATCAGGCGCAACGTCTGCGCCACCGAACGGTCGGGATCGTAGCCGTCATCGCGGCTGATGAGCTGGAGCTTGCGGCCGTGGACGCCGCCCTTGGCGTTGATCTCGGTGAACGCCGCGACGATGCCTTGCCGCATGTGACGTCCGAGTGCGGAGGAGGGGCCTTCCAGTGCGGCAGCCTGGCCGAACAGGATCGCATCCTCGCTGACGCCGGCCTCGTCGGCCTTCGCCGGAAGCATGGCCGCGGTCAGGAGCGCGATGGTCAGGACGACGGATGTCGCTGATCGAAATCGATACATCGGGAGATCTTGCCGGATGGGTAAAATAAGACGTGGGCAAGATAGCTCCCGCACCTGAATAGCTCGCTAACCGGGTGCGCGCCGGCGGCCCGTAGTGTTCCGGGCAAAACCGGCAGATTGTTTCCACAACGCCGGGTCATTCACGCACTTCATTAACTAATTCACGCGTTGCATGACGACCCGGTTCCCGAAATTGTGCAGTTCTTAACCGCGGTCTTGTTCCGATAATGGCGTCGATGCCTCAACCAGAGGTTCGGCGTCGCAGACTAGGGGACGGCGGCTTCAAGATGGGCGTTCGCGATCGGAACGATCAGGATCGGAGGCGTGCGACAACCGGATGGTGGCGTGCTGCGCCGCTGCTCGGACTCTATCGCCCTGCGCTCGTCGCGGCCGGCGTCGGTCTTCTGTTCTCGGTCGTGGGCGCGGCCGCCGTCGCGCGGTGGGAAGATCGCGTCAACAGAATCGAGTTCGAGAACGCGGCCGAAACCGAAGCGATCGTCATGCAGAACGGCATGGGCGAATATATCTCCAGGCTCCTCGCGCTGCGTACGCTGTTCGAATCGACCAACGACGAAGTCACCCGCAGTGAATTCGAGACTTTCAGCGCCCGTCTGTTCGAGCGCCATCCCGGCATGCTGCGCATCGGCTGGCTGCCACGCCTCAACCGCAAGGAGCGCGCGGAATACGAGGCCGCGGCGATTTCGGACGGCGTTTCCGGCTATCGCATCAAGTCGCTTCAGGGCGAAAGCTTCGCGACTGCGCCGCAGAGCGACGAATATTTTCCGGTGTTCTACTCGACCCAGCCGAAGACCTCGTCGGTCTACGGCATGGACTACGGCACCGTTCCGGAGCGCCGCGCGATCCTGGAGCGCGCGCGCGACAACGATAGGGTCGCAGCCATTCGCACGCGCCTGTTCGAGCCGAGGGAGGGGGGCAGGCTGCCCGATGTCCTCGTTGCCGTTCCCGTCTACGCCAAGGGAACCTCGCGCGAGACGGTCGCGGACCGTCGCCGCAATCTCTCCGGCTTCGTCATCGGCATTTTCGATCTGCCGCTGCTGATTCAGTCCATTCGCGTGTCGACCGGAGCAAGCTCCGCGGTCAGCATGAACGTCTATCCGCCCTTTATCGGCCAGATCATCAGCCTGGAGCAGATGTTGCCCGACTATTCGTCGGCGGCGACGGCGCCGCAGTCGATGCGGGATGTCGCGCGGGCGCTTCATTGGTCGGGTAGTCTCAAGATCGGCGATACCGATTGGCAGGTGCGGGCGGTGCCAACTGCCGGCGGTCCGCTGGAGACGACTTATGATCGCGCGGGCGCGGTGCTGATCGTCGGCATGCTGCTGACGCTGTCGCTGTCGACCTATCTGATGCTCGCCAGCCGCAATTCGCGGCGGCTGACGCTCGCCAACCGGCGGGTGCTCGAGCTCGCCCAGACCGACATTCTGACCGGACTGCCGAACCGCGCCTTCTTCCTCGCCCGGCTCGACGAGCTCAATGGGCGGCTGGAGGACGGCGCGCCGACCTTCTCGATCCTGATGCTCGACCTCGACCGCTTCAAGAACGTCAACGACTCCCTCGGTCACGGTGCCGGCGACGCGCTGCTGCGCCAGGTGGCGCAAAGGCTGAGATCGGCCGTGCACGCCGGCGACGTGCTGGCACGGCTCGGCGGCGACGAGTTCGCCATCATCCAGGAGCGGTGCCAGGATCAGCGCGCCTGCTCGACCGAGCTGGCGGGGCGGATCGCCAAGCTCTTGACCGAACCGTTCCTCCTGCCCGGTCATCGCGTCGAGATCGGCACCAGCATCGGCATCGCCGTCGCGCCGGATCACGGCCGCGACCAGGAGCAGCTTCTGAAGAAGGCGGACCTTGCGCTCTATCGTTCGAAATCGGCGGGCCGCAACTGCTTCACCATCTACGACGAGGCCATGTCGGCCGAGCTGGAGGCCCGCAACACGCTGGAGGGGGACCTGCGCGATGCGATCGCGCGCTGCCAGCTTGAGGTGCATTACCAGCCGTTCGTCGACGCCCTCAGCGGCGAGCGGCACGGCTTCGAGGCCCTGGTGCGCTGGCGGCATCCGACACGCGGCCTGATCCCTCCGGACCAGTTCATTTCGCTCGCTGAGGAGACCGGGCTGATCGTGCCGCTCGGCGAGTTCGTGCTGCGGCGCGCCTGCGCGGACGCGGCCGGCTGGCCTCCCGGCCTTTCGGTCGCGGTCAACCTGTCGCCGATCCAGTTCAAGGAAGCCGAGTTGTTCGAGATGATCTGCGCGGCACTCGCCGATTCCGGCCTGCCGCCCCAGCGGCTCGAGATCGAGATCACGGAATCCGTGCTGCTGGAGCGCGGCAGCGAGAACCACGACTTCATGCAGCGATTGAAGCAGCTCGGCATCGAGCTCGCGCTCGACGATTTCGGCACCGGCTATTCCTCGCTGAGCTATCTGACGGCGTTCCCGTTCGACAAGATCAAGATCGACAAGTCGTTCATCCGCAACCTCACACATCAGCCGCGCAGCTCCGCCATCATCTCCGCGATCGTGACGCTGGCGCGCGGGCTGGACATGTCGGTCACCGCGGAAGGCGTCGAAACCCGCGAGGAGTTCGATCGGCTGAAGGCGCTCGGCGTCAACTTTGCGCAAGGTTATCTGTTCGGTCGCCCGCAGCCGATCGAGCGGATCCTGTTCGACGAACCCGTCAAGTCGCCACGCCGCGACGCCGCCTGAGGGGGCGCCTCGTCCTTCGAGACGGGCGCTGACGCGCCTCCATCATGTCCGACTGTTGCGCGCCAAAGCGGCATCACGCGAAAATAGCTTGACCCGGACACCCTCAGATGGTCGGAAGGACCGTCCAGGGATGAAATAAACAAAACAATGCGGCTTCCGTTCTTCTACGGCTGGGTCGTGGTCGTCGTGACCTTCGTCACCATGGCCATCGGCGTCAACGCGCGTACCGCCTTTTCGCTGTTCTTTCCTCCCATCATCTCCGAATTCGGCTGGGAGCGCGGCATCACCGCCGGTGCCTTCTCATTCGGTTTCGTGGTGTCGGGTGTGGTCAGTCCGCTGATCGGCCGCCTGATGGATCGCGCCGGCCCGCGCGCGGTGATGGAGCTCGGTGTCGTGCTGATGGGCGGCGGGTTGTTGCTTGCGCCGCTCACGAGCACGCCCTGGCATCTCTATGTCACCATCGGCGTCATGGTCGGTGCCGGCTCGGTGTGTCTCGGCTATTCCGGCCAGTCACTATTTCTGCCGAACTGGTTCATCCGCAAACGCGGCTTCGCCATCGGCATTGCCTTTGCCGGCGTGGGCATCGGCTCGGTGACGCTGCTGCCGTGGGTGCAACTCATGATCGAACAGACCGGCTGGCGCACCGCCTGCACCGCGATGGGGCTGCTCATCCTGGTCGTGCTGGCGCCGATCAATTTGTTGCTGCACAAACGACCCGAGGATATCGGCCTGCAGCCGGACGGCGATGCCGCTCCAGTTGCGGGAGCGGCATCGCCCGTCTCCAATATCGTCGATCCGGTCTGGGTCGGCACCGAATGGACACTGAAGCGCGCCGTGGCGACCGCGCGGTTCTGGTGGATCGCGCTCGGCTATTTCTGCGGTCTGTACATCTGGTACGCGGTGCAGGTGCACCAGACCAAATTCCTGCTCGACATCGGCTTCAGCCCTGGCGTCGCGGTGTGGGCGCTCGGCATCGTCAGCCTGCTCGGCATTCCCGGCCAGATCCTGCTCGGCCATGTCTCCGACCGGATCGGGCGGGAATGGGTCTGGGCGATTAGCTGCGCCGGCTTTGCGATCTGCTTTGCCGCGCTGATGGCACTGAAGTTTCAGCCGTCGCTCTGGCTGGTCTACGTGATGGTGTTTGCGCAAGGTGCGCTGGGCTACGGCCTCACCTCGATCATGGGCGCGGTGGTGTTCGAGATTTTTCAGGGCAGGCATCAGGGCAGCATTTTCGGTACGATCATGCTGGCGGCGCTGGCGGGCGGTGCCGCCGGTCCCTGGGTGACCGGCGTCCTCTACGATCGCGCCGGCGACTACACGCTCGCCTTCGGCATCGCGATCGTCGTGAGCGGATTGTCGGCGCTCTCGATCTGGCAGGCTGCGCCGCGCAAGGTGCGGGCCGTTGCCGGCCGGCTGCACAAGCTCCAGGGCCGAGCCGCCGAGTAGGTTCCAGACGCGCTGCATTGCCTGTGTCTGTTTCGCCGAACGTTAAGCACGTGGCAGCAATGGCGAATGCAGCCGGGATTGCAAAAACGTCTTGGACACCTTCCGCGCGTTAACGTCGGGTCATTGCCGCTTCTTCCCGATGCTCTCACGGTCCAAATGATGTCTGCCTCCGATTGCCTCGTGACGGAAATGCCGGGCGTGCTGCTGGCCGCGCTGGAACGCACCGACGATGCCATCATCATCGTCGACGGCGCGCGGCGCGTTACGCATTTCAACGCCGGCGCCGAGCGGATCTGGAAGCTGGCGCGCACCGACGTGCTCGGCCGCGATGCCGGCATTCTCACCTTGAAGTGTCTTCAGGACGATTCGATCGCGGAGTTCCGCGACGAGATCAGCCTCACACGTCCCGATGGCAGCCGGATACGGGCGGCCATCTCGCTTTCTTCGGTCGCAAGCGGCGGCGTGACCCATCGCGTCGTGTTCGCGCGCGACGTGACCACCGAAGCCGAACGCCGCGCGCGGATCGCGCTGCTCGACGCCGTCTCGGACCAGACCAACCGCGCCGTGCTCATCACGGACACCCAGCTCGGCATCCGCTACACCAATGCGGCGTTCACCACGCTGTTCGGCTATTCCCCCGCGGAAGCCGAGGGGCGGCGGGTGACCGATCTGCTGGCCGGCCCTCACACCAACCGCAAAGCGCTGACGCGGCTCGGACGGCGTCTCATCAAGGGCGGTCCGGGCGGTGAAGCCGAGGTCCTGACCTATACCAAGGACGGCGAGGAGATCTGGGTCAGCGCCCGGATCGATGCCTTCCGCGACAGGAAGGGCCGGGTCAAGCATATCTTCGCGCTGCTCGATGACATCACCGAGACCAAGCAGCTGCGCTCGCTCCAGCAGCTCATCATGAGCGCGCTCGCCGACGAGGTGCCGATCGGCGAGATCGCCGACCGGCTCTGCCGCCGTGTCGAGGAGATCGCGCCCGACGTCGTCTGTTCGCTGCTCCACATCGATGCCGCCGGCCTGATCCATCCGCTCGGCGGCCCCAGCCTGCCCGAGGACTATTCCCGCGCATTGGACGGTGTCGTGATTGGCCCCAATGTCGGCTCTTGCGGCACCGCCGCCTTCTATGGCGAACCAGTGCTGGCGACCGATCTCGAGACCGATCCGCGCTGGCAGCCGTACAAGGCGATGCCGCTCGCGATCGGTCTGCGGGCCTGCTGGTCGACCCCGGTCAAGGCCAAGGACGGCCGCGTCATCGCGACCTTCGCCTTCTACTATCGGGAGCCGCGCGCGCCCAGCAATTGGCACCGGCGCATCGTCGAGGCCTGCGTCAATCTCGGTGCCTTCGCGATCGAGCGCAAGGAAGCGCGCGCCGAGATCGCACGGCTCGCCTATCACGACATCCTCACCGGCCTGCCGAACCGTGCGCAGCTGCGGCACCTCATCACCACCGCAATCGACGCGTGCCCGACCGGCAGCCATGTGGCGCTGGCCTTCCTGGACGTCGATCATTTCAAGGACGTCAACGATACGCTGGGTCACGCCGCCGGCGACGAGTTGCTGATCCAGCTCGCCCAGCGCCTGCGCGAGCAGATCGGGCCCGGAGACATGCTGGGCCGGCTCGGCGGCGATGAATTCGTCATCCTGCTGCCGCAACGCAACGCGCAAGACGCCGAGCGCGTCGCAGCCGGGATCACGGAAGCGCTCGCCGCACCCTTACGGCTCGGATCGAAGCTGATGCCGATGTCGGCCAGCATCGGCATCAGCCTCTATCCCGATCATGCTACCGACATTGACACCTTGATGCAGCAGGCCGACGCCGCGATGTACATGGCCAAGCAGGCCGGGCGCTCGACCCATCGCCTGTTCTGCGCCGAGATGAACGGGCTCGCCGAGCAGCGCCTGGCACTGATCGCAGCGCTCCGCCGCGCCATCGCGGAAGGCGCGCTGAGCCTGAGTTATCAGCCGCAGATCCGCAGTTGCGACGGCGCCATTCACGGCGTCGAGGCACTCTCGCGCTGGCGCGATGCCGTGCTCGGCGACGTCTCGCCTGCAAGGTTCATCCCGCTGGCCGAGGAGTGCGGCCTGATCGAGCAGATCGGCCTGTGGTCGGTGCGCGAGGCCTGCCGCCAGATGGCGAGCTGGCGCCGCGCCGGACTCAGCATTCCCTGCGTCTCGGTGAACCTGTCGCCGATCAATTTCCGTAACGTCACGCTGGCCGCGCGGCTCAAGGACATCCTCGCCGAATACGACCTGCCGGCCGACGCCCTGATGCTGGAGATCACCGAAGGCGCGTTCATGCAGGACGGCGTCGCCGCGCTGGAGACCATGAACGCGATTCGCGAGCTCGGTGTCGGCCTCGCCGTCGACGATTTCGGCACAGGCTATTCGAGCCTCAGCCGGCTTGCGCATCTGCCGATCCGCGAATTGAAGATCGACCGCAGCTTCATGCGCGACATCGAGAACGACGCGGGCGCGCTCGCGATTGCCACCGCCGTGGTCCGCGTCGGCCAAGGCCTCGGCATGACCGTCGTCGCCGAGGGCGTCGAGACCGAAGGCCAGCGCAAGACGCTGGCCGAGCTCGGCTGCGACGTCGTGCAAGGCTTCCTCTACGCCCCCGCGCTTCCTCCCGTTGCCTTCGAGCGCTGGCTGATCGAGCACTGCACCGAGCAGGCAAGGGCGATGCTGGGCCGGCTTGATGTTGCGGCGGCGGGGAGTGACGAGGTGAGGCGGTCGGCTTAGGCCTTGGGGGCGTGTTGCTCGGGAACCAGAGATCGGATATCTCCGCGCATCGAATGATGCGTATCGGGCCTGACAAGACAGATGCCGTTCAACCGACTTCACGTCCCGCTGGAATTGGCGACTGAGACATGCCAAGCCATCAATGCGTGCCTCCATGCAAGTCTCGTGGCCACCTGCGGCGTCAGTCCGGACGACGACTTTTGCTTGATCTCGCGGTACCCTCCAGGCGAGATGATCTGTCATCCGACGTTCTTGGGGCGACGCGATCCGAACTCGACCGTCGTCATTGAAATCACGTTGCTTGAGGGCCGCTCCGACGTGCAAAAGGAAGCCTTGTACAAGGACGTTCGCGGTCGACTGGCCAAGATCGGCTTTGATCCAGCCAATTCGATCGTCTTCCTGACGGAGAACAAGCGATCGACTGGTCTTTCAGCGAAGCTGGATCCGTCAAGTCGGTTCTCGGCCTGTAGTCGATAATCAGCCGTTCCGGGATCGAACGGGAGTCCGCTTCGCCGGGAATGGATTCCATCAAACGTTGGCCACCCTCACTCCGCCGCGAATTCCCATCAGCAGAGTTCAGGATTCGCGCCTTGAGAGCGATGCTGTCTGCGAGAGAGTTCGACCGGTCAACTGCGACCGGCGAAAGTGCTCATGCTCACGTCTTCGCTCCGACTAGAACATCGAAAGCACGACAATCCCGTCTTCGAGCTCTCCCGAAGCAAGGCGCGCCCGGGCCATACGCTCGAACTCCGTTCGATGCTTCTGCAAATAGCTGAAGGCCTGCTTCTGCGTGTTGAATGTCGTGGCAAGCCGGCACAACTGCCGATCTGCGCCGGACGCGAGAAAGAAGGTGATGGTTCCGTGGTCTGGTTTGATTCTAGGCACGATCTGCACTCTCCGGCATGTGAGCGGCCCCCCAAATTCCGGTGGCGGTCTGAAGACGACTAGCGCGCCGGCTTCCGTGAACGCTTCTTGAGTGCTGCTGCCGGCGAGGCGAGCCGAAGAGCTTCGTCTGCCGCTTCCTTGGCCTCGCGCGCCTCTCGGAGGCGCGCCATGTTCTTGCGAACATCGACGGCCTGCCTTTCGGCATCGGCCATGGCCTGCGCTCCGTCTTCAGCGGCCAGGCGCCGGCGGACGGACCGCGCGACGCTTTCGGGTGACGGCTCTGCCGGCTTCTTGGTGCTCATCGCTCGCCCGGCTCCGAAAACGACTAAACCCGCTCAATCCTGGGATTGAGCGGGCAGGGCGGCCGTTTCAGTACATCCGTGAAACGGCGCCACGATATCAAGCCAGCGAGAGGTTCTCGGCGCTGACTTTGCCTCGCATCTTGTCGGTCTTGGCCTCGAAATTGACCTGTTGGCCCTCAGCGAGACCTGCAAGACCGGCCTTTTCAACGGCGCTGATGTGAACGAACACATCGTTGCCGCCGTCGTTCGGCTGAATGAAACCGAAGCCCTTTTGGCCATTGAACCACTTCACAGTACCTGTCGCCATCTTCTTCTCCAAAGCGCGCAAGCGCATTCCGCGCGACAATCACGCGGCGATCTTCAACTTCGTCGATGTCTCTGGAAAAGGAGCCCGCGGGCGCATTCAACAAGGCACAGCGGCTAATCGAACGGCTTCAATATATATGATTTCCACGATTTTGCAAGGAGCTAAGCCAGTTTGTTTTGTGCGAGGCACTTCCGCTGTTCCGGTCGAGGCGGTTTGTGTCCATCGACCGGCAAGCGTTAGCGATTGACAGCGCTGCACGACGATGGTCACGTTCACGCCGCACAAGCTGCATCGCTGTGACAAGCAGATCAGCTCATCCAAGCCGCGACGAGTGTCGCCGCTGCCATCCTCAACAATCGCAACGAAGCTCCTGCGCAATTGGCTGCCCTGCAGGACGTGTCGCATTCGCAGCCCCCAGCTCGGAGGATCAATTGCACGTACTCGTCAGAGACAACAATGTCGACCAGGCTCTCCGCGTTCTCAAGAAGAAGATGCAGCGCGAGGGCGTCTTCCGGGAAATGAAGCAACGGCGTTCCTATGAAAAGCCGTCGGAGAGAAAGACCCGCGAGAAATCTGAAGCCATTCGGCGCGCCCGCAAGCTCGCCAGGAAGCAGGCGATCAGAGAGGGATTGCTGCCCGCGCCGCCGAAAAAGAAACCCTTTGAACGCAAGGCGCCCTTGCCGGAGATCAAGGCGCGGACGGAGTAGAGAAAACGTTCGAGCTGGCTGCAATCATGGGTCCGCGACGATCGGGTCCTTCTGCCATGCAGCCGGCTGTCGCGGTGCTGCCGGCTCCTATGGCCTGAAATCGATGCCGCGTAGCACGATGCCGGGCGGCGTGCCTTCGAACTCCGTCGCACGATATTTGCTCGCCGCGCGCGCTTCGATGCGATCCCGCAGGCGGGTGAACTGGGCCTCCCGCTGCTCGGGCCTGACTTTCGGGCCGCGCTCGAGATCGTCCATCGCGGAGGTCGAGATCGCGCAAGGAACCTCCCTGGTGCCGTCATGCATCGAGAACCGGACGATCATCCGGTCGTATTCGTGGCTGATGAAGTGGCCGCTGGTCAATGTCATGGCTTGCTCCGTTCCGTGATTGCCGGGCACGATCGTGCCCTCAAACTCCCGGCGACCGGCCGCCTGCTTTCCCGTCGCGCGTGGCACGTGTTGAGAATGCAGGCGGCGGTCGTTCGCCTCAGCTCTCCCCCGACAGCCGAGCGAAATCGTCGAACAGGGCTGACACGAGCGCGCGGTGGCGCGTGTCCTCGGCCGGTAGGCCCGCGGCATAGAGGTTGAGCAAATGACGCGCCTTCACCGCGGCCTCCGCCCAGGACGCGGACGGCACCGTCATCATGCGGTGCTCGAGATCGGCCTCGCGTTCGCGCAGCTCCCTGACCTGGGCTTCGACGTCCGCCAGCGCGCGGCGCAGGTCGGTCGCCTTCTGTGCGGCCATGCCCCGGTGCTTGTCGAGATCGACCGGGTGGTCAGTCATTGCCGATGCTCGCGTCTGCGGCTTGCGCATTCGCAAGGTCCACTGAGCCGATCGACAGCCTCTCCATGGTGCCGGCCGCACCTTCGGCGGGCACGGTAATCATCGTGGCGATGCGGCGATAGGCGGCGAAGGTCAGGCCATCGATCGTCTCTTCGTCAGTGACGACCTCATAGGCGCCGGCCGGCAAGACGCGGTCGATGCCGCGGACGCTGAAGGGATGCCTGAAGGTGACGGTTTCTCGCCGCGAGCGGATGGTCATGCACGCCTGCCTTTCGCAAGTGAATCCCCAACCGGTGCCGGCACCCCAAACCATGCGCCTTTGGCGCCGCGATAGCCAGCACTATCGTCACCGCGTCGGCAAACGACGACGTCACGGCGCAATAGTCGCCCGCGAGGGATTTTACGCTCGCTATTGGTTCGGCAAGGGCGTAGCGTTACTGCCATCACCGCACGTCTGCACGGCTTCGACCGGTGACTGAGGGTCACGTGTACTCCCGCCGAAGGCTTCGCAGGAGCGTTCGATGTCGCGTGTTCGCATCTCGGAACGAATCGTGCCGCCGGTGATCGTTCCGCTGTCTCTTCTGCTTCTCGTGTGCGGTGCGGCCATCCTGCATGGCTAGGCTGACACGACTGCCATATCTGGTCAGCGGAACGAACGAATATGGCAGTTCCAATCTCGGCCGCGGCACCGCGACGGTCGCGCTGCGCTACGCTCGAAAGCTGCTGCGCGAAGGCTACATGGATGTCAGGGTTTGCACCCCGCGCGGACGGGTGCTCCAGCCGGATGAATTCGACCAACTCAAACCACCAGAGGAGAGCGACATGGCGAAGGGTCAGCAACGCGGCAATCGCGAAACCAAGAAGCCGAAGAAGGAGAAGTCCAAGGTCATCGCCGCGGCTCCGAGCCGCAAGGACGCCGCCTGGCAGCCGGATTTCGGACCTACAAAGAAGAAGTAGGCACGAGCTGCAGCTCACCAGCTGTCTTTGACGACTCCCTTGCCGGCATAACTGGTGAGATTGCCGGAGAACTCGCTTTCGAACGCCGCACCGACCGAGAATCCGTTGAGCCACTTGGTCTCGGCGGCCGCGCGGGCAAGCGCGGAATCGGGATCCGGCCGCGCGCCGTTCACGATGAAGCTCGTGCCCGGCAGCGACTGGAAGGCCGCACGCACCGCGCGCGGCCAAGTTCAGGAGCGCTTGTGATATTTGGAGCACGGCCAATAGGCGCGTGACGCGATTGATTACGGATTCGACTTCGTTGCCAATCCCGTCCTCCGCCGCAAATCCGTAATCGCGCGCAGAAAGCTGTCGGCCGGCGTGGTCTCGGGATCGATCAGCCGGTGCAGGCGAAAGCCGTCTTCCAGCGCCAGCACCACCGACGCCATCCACGATGGGTTCAGGTTGTGATTGCGTCCGTTGCTCTTCAGCGTGGCCTCGACGATGTCGGCGACCAGCTTGCGCCGCGCGCGCAAGCGTTTGGCGAGCTCGGGCCGGCGCTTCTCGGCGCGCGCGACGAACAGGATCATCTCCATGTGCAGCAGCGGCGCGCGGCCGAGCGGGTCCTGCCGGCTGCGGTCCATCGTCTTCAGCGCCGCGATGAAATCGTCGAGATTGTCGTGCTCGGCGAGGATGTCCATGTTGCGGCGGATCGATTGTTCGACATGGTCCTCGAGCATGGCGATGATCAGCTCGTCCTTGCTCCTGAAGTTCGAATAGAACGCGCCGCGGGTGAAGCCTGCCGCCGCCGCAATCGCCTCGATGCTGGCGCCGCCGATGCCGTCCTCCTCGAACACGCGCGCGGCCGCCTCGAACAATCTGTCGCGCGTATCGTCCCTGGTCGGCCTGGTTCTCGCCCTTGACATCGGACGAGGTTAGGGCAGGATGCAATTCGATACAACAATGTATCGAGTTGATAAATTCAGGGATGGTTACGCCGGGCAGTGGGGCTGCGATCGGCGTATGCGTGTCATGCGGCAACCGATTTGAGGTCACCATGAACGAGCATTTGCAGGGCGCCGGCGGCGCACCGCTGTTCAACCCGCTCTCGCCGGACTTCATCCGCGATCCCTATCCGCATTACGACCGGCTGCGCACGATCGATCCGGTCCATGTCACGCCGTTCGGTCAGTTCGTCACCAGCCGCCACGCCGATGTCAGCCTGGTGTTGCGCGACAGGCGCTTCGGCAAGGATTTCGTCGAGCGCTCCAAGCGCCGCTACAGCGACAAGATCATGGACGAGCCGGTGTTCCGCAGCATGAGCCACTGGATGCTGCAGGCCGATCCGCCCGACCACACCCGCCTGCGCGGCCTCGTCGTGAAGGCCTTCACCGCGCGCCGGGTCGAGGACATGCGGCCGCGCATCCAGGAGATCGTCGACCAGGCCATCGATGCCGTGACCGACCGCGGCCACATGGACCTGATCGAGGATTTCGCTTTCCGCCTGCCCGTCACCATCATCTGCGAGATGCTCGGCATCCCCGAGGATCATCGCGAGGTCTTCTACAAGAGCTCGCGCGACGGCGGGCGGCTGCTCGATCCCGTGCCCCTCTCACCGGAGGAGATCAAGAAGGGCAACGAGGGCAACCTGATGGCGCAGATGTATTTCCAGCAGCTATTCGAGCTGCGCCGGCGCAATCCCGGGGATGATCTCACCACCCAGCTCGTGCAGGCAGAGGAGGACGGCAACAAGCTCACCAACGAGGAGTTGACCGCGAACATCATCCTTCTGTTCGGCGCCGGCCACGAGACCACGGTGAACCTGATCGGCAACGGCCTTCTGGCGCTTCACCGCAATCCGGACCAGCTTGCGCTGCTCAAGGCGCGCCCCGAGCTGATGGAAGGCGCGATCGAGGAGTTCCTGCGCTACGATTCCTCGGTGCAGATGACTGGACGCGTCGCGCTGGAGGATATCGACGATCTCGGCGGCAAGAGGATCCCCAAGGGCGAGACCGTGCTGTGCCTGCTCGGCTCGGCCAACCGCGATCCGGCAATCTATCCCGATCGGCCGGACCGGCTTGATGTCACCCGCCAGAACGTGAAGCCGCTGTCGTTCGGCGGCGGCATCCATTTCTGCCTGGGCGCTCAATTGGCGCGCATCGAGGCCGAGATCGCCATTGCCACGCTGCTGCGGCGCCTGCCCGATCTGCGCATCGACGACGTCGAAAACCCGGAATGGCGGCCGACCTTCGTGCTGCGCGGCCTCAAGCGGCTGCCGGCGAGCTGGTAAAGGCGTCCCGGCGTTAACCTCCGCGCGCAACAGTCGCTGTGACTTCGCCACACTTCCCCCTATATAAGGGGCTGTTCCGGCACGCCTGAAGTCCAATAAGGCCAGGGTTTGGTCCGGGTGCCGGTTTGGCCGAGGGGAGACCCGTGCAGACGACGCTGCTCGGATTGGCGATTGCCTTCATCATTGCGCTGCTGGCCGCGCTGATCGGGCCTTACTACGTCGACTGGAACCAGTTTAGGCCCCAGTTCGAGGCGGAGGCTGGCAAGATCATCGGCGTGCCGGTGCGGGTCGCGGGCGAGCTCGACGCACGGCTGCTGCCGGCGCCGACGCTGCGGCTGCGCCAGGTCACCTTCGGCGGCAACAACGATCTCGGCCGCCTGCGCGCCGACAAGCTCGACGTCGAGTTCAGCCTGGGCTCCCTGATGCGCGGCGAATGGCGCGCCACCGAGCTTTCCGTGGGCGGCATGGCGGTCGATCTCGGCCTCGATGCCCGTGGACGGGTCGATCTACCCTCCACCGCGAGCGGCACTTTCAATCTGGCATCCCTCGCCATCGAGCGGCTCAATCTTACCGGCCGCATTGCCCTGCACGACGCCGCGAGCCGCTCGACGCTGGAGCTGAACGACATCGCCTTTTCCGGCGACGTCCGCTCGCTCGCCGGCTCGGTCCGCGGCGACGGCGGTTTCACTGCCGCCGGGGTGCGCTATCCGTTCCGCGTCTCCTCCGGCCCGAGCGCCGACGGCAACGCCACCCGTCTGCACCTCAACATCGATCCCGGCGAGCGCGCCATCCTCGCCGATCTCGAAGGCGTGCTCGCCTTCGACAACCGCCTGCCGAAATTCGACGGCGTTCTGACCCTGGCCGTACCGGCGGCCAAGAAGGCGGGGGAGGCGGGGCCGACGCCGTGGAAGCTGACGACCAAGCTCAAGGCGGATCCGGCCGGCGCGAAGTTCGAGCAGATCGACGCGGGTTTCGGCCCTGAAGACAGCGCGCTGAAGCTCGGCGGCGTCGGCGACCTCAAGTTCGGCGCCTCGCCGCTGCTGCGCGCGGTGCTGTCGGCGCGCCAGGTCGATGCCGACAGGCTCACGGCCAAGGGCGATGCCGAGCCGCTTCGCATTCTGCCGGCGCTGCGCGCGGGACTTGCCGCAATTCCGCAGGCGCCGATCCCGGCGCAGATCGAGTTCAACTCCGACCAGATCATGCTCGGCGGCCGTCCGCTCCAGAACATCTCAGCCGAGCTTCAGACCGACGGACGATCCTGGACCTTCCAGCGGCTCGAGCTGCGGGCCCCCGGCATGACGCAGCTCTCGCTCAACGGCGCGACGCCCGGCGCCGACAGTTTCAGCGGCCGTCTCAGCGTCGAATCGTCCGATCCGGATACGCTGATGGCCTGGCTCCAGGGCCGCAGCGAGATCAACCGCCGCAGCACGCGGCCGCTGCGCCTTGCCGGCGACGTGACGATCGCCGCCAATCATCTCGCCATCGACGGGCTGAAGGCCGACATCGAAGGCGGCGCTGTGCAAGGCCGCATCGCCTTCGTGCAAACAGGCGCGAGCAAGGGCTCGCGGATCGACGCCGAGCTCAAGGCCGACCGGCTCGACCTCGACGCCGCCGCAAGCTTCGTGCGCGCGCTCGCGGGTCCGCAAGGCGAATGGCCGGAAGAGGCAAAGCTCTCGCTCGATATCGGCCGGGCGATCTCCGCCGGCCAGGAGTTGCGCCCGTTCGCTGCAAAGCTCGGCTATGGCCCCGCATCGCTGTCGCTGGAGCAGCTGCGCTTCGGCCAGGCGAGCGGCGTGACCACCGAGGCGAGCGGCAGCTTCGACCGCACCAAAGCCACCGGAAAGCTCGCACTGAAATCCTCGTCCAATTCGCTGCGCGAGCTCACCGCGCTGATCGAGCCGTTTGCGCCCGCTGTGCGCGCGCGCTTCGACGCCATCCCGGCGCTGCCGGGTGCGACGCGCCTCAAGCTCGATCTCAGCCTCGACAGGAATGCCGAGCATGTCGATCGCAGCAATGCCCGCGCGGTGCTCGAGCTCGACGCGCCGCAGCTCAAGGCGACCGCCACGCTGGCCGCGCAGATGCCGGCAGCCGCCATTGGCGGCATTGATCTGGACCGGCTGCGGAACAGCGATTTCACACTGGAATCGAAAGTCTCGGCGCCCCAGGCCGGAGCACTGCTGGCGCTACTCGGGCTCGATCGCGTGGTGGCCGCAGGCGAGGGCGCTTCGCAGTTCGAGGGCAAGCTGACCGGCGCCTGGCGGCGGCCGCTGCAATTGAACGCAAAGCTCAGCGGCGGCGGTCTGGATGCCGATGCGCAGGGCAGTGTCGAATTGTCGGAGCCGAAAGCCAGCGTGAATCTGCGCGTGCGCAACGTCAATCTGGCGCCGCTGCTCGGGACCGGCCCAACCGACAAATCGGCGCAGAAGGTCAGCCTGTCCTCCCGCCTCACGCTGACGGGCAATCGCCTGATCTTCGACGATCTCGACGGCAATGCGGCCGGCTCGCATCTGCGCGGCCATCTGGCCGTGACGCTGGATCCGGAGAAGAGCGTCGACGGCGAAGTCGGTCTCGATACGCTCGATCTTGCCCCGGCGCTGGCGATGGCGATCGGCGCAGCCGGGCATGATACGGGCGAGCCGTTGAGCGCAGGGCTCGTCACCGGCTGGCGCGGTCGGATCGCGTTCCAGGCGTTGCGCGGGACGTTGCCTGGCGGCATCGAGCTGCGCCCGTTCGGCGGCATGATCCGCAGCGACGGCCAGTCGCTCGCGCTTGATGCGCTGAAAGGCGGCGTCGGCGGCGGCGAGATGTCGGCGAGCTTTGACGCGCGCAAAGGCGCGAGCGGTCTTGCGTTGAATGCGCGTGTCGAGCTCGGCAATGTCGATGCAGCGACGCTGCGCTACCGCGATCTCGCGCTGCCGAAGGGACGCGTCTCCGTGCAGATGGCGCTGACCAGCCAGGGCCGCAGCGTCTCGGCGCTCACCGGCGCGCTCGCCGGCAACGGCACGGTGACGCTGGCCTCCGCGGAAATCAGCGGCCTCAATCCGCGCGCCTTCGAGATCGCGATCCGCGCCAGCGACGGCGGCCAGGTCGCCGACGACAACCGCTTGCGGCAGCTCGTCGAGCCCGCGCTTGCTGCCGCACCGATCGCGGTGGCCTCGGCGCAAATCCCGTTCACGATCCGCGACGGACGGCTGCGCGTCGGCGCGACGCCGCTGGAAGCGAAGAACGCCCGCGCCATCGTCTCCGGCGGCTACGACATCCCCGCCGACCAGGCCGACATCCGCGCCAGCCTGACGCCGATCATGACCGGCCTCTCCGGCGCCCCGCCGGAGATCCAGTTGTTCGCGGCGGGACCTCCGGACAAGCTCAGTCGCACCATCGACCTCGCGCCGCTGTCCTCGTGGCTTGCGGTGCGCACGATCGACCGCGAGACGCGCCGGCTCGATGCGATCGAGCGCGGCGAGCCGCCACCGGCGACCGCGGCGCTGCCGACGCTGGTGTCTCCGGACGCAGCGCCCGAGCAAGCGCCTGGCAATGTGCCGCTGCCGGGCCAGGACCCGCGCCGTCCGCCGTCGAAGTCTAAAGTTGAACCCAAGATCGACCCCAAGATCGAACCCAGGGCTGCTCCGACGCCGAGGGCCCCGCAGGCCGCGCCCGCCGTGCCAAGCCCGCCGCTGGCGAGCCAACAGCTCGCGCCGCTGCCGCCGCCAATCGACGTGAGGCCTGCGCCGGGCCCTGCGCCCGCAAAGCCCCGGCCAAAGCCGCCGCTGGTGCTGACGCCGCAGAATCCGTGAAGTGCGACTTGGTTTTGCGCAGAGCCGCGAATTGGCTCACCTCTCCCGCTTGCGGGAGAGGGCCCTTCGCACTGCTTAACCCGTTCCCTTGCATTTGAATGAATTTTGCCCGGCAAAACTGATTTGCCGATTTTACTGAATTCTCGCGTTTCATCTCTAGCGTCGTTTCCAGAGGAATTCGGCGTCGCGTCAACTGAGGCGCGACGGTTCGCAAAGAACGGCCAAGAACTGGGGATATCGAGATGAACGGGGCGAAATCGCTTCTGCAGGATCTGGACGATGCGATCGCGCGCGGCACCGACGAAAGCCGGGCGAAGGCGTTGTGGCATGCGACCGACATTCTGATCACCGGACGCTACAGCGACGACGAGATCAGCATGTTCGGCGAGGTCATCGGCCGGCTCGCCGAAGAGATCGAGGTCGCCGCGCGGGCGCAGCTCGCGGAGCTGATGGCGGCGTGCGATCACGCGCCCCTCAACGTCATCGAAAAGCTCGCCCTCGACGACGAGATCGAGGTCGCCGGTCCCGTGCTGCGCGAGTCCAATCGTCTCGACGAGAAGATGCTGGTCGAGAGCGCCATGACCAAGGGCCAGTCGCATCTGCTCGCGATCGCCCAGCGCAAGTCGATCGGCGAGGCCGTGACCGACGTGCTGGTCAAGCGCGGCGATCAGGAGGTCGTGACGTCGGTGGCAAGGAACGAGGGCGCGCGCTTTTCCGGTTCGGGCCTGCTGCACATGGTTCGCCGCGCCGAAGGCGATTCGATCCTCGCCGAGCAGCTCGGCCTGCGCAAGGACGTGCCGCGTCACATCTTCCAGCAGCTGATCTCGAAGGCGTCGGAAGACGTCCGCCGCCGCCTCGAGACCGAGCGGCCCGAAATGATGGCGCAGATCCAGAGCTCGGTGACCGAGGTCACCGGCGATCTTCAGTCCAAGTTCGGCCCGTCCTCGCGCAGCTATTTCGTCGCCAAGCGGGTGGTGACGACGCAGTATCGCCAGGGCAACCTCAATCAGGATTCGATCTCGAGCTATGCGCGCCAGCATCGCTTCGACGAGGTGCAGATCGGCCTGTCGCTGCTGTCGGCGCTGCCGGTGGACGTGATCGAGCGCGCGATGATGGACCGCAACCGCGAGATGATTCTGGTGCTGTGCAAGGCGCTCGACTTCTCCTGGGACACGACCATGTCGTTGTTGTTCCTCGGCGCCAAGGATCATCTGATCACGGCGCGCGAGCTTCACGACAACGAGCGCGATTTCGGCCGGCTCAAGATCGAGACCTCGCGCAGCGTTCTGAAGTTCTACCAGTCGCGCAAGAACAGCGCGGGTGCCGATTCCGCTACGGGCCGTCAGCCCGAGCTTCAGGTCCACTGATCAGGAATTCGACAGGGGAGTATTTGCAATGTTGCCTCAATTCGGCACCGCCGTTCGCAAGAAGAACCTCAACAGTGCTCTCACCGCCGATATCGGCGGTGCACCGGACAAGGCGTCGGTGGACGCGGCCTGGCTCGTTCTGGAAGCCGCAAACGATCTCGGCGACCACGCTGCGATCGAAGCCTGCCGCCGCGTCATCGACGCCGAGCTGAACGGCACGGTCGCCGGCGGCTCGGATGTCGATCTCGTGCTGGGATATTTCAGGTAAGACTTCGTAGCGCAGCGAATCCTCGAACGCTCTCAGCCGGAATTGGAGCGCTTGGATCCTGCGTCGGGCCGTAGTTTTGATCTTGCCGCGCTCAGCGCTGCCGCCAGCTCGTCGATGTGGTAGGGCTTCGCCAGGATCTGGACGCCCGCTGCGTGGGCATCGTGGGCCGAAGCTTCGGCATATCCGCTGGTCAACAACACCGGTATGTGGCCTCGCCGTTTTCTGATCTCGCGTGCGAGCTCGACGCCGTTCATGCCGCCGGGCATCATGATATCCGAAAAAACAACATCGACCGAGCGGCCATCGGCCAGGGCGCCGAGAGCCGCGGCAGCGCTGGCGGCGCGCGTGACGTCGTAACCAAGCTGGCCGAGCATTTCGCTGACCAGCGCGGCAACTTCGTCGTCGTCTTCCACCAGCAGGACCTTGCCCTGGTTGCTCTTTTTCGGCCGCACCCGTGTGAGGTCGATCAGGTGTCGCCCGCTGGTGGGAAGATCGTGCGATCGAGGCAGGTACAGCGCAATGCTCGTGCCCCGGCCGACTTCCGATTGAATTCGTACGGTGCCGCGGGACTGGGTCGCAAATCCGTGGACCTGCGCGAGTCCCAGGCCGGAGCCCTTTCCCACGTCCTTGGTCGTGAAGAACGGCTCGAACACGCGCGCCAGGATCTCGGGAGACATGCCGATACCGGTGTCGACGACGGATAGCCGGACGTAGTCGCCCGTGATCTGCTCGTCGTTGAAACCAGGCAGGTTCTCCCCGCGCACGACGATCGTGCCGCCATTGGGCATGGCATCGCGGGCATTGACGGCCAGGTTCAGAATGACCAGTTCGAGTTCACCGGGATCGACCTCCACCGGCCAGAGCTGCTCCGGGAAGTCGAACTCGACATGGACGTCGCCCCGCAGGCTGCGATCGAGCAGTTCGCGCATCCCGCCGATCTGCACGGCAACGTCGACGGGCTCGGGACGAAGTGTCTGCCTGCGCGAAAACGCCAGAAGCTGCTTGGTCAGGCTGGCGCCGCGCTGCGCCGCCTGGATCATCCCCTCCATCAAGCGGCGGCGGCGGTTTGGATCGGTCTGGCGGTCGAGCATGTCGAGGCCACCGGAAATCACCATCAGCAGATTGTTGAAGTCGTGAGCTACGCCGCCGGTGAGCTGGCCGATGGCCTCGATCTTCTGGGCCTGGCGCAGCGTTTCCTCGACGCGGGCGCGCTCGTTCATTTCGAGACGCAACTGCTCGTTGGCCTCCTTCAGCTCGCGCGTGCGCTCGACCACCAGCTTCTCGAGGTCTTGCGCCGTCTGCTCGCGGGCCTGGAGCAGGGCCCGGATTTCATACTGGCGCCGTCGCGCCCTCATCGCGGATTGAACCGTGCTGGTCAGTGTGATCGGCTGAACCGGACGTTCGAGCAGCGAGACGTTGCGGAGAAGTTCGACGATGCTGCGTCGCCACGCAACGACAGCCGGCTGTTCTCGATGGCTGGTGAGGACGACAAAGGGCAGGTCGGACCATGGCGGTTGCGCCGCGATCCATTGGGCCAGCGGTGCCGTGTCCTTCCCGAACAATCCTTCCTCGGCGAGAAAGACGGCGCCCACGCCTTCGTTCATCGCGCTGACGAGTTCGGGCAGGCTTCGGCAGTTCACCGCTTCCAGATGGGAGTTGCGGAAGAGCTCGGCTGATGCCGGTCCATCGCGTCCGATCGGGGCGAATATGAGAACGCGGCTATCGCGAGCCGCGTTCATTCGATCGATCCTTCCGGGAGTGCCGTGCCGGTATAATGCGGATTGCCGGAAAAGATGCCGCTGAACTCCTGGAGGGGCGGGCCGAGCTTGATCCCGGTGCTGCCGAGCCGGAACTCGCGGATGGTATGCTCATGGTTGCCGCTGCGCTTCTTCACGACGGACAGAGCGCGCCGCACCGTTCCGCCGAACTCGAAATAGCGCAACATCAGCACCGCATCGCTCAAATAGCTGAGGTCGAGCGGCGTTTCCATTGGGCCCACCAGCCCATGCTGCGCGAGGATCAGGATGGTGAGCACACCCTGCTGCGCCAGATAGCTCAGCAGCTCATGCATCTGCAGGATGAGAAAGCGCTCGTCCGGCATCGCGTTCAAATAGCCGTTCAGGCTGTCGATAACGACAATGCGGGCGCCGTCGACCTCGACGCTTTGACGAAGCGTTGCTGCGAACTCACCGGGCGACAATTCGGCGGGATCAATCTGTTGAAATCGCACTTTGCCGGAATCGAGGTGTTTCTGCAGGGGCAGGCCCAGCGTAAGAGCCCGTGCTTCGATCGTTCCCCGGCCTTCATCGAACGCGAAGAAGACGGCGTGCTCGCCGCGTTCCGCCGCCGCGATGGCATAGGCGAGCGCGAGCGACGATTTCCCCACACCGGCCGAGCCGAGGAGCAGCACGTTGGTGCCCCGCTCGATCCCGCCTCCCAGGAGCCGATCCAGCTCGGGGTTTCCGCTGGACATGGACTCGCCGCGGAACGCCTTGTGATGTTCCGCCGCGACGAGTCGGGGAAAGATGCGCAAGCCTCCTTGCGAAATCGTAAAATCGTGATAGCCGCCCCGAAACCGGATGCCGCGCATCTTGATCACGCGAAGCCGTCGCCGCTCGGCCCCGTAGTCGATCGCGAGCTGTTCCAGCATGACGACGCCGTGCGCGATCGAATGCAGCTGCAGATCGTCCTGAGACGATGAGAGGTCGTCGAGGAGGACGACGGTGCAACTTCGGTTGGTGAAGAAGTGCTTCAAGGCCAGCACCTGGCGGCGGTAGCGCAGCGGATTCTGCGCCAGGAGGCGCAGTTCGGACAGGCTGTCGAGCACCACGCGGGTCGGATTGAGCCTTTCGACTTCCTTGAAGATCAGATTGGTGGTTTCGCTCAGCTCCATCTCGGCGGGATGGAAGACCGTGAGCTCCCGATCGGGATCGAGCGTCGTCTCCGGCGGTACCAGTTCGAAGATGTCCACGCCTTGCAGGGACCAGCCGTGCCTACGCGCTACGAGCTCGAGCTCCCGCCTCGTCTCGGACAGGGAGATATAGAGCACGCGTTCGCCGCCCCTCGCGCCCTCGAGAAGAAATTGCAGCGCAATCGTTGTCTTGCCGGTGCCCGGCCGACCCTCATAGAGATACATCCGGTTGGCGTCCAAACCGCCGCCCAGAATGTCATCCAAACCGTCGCTGCCGGTCGAAACTCTTGGCAAATCTTTGGGACTGTTGTCGGAAGCAGCCGTCGACGTATCGGTCATTGCACCCCCTTAACGCATTCCCAAAAAGAAAGCCGGTCTTGGGCAGAGCAGCCCCTTGGACCGGACAAAATCCGTCTCTATGGAACTCACACAGTCGGATTGGGTTCCGTCGGTGAGGCCGGCCGGGCGGGTCGAACGAAGGAGACCGTCGGGCCGGGAGCGGCACAACCGTGACCGCACTGGTTCCTGTGGATTGCCCGGCCCGGGCCCAATGCTCGAGGATGCGACGTCGGTCGAGCCGTGTCGGTCCAAAATTGGACGAAGCGTGCGGATCGTTGATCCGCCAATCCGGCGTATTGCGCGGCGGCATGCGGTAGCTCAGGCCAGATCGCGGGGGACGGATTTGTTCGCGGCGATTGCCGAAAGGATCCTGATGAAGGTCGTCACCGCCGGAGCCGGCGTGCGGTGCCGCTGGGTGATGAGGCCGAATTCGATGTCGATCGGCGCGGGCTTCATCACCAGATGGGCAAGTTCGCGCCTGCGCCAGTAAGGCTCCAGAAGCGGGATAGGCGCCCAGCCGACCGCGTCGCTCGCCATCGCCACCTGGCGCATCGCGGCGAAGCTCTCGGCCCAGATCCGTGGAACGAACCCGCCGGACTTGGGCACCCTGAATGCACGATTATCGCTGGCGCCGTTGGTCGCCTCGGATGAATAATGCGAGGGACGGGGACCGGTTAAGGGATAGTCCAGCAGATCCTCGGGCTTGATCACCTTGTGCCGCAGCAGCGGATGGCCGCGCCGGCAGTACAGCGCGACCTTGACGGTGGCCAGTTTCTCGAACGCGAGATCGTCGAGGTCGCGGACCTCGACCCGGTCGCCGATCGCGATATCGGCGCTGCCGTTCAGCACCTCCTTGACCGCGAACCGGGCTTCAGTTGAGCGGAGCCGACAGCGGAGGTTGGGAAATTCCATCGCGAGGCGTCCGAGTGCCTGCGGCACCCAGAGTTCGGACGGAAACGTGCCGGCAACCACCGTGATCTCGCCGACTTCGAGCCCTCTGGCCAGACGAATCTCGCGCGACAGGAGGTCCATGCTGCGCGTCACCGGCTCGCCTCGCTCCAGCACGATGCGGCCGAACATCGTCGGCTCGGGCACGCCCGTTCCCCTGTCGAACAGTCGCACGCCGAGCTCGCCTTCAAGCGCCTGAAGCGCGCGCGTCAGCGCCGATTGGGTGATGCCGAGTGCTTCGGCCGCGCGTCCGAAATGACGGTGGTGGGCGAGAGCCTTGACGATCTCGATGTGCCGGATGGTGAGCATGCATAGGACTCATCAAATTTTGTCCTTGATGAATTTGACACATGTAGACGCGCTTTGTCATCTCACGGCGGGCGGTAAGTGGTTCATGCAGAAGCAGCTTTGGTCCGTCTGGAACGGGAATGAGCGCGGCGTGCATTGGGCCGCACTAAGGGGCTGGGCGGCTCAACCTCCTGCGCGGTGGCGTGCTGCCACTGTCACTGCGCAGGAGGACTTACGGCTCTCGACTTGCGGTAGATCACGACGTCTTCGCCGTGACGGTTCGTGTTCCGCTCGATGAGATAGTCTGATCTTTCCAGCACGCGGCGGGATGCACCGTTCCTGACATTCACGATGCCGATGAGGGACGGCAGCTTGTGATGCGACAGCCCGATGTCCGTCATCGCGGCCGCGATCTCGCTTGCGAATCCCCGGCCCCAGAATTCGCGCTTGTACGCGTAGAGGATCTCGATCTCGTCGATGTCCTCGACGAGAATGTGCCGGATGCCCGCGCGTCCCACGAACGCTCCGTCCTGCGTTCGCAGCACCCAGAGGCCGAAGCCGTGCTGGTCCCAATGGGCCATGTTGGTGGCGAGATAGGTCTTCGTGACCTCGGGCGTCCGCACCCCACCGAGATAGCGGGAGACCTCGGCATCGAGATGCAACGCGACGAGGTCGGTGAGGTGGCTTTCGTTCAGCCGCTCTGCGGTGAGCCGCTTGGTACTGAAGTGATCCATGATTGCGAGGTCGTCACCAAAACGCGTCACCAACTGGTCGCCAGTTGGATGCCGCTGAGGTCGATCATGCCAGCGTGCTGATGTTTTGCCCGACGGGTCAACCGGTCCGTCATCTGCGGTCGGATGATTTTCGTGCTCGCGTAAGCCATTGATTTTACAACCCCCGTCCACGGTGCATGGGGTTGTTTTCGCAGTTTTTGTTTGAAGGGGGCCTAGCCCGCCCCCAACGCGACCGCGACGTTGTAGGTCAGCAGGCTCGCGGCATAGGCCAGCACCAGCATGTAGGTGAAGGTCACGGCCATCCAGGCCCAGCTTCCGGTCTCGCGCCGGATCACGGCTAGCGTCGAGGCGCATTGCGGGGCGAAGATGTACCAGGCCAGCATCGACAGCGCCGTTGCGAGCGACCATTTCGTCGCCAGCACCTGCCCGATCTGCTCGGCCGCTTCCTTGCCGCCTTCGATCGCGTAGACGGTGCCGAGCGCGGCGACCGCGACCTCCCGCGCCGCCATGCCGGGGATTAGCGCCACCGCAATCTGCCAATTGAAGCCGACGGGGGCGAGCAGCGGCTCGAGCGCCTTGCCGATCATCGCAGCCAGGCTGAAGTCGATGGCCGGCTCGGTGGCGCCCGCCGGCGGCTGCGGGAACGAGGCCAGAAACCAGATCAGCACCATCATCGAGAAGATCGTGGTGCCGGCGCGCACCAGGAACATCTTGGCGCGGGTGTAGATGCCGATCACGATCGATTTCAGCCGCGGCATCTTGTAGTCCGGCAGCTCCAGCATGAACGGCGCCGGAGCATAGTCGCGCAGCATGAAGAACTTGATGAGGAACGAGACGGCAAGCGCGCTGATGATGCCGGCCGCATAGAGGCCGAACATCACGAGGCCCTGCAGGTTGATGAAGCCCCAGACGTCCTTCGCGGGGATGAAGGCGGAGATGATCAGCGTGTAGACCGGAATGCGCGCCGAGCAGGTCATCAGCGGCGCGATCAGGATCGTCGTCAGACGGTCGGGCTTGTTGTCGATGACGCGCGTCGCCATGATGCCGGGAATGGCGCAGGCAAAGCTCGACAGCAGCGGAATGAAGGCGCGGCCGTGCAGCCCCGCGCCGCCCATGATGCGATCCATCAGGAATGCGGCGCGCGCCATATAGCCGAAATCTTCCAGCAGCAGGATGAACAGGAAGATGATGATGATCTGCGGCAAGAACACGATCACGCTGCCGACGCCCGAGATCACGCCGTTCTGAAGGAAGCTCTGCAGCAGGCCAGCGGGCAGGGTGGCTTGGATGAGCTCGCCCAGCGCATCGAAGCCGGAGTTGAGCAGGTCCATCAGCGGCTGCGCCCAGGCGAACACCGCCTGGAACATCACGAACAGGATCAGCGCCAGCACGATGAGGCCGCCGACGGGATGCAGGACGACCCGGTCGATCCGCCCGGTCCAGGTGTCGGGTCTGGCAGGCAGGCTGACGCAGTCGGCGATGATGCGGTCGGCCTCGCGCTGGGTCGCGCGCAATTCGGAGACGCTGAGCGCGCGCCAGCTGTTCGCCTCCGCCTCGGCGGCGAGCTTCGCCGAGATATCGTCGGTCAGTTTCAAGAGATCGGTGGTGCCGCCCTTGCGCACCGCGATCGAGGTGACCACGGGCAGGCCGAGCTCCTTGGCGAGCCGCTCGACGTCGACGGTGATGCCGCGGCGGGCGGCGATGTCGAACATGTTGAGCACGAGCACCATCGGCCGTCCGGTGCGCTTGAGCTCGAGCAGCAGGCGGATCGTCAGCCGCAGATTGGTCGAATCGGCCACGCACAGCACGAGATCGGGCACCGTCTCGCCGGATGCCTTGCCGAGCACGAAGTCACGGGTAATCTCCTCGTCCGGGCTGCGGCCGCGCAGCGAATAGGTGCCGGGCAGGTCGACCACCGAGACCTGGCGTCCCAGGGGCGTGACGAAGAAGCCTTCCTTGCGCTCGACGGTGACGCCGGGATAGTTGGCGACCTTCTGCCGGCTGCCTGTCAGTGCGTTGAACAGCGAGGTCTTGCCGCTGTTCGGCGTGCCCACCAGGGCGAGATGCAGCAGGGGTAATTCCATGGAATCACTGGTCCGGGATCAGAGGTCCGGCCGCTATCTAAGCGACGATGATGGCCATGGCTTCGCGGCGGCGGACCGCGATCGTGATGCTGTCGACCCGCACGGCGATGGGGTCGCGCCCGACCAGCCCTTCGTGCAGGACCTCGACCCGTGCGCCCTCGACGAAGCCGAGCTCGATCAGGCGACTCTCGAGCTCGATGTCCGAGAGCGCGGAGCCGGCCTCGCGAGCCGAAAGATGCTGGATGACGCCGGTGTAGCCGCGCTGGGCCAGACCCAGCGGCATGTGCGGGCGCGTGTCATTGGTGTCGGTCATGCCCTGTAATTTCAACGCAGGGCATTGAGGTCAAGCGGCGGGGTCGGCCGAAACTGCACCTTAGAGTGATTTTAAAGTGCAGATCGCCGGGCGCCGGGGAAAGCGGCCCGGCGGCTACTGGGCCGGGATCTTGTCCGGCTGGGCGGCCATGGCCCGGCTCTTGAAGTAGTCCAGGACGAACAGGCGGATCGCCGACGACAGGTTGCCCTGCTGGCGATTGTTGTCGATCTCGCCGACCAGCTCGGACAACGTCATGTTGCGCAGGCCCGAGATCTCCTTCATGCCGTTCCAGAACGCCTCTTCGAGGCTGACGCTGGTCTTGTGCCCGGCGACGACGATCGACCGTTTCACGACCGGCGACTTCATGGCTGCTCCTCGCGATCGATCTGATGCTGATCCAGGTGCGCCTTCGCCTTGTCCGCGCGCGTCTCCTCCGCCGACCGTTCCGCCTTCGTGCGACCGAACTTCGTCCGGTTGGCGTCCGCCTGTTTCGCCGACGCTTCCCGCTCGGCGCGCTTCCGGAAGCGATTCAGGTTGATGACGTTCCCCATGCCGCGTCTCCATCATCCGATCCTCTTCAGGCTGGATGAAACATTCAGAAACAGGGTGCCGCTTTGCGCCCCACAAGACTTGATCGCCATTCGCTCGTCCTCGTCAATCGGCCCCTCGGGCCATCAAACGATGAATTTCGCCCTGTCGAGGGGGGCGGAAAGGCTGCGTAGCACGCCGTCCCGCCGGAACATTGACGGTAATCAAATCCCGCCCCCAAAACTGCATATTTCTGGGCGCCGAGCGTCCGTATCATTACGGATGCCTATCGGAATTCGGAATTTATCCCGGGCTGGTCATCTTCTCCGGGCGCACCAGGCGGTCGAATTCATCCGCCGAGACGAAGCCGAGCCGCAGCGCCTCCTCCTTCAGCGTGGTGCCGTTGGCATGCGCCGTCTTGGCCACCTTGGCGGCGTTGTCGTAACCGATCTTCGGGGCGAGCGCCGTCACCAGCATCAGCGAGCGCTGCATCAGCTCGCTTATCCGCTTCTCGTCGGCGCGGATGCCGCTGACGCAATGCTCGGTGAAGGATCGCGCGGCATCCGCCATCAGGCGGATCGAGTGCAGCATGTTGTAGGCGAGCACGGGCTTGTAGACGTTGAGCTCGAAATGGCCCTGGCTGCCGGCGACCGTGATCGCGGTGTGATTGCCGAACACCTGGCAACACACCATGGTCATCGCCTCGCACTGCGTCGGGTTGACCTTGCCCGGCATGATCGAGGAGCCCGGCTCGTTCTCCGGCAGGATCAGCTCGCCGAGGCCGGAGCGTGGGCCCGATCCCAACAGGCGGATGTCGTTGGCGATCTTGAACAGGCCCGTCGCCACCGAATTGATGGCGCCATGCACCAGCACATAGGCATCGTTCGAGGCCAGTGCCTCGAATTTGTTGGCGGCGCTGGTGAAGGGCAGTTTCGTGATGCCGGCGACATGCTTTGCGAACAGTTTCGCAAAGCGCGGCTTCGAGTTGAGGCCGGTGCCGACGGCGGTGCCGCCCTGCGCCAGCGGATGAAGATCCTTCACCGCGACCTTGAGCCGGGCAATGCCGCTCTCGACCTGCGCGGCATAACCGGAGAATTCCTGGCCGAGCGTCAGCGGCGTCGCGTCTTGCGTGTGGGTGCGGCCGATCTTCACGATCTTCGAGAACTCCTTCTCCTTCTTGCGCAGCGCGCGCAGCAGCTCACCGAGCGCAGGGATGAGATCGGCATTGATGCGGCTTGCGGCCGCGATGTGCATCGCGGTCGGGAAAGAATCGTTCGACGACTGGCTCATGTTGACGTGGTCGTTGGGATGCACCGGCTTCTTGGCGCCGAGTTCGCCGCCCAAGAGCTCGTTGGCGCGGTTGGCGATCACCTCGTTGAGGTTCATGTTGGTCTGCGTGCCGGAGCCGGTCTGCCATACGACGAGCGGGAAATGATCGTCCAGTCTGCCGTCGATCACCTCGCGCGCGGCGCGGATGATGGCGTCCGCCCGGCGCCGGTCGAGCAGGCCGAGCTCGAGGTTGGACTGCGCTGCGGCGAGCTTGACGATACCGAGCGCGTGTACGAGCGCGATCGGCATGCGATCCGTGCCGATCCGGAAGTTCTGGCGCGAACGTTCAGTCTGCGCGCCCCAATAGCGGTCAGCGGTGACTTCGATGGGACCGAAGCTGTCGGTCTCGATGCGGGTCGCGGGGCGGGCGGTCTTCGAGCGGGAAACTTTGGCCATGAGCACATCCATTCCGCCGCGCGAGATGCCGCGCGGCCTCTTCATGTGCTCTTCTATATAGACAGTCTGGCCGGGTGCGACGGCTTCACGGCCAACCTAGATCATTTCTTGCGGAAACGATCGAGCCGAACGACCTCGGCGCCGCCCTGGTTCGGGGCCGCCGGCTCCTCCGTGCCTTCCGCCGTTTCAGGGGAAGGCGTCTGCACCGCGACGGCCGACGGCGCGGGAGCTGCCGGCAGCGTCTCGGGCGCGACCTCGGCGACATCGGACGTGTCGAACTGCAGGCCGAACTTCACGGACGGATCGAGGAAGCTCTTGATGGCGCTGAACGGCACGATCAGTCGCTCAGGAATGCCGCCGAAGGACAGGCCGACCTCGAAGCGGTCCTCGAGCACGGTCAGATCCCAGAACTGGTGCTGCAGGATGATCGTCATTTCTTCCGGATATTGCGCGAGCAGCCGCGACGACAGCTTCACGCCCTCGGCCTTCGACACGAAGGTGATGAAGAAATGGTGCTCGCCCGGCAGGCCATGGGCCGCGGCGTCGGTCAAAACCTTCCGGAGCACGCCGCGCAGCGCGTCGCGGGCCAGCACATCGTATCGGATATGATCGGTCGCCATGGTGGTCCTGTTGCATCCCCGAAGCCGGACCGTGCCGGCCCGACTCGCCAAGCCGCAATAGTACCGCGCCTGACGGGTCAGCAGGAGTCCCCGCCGGGGAAGAAATCGAGATTAAAGTGGAGGCTTCTGTTGCCAGGTGCCTCCGAACCCCGCCTAACGGAGCTTAACCCGTTAGGACTTTAAGTCGGTCTTTCAAACTGCGTTACGCAGCCTGAGCAACCGGAGCAAAGTTGTCGTTGGCAACTATTGCAGTAGCCCGATAACGGCGGAACAATACCGGGAAAAAGTTCGCCCTTTACGCCCTCGTCGATCCTATTTCGCCCCCGCCAAAACCCGCTTCTAGGGTATGCCCCGCGTGGGCTTTGGTGGAGGCGCCGGGTACCGCCCCCGGGTCCGAATGGTTTATTGCGACGACCGTTTATTTCCATAGCCGGCGAACCGGCACCCCCAATATAGGGGGCAAACGTTTTGAAAGACAGGGGTTTGGCGTGGATTGCGTCCGGTTCCCTTTGGATAGGTTCCGGACACGCTTGGCCGTGGCGCGACCCCTGTTCTAAGCTCCTGACATGTCCCCGGATTCAGTACCGGCTGTCCAGGAATCGGACCAGAAGCCGGACCTCGCTGCCGCGCCGCCAGGTCTGGTCGCACTTTTCCTGGCGTTCGCCCGGATGTCGCTGGCCGGTTTCGGCGGCGTGCTGGTGTTTGCCCGGCGGGCCATCGTCGAGCAGCATCGCTGGATGACCGCCGACGAGTTCAACGAGACCTTCGCGCTCTGCCATTTCCTGCCCGGGCCCAACATCGTCAATCTGTCGATGGTGTTCGGCGCCCGACTGCGGGGGATCGCCGGGGGAGTGGCCGCCTTTGCCGGCCTGCTGCTGCCGCCGACATTCATCATGACCGGGCTCGCGATCATCTACGCTCAGTTCGGCGAATTGGAGCTGCTGCGCCGCAGCCTCGCCGGCATCTCCTGTGCGGCGGTGGGCCTGTTGATCGCGGTGGTCTTCCGCATGATGACCCCGCTGTTGAAGCGGATGGACGCCGTCGCGCTCACCCTGATGCTCGGTGTGTTCGCCGCCATCGGCCTGCTCCGCCTGCCGCTCCAGGCAGTGCTGCTGGTCGCGATCCCCGTGAGTATCGGCGCCACCTATTTCCTGCGGCGGAAAGTAGCAGCATGAACGCCGAGAACCCGATCTGGGTGCTGATCTCCACCTTCGGTCTGATGTCGCTGTTCGCGGTCGGCGGCGCCGCGGCGGCGGTGCCGGAGATGCACCGCATTGCGGTCGAGGTGCATCACTGGATGACCGACAAGCAGTTCGCTGATGCCTATGCGATCGCGCAGCTCTCGCCAGGTCCGAACGTTCTTATCGTGACCTTAATCGGCTATGCCGTCGCCGGGATCCCCGGGGCGCTGGCGGCGACGCTGGCGATGTGCCTGCCGACGGCCCTGCTTGCTTATTATGTCAGCCGGCTTCTGAATCGGCCCAGCCAATCGCGCTGGCCCGGATTGATTCAAGCTGCGCTGGTTCCGCTCTCGATCGGATTGATGGCGGCGAGCGCTCTGATCCTGGCCCAGTCGACCGATCGCACAATTGTTGCGGTGCTTCTGACCGCAATGGTTGCGGTGATCGCATCCGTCTCGCGCATCAATCCTCTTTGGCTTTTGCTCGCCGGGGGCTTGTTGGGTTTTGCTGGCATTGTGTAACGAAAATCGCTAGGCAATGGTCGGGGCGGGGGATCCAGTTCCAACTGATTTAGAACAACAGTGCTCGTGACTTACGGGTCGCGGAGGAGACATGCATGGCCGACACGATGGGCCACTCAGCGACGACCACCCGAAACACGCGGTTGGCGCTCGGCTTTTGTCTGCTGGCGATTGCGCCGCAGATCTTCGAATTGATCTGGTCGATCGGGACGATCTTCGGCTGGGGGACCGGCCGCGGCCCCGCGACGGTCGTCACCAGCCACGCGGCGGCGCTGATCGCAGGCGCGCCCAGCGCGATGTTCGGATCGCTTGGCGGCGGCACCAAGAAGATGTCGTCAGAGGTCCTGCTGGCGCTGATCTATTCCTATCCGCTGTTCGTGGTCGCAATCCTCACGCTGTTCATGAGCATCAGGTCGGCCCAAGATTATGTCGGCGGCGTCGTCCTGATGGCGGTCGCCCTGTTCGCGCTGTGGGCAGGGAGCGACTTGCAGGGCATGCGGGGCTTCTCCTTCGGCGCGGGCACCGCGCCGCGAATGTTCGGCGGCCTGCTGGTCGCCTTGTCCGCCGGCATCGCCTTGACCGGTCTTCTGACCGATGGGCCGGCAATGGCCCATTATTCATGGCGGGGGCCATTGTTCGTGGTGGCGGCGATTCTGTTTTTCGCGCTGGCGATCCGGCCGCTCGGCCTCGTGGTCACGGCCTTCGCGAGCTTCATGATCGCCGCGACGGGATCGCAGGAGACGCGCTGGGTGGAGGCGGTGATCGTGGGCGCTTGCCTGACGATCGGTTGCGCAATCCTGTTTCCATATGTGCTTGGGCTGCCGATGCCGATGTATCCGCGTTTTATGATCCAGTGAGGGTGTGATGGATATCTTTGCCAACCTCGCTCACGGCTTCGCCGTCGCGTTCTCTCCGATCAACCTCCTGATGTGTCTGATCGGCGCCCTGGTCGGGACGCTGGTCGGCGTGCTCCCGGGCATCGGCACCATCGCAACGGTGGCGATGCTGCTGCCGATCACCTTCGGACTGCCGCCGGTCGGCGCCCTGATCATGCTCGCCGGCATCTATTACGGCGCGCAATATGGCGGCTCGACCACTTCGATTCTGGTCAACATACCAGGCGAGGCGACGTCGGTCGTCACCGCCATCGACGGCCACCAGATGGCGAGACAAGGCCGCGCCGGCCCGGCGCTGGCGATCGCCGCGATCGGCTCGTTCTTCGCCGGCTGCGTCGCGACCGTCCTGATTGCCGTCCTCGGTGCGCCGCTCACAAAACTCGCGCTGGCGTTCGGCCCGGCCGAATATTTCTCGCTCATGGTGCTCGGCCTGATCTTCGCGGTGGTGCTGGCCAAGGGCTCCGTGCTGAAGGCGATCGCGATGATCGTGTTCGGCCTTTTGCTCTCCATGGTCGGCTCGGACATCGAGACCGGCGCCTCACGCATGGCCTTCAACATTCCGGAGCTCGCCGACGGCCTCGGCTTTGCGACGGTGGCGATGGGCGTTTTCGGCTTTGCGGAGATCATCCGCAATCTCGACGCCGGCGCCGAAATGAGCCGCGATCTCGTGCAGCAGAAGATCACCGGCCTGATGCCGACCAGGAAGGATCTGATCGACTCGACGCCCGCGATCCTGCGCGGCACCGTGCTCGGCTCGATCCTCGGCATCCTGCCCGGCGGCGGCGCGACCATCGCATCGTTCGGCGCCTATACGCTCGAGAAGAAGCTCGCCAAGGACCCGTCGCGGTTCGGTCGCGGCGCGATCGAGGGCGTGGCGGGGCCGGAAAGCGCCAACAACGCTGCGGCGCAGACCTCGTTCATCCCGCTGCTGACGCTCGGCATCCCGCCGAACGCCGTGATGGCGCTGATGGTGGGCGCGATGACCATCCACGGCATCGTGCCGGGCCCGCAGGTGATGCAGAAGCAACCCGACCTCGTCTGGGGCATGATCGCCTCGATGTGGATCGGCAATCTGATGCTGATCATCATCAACCTGCCGCTCGTCGGCATCTGGGTCCGTCTGCTCCGCGTCCCCTACCGGCTGATGTTCCCCTCGATCGTGATCTTCTGCGCGATCGGCATCTACTCGGTGAACAACGCACCGGTCGACGTGATCCTCGCCGGCGTGTTTGGTCTCGTCGGCTACTGGCTGATCAAGCACGATTTCGAACCGGCGCCGCTGCTGCTCGGCATGGTGCTCGGACCGTTGATGGAAGAGAACCTGCGCCGTGCGCTGCTGATCTCGCGCGGCGACTGGAGCGTCTTCCTGACGCGTCCGCTGTCGGCGGTGCTGCTGGCGGTCGCGGCGGGTCTGCTCGTCCTTACGGTGTTACCGGCGTTGCGCGCCAAGCGCGACGAGGTGTTCACCGAGTCCGAGAACTGAGGTCCTGCGTCGGCGCGCCGCATTCGGAAGTCGAATCGACTTGTGTTACGGCTTCGTGAAATGGAAATGCCGGCCTTTGGGCCGGCATTTTAATTATGTCCAAAGGGGAAACGTCATGACGTTCATTCGCGCGCTTACGGGCGCATGTGCCGCAGCGCTCACAGCGCTCGGCAGCTTCATCGCAACGGCTGAGGCGCAGACCTATCCGACGCGCAGCATTACCATGATCGTGCCGTTCGCGGCCGGCGGCCCGACGGACGTGATCTCGCGCATTGTCACCGGGCACATGGCGCAGACACTCGGACAGAGCATCATCATCGAGAATGTGGTTGGCGCCGGCGGCACCACCGCCACCACGCGCGCCGCGCGTGCGGCAAATGACGGCTATACGCTCATCACCGGGCATATGGGAACGCATGCCGCCTCGGTGCCGCTCTATCCGAAGCTTGCCTATCATCCCGAGAAGGACTTCGAGCCGATCGCGCTGCTCGCGGGTACTCCGATCCTGATCCTCGCGCGGAAGGACTTTCCGCCGAAGGATCTCAACGAATTCGTCACCTATGTGAAGGCGAACGTCGAGAAGGTGAACGCCGCGCATGCCGGCGTCGGTTCGGTTTCGCACGTCTCGTGCGAGCTCCTCCATTCCATCCTCGACATCAAGCCGGTCGGCGTGCCTTTCAACGGCACCGGCCCCGCGATGAATGCATTGGTGGCTGGACAGGTCGACTACATGTGCGACCAGATCGTCAACGCCGTTCCGCAGATCAATGCCGGCACCATCAAGGCCTATGCGATCGCCACGGCCGAGCGTAACCCGTCCCTGCCGAACGTCCCGACGACGGCGGAAGCCGGCCTGCCAAAATTCCAGGCCCAGGCCTGGAACGCGATATTCGCCCCGAAGGGAACCTCGCCCGCGATCATCGCAAGCCTGAACGCCGCGGCCATCAAGGCGCTCGACGACGAGACCGTGAAGAAGCGTCTGCTCGACCTCGGCAGCGTCATTCCGGCCGCCAAGGATCGCACGCCGGAAGCGCTGGCGGCGCTCGTCAAGAGCGAGATCGCAAAGTGGAGCCCGGTGCTCAAGCCGGCGACTTAGCCCAGCGAGATCAAGCTGATAGGCGAGGGGCGGAACGCCGATTTCCGCCCCTTGTCGTTTGCTCCGGAAACACTCAATTTTCCGGGTATAATCGGTGCGAACAGCGAATCGCCGCTGTTGCAGCGCGGGGGCGGCCGTTAAGTTCGCCGCCTTCCCAAAGGCTCAGTCGCACATGCACCAGTATCAGGACCTGCTCGAGCGGATTCTTTCAGACGGCGCCGAGAAGACCGACCGGACCGGCACCGGAACGCTGTCGGTGTTCGGCCATCAGATGCGCTTCAATCTGTCCGCCGGCTTCCCGATGCTGACCACCAAGCGGCTGCCGCTGAAGGCGATCGTGCACGAGCTGTTGTGGTTCCTGAAGGGCGACACCAACATCAAATATCTGCGGGACAACGGCGTCACCATCTGGGACGAATGGGCGGACGCCAATGGCGATCTCGGCCCGGTCTACGGCCATCAGTGGCGCTCCTGGCCGGCGCCTGACGGCCGCAGCATCGACCAGATCGCGAACGTGGTCGACATGATCAAGCGCAACCCGGACTCGCGCCGCCTGATCGTCTCGGCGTGGAATCCCGCCGAGGTGGACAAGATGGCGCTGCCGCCGTGCCATTGCCTGTTCCAGTTCTACGTCGCAGGCGGCAAGCTGTCCTGCCAGCTCTATCAGCGCTCGGCCGACGTCTTCCTCGGCGTGCCCTTCAACATCGCCTCCTACGCATTGCTGACGATGATGGTTGCGCAGGTCACCGGCCTGAAGCCCGGCGACTTGGTGCATTCGTTCGGCGACACCCATCTCTATTCCAACCATCTGGAGCAGGCAAAGCTCCAGCTCACCCGCGCGCCGCGTCCGCTGCCGGTGATGCGGATCAATCCTGACGTGAAGGACATCTTCTCCTTCCGCTTCGAGGATTTCGAGCTCGTCGGCTACGACCCGCATCCGCACATCAAGGCGGAAGTTGCGGTCTAGCAACCATGTCGCTCAACATCCGCCGCGCGCGCCCGGGCGAAGCCAGGCTCGTTCTCTCCTTCATCCGCGAGCTTGCCGAATACGAAAAACTCTCACACGAGGTCGAGGCGACCGAGGCCGACATCGCCGACGCGCTGTTCGGCGACAGGCCGCAACTCCATTGCGCGATCGCCGAGTGGAACGGTGACGCCGTCGGCTTCGCGGTGTGGTTCACGAATTTCTCCACCTTCAGCGGCCGCCGCGGCATCTACCTCGAGGATCTCTACGTGCGGCCGTCGCACCGGGGCAGGGGTCTCGGCAAGGCGTTGCTTGTCCATCTCGCGAGGGAGTGCGTCGACAACGGCTGGGCGCGCCTGCAATGGGCGGTGCTCGACTGGAACGCGCCGTCGATCGCGTTCTACAAATCGCTCGGCGCCGTCATGATGGACGATTGGACGCTGTGCCGCCTGTCCGGGCCGGCGCTGACGCAGCTTGCCGGGAGCACATCCTGATGGAAATCGTCTTCGTCGTCGCGATCGCGGAGAACGGCGTGATCGGCGCGGGCAACGCGATGCCGTGGCGATTGAAATCCGACATGGCGCGCTTCAAGGCCCTCACGATCGGCAAGCCCGTGATCATGGGCCGCAAGACCTTCGAATCGCTGCCCCGCCGTCCCCTGCCGGGCCGCACCAATATCGTGATCACGCGCGACGTGGACTATCGCGCCGCAGGCGCCATCGTCACGACATCGGCGGCGGATGCGGACGCGGTTGCGCGCGGCGATGCCCTGCGGCGTTCGGTCACTGAAATCGCGGTGATCGGCGGTGCCGAAATCTTTCGGCAATGGCTCGATCGCGCCGATCGCCTCGAAATCACCGAAGTCCACGCGCGCCCCGAAGGCGATACGCATTTCGACATCGACAGGGCGAAGTGGGACGAGGTCGCGCGTGTCCGCCATCCTGGCGGAGGCGACGACAGCGCCGATTTCTCCTATGTGACATATCGTCGGCGGCCCCGCCATTAACCGCATTTGCCAATGTTAACATTGACTTTTCTGCCCCCGAGCTTAGCTCGAAAGGCGGCGGGGGTTACGTTGTAAGGGACTTGCCTGTCCCCTATAAAGCCGGACCGGACAAAGCGGGCGGGGACAATCCACCCTGCCGAGGAGAGCGTCGAATGCCGTGGAAGAATCAGGGCGGTGGCCCATGGGGCTCGGGTCCAAAGGGACCATGGGGCTCAGGCCCGCAACCGGTCGGGCCGAGGCCGCCGGATCTGGAAGACCTTCTGCGGCGCGGCCAGGACCGCCTGCAGCAGATCATGCCGGGCGGCTATTTCTCCGGCATCGGCATCACGCTGATCGTGCTGCTGATCGTCGCGTTCTGGCTGCTGTCGGGCTTCTTCCGCGTGCAGTCCGAAGAGCTCGGTGTCGTGCTGCGCTTCGGCAAGCATGTTCGCACCGTGCAGCCCGGCCTGAACTATCATCTGCCCTATCCGATCGAGACGGTGCTGCTGCCCAAGGCGCTGCGCGTCTCCACCATCTCCATCGGCATGACGGTGATCGACGATCCGGCGCGACGCGGCCGCTCCATTCGTGACGTGCCGGAAGAGAGCCTGATGCTGACCGGCGACGAGAACATCGTCGACGTCGATTTCACCGTGCTCTGGCGCATCAAGCCGGACGGCGTCGGCAATTTCCTCTTTAACATCCAGAACCCTGAAGGCACCGTGAAGGCGGTCGCCGAGAGCGCGATGCGCGAGGTGATCGGCCGGTCGCAGATCCAGCCGATCCTGACCGGCGCGCGCAACGTGACCGAGCAGGGCGTGCAGGAACTGATCCAGAGGACCCTGGACAGCTACGGCGCCGGCATTCAGATCAGTCAGGTACAGATGCAGAAGGTCGACCCGCCGGCCCAGGTGATCGACGCCTTCCGCGACGTCCAGGCGGCGCGCGCCAATCTCGAGCAGCTGCAAAACGAGGCGCAGACCTACGCCAACCAGGTCGTGCCGCAGGCCCGCGGACGTGCGGCGCAGATTCTGCAGGCCGCCGAAGGCTACAAGGAGCAGACGGTCGCCGAGGCCAAGGGCCAGAGCTCGCGCTTCCTGAAGGTGTACGAGGAATATAAGAAGGCGCCCGACGTGACTCGTGAACGGATCTATCTGGAGACGATGGAGCGCGTGCTCGGCGGCGCCGAAAAGCTCGTCTATGACGCCGGCCGCTCCGGCCAGGGTGTCGTGCCCTATCTGCCGCTTCCGGAATTGACGACCAAGCGCCCGGCCGCCGCCGGTCAGCAGTCGAGCGGAGGCAACCGATGAGATCCCCGGTCACAGGTATCGTCACGCTGCTCGGCCTCCTGCTCGTCGTGGTCGTCGGCTACATGTCGCTGTTCACGGTCCAGCAGACCGAGCAGACCATCGTGCTGCAATTCGGCCGGCCCGTCGACGTCGTCACCGATCCAGGCCTGCACTTCAAGGCGCCGTGGAATTCGGTGATCAACATCGACAAGCGGATTCTCGACCTCGAGAACCCGTCGCAGGAAGCGATCGCGTCCGACCAGAAGCGGCTCGTGGTCGATGCCTTCGCACGCTATCGCATCAAGGACGCGCTGCGCTTCTATCAGAGCATCGGCTCGATCCAGGCTGCGAACATCCAGCTCACCACGCTCCTGAACGCGGCGCTGCGCCGCGTGCTCGGCGAGGTTACCTTCATCAATGTGGTGCGCGACGACCGTGAGAAGCTGATGCAGCGCATCCGCGAGCAGCTCGATCGCGAGGCCGACGGCTACGGCATCCAGGTCGTCGACGTCCGGATCCGGCGCGCCGACCTGCCGGAGCAGAACAGCCAGGCGGTCTACCAGCGCATGAAGACCGAGCGCGAGCGCGAAGCCGCCGAGTTCCGCGCGCAGGGCGGCCAGAAGGCCCAGGAGATCCGCTCCAAGGCCGACCGCGAGGCAACCGTGATCGAAGCGGAAGCAAGGTCGCAGGCCGAACAGACGCGCGGTATCGGCGATGCCGAGCGCAACCGCCTGTTCGCCGAAGCCTACGGCAGGGATGCCGACTTCTTCGCTTTCTACCGCTCGATGACGGCGTACGAGAACGGGCTGAAGGCGAGCGACACCCGCTTCCTGCTGCGGCCGGACTCGGATTTCTTCCGGTTTTTCGGCAACCCGTCCGGCAAGACGGCAACCGAGACGCCGGCGAAACCGTAAGCCAGACGAGGGCGGCAGGTCTGCCGCCCTTCGTCCCGACAAGAACAGCACACCGGGAGGTTCCAAGCCGATGAGGTCCATTGCGTTCGCCGACTTCCTCATCGGCCTGGGCATCCTGTTCGTACTGGAAGGCTTGATGTTCGCGGCCAGTCCGAACTGGATGCGCAAGGCCATGAAGAGCGCCATCGCCACGCCGGACAATATCCTGCGGGTGGTCGGGATCGGCTCCGCTGTCGTCGGCCTGATCCTGATCTGGGTTATGCGACGCCCGGTTTAGGCCTCGCACCAACGCCAAAGTGAAGGCAAAAGACCGGATTTCGCCGTATTATCGGGGTCATGAGGCCCGTTGACCTCCGTGCTTGCGCCGTCCCCCCGTTCGAGCGCAGTCTGGACGCCGAATCCCTTTCTCTGGAGATACCAATGCCCGCTGCCACCATTGCCCCGACCCGCTTGCGTTTAGGGCTGGCCGCGCTCGCCGTCAGTGCATTCAGTGTGTTCGGCACGCCGGCACAGGCGCGCGGACCGGATGGCATCGCCGACGTTGCCGAGAAGGTCATCGACGCGGTCGTCAACATCTCGACCTCGCAGACCGTCGAAGCCAAGGGCGGGGTCGGCAATACCATGCCGCAACTGCCGCCCGGCTCGCCCTTCGAGGAGTTCTTCGACGACTTCTTCAAGAACCGGAAGGGCCCCGGCGGCAGCAAGGGCGGTGAAAATAGCCCGGCGCCGCGCAAGACCAATTCGCTCGGAAGCGGTTTCATCATCGACACGGCGGGCGTCGTCGTCACCAACAACCACGTCATTGCAGATGCCGACGAGATCCACGTCATCCTCAACGACGGCACCAAGATCAAGGCCGAGCTGGTTGGCGTCGACAAGAAGACCGATCTCGCCGTGCTCAAGATCAAGCCGACGAAGCCGCTGGTCGCGGTGAAGTTCGGCGACAGCGACAAGCTGCGCCTCGGGGACTGGGTGGTCGCGATCGGCAACCCGTTCAGCCTGGGAGGCACGGTGACGGCCGGCATCGTCTCGGCCAAGAACCGCGACATCTCCTCGGGGCCCTACGACAGCTACATCCAGACCGACGCCTCCATCAATCGGGGCAATTCCGGCGGTCCGCTGTTCAACCTCGACGGCGACGTCATCGGCGTCAACACGCTGATCATCTCGCCCTCGGGCGGCTCGATCGGCATCGGCTTCGCCGTGCCGTCGAAAACGGTGGTGGGCGTCGTCGACCAGCTCCGTCAGTTCGGCGAGCTGCGCCGCGGCTGGCTCGGCGTGCGCATCCAGAGCGTCACCGACGAGATCGCCGAAAGCCTCAACATCAAGCCGCCGCGCGGTGCGCTGGTTGCGGGCGTCGATGACAAGGGGCCGGCCAAGCCGGCCGGCATCGAGCCGGGCGACGTCGTCGTCAAGTTCGACGGCAAGGACGTCAAGGATCCGAAGGACCTGTCCCGCGTCGTCGCCGACACGGCGGTCGGCAAGGAGGTCGACGTCGTCGTCATCCGAAAGGGCCAGGAGCAGATCAAGAAGGTCACGCTCGGCCGTCTCCAGGATCCCGACAAGGTGCAGGCCACGCTGAAGACCGACGAGCCGGCGCCGGAGAAGCCGGTGACGCAGAAGGCGCTCGGCCTCGATCTGGCAGTGCTGAGCAAGGATCTGCGCACGCGCTACAAGATCAAGGAGAGCGTCAAGGGCGTGGTCGTCACCAATGTCGAGGCCAATTCCGACGCCGCCGAGAAGCGGCTCTCCGCCGGCGACGTCATCGTCGAAGTCGCCCAGGAGGCGGTGTCGAGCGGCGCTGACATCCAGAAGCGGGTCGACCAGCTCAAGAAGGATGGCAAGAAGTCGGTGCTGCTGCTGGTCTCGAATGCCGAAGGCGAGCTGCGATTTGTCGCGCTGAGCGTACAGTAGTTTCATCCGTCATTCCGGCGCGATGCGAAGCATCGAACCCGGAATCTCGAGGTTCCGGGTCTGGTGCTTCGCACCATCCCGGAACGACGTTTGCGTCAGCCCTCCACGAACTCCTCGCGCCGGTATCCCTGCGCGTACAGCAGCGCTGTGAGATCGCCGTGATCGATCCGCGCAGCTGCCGCCGCCGCGACCGCCGGCTTGGCGTGGTAGGCGACGCCGAGCCCCGCCGCCTGGATCATCGCGAGATCATTGGCGCCGTCGCCGACCACCACCGAGTCGATGTCGTCGAGATCGAACGATTCCATCAGGTCGACCAGTGTCGCCAGCTTCGCTGCGCGGCCCAAAATCGGCTCCTTCACCTCGCCGGTGAATTTGCCGTCGCGCACGACGAGTTCGTTGGCGCGGTTCTCCTGAAAGCCGATCTTGGCGGCGACCGCGGACGTGAACAGCGTGAAGCCGCCGGAGACGAGGCAGGTATAGGCGCCGTGGGCGCGCATGGTCGCGACCAGTGTGCTGCCGCCCGGGGTCAGCGTGATGCGCTTGGCCAGCACCTCGTCGACGGCGCTGGCGGGCAGGTCCTTGAGCAGCGCGACGCGCTCGCGCAGCGCCGGCTCGAACTCGATCTCGCCGCGCATCGCGCGTTCGGTAATGGCGGCCACATGGGCCTTCACCCCGACGAGATCGGCGAGCTCGTCGATGCATTCCTGGCCGATCATGGTGGAATCCATGTCGGCGAGAAAAAGCTTCTTGCGCCGGACCCCGACTGGCTGCACGACGATGTCGATGGGCAGGTCGCCGCGCAGCTCGCGGAGCCGCTGCTCGATGGCGTGACGGTCGCCTTCGAGGTTACTGTCGGCGCCGAAGGGAATATCGACCGCGACCCCGTCGAACAGCCAGTGCGCGGGAGCTGCCTGCGGCAGCACGGCGCGGGCGCCGTCGACGATGGTCGAGTCGAGCGCGGGATTGTCAGGGTTGCAGATCAGCGTGGCGACGAGGGACATTTGAGGTTTTCGTGAACGAGGAGCAGGTCAGCAGAAGGCCTCTTGGCGAGGCCGTGCTTATCGCAGGCCCGACCGCCAGCGGCAAGTCGGCGCTGGCGCTGGAGCTCGCGCTCGCCATCGGCGGCATCGTCATCAATGCCGATTCCATGCAGGTCTATCGTGACCTCCGCATCATCACGGCACGGCCGACACATGACGAGGAGGCCCGCGCCCCGCACCGTCTCTACGGCCATGTCGATGCGGCCGTGAACTTCTCGGCGGGCGCCTGGGTGGCTGACGCGGCAAAGGCGCTCGACGAGGCGAAGGCGCAAGCCCGCCTGCCGATCTTCGTCGGTGGCACCGGGCTCTATTTCAAGGCGCTGACGGCGGGCCTCTCCGTGGTCCCGCCGATTCCTGCCGAGGTGCGCGAGGCCGTGCGCGCGCGGCTGGAACGGGACGGCGCGGAGGCGCTGCATGCGGAACTGGCGCGTCGCGATCCGCGCGCGGCCGGGCGATTGAACCTGCGTGACCGCACCCGGATCGCGCGCGCGCTCGAGGTGTTCGAGGCGACCGGCCGTTCGCTGCTCGACTGGCATCGGGAGGGCCAGCCGCCGCTGCTGCCGAAGGACAGTTTTCGCGCGGTATTTCTCGCCCCCGAGCGCGACGAGCTCTATGCCCGCATCGATGCTCGCTTCGATGCCATGCTGGGAGCCGGCGCGCTGAGGGAGGTCGAGCGGCTCGCCGCCAGGCACCTCGATCCGCTGCTGCCGGCAATGAAGGCCCATGGTGTGCCGGCTTTGATCCGGCATCTGCGCGGTGAGATCAGCCTGGAGGAGGCCGCAGGAATCGGCCGCGCCGACACCCGCCACTATGCCAAGCGGCAATTCACCTGGTTCCGGCATCAATTGCCGGAGTTCGAATGGGTGAAGCCGGAGGAGATGAGGGCATGGCTCGTGGCAGTTGTGAACGCCGCCCGAGATCCCGCCTGACGCGCTTTTGTGCTCAGGTTCCCTAATTTACCTCTCGCCAAAACCCGGGGAACACCGCTACACTGCCTAAATCGCGCAGAAACGGTGGCATTGCCTTGACATCCGGGCTTTGGCCGCTATGTTTCGCGCAACCTTTGGGAAGCCGAGCGCCTGCCATGCGTAACATTATTACCAAACTCCTTATCGCCGTCGTACCCAGGCACACCGCCGGGGATGGCTAGCTGCCATCCACATGACAGGCGGTGTGCATGGGCCCTCTTCGGGGCCTTTTTTATTTCCCGAACCCGACACGACCAAAGCCGCTGACAACAGCGCATCCGGAGCAAGCCAATGAGCGACAAGAGCCACGATCCGAACCAGATGACCGGCGCCGCAATGATCGTTCGCGCGCTCATCGATCACGGCGTGACCGACATTTTCGGTTATCCCGGCGGCGCCGTGCTTCCGATTTATGACGAGATCTTCCAGCAGAGCGAGGTCCAGCACATCCTGGTTCGCCACGAGCAGGGCGCAGGCCACGCCGCCGAGGGCTATGCGCGCTCGACCGGCAAGCCGGGCGTCGCGCTGGTGACCTCCGGTCCCGGCGCCACCAACATGGTGACTCCGCTGACGGACGCGCTGATGGACTCGATCCCGCTGGTCTGCATCTCCGGGCAGGTGCCGACGCATCTGATCGGCAACGACGCGTTCCAGGAATGTGACACCGTCGGCATCACGCGCCCCTGCACCAAGCACAATTGGCTGGTGCGCGACGTCAATGATCTCGCAAAGGTGCTGCACGAGGCGTTCTATGTCGCGACGTCGGGCCGTCCGGGTCCGGTGCTGGTCGACGTTCCCAAGGACGTGCAGTTCGCCACCGGCACCTATCATCCGCCGCGCAAGTCCGACGTGCATCGCTCCTACGCGCCGCGCGTGAAGGGCGATGCGACGCAGATCCGCAAGGCGGTGGCGCTGCTCGCCAATGCCAAGCGCCCGGTGATCTACAGCGGCGGCGGCGTCATCAATTCCGGTCCCGAGGCAACCAAGCTGTTGCGCGAGTTGGTCGAGGTCACCGGCTTCCCGATCACCTCCACGCTGATGGGTCTCGGCGCGTACCCTGCGTCGGGCAAGAACTGGCTCGGCATGCTGGGCATGCACGGCACCTATGAGGCCAACATGACGATGCATGATTGCGACGTCATGCTCTGCGTCGGCGCGCGCTTCGACGACCGCATCACCGGCCGCGTCGATGCGTTCTCGCCGGGCTCGAAGAAGATCCACATCGATATCGATCCGTCCTCGATCAACAAGAACATCCGCGTCGACGTGCCGATCATCGGCGATTGCGGCAACGTCCTCGGCGACATTCTTCAGGTGTTCAAGGCGGAGGCGAAGAAGCCCGACATCAAGTCCTGGTGGCAGCAGATCGCGCAGTGGCGTGCCCGCAACTCGCTCTATTACAAGAAGAGCAACGACGTCATCCTGCCGCAGCACGCGATCCAGAGCCTGTTCGAGGCGACGCGCGGCAAGGACACCTACATCACGACCGAGGTCGGCCAGCACCAGATGTGGGCGGCACAGTTCTACGGCTTCGAGGAGCCGCATCGGTGGATGACGTCGGGCGGTCTCGGCACCATGGGCTACGGCCTGCCGGCGGCGATCGGCGTGCAGGTGGCCCATCCGGACAGTCTCGTCATCGACATCGCGGGCGACGCCTCGGTGCAGATGACGATGCAGGAGATGTCGACGGCGGTGCAGTACGAGCTGCCGATCAAGATCTTCATCCTGAACAACCAGTACATGGGCATGGTGCGGCAGTGGCAGCAACTGCTGCACGGCAACCGCCTGTCGCATTCCTACTCGGAGGCGCTGCCGGACTTCGTCAAGCTCGCGGAAGCCTATGGCGGCGTCGGCATCCAGGTGCACAAGCCCGGCGATCTCGACGGCGCCATCAAGGAGATGATCTCGGTCAAGCGCCCGGTGCTGTTCGACTGCCGCGTCGCGGCGCTCGAGAACTGCTTCCCGATGATTCCGTCCGGCAAGGCTCACAACGAGATGCTCTTGCCGGAGCAGGCGAACGACGAGGCGACCGCGAAGGCCTTCGCCGGCGGCAAGGCGCTGGTGTGACAAGAGACATTTGAGGGGACGACAATGAACCAGCCCGCATCCGCCTACTTCATCGAGGAGCGCCACGATCCCAACGAGACGCATACGCTCTCGGTGCTCGTGCAGAACGAGCCGGGCGTGCTCGCGCGCGTGATCGGCCTGTTCTCGGGCCGTGGCTACAACATCGAGAGCCTCACGGTCTCGGAGACCGAGAGCCAGAAACATCTGTCGCGCATCACCATCGTCACCACGGGTACGCCGATGGTGATCGAGCAGATCAAGCACCAGCTCGACCGCATGATCCCGGTCTACCGCGTCGTCGACATGACCCAGACCAGGCGCTCGATCGAGCGGGAGCTCGCCATGGTGAAGGTGCGCGGGCAGGGCGAGCACCGGGTCGAGGCGCTGAGGCTGGCGGATGCGTTCCGCGCCCGGGTGATCGACGCCACCACCGAGAGCTTTGTGTTCGAGATCACAGGCAATACCGACAAGATCAATCAATATATCGACCTGATGCGCCCGCTCGGCCTTGTCGAAGTGTCGCGCACCGGCGTTGCCGCGATCGGCCGCGGGCCCGAAGGGATGTGAACCATGCTGGCGCGCGACTGGTACTACAATGAGCGGAACCGGATGGGGATCGGGCCCGCTGTGGCGTCGATCTACGACAGCCATGACGATGCGGACCTGCGGTCGCGGGCCGCGCTGAAAATGCTCGGCGTGCAGCGCGGCTGGCGCATCGCGGATATCGGTTGCGGTAACGGCGTGCTGGCCACCGAAGCCGCCCTGATGGGCGCCGAGGTCGACGCCATCGACATCTCGCCGGCGATGCTGGCGCTCGCCGAGATCTACGCGCGCGACCGCAAGGCGCCGGTGCGCACGCAATCGGCCGGCCTGCTCAGCTTCGCCTATCGCCCCGAATCCTATGACCTGATCGTCAGCGAGTTCACGCTGCATCACCTCCCGGATTTCTGGAAGGCGGTGGCGATGTCGCGGATCTATCGTGCGCTCAAGCCCGGCGCGAGCTTCTATCTGCGCGACATCGTCTATGTCTCGATGCCCGATGCCGTGGAGCGCGACGTCGATCAATGGGCCGACTTCCAGATCAAGAACCACGACTTTCCGCGCGACGGCGTGGTGACGCATATGCGCGACGAATATTCGACCTTCGGCTGGGTGATGGAGCGGATGCTGACCGACGTCGGCTTCACGCTGGTCTCTGCCGATTACCACGCACCGATGCACGGCACCTATCTGCTGCGCAAACCAAGAGCCGGCGAGCAAGGCTAGAACGAACAACAACAGGACTGCACGACAGGGCAGAGCCGAGAACAACAATGAAGCCGGCCGACATCCTCATCGCCATCCTGGTGGCGGTCATCTGGGGGCTTGCGTTCGTCGCAAGCCGGATCGCGCTCGACGAATTCTCGCCGGAGCTGATGACGGCGATGCGCTTCGCCATTGCCGCGCTGCCGTGCCTGTTCATTCCCAGGCCGAAGGTCGCCTGGTCACTGCTGATCGCCATCAGCTTCACGCTGTTCCTCGGCCAGTTCCTGTCGCAAGCTTACGGCATCGCCCGTGGCGTGCCGGTGGGGCTGACCAGCGTCGTGGTGCAGAGCCAGGCGCTGTTCACCATAGGCTTTGCCGCGGTCGCATTCGGCGAGCGGCCGACGCCGGTGCAGACCCTCGGCATCGTCATCGCGGCGGCTGGACTTCTCATGATCTGCGGCACCGTGGGTTATGACTTCAGCGTCGGTGCGTTCGCCGTGCTGATGATCGCTCCGATCTGCTTTGCGATCGGCAACCTTCTGCTGCGCGGGGCCCGCGGTGCGCCGATGTTCGACTTGTTTGCCTGGCTCTGCCTCACCGCCGCGGTGCCGCTATTCGCGCTCGCGCTGGTCGTCGATGGGCCCGCGCCGACCTTCCAATCGCTGATCCACATGTCGCTCACCGGCCTCGTCTGCCTGCTGGCAATCGGCGCCATCTCCACCAGCATTGCCTATTGGCTGTGGGGCCGGCTGCTGCGCGACTATCCCGCGGCGCAAGTGGTGCCGTTCGCGCTGCTGGTGCCGTTCGTCGGCTCGGCTGCCTCGAGCATCGTGTTCGGCGAGCGGTTCGGACCCTTGCGGCTCGCCGGCATGCTGACCGTGATCGTTGGTATCGCGGTGATGGTTCTCGCGAACCGGCCCAGGGCGTTAGCCAAACCGCTGCCGAAGACGGCGTGAGGTGACCATGTCCCAGTCGCTGCTCTATGCCTTCCTCATCTTCATGATCGTGATGTACTTCACGCCCGGGCCGAACAACATCATGCTGCTGTCCTCGGGCCTGACCTATGGCTTTCGGCGCACGATCCCTCACATCGTCGGGATCGTCCTCGGCTTCGCCTTCATGGTCGCCGCTGTCGGTCTCGGGCTCGGCTCGGTGTTCCTGGCCTATCCGATCCTCCAGACCATCCTGAAATATGCCGGTGCCGCCTACCTGATCTATCTTGCCGCCGTGATTGCCATGTCCGGCCCGACCAAGCCGGGGGAGGAGGATGGCCGCGGCCCGATGACCTTCTGGGGCGCGGCGATGTTCCAATGGATCAACGCCAAGGGCTGGGTGATCGTGATCGGCACCATCACCGCCTATGCGGCGATCGCCCAATTCCCGCTCAACATCGCGATCCAGACCCTGATCAGCCTGCTCGTCGGCACGGTCTCGACCGTGGTCTGGGCCCTGTTCGGCACCGCATTGCGGCCGATCCTGACTTCGGAGCGGCTGGTCCGCGCCTTCAATATCCTGATGGCGATCCTGCTGCTGGCCTCCCTCTACCCCGTTTTCATGGATGCATGATGTCGCGGATTTCCATGCAGAAACGGGTTTCCCTAAGGGGCCGAAATGCTCTAGACAGCCCCCGAAATCCGCAAATTTCACCCTTCGGACACTGACCAATGGCCGATTTTCGGCCCTGAACGAGGAAACGACCATGCGTGTTTATTACGATCGCGACGCCGACCTGAACCTGATCAAGGGCAAGAAGGTCGCCATCGTCGGCTATGGCAGCCAGGGCCACGCCCATGCGCTCAACCTGAAGGATTCCGGCGTCAAGGAAGTCGCCATTGCGCTGCGCAAGGACTCGGGCTCGGTGAAGAAGGCGGAAGCCGCCGGCTTCAAGGTGATGGACGTCGCCGAAGCCGCCAAATGGGCCGACCTCGTCATGATGCTGACCCCGGACGAGCTCCAGGGCGACATCTATCGCGAGCACCTGCACGACAACATGAAGAAGGGCGCCGCCCTCGTGTTCGCGCACGGCCTCAACGTCCACTTCAACCTGCTCGACCCGCGCGCCGACCTCGACGTGCTGATGATCGCGCCGAAGGGCCCCGGCCACACCGTGCGCTCCGAATATCAGCGCGGCGGCGGCGTGCCCTGCCTGATCGCGATCGCCAAGGACGTCTCGGGCAACGCCCATGACCTCGGCCTGTCCTACGCCTCGGCTGTCGGCGGCGGCCGCGCCGGCATCATCGAGACCACCTTCAAGGAAGAGTGCGAGACCGACCTGTTCGGCGAGCAGGTCGTGCTCTGCGGCGGCCTGGTCGAGCTGATCAAGGGCGGCTACGAGACCCTGGTCGAAGCCGGCTACGCGCCGGAGATGGCCTATTTCGAGTGCCTGCACGAAGTGAAGCTGATCGTCGACCTGATCTATGAAGGCGGCATCGCCAACATGAACTACTCGATCTCCAACACCGCCGAATACGGCGAGTACGTCACCGGCCCGCGCATCGTCACCGCCGAGACCAAGGCCGAGATGAAGCGCGTTCTCGCCGACATTCAGGGCGGCAAGTTCGCCCGCGACTGGATGCTCGAGAACAAGGTCAACCAGACCTCGTTCAAGGCGACCCGCGCCAAGCTCGCCCAGCACCCGATCGAGGAAGTCGGCGCGAAGCTGCGCGACATGATGCCCTGGATCAAGAAGGGCGCGCTGGTCGACAAGTCGAAGAACTAAGCCGTCTCCCGGACGCAGCGCATCACGCGAGTGGTGCGCTGCTGATCCCGGGTCCCCTGCGGCTCCCGGGTCCGGGCTTCTGCTCCTCCCCCTTCGCACCACCGCCGTTTTCCGACATGATCGCGGAAAACCTCGAGGGGAGGGTAAACCATGCGATCTGTCGTCATCACGGGCGTGTCCACCGGCATCGGCTGGGCCACCGCGAAATTCCTGATCGGGCGCGGCTATCGCGTCTTCGGCAGCGTCCGCAAGCAGGCGGATGCGGAGCGGCTCGCCGCTGAACTCGGCGCCAATTTCACACCCCTGCTATTCGACGTCACGGATGAGGCCGCCGTTCTTGCTGCCGCGCGAACGGTTCGCGAGACGCTGGGCGGAGAGACGCTGGCCGGCCTCGTCAACAATGCCGGCATCGCGGTCGCCGGTCCCGTGCTCGAATTGTCGGCAGACGATTTCCGCCGCCAGATGGACATCAACGTGATCGGCCCCGTCATCGCGACGCAGGCTTTCGGGCCCCTGCTCGGCGCCGATCCGTCGCTGAAGGGGCCGAAGGGGCGGATCGTGATGATCAGCTCCGTCGCGGGCAGGAACGGCAATCCGCTGTCGGCGCCCTACTGCACCTCCAAGCACGCCATCGAAGGATTGTCCGAGAGCCTGCGCCGCGAATTGATGCTGTTTGGCATCGACGTCATCATCGTTGCCCCCGGCGCGGTGAAGACGCCGATCTGGAGCAAGGCCGAACAGATCGACCTATCCGTCTATCAGAACTCGCCCTATCTGCCGGCGCTGAACAAGGTCATGGCCTTCATGATGGACCTCGGCGCCAAGGGCCTGCCGGCCGAGCGGATCGCCGAAATCGTGTTCGAGGCGCTGACTGCGGCCAAGCCACGGGTGCGCTACCAGGTCACGCCAGACCCGATGAGGCATATGATCCAGGCGATGCTGCCCAAGCGGGCCGTCGACCGCATCTATGCCAAGCGGCTCGGGCTATTGCCGCAGTGAGGCAGGCGCTTCAGCCCGCTAGCCCAGGCCGGCCGCAGCACCACGGCGGCCTCGCTGTGTCCTGATAGATGCTGCGCCGCAATTGGCGGCGGAGGGGCCGGAGGTCCCGGTCCGCGAGGGTGCGCGCCGTGCGCCGGTTCGCCGCTCACTAACATTAAGCGAAGGTCGGTCACGACGCGCGTTGCCTGTCCTTGACCGTTCCGTTACAGTTTTATGACATGGTGCAGGCCTCCGGCTGCGCCGGGAGCCCTAGCCGCCCTTTTTCACTCCCTGGGCCGGCCAGACGGCTGGGTATCATCGCGCCGGACCAGAAGTTGCGTGTCGTCGATGGCGTCCGCGCCCAATCCAGGTCCTTCCGCAGCCACCGCCGCCCTCGCCAGTGTCGCCGCGCTCGGCATCTGGCGACTGCTTGCGGTTGCCGCGCCGCATCTGGCCGCGCTCGCGCTGATGTACCAGACCGAGACCGATTTCGGCTCGCGCTTCTCCTTTGCGCTCGCCTGGGGCATCCTCAACTTCTTCTGGATCACGCTGCTGCGCCGGCCGGCGTTGTCGGGCGCGCTGTCCCTGACCATGGTCGTCGTGCTGGTGCTGCTGTCGCGCCTCAAGCACGACGTCGTGCAGATGACGGTCAACTTCATCGACCTGATGATGATCGACCGCGACACCGTCGCGTTTCTGTTCGCGATCTTCCCGAATTTGCGCTGGTCGGTGATCCTGGCCGGCCTCGTCACGCTGCCGCTGATGTATGCGCTGTGGTGGCTCGATCCGTTCCGCATCCGCCGTCTGCCGGCGCTCGCCTGCAAGCTCGCGTGCCTTGCCGCGCTGGTCGGCTATTCGCTCTATCACCCGGACGAGGCCTGGCGCGGCTATTACGACGACGGCTATCTGTCGAAATTCTTCCGCTCCGGCGTCAGTTCGGTGTCCGATTTCGTGCAATACGGCTTCATGGAATCGGCCGTTTCGACCAATGAGCGGCTCAACATGCCGCTGGTCGATGCCTGTCACCCGGTCGGACGCCGGCCGAACATCATCATGATCCATGATGAATCCAGCTTCGACATTCGCGCCGCACAGGGCATCAAGGTGCCGCCGCGCTATGGCGATCACTTCAAGTCCTGGGACGGCAAGCAGCGGACATTCCTCGCCGAGACCAACGGCGGGCCGAGCTGGTTCACCGAATACAACGTGCTCGCGGGGCTGTCCTCGCGCTCGTTCGGCCGCTTCGCCTATTTCGTGACGCGCATCGCCTCGAGCCGGGTCGAACGTGGCCTGCCGCTGGCGCTGCGCCGTTGCGGCTACGACACGATGTCGCTCTATCCCGCCCATGGCGGCTTCATGGCCGCCCGCAGCTTCCAGATGACGACCGGCATCGAACGCTTCCTCGATTCGAAAGACCTCGGAGCCAAGGACGTCGAGCCGGACAGCTTCTTCTACGACAAGGCGCTCCAGCTGATCGGCCAGCAGCCGCCGAACAAGCCGCTGTTCACCTTCCTTTATCTCGGCGCCAATCATTTCCCCTGGGAGACGCGCTTCCGTCCCGACCTGTTGCCGAACTGGCGCGCGCCGGGCAACGTGGCGTCGATCGACGAATATCTGCGCCGGCAGGCGATGAGCGCCGAGCAGTACAAGGCGTTCGTCGCGGGGCTGAAGAAGACGTTTCCCGGCGAGCCCTTCCTGATCGTGCGTTACGGCGATCATCAGCCGGAGTTCGCGCCCGCCATCCTCGAGCCCGGGCTCGACGAGGGCGCGATCGGCAAGAAGCTCGACGCCTACGATCCGCGTCTCTACGCGACTTACTACGCAATCGACGCGATCAATTTCGAGCCGGTGAAGAGTGATGCCGTGATGGACACGGTCGACGGCCCTTATCTGCCCCTGGTCATCCAGGAGGCCGCCGGCATCCCGCTCGACCCCTCCTTTGCCGAGCAGAAGGAGATCATGCTCCGCTGCAAGGGCATGTTCTACAGCTGCAAGGACGGCGCCGAAGCGCGGCGGCTGAACCGCCTGCTGATCGACGCGGGGATAATCAGGGGGTTGTAGTCCCGGTCGCCGAGCCACACCAGATCGTAGGGTAGGCAAAGCGGAGCGTGCCCCCACCTCTCACGTGCATCCAAGGATGGTGGGCACGGCGCATGCACGCCTTTGCCCACCCTACGAAATCCCGGCCTACCGCCCGCCCACCTTTTCCCACAGCCACTTCGCCACCACATCCGGCGACGAGGTCGCGTCGTTGCCGCTGGCGCGCAGATTCGCTTCACGCATGGTCGCGATATCGATCTTGCCGAGCAGCGGCGTGAGCGCGGCTTGCAGCCGCTCGTCACCGGCGCGCTTCGGTGCCAGCAGCAGGATGGCATCATAGGGCGGGATCGCGTGCCTGGGATCCTCGAGTGCGACCAGATCGTATTTCGCGATCAGGCCGTCGCTGGTGTAGCCGGCGATGACGTCGACTTCGCCGCTGGCGACCGCCGCATACATGAAGTCGGGCTGCATCTGGCGCTGGGCGCGGAAGGAGAGGCCGTAGGCCTTTTGCAGCGCGGCCCATTCCGGGCGTGAGAAGAACTCGTAGTCGCCCGCGATCGACAGGCTCGCCGCATGTGCCGCGAGATCGGCGATGGTGCGGATGCCGAGCGCCTCGGCGCGCTTTTTCGGCATCACCAGCGCATAGGCATTTTCGAAGCCGAGCTCGCCGAGCAAGGTGATGTTGTCCTTGGCGAGCGCCGTCTTCAGCTCGGCGACCAGCTCGGCGCGCGGCTTGATATCGGTGCGACGCAGCTGGTTGGCCCAGAGCGTGCCGGAATAATCGACATAGAGATCGATGTCGCCGGCCTTCAACGCCCCGAAGATCACGCTGGAGCCGAGGCCGGATCGTGTGGTCGCGGGAAGGCTTGCCGCCTGAAGGCGGTCCCTGAGCAGGGCCGAGAGCACATATTGCTCGGCGAATGTCTTGGCACCGACGACATAGCCCTGCGACGAGCGCCCCATCGTCGGCACCAGCGTTGCGGCGACCAACGCGGCGATGCCGGCCGCGCCCAGTGCGGAGCGCGCGTGGCTGTGGTGACGCAGGCCGGCCTCGATCAGGCCCAGCAGCTGATCGACGGCGAGCGCCAGCAGCGCCGAGGCAAGGCAGCCGAACAGCACGAACACCCAATTCTGGGTCTGGAGCCCGGCGAAGATGTAGTTGCCGAGGCTGGTCTGCCCGATCGGCGTCGACAGCGTGGCGGTGCCGATCACCCACACCGCGGCGGTGCGGATGCCCGCCATCATCACCGGCAGCGCCAGCGGCAGCTCGACCATCAGCAGCGACTGCCGCGCGGTCATGCCGACGCCCTTGGCGGCTTCGATCAGCGCGGGATCGATGCCGTTGAGCCCGGTGATGCCGTTGCGCAGCACCGGCAGCATCGAATAGAGCGCCAGCGCCAGCATCGCCGGCAGGAAGCCGAACGCCGAGAAGGAAACGCCGAACCAGGCCAGCGTGACGGACGCGGCCAGCAGCAGCAGCGGATAGAACAGCGCGAGCAGCGCCAGACCCGGCACCGTCTGCACGATGCTGGCGATCGCGAGCAGGATGGCGCGCGGCGCCGGGCGGTTGCGGGTCAGGATCGCCAGCGGCAGGCTGACGACGAGACCGAGCGCGAGTGCCGCGAGGCTCACCCGCACATGGTTGCCGAGATAGTCGGGCAGATGCGCCAGCGCCTCGCCCCAGCGCGGATCGGCCAGCAAGCTCATGCCGCACCGCTCGTCGGCAGCAGCGCGTTCAGCCGTTCGACCTGGCGCCGCGGCGTGCGCAGCAGCTCCAGCACGTAGGCGTCCTCGCTCTTCGAAAGCTCCGCCGGCGTACCCTGCGCCAGCAGCTTGCCGCCACGCATCACGGCGATGCGGTCCGCGAGCAGGATCGCCTCCGTCATGTCATGGGTGATCATCACCGTGGTCAGGCCGAGCTTGCGATGCAGCGCACGATAATCGTCGCCGAGCGCATCGCGGGTGAGGGGGTCGAGCGCACCGAAGGGCTCGTCCATCAGCACGATGCGAGGTTTTGCCGCGAGTGCCCGCGCCACGCCGACACGCTGGCGCTGGCCGCCGGAGAGCGCCTCCGGCAGGCGGTCGCGATGCGCATTACGGTCGAGCTGCACGAGCTCCATCAGCTCGTCGACGCGTGCCGCGATGTCCGTCGCCGGAGTGCCCAGCAGCCTTGGCGTGATCCCGATATTGTCGGCAACGCTCAAATGGGGAAACAGCCCGCCGGCCTGGAACACGTAGCCGACCCGGCGCCGAAGTGCGACCGGATCGACGTCTCGTACGTCCTCGCCCTCGACCGTGATCGTGCCGCCATCGGCCTCGATCAGCCGGTTGGCGAGCCGTAGCAGCGTCGTCTTGCCGGAGCCCGAGCCGCCGACGACGGCCACAAATTCGCCTTCGGCGATGTCGAGCGACACATCGTCGACGGCCTTGAGGGAGCCGAAGCGCTTGGTGACGCAGTGATAGCTGATCGCCGGCTTCGAGGGCATTGGATGGGGCTCATTTTTTCCTTGCCCCATGCGTAGCACGCTTGGCGCCTCGATTGAACTTGGCGGCACGAGCGGCTAAGGCATCGGGCCGAATTCGGAGGAAAATGCATGACAACGCCCACGGCAGTGGCGCTGGAAGATGCCAAGGTCGCGTTCCGGCTCGGGGACGGACGGGTCTATACGGCGGTGGAGAAAGCTCATCTCGCAGTGGCGCAAGGCGAGTTCGTGGCCATTGTCGGCCCCACCGGCTGCGGCAAATCCACGCTCCTCAACGTCGCCGCGGGCTTGCTCACGCCAGCGGCCGGCAACGTCAGGATATTCGACCGGCCGCTCGCGGGGCTGAACCGGGATGCCGGGTATTTGTTCCAGGCCGACGCGTTGTTCCCATGGAAGACCGCGCTCGACAACGTCGCGATCGGGCTCGAGGTCAAGGGCACGGCACGCGCCGAGGCGCTGCAGCGGGCGCAGCAATGGCTGACCGCCGTCGGCCTCGGAGCGTTCGCTAATCGCTATCCGCACATGCTTTCCGGCGGCCAGCGCAAGCGCGTCGCGCTGGCGCAAGTGCTGATCCGCGACCCGAAGATCCTGCTGATGGACGAGCCGTTCGGGCCGCTCGATGCGCAGACGCGCCAGGTGATGGGCAATCTGCTGCTCGAGCTCTGGAACGCGGACCGCAAGGCCGTGCTGTTCGTCACTCATGATCTCGAAGAGGCGATCGCGCTCGCCGACCGCGTCGTGATCATGTCGGCCGGGCCGTCCTCGCGCATCATCGGCGACTGGCGGGTGAGCTTGCCGCGCCCGCGCGACATTTTCGAGGTGCGGCTCGACAAGGAATTCCATGCGCTCCATCGCGAGATCTGGAGCGTGCTCAAGGACGAGGTGATGAAGGGCTACGCCCAGTCCACGCAAGCGGCGGAGGCGGTCTGATGTCGCGCCCGACGCTGCTTGCACTGCAAGTCCTGGTCGCTGTCGTTTTCATTGTGCTGTGGCAGGTGCTGTCGACTGTCCCCGTATTCGGCAAGATCCTGCTGCCGCCGTTCTTCTTCTCCAATCCGCTCGACGTGTTCAGCCAGATCGTGAAGTGGTTCTCGTCCGGCGTGATCTGGAAGCATCTCGGCATCACGCTCACGGAATCGCTCCTGGCCTTTGTGATCGGATCGGCCGGCGGCGTGCTGGTCGGCTTCTGGTTCGCGCGCCAGCCGCTGGTGGCCGCCGTGTTCGACCCCTACGTCAAGATGGTCAACGCGCTGCCGCGCGTCGTGCTGGCGCCGATCTTCGCGCTTTGGCTTGGGCTTGGCATCTGGTCCAAGGTCGCGCTCGGCGTCACGCTGGTCTTCTTCATCGTGTTCTTCAACGTCTACCAGGGCGTCAAGGAAGTCAGCCGCACCGTGCTCGACAACGGCCGCATGCTGGGCATGAGCGAGAGGCAATTGATGCAGCACGTCTACTGGCCCTCGGCGCTGTCCTGGATGTTCTCCTCGCTGCATACCTCGGTCGGCTTTGCCGTGGTCGGCGCGGTCGTCGGCGAATATCTGGGATCGGCGGCCGGGCTCGGCTATCTGATCCAGCAGGCCGAGGGCGTGTTCGACGTCGCCGGCGTGTTCGCCGGCATGTTCGTGCTGTCGGCGTTCGTCATCCTGATCGACTATGGCGTCACGCTGGTCGAGCGGAGGCTCCTGGTGTGGCGGCCGACCGCGTCGGATGGGCGGGGTTGAGCTGCGAGCAAGATGCGCTCCCCCTATCGAGAATTTGCTCTTGTCCCGGCATGCCATTGTTCCGAATGGCCGATGGCCAGTGCCTTCGGCAGCGCTTCTCAAGCCAGCCCTGCTGCTCTATGGTGCCGCCGGCCGAACGGAGGAAAACCAATGAAAAACACGATTGCCAGGCTCGTAGGCGCGCTGCTCGCGCTGACGCTCACCACCTCGCTTGCCGCGGCGCAAAGCAAAGTCACCATCGCGATCGGCGGCGGCTCCTGCCTGTGCTATCTGCCGACGGTTCTGGCGAGGCAGCTCGGCGAATACGAGAAGGCCGGCCTCAATGTCGAGCTCGTCGACCTCAAGGGCGGTTCGGACGCGCTCAAGGCCGTGCTCGGCGGCAGCGCCGACGTGGTCTCGGGCTATTTCGACCATTGCGTCAATCTGGCCGCCAAGAAGCAGGAGCTGCAGGCCTTCGTGGTCTATGACCGTTATCCCGGCCTCGTGCTGGTGGTCGCGCCTTCGCGAACCAACGACATCAAGTCGGTCAAGGATCTCGCCGGCAAGAAAGTCGGCGTCAGCGCGCCCGGTTCCTCCACCGACTTCTTCCTGAAATATATGCTGAAGAAGAACGGCGTCGATCCCACCAGCACCGCCGTGATCGGCGTCGGCCTCGGAGCCACCGCCGTCGCCGCGATGCAGCAGGGTCAGATCGATGCGGCCGTAATGCTCGATCCCTCCGTCACCGTGCTCCAGGGCAACCACAAGGATCTGCGCATCCTTTCCGACACCCGCACGCAGAAGGATACGCTCGAGACCTTCGGCGGCGAATATCCGGGCGGCGCGCTGTACACGACGGCGGCCTGGATCAACAGCCACGAGAAGGAGACGCAGGCGCTCACCAACGCGATCCTCGCCACGCTCGCATGGATCCATTCGCACACGCCTGAGGAGATCATGGCGAAGATGCCGGAAGAGACGGTCGGCAAGAACAAGGACCTCTATCTCGCCGCGCTGAAGAACACGATCCCGATGTATTCCGAGACCGGAAAGATGGATCCGAAGGGCGCGGACGCTGTGCTTTCGGTGTTCAGCGTCGGCTCGCCCGAGGTGGCCAATGCCAAGATCGACGTCAGCAAGACCTTCACCAACAAGTTCGTCGAGCAGGCCAAAAAGACGACGGGGAATGCCAAATAGCTGACGCGAAGATGCGGTAGCCGTCCCTCATGACGTCACCCATCATTCACCGCGTCACGACGCTCGATCTTGTGGTGCGGCCGATCGTCTGGCCGTTCGCGGAGGAGCGGCGCGCCGAGATCGCGGCGCATTTCGCCGAGAAACAACGCGAGCGGCCGAAGATCTGGAACGGCCGCGTGCTGCTCGGGTGCGATCCCGTGTTCATGGACGGCCATTTCGCCTCGACCTATTTCGAGACCGATTTCGCAAGCTTCCTCGCCTGGCGCGACTGGGGCTTTCCCGGTCCTGCCGTGTTCAACGGTTTTGGCATGGGCGCGCTGCGTACGTCCGACGGCGCCTTCGTGATGGGCGAGATGGCGCAGCACACCGCCAACGCAGGCCGCATCTATTTCCCCTCGGGCACGCCGGATCTCGACGACGTCAGGGATGGCAGGCTGGACATTCCCGGCAGCGTCGTCCGCGAAGTCGAGGAGGAGACCGGCCTGACCGCGGCGGACTATCGGGCCGAGCCGGATTGGCACTGCGTCGTCAGCGGCCCCACGATCGCGATGATGCAGGTGCTCGATCTCGACATGTCCGGCGACGAGGCTCGCGCTTTGATCGAAGCCAACCTCGCCCGTGAGGCCGAGCCTGAATTGTCGGCCATCCATCTGGTGCGCGGGGTGAATGATCTCACCCCTACCATGCCGCGATTTGTCACGGCCTTTATCGAGCAGCAGTTCGCCTCGCGCTGATGCGCAAGGCTTGACATCCCTGCGCTCTGCCCATGTGATGGGGGCAACTAAAAGCAAGACGAATGCAATGCACAATCGTCCAGGGAGGTTTCGATGCGCCTGCGCAGGACTGCCCGTTTGCTACATGGGCTCTTGGTCGCGATATCGGCGGCGGGCTTGGCGGCGTCCGCCGAGGCCCAGGAGAAGAAGCTCAAGATCGGTGTCATCTACGATCTGACCGGTCCGCTCGCCGGCGGCGGCTCTGAGCTGCAATATACCGGCGCAAGAATCATGCTGGATCAGTACAGCGCGAAGGATGTCGAGGGCTACAAGATCGAGGCGATCTATGCCGATGCCCAGAGCAAGCCGGACGTCGCCATCAATGAAGCGATCCGTTTGATCGAGCAGGAAAAGGTCGACATGCTGCTCGGCTTCTTTTCCTCGGCGCAGTGCGTGCCGGTGGCAGCGCGCGTCGAGCAGTTGAAGAAGTTCATGTGGATCACGACCTGCATCTCGTCCGCGGTGCTGGAGAACAAGAACTACAAATACGTGTTTCGGCCGCAGGCCTCCGGCGATCAGTTCGGTATGATGACGATGGACTTCATCGCGCAGAACACGAAGGAAATGTTAGGCAAGGACCCGAAGGACCTGCGGGTCGCCATCATCCATGAGGACGGCGCCTATGGCGTCGACGTCGCCAAGGGCAATGAGGCCGGTGCCAAGAAGGCCGGTTTCAACATCGTGCTCAGGGAAGGCTATTCGGCCACGGCCCCGGATTTGTCTGCGCTGGTCACCAAGCTGAAGCGGGCCAAGCCGGATGTGGTCTTCCACACCGGCTACAATCCCGACATCACCCTGTTGCTCCGGCAAGCCCGCGAACAAGGGCTGAAGTTCGGTGCGCTGGTGGGACATGGCGCCGGCTACGGGGTCTATGAGAAGCTGAAAGAAGGCCTGGGCTCCGATGTCAACTACGTCTTCAACACCGATCCGATCTCGATCTGGCTCGCCAACCAGAAAAGCATGGATCCGAAGCTGCCGCCGATCATCAAGGCGGTTGGCGAGGAGTTCGACAAGCGCAAGCCGGGGCTCGCCATCCGTTCGGCTCATGTCGGCATGGCCGCGTCCAACACCTACCTGTTCCTGACCGACGTGCTGCCGCGAGCGATCAAGAAATATGGCGGCATAGATCCGGAGTCCCTGCGCAAGGCGGCCCTCGACACCGACATACCCGAAGGCGGCACCATGCTCGGCTTCGGCGTCAAATTCCACGGCGAGGGCTCGCCGATGGCCGGGCAGAACGAGCGCTCGTTCCCCGTCGTGATCCAGTACGTCGACGACAAGTCCCATGTGGTGTGGCCGAAGAGCCAGGCGCAGCGCGAGGCCGTGCTGCCGCTGCCGAAGGGCACCACCTACAGCAACCAGTAGCGGCGGAGAGCGACGGTGCTGGAAGTGAACGGATTGGTGAAGCGGTTTGGTGGCTTCACCGCCGTCAACAACGTGTCGTTCAAGGTCGATCAGGGCGAGATCCTCGGTCTGATCGGCCCCAACGGCTCGGGCAAGAGCACGATCTTCAACATGCTCTCGGGTACGCTGGCGCCGACCTCCGGATCGATCCTGTTTGCCGGGCACGAGGTCGCGGGCCTTGCGCCGCACCGGATCATCAACCGCGGCATCGGCCGCACCTTCCAGATTCCTCGGCCTTTCCGCCGCCTGACCATCTTCGAGAATGTCGCGCTCGCCGGTTTCTACGGCCAGGGCCGCCACAGCCGTATCAAGGCGGAGGAAGCGGCCGAGCGATCGCTGGCGATGGTCGGCCTGCCGACCGATCGCCATGCGAGCGTCGATGGCCTGGGTGCCGCCGGTCTGAAGAAGCTCGAGCTGGCCAAGGCGCTCGCCACCGCGCCAAAGCTGTTGCTCGCGGACGAAAGCCTCGGCGGGCTCGACGAGGCCGAGATGGACCAGGCGGCCGACATGCTGCGCAACATCCGCGACGAGCTCGGCATCACCATCATCTGGGTCGAGCACATCATGGGCGTCCTGATGCGGGTCGTCGACCGCGTCATGGTGCTCGATCACGGCGAGAAGATCTCGGAGGGCCTGCCAAGCGCGGTCGCGGGCGATCCGCGCGTCATCGAGGTCTATCTCGGCACCGATGCCGAGACCACGCAAGCCGCGGCCGCCGAAGCGCGCCGCCGCGCGGGAGGTTAGCCGATGCTGGAGCTCCGCGGCGTCAATGCCGGTTACGGCACGTTCCAGGCGCTGTTCGACGTCAGTCTCGACGTCAATGCCGGTGAAGCCGTCGGCGTGATCGGCCCCAACGGCGCCGGCAAGACGACCCTGATGCGCGTCATCTCCGGCCTGATCCGGCCCTCGCGCGGATCAATCCGGATGGAAGGTGTCGACGTCGTGGCGACGCCGCCGCACAAGATCGTCAGCCTCGGCATTGCGCATGTACCGGAGAACCGGCGGCTGTTTCCGCAGCTCACGGTCGACGACAACCTCAAGATGGGCGCCTTCATGAAGGGGGCGCGCGAGCACTATGCCGACCGACTCGAGGTCGTGTTCGACCTGTTTCCGCGCCTGAAGGAACGCCGCCACCAGATGGCGGGCACCATGTCCGGCGGCGAGCAGCAGATGTGCGCGATCGGCCGCGCGATGATGTCCAACCCCAAGCTGCTGCTGCTCGACGAGCCGTCGGCGGGCCTTGCGCCGGTCGTGGTGCAGCAGGTGTTCGAACTGGTGAAGCGGATCCGCGCCAGCGGGCTGACCGTGCTGATCGTCGAGCAGAACGTGCAGCAGGTGCTGAAGGTGGTCGATCGCGCCTATCTGATCGAGGCGGGGACGATCAGGGCGTCCGGCACATCGGCCGAGATGCTGGCGAGCGACACCGTCAAGGAAGCGTATCTCGGGGTGTGATGGGCATGCAGGCGTTCCTGGATATTTTCGACATCTACCTGCTGGAGGCCGTCATCAACGGCATCCTGCTCGGCGGCGTGCTGGCACTGCTCGCGCTCGGACTCAATCTGATCTTCGGCGTCATCGACGTAACCTGGATCTGTTACGCCGAGCTCGTGATGATCGGCATGTATGCCATGTACTTCATGGTGCAGTTTTACGGCGTCAGCTATTTCGTCGCAGCGCCGTTCACCATCCTGCTGGTCGCGCTCCTCGGCGCCGCCTTGCACTACCTCGTGATCGCGCCGCTGCTCACCGCGCCGCCGATCAACCAGTTGCTCGCGACCGGCGGCGTTCTGTTCGTGCTGCAGAGCTTTGCCACCGTCGCCTTCGGCATCGACTTCCGCAATCTCGGCATCCGCCTGCCGGTGCTCGCCTTCGGCGACATGAATTTCAGCTATGCGCGGCTGCTGTCGTTCCTGGCCGCGCTGGTCGGCATGGTCGCCGTCTACCTGTTCATGACGCGGACCTTCACCGGCACCGCCATCCGCGCCATCTCGCAGGACCGCCAGATCATGGCGCTGATGGGTGTCGACACCAGGCGGATCTATCTCATCACCTCCGCGCTCGGCGGCGCGCTGGCCGGGCTCGCGGCCTGCCTGCTGGTGCTGCAATATGACGTGCACCCCTTCGTCGGTCTCTCCTTCGGGCCGATCACCTTCCTGATCTGCGTGCTCGGCGGCCTCGGCAATTTCATCGGCGGCTTCATCGCCGCGTTCGTCTTCGCCGAGATCATCTCGCTCGGCGGTCTGTTCTCCGATCTCGAATGGGGCTACGTGCTCGCCTTCGCCTTCTTCATCGTCATGATGTTCATCCGGCCCGCGGGCCTGCTTGCGAGGCGCCGATGATGGGACAGGGGCGGCTCGCAGCCTGGGGGATCGGATTGGCGGCGCTGGTTGCGCTTCCTTTCGTCTATCGCGACCCCTATCATCTGCACATCCTGGTGCTGATCCTGATCTGGTCGTTCGCCTATACGTCGTGGTCGATGATGGGGCGGTTCGGCCTCGTTTCGCTGGGCCATGGCGGCTTCATGGGGATCGGCGCCTATGTCACCGCGCTGCTGTGGAATCATCTCGGCGTGTCGCCCTGGATCGGCATTCCCGTCAGCATGGTCGCGGCCGGCGCGCTGGCGCTGATCGTCGGCTATCCCTGCTTCCGTTTCCGCATCACCGGGCACTATTTCGTGCTGGTCACGCTGGCGCTGTCAGGCATCGTGCTCCAGGTCATCACGGCAACGCGCGACTACACCGGCGGCTCGCTGGGCTATACGCCGAACCGTGCGACCGGCAACAAGCTGCTGGCGCTGCAGTTCGACGACAAGACGACCTGGTACCTGATCGCACTCGGGGTCTGGCTTTTCGGCATCGTGGTCTGGCATTGGGTCGACCGCAGCATGGCGCGCTACGCCCTGGAGGCGATTTCGGAGGACGAGGACGCCGCCGCCGCCGCCGGCGTCGACGTCACCGCGGAGAAGCTGAAGATCACGCTGCTCAGCGCGGTGATGACGGCGCTGGCGGGCGCGATCTACTGCCAGTACCAGATGTTCATCACGCCGGACACGGTCAGCGGCATCGCGGTGTCGCTCCAGATGGTGTTCGCGGCCATCGTCGGCGGTCTGTTCGTCTCGCTCGGACCGACCTTCGGCGCCGTGATCACCATCCTCCTGGCGGAGACCCTTCGCATCGGCTTCGGCACCAAGGCGGTCGGCTGGGACAATCTCGTCTATGGCGTGCTGCTCGTGCTTTTCATCATATTCCTTCCCAAGGGCATCCTTGGTAGCGTGCTCGACCGATTGAAGCCGCAACGCAAGGTGTCCCGCGCTCATGAGCAAGAAGCCGTCCCAGTCGCTCGCCCAGGAACTTGACCGCTACATCACGCCATTCCGCTATGATGGGTCGGGCAAGTTTCATCTCAAGGCGCACAAGACCGACGAGAAAGGTGATCTCGACAAGGAGAAGGCGCAAGCGATCCTCGAGGCCAACAAGAAGCGGCTGATCGGGTTTCAGGAAAAGCTCTACGCCCAGGATCGCTGGTCGCTCCTGATCGTGTTCCAGGCCATGGATGCCGGCGGCAAGGACAGCGCGATCAAGGCAATCTTCGAGGGCATCAACCCGCAGGGCTGCGAAGTCCATGCCTTCAAGGCGCCGAGCAGCAAGGAGCTCGACCACGATTTCCTCTGGCGTCACGCCGTCGCGCTGCCCGAGCGCGGCCATATCGGCATCTTCAACCGCTCCCATTACGAGGAATGCCTGGTGACGCGCGTGCACCCGGAGATCCTCGCCAAGGAAAAGCTGCCGCCGAGGCTCGTCACCAAGAACATCTGGAAGGAGCGGTTCGAGGATATTGCCGCCTGGGAGCGCTACCTCTGCCGCAGCGGCACCGTGGTGCTGAAATTCTTCCTCAACATTTCCAAGGACGAGCAGCGCGAGCGCTTCCTCGACCGGCTGGAGGAGCCGGCCAAGCAATGGAAGTTCTCGATGGGCGACATCGAGGAGCGCGCGCTGTGGCCACGCTATCAGGCGGTCTATCAGGACATCGTCCGGCACACCGCCACGCCTTACGCGCCCTGGTATGTCGTGCCCGCCGACCACAAATGGTTCGCCCGCGTCGTGATCGGCTCGGTCATCAATGCGGCGCTCGAAAAGCTCGACTTGCGCTTCCCGCACGCCGACAAGGCCTCGCTGCGGGAATTCGACGCGGTGCGCAGGGCGCTGGAGCAGGAAGAAAAAGGGGGCAGGAAGCGAGCAACGTGACAGCCAGTAGGACCGCGGACCGGAAGAACGTCAGCTTCGCGCTCCAGGGCGGCGGCGCGCACGGTGCCTTCGTTTGGGGCGTGCTCGACCATGTGCTGGAGGACGGCAGGCTCGGGATCGAGGCAATCAGCGCCACCAGCGCCGGTGCGATGAACGCAGTTGCCATGGCCTCCGGCATGGCGAACGGAGGCGCTGAGGCGGCGCGGGAGAACCTGCACGCTTTCTGGTACGAAGTGTCGCGCATGGACATGGCGTACGATCTGCTCTCGCCGCTCAACCAGTGGATCCAGGCGCTCAAGCTGCCGCCGGAATATCATCCGGTTCACGCCTTCATCCACACGCTGACGCACACGCTGCCGCCGAACCTGCTCAATCCCTTCCACATCAATCCGCTGCGCTCGCTCTTGCAGCGCGTCGTCGATTTCGACCGGCTCAATTCCGCGCCTGAGTCGCCAGCGCTGTTTCTCAACGCCACCAATGTCCGCACCGGCAAGATCAAGGTGTTCCAGAGCCCGCATCTCACCGCAGAGTCCGTGCTGGCCTCGGCCTGCCTGCCGCCCTATTTCCAGGCCGTCGAGATCGACGGCGAGCATTACTGGGATGGCGGTTATCTCGGCAATCCCGCGATCTATCCGCTGATCTACCGCAAGGGCAGTCATGACGTTGTCATCGTGCAGGTCACCGCGATCCGTCGCGACGAGCTGCCGACCAGTGCCGCCGACGTCCTCCACCGCATCAACGAGATCAGCTTCAATTCGTCTCTGATGCGCGAGATGCGTGCGATCGCCTTCGCCACGCGGTTGATCGACGATGGCGAGCTCGACAGCGCGAGACACAGCCGCATGTACATGCATTGGATCGGCAACGATCAGCTGATGTCGCAGCTCGGCACGGCCACGCAATTCCATCCCGAATGGAGCCTGTTGTGCCGCCTGCGCGATGAGGGCCGCGCGGCTGCGCAAAGCTGGCTGGCGCGCAATTTCGACCGGGTCGGGACGTCCTCGACGGCAGACCTGGCCGACATGTTTCTTTAGGCCGGAGACAATAATTGCGAAAACAACCCCATGCACAGTAGCCGGGCGTAGCAAAATCAATGGCTTGCTGGGGCGTCATGTGGCTGCTGATTTTACGAATCGAATTGACCTCCCCCTGCTTTGCCCGGCGCGGAACTCGTGCGTCCAATTGTGATCTCTCTCCCGATTGATCCCGCTTGACAGTCTTGTGTCACAGGAGGAGCATGGCCATGGTCGCAAACAAGCGACGCGCAACGTCCACCTCATGAGCAAGGGGAGGTCTATGACTCCACCTCCGCAAATCCAGCCGCGTTAAGTGCGATGGAGCTCGTTCGGACTATCGCATAGCGGCGAAAACCGCGAACGGCACGCCGGGTCAAGGTTTAGCGGGCTGCATCAGTGAGGCAAAGCCCCTACCTTCCCGGCGCTGTATTTTGCTCACCGATCGTGTCGGATGGCCGTGATCAGGCCGGTCGCGACAGGTGGTGTTGACATCCTCCTTTCTCCTCCTCCTCGCCGTCATTCCGGGCCGACGCCCGGAATGACGGGAGCGATCGCGTATGACGTGTGGACGTGGCTCGCGTCGGATTCCACACCGTCGTGGCCGCGCTTGTCCCGGCCATCTGCCGCACAAGCTGCTGAAAGTCCCGCGGAATGACCGATCGCGCTGCGTTGGACTGAAGGGCCCCATCTTCGCACTGCGGCAAATGCCAAGAGATTGTCGTCTCCTCGGCCAACTTCCGACACAGGCGACGGGCGAATAGCGGCAATCCGACATGACGCATGCGCTTTGCGCGGTGACGGCCACGGCACCGCGTGTCGCATTCATTTTTTTCAGGGAATCCGCGTGTCGCATAAGATCGTCCCGGCGCTCCTCGCCGCTCTCTTCCTCGCGATCTCATCTCTCTCCGTCGCCCGCGCCGAGACGCCGGCCGCGAGCAGTGCCGCCGCGTTGTCGCCCGAGGAAGCCAAACGTGCGCTGGAGACGCTCCAGGACGACAAGAAACGTGCGCAGATGATCGATACGCTGCGCACGATCGCCAATGCGTCTGGTCCGCAAGCGCCAGCGTCCGACCAGAAGTCGCCCATCCCGCTCGCTGCCGACGGCCTCGGTGCGCAGCTCCTGCTCACGGTGTCGGAGGAGATCGGCGCGATCTCGAGCGAGATCGCCAGCGTGGCGCGGACGCTGACGCACTTCCCGGCGTTCTATTACTGGATCGTGCGGACCGCGAACGATCCTGCGGCCTACAATCTCCTGATCGAGATTGCCTGGAAGCTCACACTGGTGCTCGGTTGCGCGCTCGCGTCCGAGTGGGTGCTCTTCCGCCTGATCCGGCGTCCTGTCGCATTCCTGGAAGGACGCGTGCCGCAGATGGCGGGCCTGCCGTCTCAGGCGCTGCCCATCGCCGATCCACCGTCGTCAGTCGCCGACGTGACGCCGGCACCCGACTTGCAAAAGCGCCGCCACGGCCTGGCGCGGATCTGGCAGGTCGTGCTGCGGCTGCCTTTCGTGCTTGGGCGCCTCGTGCTCGAACTGCTTCCGGTGTTCGTCTTCATGGGCGTCTCCACCGCATTGCTCGGAACGGAGATCGGTGAGCCCACGACCGTCCGCCTCGTGATCCTCGCGGTTGCCAACGCCTATGCGTTCTCGCGCGGGCTCATCTGCGTGATCCGTGCGCTGGCGGGGCCGTTCGGCCTGTTTCCCGTCAGGGCCGAGACCGCGGCCTATGTCGAGATCTGGGCGCGCCGCATCGTCGGCGTCGGCGTATCAGGCATCGCCTTCGCCAACGTGGCGCTGCTGCTTGGCCTGCATCGTGCCGGTTACGCCGCGCTGCTCCGCATGGTGATGCTGGTCGTGCATCTCTTCATCGTCGTCATCATCCTGCAGTGTCGCCGCCAGGTCGCGGACGCCATTCGCGCGCCGGCCGACCAGGCGGGAATCGCGGCGCGGCTGCGCAACCGCGTCGCCGGCGGCTGGCACTATCTTGCGATCGCGCTCGATCTTGCGCTCTGGGCGGTGTGGGCGCTCAACATCCGCAACGGCTATTCGCTGCTGCTGCAATATTTCGTCGGCACCATCGTGGTCGCGGTGATCACGCGCGTCGCCATCATGCTGACACTGAGCCTGATCGACCGCGGCTTCCGCATCAAGCCGGAGATCCTCCAGCGCTTTCCGGGCCTCGAGATCCGCGCCAATCGCTACCTGCCGCTGCTGCGCAAGATCGTCTCCGGCGCGATCGTCCTCATCGGCTTCGTGGCCGTGCTCGAGGTCTGGGGCGTGGACGCCATCGTCTGGTTCTATGGCGGCCAGATCGGCAGCCGGCTGATCTCGGCCGTGGTGACGATCGGCGTCGCCGTCCTCATAGCTGCGGCGATCTGGGAAGCCAGCAACGCGCTGCTCGACCGCCAGATCAACGCGCTGTCGCGGGACGGCCACTATGCCCGTGCCGCCCGCCTGCGCACCTTCCAGCCGATGCTGCGCACCGCGCTGCTCTGCCTGATCGCCACCGTGGTCGGCCTCACGACGCTGAGCGAGATCGGCGTCAACGTCGCGCCGTTGCTCGCGGGGGCCGGCATCGTCGGCATCGCCATCGGCTTCGGCTCGCAGAAGCTGGTGCAGGACCTCATCACCGGTCTGTTCCTGCTGCTGGAGAACACCGTGCAGGTCGGCGACAATGTCAGCGTCTCCGGCCTCTCGGGCGTGGTCGAGAACGTCTCGATCCGCACCATCCGCCTGCGCGCAGGCGACGGCGCGGTGCACATCGTGCCGTTCAGCGCGGTCACGACCATTACCAATGCGAGCCGCGGCGCCGGCAACGCCTCGGTCAGCGTCAACGTCGCCTACAAGGAAGACACCGACCGCGCCGGCCAGATCCTCAAGGACATCGTCGACGAGATGCGCCGCGAGCCCGAATTCCGCGCGCTGATCCGCGGCGACCTCGATCTGTGGGGTATCGACAAGGTCGACGGCGCGATGGTGACGATCGTCGGCCAGATCCGCTGCACCGAGGCCGGCCGCTGGCCGGTCCAGCGCGAATTCTACCGCCGCATGAAGCTGCGCTTCCAGCAGAACGGCATCGACGTCGCATCCGCCACCCAGACCATCCTGATGCATATCGCGCCGTCGGCAGACGGCTCGGCTCATCTGACGCCGCGGCGGGCGGCCGGATAGTCGCCCGGCGGGAAATTTCCGGCTTGCCTCCATCCACCCGGCAGCGTTCACTCTGCCTGCAGCCCGCTGCCAACATGCGGGCGACGACAATGGGTGGGTGGAATGACACGAGGGCTATGGGCCGTCTTGCGCGGCCATGCGATCGTCTTGTGCGCGTTGGCCGGCTCTGCAGCGTGGACGGCGCCGGGTCAGGCGCAGCCGCCCCCCTCGCGCCCCATGACCCTCATCGTACCGTTCGCGGCGGGCGGTCCGACCGATACGCTGGCGCGGATCCTGTCGGAGCGGATTGCCGCCGAGCTGCGCACCACGGTCGTGGTCGAGAACGTGGCCGGCGCCTCGGGCAGCATCGCCGGCGCCCGCGTCGCGCGCGCAACGCCTGACGGCACCACGATCACGATCGGTCATTGGGGCACGCATGTGCTGAACGGTGCGATCCTCAAGCTGCCTTATGACGTCGTGGACGACTTCGAGCCGGTTGCAATGATCGCGATGGGCACGCAGCTCATCGTCGGCCGGACGTCGCTCGAGGCGAACGATCTCAAGGGGCTGATCGCCTGGCTGAAGGCCAATTCCGGCAAGGCCACCGCCGGCACCTCGGGGGCGGGCACAGGAGCCCACGTCGCCGCCGTCTTCTTCAAGGACAAGACCGGCACCGACTTCCAGTTCGTGCCCTATCGTGGTGCAGGGCCCGCCATGATCGATCTCGTCGCCGGGCAGATCGACATCATGTTCGATCAGGCGGCGAACTCGCTAGCACACGTCAAGAGCGGCGCGATCAAGGCGTTCGCGGTGACCTCGCCGACGCGGCTTGCGTCCGCCCCCGATATCCCGACCGTCGACGAAGCCGGCTTGCCCGGGCTCTATATTTCCTACTGGCACGGCATCTGGGCACCGAAGAACACGCCGAAGGAGATCGTGGCCAAGCTCAACGCAGCCATCGTCGCCGTGCTTGCAGATGCCGCGGTCAAGCGGCGCTTTGCCGAATTGGGACAGGAGATACCACCGCCCGACCAGCAGACGCCGGCGGCGCTCGCGGCTTTCCAGAAGGCCGAGACCGCGAAATGGTGGCCGATCGTGAAGGCGGCCAACATCAAGCCGGAATAGCTGCGCGCGGCGCCGCATCCCGAAGGTCTTCTCGTCATTCCGGGGCGCGACGAAGTCGCGAACCCGGAATCCATTGCGCCACCGTCTCCGCGGCCCGATGGATTCCGGGTTCGCGCTGACGCGCGCCCCGGAATGACGAGCGGAGAGTGGGGGCGCTGCTCTTAGTACCTACCATGAGGAGAGCGTCGCCCCGCCATTAACCCTTTATCGCGCGATTACTAGTCGTTCGCGACAATCTCGCTGCGGTGCGAGATCACAATCGATACCTTGCTCTCTACGTCCTTGATCTCGTTGGTGCGCTGGCCGACAATGTCCGCCGTTCAATGTGAAGCTCCTTGGGGGAATTCGTGAATAGACCTGCCCGGGTCGTTGCCCAATCGACGTCGTCCAATCCGCCGCAAGGCATGTCGCTGTTGCGCGATCCCTTGCTCAACAAGGGCACCGCTTTCACGGAATCCGAGCGCGACGCACTCGGCCTGCGCGGCCTCCTGCCGCCTTGCGTGCTGACGATGGAGACGCAGGCTCAGCGCGTCCTCACCAATCTGCGCACGCTGCCGACCGATCTGGAGAAATACGTCGCGCTGAACGCGTTGCATGACCGCAACGAGGCGCTGTTCTTCCGCGTCGTCGTCGACAATATCGACGAGATCCAGCCGATCATCTACACGCCGACGGTCGGGCTCGCCTGCCAGAAATACGGTCTGATCTTCCAGCGGCCGCGCGGCATGTTCATCTCCTCGCGTGACCGCGGCCAGATCGCCGAGCTGCTGAAGAACTGGCCCTATCAGGCCAAGCTGATCGTCGTCACCGATGGCGAGCGCATTCTGGGACTTGGCGATCTCGGCGCCAACGGCATGGGTATTCCCGTCGGCAAGCTGTCGCTCTATTCAGCCTGCGCCGGCGTGCATCCGGAAGCGTGCCTGCCGATCGTTCTCGACGTCGGTACCAACAACGAAGAGCTGTTGAACGATCCCTATTATCTCGGCCTGCGCGAGCGGCGGCTCACGGGCGAAGCCTATGACAGCTTCGTCGACGAGTTCATGCAAGCAGCGCGACAGACGTTTCCGGGCGTGCTGATCCAGTTCGAGGATTTCGCCAACCATTCGGCGTTCAAGCTGTTGCACAAATATCGCGACGAAGCCTGCGTCTTCAACGACGACATCCAGGGCACCGCGGCGGTGGCGCTCGCCGGCCTGTTCTCGGCGCTGCGCATCTCCGGCGGCAAGCTCGCCGACCAGCGCATCTTGTTCCTCGGTGCGGGCGAGGCGGCGACCGGCATCGCCGATCTCGTGGTCTCCGCCATGATGGCGGAGGGCGCAACGGAGGCCGAAGCGCTCCGGCGCAACTGGCTGGTGGATTCCCGCGGCCTCGTCGTCGGCGGTCGCGAAGGCCTATCCGGCCACAAGCTGCGCTATGCTCATGCCGACCAGGCGCCGATCTCCGACTTTCTCACCGCGATCAAGACGCTGAAGCCGACGGCGATCATCGGTGTCGCCGCGGTCGGCGGTGCCTTCACGCCCGAGGTTCTCAAGACCATGGCCGAGCTCAACGCGCAGCCGATCGTGTTCGCGCTCTCCAATCCGACGTCGAAGGCGGAATGCTCGGCGGAGGATGCCTATCGCTACACCGCCGGCCGCGCGCTGTTCGCCTGCGGCAGCCCGTACGACCCGGTGAAGCTCAATGGCCGCACGTTCGTCCCGCGCCAGGGCAACAACTCCTACATCTTCCCCGGCGTCGGCCTTGGCGTCATCGCCAGCGGCTCGCGCCTCGTGACCGACGAGATGTTCATGGCGGCCGCCCACACGCTCGCCGATTGCGTCGGCAAGGACGACCTCGCGCAGGGCAGTCTCTATCCGGCGCTGCCGCGCATCCGCGAGGTCTCCATCCGCATCGCCGCGGCGGTCGCGGACGTCGCCTATCAGCGCGGGCTCGCGGACGGACCGGCGCCCAACGACGTCAAGGCCCTGGTCCAGTCCCGGATGTACGAGCCGCATTACTGAGACAGCGGATCGGCCGGCCACCTCTGGTGGCCTGTCCCTTTTCGGTACGCCTCACTGTGGTGGAATCGTCACAGGCCGGCGCGAAACGGCGGCGGCCTCAGCACCGCTTTTGTTCCGACAAGGTTCTGCCCCGATTGCCCACCGAAAATCCGGCCGTTCGGAGGGCGTACCATGTCTCGTATTGCACGTGCCGAAACTGCCCGGATTTCCTTCGCAACCTCGTGCCGGCTGTTGCTGGCCATCGCCGCCGCCGCCTCGCTTGCCGCCTGCGCGCAATCCCCGGTCGGCCGCCAGAAGGCTGATCTCGCCGGCGCCAGCCGCCAAGCCGCGGTGGAGCGTCCGCACAAAGTGGCGGCGCTGCATCCACGCCCGATCAGCCGGGCGCGTCTTCCCGCCGGTGACGCGAAGCAGACCGCTTCGCATGGCATCGCCAGCTTCTATTCCGATACCGAGACCGCGAGCGGCGAGAAGTTCGACAAGAACGAGTTGACCGCGGCGCATCCCAGCCTGCCGTTCGGCACCAAGTTGCGCGTCACCGATACCAACTCCGGTCGTTTCGTCACGGTCAGGGTCAACGATCGCGGGCCCTATATTCGCGGGCGTGTGGTCGACATTTCCCCTTCCGCGGCCGAGGCGCTCGGCATGGTCGACAAGGGCATCACCAATGTCCGGCTCGAGGTCGTGCAATGAGCTCGCACCATCGCGGCGCTTAACCGGCTGTTAGTTGCTCTGTCGCACCATACCTGTCCGACAATTCGGGGCTTTTGGGGAGGCGGCGTTTGAACACGATCCAGTATCTCGAAGATCAGGCGGCGCGCGCCGAGCGGCTCGCCAAACGGATCACGGATACGATGACGATCGAAAGGCTCCTGACCTTTGCCGGCGAGCGCCGCCGCGAGATCGAGGTCATCGCCGGCAAGCGTCGCAGCGCGTAGTCCCGCAAGCCAGCCCGGCGCGCTTCCGCTCCTCGCGTCCTTGTCGGAGCGATTGGATCACGCCCGCTCAGCTATGGCGCTCGACGAAGTCGCTGAGATAGTCGGGCAGCTCCAGGCCGTCGATCTCGCAGCGCGCCTTGATCTCGCCGGCGACATCGGTCGAGATGTCCTTCATCCAGTGTTCGAGCGTGTTGAACGAGATCACCTTGATGGGGTCGTTGAAGCAGCCGGCGACGAACTCGCGGATCGTGGCTTCGAGATCACTCCGCTCGATGCGGATTTCAGTCGCCTCGTCGCGGCGGTCGATCACCACGAACAGGGTCTGGTCTGCACCGTAGGGCACGACCGGGGATGGCACGCCAGCTCCAAGCATCTCAGACACTCACGCCTTGGCTTCCGATCCCCGTTAACGGGAAGAGTCGGACGAAGGTTCCTGTGGGTGTACGAGACGCTTGCCGTGCACGTGCAGCTTCGGCGTCTGCACGCAATCAGAGAAATTCTCTCCAGCGCGATAGCTCGATGACGTGCTCGGGCGAGAGGACATCGGTGACCAGCGGCGGCTGCGCCGCCGTATGAATCTCATAGAGATGCCTGGTCGCCGCCGGCTTCTCGATGAACGCCGAGATGCATTCGTCGAGCGTGCCCTCGCTCACCTGGTACGGCTTGCGGTCCGGCTGACGCTGGTTGGCAAGCGACGGCCATTTATAAAGCACCGCGAGCGCGCCGAAATCGACCTTTGACTCCGAAACAACGTCCCCCATCGCCCCGCCTCACGCAAGAAATGCCCCAGCACGCGGTCTTGCGTGCCGGGGCTCACACCTGTCGCTGCATCTCAATGCACCGGATATAACGCAGTCGTCGGGAAAAAGTTCCCGGCGGTCCGCACGTCGCCTTCAGCTCGCGGCCGCCGCGATCCGGTGCCCCGGACTGACATGACCATGGCTGTGTTCGTCGCTGCTGCTGATCTCCGGCGGCAGCCCGGCGAACCGCCGCAACGCCTCGGCCATCTGCACCCGGCCAGGCGCGCCGGTGATCACCACGTCCACCATCGCGAAGGACGAGTGGAAATGGCCGTGCGCCCTGAGCTGCTCGACCGGGACGCCGGCCGCCGCCATCGCCTCCGCATAGGCGATGCCTTCGTCGCGCAGCGGATCGAACTCGCAGGTGGCGACGAGGGCCGGCGGCAGCCCGGCGACCTTGCCGCGGAGCGGCGAGACGCGCGGATCGGTGCGGTCGGCCGGCGAGCAGTAGAGGTCCCAGAACCAGTACATCAGCGAGCGCGTCAGGAAATAGCCCGTCGCATTGTCGTTGTAGGAGGGACGGTCGAAGCTGCAGTCGGTGACCGGGCAGATCAGGAGCTGGCCGGCGATCTCGGGCCCGCCGCGGTCGCGCGCGAGCTGGCAGGTGACGGCGGCGATGTTGCCGCCGGCGCTCCAGCCCGCGACCAGCACCGGGCCCGGCTTGCCGCCGAGCTCGGTGGCGTGCTCGGCGATCCAGCGTGTCGCGGCATAGCCGTCTTCGGCCGCGGTCGGGAAGCGATGCTCGGGCGCGTGGCGATAGCCGACGCTGACGAACATCATGCCGGTCCGCCGCACCATGTCGCGGCAGAACGGCTCGTCCGACTGCTCGTCGCCGAGCACCCAGCCGCCGCCGTGGAAATAGACCACGACCGGATGCGGTCCCGGCGTGGCCGGCTTGTAGACGCGGTAGGGCAGCTCGCCGCCGGTGACGGGCAGGGTGCCGTCGACGATGTCGCCGATCGGCCGCCCGGCAGGCCGGCTCTTGTTGAACTCGTTGACGAAGGCGCGAGCACCTTCTGCGCCCATCGTCTCGATCGGCGGCAGGTTCAGCGACGCGAGCAGGTTCAGCACCAACCGCACGTCCGGCTGCAGGCGCACCACCTCGCCGTCATTGCACTGCGCGGCGCCATCAGGGCCGGCGAGCTTGAAGCCGAGCATGCCGCGGCTGACCACCTCGTCGCAGATGCTGCGATAGGGCCCGACACCGCCGGTATAGGGCATCAGGCCCTGCACCTTGCCGGGCACGTTGGCGCCCGTGTACCAGGTGTTGGCGAGCCGGTGCAGCGTCAGCGTCGCGCAGTCGGCCATGTGCCTGTTCCAGCCGGCCTGCGCCGTCTCGGTCGGCTCCATCGTGGCGAAGCCGGCATCGCGCAGCGCGGCCAGGCGGTCGACCACCCAGTCGACATGCTGCTCGATCGACACCGCCATGTTCGACAGCACCGACGGGCTGCCTGGGCCGGTGATCATGAAGAAGTTCGGGAAACCCTCGACCGTGAGGCCGAGATAGCTCTGCGGCCCCTGCGCCCAGACGTCGGACAGCGACTTGCCGCCGCGGCCGGTGATCGGATGCACGGCGCGGATCGCGCCGGTCATGGCGTCGAAGCCGGTGGCGAACACGATGACGTCGACGTCGATGCTGCGCTTGGCCGTGGTGATGCCGCCGGCCGTGATCGTCTTGATCGGCTCCTGGCGCAGATTGACCAGCGTGACGTTCGGCCGGTTGTAGGTGGCGTAGTAATTGGTGTCGAGGCAGGGGCGCTTGGCGCCGAAGGGATGATCGTCCGGCATCAGCGCTGCGGCGGTCTCGGGGTCCTTCACCGCGGCGCGGATCTTCTCGCGGATCAGGTCCTGGACGATCCTGTTGCCGTCGATGTCGACGGCCTGGTCGGCCCAGAGCTGCGTCAGGATGTGAACGAGATCGCCGGCCGCCCAGGCGCGTTCGAACCGCTCACGACGCTCGGCATCGCTGAGCTGCCAGCTCACGACTGTCTGCTGCGGATAGGGCACGCCGGCCATCGATTGGCGCGCCTGCTCGCGATACGCCGCGCGATCGCTTTGCAGCAGGCTCATCCGGTCCGACGGCGCCGGGCCGTTATGCGCGGGCAGTGCGAAGTTCGGCGTGCGCTGGAATACGGTGAGATGCGCCGCCTGCTCGGCGATCAGCGGGATCGACTGGATGGCCGAGGAGCCCGTGCCGATCACGGCCACCCGCTTGCCCGCAAGGTTGACGCCGTCATGCGGCCAGCGTCCGGTGAAGTAGACCTCGCCCTTGAAATCCTTGACGCCGTCGATCTCCGGCGGCTTCGGCGCCGAAAGGCAGCCGGTGGCCATGATGTAGTGGCGGCAGGAGACCGGTGCGCCCTTGTCGGTGGTGATGAGCCAGCGCTCGGCCTTCTCGTCCCATCTGGCTTCGGTGACCTTGGTCCCGAAGCGGATGTCGCGCCTGAGATCGTAGCGGTCGGCGACGAAGCCGAGATAGCGCAGGATCTCGGGCTGGGTCGCGTATTTCTCCGACCAGGTCCAGGCCGTCTCGAGCTCCGGATCGAAGGTGTAGCTGTAATCGATGGTCTGGATGTCGCAGCGGGCGCCCGGATAGCGGTTCCAGTACCAGGTGCCGCCGACATCGCCGGCCTCTTCGAGGCCGACTGCCTTGAAGCCGGCCTTGCGCAGGCGATGCAGGAGATAGAGGCCGGCAAAGCCGGCGCCGACCACGGCGACATCGACCTGCTGAGCGGTTCCGCGTTCGTCGGAGGCACGTGTAGCAACCATTGCGTCAGGCATCGCATTCCTCCCGTATGTTTTGTTTTGCCGGCAGGCTATCGCCGCAGGTTCAGCTTGTCATCACAGCAAGTGCAATCTTCGGTGGTCGTTTGGGCGGCATCATGGCCACGTGAATCCTGCGGCGCTACACGCATCGCGATGCACAATGGCCGTGATTACCCGGGGTAATCATGTCCGATCCGTCTGTGTATGCTTGCGGCTACAAGCCACGCGTAGCGACCGAGCGTCATGCCAGAGTTGAGTGAGCGAACCAAAGCGAACATGGACGTCGTCCTGGAGGAGACGTGCCGCCAACTGCCGCATGGCGGCGATCATGACAGCCGCAGGTTCATCGCCGAGCGCCTGATCGAGGCAGCACGGGCGGGCCATTCCACGCTCGGCGAGCTCGGCATCGTCGCGCGCCACGCGCTGGCAGAACTCATCGCCAAGGGCGGTTAGGTCGCGCGAGGCTTGCCTCTCTGACGGCCGCGGACGTAACCTGCAGGAAACCGTCCGCGCATCGAGATGCCCCGAAGATGCGTTTCCTGCTTTCACTTCTCGCTGCTTGCGTTTTGCATGGCGCCGCTTCGGCCATCGCCCAGCCGGTCGGACAGTTTCCGTTCGCGCTGACGCGTGAAGGACAGATGCTCGGCGCCGTCGCAGGCGAGGTGGCCTCGTTTAGGGGACTGGCCTATGCGGCGCCGCCGGTCGGCGCACTGCGCTGGCGGGCCCCGCAGCCGACGCCCGAAAGTTCGGAGATGCGGACCGCCTACGACTATGGCGCGCCGTGCCTTCAGCTCTCGTTGGCGGCCTCGAGCGAAGATTGTCTCACGCTGAACGTGTTTCGTCCCTTCGGGGTCGATGGCCCGCTGCCGGTGATGATGTTCATCCACGGCGGCGGCTTCATCAGCGGCACCGCGAATGAGCGGCTGTACGATGGCGCCAGGCTGGCGCAGGCCGGTCTCATCGTGGTCACCGTGAACTATCGCCTCGGTGCGCTCGGCTGGCTCGCTCATCCCGTGCTGTCGGAAGACGGCTCCGGTAATTACGGGCTGATGGACCAGGTCGCCGCGCTTCGATGGGTTCACGACAACATCGCTGCGTTCGGCGGCGATCCAGGTAACGTCACCTTGTTTGGCAGCGATGCAGGTGCGACGTCGATCGCGCTTCTGATGCTGTCTGCGCAATCGCAGGGTCTCTTCCAGAAGGCCATTCTGCAATCGATCCCCGGTCGCGCGCGGTTGCGCCCGGCGCAGGAGGCGGAGGCTGTAGGCCGGCAGTTCGTGGCGGCGCTTGGACCACAGGCGGATGTGCGCGCCGCCGAACGGCGAGGCCTGCTTGCCGCCGAGAGCGGACTCTTGAAGACATCGCGGCGCAGCTTCGCGCCGATGATGGACGGACATCTGGTGACCGAGGATATTGCCGCGGGCTTTGCGGCCGGACATCAAAGCCGCATTGCCCTGATCATCGGCTCGAACGATGACGAGACCGGTTTCGACGGTGAGCTCGAGATCAAGGAGGAGCTCGCATCCTCGGGCATCACAAGCGACGAGCTGCGCGGGCTCTATCCCGACCTCGCGACGCCCTCGGAGCGTGCGGCACGGTTCTATACCGACAAGATCTTTTCCGAGCCCGCAAGATTGCTGGCCCGCCTGCATGCCGCACGCGGTGCGGCGACGTTTCGCTATCGCTTCGCCTATGTGCCCGAGTTTCGGCGCGCCAACCCCGAGGGCGGGCACGGGCGGGAGCTGCAGTTCATCTTCGGCGTGGAAGGCGTACCGGGAGCGGGCATCTTCTCGCGAGGCGATCGCGAGGCCGCAGGCCGCATGCGATCCTACTGGATCAACTTCGCCAGGAGCGGCGATCCCAACAGTCCCGGTCTGCCGCATTGGGACCAAGCCGCAGGCCGCGATCGGCTGCTGCTGATCACGAACGATGGCATCGCCAGCGGAGACGATCCCGCCGCGGAGCGTCTCGACCGGCTCGCAGGCGAGAGCAAGAACTGAGTTTGGACTTAAGCCGCGAGCTCGACGCGCGGCGCGGGCGTCAGCCGCTCTTCCTCCAGATAGTCCATCGCGCCGTCCTTCTCGACGGCGTAGAACTGCTTGCCTTCGCGTGACTTGAAGGCGGCGCGAACGATGCCGCGGCGGCCCTTGTCACTGTTCACGACGTCCCCCAGCGCAAACTTCTTCATCTCACGTCTCACTTGTCTTCAGGCCGACTGCTTCGGCCCCGTCCGGATCTTGGGCGGCAATCGTTAACGGCTTGCTAACCATGCCGGTTTGCCTATGCTCGCCGGCGTCGCGCGGGCACCGGCACGCGCATTTGCCGACGAGACGGACCCCATGACGCGATTTCCGACCCTGTTCCTGTCGCATGGCGGCGGTCCCTGGCCGTTCATGGAGGACAGGCGGGTGCAATATGCCAGGACCGCCGCGGAGTTCGGCCGGCTGCCGCAGCTGCTGCCGGAAAGGCCCAAGGCCGTGCTCGTCATCACCGGCCATTGGGAGGCCGATGCCTTCACCGTATCGACCGCGGCGCATCCGCCGATGGTGTACGACTATTACGGTTTCCCCGAGCACACTTACCACCTCAAATATCCGGCGCCGGGCCAGCCCGAGCTCGCCGCGCAAGTGAAGGCGCTGCTGACGCGCGCGGGGCTCGATTGCCGGGAAGATCCCAATCAGGGTTTCGATCACGGCACCTTCGTGCCGCTCGGGCTGATGTATCCGGACGCCGACATGCCGATCGTGCTGCTCTCGCTGAAGTCGAGTTACGAGGCGGCCGAGCACGTCAAGGTCGGGCAGGCGATTGCATCGCTCCGCGATGAAGGCATTCTGATCGTCGGCAGCGGGCTGACTTATCACAACATGCGCGGCTTCAACCGGCCGGAGTCCAAGCCGGTGTCCTATGACTTCGAGGCGTATCTCAACGAGGCGATCAGCAACCCGGATCCGGCCCGCCGCAACGCGATGCTGGTCGATTGGGAAAACGCGCCGAGCGCGCGCCTGGCGCATCCGCGCGAGGACCATCTGCTGCCGCTGATGGTGGCCGCCGGGGCCGCCGGCAGCGACGTGGGTCATCGTGTTTTCGTGGATGAAGTCGCCAACGTCGCGATGGCATCGTACAAATTTGGATGAATCGTAAGGGCGGCGTGCGCCTTAACCCTCTCCCGCAAGGGGAGAAGGAAGAAGAGTGCGTCGCTACCTCACCCGTATTTCAGCTTCATGAACAAAATGCCGCCGGCGAGCACCATGGTGACGGCGTTTGCCGCGACGAGCGGGGCATCGCCGGAGAGCAGGCCGTAGACGAGCCAGAGCGCCAGCCCCAGCACCATGACCAGGAACATGCCGAGCGAGATGTCGCCGGTGGAGCGGGTCTTCCACACCTTGATGGCTTGCGGCGCGTAGGCCACGGTGGTGCAGGTGGCGGCGGCAAAGCCGATCAGCTTGATCACGAAGGGGTCCATGGCGGCTCTATAGCATGGATTCGACGACGGCTAAGCCTCACGCGCGCGACGTCATGAGATTGCGGTACAGCGCGGCATAGTCGCCGGCGCGGCCACGCCAGGAGACGTCGGTCGCAAGGCCGTTCCGTTGCAGCCGGCGCCAGGTCTGCTTGTCGTGGAAGGCGATGTTGGCCTTGCGCAAGCTGCCGGCGAAGGCATCCGCCGTCACGGGTGCGAACTTGAAACCGGTGGCGTCGCGGCCGGAGGCGTCGGCCTCGCCGATATCGACGATGGTGTCCTCGAGCCCGCCGACGCGCGCCACGATCGGGACGGCACCGTAGCGCAGCGCGCAGAGCTGGGTCAGGCCGCATGGCTCGAAGCGCGAGGGAACGAGAAGCGCGTCCGAGCCGGCCTGGATCAGGTGCGCCAGGATCTCGTCATAGCCGATCACGACGCCGATCCGGCCGGGATTGGCGCGGGCGGCGGCCTGATAACGATCCTGGAGATCGCGGTCGCCGCTGCCGAGCAGCGCGAGCTGCATGCCTTCGCCCAAAATGGTCGGAATGACATCGAGCAGGAGATCGAGCCCCTTCTGCCACGACAGCCGGCTGATGACGCCGAGCAGCGGCGCCTCGTCCGAGGAATCGAGGTTGAACTGCTGCTGCAGCACCGCCTTGTTCGCGGCCCGGAACGTCAGGTCTTCCGCGCCGTAGCGGTAGGCGATGTGCGGATCTTCTTCCGGATTCCACACCGAGACGTCGATGCCGTTGAGGATGCCGCTGAGCACGTGCGCGCGTGCGCGCAGGAGGCCGCCGAACCCCATGCCGCCTTCGTCGCTCTGGATCTCCCGCGCGTAGGTCGGCGACACCGTAGTGATGCGATCGGCGAATTGCAGGCCGGCTTTCAGGAAGCTGATGCCGCCGAAATATTCCAGCTCGTTGACGTTGAAGGCGTGCCAGGGCAGGCCGATCGATCCGATCAGCTCAGGCGCGAACTTGCCCTGATAGGCCATGTTGTGGATGGTCATCACGGTCGCGGGCCGCGGGCGATTGTCGTAGTGCAGATAGGCCGGCGCGAGCCCGGCCTGCCAGTCGTGGGCGTGCACGACGTCGGGCACGAAGGCCGGGACGAGGCCTTGGCCGATATCGGCGGCGATGCGCGACAGCGCCGCAAAGCGCACGCCATTGTCCGGCCAGTCGACGCCCTCGCTGGTGACGTAGGGGTTGCCCGGCCGCGCATAGAGATGCGGCACGTCGAGCACGAACAGGTCGAGCCCCTCGTGGGAGCCGGCGAGCAGCCGTCCGGGACCGCCAAAATAATCCGGCCAGTGCCGGATCTCCTCGACGTTCGATACGCGCCGCATCACGTCGGGATAGCCCGGCATCAAGGTGCGCATCTCGACGCCATGCGGCTTCAGCGCGATCGGCAGCGCGCCGGCGACATCGGCAAGGCCGCCGGTCTTGACGATGGGATAGACTTCAGAAGCGACCGCGAGGACGCGAACAGGCGTCATTTATTGAGACCGTCGATCATCGGCTGGGTGACCAGCGAGATGCCCTGCTCGGTGGTGCGGAAGCGTTTCGCGTCGAGATCGGGATCTTCGCCGACGACGAGGCCTTCCGGAATTTCGACGCCACGGTCGATCACGACGTTCTTCAGGCGCGCGCCGCGCCCGACATTCACATAGGGCATGATCACGGCGTTCTCGACATTGGCATAGGAATTGATGCGCACGCCGGTGAACAGCAGCGAGCGGCGCAGCGAGGCGCCGGAGATGATGCAGCCGCCCGAGACCAGCGAGCTCACGGCCTGGCCGCGGCGGGCCTCCTCGTCATGAACGAATTTCGCCGGCGGCGTGATCTCCGCATAGGACCAGATCGGCCAGGCGCGGTCGAACAAATCGAGCTCCGGCACGACGTCGGTGAGATCGATATTGGCGGACCAGTAGGCGTCGACCGTGCCGACGTCGCGCCAATAGGCGCCGTTGTGCCCGTTGGTTCGCACGCAGGAGGTCGAGAACTGGTGCGCGATCGCGCGGCCGTTCTTGACGAGGTAGGGAATGATGTCCTTGCCGAAATCGTGATTGGAGTTCGGGTCCTCGGCATCGCGCTTGAGCTGGTCGAACAGGAATTTGGCGTTGAAGACGTAGATGCCCATGCTGGCGAGCGAGACGTCCGGCTTGCCCGGCATCGGCGGCGGATCTTTCGGCTTCTCCAGGAACTCCTGGATCCAGCCGTTCTCGTCGATATGCATGATGCCGAAGCCCGAGGATTCCGCGCGCGGCATCTCCAGGCAGCCGACCGTGACGTCGGCGCCGCTCTCGACGTGCTGGCGCAACATCACCTCGTAATCCATCTTGTAGATGTGGTCGCCCGCCAGCACCACGATGAAGCGGCAGGCGTGGGATTCGATGATGTCGATGTTCTGGTAGACCGCGTCCGCCGTGCCGACATACCACATGTTCTCGGAGACGCGCTGGCTCGCGGGCAGGATGTCGAAGCTCTCGTTGCGCTCGGGGCGGAAGAAGTTCCAGCCCATCTGAAGGTGGCGGATCAGGCTATGCGCCTTGTACTGGGTCGCCACCGCGATCCTTCGGATGCCTGAATTGACGGCATTCGACAGCGCGAAATCGATGATCCGGGATTTTCCGCCGAAATAGACGGCGGGCTTGGCGCGCCGGTCGGTCAGCTCCAGAAGCCGGCTACCGCGCCCCCCGGCCAGGACGAACGCCAGCGCCTGACGGGCAAGCGGCTCATTACCGACGGCACTCATGTCATCCTCCCACTCTGGCATTTCGGGGCTTTCTGTCGCGACAAGGCCCCGCGGTCCCGCGCCCACTGGAACCGATAGTAATGGTACGCATAGTAAATCGTGAAGTAGGTTGTTGGTTGCGAAGATGGGAAGCTTAATGCTTTCGTCTTGGCGATCCAGCAGCACGCCGGTGGGCGGGACTTGTGCGCCGCACGCAAAATCCGGCTTTGATTCGGCGCCGGGATACCCGATCATGGTGGTGCGATCCTTTTCCAAGCGGAACGTCACACAGGGAGTAAGACGATGAGGATTTGGAGAACGGCAATTGCCTGTGGCTTGGCCGGCGCGGTCGTCGCCGGCGAAATCCAGCAGGCGGCGGCAGCCCCGCTGCCGACCAACGTCGCGAGCATGAAGGCCGCGGCCAGCAACGATGTTACGCCGGTGCATTGGCGCGGCGGCGGCTGGGGAATAGGCATTGGCGGTCTCGCCGCCGGTGCGATCATCGGCGGCGCCATCGCAGCCGGTGCGCCGTACGGCTATGGCTATTATGGCCGCCCGTATTACGGCGGCTATGGATATCCCGGCTACGGCTATGGTTACGCGCCCGCCTATTACGGCTACGCGCCGGTTTATTCCTATCCACGCTATTATGGCTATCGCAGCTACTATCGGCCCTACCGCCCCTATTACGGCGGCTACTACCGGCCGTATCCGCGTCACTACTACCGCGCCTATTGGTGAGGTTGCGTGGCTCGAGCATGATCCGGAAACGTCTGAAGCGGTTTTCCGGAACGATCATGCTCAAACAATGAGCTGAAGCGCGATGAGGATTCGAGATCTCATCGCGCTTTAGAGCGAGAGCCAGACGAGCAGGCTCATGCATGCGAAATGCATGAGCGCGATCGCGGCGAGATGCAGCGGGCCGGCCCTGAGACTAGGCCAGCGCATTCCGCCGCTCTTTGCATTGTTGGACTTGCTCATGTCGTGAACACGGTGCGCTCCTTCCCCCGCATGCGGGGGAGGGTCGGGGATAGGGGGGCTCTGCAAAGGGACAATCCCCTGGAGGAGAAAGCCCTCACCCGGCGCGCGGGACGATGCTTCGCATCGCCGGTACGCGCCGACCTCTCCCGCAAGCGGGAGAGGTGGAGCGAGCCTGCCGCCCACCGGAAGATCATCACGTCTAGTTCGACCCCGCCGCCGCGGCGGTGAAGCTGCGGTCGACGGCTTTATTCACGTCGAGCTTCTTCGGCAGGATACCATAGCGCGTCGAGCGGTCGGAGGCTGCCTGCACCTCCTTCACCACGTTCTCGTCGAGCACGATCGGGCTAGTGCGCTGTGCGGTGTAGGCCGAGAGCAGCACGTCTTCCGGCAGCTTGGTCAGTTCGGCCGTGTTCCTGGCGTATTCGGGCAGGTGATCCAGCGACCATAGCCGCGCTTTGTTGAGCCGTTGCACCAGGTCCCGCACCGCTGCACGTTTGGTGGCGATGGCGTTGTCGGACGCGACGATGAAGGTGATGGTCGGCGTCAGTCCTTCGCCGTCGGCGATCACGCGAGCCTTGTCCTTCAGTGTCGCGAACGACACGTAGGGCTCCCACACCGCCCAGGCATCGATCGAGCCGGCGAGCAGCGCGATCTTGGCGTCGACCGGCCCGAGCGGCGCGAAGGTCGCATCCTCCAGCTTGATCTCTGCCTTCTCCAGCGTGGCGTCGATCAGGAACTGGCCCCAGCCGCCACGTGTGCCGGCGAGCCGTTTTCCCTTGAGGTCGGCAGCCGATTTGATCGGCGAATCCTGGCGCACCAGGATGGCCTGCGTCTTCGCGTCCGATCTGGTGCCGCCGATCGCCTTGATCGGCGCGCCGGCCGCATAGACCGACAGGAACGAGAGATCGCCGGTATAGCCGACGTCGAGCGCACCGGCGTTGAGCGCCTCGAGGATCGGCGCGGCCGCGGGAAATTCCGACCATTCGATCTTGTAGGGCAGGTCTTTCGCATAGCCGGAGATCTCGAGCAGCGAGCGGTTGCCGCCCTTCTGGTCGCCGACGCGCAGCAAGACGGTGTCGGCGGCGAACGATGCAGCAGCCGACGACAAGGTGACGGCGGCGGCAAGCAGCGATGCCGCGAGACGGCGGGTGAGGGCATGATGACGGGAGTTGATGCGCATGTGGCCTGTCTTGTTGCTTTGCTCACGACGCGTGAGCGAACGATGCAGCGAGACGATCAAGTCTATGATCGCGCGATGCGCAGTCAATGAAATGGCCGTCCGTATTGCGCGTGCGTCAGGCAAGGACGTTTCATCGAATGGCCGCGCGCGAGAAGACGGCATGCTTGCGAGGGACAGGTGCACAGGAATGATGCACACGTGCGGTCGCCGCGCGCGGAGTCGCCTGCCGCATTCTCGAAAATCCTTTCATCGTTGCCGCCTGCGGTGATGGAGAGAATGACTTCGCCTCGCGCAACATTCGAAATTCCATTTCATTGACGATACGTCGCATGCGCCGCATGATTTACGCATCGCATCACGCGGCGCATGGTCGCCGCAGAACGACATTCTCTCAACGCAGCTCCGTACGGAACATGCGCAACGCGATACGTTGCGCAAGCGGCGGAGCCGTGCCAGCGCAGGAGCGGAGACCGATGGACGACGACAACAAGCGCGGCGGATCGAAGCTCGACCGGCGCCATCTGCTTCAGGCAGGACTGGCTGCTGCCTTCGCCGCACCGCTCGGCGCCCTTGGCGCGGCGCAGGCCTTCGCGCCAGGCGGGATTGCGACCGGCGTCGACTTCTCGGAGTTTCCGCTGTGCCGGACGGCATCGGATGCGCCCGCGCTCACCGGCGCGCCGCGCAAGCTGAAACTGTCGTGGAATGCCGGCGCTGTCTGTCTCGCTCCCGTGCCGGTCGCCATCGAGCACGGCTTCTTCCAGAAACACAATCTCGACATCGAGCTCATCAACTACTCCGGCTCGACCGATCAGCTGCTGGAGGCAATCGCGACCGGAAAGAGCGATGCGGGCCTCGGCATGGCGCTGCGCTGGCTGAAGCCGCTGGAGCAGGGTTTTGACGTCAAGATCGCGGCCGGCACCCATGGCGGCTGCATGCGCGTTCTGACCCGTGCCGATTCTAATGTGAGCAAGCTGGCCGATCTCAAAGGCAAGATCGTTGCGGTCGGCGATCTCGGCGGCCCCGACAAGAATTTCTTCTCCGTTCAGCTCGCCAAGCTCGGCATCGATCCCAACAAGGACGTCGACTGGCGCGCCTATCCCGGCAACCTCCTCAATGTCGCCGTCGAGAAGGGCGAGGTGCAAGCCTTCCTGTCGTCCGATCCGCTCGGCTATCTCTGGCTCAAGGACAGCCAGTACAAGGAGGTCGCCTCCAATCTCGACGGCGAATATCGCGACAAGAGCTGCTGCATTCTCGGCCTGCGCGGCAGCTTGGTGCGCGAGGAGCCGCAGGTCGCGCGTGCGCTGACGCAGGCGCTGCTCGATGCCGCCATGTTCACCGCACAGAACCCGGTCGTGACGGCAAAGTCGTTCCTGCCATACGCGCCGAAGACAGCCTCGCTTGCCGATATCGAAGGCATGGTGCGTTACCACACCCATCACCATCATCCCGTCGGCGACGTGCTCAAGCGCGAGCTCAAGGCCTATGCCGACGACCTCAAGAGCGTGCAGGTCTTCAAGGCGAGCACCGATACGGCCAAATTCGTGGAGCGCATCTATGTCGACGTATTCGCTGTCTGACGGCCTCGCCTCCGGCGCGCCGCGTCTCTCCCGCGCGCCGCTGCTTGCGGCCTGGTTACGGGAGTCCGGCGCCGGAGTTCTCGCCAGCATCGCCTGGATCGCGCTCGGTCTGTCCTGCCTGTGGTGGCAGGATGTCGGCGACTGGACGCGCACGCATTCCCTGGGCATTGCCGCCTTCGTCATCGCGGCGATCGCGCTGTTCGGAACCGTCGGCGCCGACTATCTGGGGTCGGCAAAACGGGCATTGCAGGCGCGGGCGCCCTGGCTTCTTGCGCTCGGTGCGTTCCTGACCTTGTGGGAGGTCGCGACCGCGAAATTCGCCTGGCTGCCGCTGCCGTTCTTTCCGCCGCCGCAGGCGATCATCGAGGTCTATACCGATGACCTGCCAAAGCTGCTCGACAGCGTGTTCGCCTCGGTCAAGCTCCAGCTCGGCGGCTATTTGATCGGCGCGACGGTTGGCTTCCTGACCGGCGTCTCGATCGGCTGGTCGCGCGCCGTCGGCTATTGGGTGCATCCGGTGCTGCGCTTCATCGGCCCGCTGCCGGCGACCGCCTGGCTGCCGATCGCGTTCTTCACGTTCCCGTCGAGCTGGAGCGCCTCGACCTTCCTGATTGCGCTGGCGACGGGCTTTCCCGTCACCGTGTTGACCTGGTCCGGCGTCGCGAGCGTGAGCAACGCCTATTACGACGTTGCGCGCACGCTGGGGGCAAAGCCATCCTTCCTGGTGTTGAAAGTCGCGATTCCCGCAGCATTGCCGCACGTCTTCGTCGGCCTGTTCATGGGGCTGGGTTCGTCCTTCGCCGTGCTCGTCGTCGCCGAGATGATCGGCGTCAAGGCCGGGCTCGGCTGGTATTTGCAGTGGGCGCAGGGTTGGGCCGCCTACGCCAACATGTATGCGGCGCTGATCGTGATGTCGCTGCTCTGCTCCGGCGCGATTACGCTGCTGTTTGCGATCCGCGATCGTCTCCTGGTCTGGCAGAAGGGGACCGTGAAATGGTAGTTCTGGCTGAAGCGGTCACGCATTCTGCCGCCGGCGCCGCGCTCGACATCGAGCAGGTCAGCCACGCCTTCGACATCGACGGCGCCGAATTGCCGGTGCTCAGCGACGTCAGCATCTCCGTGGAGCCGGGCGAGTTCGTCGCACTGCTCGGTCCTTCCGGCTGCGGCAAGTCGACCCTGTTGCGGCTGGTCGCCGGCCTCGACAAGCCCAAGGCCGGAAGGCTGAGGGAGGACGAGACGCGCATCAGAAGCCCGCATCCCTCGCGCGTGGTCGTGTTCCAGGATCCGACCCTGTTTCCCTGGCGGTCGGTCTGGGACAACGTTGCTCTCGGTCTCGAGGCCCAGGGCATCTTGAAGAGCCAGCGTCATCGCGTCGACGCCGCGCTCGATCTGGTCGGGCTGGCATCGTTCCGCAACGCCTATCCGCACCAGCTCTCCGGCGGCATGGCGCAGCGCGTCGCGCTGGCGCGTGCTCTGGTCAACGATCCAAAAATCCTGATCCTCGACGAGCCGCTGGGAAAGCTGGACTCGCTGACCCGCATCACCATGCAGGCCGAGCTCGTCGCGCTCTGGCAACGCAAGGGCTTCACCACGCTGCTGGTGACGCATGACGCCGAGGAGGCGCTGGTGCTCGCCAACCGCGTCGTCGTCTTCAGCGATCGCCCGGCCCGGGTGAAGGCCGACATCCGCGTCGACCGGCCCTATCCAAGGCATCGCGGCGATCCGTATCTGGCGGATCTGCGCCGGCAGATTCTCGGCCTTCTGGGACTGGATGCGACATGGTGATCTCCGCAGCCAAAGGGCGGACGCCGCATAGCGAACCCGATTACGTCGCGCGCGCCGAGGCGCTCGCGACGGGCTTTGCCGCGCGCGCGGCCGAGCACGACCGCACCGGCAGCTTCCCGTTCGAGAACTTTCGCGAGCTATCGGAAGCCGGCCTGTTGTCGTTGACGGTGCCGGCCGTCCATGGCGGTGCCGGAGCGGGCGCAAGGTACGCCGCGCGCGTGATCGGCATCATCGGCAAGGCCGATCCCTCGACCGCGCTGGTGCTGTCGATGCACATCATCAATCATCTGGTGATGGCGCGCAGCCCGACCTGGCCGGCACGGCTGTCGCGCAAGCTCGCGCGCGAGAGCGTCGAGGGCCTTGCCCTCGTCAACGCGCTGCGCGTCGAGCCGGAGCTCGGCTCACCCGCCCGTGGCGGCCTGCCCGCGACCATCGCGCGGCGCACCGAGACCGGATGGCGCCTCTCCGGTCACAAGATCTATTCGACGGGATCACCGATCCTGAAATGGTATCTGGTCTGGGCGCGGACCGACGAGGCCGAGCCGCGCGTCGGACAGTTCCTGGTGCCGGCGGGCCTGCCGGGCACTCGCATCGTCGAGACCTGGGACCATCACGGCCTGCGCGCCAGCGGCAGCCATGATGTCGTCTTCGACGACGTCGTCATCCCGCTCGACGCCGAGATCGATGTCCGCAAGCCCGCCGATTGGCGCGGCCCTGACGTGACGCAGGCGACAGTCCATACCATCTTCGTCGCTGCGATCTACGATGGCATCGCTCGTGCCGCGCGCGATTGGCTGATCTCGTTCCTGAAGCAGCGGGTTCCGGCCAGCCTCGGCGCGCCGCTCGCGACCTTGCCGCGTGCACAGGAGATCCTCGGCGCCATCGAGGCGCGGCTCGCGGTCAATGCGCGGCTGATCGAGTCCTTTGCGCGCGATTTCGATGACGGTGTCCAGCTCTCAGCGGGCGAATCCAACGTCGTCAAGCTGACCGTGACCAACAACGCGGTCGCCGCTGTCGAGGACGCGCTGTCGCTCACCGGCAATCACGGCCTGTCCCGCGCCAATCCGCTGGAGCGGCACTATCGCGACGTGCTGTGCGGCCGCGTGCACACGCCGCAGGACGATTCCACGCGCATCGGCCTCGGCCGCTCCGCATTGGGCCTCTAGCCTTTCCGGAAAACAATCAGGGAGACCATCATGTCGATCGAGTTCATCGGCTTCATCAGCAACAACAATTCATCCGAGACCGTCGTCCGCGAAGGACCGGTGCTCGACCCCACCCACATCGAGACGGTGGCGAAGGCGCATGAGAACGCCGGCTTCGATCGCGCCCTGCTGGCGTTTCATTCGACCTCGCCCGACGCGCTTCAAGTGGCCCAGCACGTCCTCAACACGACCTCCCGCCTCAACGTGCTGATCGCGCAGCGGCCGGGCTTTACCGCCCCGACGCTGCTGGCGCGGCAGTTCGCCGTGCTCGACCAGTTTTCGCGCGGCAGGGTCGCGCTCCACGTCATCACCGGCGGCAATGCCACCGAGCTCAGGCAGGACGGCAACACGCTCGACGACAAGGACGAGCGCTACGCCCGCACCTCCGAATTCCTCGATGTGCTCAAGCTGGAATGGACCAGCGACAAGCCGTTCACCTACAAAGGCAGGTACTACCAGGTCGAGAATGCGTTCTCGCAGGTGAAGCCGTATCGCCCCGACGGCATCCGCATCTATTTCGGCGGCGCCTCGGATGCGGCGATCGAGGTCGCCGGCAAGCATGCCGACACCTTTGCGCTGTGGGGAGAATCCTACGCGCAGGTACGCGATGTCACCTCGCGCGTGCATAACGCAGCGGTTCGCCAGGGGCGGCCGACGCCGCGCTTCAGCCTGTCGGTCCGGCCGATCATTGCGCCCACCGAGAAGCAGGCTTGGGAGAAGGCGGAAGAGATCTTGGCGCGTGCCACCGCGCTGCAGGACAAGACCGGCTATCGCAAGCCCGCCGACGGCCACGCCACGGCCGGTGCGCGGCGCCTGCTCGCGCTTGCCGACCAGGGCAGCCGCATCGACAAGCGGCTCTGGACCGAGATCGCAAAGCTCACCGGCGCCAACAGCAACACCACCGCGCTGGTCGGCACGCCCGAACAGGTCGCCGAAGTCTTCGGCGACTATTACGACCTCGGCATCAGCCATTTTCTGATCCGCGGCTTCGATCCGCTGATCGATGCGATCGAATATGGCCGCGAGCTGATCCCGCGGACCCGGGAGCTTGTCGCCAAGCGGCAGGCCGTTCGCGGGGAGGCCGCGGAATGATCCGCCTGATGCTGGCCGGCGCGCTGCTTTTCGCCTCGTTCGAGCTCGCGGCGGCGCAAACCACCTTGCGCGTGGGCGACCAGAAGGGCAATGCGCAGGCCGTGATGGAAGCGGCAGGCGTGCTCAAGGACGTTCCCTACAGGATCGAGTGGAAGGAGTTTCCGGCGGCAGCTCCCTTGCTGGAGGCGCTCAGCGCCGGCGCGATCGAGACCGGGCTCGTTGGAGACGCGCCCTTCACCTTCGCCGCGGCCTCCGGCGCGCCGGTCAAGGCCATCGCGGCGATCCGGCAGACCCGCGAGGGGCTCGCGATCCTCGTGCCGGAGAATTCGCCGATCAAGAGCTTTGCCGATCTGCGCGGCAAAAAGATCGCAACCGGTCGCGGCTCGATCGGACATCAGTTGATCCTTGCCGCGCTCGAGAAGAACGGCTGGAGCACGAGCGATGTGCAGATCGCGTTCCTCGCGCCCTCGGATGCCAAGATCGCCTACACGCAAGGCTCGGTCGATGCGTGGTCGACCTGGGAGCCCTATGTCAGCCAGGAAGAGGTGCTGTTCAAATCGCGCCGCATCATCACCTCGGAAGGGCTGACGCCGGGGCTGAGCTTCCAGGTGGCGCGGCCCGATGCGATCCGGGACAAGCGCGCGGAGCTGACGGATTTCATCCGCCGCCTCACCGCCGCGCGGGCGTGGTCGCTGAATAACATCGACAGCTATGCCGCGACTTGGGGCAGGCTGATGAACATCCCGACATCAGTGCCGCAGAATTGGCTATCGCGCGCAAAGATCCGCATCGCGCCGATCGACGACGGCGTGGTCGCCGACGAGCAGAGCACGATCGATCTCTATTTCCGCTGGGGCCTGATCAAGCAGAAGCTCGATGCGCGCGACATCGTGGATCGCTCATTCACGGATGCGATTGCGAAAGCGGGGTTGTAGCGCTCACCGCCGTCATTCCGGGGCGCGACGAAGTCGCGAGCCCGGAATCCATTCAACCACAAACTTTGCGGCCCGATGGATTCCGGGTTCGCCCTCCGGGCGCCCCGGATGACGACGGAGAGACATCAGAGCTCACAAGGCTATTCAAGCGTTCGTGAGATGAGGACGGTATTTCCATGACGCTCGCACTCCTCGACGCTTTCTTTCTTCGTTCCTCACGCTCGACGACACCTCCATTGCTATTTGCTCCGCCTCCCTTGCAGCCCGCCTCATCCCTTCAAAAATCAATCCGACGACCACATCGGGAGACCGGCCATGGGCCTGCAAGAAACAAAAATCGAATCGCTTCCCTTCGTCACTGCCGAGCTCAACTATCTCGTACCTGTTACGACCAAGCCGCGCACCTATGCCTTCGATCCGCCGCCGGGCGAGCCGAAGAGCACAGCGCTGGCCGAGCCGCATCAGGTGCCGATCTTCGATGCGCGGCTGATCGCCCAGAATTTCTCGCTCGACCGCGAAGGCTTTGCGCTGGTGCGCCATCCGACCCGGGTGAAGGATTTCTATGACGACGATGAGGTGAGGGCGGTCTACTATCCCGCCGTTGAGGCGTTCCTGCGGGCGACGCTGCGGGCCGACCGCGTCGTCATCTTCGATCACACCGTGCGCAAGCGTGTCGAAGGCGCGCCTGACATCCGCGACGGCGGGCCGCGACAGCCGGCGACGCGCGTGCATGTGGACCAGACCGACGTCTCCGGCGCCAACCGCGTGCGCGAGCATCTGCCTGACGAGGCCGAGGAGCTGCTGAAGGGCCGCGTGCAGGTGATCAATCTGTGGCGGCCGATCCGCGGCCCCTTGCGCGATTCACCGCTGGCGATGGCCGACGGCACCACGGTCGCGCCGGATGATCTCGTTGCCTCCGATCTGATCTATCCCAACCGAAGCGGCGAGACCTATTCGGTGAAATACAATCCGAACCATCGCTGGTTCTATTTTCCTGAAATGACGCCGGACGAGGCCCTGCTGCTCAAATGCTATGATTCCGCGACCGACGGCCGCACCCGCTTCGGGCCGCATACCGCCTTCGTCGATCCGACCACGCCGCAAGATGCTGCGCCGCGCGAAAGCATCGAGGTGCGCACGCTGGTCTTTCACAAACGGTAACAATGTGTGATGGCGCTGCCGGGTGCCGCCCGGCGGCGTTTGGAACCTTAGGGAACAAATCCACGTTTGCACGCCGGGCAGGCAACCGGGAGCGTTGCCGTGCGCGCGCAGACCACGCTATTCTTCTCTCTTGCCAGTTTTTCTCTTTCCACTTTTTCAGTTGCCCATGCTGAAAGCGGGCTCGCCTCCTATTACGGCTACGCGAAAGCCGGCAAGGGCGGTGAGCTGACCTGCGCGCACCGGACGCGCCCGTTCGGCAGCGTGCTCAGAGTGTCCTATGGCAGCCGTTCGATCCAGTGCCGCGTCAACGATCGCGGCCCCTTCATTCGCGGCCGCATCGTCGATCTCTCGGTGCCGGCCGCCCGCGCACTCGGCATGATGAGCGCCGGCGTCGTGCGAGTCTCCGTGGAATAGGCCAGCCCGCGCGCTATAGTGCCGCTGAAAGCAGGGGGCGCTATGGCCAGGATCAGGGTGGGACTCGTCGGCTGCGGTTTCGTGTCGGAGCTGCACATGTATGCGTTCCGGCGCGTCTATGGCGTGGACGTCGAGGTCGCGGCGGTGGCCGCGCGCGGCGATCACGTCGTCGACTTCGCCGCACGCCATGGCATCCCGCGCGTCTATCGCAGCTTCACCGGACTGATCGCGGACGCGGATATCGACGTCGTCGACATCTGCACCCCGCCCAACCTCCATGCCGGGATGATCGTTGGCGCCATGCAGGCCGGCAAGCACGTCATCTGCGAAAAGCCCTTTGCAGGTTATTTCGGCCGCGAGGGCGATGCGCAGCCGATCGGCAAGCACGTGCCGAAGGCGCTGATGTATGAGCGCGTGCTCGAGGAGATGGACGCGACCCGAGCCGCGATCGAGCGGACCGGAAAGCTCTTCATGTATGCCGAGGACTGGATCTACGCGCCCGCGGTGACCAAGACCGCGGAGATCCTCAAAGCGACCAGGGACAAGGTCCTGTTCATGAAGGGTGAGGAGAGCCATTCCGGCTCGCATGCCGCCCACGCCGCGCAATGGGCGATGACCGGCGGCGGCTCGCTGATCCGCATGGGCTGTCACCCGCTCTCGGCCGTGCTGTATCTGAAGCAGGTCGAGGCCAAGGCGCGCGGCGAGACCATCCGCGTCGCCAGCGTCACCTGCGATGTCGGCAACGTCACTGCCGGGCTGAAGCCGGAGGAGCGCACCTACATCAAGGCCAATCCGGTCGACGTCGAGGACTGGGGCACGCTCACCGCCACGTTCTCGGACGGCACCAAGGCGACCGTGTTCTCCGGCGACATGATCATGGGCGGCGTGCGCAATCTGATCGAGACCTACACCAGCGGCGGCTCGCTGTTCGCAAACATCACCCCCAACAATCATCTGATGAGCTACCAGACCAGCGAGGAGAAGCTCGCCTCGGTCTACATCACCGAGAAGGTCGATCGAAAAACCGGCTGGCAATATGTCTGCCTCGAGGAGGAATGGACGCGCGGCTATTTGCAGGAGATCCAGGATTTCATGGAATGCGCGGCCACCGGCCGGCAACCGCTGTCGGACCTCGCGCTGGCCTACGAGACGATCAAGGTGAACTACGCGGGCTATTGGGCCGCGGAGGAGGGGAGACGAGTGGTGTTGTAAGGCACACTGCTGCCGCAAGCACGCTGCAACCCTTCTCCCCTTGTGGAAGAAGGTGGCGCGAAGCGCCGGATGAGGGGTTCTATCCGCCCGCAAGACTGCTCGTGAGGATGGAGACCCCTCACCCGTCTCGCCGCTATCGCGCCGAACCACCCTCTCCCGCAAGGGGAGAGGGTGCACTGCCTTCGCGGCGAGCAAAGCTGAGCTATGCCCCGTAGGTCGAGCCCTTCGGAAGCGGAAACACCGGGTCCCGCGTGCGGATGTTGCTCGGCCACACCACCGAGATGTGCTCGCCGGCGTTCTGCATCACCACCGGCGTCGAGCGCTCGTTCTGGCCGGAGAGCGGCGTGCCGGGCGGGTAGAATCTCACGCCATAGCCCTGGATGGTGCCGCCGGAGGGGATGTCGACGTCGAGCGCCGCCTTGCGAATGGCCTCGGGGTCGAAGCTGCCGTACTTCTCCTTGGCGACCGGCAGCACGTTGTTCAGCAGTATCCAGGTCTGGTTGAAGCCCATCGAGCAATGCGGCGGCACGTCGGTGGCGCCGGTCTTGGCCTTGTAGCGCGTGACCATCGCATTGATCAGGTCGCCCATGCCAGGTGCGAGCTTGGAAGGATCGAGCAACTGCGCCGGCACCGGGTCGATGTTGCAGAAATTGTCGATGTCGGCACCGAAGGTGGCGCGCAGCTTGTCGAGCTGGCTGTAGCCGGCGCCTGCGCCGAACAGCATCTTGAAGCGCAATCCGCTCTCGCGCGCCTGACGCAGGAACAGGGTGATGTCGGGGTTGTAACCGGCATGCGAGATCACGTCGGCCTTGGCGCGCTTGATCTTCGTGACCAGCACCGAGAGATCGGGCGCCGATGCCGAATAGCCTTCACGCAGCACGACCTGAATGCCGGCTTCCTTGGCGTAGGCCTCGTCGGCGGAGGCCACACCGACGCCATAGGGGCCGTCCTCGTGGATCAACGCGACCTTGACCTCCTTCGGGTCCATGCCGAGCTTGGCTTTGGCATGCTCGTTGATGAAGCTGGCGAAGGCCTGTCCGTACTGGTCGGAATGAATCTGCGCGCGGAAGACGTATTGCAAGTTCTTGTCCTTGAACACGGCGGTCGAGACCGCGGTCGTGATCCAGAGGATCTTCTTCTGCTGCTCGACCTTGGCGGCGAGCGGCACGGCGTGCGAGCTCGCATAAACGCCGTTGAGGATGTCGATCTTCTCCTGGCTGATCAGGCGTTCGGCCTCGTTGATCGCAACGTCGGGCTTGCTCTGCGAATCCGCGGCGAGCGGAGTAACCTTGTACTTGCCGCCGACACCGCCTTTCTCATTGACGAGATCGATGGCGATCTGCGCCCCGACCGAAGAGGCGACCGAGCCGCCGGCGGCGAAGGGGCCGGTGAGGTCGTAGATCAGACCGATGCGTATGTTCTCGGCCTGCGCCTGGGCGCGTGTCCAATCGAGGCTGAGTGCGGCGGCGGCAGCCGCCGAGGTCTTCAGCAGCTGCCTGCGTGAAGTCGGCATCCTATCCTCCCTCAAAACCGTCGTTTGATCTTGTTGTTGTTCGCGAAGTATGGGGAGCGGGCCGGCGGAAAGTCAACATGGCGAAAGTCGAGGTCGGTCGTCCGCGGCATAGAACGCAAGTGCGAAATGAGCGCCAACGGACCTCGCTCGGCGATAATGCAGCGATGCGATTCCGCCCGTCACAGTTTCAAGCGGCGGGTCAGATAGCGCGCGGTCTTTCCGCCGGCTTTGGCGACCTGTTCCGGCGTTCCCGATGCGACGACACGGCCGCCTTCGTCGCCGGCGCCGGGTCCGAGATCGATGATCCAGTCGCTGTGGGCCACGACGTCCATGTCGTGCTCGACCACGATCACGCTGTTGCCGGTGTTCACGATCCGCTCGAGCTGCGCGATCAAGCGCTCGACGTCGCGCGGGTGAAGGCCGGTGGTCGGCTCGTCCAGGACATAGAGCGTATGCCCGCGCTGCGGTCGCATCAGCTCGGTCGCGAGCTTGATACGCTGGGCTTCGCCGCCGGACAATTCGGTGGCTGACTGGCCGAGGCGGATGTAGCCGAGGCCGACCTCGCGCACGACCGACAGCGAGCGGTTCAGCGTTGCATCGCCCTCGAAGAATGCGAAGGCCTCGTCGACGCGCATCGCCAGCACGTCCGCGATGGATTTGCCGCGGATCTTCACCTCGAGCGTCTTGTCGTTGTAGCGCGCGCCCTTGCAGGTCGGGCAGGGCGCGTAGACGCTGGGCAGGAACAGGAGCTCGACGCAGACGAAGCCCTCACCCTCGCAGGTCGCACAGCGGCCTTTGGCGACATTGAAGGAGAAGCGTCCGGCATCGTAACGGCGGGATTTTGCCTGCGGCGTCGCCGCGAACAACCGCCGCACATGGTCGAACAGGCCGGTATAGGTCGCAAGGTTGGACCGCGGTGTGCGGCCGATCGGTTTCTGGTCGACCACGACGAGACGGTTCACCTGGTCGAGGCCGGCAACGATCCTGCCGCCCAATGTCTCGACCGTCGCGGCCAGGCTATCGTCGTCGGAATCGGCAGCAAGCGTGTGGCCGAGATGCGCGGCCACGGTCTCGACGAGGAATTGGCTGATCAGGCTCGATTTGCCGGAGCCCGACACGCCGGTGATGCTGGCGATGACGCCCAGCGGAATGTCGATGTCGAGGCCGCGGAGATTGTTGCGGACCACACCCCTGATCTTCAGATGCCCTTGCGGCTCGCGACGAACGGCCGGCAGCGGCTTTCTTGGTCGCGAGAGATAATGGGCCGTTCGCGATTGCGCGATTTCACCGAGCCCTGCCGGCGGCCCGCTGTAGAGGACGAGGCCGCCACCTTCGCCGGCGTCGGGCCCGACGTCCACCAGCCAGTCGGCGTGCCGGATCACCTCGATCTCGTGCTCCACCACGAAGATCGAGTTGCCGGCGTGCTTCAGCCGATCCAGCGCCCGCAGCAGCGCCTCGGTGTCGGCGGGATGAAGGCCTGCGGAGGGCTCGTCGAGCACGTAGACGACGCCGAACAGGTTGGAGCGGACCTGGGTCGCCAGGCGCAGCCGCTGCAGCTCTCCCGGCGACAGCGTCGGCGTGCTGCGTTCGCAGGCGAGATAGCCCAGGCCAAGGTCGAGCAGGACGGCGAGCCGCGCCGACAGATCCTCGCAAATGCGCCTGGCAACAACGGTCTTCTCCGACCTGCCCGTCGAGTCGGTCGCGAATGGCTTGACCAGCTCTTGCAATTGCTTGAGCGGCAGATGCGACATTTCGGCGATGTTGAGGCCGGCGAACTTCACCTTGAGCGCTTCAGGCTTCAGCCTTGTGCCGTGGCAAGTCGGGCAATCCCGCGTGATCATGAATTGCGCGACGCGGCGCTTCATCATCGCGCTCTCGGACTTGGCGTAGGTCTGCATCACGTAGCGCTTGGCGCCGGTGAACGTGCCCTGATAGCTCGGCTCCTCCTTGCGGCGCAGGGCGCGCTTGACCTCGGTGGCGTCGTAACCGGCATAGACCGGAACGGTCGGCTGCTCGTCGGTGAACAGAATCCAGTCGCGATCCTTTTTGGGCAGCTCCCGCCAGGGCTTGTCCACGTCGTAGCCGAGCGTCGTCAGGATATCCCGGAGGTTCTGTCCCTGCCAGGCGCTCGGCCAGGCCGCCACCGCGCGCTCGCGGATCGTCTTGGTGTCGTCGGGCACCATGGACTTCTCGGTGACGTCGAGCATCCGGCCGATGCCGTGACAGGTCGGGCAGGCTCCCTCCGGTGTATTGGGAGAGAACGCCTCGGCATAGAGCATCGGTTGCCCCCGCGGATAATCGCCGGCGCGGGAATAGAGCATCCTGAGCAGGTTCGAAATGGTCGTGACGCTGCCGACCGAGGACCGCGTCGTCGGCGCGCCGCGCTGCTGCTGGAGCGCCACGGCCGGCGGCAGGCCCTCGATGTCGTCGACTTCGGGGATTTGCATCTGGTGGAACAGGCGCCGCGCGTAGGGCGATACCGACTCCAGATAGCGCCGCTGCGCCTCGGCGTAGATCGTTCCGAAGGCGAGCGAGGATTTCCCCGAGCCCGACACGCCCGTGAACACGACCAGAGCATTGCGGGGAATGCGCACGTCGATGTTCTTGAGGTTGTGCTCGCGCGCGCCGCGTACCCGGACGAAGCCGTCGTCCTGCATCAGATCGGGTTGTCTTGGTCGATCGTCCATCTCGCCTCCTCCGGCTCCCCTGGGGGATCAACGGCAGGATCGCAGCATGGATCCCCGGATGCCAGTGGGCACGGGTGCATTCTGCGCGGAGCGGAGGCTCGTCGCGCTGGCAGCGAAGGGCCTTGGAGCGAGTGCCGGATCGCTGCAGCCGGCCGGCGTCGACCCGTGCCTCAGACGATGAAGTCGCTGGCGTTGAGATCGGCAGCACGGACACCTTCCAGCGTGATCGTGTCGTTGGCCGTCAGCTGGATCACCGCATGGCCAGCGCCGTCGTCGCTGATCAGGCTCTTCAGATCGGTCCAGCCCGCAAAGCCGTAAGCGTGAAGGTCGATCACATCATGCTCCCGAACCGTACTGCCGACGGCCATATTGCCCTGATTGAAATCGTTGATCACATCTTGGCCCGAGCCTGTCCCGAATACGAAAAGATCGTTGTTCGGTCCGCCCCAGAGTTGATCGTTGCCGCCGCCGCCGTCGAGGAGATCGCGGCCGCCCGTGATAGAGCCGGGCGCGGTTGGGGCATAGATGCGTGCATCGCCATACAGCCAATCGCCGCGCTCGCCGCCGAGAAGGATATCGTTTCCGCCATGCGTATTGCCCGACATGTTCGAGGCGTCTCCGGTGAGCGCGATTGACGTCGAGTCGGGATTGCCATCGACGGTCGCGATCAGGATGTCATCGCCTCCCCGGGCGTTGTCGCTCATGTAATGCGTATCCCCCTCGAGGGAGGCTCCTCCCGAACGGGCTTCGACGCCGACGGTGTAGATGAGGATGTCGTTGCCGCCAAATGTGTTGCCGCTCATGGCGTAGAGGGCATCCCCCGACATCGACGCTCCGCCATAGATGCCGGCCTGGGTCACGTTGAGGATATCGTTGCCGCCATGGGCATTGTCGCTCATGACGTAACCGGTGTCGCCGCCGAAGGAGCCAGACGCTCTGCTCCCCATCACTGCGATGATATCGTCATTGCCTCCCCTTGCATCGCCCGACATCGTGTTTCCGGCGTCTCCCAGTACAGAGAGGCTCGAATATCTCGTGTGCGAAGCATCGACGTAGATCGTGTCGTTGCCGCCGCGGGAGTGACCGGACATCGTCTGCGCATCGCCGTCGATATACGTATAGGTGCCCTCGCCCTCGACGTCCGCGACGAGGAGGTCGTTTCCTCCGCGCGAGCGCCCCTGGAGGTCTGCGTCGTCACCGAGCATGGTCAAGACGCCGTGACCCGCACGGACCGTGGCGATCATTACATCGTTCCCGCCGTGGGCGTCGGTCGGCAGGCCCAGATCTCCAGAAGCGGTCACAACTTGCAGGTCGCCGACGCTGACGATGATCGTGTCGTTTGGCATGCGGCGCATCGCGCAACTCCCACTTGATGTTCGGGCGCGCTCGGAGAGAGCATCACGCTTCTCCCGCCACGCCACGGTCTGCTGCGTGACCTATCTTCGTTGCATTCATGGCGGAGATTTGCCCGAGGTTAGGAGAAACGCGATCAGCGTGTCGTCATGCTGTTTCAGAGCGCCAATGCAAGCACGCCGCGCATGTCGGCGTGCTTGCTCGTGCGCGGTTCCGCTCAGCCCGGGCCCGCCCCCTGCGTCGCCGTGTACACGGCGTAGAGCGACTGGCTCGCGGCCATGAACAGGCGGTTGCGCTTGGGGCCGCCGAAGCAGACGTTGCCGCACACCTCCGGCAGGCGGATGCGGCCGAGCAGCTTGCCCTCCGGCGACCACACGGTGACGCCGCTGTAGCCGACGGCGCGTCCGGCATTGCTGGAGGCCCAGAGATTGCCGTTGACGTCGCAGCGCAGGCCGTCCGGTCCGCACTTCACGCCGTCGACCACGCAATCGCTGAACTTCTTGTGGTTGGACAGCTTGTTGTCGCTGCCGACGTCGAACACGAAGATCTCGCCCTTGCCGCCGGGGCCGGTGTCGCCCGGTCCCTTGCCGGTCGAGGCGACGTAGAGCTTCTTGTAGTCGGGCGAGAAGCACAGCCCGTTCGGATCCGGCACCTGGTCCTCGGTGACGACGAGGTCGATGCGGCCCGAGGGATCGATGCGATAGCAGTTGGTCGGCAGCTCGCGCTTGCCCGGCACGAAGCCGGCCGGCTGGCCGATCCTCGGGTTGAGCTTGCCGGCCGGATTGCTCGGGCCGCCCGCGACATCGGGCTCGCCTTCGTAAAGCTGGCCGCCATAAGGCGGATCGGTGAACCAATAGCTGCCGTCGGGATGCGCGGCGATGTCGTTCGGCGAGTTCAGCTTCTTGCCCTGATAGGAGTCGGCGAGCACGGTAGCGGTGCCGTCATGCTCGTACCGCGTCACCCGGCGAGTGAGATGTTCGCAGGAGAGCTGGCGGCCCTGGAAGTCGAAGGAGTTGCCGTTGGAATTGTTCGAGGGCGAGCGGAACACGCTGACGCGGCCGTCGTCCTCGGTCCAGCGCATCTGCCGGTTGTTGGGAATGTCGCTCCACAGCAGATATCGTCCCTGCGCGCTCCATGCCGGGCCTTCCGCCCACAGCAGGCCGGTGTGCAGACGCTTGATCGCGGTGTTGGGCTGCGCGAGATCGTTGAAGGAAGGGTCGACCGCGAGGATGTCGGGGTCCCAGAAATAAGTCGTCGGCGCGCCACGCGGGCTGAAATCGCGCGGCGGGGTGGTGATGGTGGTCGGCGGTGCGGCGGGGCCGGTCTGGGCCAGCGCAGGGCCGGCGACGGTGGCCGCGGCGCCAAGCGCAAGGCCCCGGACAAGTGTTCGTCGTGAAAGCGCAGCGTCCTGCTCACGCTGTTCTTGGCGTGTCATCGCGTCCTCCCAGTGATGTTCGGCTGGCCGGTTGATCCGGCCGAGCAACCGGAGGTTAATGCGGTCCAGCGCCGGTTGCGAGGGCGGAAATCGGATTCGCGCGATGTAGCGGCCGCAATCCCGTCATATTCGAATGCGCTCGAAAGGGACGCGCTTCGCGTCCGCCTTGTGACATTTGCAAGGCTCGAAAATGTTCCGCGGGCTTGAGCAAAAATTTGCTTGCGGCAAAGCGCAGCATGCAACGCATTCGGCCGGGTTCAAGCCATGATTTTGCGCGCATTGCCCCGCAGACACCGTCCGGGGGCGATGAACGGAGTTAAACGTGGCTGGCGTCATCGTATTGATCGTGTTGCTGGGGATCGCATTCGCGGCCGGCTATTTCACGCGTGAATTCATCTCCAACAAACGACGTGCGGAAGCCCGCCGCTGGCGCGAGTATTCCGAGCCGGATTGGCTCCCGGCCAACGCGCCAGCCAATACCAACGAGATCGCGAGCGCCATCACGGCCGTACCCGTGGTCAACGGCGAGCTCGGCCAGATGCTGAACCGCTGGGAGACGAGGGCCCGCGCCCGCCGCGCGGGGTAGGGGCGGCTACGGCGCCTTGTCTGTGTCGGCCTCTGTCAACCCAGCGTC